>JAKLLA010000014.1 GCA_023150375.1 Burkholderiaceae bacterium
CCTGGAACGAGCGCGCGCGCCGTCTGGTCGCTCACCATGACCGCTCCACCTGGGCTGCCGTCGCCTGGGTCTGGCTCACCGAAGCGCGTATCCTCGCAACCAGACTCGCGCAATAGGTCATTTCGGGGACACCCTCTCAGAGGGAGCCGGCCTGAGTGGCCTGCAAGGCGGTCGCGGCGGCGGCCTGGCGGGCGACGAGCCGGTCCAGCGCGTCGCAGACCTCGCTCATGCGCCCGCTGATGAGGGTGCGCTGCTCGTCGGCCGGGTCGACCGTGCAGCGCAGCGTCGGCCGGCCTGGGCGGCGCAGCGGCCGGACGCTGCCGGCGACGGGCCCGGTCGCCGCAGGCAGCACGGCGACCGGAGCGGGCCGCAGGACCAGCCCCGCACTGTGGCCGGCCAGGAACGACAGGTCGCTGCGGCGGCGGCGCGCCAGCAGCCGGGTGAGTCGGTTCGCCAGGGTCTCGGTCATCGGGATGCTCCATCCAGAGAAGGCTGCGGTCAGCCGGATGCCCAGGTTTTCGGCCCGGCCGGCACGCACTGAACCACGCGAGTGCGGGGGGTACCCTGTGCGATCTGCGCGTTGCGGCGGACTCCGGCCCACCGGGTGCGCGCCGCCGCTCAGGTTCTCAGGCCAGCGGCGTGTTTCGGATCAGACCGACGGCGATGCCCTCGATGGCGAAGGCGTCGCGGTTCGGATCGACGGGAATCACCGCGAAGTCCGGGTTCTCGGGCAGCAGTTCGATGCCCTGGCGGCTGCGTCGCAGGCGCTTGACCGTCACCTCGTCGCCCAGCCGGGCCACCACGATCTGGCCGCTGCGGGCTTCGCTGGCACGCCGCACCGCGAGCAGGTCGCCGTCGAGAATGCCGGCGTCGCGCATGCTCATGCCACGTACCTTGAGCAGGTAGTCGGGGCGGCGCGGGAACAGGTCGGTCTCGACCAGATAGTGCCGCTCGATGTGCTCCTGCGCCAGGATCGGGCTGCCCGCGGCGACGCGCCCGACCAGAGGCAGATGCAGGGGGGCCTGGGCGGGCAGCAGGTAGCTGCTGTCCGTGGCGGCCGCGCCGGCCTCGTCGATGGCGCGCAGGCCGTCGCTGTGCAGTCGGATGCCGCGCGAGATGCCGCCCAGCAGTTCGATCACGCCCTTGCGCGCCAGGGCCTGCAGGTGCTCCTCGGCGGCGTTGGCCGAGCGAAAACCCAGCTCGGCGGCGATCTCGGCGCGTGTGGGCGGCACGCCGGCCTGTTCGATGCGTTGGCGGATCAGCGCCAGGATCTGCTGCTGTCGGGCTGTCAGCTTGGGGGGGCTGTCCACGAGACCTCGCCTGCGCACACGGCGCAACTGGTGAAAGCTTGGCCCGGGTGTGGGCCCGGGCATGGCAGGATGCGCGCAGCCACGCGCGCTCGACACAAACGGTCGTGAAGAGATTCGGGCTGTATGCGTATCCAGTGACTGTATTTTTGTCCAGTTCGAGAAGAATGACAACCCAGACCACGAGGAAGAAGAGGACCCCGGGGGGGCCGCAGGCAGCGGGCTCGGCGGGGGCGGTGCGGCCGCAGGTGGTGCTGCTGGGCACGGGCGGCACGATCGCCGGCACCTCGCCCCGGGTGGGCGACGATGTCGGCTACACCGCGGCGCAGCGCGGCATCGGCACGCTGCTCGGCACGCTGGGGCCCGCCCTGCAGGCCGGCCCAGGCCGCGGCGTCGACCTTCAGTCCGAGCAGGTGGCCCAGATCGACAGCAAGGACATGAGCCATGCCGTCTGGCGCCGCCTGGCCGAGCGCGCCGCCTGGCACCTCGGCCGCCCGGAGGTGGCCGGCGTGGTCGTCACCCACGGAACCGACACGCTGGAGGAAACCGCCTACCTGCTGCACCGCGTGCTGGCGCCGGCCAAGCCGCTGGTGCTCACCGCCGCGATGCGCCCGGCCGACGCACTGCTGGCCGACGGCCCGCAGAATCTGCTCGATGCCATCACGGCGGCGGCGCAGGGCCCCGGGCAGGGGCTGGGCGGCGTGATGCTCGCGCTGGCGGGGCGCCTCTGGGCCGGTGCGCAGGCCCGCAAGGTGCACCCTTACCGGCTCGACGCCTTCGATGCCGGCGATGCCGGTGCGCTGGCCCATGTCGAGCAGGGCCGGCTGCGGCTGCTGCGGACCTGGCCGCCGGCCGGTCTGGAGCCGCTGGGCCTGCAGGTGTTGGCGGCGGACATCTGGCCCGAGGTGCAGATCGTCACCAGCCACGCCGGCGCCGATGGTCGACTGGTCGACCTGCTGCTCGACAGCGGCGTGCAGGGCCTGGTGGTGGCCTGTACCGGCAACGGCAGCATCCACCACGACCTGCTGGCCGCCCTGCTGCGCGCCCAGCGCCAGGGCGTGATGCTGCTGCGCGCGCTGCGCCAGGGCAGCGGTTGCATCGTCGCCGGCGACGCGGTGGGTTTGCCCGACGCCGGCAGTCTGACGCCTGCGCAGGCGCGCGTCGAACTGCTGCTGCGCCTGCTTGCGCGGCAGGCCTGAACCGGCCGCCCAGGCCCCGAGGAGCGGTGGGCTATCATTCCCGCGCAGCCCGGGTGGTGAAATCGGTAGACACTGCGGACTTAAAATCCGCCGCCCTCATCCGGCGTACGGGTTCGAGTCCCGTCCCGGGCACCAGAGCATCCGCGCTTGCCTTCGCCTTCTGTCAGCGCATGTGCCGGGCCGGATCCTGGCGGAAGTAGCCGGCGAACAGGGCGTAGACCTCGGGGTGGGCCTGCTTCAGGCCGCGCGGCGCGGTGAAGAAGGTCTCGGCCGCGACAGGGAAGAACTCCTCCAGGCCGTGCGTGGCGTAGGGGTCGAGGAAGGTCGGCTCGTTGCGTTCGACGGCCTCGCACAGGCCGGCGTGGGCCGTTTCGAGCACGCCGATCCAGTGGCGCGCCGCCGCGGCGTCGGGCTGCGGGGGCAGGCCGTCGGCCTGGCCGTCGAGCATGTCGACGACGTGCATGAATTCGTGGATCACCACGTTGTAGCCGTCGGGACCGCCCGCACCGCCGAGCGTCACGTCCTGCCAGGACAGCATCAGCGGGCCGCCGGGCATGGCTTCGCCGGCGAGGATCTCCTGGTGCTGGTGCACCACGCCGTGCTCGTCGGTCCACTGGCGCTCGACACAGACTTCGGCGGGGTGCAGCACGATGCCGACGAAGCCGTCGTACCAGTCCAGCCCGAGGTGCAGCACCGGCACGCAGGCCTGCGCAGCGATGGCCACCGCCATCGCGTCGGTGAGCTGCAGGCCGCCGGCGGCGCTGAATTCCTTGCGGTCGAGGAAGAGCGCGGTGAGCGCACGCAGCGCGAGCAGGTCTTCCAGCGGGCGGTGGCGCAGGAAGGGGTAGCTGCGCAGCGTGTCCAGCCAGAGGTCGTCCGGAATGGCCCGGCGCTGCAGCACCTGGGCCCGACGGCGCTGCCGCCACCAGTCCAGCAAGCCCATCGGTCAGGGTGGCAGGGCCTGTGCCAGGGGCAGCCGGTGCAGGCCGTCGGACTGCAGGCGCAGCACCTCGGCACGGGGCGCGGGCTGGCTGGGCTCCAGGTCCCAGTCGGACAGGACCCAGCGCTGCCGGCCCGCCCCGAGGGACTCGGTGGCCGGACGGTGGGTGTGTCCGTGCACGAGCAGGGCGCAGTGCGCCGCCTCGAGCGCGGCATTCATCGCCGCGGGGTCGAGGTCGCCGTAGCCTTCCGGTCCGACCTGGCGCTTGCGGGTTTCGCTGGCGCCGCGCATGCCGGCGGCCAGCGCCTGCCGCTCGGCCAGCGGCCGGGCCAGGAAGGCGGCCTGCCAGGCGGGGTCGCGGACCTGGCGGCGAAAGGCCTGGTAGTCGCCGTCGTCCAGGCAGAGTGCATCGCCGTGCATCAGCAGCAGGCGCTGTTCGCCGGCCTGCAGCAGGCAGGGGTCGGGCAGGAGGAGGCAGCCGGCGGCGGCCGCAAAGCCCGCGCCGACCAGGAAGTCGCGGTTGCCCGGCAGGAAGGCCAGCGCCATGCGCTGCGCGGCCTGGCGCAGCGCGGCGACCACCTCGGCCTCCGGGCCGTGCGGCGCTTCGAGCAGGTCGTCGCCGATCCAGACCTCGAAGACATCGCCCAGCAGCAGCAGCGCGTCGGCCGGGCTGCGTTCCAGGTAGTCCAGGAAGGCACGCAGCGTGGCCGGCGCATGCGCGCCCAGGTGCAGGTCGGAGACGAGGTCGATGCGCTGCCAGCCGGGCGGCGGTGCGAGGACGGGCACCGGCCCGTCTGGCCGCCACTGCCAGACCGGCAGCGCCTTCGACGGCCGGGACTCGGGGCCCGTCAGGGCCGCGCTCGGGCTCACTCCACCACGACGGCGCGTTCGATCACCACGTCCTGCAGCGGCACATCGTCGTGGAAGCCGCTGCGGCCGGTGCGCACCTTCTCGATCTGGTCGACCACGTCGCTGCCGGCCACCACCTTGCCGAACACGGCGTAGCCCCAGCCGGAGGGCGACTCGGACTTGAAGTTCAGGAAGTCGTTCTGGGTGGTGTTGATGAAGAACTGCGCCGTGGCCGAGTGCGGCGCGTTGGTGCGCGCCATCGCCAGGGTGTACTTGTCGTTCTTCAGGCCGTTGCCGGCCTCGTTCTGGATCGCCGCGCGGGTGGGCTTCTGCTTCAGGCCGGGCTCCATGCCGCCGCCCTGGATCATGAAGCCAGGGATGACGCGGTGGAACACGGTACCGTCGTAGTGGCCGCTGCGCACGTACTCGAGGAAGTTGGCGGCCGACAGCGGCGCGCGCTCGTCGTCGAGTTCGACGCGGATCACGCCGAGGTTGGTATGCAGGTCGACTTGGGGGGCTGCCATGTCATTTCTCCAGGGAGGCTTTCTTGATGGTCACGGGCTCGAGCGGCACGTTCTGGTGCGGCCCGCGGTTGCCGGTGGGCACGGCCTTGATCTTGTCGACCACGTCCATGCCGGCAACGACCTTGCCGAACACGGCGTAGCCGTGGCCGTCGCGCGAGTTGGGTTGGTCGAGGAAGGCATTGTCCTTCACGTTGATGAAGAACTGCGCCGTGGCGGAATCGGGCACCATCGTGCGCGCCATCGCGACGCTGCCGCGCACATTGGACAGCCCGTTGCGGCTTTCCAGCGCGATCGGGCTGCGGGTGGGCTTCTCGGCCATCTTCTCGTCCATGCCGCCGCCCTGGATCATGAAGTTCGGGATCACGCGGTGGAACACCGTGCCGTCGTAGTGGCCGGCCTTCACGTACTCCACGAAGTTCGCCACCGTCCTGGGGGCCTTGGCGGCGTCGAGCTCGACGACGATGTCCCCCATCGAGGTGGCCAGGCGCACCTTCTGCTGGGCCCAGGCGCCCGATGCCAGGGCCGCACCCAGGCAGAACACGGCCGCGACGCGTCGCAGCGAAGCTGAAGTCATTCGAACACTCCTTCGGAAAAGATCTGCCATTGTCCGCCCTCGCGGGCCCAGTACTGGCGGCGGCGCAGGGCACTGCCGCCGGGGCCGTGCTCGACGAACTCGATCAGCAGCTGCTCGCCCTGTTCCTGCCAGCCCAGCGCGAGCAGGTCGGTGAGGCGCCGTTCGCGCGGGCCGTCGCGGGCGAGTTCGGCGGCGAGGCGCTCGCGCCAGAGCGCCAGGCCGGTCTCGCCGTTGTCGAAGTGGCGGGCGTAGAGGGCTGCCAGGCGCGGCAGGTCGGCCTTCGAGCGGGCCTGGCGCCAGCGCTCGAGCAGCTCGAACACCAGCGCCTGGCGGGGCTGCTGGGCCTGCGGCGCGACCCATTCCAGCGGCTGTGCGATCACCACCGGGGTGCGCTGGGGCTGCAGCGTGCGCAGCAGGCCGCGCAGGTCGTCGTTGGCCAGCACGATGCAGCCGTTGGTGGCGCGCGGGGCCCGGGCGTACTGGCCAGGCGGCGAGCCGTGCAGCCAGATGTTCGCGCCGGAGCGCCCCAGGCGGCGGTCGTGCTCGTTGGGGTAGTTCAGCGGCAGCGCGCCGGGGCCGTAGAAGTCGCCGAGCTGGCGGTCCTCCAGGCGGCGGGTGATGTGGTACACGCCCAGCGGCGTGCGCTGGTCGCCTTCGACGCGCTTGCCCACGCCCTGGCTGCCCAGCGCGACGTAGAAGGATGCCTGCCGGATCAGGCGGCCGTCGCGGTGCTCGAAGAGGTGCAGGCGCGAGCGCGCGGCATCGACCGCCAGCGCGTGTTTCACGCCGGGCGGCAGCACCAGGAACTGGCGCGGCACGTGGCCTTCGGGCGGCGCTTCGCGCAGGGCCTGCAGCCGCAGCAGGGCTTGCTGGCGCAGCGCATCGACCCGCTGCGGCGGCGGGGAGGGCAGGCCCGCCGAGGCTGCCGGCCGGGCGAAGCCCTCGAGTTGCCCACCGCTGGCCAGCAGCAGGTCGCCGTAGGTCTGCTGGGCCAGCGCGAAGGCGGGCTCGTCCTGGTCGAGCGACTCGGCGGCGGCCAGCGCTTCGGCCAGGCGGCCGGCGCCGACCAGGCGGTAGATCTCCAGCAGGCGCTGCTCCGGCGCCGCGGCGCTGCTCCAGGCGGCCGGTTGGGTCGGCGGCGCGGCCTCGGGTTCCCGGGCGTTGTGTTCGGCCGCGGCGCGCCCGCGTGCGGCCCAGGCGGTACCGGCTGCCAGGGCCAGCAGCAGGGCGACGAGCGGCCAGCCCCAGGTCCGCCACTCTCCCCAGGCGGGCTGGGCCGCCGGGGGGACGGACGCGGCCGGGGCTGCCTGCGCCGGCGAAGCGGGGATGCCCGGTGCGGGCGGCGGGGTGGTGGTCGCCCCCTCGGCCTGCGGCAGCGGCTGCAGCTGCACGGCGCGGCTCGTGCCGGGCCCCTCGCCCAGCCCGGCGCGGGCGTAGGCCTGACGGGCCATCTCGGCGTTCAGCATCTGCAGCTGGGCGAAGGCGTGGGCGCTGGCCGGGTCGCGCCGCAGCACGGCCTCGAGCTGGCCGCGTGCCTCGGCCAGGGCACCGGCGCGGGCCAGCTGCACCGCCAGGCGGATGCGCAGCGCCGCATCGTCGGGCTGCGCCTGCAGCCGCGCCTCGAGGTCGCGGCGATCGTCGGCCGGCTGCTGCGGGGCTGCGGCCGACGCGGGTGGCGGCGCAGCGCTGCCGGCGCCGCCCGGCGCGCTGCCTGCGGTCCGCCCGACGAGCGACAGCAGCACGGCCAGCGCAAGCAGGGCGCCGCTGCGCAGCAGGTCGGGACCTCGGAAGGGCATCGTGCAGGGGTTCGGGCGGGCATGGTGCCGACGCCGGCCGGCGCGCCCCATCCGACCGGGCGGGCCCGGCGGCTGGGCATGCGCACCGGCCGTATACTCGTTTCATTCTAGGCGAGGGGTCTGCCCCCGCCCCAGCCCACGACACCACGACAGGCCCGGGATCCCCAGGGCCTGCGCTGCCCGCTCGCTGCCTCCCGCCGATGCCCCTGCAGATCCACAACAGCCTCACGCGCGCCCTGGAACCCTTCGAGCCCCTCGAGCCGGGCCATGTGCGCATGTACGTCTGCGGCATGACGGTCTACGACCTCTGCCACATCGGCCACGCCCGCAACGTGGTGGCCTTCGACGTGGCGGTGCGCTGGATGCGCGCCAGCGGTCTGCGCGTGACCTTCGTGCGCAACATCACCGACATCGACGACAAGATCATCCGCCGTGCGGTGGAGCGCGGGATGACGATCCGCGCGCTGACCGGCGAGATGATCGAGGCGATGCACCAGGACTTCGCCGCGCTGGGCATCGAGCCGCCCACCCACGAGCCGCGCGCCACCGACTACCTGCCGCAGATGCTCGACCTGGTCGGCCGGCTCGAGGCGCGTGGGCTGGCTTACCGCAGCGAGGGCGGCGACGTCAACTACGCGGTGCGGCGCTTTGCCGGCTACGGCAGGCTGTCGGGCAAGTCGCTCGACCAGCTGCGCGCCGGCGAGCGGGTGGCGGTGGCCGAGGGCAAGGGCGATCCGCTGGACTTCGTGCTCTGGAAGGCGGCCAAGGCCGACGAGCCCGAGGAGGTGAAGTACGCCTCGCCCTACGGGCCGGGCCGGCCGGGCTGGCACCTGGAGTGCTCGGCGATGAGCTGCGCGCTGCTGGGCGAGACCTTCGACATCCATGGCGGCGGGCTGGACCTGCAGTTCCCGCACCACGAGAACGAGATCGCGCAGAGCGAGGGGGCGAGCGGGCGTCCGCTGGCGCGGGTGTGGATGCACAACGGCTTCCTCAACGTGGACAACGAGAAGATGTCCAAGTCGCTGGGCAACTTCTTCACCATCCGCGACGTGCTGCAGCATTACGACGGCGAGACGCTGCGCTTCTTCATCCTGCGCGTGCACTATCGCAGCCCGTTCAACTACAGCGATGCCGGGCTCGACGATGCCCGCAGCGGCCTGCGCCGGCTCTACACGGCCCTCGAGTCGGTGCCGGCCGAGCCGGCGCCGATCGACTGGTCGCACCCGGCGGCGCAGCGCTTTCGTGCCGCGATGGACGACGACTTCAACACCGCCATCGCGGTGTCGGTGCTGTTCGAACTGGCCGCCGAGGTCAACCGCAGCAGCCACGCCGGCATGGCAGCCCTGCTGCGCGGGCTGGGCGGCGTGCTGGGCCTGCTGCAGCAATCTCCGCGCGAGTTCCTCCAGGGGGGCCAGGCGCCGGCCGGGCTGGACGAGGCCGCCATCGCCGCACGCATCGAGGCGCGGGCGGCGGCCAAGAAGGCGCGCGACTTCGCGCTGGCCGACCGCATCCGCGCCGAGTTGGCCGAACAGGGCATCGTCCTGAAGGACGCTCCCCAGGGCACCACATGGGTGAGGGCGTGACGAAGCCGGTCCCCGCCGCCGCCGATGCGGCCGGTGAGGCGTCCTCGACGATGAGCTCGGGCGCCGACTTCGTGACGCCGGCCTACTGGGACGAGGCCTGCCGCCACCTGACCCGGCGCGACCGGGTGCTCAAGAAGCTCATCCCGCGCTTCGGCGAGGCCCGGCTGAAGAGCCGGGGTGACGCCTTCACCACGCTGGCTCGCTCGATCGTCGGGCAGCAGATCTCCGTCAAGGCAGCCGATGCAGTGTGGCAGCGCTTCGTGCAGCTGCTGCCGGCGGCGCATCCGATCGTGCCTGCGGACGTGCTCGCCCTCGAGACGCCGACGCTGCGCTCGGCCGGCCTGTCGGCGCGCAAGGCCGAGTACCTGCGCGACCTGGCGGCACATTTCGCCGACGGGTCGGTGCACGAAACCGACTGGTCGGCGATGTCCGACGAGGCCATCGTCGAGGAACTGGTGGCCATCCGGGGCATCGGTCGCTGGACCGCGGAGATGTTCCTGATCTTCCACCTGATGCGCCCGAACGTGCTGCCGCTGGACGACCTGGGGCTGATCAAGGGCATCAGCCTGAACTACTTCAGCGGCGAGCCGGTCTCGCGCGCCGAGGTGCGCGAACTCGGCGACGCCTGGTCACCGTACCGCTCGGTGGCCACCTGGTACCTCTGGCGCAGTCTCGATCCGCTGCCGGTCGAGTACTAGACTACACTCCGCCCGTCCGTATTCCGGGGGGCCGTCCGCCTGTCCATCATGAGCAAACGCCACTTCCTCGAGTTCGAGCAGCCCATCGCCGAGCTGGAAACCAAGATCGACGAACTGCGCTATGTGCAGAACGAGTCGGCCGTGGACATCTCGGAGGAGATCGACCGCCTTTCGAAGAAGAGCCAGCAGCTGGCCAAGGACATCTACGGCCGCCTGAACCCCTGGCAGGTCACTCAGATCGCCCGTCACCCGCAGCGGCCCTACACGCTGGACTACGTCAACGAGATCTTCACCGACTTCCAGGAGCTGCACGGCGACCGCGCCTTTGCCGACGACCTGTCGATCGTCGGCGGTCTGGCGCGCTTCAACGGCCAGGCCTGCATGGTCATCGGCCACCAGAAAGGGCGCGACACCAAGGAGCGCGCGGCGCGCAACTTCGGCATGGCCCGGCCCGAGGGCTACCGCAAGGCCCTGCGGCTGATGAAGCTGGCCGAGAAGTTCGGCCTGCCGGTGTTCACCTTCGTCGACACGCCGGGGGCCTACCCGGGCATCGGTGCGGAGGAGCGCGGCCAGTCCGAGGCCATCGGCCGCAACATCTACGAGATGGCGCAGCTCGAAGTGCCGATCGTCTCGACCATCATCGGCGAGGGCGGCTCCGGCGGTGCGCTGGCCATCAGCGTGGCCGATCAGGTGCTGATGTTGCAGTACGCGGTGTACTCGGTGATCTCGCCCGAGGGCTGTGCCTCCATCCTCTGGAAGACCGCCGACCGGGCTGCCGAAGCCGCCGAGGCGCTGGGCATCACCGCGCACCGGCTGAAGGCGCTGGGGCTGGTCGACAAGATCGTCAGCGAGCCGGTGGGCGGCGCCCACCGCGATCCCAAGCAGATGGCGGCCTACCTCAAGCGCGGCCTGAACGACGCGCTGCGCCAGGTGGCCGACCTGGGCCCGCGTGAGCTCGTGAACCAGCGCTACGAGCGGCTGCGCCGCTACGGCCGTTTCAACGACACCAAGGCCTGAACGCCGCCGGGCCGCCCGTTCGGGCGGCAGGCGGGTCGGGGTGGTGACGCAGCGTGGCGGGTGAGTCCGGGCTTGCGGCCGCCACGGCGGTCGCCGTGGCCTTCAGTGGCGGGCGGGACTCCACCGCGCTGCTGCATGCCGTCTGGCGTGCCCTGGCCGATCATGGCGGGGGCGCCGTCGCGCTGCATGCGCTGCACGTTCAGCACGGGTTGAGCCCGCAGGCCGAAACCTGGCTGCGGCAATGCGCCGCGCGCTGCCGGCAGTGGTCGCGCCGCGGGCCGACGGTGCACTTTCATGCCCGCCGGCTCGGCCTGCAGCCGCGCCGAGGCGAAAGCGTCGAGGCCGTCGCCCGGGCAGGCCGCTATGCCGCGCTGGCCGACATGGCCCGGGCGGCGGGCTGTCGCCTGATCCTGCTCGGTCAGCACGCCGATGATCAGGCCGAGACCTTTCTGCTGCAGGCCCTGCGCGGTGCCGGCCCGGCCGGGCTGGCGGCCATGCCTTCGTCCATCGAGCGCGACGGCCTGCTCTGGTGCCGCCCCTGGCTGGGACAGCCGCGCACGGCCCTCGAGGCCTACCTGCGCCGCCACCGCCTGCGCTGGATCGACGACGAGAGCAACGACAGCCCCGCCTTCGCGCGCAACCGGCTGCGCCGGCAGGTCTGGCCGGCCCTCGAGGCGGCCTTTCCCGATCTGCGCCGCACGCTCGCACAGGCCAGCCGGCGCGCCCAGGATGCGGCCGACTGCCTGCGTGATCTCGCCGCGATCGACCTGGCGGGCGCGGGGCATCCCGACGGAGGGCTGGACCTGGCGGCCCTCGTCGCCCTGGGCGCCGCACGCCTGCGCAATGCGCTGCGCGTCTGGCTGCGCCAGCACAGCGGGCGCGCCGCACCGGCCAGCCTGCTCGATCGCCTGGCCGACGAACTGACGCCGCGCGGCAGCGCCAGCTGGCCGCTGGACGCCCGATGGCGGCTCGTGGCGCGTGCCGGCCGCCTGCAGCTCGAGCCGCTGGCCGAACGCCCGACCCGGTCCGCGCCCGGTGCGACGCTGGCGTTGAGCCTGGCGGTGCCGGGCTGTCACGCGCTGCCGGGCTGGAGCGGTCGACTGCGGGTGCTGCGGGCCCCACCGGGCGAGGCGGGCCTGCCTGCGCAGCGCCTGGCGGACGTGCGGGTGCGACCCCGTACGGGCGGCGAGCAGTTCCAGCGTGCCGCGGGCACGCCGGCGCGGGCGCTGAAGAAGCAGTTTCAGGCGGCAGGGGTGCCGCCGGAGGGGCGCGACGGGCCGCTGGTCTTCGACGCACAGGGGCAGCTGCTGTTCGTCGCCGGCCTGGGGGCCGATGCGCGCGGGCTGCAGGCGGGGGAGGGGGCGGACGACCAGGGGCTGCAGCTGCACTGGCTGCCCGATGGGGAGTCGCCCTGACGGGATCGGCGCGGGGGGCGTGATCGAATTGGCTAGAATCACAGGCTTTGTGCTGCCCCGGGATGGCCGCGGCAGCGAACCCAGCGAGACGTCTCACGGATTGCCACAGTCATGGCTCTGATCGTTCACAAGTACGGCGGCACGTCGATGGGCTCGACCGAGCGCATCCGCAACGTCGCCAAGCGTGTTGCCAAATGGGCGCGCGCCGGCCACCAGATGATCGTCGTGCCCTCGGCGATGAGTGGCGAGACCAACCGGCTGCTCGGCCTGGCCAAGGAGTTGTCGCCGGCGGTGCAGACGCCCGCGATGCTGCGTGAACTGGACATGATCGCCAGCACCGGCGAGCAGGTCTCGGTGGGGCTGCTCGCGCTGGCCCTGCAGGCCGAAGGGCAGGAGGCCGTCAGCTACACGGGCTGGCAGGTGCCGGTGCGCACCGACTCGGCCTACACCAAGGCGCGCATCCAGAGCATCGACGACGCCCGCGTGCGCCGCGACCTGGAGGCGGGCCGCGTGGTCATCGTCACCGGTTTCCAGGGCATCGACGGCGAGGGCCACATCACCACCCTGGGCCGTGGTGGCTCGGACACTTCCGCAGTGGCGGTGGCCGCGGCGATGAAGGCCGACGAGTGCCTGATCTACACCGACGTGGACGGCGTCTACACCACCGATCCGCGCATCGTGCCGGAGGCGCGTCGCCTGTCGACCATCTCCTTCGAGGAGATGCTGGAGATGGCCAGCCTGGGCTCCAAGGTGCTGCAGATCCGCTCGGTGGAATTCGCCGGCAAGTACCGGGTGCCGCTGCGGGTGCTGTCGAGCTTCACCCCCTGGGACATTGCGATCGACGAGGAAGCCAAGTCGGGCACCCTGATCACTTTCGAGGAAGACGAAAAGATGGAACAAGCCGTTGTCTCGGGCATCGCCTTCAACCGTGACGAAGCGAAGGTGACCGTGGTGGGCGTGCCCGACAAGCCGGGCATCGCGTCGCAGATCCTCGGCCCGGTGGCCGAGGCGAACATCGACGTCGACGTGATCCTGCAGAACGTGTCGCACGGCGGTCGCACCGACTTCTCGTTCACGGTGCACCGCAACGATTACGCGCGCACGCTGGATCTGCTGCGCGAGCAGGTGGTGCCGGCGCTGGGTGCGGCCGAGGTCGCGGGCGACCCCAAGATCTGCAAGGTGTCCATCGTGGGCATCGGCATGCGCTCGCACGTGGGCATCGCCAGCAAGATGTTCCGCGCGCTCAGCGAAGAGGGTATCAACATCCAGATGATCACCACCAGCGAGATCAAGACCTCGGTCGTGATCGATGAAAAATACATGGAACTGGCCGTGCGCGCGTTGCACAAGGCCTTCGATCTGGATCAGGCGGTAGCCTGATCGGCAAAAATCGCGCTATAATCTCGCTTCTTCGGAGACGTGACCGAGTGGCCGAAGGTGCTCCCCTGCTAAGGGAGTATGCGCCAAAAGCGCATCGAGGGTTCGAATCCCTCCGTCTCCGCCAAGGCCCACCGCCGTAAGGCAGACAAGCCCTCTGATTCCGGACCTTCCGGGTCAAGAGGGCTTTGTCGTTTCAGGGGGCCGACTTTTCCTTGCCGGGCTGGAACTGCGCTCCGGCCGGAGGGGTCGGCCCGCATCGACGCAAAGGTTGCCATGACCGCACGCACCCTCTACGACAAGCTGTGGGACGACCATGTCGTCCACACCGAGGAGGATGGCACGGCCATCCTGTACATCGACCGGCACCTGGTGCACGAGGTCACCAGCCCGCAGGCCTTCGAAGGGCTGCGGCTGGCCGGCCGCAAGGTCTGGCGCGTCAGTTCGGTGGTGGCCACGGCCGATCACAACACGCCGACCACCGGCTGGGAGCGGGGCTACGACGGCATCGCCGATCCGATCAGCAAGCAGCAGATCACGACGCTGGACCGCAACATCGCCGAGTTCGGTGCGGCGGCCTACTTTCCCTTCCTCGACAAGCGCCAGGGCATCGTGCACGTCATGGGACCGGAGCAGGGTGCGACCTTGCCCGGCATGACGGTGGTCTGCGGCGACAGCCACACCAGCACGCACGGCGCCTTCGGCGCGCTGGCGCATGGCATCGGCACCTCCGAGGTCGAGCATGTGCTGGCCACGCAGACGCTGCTGGCCAAGAAGGCGAAGAACATGCTGGTGCGCGTCGAGGGCCAGCTTGCCAAGGGCTGCTCGGCCAAGGACATCGTGCTGGCGATCATCGGACGCATCGGCACCGCCGGCGGTACCGGCTACACGATCGAGTTCGCCGGCAGTGCCATCCGTGCGCTGAGCATGGAAGGGCGCATGACGGTGTGCAACATGGCCATCGAGGCCGGTGCACGCGCCGGCCTGGTGGCGGTCGACGACGTCACGCTGAACTACGTGAAGGGCCGGCCCTTCGCGCCCAGCGGGGTCGAATGGGAGCATGCGGTGGCGTCCTGGCGCGGCCTGCACAGCGACCCCGGTGCCCACTTCGATGCCGTGATCGAACTCGATGCCGCCCGGATCCAGCCGCAGGTGACCTGGGGCACCTCGCCGGAGATGGTGCTGGGCGTCGACGAGCGCGTGCCCGATCCGGACCGCGAGAAGGACGACGTGCGCCGCGGTGCGATCGAGCGGGCCCTGACCTACATGGGGCTGCAGCCCAACAAGGCGATCGCCGACATCAACGTCGACAAGGTCTTCATCGGCTCGTGCACCAACAGCCGCATAGAGGACATCCGCGAGGCGGCTGCCGTCGTGCGCCGCATCGGCGGGCGGGTGGCGTCGAACGTCAAGCTGGCGCTGGTGGTGCCGGGCTCCGGGCTGGTGAAGGCGCAGGCCGAGCGCGAGGGCCTGCACGAGGTCTTCAAGGCGGCTGGCTTCGAGTGGCGCGAGCCCGGCTGCTCGATGTGCCTGGCAATGAACGCCGACCGCCTCGAGCCGGGTGAACGCTGTGCCTCCACCAGCAACCGCAACTTCGAGGGTCGGCAGGGCGCGGGCGGCCGCACCCACCTGGTCAGCCCGGCGATGGCGGCCGCAGCGGCCATGAACGGCCATTTCGTCGACGTGCGCCGCATTGCCTGAGCGCGCTCCCGAGGACTTCCCCATGCAAGCCTTCACCGTGCACCAGGGCCTGGTGGCCCCGATGGATCGCGCCAACGTCGACACCGACGCGATCATTCCCAAGCAGTTTCTCAAGTCGATCGCGCGCAGCGGCTTCGGCCCCAACCTGTTCGACGAGTGGCGCTACCTCGATCCGGGTCAGCCCGGGCAGGATCCGGCCAGCCGCAAGCCGAACCCGGATTTCGTGCTGAACCAGCCTCGCTATCAGGGTGCGAGCATCCTGCTGGCGCGCAAGAACTTCGGCTGCGGCTCGAGCCGCGAGCATGCGCCCTGGGCGCTGGAGCAGTACGGCTTTCGCGCGCTGATCGCGCCGAGCTATGCCGACATCTTCTTCAACAACTGCTTCAAGAACGGTCTGCTGCCGATCGTGCTGGACGAAGCGGTGGTCGCGCGACTGTTCGACGAGGTGGCCGCTTTCCCCGGCTACAGCCTGACGATCGACCTGCCGCGCCAGGTGGTCGTGCAGCCCGACGGCAGCGAGATCGCCTTCGACGTGCAGCCCTTCCGCAAGTACTGCCTGGTCAACGGCTTCGACGACATCGGCCTGACGCTGCGCCACGCCGACAAGATCCGCGCCTTCGAGGCCGAGCGCCTCGCGCGCATGCCCTGGCTGGGCCAGCGCGCGCTCTGAGCCGGTCGGCGTCCCCCGCTTTCTCCGTCTCCTCCATTTCCTCCATTTCCTCCCATCGTCATGAAGATCGCGATTCTTCCCGGTGACGGCATCGGCACCGAAATCGTCGCCGAGGCCGTCAAGGTGCTGCAGGTGCTGGACCTGTCGTTCGAGACCGAGACGGCCCTGGTCGGCGGTGCGGCCTACGAGGCCCACGGCCATCCGCTGCCGGAGTCCACGCTCGCGCTGGCCCGCGAGGCCGACGCGATCCTCTTCGGCGCGGTGGGTGACTGGAAGTACGACAAGCTCGAGCGCGCGCTGCGTCCGGAGCAGGCCATTCTGGGCCTGCGCAAGCACCTGGGCCTGTTCGCCAACTTCCGCCCGGCGATCTGCCATCCCCAGCTGACCCACGCCTCCAGCCTGAAGCCCGAACTGGTGGCGGGTCTGGACATCCTGATCATCCGCGAGCTGACCGGCGACATCTATTTCGGCCAGCCGCGCGGCCGCCGCGTCGCGGTGGACGGGCACTTCCCCGGAGCCGAGGAAGCCTTCGACACGATGCGCTACAGCCGTCCCGAGATCGAGCGCATCGCGCACGTGGCCTTCCAGGCCGCACGCAAGCGCCACGGCCGGGTCACCAGCGTCGACAAGGCCAACGTGCTCGAGACCTTCCAGCTCTGGAAGGACGTGGTGACCGAGGTGCACGCCCAGTACCCGGACGTGGCGCTCGATCACATGTATGTCGACAACGCAGCGATGCAGCTGGTGCGTGCGCCGAAGAAGTTCGACGTCGTGGTCACCGGCAACATGTTCGGCGACATCCTCTCCGACGAGGCGGCGATGCTGACCGGCTCGATCGGCATGCTGCCCTCGGCCTCGCTGAACGACCGCCATCAGGGCCTGTACGAGCCCAGCCACGGCAGCGCGCCGGACATCGCCGGTCAGGGTATTGCAAACCCGCTGGCTACAATCCTGTCTGCTGCCATGATGCTCCGCTACTCTCTGAACCAGTCCGAAGCCGCCGCCCGCATCGAGTCGGCGGTCGACGCCGTGCTGTCTGCCGGGCTGCGCACCGCCGACATCTGGAGCGAGGGCACGACGAAGGTGGGCACCCGCGAGATGGGCGAGGCGGTCGTCGCCGCCCTGACCGGCAAGACCATCGGCAAAACCATTACCAAGAGCTGACGCTCTCGGATCGTTTCGCCCCTACCCCCCACACTCTGGACCCGGCGAACGAGCCGGGAGATCCAGGGTCCGGAGTCTTGTCAAGAAAAGGTGATCTGAGATGGCTTTGTCCAAGAACCCCCTGGTCGGCCTGGTCGGCTGGCGCGGCATGGTCGGTTCGGTCCTGATGGACCGCATGAATGCCGAAAACGATTTCGCGCATTTCGAGCCGCTGTTCTTCTCGACCAGCAACGCCGGTGGCGACGCACCGGCGATGGCGAAGAACGAAACCCGGCTGCAGGATGCCTACGATCTGGCCGCGCTGCAGCGCTGCGAAGTCATTCTGACCGCGCAGGGTGGCGACTACACCGGCGAGGTCTATCCCAAGCTGCGTGCGGCCGGCTGGAAGGGTCACTGGATCGATGCGGCTTCGACGCTGCGGATGAAGGACGACGCGGTCATCGTGCTCGACCCGGTCAACCTGCCGGTGATCCGGGATTCGCTGGCACGCGGTGGGCGGGACTGGATCGGCGGCAACTGCACCGTCAGCTGCATGCTGATGGGCGTGGGGGCGCTGTACAAGGCCGGTCTGGTCGAGTGGATGAGCACCCAGACCTATCAGGCCGCCTCCGGCGGCGGTGCTCAGCACATGCGCGAACTGCTCACGCAGTTCGGTACGCTCAACGCCGAGGTGCGCGCCCTGCTCGACGATCCGAAGAGCGCGATCCTCGAGATCGATCGCAGGATCATCGCGAAGCAGCGCAGCCTGAGCGAGGCCGAAACTGCGAATTTCGGCGTGCCGCTGGGCGGCTCGCTGATTCCCTGGATCGACAAGGATCTGGGCAACGGCGTGTCCCGCGAGGAATGGAAGGGCATGGCCGAAACCAACAAGATCCTCGGCCAAGGCGAGGGCTTCGGCAGTCCGGCTGTGCCGGTCGATGGTTTCTGTGTCCGTATCGGCGCGATGCGCTGCCACAGCCAGGCGCTGACCTTCAAATTGCGCAAGGATGTGCCGCTGGCCGATCTGGAGGCCATGATCGCCGCCGACAACGCCTGGGTGAAGGTGGTGCCCAACACCCGTGAGGCGACGATTCGCGAACTCACCCCGGTGGCCGTCACCGGCACGCTGACGATTCCGGTGGGGCGTCTGCGCAAAATGGCCATGGGTCCGGAGTACCTCGGCGCCTTCACGATCGGCGACCAGTTGCTCTGGGGGGCCGCCGAGCCGCTGCGGCGCATGCTGCGCATCCTGCTCGATCGGTAATTTCCGATGCGAGGGCGGCGCTCGTTGTCGAAGGGCAACGACCGCCGTTCTCCCATCCGCCGGCCGACGATCCGTCCGGAACATCAGAGACTGCATGAGCTTGTCTTTGTATCTTCTTGATGTTATTGTCTTTTCAGATATTCTGTATCCTTCTCGCCCTACCTGACAGACGCAGGCGGCCGGGTGGTAATCCGGGGCCTGCTGCGTGGGAGACGCCTTGAAAATCCATACGAAGCGATCGGGGCGCATGGCTCTGAAAGAAGTGGCCGCCGTGGCCGCCGTGGCAGCAGCGTTGTGCGCTGCGCCCTCGGCCTGGGCGCTCAGCCTCGGCCGCCTGACGGTGCAGTCCGCGCTGGGTGAGTCGCTGCGTGCCGAGATCGACGTGACCAGCCTCACGCCCGACGAGGCGGCCAACCTGCGGGTGCGTGTGGCGCCGCCGGATGCTTACCGCATCGCCGGCGTCGACTACAACCCGGTGCTGCCTGCGACGACGGTCAGCCTGCAGCGCCGTGCCGACGGCACGGCTTTCCTGCGCATCCTGAGCGATCGGCCGGTGCAGGAGCCCTTCGTCGACGTGATCCTGGAGCTGTCCTGGTCGAGCGGGCGGCTGCTGCGCGAGTACACGCTGCTGTTCGATCCGCCCACCGTGGCGCGTCCGTCGGCGGTACCGCCGACTGCAGCGACGCCGGCCGCGACCACCGCGGCCCCCGAGCCGGCGCCGGTTGCGGCGGTGCCGCCGCCCCCGGCCGCAGCGCCTGCACCGGTGGCTGCCGAGCCGGCCCCCGTGGCAGCGCCTTCCGCCGCGCCGGCAGCGCCGCGTGCTGCGGAGGCGGCCGCCAGGCCGGCCTCCGAGGCCGGTGGCGACTACCGCGTCCGGTCCGGCGATACGCTGGGCGGGATCGCGCGGCGCAACCTGAGTTCGGGCGTCTCCCTCGAGCAGATGCTGGTCGGCCTGTACCGTGGCAACAGCCATGCCTTCATGGGTTCCAACATGAACCGGTTGAAGGCAGGTGTGGTGCTGAGCATTCCGTCGGGTGAGCAGGCCGCTGCGATCGATGCGCGCGATGCGCGCCGCGTCATCCAGGTGCAGAGTGCCGACTTCAACGCCTACCGCCAGCGCCTGGCGGGGGCCGTGCCGGCGCAGACCCAGGACAGCGAGCCGACGCGCCGATCGGCCGGCAAGGTCGAGGCCGAGGTGCAGGACCGCAAGCAGGCCGCCGCGCCGACGCCGGATCGCCTGCAGCTGGACAAGGGGCGGGTGGCGGCGGCGTCCTCCGCCGTTCCCGCGGCGGAGGACCGTATCGCCAAGGAGCGGGCTCAGAAGGAGGCTGCCAGCCGGGCCAGCGAACTGGCGAAGAACCTGGAAGAGCTGAAGAAGCTTCAGGCGGCGTCCTCGGCTGCGCTGGCGGCTTCGTCGGCGGCCCGGGTGGCGACGGCGACGGCGGCGGCCAGCGTGCCGGCCGCGACCTCGAAGCTGCCCAGTCTGCCGGTGCCTCCGGTGGTCGCCCCGCCCGCGGCTTCGGCCCTGGCTGCCGCCCCGGCCGCCTCTGCGGCGCTGCCGGCCGCCAGCGCTGCGGCACCGGTGATCGCTGCGGCCTCGGAGGCCGCCAGCGCGGCGCCCCTGATCGCGGCCGCCAGCGCGCCGGTGATCGCGGCCGCATCGCAGGCGCCGGTGGCCGCTTCGAAGCCGCCGGTGGTGGTGCCGCCGATCGAGGCCGAAGAGCCGTCGCTGGTCGACTCGCTGATGGAGAACCCGCTGCTGCTGCCGGGCGCCGGCCTGCTGCTGGCGCTGCTGGCGGGCTTCGGCTACTACCGCTTCCGCAACCGCAACAAGGAGGAGGCGGGCGTCACCTCCTTCCTGGAAAGCCGGCTTCAGCCCGACTCCTTCTTCGGCGCCAGCGGAGGCCAGCGCATCGACACCCGTGATGCGGCCTCCGGGGCACCGTCCTCGATGAGCTACTCGCTCAGTCAGATCGATGCGATCGGGGACGTCGATCCGGTGGCCGAGGCCGATGTCTACCTCGCCTACGGTCGTGACCTGCAGGCCGAGGAGATCCTCAAGGAGGCCATGCGCAGCAATCCGGAACGCCTGGCGATCCGCACCAAGCTGCTGGAGGTCTATGCCAAGCGGCGCGACGTCAAGGGCTACGAACTGCTGGCCGGCGAGCTCTATGGTCTGACGGGCGGGCAGGGAGAGGACTGGCTGCGGGCCCAGGAACTCGGTCGCTCGATCGATCCGGAGAACCCGCTGTACGAGCCGGGCGGCCAGCCCGGGGCCGGTTCGACGGCCGAGGCGGGCGGTGGCGAGATGCTGGGTGCCAGCACCATGCCGCAGTCGGTGGTGCCGTCGCCGTCGCGTTTCGAGCACAGCGTGCCGGATCTGAACCTCGACGAGCCGACCACGTCGGGCAGCACCGGGGCGGTGGACCTGGACATCTCGGTGCCCGGTGACATCGACGAGGCGCCGACGGCACGCATGAGCGGCTTCCATTCGACGCCGGCAGCCTTCTCGCCGAGCGTGCCGCCCAGCGGTCTGGCCGACAACAGCCGCAGCCTGGAGTTCGAACTGCAGGATCTGCCGCGCTCCACATCGGCACCGGCGGCCTCGCCGCGCATCGATCTGGGCGACATTTCGCTGGATCTCGACGCGCCCGCACCCACTGTAGCGTCGGCACCGCTGGACATGGGTGCCTCGCTCGAGATGGGGCTGGACGACGACGATGCCGACCCGCTGGCGCGCAAGATCGAACTGGCCGAGGAGTTCCACCAGATCGGTGATCACGAGGGCGCACGCGACCTGCTGCAGGAGGTCATCGAGAAGGCCGACGGTGCGCTCAAGGCCCGCGCGCAGGCGATGCTCTCGAGCTTGAACTGATTTCGCTTCGCCCCCGGGGCGCGAAGGGCAGGCCGCTGCGGCGGTGGCCCTCGCGCCCCTTGTCTTTCCTCCTTGTGTTCCTGTCGTCTCCTCGGGAGTGATTTCAGCGTGCGTCTGGCCCTGGGCATCAGCTATCGCGGCACGGCCTATCACGGCTGGCAGTGCCAGGCGGGCGTGGCCTCCGTCCAGCAGGTGCTGGAGGAGGCGCTGGCCCGGTTTGCCGCTGCACCGGTTCGGGTGGTCTGTGCCGGGCGCACCGACACCGGCGTGCACGCGGTGAACCAGGTGGTGCATCTGGACACGCCGCTGGATCGCGCGGCGTTTTCCTGGGTGCGCGGCACGAACCGCTTCCTGCCGGCCGATGTCGGCGTGCAGTGGTGCCAGCGCGTGGACGACGATTTCCATGCCCGCTTCGATGCCCGTGCGCGTCGCTACGCCTACCTGCTGCGCGAGTCGCCGGTGCGGCCGGTGCTGGAATCGGGCGCGGCCGGCTGGGTCTTCCGGCCGCTGGACGCGCAGCGCATGCGCGAAGCTGCGGCGCACCTGCTCGGCGAGCATGATTTCACCTCCTTTCGCTCGGCCGATTGCCAGGCCCGCAGCCCGGTCAAGCAGATGCATGCGATCGGCATCCGGCGGCAGGGCGCCTACTGGCGTTTCGACTTCGAAGCCAGCGCCTTCCTGCACCACATGGTGCGCAACCTGATGGGCTGCCTCGTCGCGGTGGGCAGCGGCACGCGCGAGCCCGACTGGCTGCGCGAGGTGCTGCTGGCCCGCGACCGCGACGCTGCGGCACCCACCTTCGCGCCGGACGGGCTGTACTTTCTCGGGCCGCGCTACGATGCGCGCCACAACCTGCCGCAGCGGGTGGCCGCGAACGACTGGCTGCCCGGCGGCGACGCTCTCGAACCATGACCGCTGCCCCGGCGCGCACGCGCATCAAGATCTGCGGGCTGACCCGCGAGGCCGACGTGGATGCGGCCGTCGACGCCGGCGCGGATGCGCTGGGTTTCGTCTTCTACCCGGCCAGCCCGCGCCACGTGAGCGTCGAGCGTGCCGCGGTGCTGGCGCGGCGCCTGCCGCCCTTCGTGACGCCGGTGGGCCTGTTCGTCAATGCCTCGGATTCGGAGGTAGCTGCGGCCTGCTCGGCCATTCCGACCCTGATGCTGCAGTTTCACGGCGACGAGACGCCGGCGCGCTGCGAGCGGTCCGGGCGCCCCTACCTGCGGGCCGCGCGGATGGCGCCGGGGTTCGATTTGCTAGACTTCGCCCGCCAGTACGCGGCGCAGGACCAGGCCCGGGCCATCCTGCTCGATGCCCATGCGCAGGCGTACGGTGGCACAGGAAAGGTCTTCGATTGGTCGCTCGTTCCCCCCGGCTTGCCCTGTCCGGTCGTTTTGTCTGGTGGGTTGAGTGCTGCCAACGTGATCGATGGGGTGCTGCGACTGCGCCCCTGGGCCGTTGACGTCAGTTCCGGCGTCGAGGTGGCCAAGGGGGTCAAGGACGCAGTGCTGATGCATCGCTTCTGCGATGCGGTGCGCGAGGCCGATGCCCGCCGGGCCGATCTCGACAGCGCCTGCTGAGCTCCCACCGACCGGCTGCCTCGGCCCAACCCGAGGCGCCGGGCGGTTCGCGACAGGATTTTTCATGTTCGACTACCAGCAACCCGATGCCCGCGGGCATTTCGGGATCTACGGCGGCAGCTTCGTCGCCGAAACCCTCAGCCACGCCCTGGACGAACTGCGCGAGGCCTACGAGCGCTACCGTCACGATGCCGAGTTCCAGGCCGAGTACCGGCGCGAGCTGGCCCACTTCGTCGGCCGCCCGAGCCCGGTCTATCACGCCGCCCGCACCAGCCGCGAGATGGGCGGGGCGCAGATCTATCTGAAGCGCGAGGACCTCAATCACACCGGCGCGCACAAGATCAACAACGTCATCGGCCAGGCGCTGCTGGCCCGCCGCATGGGCAAGCCGCGCGTGATCGCCGAGACCGGTGCCGGCCAGCACGGTGTGGCCACCGCGACGATCTGCGCGCGCTACGGGCTCGAGTGCGTGGTCTACATGGGCAGCGAGGACGTCAAGCGCCAGAGCCCGAACGTCTACCGCATGCATCTGCTGGGCGCGAAGGTGGTGCCGGTGGAGTCCGGCAGCAAGACGCTCAAGGACGCGCTCAACGAGGCGATGCGCGACTGGGTCACGAACGTCGAGAACACCTTCTACATCATCGGCACGGTGGCCGGCCCGCACCCCTACCCGGCGATGGTGCGCGACTTCCAGCGCGTCATCGGCGACGAATGCCTGCAGCAGATGCCCGGCATGATCGGCCGCCCCGAGGCCCAGCCCGACGCGGTGATCGCCTGCGTGGGCGGCGGCAGCAACGCGATGGGCATCTTCTACCCCTACATTCCGCACGAGGGCACCCGCCTGATCGGGGTGGAAGCGGCCGGCCACGGCATGGACAGCGGCCGGCACTCGGCCTCGCTGCAGCGCGGCGCGCCCGGCGTGCTGCACGGCAACCGCACCTACGTGCTGCAGGACGCCGACGGCCAGATCACCGAGACGCACTCGGTGTCGGCTGGCCTGGACTACCCCGGCGTCGGCCCCGAGCATGCCTACCTGAAGGACATCGGCCGCGCCGAGTACGTCGGCATCACCGACGACGAGGCGCTGGCGGCCTTCCACTACCTCTGCCGCACCGAGGGCATCATCCCGGCGCTGGAGTCCAGCCATGCGGTGGCCTACGCGATGAAACTGGCGAAGACGATGCGGCCCGACCAGCACATCCTCGTCAACCTGTCCGGCCGGGGCGACAAGGACATCGGCACGGTGGCCGACCTGTCGGGCGCCGAGTTCTTCTGCCGGCCGTCCTGTCGCGGCCAGAGCGTCAAGGGCGGGCTGCAGTCCGTCGAGTTCCAAGCCGCCGCTGGGCAGAAGGCCGCATCATGAGCCGCATCGCCGCCACCTTCGCACGCCTGGCCGCACAGGGCCGCAAGGCACTGGTTCCCTACGTCACGGCCGGGGATCCCTTTGCGGACATCACCGTCGAGCTGATGCATGGCATGGCACAGGCCGGCGCCGACGTGATCGAGCTGGGCGTGCCCTTCTCCGATCCGATGGCCGACGGCCCGGTGATCCAGCGCGCCAGCGAGCGCGCGCTCTCGCGCGGCATCGGCCTGCACGACGTGCTGGCGATGGTGCGCGCCTTCCGCGCCGGCGATGCCGTCACGCCGGTGGTGCTGATGGGCTACGCCAACCCGGTGGAGCGCTACGGGCCGGAGCGATTCGTCGACGATGCCCATGCCGCCGGTGTGGACGGCGTGCTGATCGTCGACTACCCGCCACAGGAGTGCGAGGCCTTTGCTGTGCGCCTGCGCGAGCGGCAGATGGATCCGATCTTCCTGCTGGCGCCGACCTCGACGGATACCCGCATGGACGAGGTCGGCCGCATCGCCACCGGCTACGTCTACTACGTGTCGCTCAAGGGCGTGACCGGTGCGGGCCACCTCGACACCGAGGCGGTGGCGCGCATGGTGCCGCGCATCCGCCAGCACGTGCAGGTGCCGGTGGGTGTGGGCTTCGGCATCCGCGACGCCGCGACTGCGGTGGCGGTGGCGCGGGTGTCCGACGCAGTGGTCATCGGCTCCCGTATCATCCAGCTCATCGAACAGGAGCCGCGCGAGCGGGTGGTGCCGGTGGCTGCCGGTTTCATCCGCGAGATCCGCGCGGCGTTGGATACCCTGGCCCCGGCCGCCGAGGCCACTGAAGGAGTTCGCGCATGAGTTGGCTCGAGAAGCTGCTGCCGCCCAAGATCCAGCAGAAGACCGATCAGAGTGAGCGCCGCTCGGTGCCCGAGGGCCTGTGGGTCAAGTGCCCGGCCTGCGAGACCGTTCTCTACAAGACCGACCTGGAGCAGAACCTCAACGTCTGCCCGAAGTGCGCGCATCATCACCGCATCGGCGCGCGCGCCCGGCTCGACGCCTTCCTCGACGCCGAGGGCCGCTACGAGATCGGCCAGGAGGTGGTGCCGGTCGACGCGCTGAAGTTCAAGGACAGCAAGAAGTACCCCGAGCGCATCAAGGAGGCCATGGAGGCCACCGGTGAGACCGACGCGCTGATCGTCATGGGCGGCGCGGTGATGAGCATCCCGGTGGTGGCGGCCTGCTTCGAGTTCGACTTCATGGGCGGCTCGATGGGCTCGGTGGTCGGCGAGCGCTTCGTGCGCGGTGTCGAGGCGGCCGTGGAGCAGAAGGTGCCTTTCGTCTGCTTCACGGCCACCGGCGGCGCGCGCATGCAGGAGGGGCTGCTCTCGCTGATGCAGATGGCCAAGACCAACGCCGCCCTGACCCGGCTGGCCAAGGCGAAGCTGCCCTACATCAGCGTGCTGACCGACCCGACCATGGGCGGCGTCTCGGCGGGCTTTGCCTTCGTCGGCGATATCGTGATCGGCGAGCCGAAGGCGCTGATCGGCTTCGCCGGCCCGCGCGTGATCGAGAACACCGTGCGCGAGAAACTCCCCGAGGGTTTCCAGCGCGCCGAGTTCCTGATGGAGAAGGGCGCGCTGGACATGATCGTCGACCGGCGCGAACTGCGCAGCACGGTCGCCCGGGCGTTGGCCATGCTGCAGCGCCAGAGCATCGACGCGGTGGCCTGAACCCGCTGCCGCCCTCCCGACCAGGGGCGTCCTCGGACGCCCCTGTGCGTTGCGGCCCGCATCCGGGCCGTGCCTGGACGACGAACCGACATGAACCTCCGCCTGGCCGACTGGCTGGCGCACTGCGAGCGCCTGCACCCGGTCACCATCGACCTGACCCTCGAACGCGTCGCGCGCGTGCGTGAACGTCTCGGCCTGGCCTTCGAGGTGCCGGTGTTCACGGTCGCGGGCACCAACGGCAAGGGCTCGACCTGCGCCATGCTGGAGGCCATCCTGCTGCAGGCCGGCTACCGCGTCGGGGTCTACACCTCGCCCCACCTGGTGCACTTCGAGGAACGTCTGCGCCTGAACGGAGAAGTGGTCGAGGCCGACCGGCTGCTGCCCCACTTCGAGGCAGTGGAGGCTGCGCGCGGTGAGGTCGCACTGACCTACTTCGAGTTCACCACCCTGGCCATCCTGCGCTGCATGGCCGCCGAGCCACTCGATGCGGTGGTGCTCGAGGTGGGGCTGGGCGGGCGGCTCGATGCGGTCAATGTCATCGACACCGACTGCGCGATCCTCACCTCGATCGCGCTGGACCATATGGACTACCTGGGCGCGGACCGCGAGGCGATCGGTCGGGAGAAGGCCGGCATCCTGCGGCCCGGGCGGCCGGCGGTGATCGCCGATCCCCAGCCGCCGGCCAGCGTGCTGGCACGGGCCCGCGAGATCGGTGCGGATCTCTGGCTGGCCGGCACGGACTTCCACCACGAGGGCGACCGCCAGCAGTGGTCCTGGACGGGACGGGGCAGGCGGCGCGGCGCGCTCGGCTACCCGGCCCTGCGCGGCGCCAATCAGCTGGTGAATGCTTCCGGCGTCCTGGCCGCGCTCGAAGCGCTGCACCAGCGGCTGCCGGTGCCTGCGCAGGCCGTGCGCAACGGCCTGGCACTGGTCCAGCTGCCAGGACGTTTCCAGGTGCTGCCGGGCCAGCCTGCGCTGGTGCTGGACGTGGCGCACAACCCGCAGGCTGCCGCCGTGCTGGCGGTGAATCTCGACCAGATGGGCTTCTACCCGCGCACCCATGCCCTCCTGGGCATGATGGCCGACAAGGACATCGACGGTGTGCTCGCCCCGCTGCTGCCACTGGTGGACCATTGGGTGCTGTGCGATCTGCCGACCGCGCGCGCGGCCACTGCCGCCCAGTTGGCCGAGCGCCTCGTGGCGCTGCAGGCGCATGCCAGGTCGACCGGTCAGGTGCTGCCGGCGGCGACGGTCGGGCAGGCCGATTCGCCTCTTGCTGCGCTGCAGCAGACTCTGGCCGTCGCAGACCCCGCTGATAGAATCGTGGCTTTCGGCTCTTTCTTCACCGTCGGCGGGCTGCTGCAGCAGGGCCTGCCCCGGCTGGGGGGCGCCCATGTGGGCTGAGGCCCCGGCGAAGCGTTTTCATCCTCCCTTGCGCTGCGGCCAGCGCGGTCCTGCGGCTCTGCGCCGAACCCGATGCGTTTCCTCCCGTTCCTGAGGCGTTCCACCGATGTGCGACCGCGCGCCGCGGCGTTCTCGGCGCCTGCGCAGGATGCGCTCAGCGTCGAGGCACTGCGGGTGCGCACGCGCCGCCGCCTGATCGGTGCGGCCGTGCTGGTGGCCCTGGCCGTACTGCTGCTGCCCTGGCTGCTGGAGAGTCCGCCGCGCCCGGTGGTGGCACCGGTCACCCTGCAGATGCCCGCGCGTGATGCTGCGGCGACCTTCATCGAGCTGGCGGTGCCCCCGCCGGTCCAGGCGCCGGCGGCGCAGGCCTCGGAGGCTTCGGGCGGCGTGCCGGCGGCGCTGGCCGCTGCGGCCGGCGTGGCGGCGGTGGCCGAGGCCGGCGCAGCTTCCCGGGCGCCGCAGCAGGCTGAACGCCTGCCTGTGGCCGCTGCCCCGACGGCCCGGAGTCCGTCCGCGGCGCCTGCTGCGGCGGACCGCCAGGATGCCGGCGAACGGGAGGCCGCGCAGGCCCGCGAACGGGAAGCTGCACAGGCCCGCCGCGATGCGCAGGAGCGAAGGGCCGCCCAGGAGCGCCGCGATGCGCAGGAACGTCGGGACGCCCAGGCCCAGCGTGAGGCGCGAGAGCGCAGCGAGGCCCAGGCCCAGGCCCGGCGTGAGGCGCAGGCTCGCCGCGAGGCGCAGGCGCGCGCCGAGGCCCAGCGGGCCGCGCAGGCGCGCCAGGAGGCCCAGAACCGCAAGACCGCCCAGGAGCGGGCAGCGGCGGCGGCCGCGGCGAGCCCGGACAAGCCTCGCCGTGTGTACGTGCAGGTCGGCGCCTACGCCGAAGCAGCGACGGTGAAGTCGGTGCGCCAGCGCATCGACCGCCTCGGCCTGAGCTCGCAGGAGCAGGTCATCGAGACCTCGGCGGGTCGGCGTACCCGGGTCCGCCTGGGGCCGTTTGCCAGCCGTGAAGAGGCCGAGCGGGCCGCAGCCCGGCTGCGCGCCGCAGGCCTGGGTGGCACGGTGGTGGCGCCGTGAGGCCCCCATGCGGGAGTGCTGATGGGCTGGATCGACGGGGTCATCCTGGGCGTGCTGGGCCTGTCCGCTGCGGTGGGCATCTGGCGCGGGCTCGCTTTCGAGCTGCTTTCGCTGCTGGGCTGGCTGGTCGCCTGGTTCTGTGCCCAGGCATGGGGGCCGGCGATAGCTCGCCTCCTGCCGCTGGGCCCGGAGGGCTCGGCGCTGCGCATCGGCCTGGGTTTCGTGGCGGCTTTCCTGGTCGGGCTGATGGGCTGGCGCCTGCTGAGCTGGCTGGTGCAGCAACTGCTGCAGGCCACGCCGCTGGCGCCGCTGGACCGCGCGCTCGGCGCCGCCTTCGGCCTGCTGCGCGGCGTCCTGATCGTGCTGTTGCTGGTCATGCTCGGCGGCCTGACCCCGCTGGCGGGATCGCCGGGCTGGCAGCAGTCCCAGGGAGTCCTGTGGGCGCGCGGGGCACTGGCCGCGCTCGAGCCGCTGTGGCCCCTTTCGAGTCGAACGACTTCGGCAGCGTGCCCGGCGGGCCGCTGGCCGACATGTGACAACCTTTGGAGTGAGCGATGTGTGGCATCGTGGGGGTGATCTCGGCATCACCGGTGAACCAGTTGATCTACGACGCGCTGCTGCTGCTGCAGCACCGCGGCCAGGACGCCGCGGGCATCGTCACGGCGATGGGCACGAAGTTCTTCATGCACAAGGCGCGCGGCATGGTGCGCGACGTGTTCCGCACCCGCAACATGCGGGCGCTGCCGGGCACGCTCGGCCTGGGGCAGGTGCGCTACCCCACCGCCGGCAATGCCTACAGCGAGGAGGAGGCTCAGCCCTTCTACGTCAATGCGCCCTTCGGCATCGTGCTGGTGCACAACGGCAACCTGACCAATGCCCACGCGCTGAAGCAGGAACTGTTCGACATCGACCGCCGCCACATCAACACCGAGAGCGACACCGAGGTGCTGATCAACATCCTGGCGCATGAGCTCGAGCAGGCCGGCCGCAACCAGCCGCTCACGCCGCAGGAGCTGTTCCGCGCCGTGCAGGCGCTGCACCGGCGCGTGCGCGGCTCCTACGCGGTCATTGCCCTGATCGCCGGCCATGGGCTGCTGGCCTTCCGCGATCCCTACGGCATCCGGCCGCTGTGCATCGGCAGCCTGGAGGGTCCACAGGGCAGCGAGTGGATGCTGGCCAGCGAGTCGGTGGCCCTGGAGGGCACCGGGCACCGCTTCGTGCGTGACGTCGCGCCGGGCGAGGCGGTGTTCATCGACCTGCAGGGCCGCCTGCATGCTCAGCAGTGCGCCGCGAACCCGACGCTGCATCCCTGCGTCTTCGAGTTCGTCTACCTGGCGCGGCCGGACTCGGTGATCGACGGCGTCTCGGTCTATCACGCCCGCCTGAACATGGGCGAGACCCTGGCGCAGCGCGTCATCAACGCGCTGCCGCCCTCGGAGATCGACGTGGTGATCCCGATTCCCGAGTCCAGCCGGCCCTCGGCGATGCAGCTGGCACAGAAGCTCGGCAAGCCCTACCGCGAAGGCTTCGTGAAGAACCGCTACGTCGGCCGCACCTTCATCATGCCGGGCCAGGCGGTGCGCAAGAAGAGCGTGCGCCAGAAGCTCAATGCCATCGGCATGGAGTTCAAGGGCCGCAATGTGCTGCTGGTGGACGATTCGATCGTGCGTGGCACCACCAGCCGGGAGATCGTGCAGATGGCCCGCGAAGCCGGTGCCCGCAAGGTCTACATGGCGTCGGCTGCGCCGCCGGTGCGCTACCCCAACGTGTACGGCATCGACATGCCGACCAAGGAGGAGCTGATCGCCCACAACCGCAGCCTCGAGGAAATCCGCGCCTACATCGGCTGCGACGTGCTGATCTATCAGGATGTCGACGCGATGAAGCGGGCGGTCGGAGCCCTCAATCCGGCGCTGCAGGGCTTCGAGGCCTCCTGCTTCGACGGCTGCTACGTGACCGGCGACATCAGCCTGGCCGATTTCGACGCGATCCAGACCCAGCGCCTGTCCCAGCCCCAGGACGAGGACGCCGCAGAGCGCGGCCGTCTGACGCTGCCCAATGCCTCGGCTGCCTGATTTCTCTGTGCCCTCTGCGACCGCGTGCCCATGACCGACACTGCCGCCTCTGCCACCGCCCGCCCGGTGCGCACCCGCTTTGCGCCGTCTCCGACCGGCTTCATCCACCTGGGCAACATCCGCTCGGCCCTCTACCCCTGGGCCTTTGCCCGATCGCAGGGGGGGGCCTTCGTGCTGCGCATCGAGGACACCGACCTGGAGCGTTCCTCGCAGGCCGCCGTGGACGTGATCCTCGAGAGCATGCAGTGGCTCGGGCTGGATCACGACGAGGGGCCGTTCTATCAGATGCAGCGCATGGACCGCTACAAGGCTGTCCTGGCGCAGATGCAGGCCCAGGGCCTGGTCTACCCCTGCTACATGAGCGTCGAGGAGCTCGACGCGCTGCGCGAGCGCCAGATGGCCGCCAAGGAGAAGCCGCGCTACGACGGCACCTGGCGTCCCGAGGAGGGCAAGGTGCTGCCGCCGGTGCCCGAGGGGGTGCGGCCGGTGCTGCGCTTCAGGACGCCCAAGGGCGGCTCGGTGGTCTGGGACGACAAGGTCAAGGGCCGCATCGAGATCCGCAACGACGAGCTCGACGATCTGGTGATCGCCCGTCCCGACGGCACGCCCACCTACAACTTCTGCGTCGTGGTCGACGACATCGACATGGGCATCACCCATGTGATCCGCGGCGACGACCATGTCAACAATACGCCGCGGCAGATCCACATCTTCCGCGCCCTGGGCCAGGAGCCGCCGGTCTACGCCCATCTGCCCACGGTGCTCAACGAGCAGGGCGAGAAGATGAGCAAGCGGCACGGCGCCAAGCCGGTGACCCAGTATCGCGACGAAGGCTTCCTGGCCGATGCGGTGGTGAACTACCTGGCCCGGCTGGGCTGGAGCCACGGCGACGACGAGATCTTCTCGCGTGCGCAGCTGATCGAGTGGTTCGACCTCGACCACCTCGGCCGCAGCGCCGGGCAGTTCGACGAGGCCAAGCTGCGCTGGGTGAACGCACAGCACATGAAGCTGTGCGACAACGACCGTCTGGCCGCCCTCGTGGCAGAGCAGTTCGCCCGGCGTGGACTGACCGTGCCGGTCGACGCCCGGCTGGCGGCCATGTGCGCCCTGTTCAAGGACCGCTGCAGCACCACGGTCGAGCTGGCCGACTGGCTGGCGATGTACTTCGCGCCGGTCCAGGCCGCCGAGGCCGACCTGACGCAGCACCTCGGCGAGGCCGCGCGCCGCGCGCTGCCTTCGCTGCGCGAGCGGCTGGCGGCGCTGGCGGACTGGAGCGCGCCGGCCATCCAGGCGGCCCTCAAGGAGACCATTGCCGAGCAGGGCCTGAAGATGCCGCAACTGGCCATTCCGCTGCGGCTGCTGGTCTGCGGACGCGCCCAGACGCCCTCGGTGGATGCGGTGCTGGCGCTGTTCGAGAAAAAAATCGTCGTCGAACGCTTGCAGGCGGCATGAAAGCACGCCATAATCTCGTTCTCGCTTGAACGACGAGCTGTTTCGACGCCAAGCAGCAGCAAGATTGAATCGATCTGAGTCAGTCTGACTGGTGCGGGGGTATAGCTCAGCTGGGAGAGCGCTTGCATGGCATGCAAGAGGTCAGCGGTTCGATCCCGCTTACCTCCACCATCGAGCGGTTCGGATGTTCAAGGAAAAAGTTCCTGACCCCTTCGTCTAGAGGCCTAGGACACGACCCTTTCACGGTTGTAACAGGGGTTCGAATCCCCTAGGGGTCGCCAAGCTCGACAAGCTTGGCGAGTTCTGCGAAAGCAGGATACAGAAATTGTCACCGACGCGGAGTGGTAGTTCAGTCGGTTAGAATACCGGCCTGTCACGCCGGGGGTCGCGGGTTCGAGTCCCGTCCACTCCGCCAAGTTCTGGAAACTCGACAAGCAGTAAGTCGAGTTTCGTGAGTAGTCAGTATGATGCGCAGCATTGCCGCCGGCGATTGCAGAAGTGATCACAAGTCACGGCAGCCACGGGGGGGTATAGCTCAGCTGGGAGAGCGCTTGCATGGCATGCAAGAGGTCAGCGGTTCGATCCCGCTTACCTCCACCAGCAATGCTGTGGCATCGAAATCGAAGAGTTCCTGACCCCTTCGTCTAGAGGCCTAGGACACGACCCTTTCACGGTTGTAACAGGGGTTCGAATCCCCTAGGGGTCGCCAAGCACGACAAGTTTGGCGAGTCCTGCGAAAGCAGGATACAGAAATTGTCACCGACGCGGAGTGGTAGTTCAGTCGGTTAGAATACCGGCCTGTCACGCCGGGGGTCGCGGGTTCGAGTCCCGTCCACTCCGCCAAATTCCACGGACTGCAAGTCATGCTTGCAGTCCGTTTTGTTTTGTGCGTTCGTCGGCAGGTGTGCAGGGCGGTCTGCCCCCCCCTGACCCGGGTGTCCCGGGCGTGTGAAGGTCTGCCGGGCACGGCCTTCGCGGGTCCGGCAGGCTCGGGAAGGCTGGCTCCGCATGCCTACAATGTGGTGAATCTGTTTCCCCAGGCGCATCCTCACACCATGCAAATCGACGCATCGGCCTTCAAGGCCTACGACATCCGCGGCATCGTCGGTCGGGCCATCGACGAAACCTTTGCCGAACACCTCGGCCGAGCCTTCGGCAGCGAGGCCGTGCGCGCCGGCGAGCGCGCCGTGGCGGTGGGGCGTGATGGGCGGGTTTCCGGGCCGTCGCTGGCTGCGGCGCTGATGCGGGGTCTGGCCTCGACCGGCCTGGAGGTCATCGACCTCGGGGCGGTCACCACGCCGATGCTCTATTACGTGGCGGCCACGCGTGCCGACCTGGGCTGCCGTAGTGGCATCCAGGTGACCGGCAGCCACAATCCCAAGGATTACAACGGCTTCAAGATGGTGCTGGCCGGCGTGGCGATCCACGGTGAGGCGATTCAGCGACTGCGCCAGCGCATGGAGACCGAGGACTATCTGCAGGCCCAGGCCGGTGCCATCCGTTCGCTGGACATCCTGCCGGAGTACAGCCAGCGCATCGTCGGCGACTGCCGTCTGGCCCGTCCCATGAAGATCGTCGTCGACTCGGGCAACGGCATCCCCGGCGCATCGTCGCCAGGCATCCTGCGCGCGCTGGGCTGCGAGGTGATCGACCTGTACAGCCGTGTCGACGGCGACTTCCCGAACCACCACCCGGATCCATCCAAGCTGGAGAATCTGGCCGACCTGATCAAGGTGGTGCATGCCACCGAGGCCGAACTGGGCCTGGCCTTCGATGGCGACGGCGATCGGCTCGGCCTGGTGACCCGCGACGGTCAGGTGATCTTCCCGGATCGTCAGCTGCTGTTGTTCGCGCGAGACATTCTGTCGCGCCATCCGGGGGCGCCGATCATCTTCGACGTCAAGTGCTCGCAGCGTCTGGCTGCCGGGATCCGCGAGGCCGGCGGCGTGCCGCTGATGTGGAAGACCGGACATTCCCTGGTCAAGGCCAAGCTGCGTGAGACCGGCGCACCGATTGCCGGCGAGATGAGCGGTCACATCTTCTTCGGCGAGCGCTGGTACGGCTTCGACGACGCGATGTACACCGCCGCGCGCCTGCTGGAGATCCTGTCGCGCAGCGACGATCCGAGCGCCCTGCTCGAGGCGCTGCCGACCAGCTTCTCCACGCCGGAGCTGAATGTGCCGGTGCCGGCCGGCAACCAGCACGCGATCGTCGAGGCCCTGGTGGCGCGGGCGGACTTCCCCGGTGCCGAGATCGGCACCATCGACGGACTGCGCGCGGACTACCCGGACGGCTTCGGCCTGATCCGTGCCTCCAACACGACCCCGGTGCTGGTGCTGCGCTTCGAGGGCCACAGTGCCGAGGCCTTGGCGCGCATCGAACGCGACTTCATGGCCGCGCTGCGCGCGGTGATGCCCGAGGCGCAGGTCCAGGCGGCGGCGCACTGATGGCCGACGGCCTGCGCGCAGGCGGGGCGGCCGGACGGCGGAGGGTCGGGCCATGAGGACCTGGCGGGCGGCCTGGGCCCTGGCGCTCTACAGCGCTCTGATGGCGCTGCTGCTGCCGCTGCTCTGGCTGCGTTATCTGTGGCGCGCGCGGCGAGAGCCCCTGTATGCGCGCTGGATGGGCGAACGCCTGGGTTTGGGCGAGCCCGTGGCGCCGGGCGCGGTCTGGATCCATGCGGTCTCGCTCGGGGAGACCCGGGCGGCCGAGCCGCTGATCCTCGCGCTGCGCCAGCAGCGACCGGAGGTGCGCCTGCTGCTCACGCACGGCACGGCCACCGGGCGCGAGACCGGGGCCCACCTGCTGCGCGCGGGCGATGCCCAGCGCTGGCTGCCGCTGGACCTGCCCGGGGCGACGCGGCGCTTCCTGGCGCGGCACCGACCTGCGGTGGGCGTGCTGCTGGAGACCGAGGTCTGGCCGAACCTGCAGCGCGCGGCCGCCGATGCCGGCGTGCCGATGGTGCTGGCCAACGCCCGGCTGTCGGAGCGCTCCCTGGCCAGGTCGCTGCGCTTCGATGCGCTGCTGCGTCCGGCGGCGCAGCGCCTGTCGCTCGCCCTGGCGCAGACGACCGAGGATGCCCAGCGCCTCGTGCGCGCTGGCGCGCGTCCGGTGCAGGTGTTCGGCAATCTCAAGTTCGATCTGGTTCCCGACGCCGGCCTGCTCGAGCGTGGTCGACAGTGGCGAGCCGCGTTGCCCTGGGTGCAGGGCGGCAGCCGGTCGCGCCGCGTGGTGCTGGCCGCTTCCTGGCGCGAGGGCGAGGATGCGCCGTTGCTGGCCGCCTGGCGCAGCTGGCTGCTGTCGCTGCCGCAGCGTGACACGACGTCCTGGCCGTTGCTGCTGATCGTGCCGCGCCATCCGCAACGCTTCGACGAGGTCGCCCAGGCCGTGACCCGCGCGGGGCTGCACCTGTCGCGCCGCAGCCAGTGGCCGCAGGACCTGCCGCCGCCCGACGCGTTGCATGCCGACGTCTGGCTGGGCGACTCCCTGCGCGAGATGCCGGCCTACTACGCGCTGGCCGACGTGGCCCTGCTGGGTGGCAGCTTCGCGCCGCTGGGCGGACAGAACCTGATCGAGGCAGCGGCCTGTGGCTGTCCGCTGGTGATGGGTCCGCACACCTTCAACTTCGCCCAGGCCGCCGAGCTCTCGGCGGAGCAGGGGGCGGCGCTTCGGGCCGCCGACCTGGGCGAGGCCGTCACCCTGGCGGGGCAGCTGGCGGGCGACGATGGTGCCCTGGCCGACCGTCGCGCGGCCTGCCTGCGCTTTGCGCATTCACACCAGGGCGCTGCCATGCGTTCGGCGGCGGCCATTCTGGCGCTCTGCGACAGCGGACGCTGAGCGGGTAAGCCGGAGGATGCATCGGGCCCTGGCAGGGCGGCCCGACCGACCGGTCGAGCGCCATCTCCCGGCGAGGGGGCAGCCCCCGGCAGCCCCTGCCGGTGACGTATCCGTCAGGGCTTCAGCAGCGCCTCGATCGGGTCGAGGTCGGCGGCGGCGAGATTGCCGGCGGCCTGGCGCAACTTCAGCGAGGTGACGATCAGGTCGTAGCGCGCCCGGGCCAGGTCGGCCTGGGTCGAGTAGAGCTGGGTCTGTGCGTTGAGGACGTCGAGGTTGACGCGCACGCCGACCTTGTAGCCGAGCTGGGTGGCCTCGAGCGCCAGCTTGCTCGACGCCTCGGCCGCTTCCAGCGCGGCAACCCGCGCCTTGCCGGACTCCACGCCGAGGAAGGCCTGGCGGGTGGCCTGCGACAGCGCCCGGCGTGCGCCTTCCAGGTCGTTGCGGGCCTTGTCTTCGAGCTTCAGGGCCTCGCGCACCTGGTTCTGGATCGCGCCGCCGGCGTATAGCGGTACCTTCAGGGTGATGCCGAGCGAGTTGCTGCGGCTGCTGCCGTCGCCACCCAGCGCAGCCGCATAGCTGCCACGATTGTTGGCCACGCCGAGGCTTCCGTTCAGATCGACGGTGGGGCGATGGCCCGCCTCGGTGCGACGCACCTCCAGCTTGGCGATGTCCAGCCCGGCCTTGGCCTTGCGCACGGTCGGCGAGGCCTCGACCTGCGTCACCCAGTCGTCGATGCCGCCGGTGGCCGGCAGCGCCAGCGGCGAACCCGCGCGCAGGCCGAAGGGGGTCACGCCGCTGCCGCCGACCAGCTGGTCGAGGGCCACGCGCTTGCTGCGCAGGTCGTTTTCGGCCGCCAGCACCTGGGCGGTGGAGAGGTCGAACTTGGCCTGCGCTTCGCGGGTGTCGGTGATGGTGGCGGTGCCGACTTCGAAGTTGCGCTTCGCCGAGGCCAGCTGCTCGCTGATCGCTTTCTTGTTGGCCTGGGCGGTGTTCAGCGTGTCCTGCGCGGCCAGCACGTCGAAATAGGCCTGCGCCAGGCGCACGATCAGATCCTGTTCGGCCATCTGCAGGTCCGCCGTGGCGACGTCCAGGCTGCGCCGGGCCTTGTCGATGTTCGCGCTGTTGGCCTCGTTGTACAGCGGCTGGGTGGCGCTCAGCCCGGCCGAGGCCGTGCGGGCGCTGCGGCTGCCGCCCATCGGTGTGTCGTAGCCGTTGTGGCGGTACTCGGCCTGCAGGCCGACGGTCGGCCGGTTGAAGGCCTCGGCCTGGGCGGCCCGGTAGGGAGCGGATTCGGCCTGCGCCCGGGCGGCCAGGAAGGTCGCGTCGTAGCCCCGGGCGGCCTCGTAGAGGGTCTTCAGGCTCTGCGCCTGCACCGATGCCCCCAGGGCGCCGAACAGGGCCAGCATCAGGGCCGACCGGGTGAACGAGGAAAGGGGCTTCATGGTCAACGCATCCTTGCAGGGGGCAGGGTCGAAAGGGGAGGGCGGCGCCTGGCTTCGGTCGCGCTCAGTAGCGCGCTACGGTCGGGTCGACCTCGCGTGACCAGGCGTCGATGCCACCCTCGATGTTATACGCATGGGGGTATCCATGCTGCCATAGGAACAGGGTTGCCTGCAAACTGCGCACACCGTGGTGACAGAGCACGAGAAGCGGGCGCTGGGCATCGAGCTCGGCCAGCCGGCCCGGCAGATCGCGCAGCGGGATGTACCGGCCGTCCACACCGGGGCAGTCCACGCGGGCCAGGGCGACCTCCCAGGGCTCGCGCACATCGAGCCACTGCGGGCGCGGCCCTTCTTCGGCCAGCCGCGCCAGCAGGGCCGGCACCTCTCGGGCGGGGATGCGCTGCACCGCCGGCTCAGAAGCGGAAGGCACCCGGCTCGGCAAAGCCTTCCAGGCGGGGCGCGACGGTGTCGAACATCTCCTCGCGGCGCCAGCTGTCCTCGCCGGTGCGGGTCACACGCAGGGCGCGCATCACCGGGTCGCCGCCGACGATGGCCATCAGCCGCCCGCCCACCTTCAGCTGCTGCAGCAGCGCCTGCGGCAGTTCGGCCACCGAGCCCGACAGCAGGATGGCATCCCAGGGCCCGCGCGCGGCGTCGCCGGCACTGCCGTCGCCCTGGCGCACCTCGACGTTCATCACCATCGCGTGACGCAGGTTCTCGCGCGCCATGGCCGCCAGCTCCGGGCGGATTTCGTAGGACACCACCTGCTGGGCACGGTGCGCCAGCAGGGCGGCCATGAAGCCCGATCCGCTGCCGATCTCGAGCACCTTCTCGTGGCGGTGCAGGCCCAGGTCCTGCAGCAGGCGGGCCTCGACGCGCGGGGCCAGCATGACCTGGCCGCCCGGCAGCGGCACCTCGATGTCCATGAAGGCCAGCGAGCGGTGCGCGGCGGGCACGAAATCCTCGCGCTTGACCGCTGCCAGCAGCGACAGCACGGCGGGGTCGAGCACGTTCCAGGGACGGATCTGCTGCTCGATCATGTTGAAGCGGGCCTGTTCGACGTTCATCGCGGTACCTCGGGTCGTGCGGGGACGGTGTAAGACATGGCAAACCCTCGATTCTAGGAGGGCGAGCCCTGCGCGGGGCTTGCGGCGCGGGCGCGGCGGCGCCGCAGCCATTGCGACAGATCATCGAGCCAGCAGTAGATCACGGGCACCACCACCAGCGTGAGCAGCGAGGAGGTGATCACGCCGCCGATCACCGCCTGCCCCATCGGAGCGCGCTGCTCGGAGCCCTCCGACAGCGCGAAGGCCAGCGGGAGCATGCCGAAGACCATCGCCAGCGTGGTCATCAGGATGGGGCGCAGCCGCACCCGGGCCGCCAGCAGCAGGGCCGCTTCGCGCGCCAGCGGGCGACCGGGCTGGCCGGGGTCGTCCGCCTCGGTGTGCACCTCGCCGGCGCGGGCGCGGATCGCGAAGTCGATCAGCAGGATGGCGTTCTTGGTCACCAGACCCATCAGCATCACCACGCCGATGATGGAGAACAGGTTCATCGTCGAGCCGAAGGCCAGCAGCATGGCCACCACGCCGATCAGCGTGAGCGGCAGCGAGCTCATCAGGGCGATCGGCTGGATGAAGCTGCGGAACTGCGAGGCCAGGATCATGTAGATGAAGATCACCCCCATCGCCAGCGCCGAGATCGCGTAGGCGAAGCTCTCGGCCATGTCCTTGGTCGAGCCGCCGAAGCGCCAGCGCATGCCGGTGGGGAAGGGGTGCTCCTCGAGCACCCGGCGGATGTCGGCCGACACCTCGCCGAGCGAGCGGCCGTAGACGTTGGCGGTGAACTCCACCTCGCGTGCCAGGTCGCGGCGGTTGATCTGGTTGGCCGTGCGGTCCTCGCGCAGTTCGGCCACCTGGCCCAGGCGCACCAGGCGCGGGCTGCCGTCGGGTCCAGCGCCCACCACCAGGCCGAGGCGGGCCAGGTCGGCGGGATCGTCGCGGGCCTCGGGCGCCAGGCGCAGCTTGACGTCGACGTTCAGGTCGTCGCTGGCGCGCCAGTTGCCGATCGTCTGGCCGGCCACCAGGGCGCGCAGCGTGCTGGTGACCGCGCCCACCGACAGGCCCAGGTCGGCGGCGACGTCGCGCCGCACGTCCACGGCGACGGTGGGCTGCGGCGGCTTGGCGCTGCTGTCCAGATCGACCAGACCGGGGATGGCCGCCAGCTTGCGGCGCAGGGCCTCGGCCTGCGCTTCGAGGGCCTGCAGGTCGCTGCCCTGCAGGGAGAACTGCAGCGGCTTGCCGCCCCCCACCGGATCGAGCAGGCCGACGTGGGTCACCGTGATGCCCGGGATGCGGGCGAGCTGCTCGCGCAGCGGGCCGGTGAGCTGGTCCTGGCTGAAGCGGCGGTCCTTGCGGTCCACCAGCCGCACGTACATCACCGCGTAGATCCGGCCCTGCGCCTGGCCGGTGTTGATCGTGGTCAGGGTGTAGCGCACCTCGGGCATCCGACGCACGATCGCGTCGACCTGCCGCACCTTGGCCTCGGTGACCTCCAGCGACGAACCCACCGGGGTGTGGAAGGCCAGGGTGGTCTCGGAGAAGTCCGCCTTGGGCACGAACTCGCTGCCCAGCACGCGCAGCAGGCCGATCGCGGCGACGAAGCTGGCCACCGCGATCGCCACCGTGGCCCCCTTGTGTCGCAGCGACCAGGCCAGCGCCACCTCGTAGCCCCGCCCCAGCGCGTGCGAGAAGCGGTCCACCGCATGGGTCACGCGCCCCAGCGTGCGCTCGTAGAGCGTGCGGGGCCGGAACGGCGCGCCCTCGGCGTGGATGGCCGGGTCGTGCCAGACCGAACTGAGCATCGGGTCCAGCGTGAAGCTGACGAACATCGAGATCAGCACCGCCGCGACGATGGTGATGCCGAACTCGTGGAAGAACTTGCCGATGATCCCGCCCATGAAGCCGATGGGCAGGAACACCGCCACGATCGACAGCGTGGTGGCCAGCACCGCCAGGCCGATCTCGGCGGTGCCGTCCAGGGCGGCGCGGTGCGCATCCTTGCCCATCTGCACATGGCGCACGATGTTCTCGCGCACCACGATGGCATCGTCGATCAGCAGCCCCACGCACAGGCTCAGCGCCATCAGCGTGATCATGTTGATCGAGAAGCCCGCCAGCTGCATCACGAAGAAGGTGCCGACCAGTGCGATCGGCAGCGTCAGCCCGGTGATGACGGTGGAGCGCCAGGAGTTCAGGAAGAGGAAGACGATGCCGATGGTCAGCAGCGCGCCTTCGAACAGCGTCTGGCGCACGTTGGTCACGGCCACGCGGATCGGCCGCGAGTTGTCGCGCACCAGCTCCAGCGTGGCCCCGGCGGGCAGCTCGCCGCGCGCGCGCAGCTGGGCCACCGCCGCGTTCAGGCCGTCCACCACCGCGATGGTGTTCTCGCCCTGCGCCTTCAGCACGTCCAGGGCCAGGGTGCGTCGGCCGTTGTAGAGCGCCAGCGACTCGACCTCCTGGGGGCCGTCGACCACCCGGGCGACCTGACCGAGCCGGATCAGCGTGCCGGCACGCCGCGCCACCACCAGCCGCTCGAAGTCCTCGGGTCGGCCGATGCGGCCCTGCACCTGCACGACCTGCTCGCGTTCGAGCGAACGCAGCGCGCCGGCGGGCAGCTCCTGGTTCTCCGTGCGCACCGCGGCCATCACCTGGTCGACGCCGACGCCCAGCGCCTCCATCGCTGCCGGGTCCAGGTAGAGGTTGATCTCGCGCCGGATCGCGCCCACCAGCGCCACCGAGCCAACGCCGCGCACGTTCTCCAGCCGCTTGCGCAGCACCTGGTCGGCCCAGGTGGAGAGCTGCACCGGGTCGATGCGCCCGTCCGGCGAGCTCAGCGCCACCGACCAGATCGGCCGCGAGGCGGGGTCGAAGCGCTGCACCTTGGGCTTGCCGACCTCCTCGCGCAGGCTGGCCTCCAGGATGGCCACCTTCTCGCGCACGTCCTCGGCGGCGCGCCGGCCGTCCACCGAGAGCTGGAACTGCACGATCACCACCGAGGTGCCCGCGTAGCTGCGCGAGTAGAGCTGGTCGATGCCGTCGACCGCGTTGACGGCCTCCTCGACCTTGCGCGTCACCTCGGTCTCGACCACCTCGGCCGAGGCGCCGGGGTACTCGACGGAGACGACGACGATCGGGAATTCGATGTCCGGAAACTGGTCGACCTTCAGGCGCTGGAAGGAGAACAGCCCCAGCACCAGCAGCGCGGCCATCACCATCGTGGCCAGTACCGGGTTGGCGATCGAGACACGGGTGAACCACATGGCGCGGGACCGGCGATGTCAGCGCGACGCCGCAGCGGCGTCCGGCGTCACCCGGCGCGCCGGCGTGCCGTCGTCCACCCGTCCCAGGCTGCCGCGCAGCACCAGGGCACCGGCCGCCACGCCTTCGCGCAACTCCACGTACGGCTCCGCCGCGCCGGGTTCGTCGACCGTGCCCCGCTCGCCCAGCCGCACGCTGCGGTGCCGCAGCTGGCCGTTCTCGAAGACGATCACGTAAGGCGTGGAGGCATCGCGGCGCAGCGCCGAAACCGGCACGCTGGGCAGTGGTGTGCGGGTGCCGCGCGCCAGCGCGATCTCGCCGCGCGCGAACAGCCCGGCGCGCAGGCCGGGGCCGCCGGGCAGTCCGAGGTAGGCCAGCACGGCCCGCGTGCCGGCCTGCGCGCTGGGATTGAGTCGCACGACCGTGGCACGCACCGGCTCGGGGCGGCCTTCCACCCACAGCCGGGCCGTCGCGCCCGGCTGCAGGGCGGCCGCCTCCTCGGGCGGCAGCGCCGCTTCCAGCTCGAGGCGGGAGAGGTCCACGATCTCCAGCACCCGCGCATCCACGGCGACCCGCTCGCCCGGCTGTGCCAGGCGCTGCGCCACCTGGCCGCTCAGCGGGGCGCGCAGCAGCGTGTCGGCCTGGGCCTTGCGCGCCAGCGCCACGGCTGCCCGGGCCGAAGCCAGGTTGGCCAGCGCAGCGTTGTGGTTGGCCAGTGCGGTGTCCAGCGCGGTCGGGGAGATGAAGCCCTGTTCCAGCAGCGCCCGGTGGTTCTGCAGCTGGCGCTGCGTGATGTCCTGCTGCGCCTGGGCGGCGGCAGCCTGCTGCTCGGCCTGCTCGAGCCGCCAGTCGAACTCGGTCGGGTCGATGCGGCCGACGATCTCCCCGGCACGCACGGCGTCGCCTTCGCGGGGTGTCAGGGTGGTCAGTTCGCCGGCCACCTTGGCCTTCAGGAAGGCGCTGTGCACCGGCTTCAGGCTGCCGGTGAAGGCCACGCTGCGATCGATCGACCGCGCCTGCACCTCCACCAGATCGGCCGGCGCGAGCTCCAGCACGGCCCGGGTCGGAGCGCCGGAGGCCGCCACTGCCGGGGCTGCGGGCCTGGCCACGCGGCCCTGCTGCACCTGGCGCCAGGCCAGACCGCCGGCCAGCAGGAGGGCCAGGACGACGAAGGAGATCAGGGCGGTGCGTCGCGTCATGGCCTCGAGCCGTCAAGGTAGGGGGGCTTCGGCCGGGGCGGGGCCCGGCAGCGTCAGCCCGTGCAGCAGCAGGTCCATGTGCTGCTGGATGAAGCGCTGCGGATCGCTCAGGGCTTCGGCCGGGTGGCACACGCCCAGCGAGTGCTTGTGCACGCACAACATCACCATCGGCAGCACCAGAGAGTGCACCACGCTGTCCGCCGGCAGGTCGCGGAACTCGCCGGCGGCAATGCCGCGCTCGACGATCGCGCCGAGCAGGCGCTGCCCCGGCTCCACCACCTCACGAAAGTAGAACTCGGCGATCTCCGGGAAGTTGCGCACCTCGGCGATCACCAGCTTGAACACGCCGGAGGCGTCGCTGCGCAGCACCTCGCTCCACCACTGCGTCAGCACGTCGCGCAGCAACTCGGCACAGGAGCCCGGGTGATCGGCCACCCGGTCGGCCGCCGCGGCGATGCGGCTGGACAGGCGCTCTCGGATCACCGCCTCGAGCAGCTCCTGCTTGCTGGCGAAGTACAGGTAGAGGGTGCCCTTGGAGACGCCGGCGCGCCGGGCGACCTCTTCGGCCCGGGTGGCCGCGAAGCCCTTCTCGACGAACAGGGCCAGCGCGGCATCGAGCAACTCCTGGGGGCGCTCGGCTTTGCGGCGCCGGTGCGCGGTCGCGGCGGCAGCGCCCGGCGTGGCGTCAGGATCGGAATCCGGGGTCTCGGGAAGGCTCACGGGCGGCGAAACGGCAGCGCCTCGCCCGCATCCCCAGGGCGCGGCAGCGGGTCGCTCGATAAATGACTGACTGGTCAGTAATGTAGTGCCGCGCCGCCTGGGTGGTCAATCCAGCGCCGACCGTTCGCCCCGCCGGGTGGCGATCAGCGGCTTGACGTCCGAGGCCGGAATGCGCGGCCGGTCGGCCTCCATCGCCGCCAGCGGGGCCACCTCGACCAGCGAGGCCAGGCTGCGCCGCGTCAGCTCCTGATAGGTGCCGGTGCCGGCGCGCTTCCAGGCGATCTCGTCGTCGCTCAGGTCGCGCAGCACCTTGGCGGGCACGCCCGCCACGAGCTTGCCGGCGGGGATCTTCAGCCCGGCGCGCACGAAGGCGCAGGCGGCGACGATGCTCGTCTCGCCGATCTCGGCCTCGTCCATCACCACCGCATTCATGCCCACCAGGGCGTCGCGTCGCACCACGCAGCCGTGCAGCACCGCGCCGTGGCCGACGTGGCCGTTGACCTCGACGACGGTGTCCGTGCCCGGAAAGCCGTGCATCACGCAGGTGTCCTGCAGGTTGGCGCCCTCCTGGATCACGATGCGGCCGAAGTCGCCACGCAGGCTGGCCAGCGGGCCGATGTAGGCGCCGGGGCCGACGATGACGTCGCCGATCAGTACCGCGCTGGGGTGCACGTAGGCCGTGGGGTCGACGACGGGGATCACGCCGTCGATGGCGTAGCAGGGCATGGAGGTCTCCTCGTTGGTGCGCCAGCTGGAACACTGGCGCCGTTGTCGTTGCGCTGGATCAGTCTTTCGCTTCGGTGGCTTCTCAGGGTCATCCCCGAGGGTGATGCGATTGCGCTGGATCAAATCGGAGGCTACGATTTACTTACCGGTCGGTCAAGAATGTTTTGAGCCAGGAGACAGTGTGACGGAACCCCAGGTCCTGACCCAGCAGGAAGGTGCAGTGCGCACCCTGACGTTGAACCGCCCCAAGGCGTTGAACAGCTTCACCACTTCGATGCATGCCGAGTTGCTGGCGGCGCTGGACGCTGCTGCGGCCGATGCCAGTGTGCGATGCGTGGTGATCACCGGCGCGGGCCGCGGTTTCTGCGCCGGGCAGGACCTGAGCGATCCCGCCATCGCCCCCAGGATGGTCGACGGCCGGATGCTGCCCGCGGCCGAGCAGCCGGACATCGGCGCGCTGATCGAGGCCTGCTACCGCCCGCTGGCGCTGCGGGTGCAGTCCATGCCGGTGCCGGTGATCGCGGCGGTCAACGGCGTGGCGGCGGGGGCGGGTGCCAATTTCGCGCTGGGCTGCGACCTGACGGTGGCGGCGCGCTCGGCCAGCTTCATCCAGGCCTTCTCGAAGATCGCGCTGGTGCCCGACTGCGGCGGCACCTGGTGGCTGCCGCGCCTGGTGGGTCGCCAGCGCGCGATGGGCCTGGCCATGCTCGGCGACAAGCTGAGCGCCGAGCAGGCGGCGGCCTGGGGCCTGATCTGGCAGTGCGTGGACGACGCCGAGCTGGGCGCGACCGTGGCGGCGCTGGCCGCGCGGCTGGCGGCGATGCCCGCGCGGGCGCTGGTCGAGACGCGCCGCGCCTTCGACGCCGCCGCCGGCATGGGCTACGACGAGGCGCTGGTCAACGAGGGCCGGCTGCAGTCCGAGCTCGGCCGGGCGAACGACTACGTCGAGGGCGTCACGGCCTTTTTCGCCAAGCGCGCACCGACTTTCACCGACCGTTGAGTTCACGATGACGATGACCCCCCAGCAGACTGCGGAGTTCGTCCGCGACGGCATGTACGCCCAGGACCACGCGGTGCGTGCGCTGGGCATTCAGATCACCGACATCGCGCCCGGCCGGGCTACGGCGGTGATGACGGTGCGCCGAGACATGGTCAACGGCTTCGCGATCTGCCACGGCGGCCTGGTGGCCACGCTGGCGGACACCGCCTTCGCCTACGGCTGCAACTCGTACAACGAGATGACGGTGGCCTCGGGCTTCGACGTGGACCTCTTCGCCGCCTCCCGCGAGGGCGACGTGCTCACCGCGGTGGCCGAGGAGGTGCACCAGGCCGGCCGCACCGGCGTGTACGACATCCTCGTGACCAACCAGCGCGGCGAGCGCATCGCGGTGTTCCGCGGCCGTTCCTACCGCATGAAGGGTCGGCCCACGGTGGCGCCCCCGGCCGCCGGCTGACGCCGCCTTCGACCTGACCTGCGCCCGCACCGACCGGCTGAAGCCGGCAGCCCGGCGTGCCGACCATCCACCGCATCGAGGAGACAAGCCCATGCCCGTCCAGCGCCCCGCGCCCGGTGACCTGGAGCCCATCGAGACCGCCAGCCGCGACGAGCTGCAGGCCCTGCAGCTGCAGCGGCTGAAGTGGTCGCTGCAGCACGCCTACGACAACGTGCCGCACTACCGCAAGTCCTTCGACGAGAAGGGCGTGCACCCCAGCGACCTGAAGTCGCTGGCGGACCTGGCCAGGTTCCCCTTCACCACCAAGGCCACGCTGCGGGAGAACTACCCCTTCGGCCTGTTCGCGGTGCCGCGCGAGCGCGTGGCGCGCATCCACGCCTCGTCGGGCACCACCGGCAAGCCGACGGTGGTGGGCTACACCCGCAACGACATCGACCACTGGGCCGACCTGGTGGCGCGCTCGATCCGTGCCGCGGGCGGCCGGCCGGGCGACATCGTGCACGTGGCCTACGGCTACGGCCTGTTCACCGGCGGCCTGGGCGCGCACTACGGCGCCGAGCGGCTGGGCTGCACGGTGATCCCGGTGTCGGGCGGGCAGACCGAGAAGCAGGTACAGCTGATCACCGACTTCAAGCCGGACATCATCATGGTCACCCCCAGCTATATGCAGGTGATCATCGAGGAGATGCGCCGCCAGGGGCAGGACCCGGCCGCCTGCTCGCTGAAGGTGGGCATCTTCGGCGCCGAGCCCTGGACCGAGGCGATGCGCCGCGAGATCGAGCGGGATGCCGGCATCGACGCGGTGGACATCTACGGCCTGTCCGAGGTGATGGGCCCGGGCGTGGCCAACGAGTGCATCGAGACCAAGGACGGCCCGGTGATCTGGGAGGACCACTTCTACCCCGAGATCATCGACCCGCTCACCGGCGAGGTGCTGCCGGACGGTTCCGAGGGCGAGCTGGTCTTCACCACGCTCACCAAGGAGGCGCTGCCGGTGATCCGCTACCGCACGCGCGACCTCACCCGGCTGCTGCCACCCACCGCGCGCAGCATGCGCCGCATGGGCAAGATCGTCGGCCGCAGCGACGACATGCTGATCATCCGCGGCGTGAACCTCTTCCCGACGCAGATCGAGGAGATCGTGCTGCAGCACGAGCAGCTGGCCGGCCAGTACCAGCTCATCGTCAGCCGCGAGGGGCTGATGGACGAGCTGGAGGTGCGCTGCGAGGTGGCCCCGCAGCACCTGGCCAGCGCCGACCGGGGCGAGATCGCCCGCTGGCTGCAGCACCGCATCAAGACGCTGATCGGCGTGAGCGCCCGGGTGGTGGTCGGCGACGCCGACAGCATCGAGCGCACGCTGGTCGGCAAGGCCCGCCGCGTGATCGACAAGCGGCCCCGCTGAAGGAGCAACGAGCCATGTACACCCAAGCGATGGACCTGATGGCCAAGGAGGGCGCTCCGGCCGCGAAGCCGGTGCGCTCCGCCGAGGAGCTGAAGCTGGAAGAACCCCTGCAACAGCGCTTCGATGCGCGCATCGACGAGGGCGGCTTCATCGAGGCCAAGGACTGGATGCCCGATCACTACCGCAAGACGCTGGTGCGGCAGATCAGCCAGCACGCGCACTCGGAGATCGTCGGCATGCTGCCCGAGGGCAACTGGGTGACGCGCGCGCCCACGCTCAAGCGCAAGGCGATCCTGCTGGCCAAGATCCAGGACGAGGGCGGCCACGGCCTGTACCTCTACGCCGCCGCGGAGACGCTGGGCACCAGCCGCGACGAGCTGCTCGGCGCGCTGCACTCGGGCAAGGCGAAGTACAGCTCGATCTTCAACTACCCGACGCTGACCTGGGCCGATGTGGGCGTGATCGGCTGGCTGGTGGACGGCGCGGCCATCATGAACCAGGTGCCACTGTGCCGCTGCAGCTACGCGCCCTACGCGCGGGCGATGATCCGCATCTGCCGCGAGGAGAGCTTCCACCAGCGCCAGGGCTACGACAGCCTGCTGGTGATGATGCAGAACGGCACCGAAGCCCAGCGTGCGATGGTGCAGGACGCGGTGAACCGCTGGTGGTGGCCCAGCCTGATGATGTTCGGCCCGCCGGATGGCGAATCCACCCACAGCGCGCAGAGCATGCGCTGGGGCATCAAGCGCATCAGCAACGACGACCTGCGGCAGAAGTTCGTCGATGCGACCGTCGAGCAGGCCAAGGTGCTGGGCGTGTCGTTGCCCGATGCGGACCTGAAGTGGAACGAGGAACGCCAGCACTACGACTTCGGCGCGATCGACTGGGACGAGTTCTGGCGCGTGGTGGGCGGCGAAGGCCCCTGCAACCGCGAGCGCCTGGGCATGCGCGTGAAGGCCTGGGACGACGGCGCCTGGGTGCGCGAGGCCGCGCTGGCCCACGCCGAGAAGCAGGCCCGGCGCGCCGCCGAAGCGGCCAAGGCCGCGTGACCTACGCCGCAACGAATCGACGAGAACCCCGATGAGCGAACCCCAATCCCCCGCCGCCGCAGCCACCCCGCGCAACGAATGGCCCCTGTGGGAGGTCTTCGTGCGCAGCAAGGCCGGCCTGGACCACAAGCACTGCGGCAGCCTGCACGCCCCCGATTCGGCGATGGCGATCCAGCTGGCTCGCGACGTCTACACCCGCCGCCAGGAAGGCACCAGCGTCTGGGTGGTGCGCTCCGAGCACATCGTCGCCAGCGACCCGGGCGACAAGGACATGTACTTCGACCCGATGGAAGACAAGGTCTACCGGCACCCGAGCTTCTACAAGCTGCCCGACTCAGTCGATCACATGTAAATCGAAGCAGCATGACGACACCCTCCATCACCGTCAGCCCCGATCCGCAGCTGCAGTACCTGCTGCGCCTGGCCGACACCTGCCTGATCCACGCCCAGCGCCTGGCCGAGTGGTGCGGGCACGCGCCGATCCTGGAAGAGGACATCGCGCTGACCAACCTCTCGCTGGACCTGATCGGCCAGTCCCGCGCGCTGTACAGCCACGCGGCCACGGTGGAGCAGCGGCTGACCGGCGTGGCCCGCGACGAGGACGCCTACGCCTTCCTGCGCGAGGAGCGCGACTACCGCAACCCGACCCTGGTCGAGCTGCCGATGCGCCGCGGCATCAGCGGCCCGGCGGAGGACTTCGCCGGCACCGTGCTGCGCAACCTGCTGGTGGCCACGCTGCTCGAGCAGGTCTGGGAGGCGCTGAGCGCCCCCGGCGGCACGGCCGATGCCGAGCTGGCCGCCATCGCCGCCAAGTCGCTCAAGGAGGCGCGTTACCACCAGCAGCACTCGGCCGACTGGGTGGTGCGCCTGGGCGACGGCACCGAGGAATCGGCCCGCCGCCTGCGCGAGGCGCTGCAGCGCCAGTGGCCCTACGTGGCCGAGCTGTTCGAGACCGACGCGGTCGACGCCGAAGCGGCCGCCGCCGGGCTGGGCCCGCGCATGGCCGACCTGCGTGCGGCCTGGGAGGCGGAGATCGGCGAGGTCTTCACCGCCGCCGGGCTGACGATGCCCAGGGCGACGACTTTCCGCAGCACCGGCCGCCAGGGTGTGCACAGCGAGCACATGGGCTACCTGCTGGCCGAGATGCAGTCGCTGCAGCGCGCCTACCCCGGGGGCGTGTGGTGAGCGCCTGCGCTGTCGCATCCGCTGTGGCCGCGGACGACCGCGCCGCGCAGGCCTGGGCCGCGCTGGCCACGGTGATGGACCCGGAGGTGCCGGTGGTCTCGCTGGTCGAGCTGGGCATTGCCCGCGAGGCGCGGCTGGCCGAGGACGGCGCCGTGGAGGTGGTGCTCACGCCCACCTACTCCGGCTGCCCGGCCACCGAGCTGATCGAGCAGCAGGCGCGCGCCGCGGTCGAGGCCGCCGTGCCGGGCCCGGTGCGGGTGCTGACGCAACGCGCTCCGGCCTGGACCACCGACTGGATCAGCGCCGAGGGGCGGCGCAAGCTGCGCGAGTACGGCATCGCCCCTCCTGGACCGGCTGCGCTGCCCGCTGGGGGCGAGTCCGTGATCCGCTTCATGCCGCGCTCGTCCCAGGCCGCCCCCAGCGTGAGCTGCCCGCGCTGCGACAGCCCGGACACCGAGCGCCTCTCCGCCTTCGGCTCCACCGCCTGCAAGGCCCTGTACCGCTGCCGCGCCTGCCGCGAGCCCTTTGAACACTTCAAGCCGATCTGAACATCGGCCCTGACGGAACTTCCGATGACCCGCCTGAGCTTCCATCCGCTGCGTGTGGCCTCGGTGCAGCCCGACACCGACGAGGCGGTGATCGTCACCTTCGACTGCCCGAGCGAGCTGCGCGAGACCTTTGCCTACACCCAGGGCCAGTACCTGACGCTGCGCCAGACGCTGGGCGGCGAGGAGCTGCGCCGCAGCTACTCGATCTGCGCCGGCGTGGACGACGCCACCCTGCGCGTGGGCGTGCGCCGCGTGGCCGGCGGGCGCTTCTCCAACTGGGTGCAGGGTGAGCTGAAGGCTGGCGACACGATCGAGGTGATGCCGCCGCAGGGCCGCTTCTTCGTGCCCGTCGAGCCCGACAGCCGCCGCCACTACCTGGGGCTCGCGGGCGGCAGCGGCATCACGCCCATCCTCTCGATCATGAAGACGGTGCTGGCGCGCGAGCCCGGCAGCCGCTTCACGCTGATCTACGGCAACCGCCGCCAGGCCTCCACGATGTTCAAGGAGGAGCTGGAAGACCTGAAGAACCGCTACATGACGCGGTTGACCTTGCACCACGTCTTCTCCGACGAGTTCACCGATGTGCCGCTGCAGTCCGGCGTGATGAACCGGGAGAAGATCGGCGAATTTCTGGGCGGCTTGGTGGACCCGGCGTCCGTCGACCACGCCTTCGTCTGCGGCCCGTACCAGATGAACGACGAGGCCGAGGCTGCGCTGCGCGCCGCAGGCGTGGCGGCCGAGCGCATCCACATCGAGCGCTTCGGCGCGCCGCTGCCCAACGCCACCGATGCGCTCAAGCACCAGGCCCAGCCGGGCGATGCACCGCAGGCGACCATCGTCGTGACGCGCGACGGCCTGCAGCGCGAGGTCCCCTACCGCAACGGCGACGCGAGCATCCTGGACGCGATCGCCGCCGCCGGCCTGGAGGCGCCGTACTCCTGCAAGAGCGGTGTCTGCGCCACCTGCCGCTGCCGCGTGCTGGAAGGCCAGGTGCGCATGGACCGCAACTTCTCGCTGGAGGCGGCGGACCTGGCGGCCGGCTTCGTGCTCACCTGCCAGGCGCATCCGCTCACCGAGCGCGTGCTGCTGAGCTTCGACGACCGCTGACCCCGGGTTCCAACGCCATGGCACGTGGACGTTCGGCCGGCTACGACGACCAGCGCGAGGCCATCCTCGCGCAGGCGGCGGCGCTGTTCGCGCAGCGCAGCTACACCGGCACCTCGATGAACGAGGTGGCGGCGGCCTGCGGCGTCAGCAAGCCGGCGCTGTACCACTATGTGCGCGACAAGCAGGCGCTGCTGGTGCAGATCTGCCTGGCGCACATCGAGCGGCTGCAGCGTCTGGTCGACGCGGTGGAGGCCGAGGGCCTGGCGCCCGAGCCGCGTCTGCGTGCGCTGATCCTGCGCTTCGTCGAGGCCTACGCCGACTCGCAGAACGAGCACCGCGTGCTCACCGAGGACGAGAAGTTCCTGCCCGAGGCCGACCGCGAGCGGGTGCGCGAGGGCGAGCGCCGCGTGGTGGACGCCTTCGCCCGTGCGCTGGCCGCCGTGCGCCCGGGCGAGGACTTCGCCGCCCTGCACAAGCCGCTGACGATGCTGCTGTTCGGGATGATCAACTGGATGTTCACCTGGCTGAAGCCCGAGGGCCCGCTCAGCCACGCCGACATGGCGCCGGTGGTGGCCGACCTGTTCTTCGGCGGCCTGCAGGCGGTGCGCGTGCCGTCCTGTGCGGCCGATACCTCCGCCGCTGCCGATGCGGCCCTCGCCGCCCCCTGAGTTTTCCCCCCGACCCCTGAGACGATCCCAACGAAGGAGACAGACGATGAAGACCCTTGCCACCTGGACCCGCAGCCTGCTCGCCACCGCCGCGCTGATCGCCGCCAGCGGTGCTGCGCTTGCCGACATCAACGTCGGTGTCACGGTCTCGGCCACCGGCCCGGCCGCCTCGCTGGGCATTCCGGAGAAGAACACCATCTCGCTGATGCCGACCACGATCGCCGGCCAGAAGGTGAACTACATCGTGCTCGACGATGCCTCCGACACCACCAAGGCGGTGGCCAACACGCGCCGGCTGATCACCGAGGACAAGGTGGACATCGTGCTGGGCTCGACCACGACGCCCAACTCGCTGGCCATGATCGATGCCGTGGCCGAGGCCCAGGTGCCGATGATCTCGATGGCGGCTTCGGCGCGCATCGTCGAGCCCATGGACGCCAAGCGCCGCTGGGTGTTCAAGACGCCGCAGAACGACATCATGATGTCGCTGGCCATCGTCAGCCACATGGCCGACAACGGCGTGAAGAAGGTCGGCTTCATCGGCTTTGCCGACGCCTACGGCGAGGGCTGGTACCAGGAATTCAGCAAGGCCGCGGCGCTCAAGGGCATCCAGATCGTCGCCAACGAGCGCTATGCCCGCAACGATACGTCCGTAACGGCGCAGGTGCTCAAGCTGGTCGGTGCGCAGCCGGATGCGGTGCTGATCGCCGGGTCCGGTACGCCCGCGGCCCTCCCGGCCAACGCGCTGGCCGAGCGCGGCTACAAGGGCCGCATGTACCAGACCCACGGTGTGGCCAACAACGACTTCCTGCGCGTGGGCGGCAAGGCCGTGGAAGGCACCTTCCTGCCCGCCGGCCCGGTGCTGGTGGCCGACCAGTTGCCTGCCAACCATCCCGTGAAGAAGAGCGCCCAGAACTACGTGCAGAAGTACGAGACCGCCTACGGCAAGGGCAGCGTCAGCACCTTCGGCGCCCACGCCTGGGATGCCGGCCTGCTGATGGCCGCCGCGGTGCCGGTGGCGCTGAAGAAGGCCCAGCCGGGCACGCCGGCCTTCCGTGCCGCGCTGCGCGACGCGCTGGAGCAGGTCAAGGAGCTGCCCGGCGCGCATGGCATCTTCAACATGTCCGCCAGCGACCACCTGGGGCTCGACCAGCGCGCCCGCGTGATGGTGAAGATCGAGAACGGCGCCTGGAAATACCAGCCCTGACCCACCCCCCCGTTGCGGCTGACGCCGCATGCCACGTCCGGGCTTGCAGGCCCGGACGCTTCCCAGGCACTCGCGGGCACGCAGGTGCCCACTCCTGTCCAGCTTCGCCCCCTCCAGGTGGCGCCGCCAGTGGACCGGCCAAGCCGGATCCGCGGCGGCCGCTCGAGGAATGCGGTGTCCCGTGAGCCAAGGTTTCCAGTTGACATGACGACCCTCCTACAAAGCCACATCGCCGGCCGCTGGCTCGGTGCGACCCCCGCGCAGACGCTGCGCAGCGCCATCGACGGCCGGCCGGTGGCGGCCACGCACGCGGAAGCCGTTGATTTCGGCGATGCGGTGCACTTTGCCCGCACGGTCGGCCTGCCGGGGCTGCTGGCGCTGGACTTCCAGCAGCGTGCGGCGCGGCTGAAGGCGCTGGCCAAGTACCTGGTCGAGCGCAAGGAACAGCTCTATGCCGTGTCGGCCCACACCGGCGCGACCCGGGCAGACAGCTGGATCGACATCGAGGGCGGCACCGGCACGCTGTTCGCCTATGCCAGCGCCGGCAGCAACGAGCTGCCCAGCGGCAACCTGGTGCACGAGGGCCCGGCGCTGAACCTGGGCAAGACCGGGCGCTTCGGCGGCACGCACATCCTGGTGCCGCGCGGCGGCCTGGCGGTGCACATCAACGCCTTCAACTTCCCCGTCTGGGGGCTGCTGGAGAAGTTCGCCCCCAGCTTCCTGGCCGGCATGCCCTGCATCGGCAAGCCCGCCACCGCGACCAGCTACCTGACCGAGGCGCTGGTGCGGCTGATCGACGCCAGCGGCCTGCTGCCCGCCGGCGCGCTGCAGCTGGTGATCGGCAGCACGGGCGACCTCTTGGACCGGCTGGACGGCCGCGACGTGGTGACCTTCACCGGCTCGGCCGACACCGCCGCGAAGCTGCGCGTGCACCCGAACGTGGTGCGCCACAGCATTCTCTTCAACGCCGAGGCGGACTCGCTCAACTGCGCCATCCTGGCGCCGGAGGTGACGCCCGACGACGCCGAGTTCGACCTCTTCGTCAAGGAGGTGGCGCGCGAGATGACGGTCAAGGCCGGCCAGAAGTGCACCGCGATCCGCCGCGCCATCGTGCCGCGCCGCCACCTGGATGCGGTGGCCGAGGCGCTGCGTGCCCGGCTGGCGAAGACGGTCATCGGCGACCCGGCGGTCGAAGGCGTGAAGATGGGCGCGCTGGCCTCGCACGGCCAGGTGGCCGACGTGGCCGCGCAGATCGCCCGCCTGCGCGAGGCCGCCGAGCTGGTGCACGACGGCAGCGCCGGCTTCGCGCCGCTGGGCGAGGGGGTGGGCGAGGGCGCCTTCCTCGCGCCGATGCTGCTGCGTGCGCGCAACCCGCTGGGCGACGACACGGTGCACGCGGTCGAGGCCTTCGGCCCGGTCAGCACGCTGATGGGCTACGAGGACCTCGACGAGGCGCTGGCGCTGGCCGCGAAGGGGCAGGGCAGCCTGGTCGGCACGCTGGTCACCAAGGACCCGGCGGTGGCCGCCAAGGTCATCCCGGTGGCCGCCGCGCTGCACGGCCGCCTGCACATCCTGGACGCCGAGGCTGCGCCGGAGTCCACCGGCCATGGCTCGCCGCTGCCGCTGCTCAAGCACGGCGGCCCGGGCCGTGCGGGGGGAGGCGAGGAGCTGGGCGGCATCCGCGCCGTCCACCACTACCTGCAGCGCTGCGCGGTGCAGGGCTCGCCGACGATGCTGGCGGCCGTCACCGGCGAGTACGTGCGCGGCGCCAAGCGCATCGAGACCGAGATCCACCCCTTCCGCCGCCACTTCGAGGACCTGCAGATCGGCGAGAGCCTGCTGACGCACCGCCGCACGGTGAGCGAGGCGGACATCGTCGCCTTCGGCGGCATCTCGGGCGATTACTTCTACATGCACTTCGACGAGGTGGCCGCCAAGGACTCGCCGTTTGGCAAGCGCATCGCGCACGGCTACTTCGTGCTGTCGGCCGCGGCGGGCCTGTTCGTCAGCCCGGCGCCGGGGCCGGTGCTGGCCAACTACGGGCTGGACACGCTGCGCTTCGTCAAGCCGGTGGGCATCGGCGACACCCTCCAGGCGCGCCTGACCGCCAAGCGCAAGATCGACCGCCAGAAGGTCGATGCCCAGGGCCGAGGGCAGGGCGTGGTGGCCTGGGACGTCGAAGTCACCAACCAGCATGGCGAGCTGGTGGCCAGCTACGACATCCTGACGCTGGTGGCCAAGCGCGGCTGACCGTCGCCGCGGCGGCGGTGACGATCGCCCCCGCCATCAGGCTCGTCTCAGGACTTCAGCGGCGGATGTCGCGGCTCTCCACCGGCGCCGGCGGCTGGCTGGCTGCCCGGCGCTCCTCCAGGCTGCGCCTGGCCTCGCTGGCTGCGGCGCCGACCTGCCGGGCGCCCTGGCGGGCACCTTGCCAGGCCTGCTTGGCTGCGGCCGAGGCGGCCGAAGCCGCCTGCCGGGCGCCCTGGGCTGCCGTGCTGCCCAGGCGGCGGGCCTCCTGGCCGACCTGGCGGCCGGCCTCGCGTGCCTGATCGACCACTCCCCCGACGATGCTGCTGCCCGCGCCGCTGGCCGCTGCGGCAGGTCCGCTGGCCCCCGGGGCGGCGGCCGGCTGGGCATGGCTGGTCGGGGGCAGGGCGAGTGTGGCGGCCGTGACCAGCAGCATCAGCGTCAGGCGACGCAGCGTCGGGGCCGCAGGAACAGGAGAGAGGGTTTCGTTGCGGGTCATCGGGGCTTGGGCGGGGTGGGGCCGATCGGTTCGAGGGGCGCAGTGTCGCCCCGGTGGCGCCTTCGTTGGAAACCGGTCGCGACGGCGACAAGGCACCCGCGTCGGCGTGCATCGCGGGCGCAGCTGTGGTTAGCCGCCGACAGGAGGTGCCCGGTGAATCGGCATCGACTGTGCAATATGCATCGAATGTTACGACTGGTTTCTTATTGGTCGCATAATTTCTCACATCTTTGGATGTGATCGAGGGGCCGATATGGGAATCGCGAGTCGGATGGCAGGCCGGACGTTCGGGGCCGTGCTCTGTGCTGCGCTGCTGGGAGGATGCGGGGGAGGCGACGGCGATGGCGACCGCAAGGCTCCCGAGACGGTCGAGCCGCCGGCGGCGAGCACCTATCCGGTCGAGGCCACGCTGCAGAGCCTGTTCACCACGGCGAACACGCGGCTGTCCTCCACCTACGTGGACCCGGCCAACCGGGAGGACTATCTCTTCGCCACCGAGATCACCCCGGCGACGCACCAGGTGCAGTTCGGCGGCAAGGGCGACATTCTGGTGAACGTCTCCTACCTGACCACCGCCGTGTCACGCAACGGCGTGAAGATCTGGGAGCAGCCCGGTCGTGCGACCCTGTTCTACGTGACCAGCCCGGACTTCCTCTGGCACGGCCAGATCGACGACGAGGGAACCTACAGCGTGCACGAGCCGGTCAACGTGCTGCCCGAGCGCGCGACCCTCGGGACCCGCGGCAACTGGTTCACCGCCATCGACTACACCGACCGCAGCCGCAGCACGGTCAAGCAGCGCACCACGGTCGACTACTACCTGGCCGCCGCCGATACGGACGGGACAGCCTGGCTCTGCCTGGATTTTCAGATCACGGAAGAGGCCACCGGTGCCCGGCAGTCCAGCGCCACCTGCCTGAAGACGGATGCGGCCGGCGCGGTGCTGCAGGTTCGACGCGAGGGCAAGGCCGCGCTCTGAGGCGCCGCTGCGCGCCTGTCGGGTGCGCGCCACGCAGCTCGCGCTGCGTCCGACTTGCGCAAGCGCAGGTCCTGTGACGCATCCGAGGCGGACAATCCGCCGATTCCCGCCCAGCCCTCGCGACCGGTGCCGATGTGGCCCGCCCGGGCCAGTGGCGGGGTGGATCCGACCCTGGACTGCGAGAGCCCGTGCCGAGCGCCTTCAACTTCTCGATCTCCCCCTTCGACTGTCTGAACGGCGACGAGCGCACGCTGGTGCGCAACAGCCTGGACATCGCCTACTTCCGCGAGGGCGCCGACATCCTGCGCCCGGGTGACCACCCCGAGCACCTGTACGTGCTGATCAAGGGCTACGTGCAGCAGTGGGACGGCGACGAACTGGTGGCCACCTACGGGCCGGACGACAGCTTCGACGGCCGCGCGCTGGTCTCGGGCAAGGCCTCCAGCCGCTTCGTGGCCGCCGAGGAGGTGGTGGCCTACCAGCTGGCCAAGCAGGCGGTCAGCGAGCTGATCGCCAGCAATGCCACCTTCGGCGCGCTGCTCTTCTCGGACCTGTCGAAGAAGCTCGACGCACTGGCCGAGCGCGCCGGCGAGCACGAACTGCAGTCGCTCACGATGGCCCGCGTCGAGGAGGTCTTCATCCGCCCGGCGCACTGGGTCGATGCGGAGGCCGACATCGTCAGCGTGGTGCGGGTGTTCCGCGACAAGCGCACCACCAACGTGATGGTGCGCGACACGCAGACCGACCCGCCGCGACTGGGCGTGTTCACCATCACCGGGCTGGAGCGCGCGGTACTGCACGGCGCGCCGCTGAACGAACTGAAGGTGCGCGAGTTGGCCACCTTCAAGCTGATCTCGGTGCGCCCCAGCGATCCGCTGTTCGAGGCGCTGGCGCTGATGATCCGCCACAGGGTGCACCGTCTGGTGGTGCAGGACGGCGATCGCATCGTCGGTTTCCTGCAGCAGCTGGACCTGCTGAGCTTCCTGTCGAACCATTCCTACCTGATCATGCTGCAGATCCTGGAGGCCCAGGATCTGGCAGCGCTGCAGACCACGGCCGAGCAGATCACCCGCACGGTGACGATGCTGCACCGCGCCGGCACCAAGGTCGAGCAGATCGCCCGCCTGGTGCAGGAGCTCAACGCCAAGCTCTTCGAGCGGGCCTGGCAGCTGATCGCGCCGCCCGACCTGGTCGAGAACTCCTGCCTGTTCGTGATGGGCAGCGAGGGCCGGGGCGAGCAGATCCTCAAGACCGACCAGGACAACGCCCTGGTGCTGCGCGATGGCTGGCACTGCCCGCACGACCTGGACGCGATCTGCCGACGCTTCTCCGAAGCGTTGGCCAGCTTCGGCTATCCGGAGTGCCCGGGCCGCATCATGGTGTCGAACCCGGCCTGGCGCCATGCCGCCACGGACTTCGGCCAGCTCGTCAAGGGCTGGCTGCTGCATCCTTCGAGCGAGAACATGATGGCGCTGGCGATCTTCCTGGACGCCCATGCCGTCTGCGGCGACGCCGGCCTGCTCGAGCAGGTGCGCGGCGAGCTGTTCCGCCTGGCCACCGACAACGGCATGCTGCTGGCCCGCTTCGCCGCGGCCATCGAGGCCTTCGAGCAGGGGCATGGCTGGTGGAACCGGCTGCTGTCGCTCGGTGGGGACGACGCCGAGCGGCTCGATCTGAAGAAGGCCGGCACCTTCCCGCTGGTGCACGGCGTGCGCGCGCTGGCCCTGGAGGCCCATCTGAGCCAGACTTCCACCGTCGCGCGCATCGAGGCGCTGGTGGCCGCTGGCCGGCTGCAGCCGCAGATGGCGACCGATCTGGTCGAATGTCTGCGCTTCTTCATGGGGCTGAAGCTCTCGACCGGCCTGCAGGCCATCGTGCAGGGCCGGCAGCCCGGGGGCATCGAGCTGCACAAGCTCTCCAGCCTGGACCGCGATCTGCTCAAGGATGCGTTGGGCGTGGTCAAGCGCTTCAAGGCCTTCCTGCGCCAGCACTACCGGCTGGATGTGCTGTGAGGGGTGGCCAGCGATGAACCTGTCTGCCCGATCCGCCTGGCGGTCCCTGGAGCGCCGCTGGAAGCTCTATCACATCGGCGACGAGCGCTTTCGCTTCCTCTTCGACCCCCCTCCGGCCGACGAATGGGTGTCGGTGGACTGCGAGACCACCGGGCTGAACGTCGGCCGCGACGAGATCATCTCGATCGGCGCGGTGCGCATCGTCGGCGACCGCATCCTCACCAGCGAGCGCCTCGAGCTGCTGGTGCGGCCCAGCAAGGGCGTGTCGGCCGACAGTGTGCGGGTGCATCGCCTGCGCGAGCGCGACGTGGCCCATGGGCTGGAGCCCGAGGAGGCGGCGCGGCGCTTCATGCACTTCGTCGGCAGCCGGCCGCTGGTGGGCTACTTCCTCGAGTTCGACGTGGCCATGCTGAACAAGGTGATCTTTCCGATCCTGGGCATGGGCCTGCCGCAGCAGCGGATCGAGGTGTCGGCGATGTACTTCGACTACAAGAACCGCCGCCTGCCGCCGCACCTGAAGGGCGTGACCGACATCGATCTGAGCTTTGCCACGCTGCTCGAGGACCTGGGCCTGCCGCAGCGTGATGCCCACGATGCGGTCAACGACGCGGTCATGGCCGCGCTGGCCTTCGTGAAGCTGCGTCACCTGAACGCCCCGCCCGCCTGAGCGGACCGGGCCGGGGGCCGGTCGATCGAAAGCAAAAAAAAGCCCGGTGGAAACCACCGGGCTGGAAGGTACCTGGAAACTGACTTTCGGGAGGTACCGAGGAGACAACCAGTCACGCAATCAGGCAAGGACGCGGGGCCTTCGCTCGACAACGCCCCTCTGTGATCGGGGCGCCGCGCGAAAGTTCAAGACCCGGATCGCGCGAATCCCTGCCGGATGCTTCGATTTGTGATGGGCCGGGCTCAGGCGGCAGCGCGGCGCGGCGCCTTGGGCGCGGCAGCGGTGGCGGCCTTGGCAGCGTTGGCCGCGGTCTGGCTCATGGCCTCGAAGTTGGCTTCGGCGACGCCGACGGCCTGCTTGGCGGCCTTCTGCACGCTTTCGACGGCGTTGTTGGCAGCGGTCATGGCCGACTTGATCAGCGCGGCGGCGTTCTCGCTGCCGGCCGGAGCGTTCTTGATCGCGGTATCCACCAGGGCCGCAACCTTCTGCTGGGTGGCATTGAACTGCGCTTCCATCAGCTTGGCCACTTCGGCCTGCGTGGCCGAGGTGATCTCGTAGACCTGACGGCTGTAGGCCGAAGCCTTCTCGGCGGCGGGCTGGAAGTAGGCCGACTGCAGCGCGAACACTTCCTGCGCGTCCTTGGCAGCCAGCAGGGCCTTGGCCTGCTCGGCGGACTCGGCCATCGTGGCGCGCACGGCCTGCAGGTTCAGCTCGACCAGCTTCTCGACGCCCTCGAAGGTCTTCTGGCTCAGCTCGACCAGGGTCTCGAGGTTGGCCTTGCCGGCGGCGACGAATTGCTCGGGCGTGGTGTTCATGAAGGGCTCCATTGGGTTTGGGATCATCCGTCAGTGCATTTGTTGCACTGCAGCATGGAACGAAGTATAGGAGCCGGGCATGACATTGCAAGAGGTCTTGCTGCGCTGCAGCAATGATTAGGGCCGAACCTCTAACATGTCGCCTGCGTGACAGGACTGCAGCGGGCCGGGTCGCGCTGCGCTCTCGGCGGGATCAGGCTGCCTGGCTGCGCTGCAGCGCCGTCGACAGGTCGGCGCGCAGCCGGCGCAGCGCCGCCAGCTCGGCCTCGGGGGCCTGCAGGGCCGACCAGAGCAGGGTGACGAGCTGCTCGGCCGCGGCGTCGATGTCGACCACCCGGCCGGAAGTCGGCGCGGCGACCACCTCCCAGAGGATGTGCTCCATCGGGCCGAGCACCAGCGAGCGCAGCAGGCGCAGCGGCATGTCGCGGCGGATCTCGCCACTGGCCTGGCCGCGCGAGAGCAGGTCCATCAGGGGCGCGGTGTAGCGGCGCTGCAGCGGCAGGAAGCTCTCGCCCAGTGCCTGGCCCTTCGAGCGCCCCTCCGAGAGCACCAGCGCGCACAGCCCGGTGCCCTGGATCAGGAACAGCCGCAGGTGCGTGCGCACGAGGTAGTGCAGCTGCTCGCGCAGTGGCTGTCCCCGCGGCATGCCCTGTTCGGTGGTGGCGATGATCTCGTCGTACCAGTCGCCGATCACCCGCACGCACAGCTCGCGCTTGCCGCGAAAGTAGGTGAACACCGTGGCCTCGGAGATGCCCAGGCGCTGTGCGATCTCGGTGGTGGTGGCGCGCTCGTAGCCCTTCTCGGCGAAGACCTCGCGCCCGACGCGCAGGATGTCGCGGATGCGCTGCTCGCTCTTCGCACTGGCCGGCGAGCGGCGGCCCGCCGCGCGCGCGCCGGCTGCGGCCATGGGGTCGTGTGATGGCATGAATTGAGTATGACTCAAAAATGTTGCCTTGCGCACGCTGTGCTGATAGATTCACGTCCGATGTGCCGGTGATCGGGCTCGAACGGGTGAGTCTCGATGCCGTGTCAGGGTTTTCATTGAGTTTCACTCAACAGTGCCGTCGGCCGCCTCTTCCGGCCGTGCAGGAGACAGCGATGTTCGAATCCACCTTCACCTTCCCCCTGGGCGACGACGTCGCGGCGCTGCGCGAGGCGGTGCGGACCTTTGCCCAGGCCGAGATCGCCCCGCGCGCGGCGCAGATCGATCGTGACAACCTCTTCCCGGCCGACCTGTGGAAGAAGCTGGGCGACCTGGGCGTGCACGGCCTGACCGTGCCGGAGGAACTGGGCGGCACCGCGATGGGCTATGTGGCCCACATGGTGGCGATGGAGGAGATCAGCCGCGCCAGCGCCTCGGTGGGCCTGAGCTACGGCGCGCACTCCAACCTGTGCATCAACCAGATCCGCCGCAACGGCACGGACGCGCAGCGGGCGAAGTACCTGCCCAGGCTGATCAGCGGCGAGCACGTCGGCGCGCTGGCGATGAGCGAGCCGGGCGCCGGCTCCGACGTGGTCAGCATGAAGCTGCGCGCCGAGAAGAAGGGTGACCGCTACGTGCTCAACGGCAGCAAGATGTGGATCACCAACGGCGGCGATGCCGACACCCTGGTGGTCTACGCCAAGACCGAACCCGAACTCGGCGCGCGCGGCATGACCGCCTTCATCGTCGAGAAGGGCTTCAAGGGCTTCAGCAAGGGCGAGCACCTGGACAAGCTGGGCATGCGCGGCAGCAACACCTACCCGCTGTTCTTCGACGACTGCGAGGTGCCCGAGGAGAACGTGCTGGGCGGCGAGGGCAACGGCGCCAAGGTGCTGATGAGCGGTCTGGACTACGAGCGGGTGGTGCTCTCCGGTGGCCCGCTGGGCATCATGGCCGCCTGCCTGGACGTGGTCGTGCCCTTCGTGCACGAGCGCAAGCAGTTCGGCCAGAGCATCGGCGAGTTCCAGCTGATGCAGGGCAAGATCGCCGACATGTACTCCACCTTCCAGGCCTGCCGCGCCTACGGCTACGCGGTGGCGCAGGCCTGCGACCGCGGCGACCACAGCCGCACGCTGCGCAAGGACGCGGCGGGCGTGATCCTCTACACCGCCGAGAAGGCCACCTGGATGGCCGGCGAGGCGATCCAGGCGCTGGGCGGCGTGGGCTACACCAACGAGTACCCGACCGGCCGACTCTGGCGCGACGCCAAGCTCTACGAGATCGGTGCGGGCACCTCCGAGATCCGCCGTATGCTGATCGGCCGCGAACTCTTCGCTGAAACCTGCTGAGGCGGGCACCATGGCTGTCATCGAGTCGAAGCTGAACCCGCGCGCCGCGGACGCCCAGGCCAACGCTGCCGCGATGCGTGCGCTGGTCGAGGACCTGAACGCCAGGCTGGCGAAGATCGCCGAGGGCGGGGGCGAGGCCGCCCGCGCCAAGCACACCGCCCGCGGCAAGCTGCTGCCGCGCGAGCGGGTGGAGATGCTGCTCGACCCGGACACGCCCTTCCTGGAGATCGCGCCGCTGGCCGCACTCGGCATGTACCCGGAGAAGGACGGCCAGGGCGGCACGAAGGATGCGGCGCCCGGTGCCGGCCTCGTGGCCGGCATCGGACGCGTCGGCGGGGTGGAGTGCGTGATCGTCTGCAACGATGCCACCGTCAAGGGCGGCACCTACTACCCGCTCACCGTCAAGAAGCACCTGCGCGCTCAGGAGATCGCGCAGCAGAACCGCCTGCCCTGCATCTACCTGGTCGACTCCGGCGGCGCCAACCTGCCCAACCAGGACGAGGTCTTCCCGGACCGCGACCACTTCGGCCGCATCTTCTTCAACCAGGCCAACCTGTCGGCCGCCGGCATCCCGCAGGTCGCGGTGGTGATGGGCAGCTGCACCGCCGGCGGCGCGTATGTGCCGGCGATGAGCGACGAGACCATCATCGTCAAGAACCAGGGCACCATCTTCCTGGGCGGCCCGCCGCTGGTGAAGGCCGCCACCGGCGAGGTGGTCAGCGCCGAGGACCTGGGCGGCGGCGACGTGCACACCCGCCTGTCCGGCGTGGCCGACCACCTGGCCGAGAACGACATTCACGCGCTGGCGCTGGCCCGCCAGGTGGTGGGCAGCCTGAACTGGCGCAAAGAGTTTCCGGTCAGGCTTCAGCCGGCGCAGGCGCCGAAGTACGAGGCCGAGGAGCTGCTCGGCGTCATCCCCACCGACACCCGCAAGCCCTTCGACGTGCGCGAGATCATCGCCCGCGTGGTCGACGGCTCCGACTTCGACGAGTTCAAGGCCCGTTACGGCACGACGCTGGTCTGCGGCTTCGCCCACATCGAGGGCATGCCGGTGGGCATCGTGGCCAACAACGGCATCCTCTTCGCCGAGTCGGCCAACAAGGGCGCGCACTTCATCGAGCTGTGCTGCCAGCGCAAGGTGCCGCTGGTCTTCCTGCAGAACATCACCGGCTTCATGGTGGGCCGCAAATACGAGAACGAGGGCATCGCCCGCGCCGGTGCCAAGATGGTCACCGCGGTGGCCTGCGCCAACGTGCCCAAGTTCACCGTGATCATCGGCGGCAGCTTCGGCGCCGGCAACTACGGCATGTGCGGGCGCGCCTACTCGCCGCGCTTCCTGTGGATGTGGCCGAACGCGCGCATCTCGGTGATGGGCGGCGAGCAGGCCGCCAGCGTGCTGGCCACCGTCAAGCGCGACGGCCTCGAGGCCAAGGGCGCGAGCTGGTCGGCCGACGAGGAAGAGGCCTTCAAGGCGCCGATCCGCCAGCAGTACGAGGTGCAGGGGCACCCGTACTACGCCAGCGCCCGGCTCTGGGACGACGGCGTGATCGATCCGCGCGACACCCGGCGCGTGCTGGCGCTGGGCCTGTCGGCCAGCCTGAACGCGCCGATCCCCGACGCGAAGTTCGGCGTGTTCCGGATGTGAGGCCCATGACCCCTGACGTCGCAGCCGATGCCGTGTCCACGGTTCGGGCCTTCTGGCACGGCCTGAGCCTGCGGGATTGGGCGGGCGCCCGCGCGCTGTTGCGCGACGACGCCACCATGCACTGGGTGACCTCGGGTGAGCACTACGACGACGCAGACGCGATCATCCGCGTGCAGGTGCTTTACCCCGAAGGCTGGGTGCTGCGCGTCCTGAACGTGGACGCCCTGGCCGACGGTCGCGTCCACAGCGTCGTGGAGGTGTGTCAGGACGGACGACGCTACTACGCCAACTCCCGCTTCTGTCTCGAGGGCGGCCGCATCCGCCAGATCACCGAACATTGGGCCACCTGGGAGGCTCCGCCGGCTTGGCGCACGGCGGAGCGCTTGGGGGCCTACCACCGCGACGAGGACGCCGCATGACCACCACCCTCGACATCCGCCGCCCCCGCCCGCACGTGGCCGAGGTCTGGCTGAACCGGCCCGAGGTGCGCAACGCCTTCAACGACGGCGTGATCGCCGAGCTGGCGGCCACCTTTCTGGCACTGGCCGAGGAGCCGGATCTGCGCGCGGTGGTGCTGGCCGGCTACGGCAAGGCCTTCTGCGCCGGCGCGGACCTGAACTGGATGCGCGCCATGGCCGACTACGACTGGGCGCAGAACAAGGCCGACGCCCAGGCGCTGGCCGACATGCTCTGGGTCATCCACCGCTGCCCGGTGCCGGTGATCGGCCGCATCCACGGCGACTGCTACGCCGGCGGCGTCGGGCTGGCGGCGGTCTGCGACGTGGTGGTGGCCGTCGAGGGGGTGAACTTCTGCCTCAGCGAGGCCAGGCTGGGCCTGCTGCCGGCCACCATCGGGCCCTACGTGGTCCGCGCGATGGGCGAACGCGCGGCGCAGCGCTGGTTCGTGACGGCCGAGCGCTTCAGCGCGGCCGAGGCCCACCGCATCGGCTTCGTGCACGAGCTCTGCCCGGCCGCCGAGATCGACGCCCGGGTGCAGGCCCTGGTCGACGCCCTGGTCGCCAACGGCCCGGCGGCGGTCAAGGCCTGCAAGCAGCTGGTGCAGGACCTGGCCGGCCAGCCGATCACGGCGGCGCTGCGCGAGGACACCGCCCGGCGCATCGCCGACATCCGCGGCAGCGCCGAGGGCAAGGAGGGCGTGTCTTCCTTCCTGCAGAAGAGGCCGCCAGCGTGGATCTGACGCTGCCCGCCTCTGCCGCCTCGGCAGCGGCCGGCGCGGCCTCGGCGGCCGTGCAGGCGGCCTCGGCGGTGGGCGCGCTGGCGCAGTCGGCCGGGCTGGCCGCCGGCGAGGTGGCGGGGCAGGCGCTGGCCGGCATGGACAGCACCCAGCTGCTCGCCGTGGCCGCGGCGCTCGGCTGGGCCAGCGGGCTGCGGCTGTATCTGGTGGTCTTCCTGACCGGCCTGGCCGGCTGGCTGGGCTGGGTGCCGCTGCCGCCGGGGCTGGAAGTGCTCGAGCACCCGGTGGTGCTGGCGGCGGCGGCCCTGATGCTGGGCGTGGAGTTCTTCGCCGACAAGATTCCGGGCCTGGACAGCGTCTGGGATGCGGCGCACAGCGTGGTGCGCATTCCCGCCGGCGCGGCGCTGGCGGCGGCGGTGTTCGGGGGCGATTCCGCCACCTGGGCGATGGTCGCCGCGCTCATGGGGGGCACGCTGGCGGCCACCTCGCAGGCGGCGAAATCCACCACGCGCGCGGCCATCAACACTTCGCCCGAGCCCTTCTCGAACATCGGCGTCTCGCTGCTGGGCGACCTGGCCGTGCCGGGCATGCTCTGGCTGTCCTGGGAGCAGCCGGTCGTGTTCTTCGTGGTGCTGGCCGTCGTGCTGCTGCTGATGCTGGGGCTGATCGCCCTGTTCTGGCGCTTCCTCAGCGGCCTGCTGCGCCGCGTGCGTGCGCTCTTTGCGGGCGATGGGCCACCGTCCAACCGAGCGCCGTGATCGACATTCCTGGAGACGAACCTTCATGTTCAAGAAGATCCTGATCGCCAACCGTGGGGAGATCGCCTGCCGCGTCGCCCGGACCGCCCGCCGCCTGGGTGTGACGACGGTGGCCGTGTACTCGGATGCCGATGCCCAGGCGCAGCATGTGCACGCCTGCGACGAGGCGGTGCACATCGGCGGCAACGCCGCGAAGGACAGCTACCTGCAGTGGCAGCGCATCCTGGACGCGGCCCAGGCCACCGGTGCGCAGGCCATCCACCCCGGCTACGGCTTCCTGAGCGAGAACGAGGACTTCGCCCGCGCCTGCGCGGCCGCCGGCCTGGTCTTCATCGGCCCGCCGCCGCAGGCCATCGCCGCGATGGGCAGCAAGGCCGCCGCCAAGGCGCTGATGGAGCGCGCCGGCGTGCCGCTGGTGCCGGGCTACCACGGTGACGACAACGATCCCGCCTTCCTGCAGGGGCAGGCCGAGCGCATCGGCTTTCCGGTGCTGATCAAGGCCAGCGCCGGTGGCGGCGGCCGTGGCATGCGCCGGGTGGATCGCGCCGAGGACTTCGCCGCGGCGCTGGCCTCCTGCCAGCGCGAGGCCAAGGCGAGCTTCGGCGACGACCACGTGCTGGTGGAGCGCTACGTCACCCGCCCGCGCCACGTCGAGATCCAGGTCTTCGGCGACACGCAGGGCCACTGTGTCTACCTCTTCGAGCGCGACTGCTCGGTGCAGCGCCGCCACCAGAAGGTGCTGGAAGAGGCCCCGGCGCCGGGCATGAGCGCCGAGCGCCGGGCCGAGATGGGCGCGGCGGCGGTGGCCGCGGCGAAGGCGGTGGGCTATGTCGGCGCCGGCACGGTGGAATTCATCGCCGAGCCGACCGCGGACGGGGACCTGCGCTTCTATTTCATGGAGATGAACACCCGCCTGCAGGTGGAGCACCCGGTCACCGAGGCCATCACCGGCCATGACCTGGTCGAGTGGCAGCTTCGGGTGGCCGCCGGCGAGCCGCTGCCGGCGCGGCAGGACGAGCTGCAGATCCACGGCCACGCGATCGAGGCGCGCATCTGCGCCGAGAACCCGGACGCCGGCTTCCTGCCCGCCACCGGCACGCTGCAGGTGCTGCGCTGGCCGGCGCATGTGGCCTTCCAGCGCAACGCGACGCAGACCGCGGCGGCCGAGCCCGCGGCCGTGCGGGTGGATGCCGGCGTGCGTGAGGGCGACGCGATCAGCCCCTACTACGACTCGATGGTGGCCAAGCTGATCGTCTGGGGCGCCGACCGCGCGCAGGCGCTGGCGCGGCTGGACGCGGCGCTGCGTGACACGCACATCGTCGGCCTGTCGACCAACGTGGCCTTCCTGCGCCGGGTGGTGAACAGCCGCGCCTTTGCCGGCGCCGACCTGGACACCGCGCTGATCGAGCGCGAGCGTGCTGCCCTGTTCGATGTCGGCGCCTTGCCGCTGGCCCAGGCCGCCGCCGGGGTCGCCGCGCACCGGCTGGCCTCGGAGGCGGCGCTGGAGGATGCCGATCCCTGGTCGCGCCGCGACGGCTGGCGCATCCACGGCGGTGCGCGCCGCCGCATGGAGCTGCGCGTGGGCAAGGAGCGCCACATCGCCACCCTCGAGCGCCTGCACGACGGCGCGCTGCGCCTGTCGCTGGGGGCCCAGAGCTGGCGCCTCACCGCCCGCGCGCTCGGCGACGGTCGCCACGACGTCCTGCTCGGCGAGCAGCGCCTGACGCTGTCGGTCTACGCCCAGGGAGAGACCTACGCGGTCTTCGGCGCGGCCGGCACGCTGGAACTGCAGGAGATCGATCCGATCGCGCATGCCGGCGAGGGTGCCGGGGCGGGCGGCCGGTTGACCGCGCCGATGCCGGGCAAGGTCATCGCACTGCTCGCACAGCCGGGCGAGGCGGTCAGGAGCGGCCAGCCGCTGGCGGTGATGGAGGCGATGAAGATGGAGCACACCCTGGCGGCGCCGCGCGACGGCGTGGTGGCCGAGCTGCTGTATGCGGTGGGCGACCAGGTGCCCGAAGGCGCCGAGCTGCTCCGACTCGACACGGCGGAGTGACCATGAGCCCGATGAAGTCCCTTCCCTCGCTGCCCGCCCAGGTCACGCTGGTCGAGGTCGGCCCGCGCGATGGCCTGCAGAACGAGAAGCAGCCGGTGCCGGCGGCCACCAAGATCGAGCTGGTGCACCGTCTGCAGGCCGCCGGCCTGCGCGAGATCGAGGTCACCAGCTTCGTCAGTCCGAAGTGGGTGCCGCAGATGGCCGACAACGCCGAGGTCATGGCGGGCATCGCCCGCGTGCCCGGTGTGCGCTACTCGGTGCTGACGCCCAACCTGAAGGGCTGGGAGGCCGCGGCCGCGACGCGGCCGGACGAGATCGTCGTCTTCGGCGCGGCCAGCGAGGCCTTCAGCCAGAAGAACATCAACTGCTCGATCGCCGAATCGATCGAGCGCTTCGCGCCGGTGGTGGCCGCCGCCCGTGCGGCCGGCGTGAAGGTGCGCGGTGCGATCTCCTGCAGCGTGGGCTGCCCCTACGAGGGCGAGGTGGCGCCCGAGCGCGTCGGCCGGGTGGCCCGGCTGATGAAGGAGATCGGCGTGCAGCACGTCGGCGTGGCCGACACCATCGGCGTGGGCACGCCGCGCCGGGTGCAGGCGGCGCTGGAGGCCGCGCTGGCGCACTACCCGCTCGAGGAGGTCAGCGGCCATTTCCACGACACCTACGGGATGGCGGTGGCCAATGTCTACGCGGCGCTGGAGCTGGGCATCGCCAGCTTCGACACCAGCGTCAGCGGCCTGGGCGGCTGTCCCTACGCCAAGGGCGCCACCGGTAACGTGGCCACCGAGGATGTGGTCTGGCTGCTGCACGGCCTGGGCATCCGCACCGGCATCGACCTGGACGCGCTGATCGACGCGGGGGCCTTCATCCGCGACGCGCTGGGGCAGGGCAACGGCTCCCGCGTGGGTCGGGCGGTGCGGGCCAAGCGCATCGGCTGAGGTCGGGCGCGTCGTCGCATCAGGTCGCTGCGGCCCGGTCCGAGGGCGTCCAGCCCCGGTCCAGCACCCGTCGCGACAGACCCTGCAACTGGCACAGCAGGGCGTGGTCGGCCGTGCGGCCGCCGAGTGAGGCGGACCAGCGCTGCTGCGCTTCCTGTTGCAGGGCGATCAGCAGCTGGGCGGTGACCTGCGCATCCGACAGGGCGCGGTGGGCCCGGCCGTCACGCTTCAGCCCGGCCCAGCGCTGCAGCGTGCCCAGCTTGTGGTCGGGCGCCTGGGGCCAGAGTCGGCGCGACAGCAGCAGCGTGCAGGCGAAGCGGTGCGCCGGGTCGGGATCGAGCCCCGCCTGGGCCATCTCGGCGATCCAGAAGCTGCGGTCGAAGGCCGCGTTGTGCGCCACCAGCGGCAGCCCGCGGGTGAAGTCCGCCACCTCGCGCATCACTGCAGCGGCGGGCGGGGCCTCGCGCAGCATCGCGTTGCTGATGCCGGTCAGTGCTTCGATGAAGGGGGGGACCCAGACGCCGGTGCGCATCAGGCTCTGGTAACGCGCGGTGATGCGGCCCTCCTCGACGAGCACGATGGCGATCTCGGTGGCCCGGGCGCCCTGCGACGCACCCATGCCGGTGGTCTCGAAGTCGACGACGGCGATGGGCGGACCGGCCACGGCGGACATGCGCACTCAGCCGCGCGGCTGCAGCACCAGGCAGGTGGTGGTGGCGTGGGCGTAGACCCGCCCGTCCGGGCCGTACAGGCGTCCCTCGGCAAAACCTACCTGCCGCCCGGCGTTGAGGATCTTGCCCTCGGCGCGCACCAGCGGCACGTCGGGCATCAGGGCGCGCAGGTAGCTGATCTTCAGCTCCGCCGTGGTGTTCATGCGACCGGCCGGCAGGGTGGTGTGCACCGCACAGGCCACTGCGGAGTCGAGCAGGGCGGCGATCCAGCCGCCGTGGATCGTGCCCATCGGGTTGCAGAAGCGCGCACTGGGGTGGCCCTGGAAGACCATCCGGCCGGGTTCGAACTCGATCGGGACGAAGTCCAGCACGGCAGCGATCGGCACCGAGGGCAGCTCACCCCGCCCGATCGCCTCGAACATCTGCAGCCCGGTTTTGTCGAGCACCTGCTCGGGGCGCGAGATGCCCGGTTCGGCCAGGCAGGCCCGTACCCGGGCCTCGTCGGCGCGCCAGCGCTCCAGGGTGGCGGCGATCTCGTCGTGCAGGCGGTGACTGGCGGTGCTCATGCGGGGGGGCTCATGCGGCAGTTGTCTTCGGCGGGCCGCGCAAGGTAACGCCGCCCGGGGCCTGCCGCCTGTCTCCCATGCGTCAGCGCCTGTGCGGGATCCGATCCTGTCCGAGGGGGCCAGACCGGCGGTGGGTCTCGGCCGCTCAGGCCTTGAACAGCTCGATCCAGCCGCGCCGGCCGAGCTTCTCGAGCGTCTCGATGTTGCGCTCGTAGATGTCCGCCGCGTCCGGAAAGGCCTCCACCGCCGCGTCGATGCTGCTTTCGCGCAGCAGGTGCAGCGTGGGGTAGGGCGAGCGGTTGCTGAAGTTGGAGATGTCGTCGAAGGCGGTACCCTCGAACTGGTAGTCGGGGTGGAAGCTGGCGATCTGCAGTTCGCCGTCGAGCTCGAGCCGCTCCAGGGCCTGGTCGGCGATGTCCAGGAAGTCGTTGTAGTCGATGAAGTCCTGCAGCACCTGCGGGTGCATCAGCAGGGTCATCTCGACCTGCTCGGGGTCGGCCTCGGCCAGCAGGCGCAGCTCGGCCTCCAGCTCGGCCAGCAGCTGTTCGGGCTCGGTGGCCTGGCTGACGACCCAGCGGATCTGCTCCTTCACGTGCACGGCCTTGGCGAAGGGGCAGAGGTTCAGGCCGATCACCGCGCGTTCCAGCCAGCTGCGGGTGGCCGCGAGCACGCTGGCCGCGTCGGTGGGCAGATCCTCGCTGATGCCGGGGACGACGGCGGCGGAAGGGAGGGGCGTGTTCATGGGCGGCTTTCGTCGGTGGCGGTGGGGTCGGGGAGGGCGGCCGGGACCGGGGCTGGCCCGGCCGCCGGCAGGCCGGCCAGCGCCTCGACGCCCACGCCGCGCTCGCGCAGCAGGGCTTCGAGCGCCGGCAGCAGCGGGCCGAGCCGCTCTTCCAGCGTGGCGCGCACGGTGTCGACCATGACCTGGGTGCCGCGCTCGATCTCGAGGTTCAGCGCGTCGCCGGGCTGCAGGCTGCCGAAGGTGGTCTGGCGCAGCGTCTCGGGGATCAGCCAGACCTCGAACCAGCCGCTGCCGTCGGCGGCGCGGCCGGCCTCGGCCACCGTCAGGCTGGCGCCGTTCACCGCGATGTAGCCCTTCGGGAAGACGTAGCGCATCCAGGGCGCGGGCACGGCGATGCGCAGCACGTGGTTGTTCTCGGGTCGGCGAACCTCGGCCACGCGGGCCTGGAAGTCGACATGGCCGGAGATCGGGTGGCCGCCGATCTCCGCGCCGTCGCGGGCGGCGCGCTCGACGTTGAGCCGGTCCCCCACCGCGAGCCGGCCCAGCGTGGTCAGTGCCAGGCTCTGCTGCATCACGTCGAAGTCGGCCTGGTCGGCCCCGGCGTGGCGGGTGACCGTCAGGCAGGTGCCGTCGCAGGCGACGCTGGCGCCGATCTCCTGGCCGGCGAGGAAGCCGGGCGGAAAGGCCAGCGTGAAGCTGCGCAGCCCGGGGCGGTCGGTGATGGCCGCGACGGTGGCGACGGCCTGGACGATGCCGGTGAACATGGCGTGCGGGTTCCGTTGGGGTGGAGGGGGCGACGGGCGGGCGGGGCGGGACGGCGCGTCAGGCGCTCGCCGCGGCTTCGAACTGCGCAGGCTGGAAGCCGACGGTGCAGCGCGTGCCGGGGGGCTCGCCCCAGTCGACCACCGGCCGCTTGATCACGCTGGGCTTCTCGAGCATGAGCGCGCGGGCGCTGGCGGCGTCGGTCACGGTGGCGCGGCGGGTCTCGTCGAGCTGCCGCCAGGTGGTGCCGGCGCGGTTGAGCAGGCGTTCCCAGCCGTGCACCGCGATCCAGCGGTCCAGCGCGACCTCGGGCACGCCCTGCTTCCTGAAGTCGTGGAAGGTGTAGGCCAGACCGCGCGCCTCGAGCCAGTCGCGGGCCTTCTTGACCGTGCTGCAGTTGGGGATGCCGTGGACGACGAGGGACATGGCGGACCTTGCGAAGACAGGGGCGGCGGGGCAGACAGGTGCGGCAGGCGCTGCGGTGCGGGCGGTGGCCGGGGGCGGTCCGCTCACTGCCGCGCGCTGCGTTGGTTGGGCGGCAGGGCGGCCGGGTGGCTGGTGCGCCAGGGGTTGATGTCCAGCCCGCCGCGGCGGGTGTAGCGGGCGTAGACCTGCAGCCGCGTGGGCTGGCAGCGCGTCCACAGGTCCATGAAGATGCGTTCGACGCAGTGCTCGTGGAAGTCGCCGTGGCCTCGGAAGCTCACCAGGTAGCGCAGCAGGCCGGCCTGGTCGATCTGCGCGCCGGTGTAGCTGATCTGCACGCTGGCCCAGTCGGGCTGGCCGGTGACCGGGCAGTTGCTTTCGAACAGGTTCGACACCAGCGTCTCGCTGACGGGCTGCTCGTCGTGCGCGGCCTGCAGCAGCTCGGGCGCGGGGGCGCCGTAGCGGTCGCAATCCAGGTCCAGCCGGTCCAGGCTCAGGCCGTCCAGTTCGCGCAGCGGCTGGGCCTCGAAGGCCTCGGGCAGCACCAGGCGCAGGCCCACGCGCTGGCCGCAGGCGGCGCTGAGGTCGCGCAGCAGGGTCTCGCGCAGCGCCTCGGGCGACTCGAAGCGGCTCATGTTCAGGCTGTTCAGGTAGAGCTTGACCGACTTGCTCTCGACGATGTGGGGCGACTCGCAGGGCAGGGTCAGGCTGGCCAGGGCCACCTGCGGCTTGCCGCGCGGCGTCAGCCAGGACAGTTCGTAGGCCGTCCAGAGGTCCGCACCGGTGAAGGGCAGGCGCTCGCCCAGCCCCAGCGCCTGGCGCTGCGTGGCGCGCGGCAGGGGGAAGAGCAGGCCGGGGTCGTAGGTCGTGGCGTAGCGCACCGCCTTGCCGAGGCTGGAGTCGGCCACGCGGGGGGCCGGGACGGCGGCGGCCCCCGCCACCGGCGCAGGCACGGCGGGCGCAGGGGAGGGCGATGGGGCGGGCGCAGCGTCGTGCGCGGAATCGGGAGCGTGGGACATCGGATCGGTGGGGCGAAGCGGTCGGCGCTGCAGGGGCCGAGCCCCGGATGGTAGCGGCTGGCGGCGCAGCCCCCCGGTTCAGGGGCGCGTGGGGTTGCAACCCTTGCCGCGTCGCCGATGCGGGCTTCTTTCCCACGCAGACGGGCAGCGGCGTCCTATACTGCCCGCGCTCCGGTCTCCGCAGGCTTCAGATGGCGCGTGGCGTGCCGACAGACGGGGACTGGCAGGCTTCGGCGACAGGCCGAGAGGATCGTGGACATGGGTAGCAAGCTGAAGGTGGCGGGTTGGGTGTCGGTGGGCATGGTGGCCGGGGCCCTGACGACGATGCAGTTCCAGGCGACCGCGCGCAGCAGCATGTCGGCGCTGCCGCTCGAGGAGATGCAGCAGCTGGCCACCGTGTTCGACCTGGTCAAGCGGGCCTATGTCGAGCCGGTGGACGAGAAGAAGCTGATCCGCGACGCGATCGGCGGCATGGTCTCGGGGCTGGACCCGCACTCGGCCTACTTCGAGGGCGCGGCCTACAAGGAATTCCGCGAAAGCATCCACGGCAAGTTCACCGGCGTGGGCATCCAGATCGAGATGGAGGACGGCCTGGTGAAGGTGGTCTCGCCGATCGAGGGCTCGCCGGCCTTCCGCGCCGGGCTGCAGACCGGCGACCTGATCACCCGCATCGACGACACCGCGGTGAAGGGCCTGACGCTGGACCAGGCGATCAAGCGCATGCGCGGCCCCAGCGGCACCAAGGTGCTGCTGACGGTGTTCCGCAAGGGCGAGAACCGCAGCTTCCCGGTCACGATCGTACGCGAGGAGATCAAGACCAAGAGCGTGCGCTCCAAGGTGGTGGAGCCGGGCTACGCCTGGATCCGCATCAACCAGTTCCAGGAACCCACGGTGCGCGACTTCGTCGAGCAGGTCAAGGAGGTCTGGCGGCAGGATCCCAGGCTCAAGGGCCTGGTGCTCGACCTGCGCAACGACCCGGGCGGGTTGCTCGACGGTGCCATCGGCATCTCCGCGGCCTTCCTGCCGCGTGACGTGGTGGTGGTGACCACCAATGGCCAGATGGCCGACCAGCGCGCCACCTACAAGGCCTCGCCCGGCTTCTACTCGCGTGACGGCAGCGACCCGCTGGCCGGGCTGCCGGCGGCGCTGAAGACGGTGCCGCTGGTGGTGCTGGTCAACGAGGGCTCGGCCTCGGCCAGCGAGATCGTCGCCGGGGCGCTGCGCGACCACAAGCGCGCGGTGATCATGGGCTCGCAGACCTTCGGCAAGGGCTCGGTGCAGACCGAACTGACGCGCCTGCCGATGCCCAACACCTCGCTGAAGATCACCACGGCGCGCTACTACACGCCCTCGGGCCAGTCGATCCAGGCCAAGGGCATCGTGCCCGACCTGCTGGTGGACGATACCGCCGAGGGCAGCCCGTACGCGGCGCTGCGCATGCGCGAGGCCGACCTCGACCGTCACCTCGGCAACGGCAGCGGCAGCGCCGATGCCGAGAAGGACCCCGCGCGCGAGAAGCAGCGCGAGGAGGCCCTGCGCAAGCTCGAGGAGGCCAACGCCAAGAGTGCGCAGAAGCCGCCGCGCCTGCCCGAGTTCGGCAGCGCCGAGGACTTCCAGCTGCAGCAGGCGCTCAACCACCTGAAGGGCCGCCCGGTGATGCTCAGCAAGACCCAGACCGAGCGCAAGCCGGACGCCGCCCGGACGAACTGACGTCTCCCGGTGGACCGCCCTGGCGGCGGTCGCCTCCGGCCCCGACGAGCGGACTGCCCGATGCCTGCCACCGCCCGCCCGCCCGCCCGCCGGGGGCGGGTCATCCTTCCTCTGCCGCGATGAACGACGACCAGCTGCTGCGCTACAGCCGCCACATCCTGCTCGACGACCTGGGCGTCGAGGGCCAGCAGCGCATCGTCGCCGGCCATGCGCTGGTGATCGGTGCGGGCGGGCTGGGCTCGCCGGTGCTGCTCTACCTGGGCAGTGCGGGCGTGGGCACGATCACCGTGGTCGACCACGACACGGTGGACCGCACCAACCTGCAGCGCCAGATCGCCCATGCGGACGCCCGGGTGGGCCAGCCCAAGGTGCAGTCCGCCGCGCTGGCCGTCGCCGCCCTGAACCCCGAGGTGCAGGTGCGTGCGATCGGGCAGCGGGCCGACGCTGCGCTGCTGGATGCACTGGTGCCGCAGGCCGACGTGGTGCTGGACTGCAGCGACAACTTCGCCACCCGCCAGGCCGTCAATGCCGCCTGCGTGCGCCACCGCCGCGCGCTGGTCTCGGGGGCGGCCATCGGCCTGGACGGCCAGGTCTCGGTCTGGGACAGCCGGGGCGCCGACCATCCCTGCTACGCCTGCGTCTTCCCGCCCGGGGCCGAGGCGCCCGAGGTGCGCTGCGCCACCATGGGCGTCTTCGCGCCGCTGGTGGGCATCATCGGCACGGTGCAGGCGGCCGAGGCGCTCAAGCTGCTGGCCGGCTTCGGCACCTCGCTGGCCGGGCGGTTGCAGATGCTCGACGGGCGCGACCTGCGCTGGACCGAGATCAACCTGGGACGCGACCCGGGCTGTCCGGTCTGTCACGCCCGCTGAGGCCGCGGGGCGCTATGCTGGCGCCATGACCGCACCGCACAAGCCCCCCGTCGATCACCGCAGCGACGCGGCGGTCGAGCTGACCGCCCGCAACTTTCCCTCCGCGCAGGAAGAGGCGCCGCAGGCGCTGAAGGCCCCGTCGCGCTACGCCGGCCCCGAGAGCGCCTACCGCCTGGCCTTCACCGACGAGGCCTTCCTGCTGCGCGAGGAGCTGCGCCCGGTGCGCATGCAGCTCGAGCTGCTCAAGCCCGAGCTGGTGCAGGCCGAGCTGGGCATCGAGTCCACCATCGTCATCTTCGGTTCGGCGCGCATCGTGGCACCGGAGGTGGCCGAGGCCGCGCTGGCCGCCGCCGACGGTGACGAGGCGGCCACCCGGCGCGCCCGCCAGCAGCTGGCGATGAGCCGCTACTACGACGAGGCGCGCCGCTTCGCCGCGCTGGTCACCGAGCGCTCGCGCAGCCTGGAGACGCCGATCTACGTCGTCACCGGCGGCGGCCCCGGCATCATGGAGGCGGGCAACCGCGGCGCGCACGAGGTGGGCGGGCAGAGCATCGGCCTGAACATCGTGCTGCCGCACGAGCAGGAGCCCAACCCCTACATCACGCCGCAGCTGTGCTTCCAGTTCCACTACTTCGCGCTGCGCAAGATGCACTTCGTGATGCGCAGCATCGCGCTGGTGTGCTTCCCGGGCGGCTTCGGCACCCTCGACGAGCTGTTCGAGACCCTCACCCTGGTGCAGACCGGCAAGTCGCGACGCCGCCCGATCCTGCTGTTCGGACGCGACTTCTGGACCCGCCTGATCGACTTCGACCACCTCGTGGACACCGGCATGATCAGCCCGGGCGATGTGAACCTGTTCCACTTCGTCGAGTCGGCCGAGGATGCCTGGCGCTGCCTGGCCGACCACTACGGCTTCGATGCGCCGGAAACCCGCACCGGCGAGTTCGCGGACTACATCTGAACCGGGCCGCTCGCGATGCACCCTGCCGTCAGCCTGATCGGCGCGCCCACCGATGTCGGCGCCAGCCTTCGCGGCGCCTCGATGGGGCCGGAGGCGCTGCGCGTGGCGCAGCTGAAGGAGCGTCTCGAGGCCCATGGCCTGGTGGTGGCCGACCGCGGCAACCTGAGCGGCCCGGCCAACCCCTGGCGGCCCCCGGTGGGCGGCTGGCGGCATCTGGCCGAGGTGACGGCCTGGAACGCCGCGGTGCGCGACGCGGTGGCCGCCGAGCTCGAGCAGGGGCGCCTGCCCATCCTGCTGGGCGGCGACCACTGCCTGGCGATCGGCTCGATCGCCGCCGTGGCCAGGCACTGCCGGGCGCGTGGCCGGCGCCTGCGCGTGCTCTGGCTGGACGCGCATGCCGACTTCAACACCCGCGACATCACCCCCAGCGGCAACCTGCACGGCATGCCCGTGGCCTGCCTGTGCGGTCACGGCCCGGCCGAACTGCTGGCGCTGGCGCAGCACGAGGATGGCAGCCCGGCGCTGCATCCCAGGCAGATCCGCCAGATCGGCATCCGCAGCGTCGACGCCGGCGAGAAGCGCTTCGTGCATGCGCAGGACCTGGAGGTCTTCGACATGCGCTACATCGACGAGATGGGCATGCGCCATGCGATGGAGCTGGCGCTGGCCACGCTGGATGCGAACACCCATCTGCACGTGAGCTTCGACGTCGATTTCCTCGACCCGCAGATCGCCCCGGGCGTGGGCACCACCGTGCCGGGCGGGCCGACCTACCGGGAGGCCCAGCTGTGCATGGAGATGATCGCCGACAGCGGCCGCCTGGCCAGCCTGGACATCGTCGAGCTCAACCCCGCGCTGGACCTGCGCAACCAGACCGCCGAGCTGGCCGTGGACCTGGTCGAGAGCCTGTTCGGCAAGAGCACGCTGATGCGCAAGGGCGCGCGCGCCTGAACGCGCTCAGCCGCGACGGCGTGCCGCGGCGGCCCGCGTCGCCGTGCCGTCGACGTGGCCGGCCTGCGCCGCGGCGGCGGCTTCGCGCAGGCGGTCCTTGCGGCTCTTGCGGCGGCCCTTGATGCCGCCGTTCGGGTCGGCGGCCGTGGGGGGGGCCAGCGTGGCCGGTTCGAAGCCGGCGATCTGCTCGCGGGGCACGCGCAGGCCCTGGCGCTTCTCGATCAGACGGAAGTGCGCCTCGCTGCCGGGTGCATCGGCGCAGACGAAGCTCACCGCCAGGCCCGGCGTCCCGGCCACGATGCCCAGCCGCCCGGTGCGGCCGATGCGGTGGACATGGTCGGTGGCCGAGCGCGGCAGGTCGTGGTTGACCACCACCTCCAGCTGGTCGATGTGAATGCCGCGCGCGGCCAGGTCGGTGGCCACCAGCACGGCCAGGCGGCGCTGGTGGAAATCGGCCAGCACCTGCGCGCGCCGGCCCGGGCTGAGCTGGCCGTGCAGCGCGGCCGCGGCGATGCCCGCGCGGCAGAGTTTGTCGGCCACATGCTCGCTGGCGTACTGCGTGGCCACGAACACGAGCACCCGCTGCCAGCCCTCGGTGGCCATCAGGTGGCGCAGCAGCGGGGTGCGCGCGGCGGTGGACACGACGATGGCCCGCTGGGCCACCTGGGCGCTCGGGGCGGCGTCGGCCTCGGCCGGCCCTTCGCCCTGTCCGTGGTCCGGCACAGGGTCCCGCACGTCGACCTGCAGCGCATCGGCGCGCAGCATCCGCCGCGCCAGCGCGGCGACGCTCCCGGGCAGGGTGGCGCTGAACAGCAGGGTCTGATGGCCCGTGGGCAGGGCCGCGCGCAGGCGATCCATCTCCTCGGCGAAGCCGGCATCGAGCAGGCGATCGGCCTCGTCGAGCACCAGGCAGCGCAGCTCGCGCAGCTGCAGCGCCCGATGGTCCAGCAGGTCCAGCAGCCGGCCCGGTGTGGCGACCACCACATGCGCGCCGCCGCGCAGCGCCATCATCTGCGGATGGATCGACAGGCCGCCCACGGCCAGCACGCAGCGCAGTTCCGGCGCCAGCGCCTGCACGTCGGCGGCGATCTGCGCGGCCAGCTCGCGCGTGGGGGCCAGCACCAGTGCGCGCAGCGGGCGCGGGCGCTGCGTGCGCAGGCCGGGCAGCGCCAGCAGGCGCTGCAGCAGCGGCAGCAGGAAGGCGGCGGTCTTGCCCGAACCGGTCGGCGCCAGCCCCAGCACATCGCGGCCCTGCAGCGCCGCGGGCAGGACCTGGGCCTGGATGGGGGTGGGACGCTGCCAGCCCATCGCCGCGGCGGCATCGCACAGCGCGGCCGAGAGGCCGAGTCCGGCCAGGGTGAGGGGGGCGGGCGGGGCCGGCGGGGCAGAAGGAGGGGAAGCGGCGGCCAAGAGACTCCGGACGGTCGGCAGGGCGGGAAGGGTCGGCGAGTGTAAGGGGGCGGCACCCGGGGCTGCATGCCTGGGCTGCATGCCGGACGATACGCCGCGGGCGGCCTTCGCGCCCCGCGCTTCAGTCGCCGGGCGCCTCGCCGAACTCGGCCAGGCAGGCCTGGGCGATCTCGGGGTGGCAGGTCAGCGTCAGCGCCACGGCGTGCCAGCCGTCGGCCTCGACCTGCACCTGCAGATCGTGCTGCCAGGCCCCTCCGTCCTCGGCCGCACCCTGGACATGGCCGTACTCCCGCCAGGCCCAGTCGAGCAGCTGGCGGGCTTCGGCCAGGGCCTGGGCGTGGCGGTCCTCGCGGGTCGAGGCCAGCCACTCGAGCACGACCAGGCCGTCGGTGGTTTCCGCCACTTCGCAGGTCAGGGTGCGCAGCGCCATGACGGCAGACCGACAGCGCACTCAGCCGGCTAGGGCCGCATCGGGCAGCCGCCGCCGCTGGCCTGCGCACAGCCGCCGCAGCCGGGCGGCAAGGTGGGCGCGGCTTCGCTGCCCATCGGCCTGGCGGGCACCGACAGCAGTTTCTCGAGCTGGGTCGAATGGCAGTGCGGGCAGGCCGGCACGCTGCCGGAGCGCACCAGGGTCTCGAACTGCTGGCCGCAGTCCTGGCAGGCGTACTCGAAGATGGGCATGGCGGGTTCGGGAGATGCGGGGTTCGGGGTGGGGATTCCAGGGTTCCAGGGTTCCAGGGGGAGATTGTCGCGCGAGGGGGCCCCGACGGGCTGCCGGCAGCACGCGGCTTGCGGTGCATCGAACCGGTACCGGCCCTGGCTGGCCGCTTCCGGCCGGATTGGAGTAGGCTGTCCCCATCGATCCAACCGTCGGGAGTCTCCATGAGCAAGCACCACGCGGCGCTGATCCGCGCGCTCTTCCACGATCCGCCGCCGCACAACCTGCACTGGCGCGATGTCGAGTCCTTGCTGCGCCATGTCGGCGCCGAGATGACGCCGATCAACGGTGCACGCGTGCGTGTCACCCTGAAGGGCATGGAGGATGTGCTGCACCGCCCGCACGGCAACGAGGTCGACCGCCATTCGGTGCTGCACATCCGCGCCTTCCTCGGCCGGGCCGGGGTGACGCCTGCGGCCTACGAGCAGGCGGGGGAGCGCGAGGCCTGATGCGCCGACCGGTGCCGCGCGCCGCGCGCGGGCCGGGGCGTTGGCGGCGCGGGCTGCGCCTGGCCTGGGCGGCGCCGGCCACGCTGCTCGGGGTCGCGCTGGCGCTGCCCCTGCTGCTGGGCGGCGGGCGGCTGGCCCGGCACGAGGGTGTGCTGGAGGTCTGTGCCCCGGACCGACCGGGGTGGGCTTGGCGCTGGGTGGCCCGGGTGGGCATCGACGCGATCACCTTCGGCCACCTGGTGATCGCCCGCAGCCCGGCCCACCACGCAGCCTGGCGTGCCCACGAGCGGGTCCATGTGCGCCAGTACGAGCGCTGGGGGCCGTTGTTCCTGCTGGCCTATCCGGCCGAGAGCCTGTGGCAATGGCTGCGTGGCGGCTGTCCCTACCGGGACAACCGCTTCGAGGTGCAGGCACGTCAGGGGGCCGGGGAAGGAGGCGCGCAGGCGGGGGCTCGCAGCCCGGGGGGCTGATGCCTGCGGCCCTGCGGCCGGCCTGCCCCACCGTCCCGTCTGCGTCGGCCCGAACGCCTGCGACAACCCTGCGGGCGTCGTCCGATTCGTCGCCGGATGGCACGGCGGCAGCCGGTGGGTCGCACAATCGCTGCCATGGCCAGCGCTGTGTTCCTCCGCCCCGCCCGGGCCGGCGACGCCCGGGGCATCGCCCTGCTGTCGCGCGAGCGCATCGAGGCGGGGCTGACCTGGCAGTACACCCCGCCACGGGTGGCAGCCCTGCTGGCCGATCCGGACGTGGCGGCGGTGGTGGCCGCCGATCCGTCGGGTCTGCAGGGCTTTGCGCTGATGGCGCTGGGCGACGATTCCGCCCAGCTGCTGCTGCTGGCCGTGCAGGCGCCGCTGCAGCGCCGCGGCATCGGCAGCCGGCTGCTCGACTGGCAGCTGCGCTCGGCCCGCGTGGCCGGCATCGGCCGGGTCTCGCACGAGCTGCGTGCGGACAACGAGGCCGGCTACACCTTCCTGCGCCTGCGCGGCTTCGAGCCCGTGGGCCGGGTGCCGCGCCGCTACGATGGTGTGGTCGCTGCGCGCTGGCTGCTGCGCCCGCTGGCCCCCTGAACGCGGCCTGCGGCAAGACCTGGGGCGAGGCGTTGCCGCCTGCTCGGGCGACAATCGCGCCATGGGGCATGTTGTTCGATCCAGTCGACGGCCGCCGGCGCCGCAGCCGGCTGGCGGGGTCACGCGTCGCGTGTGGATGGGCCTGGCGGTCGGCGTGGCAGCGCTCGCGCCGGCGGGGGGGGCCGCGCAGGCATCGCGGCCGGTCGAGATCGCCTGGGAGGCGCTGATCCCGAAGGACTGGGATCCGAGCAAGCGCTTCCGTGGCCGTGACGTGAGCAATCTCGACGACAGCGACCCGCGCAGCGCCGAACTGCTGCGCGAACTGCGCGAGGAATGGGACAACGCGCCCACCGTGGCGGCGCTGAACGGCCGGGCGGTGCGCCTGCCCGGCTACCTGGTACCGCTGGAATCCCAGGGCGGCGCGTTGCAGGAGTTCCTGCTGGTGCCCTATTTCGGCGCCTGCATCCACAGCCCGCCGCCACCGGCCAACCAGATCGTGCATGTGCGCGCAGCCAGGCCGGTCAAGGGCCTGCGCAGCATGGATGCGGTCTGGGTCGCCGGGGTGCTGCGTACCGAGCGCCGCGACAGTGGCGAGATGGGTGTGAGCGGCTACCGGCTGGACGCCCAGTCGGTGCAGAAGTACGTCGCGCCGGCGCGCTGAGGCCCGCGCCGGCCGCGCAGACCGCACCCGTCGGCGTCGACCGTTTCGACTCGATCGCCCGGCCCGTCCTCTCGCCCGACCATGAACGCACGCGGCGTCCACCTCCAGTACCGCTTCGACACCGAGGGCCAGCACGGCGCCGAGGTCTGCAACCCCCTGTTCGACCTGCTCTCGGCGGTGCGCGAGCACGGCTCGATCCAGCATGCCGCGAAGGCCCTGGGAGCGTCCTACCGCCATGTCTGGGGCCAGCTCAAGCACTGGGAGGAGGTGCTGGGCGAGCCGCTGATCCACTGGACCCAGGGCCAGCCTTCGCGGCTGACGCCCTTTGCCGACCGTCTGCTCTGGGCCGAGACCCGCGCGCGCACCCGCATGACGCCGCACATCGAGGCGCTGCGCGCCGAGCTGCAGCGGGTGCTCAGCGAGGCGCTCGACGGCGACCAGCACGTGCTCACCCTCTACGCCAGCCACGACCTGGCGCTGCCGCTGTTGCGCGAGCTGTGCAGTCAGCGCGAGCGCCTGCACATCGAGCTGCGCTTTGCCGGCAGCGTGGACGCCCTGCGCGCGCTGGCCGAGGGCCGCTGCCTGGTGGCGGGTTTCCATGTACCTCCGCTGCACGACAGCGCGCAGATCTTCGGCCCGGCCCTCAAGCCGCTGCTGCGGCCCGGGCGGCACAAGCTGATCGGCTGCGTGCGGCGCTGGCAGGGGCTGATCCTGCACCCCGATGCGGCAGCGGGTATCACCTCGCTGACCGACCTGCTGCAGCGTGCTGCGCGGGGCGAGACGCCGCTGCGCTTCGTCGACCGCCAGGCGGGCTCGGGCACCCGGCTGCTGCTCGACTACCTGCTCGGCCAGGCCGGTTGCAGCCCTGGCGACCTGCCGGGCTTCCGCAACCTCCGCGAGGACAGCCACCTGGCGGTGGCCGCGGCGATCGCCAGCGGGCTGGGCGACGTGGGCCTGGGCATCGAGGCGGCGGCGCGGCAGTTCGGTCTGGCCTTCGTGCCGCTGGTGGCCGAGGACTACCACCTGGTCTGCCTGAAGGATGCGCTGGAGCACCCGGCCGTGCGCCGGCTGCGCGAGGTGCTGGCCTCACCGCTGTGGCAGCAGCGCCTGGCCGAGCTGCCCGGTTACGCCCCCTCGCACAGTGGCGAGGTGCTGTCGCTGATCCGGGCGCTGCCCTGGTGGCATTTCCGCGTGCCCCGCCACGGCGAGGCGCCGACCTAGGCGACCGCCGGGGCAGCGCCGGTGGCCGCCGGGTTCAGCGCGGCCAGGGGCGCGCCAGCGGTTCGCCGACGAACAGGCCCTGGCCGGGCTGCCGCACGGACTTCCAGTAGGCCTCGATCAGACTGTCGCCGGCCGTGTAGCGCGCCAGCAGCATCGACGCCTGCGGGAACTTGGCGGTGTGGTTGCAGGGCTCTTCCACCGTGCCGTAGCTGGCCGTGGCGCCGGCCTGCAGCCAGCGGGTCACGGGCATCTGGCCGCGGCCGTCGGGCAGATGGCCGCCGTGCGAGGTCAGGTGGTCGGCCACCGCGCCGGGCAGGTAGCGCTGGGTGGCGACGTCGGGCACCTCGGCCAGGCCGGTCAGGTAGAGCAGCAGGTCGGCACGTGGCTCGGCGGTGTCGGAGGCCGTGCCGCTCAGGTCGCGGTAGTCCACCCGCAGGCCGGGCAGGCCGCTGCCGCGGCGCTGCAGGTCGGCGAAGTCCGGCCAGCGCACGCTGCGGATCTCGTCGCGGGTGCGCAGCAGCAGCGCGGTGCCGGCCGGCCGGCTGCCGTCGGCGGCCCGGCCGCGGGCGATCAGCGCCGCCGCCTCCTCGGGCGTGGCCGCCCCGAGCATCATCGAGGGCCGCAGGCCGTGGTCGCGCCAGGGCCGCGCGCTGGTCGAGCCGAAGTAGGGCGAGGCCGTCGTGCTGCGGCAGCCGCCGCAGTGCGCGTCGCTGTAGCCGAAGGTCAGCGCGCTGGTGATGCCCATCGTGCAGGCCCCGCGCACCCGCGACGGCCGCATCCAGGTCAGCAGCGTGGCCTGCACCCGGGCGGGCAGGCGGGCGTCCAGATCGGCCTTCAGCGCGGCGAACTGCGTGGCGTCGATCTCGTCGCGGTCGGTGGGCAGCGCCAGGCGGATCACCTGGCTGTCGGGCACGCCCCGTGCGCGCTGGTAGGCCAGGCCGACCGCCTCGCTGAGCGGGTCGCCCGTGGCGATCACCACGGCCAGCTCGTGCGCGGTCAGGGCCGGCTCGGCCGCTTCGTCGGAAGACCCGCCGCCACCGCCGCAGGCGGCCAGCAGGCTGGCCATCCAGGCGGCCGCCAGGCTCCTGCGGGCGACGCGGCCCGGACGGTCCGGTCGGTGTGCAGACGGCTGGGAGGAAGCGCGCACGGCGCTGCGGGGGCGGTCGATGGAAGGTCGACCGCGGGCGGGCATGTCAGGAGGTGGAGGGCGCACGCCGCACTTCTACCAGCCGATGCGCCGATCGGACGATTCCGGGCGTGCACCGACGGCCCGGACGTGAAGAATCCATCGCCGTTTGCAGCCAGGATGGCGGCGCGCCGGCGGTGCGTGCACCGGGTGCCGTCCGCGGGCCATCGCCTGTCCGAAGCGCACCCGCCTGTGGACACCAGCACCCCGGAGCAGCTGGGCAGCCTGGTCAAGTCGGAGCTGGAGAGGTGGAAGAACGTCGTGGCACGCGCCAAACTGACGGCCGATTGATCCTCAACCCAACGACGGGTGTCGCAACATGAACCTGCAGGACTGGGTCGGCCGCTCGGAAGTGGTCTCCGACGTCGCCACCCCCACCCCCTACGCCGCCTTGTCGGCCACCTTCGACCGCGAGGCGGATCGCCCGCCTGCAGGGACCGTGCTGCCGGCACTGTGGCACTGGCTGTACTTCCTGCCGCTGCACCGGCAGTCGGAGATCGGGCCGGACGGGCACGCCCGGCGCGGCGGCTTCCTGCCGCCCGTGCCGTTGCCCCGGCGCATGTGGGCGGGCAGCCAGTTCGCGTTCCACCAGCCCCTGTGCATCGGCGATGAGATGACCCGCACATCGACCATCGAGTCGGTGACCGAGAAGCAGGGGCGCACCGGTCCCCTGGTGTTCGTGAAGGTGCGGCACGAGATCCGCCGGCAGGGTCAGGCCGAGGTGGCGCTGACGGAGTTTCACGACATCGTCTACCGCGAGGCCGCCCGCGCGGACGAGGTGGCGCCGCCGCCCCGGCCGGCGCCCGCCACCTCGACCTGGGAGAAGAAGTGGGTGCCGGACGACGTGCTGCTGTTCCGCTACTCGGCCCTCACCTTCAACGGCCACCGCATCCACTACGACCGCAGGTACGTGACGGAGGTCGAGGGCTACCCTGGCCTCGTCGTGCACGGGCCGATGGTGGCCACCCTGCTGCTGGACCTGCTGCGCCACCAGATGCCGCAGGCGCAGGTGGAGCGCTACGAGTTCCGCGCAGTGCGGCCGGTGTTCGACATCCACCACTTCCATGTCTGCGGCGAACCGCAGGCGGACGGCCGCAGCATCCGCCTGTGGGCCAAGGACCACGAGGGCTGGCTGACGATGGAAGCCACGGCGGTGATCCGCTGACCCATCCGCAGATCCGCCCCCACCTCGACCGCAGGCAGCTCGAAGCCCTGTGCAACCCGGAGAACCACCTGGGCCAGGCGGGGGTGATGGTGGACCGGGTGCTGGCCAGCAGGCGCTGAGCAGGACCGTCGGACCGGCGGCGGGCCGGTCCCATCCGCGCCGTCTCGACGTCTTCTCCGGCCTGGCGGCTTCAGCGACCGGGTGCCCGGCTGGGGCCTAGCACCTGATGCTCGTAGCGCGGATAGAGGTGGGCGACGTTGCGCACCCACTCGGTCTGGAAGGCGGCCCAGGCGCGGAACTCGGCTGGCACCGGCGCGCGCAGCACCTCGTTCATGTCCCAGCCCTGGCGGGCCCAGTCGGTGAAGGCGCCATCCAGCCAGCGCAGGAAGGCCTGCGTCTGGGTCAAGCCCTGCAGGTCGCTGCGCACCGGGCCGTGGCTGGGCACCAGGTGGCGCACCCCGGCGGCCTGCAGCAGCGGGCGCAGCCTGTCCAGGCTGGCCAGCCAGGCGCCCACCTGGGCGTGCGGCGTGGTGGGCACCCGGTCGGTGAAGACCAGCCCGCCGGCGAAGGCCACGCCACTGCGGCGGTCGATCAGCACCAGGTCGGAATCGGTGTGGCCGCGCAGCTCGTGCAGCTCGAACTCCCGAGCGCCGAGCCGCCAGCGCAGGCCGCCGGCGGGCACGGTCAGCTCGGCGTCGGGCAGCAGCGCCTCGGTGCCCTTCATCCAGTCGCCGCAGAGGCGGTAGAGGTTGGTCTCGTAGGCGGCGGCCTCGCGGGCCATGCCGGCGCGGGTGGCCGCGGTGGCGTGGCGGCGCAGGTCGGCAAAGGCCTGGTTGCCCAGGAAGTAGTCCGGGTGCAGGTTCAGGTGGATCACCTGGCGCAGCGGCTGCGCGGTGGTGCGCGCGATCAGCGCGCGCAGCTGCTCGCCGTAGCGCCGCGACGGCCCGGTGTTGATCACCAGCACGCCCGCGTCGGTGACGACGAAGCCGGTGTTGATGATGTTGCAGCCGTTGGCCGGACGGAAGTCGTCGTTGGCGCCCTCGACCACGTAGACGCCCTCGCCCAGCGATCGCGCGCGCAGGCCGTGGTCCAGCCGGGCGAGGTCGACCCCCGGGGCGCTGTCAGGGGGCGGTGCGGCGGCGGCCTGGGCCAGAGCCGCCGAGGGCAGCAGCAGGGCGGCGGTCAGCGCGGCCGCCAGCGTGGACGACAGCGTGGCCCAGGGCAGGGCGGCGCCAGGCCGGCCGGCCGCTTCGGTGCAGGAGCGGATCGTGGGCATGGTGGCGGCGTCAGTCCAGGCGCGCATCGATGCGGTTGCCGTTGTTGTCGCTGCCGACGATGCGCAGCTGGCCGGCCGGGCGACTCGGGAAGTCGAAGGAGAACACCGGGTTCTCGCTGACCGGCTCGTAGGTGGCCAGGCGCAGCAGTTCGCGGTCGGCCGGGTCGCGCACGCTCAGGCGGCTGACGTAGAAGGCCGGGATGCCGCCGACCAGGCCGGTGTCCATCGGGTGCATCACGCGCAGGCGCAGCCGGGCGGCCCCGGGCACCGGCGTGGCCGCCGCGGTGGCCTGCGCCGCCGGGCCCGCCTCGAACAGTCGGGCGCTGACCTGGCCCAGGGTCTGCGACCAGCTGCCGTCCTTGCGGGTGGCGCCGCTGACGGTGCAGCCGCCGCCGGCCGAGTCCACCCAGGTGCCGCCGACATGCCAGAGGCCGTCGCGGGTACGCACCGCCGCCCGCACCGGGCTGGCCTGCTCGAGCTTGAAGCGGAAGGACACCGCCGGCAGCGCGGCCATCGGCTGGTACTCGAGCACGCGGCGGATCGGGTTGCGGTCCACCAGCACGACGATGCGCTCGACATCGGCCAGGCCCTGCACCGACACGGTCACCGGCACGTTCATCGGGTCCTCGGCGAAGGCCGGGCCGCGCACCACCACGCGATCGTCGAAGACGGCCCGCTCGCCGGCCAGGAACTCGCGGCGCATGTCGCTCCAGGGCAGCGACTTGAAGGGATCGCCTTCGTAGGGATCTGCCGCGGCGGCAGCGGGAGCCGTCCGGTCGGCCTGCGCGGCCGGGGCGGCCTGGACGTTGCGCAGCAGGCCGCCCGCGGCCAGCGCCAGCAGCGCGGCGGCGGCGACCCCACGACGACGGGAAAGCAGCGGGGACTTCATCGCGACGATCCTTCGCAGGCGGTCAGAACAGGCGGCGGTAGCGCAGCGAGGCCAGCAGGCTGCGCCCGGCGGCCGGCTCGAAGTAGCGGCCGTTGGCGTCGCCCACGATCACGCTGCCGACGTAGCGCTTGTCGGTCAGGTTGTCGACGCGGGCGAGCAGCTCGAGGCGGTCCTGCGCCGTCAGCTCGAAGCGCTGGCGCCAGCGCAGGTTGACGATGCCCCAGCCGGCGGCGAAGTCGCTGTTGGTGTCGTTCACCGCGGTGCGGCCCTGGCCGCGCCATTCCACGGCCGCCTCGCCGCCGGCCAGGAAGCCGGGCGTCCAGGCCAGCTCGGCGTAGGCGCTGGCGCGCTGCGTGCCGGCCACCCGGTTGCCCGCGGGCACGGGCGTGTTCGGTGCCGTGCAGGGGATGCCCGCGCAGGTGAGGAAATCGTCCTCGTAGGTCGCGCGCAGCAGCGTCAGGCTGACCAGGCCACGCCAGGCGGGCGTGATGCGCCAGCTGCCGGCGAACTCGGCGCCCTCGCGTTGCGTGCGGCCGACGTTCTGGTACGAGGCCCGACCGCCCTGGTTGAAGGCGATGCCGATCTCGTCGTCGGTGCGGATGTGAAACAGCGCTGCATCCAGCGCCAGTGCGCCGCTGCGCCACTTGGCACCCAGCTCGACCTGGCGGCTGGTCTGGGCCTGCAGCGTGGTGTTGAAACCCGCACTGGTGGTGCTGGCCGGGTAGGCCAGCTCGCCCAGGGTGGGCGACTCGTAGCCGCGCGCGGCGCTGGCATGCAGCGTGAGCTGCGGGCTCGGGCTCCAGCGCAGGCCGGCCACCGGGTTGGTGTAGCGGAAGGTCCGCTCGCCGGAATCGTCGCCGTTGCTCAGGTAGCGGTCCTCCACGCTGACCTCGAGCGCGCCGCCGCGCAGGCCCAGGCTGGCCTGCCAGTCGGGTGCGAAGCGCCAGTCGGCCTGTGCGAAGGCCTCGCGCGTCTCGGCACGGTTGAGCTCGTCGCGGCGCAGGGTGCCCTGCACGCCGTAGACCGGCGCGGCCGGGGTGCCGGTGTAGTTCTCGTAGCCCTGGCGGTCGTCGCGCTGGGTCTCCAGGTTCAGGCCGGTGACCAGGTCGACCTGGTCGGCGAAGCGCCACAGCAGCCGGCCTTCGACGCCGCCGTAGCGTCGCGTGAAGTCGATGATGCCGCCGCCGTGGCGCGCATTGGCCTGGGTGCCCGCGGCGATCGCCAGGTACTGCACCGGGTGGCGCTCGCCTGCGTAGGCGGCCAGCTGGCTCTGCACCAGGCCGCTGCTGCCGAAGCGGTGCACCCAGCTGGCGCCGGCCTGGGTCTGGTCGATCGTCTTGCGGGTGTCGAAACTCTCGGCCTGCGGCGTGGTGCTGTCGGGGTCGGCGTCGAACTGGGCGCGCGACAGCCCCAGCGGGTCGTCGGCGCGCTGGCGCTGGTGGCTGGCCAGCAGGGTCACGCGGTCGTGTTCGCCGCGCCAGCCCAGGCGCAGGTTGAACAGGCCGCGGCTGGCCTCGCTCTGCGGCCGCAAGCCGTCCAGGGCCATCGCCTGCACGCTGGTGGCGATCTCGAAGCCTTCGCCCAGCGGCGCGGCCGCGCCCAGACGCAGCTGGCGCAGGCCGTGGCTGCCCAGGTCGAGGCCGGCCTCTGCGCTGGCCTGGCGCACCGGCTGGGAGAACACCGCGATCACGCCGCCCGAGCTGTTGCCGTACAGCGCGGAGAAGGGGCCGCGCAGCACCTCGATGCGCTCGGCGCCGGCGAGGTCGAAGTGGCCGACCTGGCCCTGGCCGTCGGGCATCGTGGCGGGAATGCCGTCGGTGTACAGGCGCAGGCCGCGCACCCCGAAGCCGGCGCGGGCACCGAAGCCGCGCGAGCTGATCTGCAGGTCCTGCGCGTAGTTGTTGCGGTTGGCCACCACCAAGCCGGGCACCTGGGCCATCGCCTCGGAGAGGTTGATCATCGGCCCGGCCGCGCGCAGCGACTCGCTGCCGACCACGCCGATCGCGTAAGGTGCGTCGACCAGGCGCTGCGCCCGCGGCGAGGCGGTGATCACCACCGGCTCGAGGCTGTCGCCGGCCTCGGCCTGCTGGGCCTGAACCGCGGCTGGCACAGTGCCCAGGAGCAGTGCGCCGCAACCTGCCGAGCCGAGGGCCTGCACAAGGCGACGCAGCGCCGCAGCAGGAAGAGGGGCCGCGGGAAAGCGCTGGGATGGGCGGAGGGGGCGGGACATCGTCGTGATTCGTCGGGCAGGAACAGGGACCGGGGGCAGGTTCGGATCTTCCCGGCAGGGCGCCGCCCCGCACCAGTTGGGAACTACCCGCTGCGGGCCGGCCCCAGGCCCTGGCGGGCTGCGGGACTGTTCCAAAGCGCAACACCGGTGCCCTCGACGAGCCAGGCCGGCGCCTGCCGGCCCGGGTGGTCAGAGGCCGCAGCTGCGAAAACCCACCATCCGGTGATCGCTCTGCGGCGCGGCATGCCAGCGCCGCCGTGGATGGACCAGCCGGCGTCGCGCCCACAGTGAGCCGCCGCGCAGCACGACGTGGCGGCCCCAGGCCTCGCCGAGGTGCTGCGGGTGGCCCGGCGCAGGTTCGCCCGGCGGCGCAGGCGCCGGGTCGGTCGCCGGGCGCTCGGCCAGACGGTCGGCCGTCCATTCCCAGCACGCGCCCCAGCGGAAACCGCGCGGGCCCAGCTGCAGCGCGGCGGCCTGCCACTGCGCCTCGGTGGGCAGGCACCGGCCGGCCCAGTGGCACCAGGCCTGCGCCTCATGGGCGCTGACCTGCAGCACCGGCTGCTGCAGCGCCACCCGCGTCGGCCGGCCACCGCGGGACAGGATCACCGCGCCCCCACCGGCCTGGGCGTGGCGCGGTGCCCGGCGATCCTGCGCGCAGCGCCAGTGCCAGCCGGCATCGCTCCACCAGCGGCGCTCGTCGTAGCCGCCGTCCTGGATGAACTCCAGGTACTGCTGCCAGGTGACCGGGGCGGCATCGATCTCGCCACCGTGCACCCGCAGGTCGACCCGGCCGCGATCGGCCTCGAAGGTGAAGCCCGGCTCGTCGTCGCGCCAGCCCAGCGTCTGCGCGCCGCCGGGCAGGGGGATCGCCGCGGCGCGAGGCTGCAGTGGCGGCCAGGCCTGCTGCGGCAGCGCCAGGCCGAGCGCCTGGGCCAGCTCGAGCAGGCGCTCGGCCTGTTCGTCCTCGTGGAACAGCGCGAGTCGGAAGAAGTACAGGCTGTCGTCGTCCTGCGGGTGCTGCTGCAGCAGGTCGAGCGTGACCTCGAGGGTGTCCACCAGATAGCGCCGCACCGCCTCCGGGTTCGGCCGGTCGGGACCCGGGTGGCCCGAGGGCCGGGTCTGGCGTGGGTCCCAGAGGGCATCGGCGTCGGGGTCGATCGAGGCCAGCCGCGCGGCCTGGGGGTCACAGGCCCGGCCGCGGCGGCGCTGCACGTTGCGGGCGATCCAGGCCTCCTGGAACCAGCCGAGCCGGCCGAGCCAGAGGTCGGGGTGGTCGACACCGACGGCCTGCAGCAGCGCGGCATCGAGGGTTCGGGCGTGCTGCGCACCCGACGCCCGGGCGGCGCGCCAGGCCTCGAGGAAGGCCGCGTGCAGCTGCAGGCTGTGGTTGCGCGCGTCCATCAGCGCCAGCGACAGCAGGTCGGCGCCGGCGCGGCGCATGGCGAGGTGGTCGTCGAGTTCGGGCGCAGTGGCGTGCATGGGCCGCGGGCCGTGCGGCGCACGGCCGGGGAACGTGAGGCCCGCGAATTTACGCGAAGGGGCCCGCTCAGGGGGACGGGTCGACCGGTGGGCGGCTGGCCGATGCGGCCGGGGCAAGCTGGACCGGCCGGGTCTGCGAGGCCGCCGCCGATGCCGGGGCCGACGGCGTGACCGTGCCGGCGACGGTGGCCGGTGGCGCCGGGCGTGGCCGACCGAGCACCAGCGCCCAGTACAGCCGACCGTCGTCGGCGCGCCGGCAGGCCAGGGCGGCGTCCTGGTAGGCCGGGTTCATCAGGTTGGCGCAGTGGCTGGGACTGCGCATCCAGTCGAGCAGCAGCAGTTCCAGCGTGGCCTGCCCGGCGGCCAGGTTCTCGGCGGCCGCCTGCCAGGGGTAGCCGACGGCGTCCAGGCGCTGCGTCAGGCCGCGGCCGTCGGTGCTGGCGTGCGACAGCCGGCCCAGCGCCACCTGCTCGTCCAGGTGGGCGGCGGCAGCCCGCGCCAGCGGGGGCTGCCAGCGCAGCGCCGGGCTGCCGGTGAAGCGCCCGGCCGTGCCGCAGCGCGCCCCGGCGGCCCGGTAATCGTTCAGCTTGGCCAGTGCCTGGCGCGGCAGGTCGGGCCCGCCGCAGTCGGCCGCGGCCAGCGCAGCACCGTCGTCGTCGCCCTCCGGCACTTCGGCGGCGGCCGGTGCGCCCAGGTGGACGCAGCCGCCCAGCCAGAGCGAGAGGCTGAGCGCGCCGAGGGCGGCCGCTCGCCGCCCTGGCCGCGAAGCGTCCGCAGGCGGCCGTGCGGTGGCGCGGAGCTGGCGGGAGGGGGCCGGGCGGGCCTCATCCTGGCTGCGGTCGGGGGTGGCGCGGGGCATGGTCAGGTCGGGGCGGTCGATGCACGGCATCTGCGGGATATCGACGCGGCTCACATCGGTCTGAAGCGCCAGGCCCAGGCCTGGCTGACGGCCAGCCGCTCCGGATGCTGGCGCAGCTGCAGCGTGATGCGTCCGTCCTCGCCGCGCAGCGCCCGGGCGATGGCGCTGGCGCGCACGATCACGCCGCGGTGCACCTGCCAGAACTCGCGCTCGTCCAGGCCCAGGGCGATCTCGCGCAACGGCCGACGGATGTGCGCCTCGTCGTCGGGCGTGACCACGCGGGTGTACTTCTCGTCGGACTGGAAGAAGAGCACCTCGTCGACGAAGATCATCTTCACCACGTCGCCGGCGCTGGCGGTGATCCAGCGCAGCGGCTCGCCCGGGGGGCTGGCGCGCTCGGGCAGCTGGTCGAGCCAGCCCTCCAGCCGCGCCGGGGCATGGGCCTGGAGCAGCCGCTGCTGCAGCCGCGCGACGCTGCGGGCGAGCCTTTCGGCCTGCACCGGCTTGAGCAGGTAGTCGGCCGCCCCGGCGTCGAAGGCGGCCAGCGCGTGCTGGTCGTAGGCGGTGGTGAAGACCACGTGGCAGCGCCCGCTGGCCGCGCGGGCCACCTCCAGGCCGCTGCGCCCGGGCATGCGGATGTCCAGGAAGGCGATCTGCGGCGCCAGCGCCTCCAGCGCCTCGATGGCGGCCGGGCCGTCCTCCACCTCGGCCACGATCCGCAGCTGCGGCCAGACCCGGGCCAGCAGGCGGCACAGTTCGCGGCGCGGCAGGTCCTCGTCGTCGGCGATCAGCGCGGTGGCGGCTGGCGGCGTGCCGGGCGGGGCGTTCATCCGGGGGTCTCCAGCGGCAGGGTGAGGCGGGCCAGCGTCCCCTGCGGCGCCAGGGACCGCAGTTCCAGCCGGGCCCGCGAGCCGTACAGGGCGCGCAGCCGTTCGCGCAGGTTGACCAGCCCCAGGCCGGCCCCACCCGTTGCGGCGCCCGCCGCAGCCGCCAGCCCGACGCCGTCGTCGCGCACCTCGAGCAGCAGCGCGGGCCGACCGTCCGGGCCGGTGCCCCGGCGTGCCTCGACGGCGATGTGGCCGGGACCGGGCCGGGGCTCGATGCCGTGGCGCAGCGCGTTCTCCACCAGGGTGGGCAGCAGCAGGGGCGGGCAGGGCAGGTCCTCCAGCCCGGGCTCCATCTGCAGGGTCCCGTGCAGGCGCGGCAGCCGCGTGGCCATCAGCCCGAGGTAGGCGCGCACGATGGCCCACTGGCTGCCCAGGGTGGCGTCGCTGCGGCTGCTGTCGGCGCGCAGACGCGGGATCGAGGCGCGCAGGTAGTCCACCAGATGGTCGACGAGGGCCTGCGCGCGCTGCGGATCGGCCTCGATGGCCCCCCGCACGCCGGCCAGGGTGTTGAAGAGGAAATGCGGTTCGATCTGCGCCTGCAGCAGGGCCAGGCGGGTTTCCGCCTCGCGGCGGGCCTCCTGGGCGGCGGCCAGCTCCTGCAGCCGCTGCAGCTCGGCGAGCTCGCGGCGCTCGCGGCGCAGGCCGGCCAGACCCGCAGCGCCGGCCACGAGCAGCAGCAGGGCCAGGTAAAGCGCGCTCCAGATGGCCTGCAGCAGCGGCTTGTACAGCGCCGCCGCAGCCTCGAGCGCAGCCTCGTCCTGTACCGGCAGCGGGCGGCCGTCCGGCCCGAAGGCCTCCTGGCTCAGGCGCAGGTCGATGATCACCATCGTCATCGGCGCCGAGGGGCCGTCGATCCAGGCCGACAGCTGGCGCTTGAGCAGGGGCCGAAGCCCGGCCTCGGCCGCCAGGGTCAGGGCCGCGGTGAGGGCGAAGGCCAGCAGCAGGGCGGAGGTCTCGCGCCGGGCCGGCCAGCCCCGGCGACGCACGTGGCTGGCCAGCCAGGGGCCGAGCAGCATCGGCAGGCCGAACCAGAAGGCCATGCCCAGCAGCAGGCTGAGCGCTCCCATCCAGCGGCTGCCCCCCAGGGCGGGGGAAAGCTGCTGGTGCAGCAGCATCAGCCCGGTCACGAGCGCCCAGGCCAGCCCCCAGGGGCGCAGCCGCAGCCGTGCCCAGCGCTGGCTGTACACCGGCCAGCGCCGGTAGGCGCCGAGCCAGCCATGGCTGCTGCCGGTCAGGTGGACCGGCAGTTCGCGCTGCAGCAACGGGGCGGCCGGGGCTGCGGTGGACGCAGCGGCCGCGGCGGGCGGGGTCGACATGGCCGCAAGCTTACGCCGGCTGCACCCCCGGGCCAGGGCTTTGCGACGAGCCCCCCGACCGGTGCGACGAAGCCGCCGCCGCACGGCGCCGGACAGATCGGCCCGGCCGCCGTGCGCGCCATCGCCCTCAGGCGGTGAGGATCCAGCCCTCCAGCGGGTCGACCTGCGGCGGCCAGCCCCAGCGTGGCCGGTCGACGGCCCAGGCCGCCTGCAGCAGGCAGAGCACCGCATCGAGGGTGTCGCCCCGGGCGTCGGCCACCAGCTGGGCGCGCAGCGCGGCCGGTGCCCGCAGCACGACGCCGGTGCGCCCCTGCCCGGCTTCCAGCGCCGCCAGCATCTGCGCGCGCGCCTCGGCCTGGTCGCGGGTCTGTCGCGCACGCTGGTCGCTCTTGTAGGGGCGCCGGCCGATCAGCTCGCGGGCGAGCAGGCCCGGGTAGGCCTCCAGGGCCCGGCGCGTCGGGTCGCCGGGGCACAGCCCGGGCAGGTCGCAGCCGGCCGCGCGCAGCGGCGGCACGCCGGCGTGCAGCATCCAGGCCACCGGCGGGTTGACCCACTTCATCGACGGCGACGAGCCCGCCGGCCGGTCGCAGGCCCGGTGCGCGAACTTGCCCCCGGCCGGCCGTGCGGCGCAGAAGGCCGCGAAGCGGTCCCGGATGACAGATCGCTCCAGTGCGGCGTAGTGGTCCATCAGGGCCGCCCAGTCCTCGGGCCAGCCCAGCGAGCGCACCAGTTCGCGCGGCAGGCCGAAGGGGAAGTCACAGCCGGCCACCCAGGGGCCGGGCTCGCGCAGGCAGGCCGCATAGTCGGCCAGGCTGGGCAGCAGGCGCAGCGCGGTGAGCTCGACGGCGGTGGCGTCGGGCCGGCTGCCGTGGCACCAGCGGCCCTCGGCCAGCACGATGGGTTTGCGGCGGTCCGGGCGGCTGCTGAAGTCGATGCCGCGCAGCGCCGGCCGCGGCGCGGTCTCAGTGGGCCGCGTGGGCGTCGGCGTCATGGCCCGCCGTCTCGCCGTGGGACTGCACCAGGCGGCGCAGCAGGGCCATGAACTGGGCCTGTTCGGCAGCTTCGAGGGGGCCCAGCAGGCGCTGCTGCACCTGCAGCACCCGCGGCGTGACCTCGCCGAGCAGCTGCTCGCCCGCCGGTGTGACCGTCAGCAGTCGCAGGCGACGGTCGTGCGGCGCGGCGTTGCGCTGGATCAGGCCGCGCTTTTCCAGGCGGTCGACCACTCCCCCGATGGTCGAGGTGTCGAAGCGGATCGCCGCGGCCAGGCTGCGCTGGTCCAGCCCGGGCTGCTGGCGCGCCGCCTCGAGGGTGGCGAACTGCACCGGGGTGATGCCCCAGTCGGCCGTCTCGTCCATGAACAGCGCCACGGCGATCTGCTGCAGGCGGCGGATCTGGTGGCCGGGCAGGTCCTCCAGGGGCGACTCGGGTTGCTCCGGGCCGGGGCGGCGGGGACTGGCGGGGGTGGGGAGGACGGGCGGGACCATCGTGCGGCCGAAGGACTGAGGCGGCGCGATTCTAGGCGTGCGCCAGGGCCGGCCGGAGAAGGCCGCGGGGTGGGCGGCCTGCGGCGGCCTCGCCCCGGGGGCCCGTCGGGCGACGGCTCAGGTGGTCCGGCCGATGATCGAGGCGGTGGCGATGAGTTCCTCGAGCAGGGCCATGCTGACGCGCCCGGACGCGGCGAAGGGGTCGATCACCGGCGTCTCGCTGTACTTGAGCACGATCGAGGGGTTGATGCGCGCCAGGTTCACCAGGCCCATCGTCCAGCCGGCGAAGCGCCGTTCGGCAATCTCCTCGTAGTGCAGCAGCATCACCTGCTCGTGGCGGGGATCGCGCACGATCTGGCTGTACAGGCGGTTGACCGTGTCGCGGCCACCCTCGATGACCTGCATGAAGAAGTCGCCACCGTGGCAGAGGATGCCGGTGATGCCCAGCGGCGGGTTGTTGGCGCGCGACTGCGAGAGGATGGTGTCGATGGTCTGGGCATCGACGTGACGGGCACGGCTGGCGTAGAGCAGGCGGACGAGCATGGCGGGACTCCGGGGCGTTGTCGGGGGCTCAGCCGCGGCGCTGGGCGAGCAGGGAAAGGAACTCGCGACGCAGGTCCGGGTTCTTCAGGAAGGAGCCGCGCATCACGCTGTTGATCATCTTGGAGTCCAGGTCGCGCACGCCGCGCCAGCCCATGCAGAAGTGGTCGGCCTCCATCACCACGGCCAGCCCGTCGGGCTGCATCTTGTCCTGCAGCAGGTCGGCCACCTGGGTGACGGCTTCCTCCTGGATCTGCGGACGGCTCATGATCCACTCGGCCAGGCGGGCGTACTTGGACAGTCCGATCAGCGCCGAGTGCTCGTTGGGCATCACGCCGATCCAGAGCTTGCCGATGATCGGGCAGAGGTGGTGCGAGCAGGCGCTGCGCACCGTGATCGGCCCGACGATCATCAGCTCGTTGAGATGCTCGACGTTGGGAAACTCGGTGACCGCAGGCGCGGGTGCATAGCGACCGCGGAAGACCTCCTTCAGGTACATCTTGGCGACGCGCCGCGCCGTCTCCTGCGTGTTGTGGTCGCTGGTGATGTCGATCACCAGGCTCTCGAGCACCCCGGTCATCTTGCCCTCGACCTCGTCGAGCAGGGCCTCGAGCTCACCGGGCCGGATGAACTCGGCGATGTTGTCGTTGGCGTGGAAGCGCCGGTTCGCCGCCTGGATGCGCTCGCGGATGCGCCGCGACATCGGCACGCCCTCGTCGGGGGCGGGGGCAGGGTGTTCGTGGTCGGGCGGCTCGTGTGTCATCGCGGCATCGGGAGGGTGTGAGCTGCATGCTAGCAGCGCCTTGCAGGGGGTTGCAGCGCCACGGGCATCCGCGCCGACGGCCGGCTGCCTGCGGAACATTCCGTGACACATTCGTGTCCCGGGAAGGAAACATCACCGCGCAATCCCGCACACCAGGGGGGCCGGAACGGGTGATTGGCTGGCGTTGCGTCAGCCAGGGATGATCTCATACACGTATGCGGACGATCGGCGCACTGATCTGTGTCAGATCGGCTGCAGGTCGATGTCCCCGACACCCGAAATGCGCCCCTCGCGGGGCGCCGCATCCAGGATTGCGCCATGACCCACCCCGTGTCCCCCGCTGCCCGCCCGTTCCCTGCCGCCGTGTCCTGCCTGAACGTGCGGAGCGCCTGAGGCATGGCGGCCGACGCGATTTCCCAACGCCGCCGAGCCGCCGCGGCGGTGCTCGGCCCGGTGCTCGAGCCTGCCGTGCTGCTGCAGGAGCTCTGGTTCCAGCATGAGCACATGCGCGGCGATGCGGTGTCCGACATCATCGGTTTCGTCGACGCGGTGGCCAGGCGGCACCTGCTGGACGCGGGCACCTGCAAGCGGCTGTACGCCGAGTTTTTCAAGGCCCTGCGCCTGCCGGAAAGCCAGCTGCCGCCCGACCCCTGGCCGGCGATGCAGGCGCTGCGCCCGGCACCCGCCCCGGCCCCGGCGCCGCTGCCGGTGGCCGCGCCCGTGGTCGCCCCGGCCCTGCCGGTGGCTGTCGCGATCCAGCCGGTGGCCGCCGCGATGGCGGCGGTGCGCAGCGAGCCGCCGCTGGCCGCCCCGGCCGCCATGCAGGCGGCCCTCCCTGCGTCGGCGCCCGCCAGCGATCTGCCTGCCGAGCCGCCGGCCGTGTTCGGCGCCCTGCTGCGGGCCATCGTGCAGGAGGTGCATCGCTACCACCGCGAGGCGCTCGACGAGGTGCGCAAGGACGCCCTGCGCGCGCTGGACGGCTCACGCGCCTCCGCGGCGGCGCGCAGCGCCTACCGCGAGGCCTGGCCGCGTGCGCTGCAGCACGACTGGCAGCTGCGCCATCCCCCGGCCGATCTGGCCGAGCTGCTGCGCGTGACCTACCACGCGCTGGCCGAGGCCTTCGGCCGGGTCGGCGCCGAGCAGATCCTGCAGCGCGGCCTGCGCGTGGCCGAGTCGCTGCCCGAGGCCCGCCTGTTCTCGCCCAAGCGGCTGATGGCCTCGATGTGACCGAGCCTGGGCCGCCGCAGGGCGGCCACGACCCGACGCGCGCGCCGGCCGCCGTGCCGCTGCGCCACGACAACGTGTGAGGAGATTGCCCATGTCCAGCCTTCCGGACTCCCCCTACGGCGCCGGCGACGGCCCGATGACTGCCGCCGAGCGGCGCGTCGTGCTGGCCTCGTCGGTCGGCACCGTCTTCGAGTGGTACGACTTCTATCTGTACGGCTCGCTGGCGGCGATCATCGCGCAGCAGTTCTTTGCCGGGCTGGACCCCACCTCGGCCTTCATCTTCGCGCTGCTGGCCTTCGCGGCGGGCTTCCTGGTGCGGCCCTTCGGCGCGCTGGTGTTCGGCCGCCTGGGCGACATGATCGGGCGCAAGTACACCTTCATGATCACCATCCTGATCATGGGCGGCGCCACCTTCGTGGTGGGCATCCTGCCGACCTACGCCAGCATCGGCGTGGCCGCGCCGATCATCCTGATCCTGCTGCGCCTGCTGCAGGGCCTGGCGCTGGGCGGCGAGTACGGCGGTGCGGCCACCTACGTGGCCGAGCATGCGCCGCAGGGCCGGCGCGGCGCCTACACCGCCTGGATCCAGACCACCGCGACGCTGGGCCTGTTCCTGTCGCTGGCGGTGATTCTGGGCACGCGCCAGCTGGTGGGCGAGCAGGCCTTCTCCGACTGGGGCTGGCGCATTCCCTTCCTGGTCTCCATCGTGCTGCTGGGCGTGAGCGTGTGGATCCGCGTGTCCATGCGCGAGTCGCCGGCCTTCCTGAAGATGCAGATGGAGGGCACCACCTCCAAGGCGCCGCTGTCGGAGTGCTTCGGCCAGTGGAAGAACCTGCGCATCCTCGTGCTCGCGCTGTTCGGCCTGGTGGCCGGGCAGGCGGTGGTCTGGTACACGGGTCAGTTCTACGCCCTGTTCTTCCTGACCAGCGTGCTCAAGGTGGATGCGACCAGCGCCAACCTGCTGGTGGCCACGGCGCTGCTGATCGGCACCCCCTTCTTCGTGATCTTCGGCAGCCTGTCGGACCGCTTCGGGCGCAAGCCGGTCATCCTGGGCGGCCTGCTGCTGGCCTGCCTGACCTACTTCCCGCTCTTCCAGGCACTCACCGGCGCGGCCAATCCCGACCTGGCGCGCGCCCAGGCCACCGCGCAGATCGTGGTGCAGGCCGACCCGGTGACCTGCTCCTTCCAGGGCAGCCCGATCGCGCGCGAGATCGACTTCACCTCCGCCTGCGACATCGCCAAGCGCACGCTGGCGCAGAACGCGGCCAGCTACCGCAACGAGGCGCTGCCCTCCGGCGAGGGCGCGCGCGTGCGCATCGGCGAGACGGTGATCGTCGCGCCCAATGCCCGCATTGCCCCCGAGGGGGGGCGCTTCGAGCCGGCCAGCGTGCAGGCCATCGCCGACTTCCGTGCCCAGGTGGCCGCGGCGATGCGTGCCGCCGGCTACCCCGAGCAGGCCGACCCGGCGAAGATGAACCGGTTCGAGATCGTGCTCATCCTCACCGTGCTGGTGATCTACGTGACCATGGTCTACGGCCCGATTGCCGCGGCGCTGGTGGAGATGTTCCCCACGCGCATCCGCTACACCTCGATGAGCCTGCCGTACCACATCGGCAACGGCTGGTTCGGCGGCCTGATGCCCACCATCGCCTTCGCGATGGTGGCCAGCAACGGCGACATCTACCACGGCCTGTGGTATCCGATCGTGGTGGCCGGCATGACGCTGATCATCGGCCTGTTCTTCCTGCGCGAGACCAAGGACGTGGACATCTACGCCAAGTTCCTCTACTGGCATCCGAACCGCATGCGCCAGTGAGCGCCGCCGCAGGCCGGGTGCCGCCGCCCGCAGACCTTGCAGAAAACCCGCCGCCCGGCGGGTTTTTTCCGACCGGAACGGTCTGCGCCCCGCAGCGCGGCCGATCGGCTGTCACGATGGTGTAAAAATGGAAAACTTTCACATTCACACCAGAGGGTCGGAGGCGCCATGCAGGATGTGGCACGGGAGTCGGGTGCAGGGGGGGGCGGGCAGGCGGCGTTCGAGCGGGTGGCGGCCTCGGCGCGCGTCGGCCTGGCCCGGACGCTGGGCGTGGCGCCGCAAGACCCCTGGGACCTGTGGCTGCGCGCACTGCTGCTGCGGCCCGATGCGCCGGCCCCGGGGCCCGGGCTGGCCCGGCTGCTCGCGGGCCTGAGCAACGTCCGGGCTGCGGTGCTTGCCGCAGCCGGACGGCTCGGCCGGGGCGTCGGCCTCGGTCTGGCGGGGCTGGGCCGGGCGGGCGTGGCGGGGCTGCGCGGTGGCGGTTTCTGCCTGCGTGCCGCCGCGGCATTGCTGCGGCGTGCGGCGGTCCGGGCGGCCCCGGCAGGACGTGTTGTCGCAGCCGGCATGGCCGGCGCGGCCGGCGCCCTGCGGCAGCGCCTCGTACCCTGGCGCCGACGGGTGCCCGCGCTGGACTGGCGCCCGGCCGGCGCACTGCTCGACGGCTGGGCCGCCCGGCCCCTGCTGGCGAGCCGTCCGCTGCGCGTGGTGCTGGTGGTCCTGGCCGGGGCCGTCTGGCTGCTGGCGATCAGCACGCCGCTGGCGCTGCCGGCACAGCTGGGGCTGGCCGCCCTGCTGCTGGCGGCGGCCTGGATGCTGCGGCGTCTGCAGGGCTCCGTGGCCCGCCTGGCCCTGATGGGTCTGGCGCTGCTGGCCACCGGGCGCTACGCCTGGTGGCGCATCACGCAGTCGATGGAACTGGCGCCGGGCTGGGCCTCGGTGCTCGGCTGGGGCCTGCTGGCCGCGGAGGTCTATGCCTGGACCATCCTGCTGCTGGGCTTCGTGCAGAACGCCTGGCCGCTGCAGCGCCGCGCGCTCGGGCTGGATCGGCCGCCCGGGCAGTGGCCGGTGGTGGATGTCTTCATCCCCACCTACGACGAGCCGCTGGAGGTGCTGCGGCCCACGGTGCTGGCCGCGCGCGACCTGGACTGGCCGGCCGACCGGCTGCGCGTGCACCTGCTCGACGACGGCCGGCGCGAGGCCGTGCGCGCCTTTGCCGCCGAGGCTGGCGTGCATTACCTGACCCGCCCGGACAACGCCCATGCGAAGGCGGGCAACCTCAACCACGCGCTGGCCTGCACGGACGGCGAGTTCGTCGCCGTGTTCGACTGCGACCACCTGCCCGTGCGCAGCTTCCTGCGCCGCACGATGGGCTGGCTGCTGCACGATCCCCGGTGCGCGCTGGTGCAGACGCCGCACCACTTCTTCTCGCCGGACCCCTTCGAGCGCAATCTCGGCACCTTCCGCCGCGTGCCCAACGAGGGGCGGCTGTTCTACGGCCTGGTGCAGGACGGCAACGACTTCTGGAATGCGGCCTTCTTCTGCGGCTCCTGCGCGGTGATGCGCCGCGAGGCCCTCGAGGCCGTGGGCGGCATCGCGGTGCAGACGGTGACCGAGGATGCCCACACCGCGCTGAAGCTGCACCGCGCCGGCTGGCGCAGCGCCTACCTGAACGAGACCCTGGCCGCCGGCCTGGCCACCGAGAGCCTGGCCGACCATGTGGCGCAGCGCGTGCGCTGGGCACGCGGCATGGCGCAGATCTTCCGCCTGGACAACCCGCTGCTCGGCCGCGGACTCCGCCCGATGCAGCGGCTGTGCTACGCCAATGCCATGCTGCACTTCTTCTACGGTCTGCCGCGGCTGGTCTTCCTGACCGCGCCGCTGGCCTTCCTGCTGTTCGACCTGCACGTCATCCATGCGCCGGTGGAGGTGATCGCCGCCTACCTGCTGCCGCACCTGATGCTGCCGCAGATGGCCAACGCGCAGATCCAGGGGCCGCACCGCCAGGCCTTCTGGGCCGAGGTCTACGAGTCGGTGCTGGCCTGGTACGTCACCCTGCCCACCACCCTGGCCCTGATCAGTCCGCGGCACGGCCGGTTCAACGTGACGGCCAAGGGCGGCCGGGTGGCGCAGACCCATTTCGACTGGGGCATCTCGCGGCCCTACCTGCTGCTGGTGGCGCTGAACCTGGTGGCGCTGGCCACCGCGCTGCTGCGGCTGATCGGACAGGACGGTCAGCCCGGCACCGTGGCGGTGAACGCAGCCTGGGCGGCCTACAACCTGCTGCTGCTCGGCGCCGCGCTGGGTGTGGCCCACGAGCGGCGCCAGGTGCGCGAGGCGCACCGCGTCGAGGGCGCGCTGCCGGTGCGGCTGGCCTGGCCCGACGGCGGCATGATCGCCTGCCGCACGCACGACTACGCCTTCGGTGGCCTGGCCGTGCGGCTGCCCGCCGAAACGCTGGCGCAGCTGGCCCTGCAGCCCGGTGAGCGCCTGACGGTCTGGCTGCAGGAAGAGCCTGCGGCCGATGGCCGGCCGGGCCGCGAGCACGCCTTCCCGGCCGAAGTGCGCAGCCTGCGCGACGGCGTGCTCGGCCTGGGCTTCGCGCCCCTGGGCCTGGAGCAGCAGGCCGCGCTGATCCGCTGCAGCTTCACCCGCAGCGATGCCTGGAGCGCCTGGCGCAGCGAGGTGGCCGACGCCCCGCAGCGCGCCCTGGCCGGGCTGCGCGAGGTGGCGCGCCACGCCGGTGCCGGCTACCGCGCCGCGCTCGCCGAGCGGCTGCGGGTCCTGCTGCGCTGGGGCCGCACCGGGCGGGCCTGGATGCTGCGCCGGGGGCTGCGGCTGCGTGCGGGCGCCGTCCAGCCGAACGTCTGACGAGCGGCGGAGGCGGACGATGGGTCACTGGAGCCTGTTCCTTCTGGTCAAGCTGGGCCTGTACGCGACCGGGTACATGGCCCTGGATGCCCTGGCCAATCTGGCCTTCGTGGCCTGGCTGATCGCACCGCGGCTGGCCGGCTGGCCGCAGCGGGCGGGGTGGCGCCGGGTCGGCTGGCTGCACCGTGGGCTGAGCGGGCTGCTGGCGCTGGCGCTGGCCTACCACGACAGCCACTGGCCGCCGCTGGCGCGCCTGCTGCAGCAGTGGCGCGACCTCAGCGCCTTCAGTGCCCCCTACTGGCTCGAGCTGGCCGGTCGGCTGTGGTCCTGGCCGCTGGCAACCGCCCTGGGGGTCGGTGCGCTGGCGTACTGGGGTCTGCAGCGCCAGGTGCGCATGGGGGGCGTGGCCCTGCTGGCGCTGCTCTTGGCGCTGCTGCTGCCCGCGCCCGGCAGTGGGGACGCCCGGGTGCCGGCCTCCCCCGGCATCGAGGTGGATGTCCGGGCGCTGCCGCTGGCGCAGGTCGACGCGGCGCTGGCTGCGCACTACGACGACGAGCGGCACCGCCGCGTGCGGCTGCCGCTGGCTGCGCAGCAGCCGCCGCGCTTCGACCTGGTGTTCCTGAGCGTGTGTTCGCTGGCCTGGGACGACCTGGACCAGGTCGGCCTGCGCGGCGCCGCACTGCTGCAGCGGCTGGACGTGCTGTTCCGCCGCTTCAACAGCGCGGCCAGTTACAGCGGGCCGGCGGTGCTGCGCCTGCTGCAGGGCAGCTGCGGCCATGTGCCGCAGGCCGAGCTGTACCGGGGCGCCGCGCCGGCCTGCCAGCTCTTCCGCAACCTGGAGGACGCCGGCTACGAGCCCGCCCTGCTGCTCAACCACGACGGCCGCTTCGGCCATTTCGCCACCCAGCTGCAGGGCGAGGGCGGCTTCCCCGCTGGGTGACGGACCGGTGCGCATGCACAGCTTCGATGGCACGCCGATCCACGACGACTACGCCCGCCTGTCGGGCTGGTGGCAGCAGCGCGTGCGGCAGCGCGAGGCCGGCCCCTTCGCCCTGCTGTACAACACCATCACCCTGCACGACGGCAACCGGGTGCCCGGCCTGGAGGGGCGCAGCAGCCTGCAGACCTATCGCCCGCGCGCCGAGCGGCTGCTGGCCGATCTGCTGCGCTTCCTCGACCTGGTGCAGGCCAGCGGCCGGCCCACCGTGGTGGTGCTGGTGCCCGAGCATGGCGCCGCGGTGCGTGGCGACCCGTGGCAGATCGCCGGCCTGCGCGAGTTCCCGCTGCCGCGCATCACCCACGTGCCTGCCGGCGTGGCGCTGCTGGGCTTCGGGCCCCCCCGCGGGCCGTCGCACACGCCCGTGGTGGTCGAACAGGTGGCCAGCTACACCTCGCTGGTGGCACTGGTGGCCTCTCTGATGCACGGCGACGAGGGCGCGGCGGCACGCGAGCGCCTGCAGGCCGTGGCCCGGGCGCTGCCGCCGGTGGAGTGGGTGGCCGAGAACGACGACGCGCTGGTGCTGGCGCGCGCCGGCCAGGTCTTTCTGCGCTCGGCCGGCAGCGGCTGGCGCCTGCTGCCCGCGGCCAGCACGCCCTGACGGACAGGCCCGCGGGCCGCGGCGGCAGCCCCGCGGTGCGGCGGCGCGCTCTCGAGGGAACGCCGGGCCGCCCCAGCAGGTTTTCTCGAGCCCCCGCGGGGGCTGGGAGGGGCACGGCCCTGCCCTGGTGGTGGGGGGGGGCTCAGAACGCCCGGCCGGCGCGCAGGTAGCCCACGGTGTCCTTCGGCGCGTCCAGGCCGCGCGCCACGCCCACGCGCAGCTGCAGGCCCAGCGCATAGAGCAGCCGGACCTCGCCCAGCAGCTCCAGCCCGACGCCGCGCGAGTAGCGCGCCGGCCCGCTGGCGCCCGGGTTCCAGGCCCCGCCGATGTCGAAGAAGGCCGCGCCCGACAGCCGGTTCAGCCCGACGGGTGGCACCATGCCGTGCCAGTCGACATCGGCGATCGGTGCGCGCCACTCGATCGAGCTGACGCGCATGCTCTGCCCGCGCAGCCCCGGCTCGTCGCCACGGTAGCCGCGCAGCGAGACGTCGCGGCTGTTGAGCGCATAGCCCAGCTGCAGCGCGTCGTCGGTGGCGCCGCCGAGCTGGAAGGCCCGTGTGCGCCCGCTGGCGCGGGCCTCGCTGTGGCGCAGCGCCAGCACGCTGCGGCCCAGCGGCACGAAGCCGCGCAGGTCGAGCCGGGTCACGCGGCCGTCCAGGCCGGTGCCGGCGGCGCGCTCGGCGTCGCTCAGGAAGGGGCGGTGGTTCTCGTGCAGCAGCGTGGCGCGCAGGCCGCGGTTGCTGCCTTCACTCCACCAGTTGCCGGCCCGGCTGTCGTAGTCCAGCAGCAGCGCGGCCAGCCGCTCGTCGCGGGGGGTGCGGCGCGCGGCCGGCTCGGTCTCGACGATCTCGATGCGGTCCAGCGCCGCCCCCAGGCCGACGTGCAGCCGCCGCGCCAGGCGCTGGTGCAGCGGCAGCAGGCTGATCCACTGGCCCTGCGTGCGGCGCTCGTAGGCCAGCGTTTCGTAGTCGTCGTCGAGCCGGCGCCAGGATTGGGCGCCCAGGCTGCGCTGCAGCGCCAGCAGGTGCTGGTTCCGCCAGAGATACTCGACGCTGCCCAGCGCCTCGCGCTGGCTGGACTCCCACTGCAGCGACAGTGCCCACTGGTGCCAGCCCAGCGCATCGGCACCGTGGGTGCTGGCGCCGTAGGCGGTCAGGCCGCGGTCGGAGGTGATCAGCGGCCACCAGGAGCGTGGCCACATCGAGGCCAGCGGCGTGTAGCGCCGGTCCGTGCCGAGCCCGGTCGTGCGGGGGCCGTCACCCGCCGGGTCGGTCGACGGGGAAGCCGTGCTGCGCGCCGCCGCGGCGCTGCCGGCGGGGGCGGCCGGGGTGGCCGGTGCGGCACCCGTGGCGGGCGCCGTGGCCGCACCCCGGTCGGCGGCCGGCGCAGGCCGTGCCCAGCCGGCTCCGGCCACCTGCAGGCGCAGACCGCCCTCCAGCGGCAGGTCCTGCAGTGCGGCGGTGTCCGCCAGCCGGTGCAGCCGGGCGCCGTCGGCGGCGATCACCACCGTGGCGAGCGCGCCGTCGCCCTGCGTGCCGGCCTGCACCAGCACGCCGGTGTGGCTGTGCGTCAGGCGCTGCAGCCGTTCGCCGGCCAGCCGCCAGACGTTGGTGACGCCGTCGGTGGCCAGGATGAACTCCGGCCCCTGCGCGCCATGGCGCAGGCCGTGCATCGGCGCGTTGCTGCTCAGGCGCAGGCGGGGCGAGCCGCCTTCCGCCAGGGCGCCGGCCGCCAGCGGCAGCTCGACCAGCTGGTACTCGCCGGCGCGGCGCTGGATCAGCTGCACGGCGCGGCCGTCCGGCGTGGCCGCCAGGTCGAGCAGGTCGATGCCCTCGGGCGGCGTGTACAGCGGCTGCAGCCCGCCGCCGTCGCGGTCCAGGCCGACCAGCCGGGTGCGCCCGGCCTGCAGCTGGATGGCCAGGATGCGCTCGCCCAGCGAGGTCGCGCGGCGCAGGTGGGCGCAGTGGGTCAGGCGCTGCACGCCGCCGTCGCGCGGATCGACGCGGTAGACGTCGTAGGCCAGGTAGTGGTCGTGGCAGAGGTCGGCCTGCGTCAGCAGCACCTCGCCACGGGCGTTCGCGTCGAGCCGGCCGTAGGCGCCGTCGAGCGTGGCCAGCACCTGCGAGCGCCCGTCCGGCTCGAAGCGCAGCAGCCGGCGCGCGCCCAGGCCGTCGTCGCTCAGGGCCAGCGTGCGGCCGTCGGGCAGGCCGGCCACGCTGGCGATGTCGAACTGCACCGGCCCGAGCGCCGGGCCGAGCCGCTCGGGCTGCGCGCGCAGCGCCGCGGCACGCCGCGTGACCTGCCGGTCCAGGTCGGTGCGGAAGGCCTCCCAGAGCGCATCCATGGTCTGGCCGGTGAGCTCGCGCGGGTTGGTGTGAAAGCGCGGCACGATGTTGCCGCTGTAGTTCTCCACGAAGGCCGCGGCGGCCTGCGGACCGTACTGGCGGGTCAGGAAGTCGAAGAAGTAGCCGCCGTAGAGGTAGGACTTGGCCAGCGGCAGGGCGCGGCCATCGGCGTTCAGCTCGGCCAGGGCGGGGAAGCCGTGCGCCTGCTGGGCGCGCAGCCAGCCCTCGAAGTGCGGCCCGTACAGCCGGCCGCGCCCCAGCGCGGCGGCCGCGGCCACGCCGCCGTCCTGCGCGCCCTCGTGCACCGTGGCCAGCCCCTCGTGCGCCCAGCTGGGCATGAACAGGTTCGGGAAGAACCAGGCGATGCGGCCGAAGATCATGCGCAGCACGTTGGGCGCGCCGCGCACCTTGTCGAGCTGGATAGCGTGCACCAGCTCGTGGGTGAGCAGCAGGTCCAGCCAGGGGCTGTTGTCCAGCAGCTCGCCCTCGGGCGGCGCGAGGAAGGCGCCGACCCGGTTGAAGGGCAGCGGGGTCGAGAAGCCGTTGGCCAGGTCGAACTCGCTGTAGACCACCAGTTCGATGCGCCCGCCCGGCTGCCACTGCAGCGTCGGCGAGATGCGCGCATAGGCCCGCTCGGCCGCCTGCGCCACCTGCTCGGCCTGGGCGCGCTGGCCGCCGCGGTAGTGCACGCGGAAATGCGCGCTGTCGGCACTGCGCCAGTCCACCCCGGGGTCGGCGCCCAGCGCCGCGGCCGGCAGGGGCAGCCAGGCGGCGGCGGCCAGGCACAGCCCGGCCAGCCAGCGTTGCGGCCGGCCCTGCCGCCGGTTCTGCAGCCGGCCCATCGCGCGCTGCGCCGGGGTCGGCGCCCGCATGCTCGTCGTGTCCATCGGGAAGCTCCCTGCGTGCACCGGCCGCCCGGCCGGCTGCGGTGGCGAGCTTACACGCCGGCGCACCGGCGTCACCTGCGCGGCGGCAACCGGCCCGCGCTTGCGGCACACTCGACGCCGCATCCGCGCCGAGCGCGCGCCCACCCTCCCACCCGAAAGAGACCCCCACCATGCAACCCGTGCGCCTCGGACGCAGCGACCTGCAGGTCACCCCCATCTGCCTGGGCACCATGACTTTCGGCGAACAGGTCGACGAGCCCCTCGCCCATGCCATCCTCGACCGGGCCCTCGAGCGCGGCGTGAACTTCCTCGACACCGCCGAGATGTACGCCGTGCCTTCCCGGCGCGAGACTTACGGCGCCACCGAGACCATCCTCGGCCGCTGGTTCGCCGGCCGCCCGGGCGTGCGGCAGAAGGTCGTGCTGGCCAGCAAGGTCGCCGGCCCCTCGCGCGGCATGGACTGGATCCGCGGCGGCAGCCCGGACCTGCGCGCCGAGGACATCGTCACCGCCTGCGAGGACAGCCTGCGCCGTCTGCAGACCGACGTGATCGACCTCTACCAGATCCACTGGCCGGTGCGCTACGTGCCGATGTTCGGCGCCCTGTATTTCGAGCCGCGCAAGGTGCGGCCCTGCAGCGGCATCGACGAGCAGCTCGAGGGCCTGCAGCGCCTGGTGCAGGCGGGCAAGGTGCGCGCGGTCGGCCTGTCCAACGAGACGCCCTACGGCCTGTGCGAGTTCGTGCGCGTGGCCGAAGCCGCCGGCCTGCCGCGCGTGGTCAGCGTGCAGAACCCCTACTGCCTGATCAACCGCAGCGTCGACAACGGCCTGGACGAGGCCCTGCACCACCTGGGCGTGGCGCTGCTGGCCTACTCGCCGCTGGGCTTCGGCCTGCTCACCGGCAAGTACGACGCGGTGGGCCTGAACGACGCGCAGGTCCGCCCCGGCCGCATGGCCCTGTACGACAGCATGAAGGCGCAGCGCTGGGGCCGCCCCGAGGCCCTGGAGGCCGCGCGGGCCTACAACGCCCTGGCGCGCGAGCAGGGCCTGACCCCCACCCAGCTGGCGCTGGCCTTCTGCTACCGCCGCTGGAACGTGGCCAGTACCATCATCGGCGTGACCAGCATCGCCCAGCTCGACGAGAACCTCGACGCCTGGAGCACCGAACTCCCGCCCGAGCTGCTGCAGCGCATCGACGCGATCCGCTGGCAGCACCGCGACCCGGCGCAGTGAGGTCGCCGGGCCGAATGGCCTTCGGGGTCCGGCGGTCCGCCGGCCCCGCCCACCGGAGCTTCCCGCCATGCCGATCGTCACTCCCGCCCAGCAGGCCGTCGAAGAATGGCGCGACGCCGGCCAGGCGCTGCCCAACCGGGACGGCTGGATCAGCGAGCCTGCCGGGCTGACCCAGTTCGGCGCCTTCGTGCAGCTGCTGCAGCCCGGGGCGCGCAGCGCGCTGCCGCACTGGCACCGCGACGAGGACGAGCTGGTCTACCTGCTCGAAGGCGAGCTGACCCTGGTCGAAGGCGAGCGGCAGACCCGGCTGCAGCCCGGCGACGCGGCGGCCTTCCGCGCCGGCGTGCCGCTGCCGCACTGCCTGTGGAACCACAGCGACCTGCCGGCGCGCTGCCTGGTGGTGGGCACGCGCGCGCGCACCGACCGCATCACCTACCCGCAGCACGACCGCCTGCTGCACCGCGACCGCAGCCGGGGGGAAGACGTCTGGACCGACGCGGCCGGTCGCCCCGCGGACAACCCCTATGCCGATTGAGCCGTCGTCCGGCCCGGCCGGGGTCTTCCTGAGCGTGCACGACGGCGACCTGCCGGCGCAGGCCGTCGAGGTCGTCGACGCGGGGCTGGGCCGCTTCAACGAGGGCGCCGCGCCGCTCGAGCAGGTGCGGCCGCTGGCCTGCTTCGCGCATGCCGGCGAAGGTGGTCCGCCGATCGGCGGGGCGGTCGGGCGGCGCTGGGGCGAGTGCTGCGAGCTGCAGCAGCTGTGGGTGCAGCCCGAGGCGCGCGGCCGCGGCCTGGGCACGCGGCTGCTGCGTGCCTTCGAGGCCCGGGCGCAGGCCTGTGGCTGCCGGCAGGTCTACCTCGAGACCTGGAGCTTCCAGGCCCGGCCCTTCTATGCCGCGCTGGGTTACGAGGTGCTGCTGGAGCTGCGCGGCTACGGCCCCGGCCTGGCGAAGTACACGATGCGGCGCTGGCTCGGCGCCCCGGCCGGGTGAGGCCGCATCGGCGCCCGCCGCGTCCCTATACTGGCGCGACCTGCCCGCAGCAGGATCACCGGAGAGTGGAGATGTCCTGGTTCGTCGCCGTCCTTCGGCAGTACGCCACCTTTCGGGGGCGGGCAGGCCGTCGCGAGTTCTGGTCCTTCGCGCTGGTCTATCTGCTCATCGCCCTCGTGCTGGCGCTGCTGGACGACATCGCCGGCACCGGCGACGGCCGTGCCGGCGGCGGGCTGCTGAGCAGCCTGTTCGCGCTGGGCACGCTGCTGCCCTCGCTGGCGGTGGCGGTGCGGCGCCTGCACGACACCGGCCGTTCCGGTGGGTGGCTGCTGCTCCTGCTCGTGCCGGTGATCGGCTGGCTCCTGCTGCTGCTGCTCTTCGCGCTGAAGGGCAGCGAACCGGGTGACAACGCCTACGGCCGCCATCCGTCGCTCGAGCCGCAGCCCTGATTGCTGCGCCTGCGCCCACGGCGCGGGGCCTCCCCGGTCGGGCGATGGACTGGCTCACTCGTCCTGAACCGTCCAGCCTCGCGCCACCGCCACGGCACGCAGCCGCTCGTCCGGCCGCACCGCCACCGGCTGCTGCACGGCCTCCAGCAGCGGCAGGTCGCTGGCAGCGTCGCTGTAGAAGGCGCTGAAGGCGCAGTCGGCCAGCCGGGGGGCCTGCCGGCGCGCCAGCCAGGCTTCCACGTGGGTGACCTTGTGCGGGCCCCAGCAGGGCTCGCCGATCGCCTCGCCGGTGAGGTGGCCGGCGGCGTCGCGCGCCGCTTCGGTGGCAATCAGGTCGTGCAGGCCGAAATGCCGCGCAAACACTTCGGCGATGAAGCGGGTGGTGGCGGTGACCAGCACACAGTGGTGGCCGGCGTCACGGTGACGGGCCACCAGCGCGCGGGACGAGGCCGGCAGCCGGGGCGACACCGCGGCGGCAAAGCCCTGCGCCAGGCGCGCCAGGTCCGCCTGCGCGAGGTGGGCGATGGGTGCGACCGTGGCGCGGTGCAGGCTGTGGATGTCCTGCCGGCCGGCGACGTATTCGCGGCAGAGGTCCAGGTGGCGCTGCGGCGCGTCGGCCGGCAGCACGCCCTGGGTGGCCAGCCACTCGGTCCAGGCCAGGCCGCTGTCGAAGGGGATCAGCGTGTGGTCCAGGTCGAACAGGGCCAGTCGCATGGGCGCGGACCGCGGTTCAGCCGGCCTGGGTCGCTGCATCGGCCGGGAACGGGTCGGCGAGTCGACCCGGCGCCAGCTCGGCGCGCAGCACCCCGCGCAGCGCATTGCTGACCCAGATCGCCTCGGCGCGCTGCAGGTCGGCCAGCGTCAAGGTGCGCTCGCCGGCCGCCACCAGCGGGTCGGCCAGGAGCTGGGCACGCATCACGCCGGGCAGGGCGCCGTCGCTCACCGGCGGGGTCCACCAGCGGCCGTCCAGGCGCAGGAAGACGCTGCTGCGCCCGCCCTCCACCAGCCGGCCGTCGCGGGTGAGGAACAGGCTGTCGAAGGCGCCCTGCGCCTCGGCGGCCGCCACACCCGCGTCGTAGTGCGCGCGCAGCGTGGTCTTGAAGGCCGCCAGCGGTGCGGCGTCGGGCAGGCGCTGCGGCGAGACGATCAGCCGCACCGGCCCGCCCCGCACGCCGTCGCGCTCGGCGGGCAGCGGCGCCAGCGCGGCCTGGCGCAGGCTGAGCCGGCCGTCGTGCGCCAGCGCCAGGCGCAGCCGGGTCGGGCCGGCCAGCGCCTGCGCCGCTTCGTCCAGCAGCGCGCGGGCCGCTTCGGCGTCGAAGGCGAAACCCAGCGCCTGCGCGCTGCGCGCCAGCCGCGCCAGGTGCTCGTCGCGCAGCGCGATGCCGTAGTGCGGCTCGCCGCGCATCGTCTCGAAGAGCTCGAAGCCCGGGTCCAGTGCGGTGAGGAAGCGCGCCTTCAGCCGGCACTCGGCACGCTCGTCGGCGGCCACGCTGTCCATCACGATGCCGGCGCCCACGCCCAGGCGCAGGGGGCGCAGGCCGTCGCGCGCCTCGCCCAGGGTCAGGGTGCGGATCGCGACGTTGAGGCAGAAGTCCTCGCAGCGCTGATCGGGGTCGGCGGGGGCGTCCACCCAACCGATCGCGCCGCAGTACAGCCCGCGCGGCGCGCTCTCCAGCCGCTCGATCCAGTGCATCGTGCGCCGCTTGGGCGCGCCGGTGATCGAGCCGCAGGGGAAGGTGGCGCGCAGCAGCGCCGGCAGGTCCGCCGCCGGCTGCAGCCGGGCCATCACGGTGGAGGTCATCTGGAACAGCGTGGCGTAGGGCTCGATCTCGAAGAGCTGCGGCACCCGCACCGAGCCGATCAGCGCGATGCGGCCCAGGTCGTTGCGCAGCAGGTCGACGATCATCAGGTTCTCGGCCCGGTTCTTGATGTCGCCGGCCAGCTCGCGGGCGGTCTCGCTGTCGCCCAGCGGGTCGCCGGCCACGCGGCGGGCGGTGCCCTTCATCGGCCGGGCGGTGACGACGCCGGCCTCGTGGCGCAGGAAGAGCTCGGGCGAGCGGCTCAGCACCCAGCGCCGCGCGTCGTCGGCGCGCGCGGGCAGGGCGATCAGCGCGCCGTAGGGCACCGGCTGGCGCTCGCGCAGGCGGCGGTACAGCGCGATGGGCTCGCCCCAGGCCTGGCCGTCGAGGCGGTAGGTGTAGTTGACCTGGTAGGTCTCGCCATCGGCGATGGCGGCGTGGATGGCCGCGATGGCGGCGTCGAAGGCCGCGTCGTCCACGCTCGGTGTCAGGCCCAGCGTGCCGGCCGGGGCGTGATCGCAGTCCTGCTCCGTCAGCCAGGCGCTGACGGCGTCGGCCGACAGCCGCTGCAGCCGGCGGAACATCAGCACCCGCAGCGCGGCCGGCTCCTCGCTGCGCGACGGCCGGTGCGCGGCGCCGATCAGCCGGGCGCCCCACTCGTAGTCGGCCAGCAGCACGGCGTGAAGAGGCTCCGCTGCTGCTCCTCGGCCGCGCAGGTCGGCCTGCACCGCCGCCCAGGTGGCGGCCAGATCGGCCGGGTCAGTGCAGCGGTGCTCGCGCACGAAGCCGGTGTACAGCCGGCTGGTCGGCGCGGCATCGCTGGCCCCGGCGTCGTCGAGCAGGGCAAAGGGTGCGGTGAGGGGGCGCAGGGTCATCGATCCCAATCGTTCATGTCATGTTTGATGGTCGCACGGTTGGCAATGAGTTCGTCGATCGTGGGTTCGTTGTGGAGTGCCCGCTCGAGCGCCAGCTTGGTGGCCTCGTAGTTGGTGCGGTACATGTCCTTCTTGTCGAGGTTCGGGTCCTGGGCGCAGCGCGGGTCGATCCAGACCAGGCTGACGATGCACAGCTCGTCGACCAGCTCGCGCGGGATGATGCCCTCGATCACGCAGTCCAGCACCGCGTCGGCGGTGGCGCTCTGCACCACGCCGCCGAACAGGTCGATGTTGGCCATGTCCTTGAGCGTCACCTTCGGCACGGTGATCGTGGCCGGGCGCACCAGCTGGTTGCAGGCGCGGATCGCGAACATCGCGGTGTGGCCCTTGCTCTGCGCCATCATGTTGGCGAAGGCCTGGCCGACCGGGCCGTCGACGCGGCCGATCAGGATCTCGGGCATCGCGTCGGTGAACTGGCCCTCGGCGGCCAGCACGGTGGCTTCTCCGGCATGGAAGGTGTAGGGCAGGGCGCGGTGGTGGCTCATCGGGTCTCCGGTGGGGGTGAAAGCGTGCGTTCGAATCGGGCGCAGATCTCAGCGCGGCAGCAGCCACTCGCCGTGGCCGTCCACCGCCAGGTCGCCGCGCCAGCGCTGCGGGCGCCGCGCGGGCAGGTCGGCCAGTCGATCGGCCAGCGGCTGACCCGCGAAGTGCTGGCGGCCCAGCCGGGCGAGGTCGCGGGCGAAGAGCTGCCAGAACACGGCCGCGTCGCCCTGGCCGGGCACGAAGGTGGGGGGCGGCTCGGGCGCCGCGTCCGGCTGCAGCCAGACCAGGCTGCCGCGGCGCTGCCCGTAGCCGGGGTGCGCGCCGGCACGACCGCCCAGCAGCGCGCTGCCGGCCACCAGGCGGGAGGCGGCGAAGTCGCCCACGTCGCCAGCGACGATGACGCTGCCGCGGCGCATGCGGTCGCCGAGCCGGTCGCCGGCGCGGCCGTGGATGCAGATCAGCCCGCCGCGCATGCCGTCCATGCTGCCCGGCAGGGGGCTGGCGACGAAGTGGCCGGCGTCGCCCTCGATGTGCAGCTCGCCGCCGGCCATCTCCACGCCGGCCAGGTCGCCGGCCGAGCCGCGCACGCGGATCGTGCCCGCGCGCATCGTGCTGCCGAGGTGGTCGCCTACCGGGCCGTCGACGAGGATGTCCCCGCCGTCCAGGCCCCAGCCGAGGTGATCGACGCGGGCGAGGTCGCCGATGAGGTGCAGGCTCGGTTGAGCGGCCTCGAACGCCTCGATGTGGAAGCACTCGGCCAGTGGCAGCCACTCGCGGCCATGCGCCACCGGCAGGCGCTCGACGGCGGCGAGGTCCAGGGCGGCCAGCGCGCCGGGCAGCACGCCGCGCAGGTCCAGCCGCAGCGGCAGGCGCTGGCGCAGGGTCAGGCGGTGGCCGTTCATGCCGACGCTCCTTGGGTGGCACCCAGCAAGCGCCGCAGGGGGAAGTGGAAGGGCCCCAGCTTGCCGCCGTAGTTGCCGGCGGAGATGCGGATCAAGCCACTGTCGGCACCCCGTTCGATGACGGCGTTCATGCCCACGCGCATCGCCTCGCCCACCGCGGCCTCGGTCAACCCGTCGATGACGATCTCCATCACGCAGCCGATGCGCTCGTCGAGCTCGCTCTTCGTCGCCAGGCCGACCAGCGTGGGGCAGAAGGCGTCGTTGGTGGACGCCATCAGCGCCGGGTACTGGCTGCCCACCTTGGAGCCGGAGCGCACCACGCCGCCGGGGAAGGGCATCACCACGTCCGGCACCCGGCGCATCGCGGCCACCGCGGCCTCGGCGGCGTCCAGCGCGGCGTCGGTGTCGCGCGCCAGCAGCAGCAGGTTGCCGCCGCCCACGCCCTTGACCACCGCGGTGGTCTCCTGCGCGATGAACTCGCCGTCCATCACCGGCACGCGCCAGTAGCGCCGCCCGCCGATCACCTTGCTGGTCTGCCAGCCGTCGCCGAAGAAGCGCAGGTTCTTGCCCAGGCCGATGGCCTCTCCTTCGTGAATCCCTGCAAAGACCGCTGTCGTCGGGCAAGTCAGCACGCACTGGCCGACGCGGCGCTCCAGCTGCTTGGCCAGCTCCTTGCCGCTCATCGCGAAGAGCAGCAGCGCCACGCCGGGCCGGCCGTCGGGCGTCTCGTCGGGGCCCAGCTCGCGCTCGATGCCGGCCTCGCAGCCGCAGGCGATCACCGAGGTGGCGAAGCCGGTGGCCGTCACCCCGGCATGCCGCGCCCACTCGATGCGGTGCGCGGTGACGACGACGCGCGTGGCCTTCATCGGGAAGGCCTCGGCAAAGGTGTCGTCCACCGCGATGCCATTGAGAAACAGATCGCCGCCGCTCATGTCGCCGCCCCCTCGAAGCAGGCCGTGGGCAGCAGCCGCCCGCCGCGGCAGCAGGCGCAGAGCTCGTCGTGGCCGATTTCCAGGTGCTGCGGGTGCACCGAGCCGTTGCGCGCCATGCGCTGGCGCAGTGCTTCAGCGAAACCGGTGTCCCGCTCGTCGTCGAAGCGCGGTGTCACGAAGTGCGTGCCACCCACCGGTGTGGCGGTGATGCGCCCGGCGCGGGCCACCACCCGGCCGTCCTTGAACACCCACTCCGGCGTGGTGAACATGCGCTCGCGGTCAGTGGGGTCGTCGCGGTAGACGGCGATGTCCGCCGCGGCGCCCACGCCCAGGTGGCCGCGGTCGGTCAGGCCCAGCAGCTTCGCCGGGGCAGCGCGGGTCATCACCGCGATCTCCTGCAGCGTCAGTTCGCGCTTCAGGTCCTTCAGCGCCGAATTCGCGGCGACGTCCGGGTGCAGGCGGGCGAGCTGTTCCTCGCGGAAGGGGCGGTCCATCAGCAGGCGGATCAGGTGCGGGTAGCTGGTGAAGGGCGCGCCGTTGGGGTGGTCGGTGGTCAGCACCACCTGCCAGGGGTTGCGCACCGACAGGAAGATCTCCAGCCCGATGGCCCACTGCAGCGCGTTGACGTAGCTTTTTTCCTGGTAGCGGAAGGGCACCACGCCGCAGCCGGCCTCGCACTCGATGTCCGCGCCGATCCACTTGCGCGGGCTGGCCAGCCCGGCGTTGGCGTGCTGGCGCATCGTGTCGCCCGAGGCGGTGACCGTCTGGCCGAAGAGGATCTGGCCGACGTCGATGGACAGCTGCGGCCGCGTGTTCACCGCCTCCACCAGCTGCAGCGCGGCCGACGAGAACTTCTTCGGCCCTTCCTTGCCGTAGGCGTGGAACTGCACATGCGTCAGGTGCGCCGGCAGCCCTTCGAGGGCGTCGATGGTGGCCAGCGTGCTGGCGATGTTGCCGGCCACGCCCAGGTTGCTGCCGTGGATGTGCAGCGGGTGCGGCACGCCCAGGTCGGTCAGCCCGCGCGCCAGCGCCTGCACCACCTGCCGCGGGGTGACGCCCCAGTGCACATGCGATTCGTCGACGTCCAGCTTGCGCTGGTGGTACTTGAAGGCGGAGATGCCGGCCGGGTTGACCACCTTGATGCCCATGGCCTTGGTGGCCTGCAGCGTCCAGCCGATCAGGTCGCGGATCTCCTCGGGCGGCGCGCCTTCGGCCAGGCGCTGCAGGAAGTGCTCGTCGTTGCCCAGCAGCACATAGGCGCCGTGGTCGAGGATGGGGGTGTCGCCCATCTCCATGTGGGCCTGCCGGGCGTTGGCCGCCAGCATCGCCGGCTCGAAGGCCGCCGTGTAGCCCATCTGCACGTAGCGGTAGCCGGTGGCCAGCGTGCCGGGGGTGGCGTGGCCGCAGGAGACCAGCTCCAGCGGGTTGTCGCTCACCGCACAAGGTTTGCTGCCCACCATGCGGTCGCGGTGGTCCTCCGGCAGCAGCAGGCGCGCCAGGTTGACCTTGCCGCCGCCGATGTGGCTGTGCAGGTCGATGCCACCGGCCATGACGATGCAGCCGCTGGCGTCGATCACCTCGGCGGGCGGTTCGTCGGGAATCGCCACGAGGCGGCCGTCCTGGATCGCCAGGTCGCGGACCTCGCCATCGACGCCGTTCGTCGGGTCGTGCAGCCGGCCGCCGCGCAGCAGGGTCCAGGTCATGCCACCACCTCCGTTGCAGCCATGGCATCCAGCCGCTGCACTTCCGCCAGCAGCGCCGTCACCGTCTCGGCCACCGAGGGCAGCGCCGAGGGCCGCAGCGCCTGCAGCGGCAGCATCACCACGCTGTCGCCGCGCAGCAGGTGGCCGGCGTGGTCCACGCCTGGCGTGCCCACCGGCAGGAAGACGGTGGCCGACTCATGCCCCAGCGAGGCCGCGAGCGCCGGCGGGCCGAGCAGGATGCGCGGGCGGTCGCCATCCGGCGGGCGCTGCTCCGGGTACGTGCCCACCCAGAGCAGCAGGTCCACCGCCCGGTCGGCGAGCAGGCGCTCGCAGCCCAGGCGCAGCCCGTCGTGCTCCAGCCCGCGCGGGCCCACCTGCGTGCGCAGCGGCAGGCCGGACAGCCAGGTGTGCACCGCCTGGGCCGTGGCCGCACCGCCCGAGCCGCCGAGCGGAAAGCCGGCGGCCCGGCCAGTGAGGTTCAGCCGGCCGATCAGGCCCTGCAGCCGCTCGATCACCAGCCCCGCATGGACGCCGAGCTGGCCCGGCTCCCACACCAGCACGGCGTAGCGGGCCGCCTTCAGCCGCTCGGCCAGTGCGCACAGCCGCTCGTCCGGGCAGCGCGCCGGCCGCGTCAGCGCCAGGTGCAGCAGCGCGGCGGTGGCCGGCAGGTCCTGGTCAGGGGGCAGCCACTCGATGTCGGTGGTCTGCCCTTCGACCGTGATCGAGCGCGGCGGATCCACGCCGTCGCCCAGTACCACGATGGCGGGCGGCACGTCGCGACCAGCCAGCAGCCGCTCGAACAGCCGCGGCGCGCGCTCGGCCGGCCAGCTGCCGATGCAGACGATCAGGTCGGCGTGGCGGCGCACCTCCGCCAGCGTGGCGGTGTAGCCGCCGCGGTCCTGCTGGGCGCGCAGGGCCTGGGCCAGCGGCTCGCCCGCGGTCACATCGCTGATGGCACCCACGCGGCAGGCCAGCGGGTAGAGCGCGCGGGCCGCTGCCATGTCCGCTCCCCAGCCCGCCAGCAGCGGCTGGCGGGCGGTGTGCAGCCACTCGGCCGCCACGCGCAGGGCCTGCTCGCGCGGCACGGGCAGGCCGTGCAGACGGGCCGGTACGGCGGGCGATGGGGCGGACCCGATGCCGGCGGCCGAAGCGGCCAGGCCGGCCTCGGCCCGGGCGCAGCCGGGTGCCGCAGCGCTGCGGTCGTCGCAGAGCAGCGGGCAGAAGGGGCAGGTCCAGACGGGCGGCGCCCGATCGGCAACACGTGTCTCGGCGGTCATGACCGCGCTGGGAGGCAAAGCACGTGCCACCGCGCGGCCCGGGCATGGTGGCGGGGGCGGCGCACCGCCACGGAGACAGGCTGTGCACCCGAGACCCCCCGGCCGGCCGGCCGGGCGTCACAGAGTGTGGCGTCGGCGGCGCGGCCCCGCCGTCCGCAGCGTGGCACGAAACCTGAAAGACCGGCGCCATGTCCTTCTCCCGTTCGCGCTCCGCGGGCCCGTCCGGCTGCCCGGCCCGCCTCCTTGCATCAGCGGCCGGCCAGCCGCCCCTCGTGCAGGGCACTCGCCACCAGCCAGCCGCAGGCGCCGGTGGTGGCGGCGGCCTGCAGGTCGGCCGCATCGCGGATGCCGCCCGAGCCGATGAACTGCTTCTCCGGGGCGAGCGCCCGCAGCGCCGCCAGGGTGTCGAGGTCCGGGCCGGCGGCGCTTCCGACGCGCTCGAGGGTCATCACGATCACCTGCGCGGGCCAGAGGTCCGGGCGCTGCCAGGCGCCCGCCGCGTCCAGGGTGCGTCCGTCGCGGCGGTCCAGCGACAGCAGCGCCCGCCGGCCCAGCGCGTCCTGCGGATCGAAGCAATGGGCCAGCGCAGCCGGGTCGCGCAGCGCCTCGCTGGCGAAGACCGGGTCGAGGGCGGTGGCGGCCGCGCCCAACTGCTGCCAGAGCGTGTGGGCAGCGTCCCGGTCGGGCCAGCCGGCATCGAGCCAGAGGCGCAGACCGGGGTGCTCGGCCCGCAGCGCTTCGACCAGGCGCTGCAGCAGCGCCGTCTGCACCGGGCCGCCCTGCAGCGCGTCCAGGTCGGCCAGGTAGAGCCGCGTGCTGCCGCTGTGCTGCAGCAGTGCCTGCGCCAGGCGCAGCGGGTCGCTGCCCGGCGCCAGGCGCGACTGGATCGGTGCGTAGCGCTCGCGCTGGCCGCGCCGCGCGTGCACGACCTGACCGCCGCGCAGGTCGAGCACCGGGATCACGGCCAGGGGCGAGGCGGGGAGGGACATCGGGAGCATCGGATGGGACGCCGGCCGGCGACGGGCCGGTACGCGGGGAGGGAACGATGACGCGGGTGCTGCTGCTCGAATACGTCACCGCCGGCGGCCTGCACGGCGACCCGGCCGAGGCCGAGCTGCTGCCGATGGGCCGGGCGATGCGCGACGCGATGATGCACGATCTGCTCGCCCTGCCGGCGCAGCGCCTCGGCCGGCTGGGCGTGGTCGGCACGGCCGCGGCGCTGCCCAGCGCGGCCGACCCGCGGCTGCTGGGCCTGCGACCGGATCCCGGCGAGGCGCCGCTGGACTTCCTGGCCCGACAGCGCGGCCACTGGGACGCCGTCTGGGCGGTGGCGCCGGAAACCGGCGGCCTGCTGGCGCAGTGCCAGGCCCTGGCGGCCCCGGCGGTGTGGCTGGGCAGCGATGCGCCGACCCAGTGGCTGTGCGCCTCCAAGACCCGCACGCTGGCCGCGCTGGCCCGCCAGGGCCTGGCCACGCCGCTGGAGGCGGCCTGGGTGGCCTCGGCGCAGCGCTGGGTGGTCAAGCCCGACGACGGTGCGGGTGCGGTGGACACGCAGGTCTTCACCCGGCTGGCCGAGGCCCGGCAGGCGCTGCAGCGCCGTCGGGCCGCTGGCGAAGCCGCCCTGCTGCAGCCCTGGGTGGAGGGCGAGGCGATGAGCCTGTCGCTGCTGGCCCGCGAACCGCGGGGCCCGCAGGGCGCTCTGTCGCCGCAGGAGCCGGCGGTCGACTGGCTGGCCTGGAACCGCCAGTGCCTGCAGCTGGCGCCGGACGGCCGCCTGTCCTTCGAGGGCGTGCAGCGGCTCGACCCGGGCGGCGGCGATCCGCGCCGCCCGCGCCTGCAGGCGCTGGCCGCGGCGCTGCGGCGGGCGCTGCCGGGCCTGCGCGGCTTCGTCGGCGTGGACTTCGTCTGGCATCCGCAGGCCGGGCCGGTGGTGATCGAGGTCAACGCCCGGGTGACCTGTGCCTATGTCGGGCTGTCGCAGGCCCTGGGGCGCAACCTGGCCGGCGAGGTCCTGGCGCAGGCGCTGCGGCCGTTACGGGATCCGCTGGCGCGCGAGGTGCTGCATGCCTGAGCGCCGTGCGGGGCAGGCCTTGCCGCACGAGACGACGAAGCGCCGGGGCGGCTGGGTGCTGGGCTGGGACGTCGGCGGCGCCCACCTGAAGGCCTGCCTGCTGCACGACGGCCGGCTGCAGGACGTGGCGCAGTGGGCCTGCCCGCTCTGGCAGGGCATGGCGCAGCTCGACCTGGGGCTGGCGCTGGCGGCGGCGCGCTGGCCACAGGCCGGCCAGGCCTGGCACGCGGTGACGATGACCGGCGAGATGACCGACCTCTTCGCCGACCGGGCCGACGGCGTGCAGCGCATCGCCGCGCGCTTCGAGGCCGGCTGGCCGCAGCGGGTGCGCCTGTTCGCCGGGGCGTCGGACTGGTGCCGCCCGGCCCGGGCGGGGGAGCGCTGGGCGGACATCGCCTCGGCCAACTGGCGCGCCACCGCGCTGCTGGCCGCCCGAAGACTGCCGCGTGGCCTGCTGGTGGACATCGGCAGCACCACCACCGACCTGATCCTCTTCGAGGCCGGTGGCCTGGTCGGCCCGAGCCGCAGCGACCGCGACCGCCTGGCCAGCGGCGAGCTGGTCTACCAGGGCGTGGTGCGCACCCCGCTGTGCGCCCTGGCGCGGCGCATCGCGTTCCAGGGGCAGTCGCTCAACGTGATGAACGAGTTCTTCGCCACCACCGCCGATGTCTACCGGCTGACCGGCGAGCTCGATCCGGCGCACGACCTGCATCCGGCCGCCGACGGGGCGGCCAAGGACCTGCCGGCCACCCGTGCCCGCCTGGGCCGCATGGTGGGCTGCGATGCCCGCGACGGCAGCGAGGGCGACTGGCGGGACTTCGCCGGACGCTGGCGGGCGGCCCAGCTCGAGCGCCTGGCCGAGGAGCTGCAGCGCCTGCTGCGCGACCGGCGGCGCGATCTGGCCGGGGCGGCCGTGGTGGCCGCCGGCTGCGGCGCCTTCCTGCTGCCGGATCTGCTGGCGCGGCTCGACCCGGCGCTGGGCGCGACATCGGCACGGATCTGCGACTTCGGGGCGATCCTGAGCCCGGACGCGGCCGACGGTGACGACAATGGTCTGCGCGACGGCGCGCGACTGTGCGCCCCGAGCGTGGCGGTGGGGGCCCTGTTCGCGCAGGCCGACAACAACAAGGAGACCGTCTGATGTGGGTGGTCAAGCTGGGCGGGAGCCTGTGCAGCGATCCCGCGCTGCCGAGATGGCTGGAGCTGCTGACACAGCTGGGCGGGGGGCGGGTCGCGGTCGTCTGCGGTGGCGGCACGCTGGCCGACGAGGTGCGTGCCTTGCAGTCGCGCTGGGCCTTCGACGACCTGGCCGCTCACAACATGGCCGTGCTGGCCATGGTGCAGAACGGCTACCTGCTGCGCGGCCTGGCGCCGCAGCTGCAGCTGGCCGCGCGCGAGTCGGAGATCGCCCCGCTGCTGCGCCGCGGCGGTACGGTGCTGTGGATGCCGCTGGCGCTGCTGCGCGAGCAGCCCGACGCCACCACCTGCTGGGACGTGACCAGCGACAGCATCGCGCTGGGCCTGGCGCGCCGGCTGCACGCCGAGCGGCTGGTGGTGGTCAAGCGCTGCCGCGTGGCGTCCTGGCGCGCGGTCGAGGAGCTGGTGGCCGACGGCGTGCTGGACGCGGCCTTTGCCCACGGGGCGCGGCAGGCCGGGCTGCCGATCGACCTGCTCGGCGGCGACGAGTTCGACGCGCTGCGCCACCTGCTGCTGCACGGCGACCGGCTGCCGCAGACCGGCGTGCAGCGCCTGGGCGCCGGCCCCTGAGATCGTCGGGGCGCCCCGGGAGCCCGGCTGTCGCCGCAGCCGCCGAACGGGGCCGCGGAACGGGGCCGCAGCGCAGCCCCTGCGCCCGGGCGGGTCAGGCGGGCGCGAGACCGGGCGGCGCGACCACCGGGGCCGCCGCCAGCGCCCGCAGCAGGGCGTGCAGCCGCCGCACCTCGAGCTGGCCGCGCCGGTCACCGGCGCAGACCGCGGAGCGAAAGCCCGCGAAGTCCGGCTGCAGCCGCTGCAGCGTCGGCAGGTCCTCCTGCCGCAGCGCGCCGGCCAGCCCGGTGCACAGGCCCCGGCGCCGCGCCTGCGCGAGCAGCGGCTGCAGCCGGTCCGGGTCGATGCACTGCAGCAGGCTGCCGGCCGACTTGTCGGCGGTGTCGAGCATCACGGCCGTGAAATCCTTGTCCAGGCAGCGCTGCCAGAGCGCCTCCGGCAGGCCGGCGTCGGCCAGCAGCACCGGCACCAGCGGCAGACCTTCGCGCGCCAGCCGCCCCAGCGCCTGCACCAGCGCCGCGGCGGCCGGCCCGGGCACGACGCCCACCTTGACCGCATCGACCCCGCTGGCCGCGACCTGGCGCACGCGCGCCTCGATGGCGTCGAGCGCCTCGGCCGGCCAGTCGCCGATCGTGGCGCTGACCGGCGTGGCCGGGGCGCGCACGCGCAGGGCGGCCACGATGGCCGCGATGCGCCGCGGGTCCAGCCCGCCGAGGGCGCCCTCGGCAGGCTCCTTCAGATCCACCAGGGCCACCCCCGCCGCTGCAGCCAGGCGGGCCTCGTCGAGGTCGCGCACGCTCACCAGCGCGCGCGGGGCGGGACCGCCCAGCGCGGCGCGCAGACGGTCACCGCCGGGCGCGGCGGCCACGGCGCCGTTCATGCCGCCAGCTCCTGCCGGCTGCGGTGCCGCTGCACCGCCTCGCACAGCCAGCCCCAGGCCTCGTGTTCAGCGGCCGAGGCGGTGCGGTCCACCGCGTTCTGGCCGATCGCCATCTCCTGCTCGATGCGCGCCAGCGGCAGCAGGTGCAGCCGGCTGACCAGCACGGCGGCCTCGATCACCGCCGCCTGGGCCCGGTTCAGCCCGGGGAAGGGGGCGTGCGTGACGTCCTCCAGCACGTCCAGCGTCAGCACCGGGCGCTGGGCATCGTCCTGCACCTCGGCCAGCTGCAGCACCAGGTGGCGCAGGGCGCAGGCCAGGCGGTGTCCGCGGCCGGCGCCGGCCCCCGGCGGTGCGGCGCCCGTGGCCTGCGGAGCGTGCGCGCCCAGGGCCACCGTGGGCCAGTCGCGCCGGCCGGTCACGCAGCCGGCGAAGACCCGGGTGTCGGTGACGATGTTGAGCACGCCGTGGCGGGTGGCCAGCAGGTTGTCCAGCGTGGTCGAGGGCCGGAAGGGCATCACCACGACCTGCCGGCCGCGGTAGCGCACGCCCATGGGCGCCAGGTGCAGGCGGCCCTCGGGCGACTCGGTGGCGAGCACCACCTCGAAGATCACGTCAGCGGGGTCCATGCGACGGCCCTCCTTCGGCCGCAGGCGGGGGGACTTCGGCGGGGGTGGGTGCCGCCGGAGAGGCCGGCGCAGCGCCGCGGCGGGGCTTCGTGGTCGCCGGGGCACAGGCCGCGGCGGCGGCATCGGCGGCGGCCACGCCCCAGTCCAGCGGCTGGTCCTGCACGTAGCGCTTGCCGAGCTGCCAGGCGATCTCGGCGCGGGCCAGCTCCACGCCCATGTAGAAGGCATGGCCGGCGTCGTCCTGCAGGCCCAGCTGCGGCCAGAGCGTGAAGGGGTCGCGGGCGTGGTGCAGGCCGTCGCGGTTGTAGACGTGCAGGCCGTCGGCGGCCACCTGGATGCGGAAGTTGGGGTCGCGCACCTGCGCCGCGGTGGCGGCGATCTCCGCGGGCGTGTCGGGCCAGGGCTGCTTCGCGTGCACCGTCATCAGGCCGTCGTGCAGGCCCTTGGGCAGGGTCCGCAGCTGCACCGCGGCGTGCATGATGCGCCGCGCCAGATCGGCCTCGCGCACCGCGTGGCGGGCGTGCGCGCTGACCTGGGTGGTCAGGATCGCGGCCACGTCCAGCTCGGCGGCCAGGCCGAGCAGCAGGGCGTTGAGGCCGCTGGTGTCGGCCTCGGTCAGCTCGGTGACGTTGCCCACGCCCATCAGGATCGGTGCGTCGGGAAAGGCATCGCGCAGGCGCTGGTAGCGCACGATCGAGCGCGCCAGCCCGAAGGGCAGGGGGTCGAGGATGGGGTCGGCCAGGAAGGGCCGGCCGCGCCGCTGCATCTCGCGGATGCTGGCGTGCAGGCCGGCCTCGTCGCCCGGCTCGCGGCCGATCAGCACCGGCGTGCAGCCCTCGGGCAACGTGTCGGCGATCCACAGCAGCCCGGGCGGCAGGCTGAGCAACACGTCGGCCCCGGCCTGCGCTCCGGCCAGCAGCTCCTCGGCCACCAGGCTGTCGACGCTGACGCGGTACCCCGCCGCCTTCAGCGTGCGCACGCTCTCGGCCAGATGCGGGAAGGGCGTGGCGGGCAGGCTGCCCAGGTCGATCACGTCGGCCCCGTCGGCGGCCAGCGCGGCGGCGCGCGAGACGATCTGCGCCACCGTCAGCTGCGGCGCCTCGACGATCTCGGCAAAGATCTGCGTGCGGTACGCGCTCAGGTCCACCGGCCGGGCGGCGCGGCGGAAGTGGGCCGGCAGGTCCTTGAGTTCCTCGGGGCCGCGCTCGACCGGGATGCCGTAGTGCGCCGACAGGGCCGCGAGGTCGCCCTGGCAGCGCCCGGGCACGATCAGGCGGGTGACCGGCGCACTGCTGCGGATCGGCGCCGGCACGCGGCGGCGGATCAGCTCGGCGGTCATCAGCGCGGCCACCTGCAGGCCGATCTCGCGCACCTCCCAGGTGAAGGGCCGCTCGCCCTGGACCGTCTCCAGGCCTTCGAGCACCCGGCGCAGCGCCGGCTCGGCCAGCCGGCCGGTCAGGAAGACGAGGTGATCCACGACAGGGCCAGTTCCTGCAGGCGCTGCGTGAGCGCGGCCTCGAGTTCGGCCAGCGAGGCCACCACGCGCGCGTGGTCGACGCTGCGCAGCCGCTCGACGTTGTCGAGCTCGAGCCGGCGCGGCCGCAGCGTGACCCAGTCGTGCGGCGCGCGGGTCACCACCACCGGCTCGGTGTCGCAGGCGTAGACGATGCCGGGAATGCCCAGCTTGCCCGCCTGGGCGAACATGTTGGTGGGCAGCGTGTCCGAGAAGCCGTAGGCGCACTTGGCCACGGTGTTGCTGGTGGCCGGCGCGATCACGACGCTGTGGTAGGCGTCGGTGTAGAGCTGGCCCACCGGTACGGCGCTGGCGGTCTTGTCGCGCAGCACGCGAAAGCGCGTCTTCAGGCGCTCGAGCGGAATCTCGTAGATGCCCAGCACCTCCTCGGCCGCGGCCGAGAGGAAGAGGTCCACCTGCGGCAGCCGCTCGGCCAGCGCCAGGCATTCGTGCAGGCCGTGGCCGGATCCGGTGAGGCACCAGGCGAAGCGCGAGCGCGGTGCGCCGCCGGCCTGCGCCGGATCCTCACTCGCCGTCGGAGGGGTGGGACAGGCGGATGTGCAGTTTGTGGAGTCGGCGGTACAGGGTGTTGCGACTGACATCGAAGGCCTTGGCGACGCTGCTGACGTTCCAGCGGTGCTGTTCGAGCATCTTCAACAGCATCTGACGCTCGTTCGCCTGGATGGGGTTCAGCTTGAGCACCGCCTCGTCGATCTCGTCGCCCGCGGCGGCATGGACCCCGACTGAAGGCAAGTTCGGTGCCGGCTCCAGCGCGGCCGGCTGTGTCGGCGCCGCCAGTGCCGCGGCCGTGCTGCCGGCCTGCAGCAGCGTCGGCAGGTGCTCGAGGCGGATCGGCTCGCCGTCGGCCAGCGCGCAGGCCGAGCGCAGCACGTGGCGCAGCTGCCGCACGTTGCCCGGCCAGTGATAGGCCAGCAGGCGCTGCTCGGCCTCGGGGCTCAGGCAGGCCTCGGCGCCGCCCTCGGCCACCAGCAGCTGGCGCATCAGCTCGCGCTTATCGCTGCGCTCGCGCAGCGGCGGCAGGCGCAGCTCGACACCGGCGAGGCGGTAGTACAGGTCCTCGCGAAAGCGCCCCTGCTCGACCAGGTCGAGCAGGTTGCGGTGGCTGGCGCTGAGCAGCTGGAAGTCCACCGCGACCAGCTCCTCCGAACCCAGCGGCGTGACCTGGCGCTCCTCGAGCACGCGCAGCAGGCGGGCCTGCAGGTCCAGCGGCATGTCGCCGATCTCGTCGAGGAAGAGCGTGCCGCCGTCGGCCTGGGCGATCTTGCCGCGCCGGCCGTTGCGCTGCGCGCCGGTGAAGGCGCCGGCGCGGTAGCCGAACAGCTCGGACTCGATCAGGCTCTCGGGGATGCTGGCGCAGTTCACCGCGACGAAGGGGCCGCCGGCACGGGGGCTGCCGTCGTGCACCGCACGGGCGAAGACCTCCTTGCCCGCGCCGGTCTCGCCGCACAGCAGCACCGGGGTGGCGCGCGCGATGACGCGCCGGCCGATCTCGAGCTGGCGGGCCAGCTGCGGGTCGCCCAGGGCCGGCAGGCCGGCCGCGGGCAGCCGGGCGGTGTGGGCGGGCGCACTGCGCACCGGGGCGCGGGGCGTGGCGCCCCCCCCGGCCAGTGCGCTGCCGGTCTGCAGCGCCTGGGCCTCCTGGGCCGGGCGGCGCATCACCGCGAAGAAGCGGTGCGAGGCATGCGCGCGGTAGGTCACCACCGGGTGGAAGGACGACAGCGTGCTGCGCTGCAGCAGGTCCTCCTGCGAGGTCTGGAAGATGTCCTCGATGCGCCGCGCGCGGATCTCGGCCATGCTGTTCAGGCCGAGCTGGAACAGCGCGCTGCGGTTGGCCGCCAGGATGCGCCCGTCGTCCGACACCGCCAGGCGGCCCTCGTGCAGCGTGTAGACGAACTCCGGCCGGCTGTGGAAGTGCAGCGGATGGGCGTGGCGGAAGCAGGTGTCGATCAGCCGGTTCTCGATCATGCGCGCGGTCATGCCCAGCAGCACCAGCAGGTGCTGCTGCATCAGGGTCGAGCGGCTGGAGACGTCCAGCACCGCGGCCATCTCGCCGGAGGGGTCGTAGACCGGCACGGCCGAGCAGGTCAGCCCGGTGAACTGGGTGTAGAAGTGCTCGTCGCGGCGCACGGCCACCGGCGCGGCGGCGGCCAGGCAGGTGCCCATGCCATTGGTGCCGGCCTCGGTCTCGCTCCAGACCACGCCGGGGCGCAGGCCCAGCGGCGCCAGCTCGCTGGCGAAATCCGGCGCGGCCACCATGTGCAGGATCACGCCGTCGGTGTCGGTGAGCACCACCGCCGCCTCCGGGTCCGACAGCTGCTGGTAGAGCGTGGCCATCTCGTGGCGGGCGCAGTCCAGCAGGCTGGCCGAACGCGCCATGCGCTCCTCCAGCGCCGCGGCATCGAGGGCCCGCAGCTCGCGCGGGCGGTCCGGGTGCAGCAGGTATTCGTCCAGGCAGCGCCGCCAGGACCGCGCCACCACGTCGGCGCTGTGCGCATCGAAGCTGCCGCGTACCACGTCGAAGACGCGATCCGCATGTCGGCCGCTTCCGATCAGTCCCATCACCATCTGCTGCTCCTGTGGGTCGGGGGCCTGCGGCGCGCGCCGGAGGGACTCGACATGGCGGCCCCGGAGCCGGGTCGCTCCGTGGCCACCCGGGAATTCTTCCCGCTTCCGCGCCCGGGCACATCCGGTCTAGCCCCGATCCACCCTGTCCGGCCCGCGACGGTCTCGCAGCGGGCGCGCGGATTGCTTGGCAGCGCCCGGGCCCGCGCTGCGGCGCCCGACGAGCCGCACCTTCCGATGCCGGCCGCAACCCACCTTGCCGAGGAGACCCATGTCCGCCCGTCCCGATCCTGCCGCCTTCGCGCCGGCGATGTCCGCCGCGGCGTCGTCCGATGCGCCGACGCTCGACCTCATCTTCGTCGAGGGCTACCGCGGCGAGACGGTGATCGGCATCCACCCCAGCGAACTGCACGAGACGCAGCCGCTGATCATCGACGTCACCGCCGGCCTGCCGCGCGCGCGCGCCTGCGACAGCGACCGCATCGACGACACCATCGACTACGGCGTGCTGCGCGAGCGGCTCGATGCGCTGATGCTCGACCACGGCGTGCAGCTGCTCGAGGCGCTGGCCGAGCAGATTGCCCGCCTGCTGCTGCTGGACTTCGGCGCGGCCTGGGTGCGCGTGCGTGTGGTCAAGCCGCGCAAGTTCCACAACGTGCAGGCCGTGGGGGTGCAGATCGAGCGCCGCCGTGCCGACCTGCGCTGCGGCCGGGAGGCGCAGGCGGCCCGGCTGCGCAGCGCGCAGGTGCTGAGCTGGATCGGCTCGGGGCTGGTGCCGCAGGCCGGGCCCGAAGGCCGCTGAATCACGGGCGGCTGAATCGAAGACCGCCGAGCCCGTTGCGCCGGCGCCGCCCGTGCGGAAACGAAAAAGCCCGGGCCACCTCCACGCAGGCGGCCCGGGAGCCCAACATCACCCAGGAGTCAGTTCATTCGCAGCGGCGGCACTCACCCGGCCGCGAAGGGATGGCTGGCGCTGCCCTTGGCCGCCACCACTTCGGCGGCGGTGGGCTTGCCGGCGACCGCGCGGGCGAGCGCCTCCTTGGTCGCGGCGTAGTTGTAGTCCTGGATCTTCCGGTCGTCGGCGGCCAGCCAGTGGATGAACACGCCCACGCTGATGAAGAGGTTGTCGGCCTCGTCGGCCGGGATGGTGCCGTCCTCGACGCTGTCGGCCACCGCCATCGCCACCGCGCGCTGCGCCGGGCCGAACATCTGCACCGCCTGCTTGGCGCCCTTGATGGTCACCTTGTTGAACATCACGGTGGCCGGCTTGCACAGCAGGTTCGGCGCCACCACTGCCAGCAGCGAGGTGAAACCGTCCTTGTTGTTGGTCAGGCAGTTCGCGAAGGCGGTCTCGGCAGCGCTGCCGCGCGGGCCGATGATGAGGTCGATGTGCGCAACTTCGTTGCCGTCGCCCACGAGGGACTCGCCCACCATCATGCGATCGATCTTGGCCATGGTTCTTCAGTCTCCAGTGAAGGTTTTCGGGTCCGCAAGGCGCCGGGCCCGGTGCCCGGCCTGCGGCGGAGAGGCGGCGCAGCGACCGCGATTCCTGCAGGTCTTAAACAGGATCCATGCCACTTTCGGCGGCCCCCGGGTCAACCCGGATCTGCGCGCCCGCATCGAGCAGGAAGGCGGCCATCAGCGTGGCCACCGTGAGGTCCGCCGAGGTGCCGGGGTTGAATCCGGCCGCTTTCAGCGCCTCGTCCCAGGCGGTGAAGCCCGCCTCGCTGTCCAGCCGTGCGCCGGCGGCGGCGCGCGCCGCCCAGGGCTGCGCCTGCGACAGGACAACCTGTGCCACGGCCTCGCCCTGCTTGCGCACAAGGTGTGAATCGGGCGCGCTGGCCAGCCAGGCCAGGTAGAGGCGCTGCACCGCCGCCGCGGCGGCGCCGCCCGGCGCGGCCGCCGGGCCGTCCGGCTCGGCGGCGGCCAGGGCGGCCCGCTGCGCGCGGTCCAGCGCCGCCAGGCCGAGGTCGAACAGCTCGGCCATGCCGTCGCGGTACTGGCGGGCAATGCGGTCGCGCGGCGCGGCCAGTGCCATGGCGGCACGCAGCGTCACCTGCGGGGGCTCGCGCACGTCCTGCTGTGGGCTGTGCCCCAGGCCGCCGGGGTTGGCCTGCACGATGGCGCGGAAGGCGGCGGCCGCGTCGTCGCGGTCGAGGTCCGCCAGCACCGCCTGCAGGGCAGCGCGCAGCGCGGCGGGTGTGCAGGCCCGGCCCTCGGCGCGCAGCCGCTCGGCCGCGGCGGCCAGCGGGGCGCAGAGCAGCAGGATGCCGAGGTTGGTGTTGCAGCCCACGCGCGCCCAGGTGGCAGCCATCGCGGCCTCGATGCGCGCGCCCACCCGGCGGCCGGGCGCGCAGAGTGCGCCGGCTGCGGCCTGCGCGCTGTCCAGGAAGTGCTGCGCCGCCATGCCGTGCCCGGGCGAATGCCGGCTGACGTTGCCGGGCTTGCGCACCGCCACATCCCAGGCGCAGGCGCGCAGGAAGGCCCGGTGGATCGGCCCGGCGTCGGGCGGCTCGGCTTGGGACGACACGGCGGGGATCCGCTGCGCCGCTCAGGCCCGGCGCGCCTGGCCGGCCGCGTCCCGCGCGGCGGGGGGGCGGCCCGTGCGGGCGGCCGCCAGCTTGCGGTCGATCAGGTCGTCCACCAGCGCGCGGGCGATGTCGAACGCGGTGACCTTCTGCAGGCCGCGCCAGGCGGCCACGCCGTTGACCTCGAGGATCTGGATCGGCGCCAGCCCGGCGCGACGCTCCGCCTCGGCCACCGGCATCAGGTCCACGCCGGCGTAGTCCAGCCCCAGCGCATCGGCGGCGGCCTCGGCCAGCGTGGCCAGCGCGGGGGTCAGGGGGGCCGGCTCCACCTGCGCGCCCTGGGCGACGTTGTGGATCCAGTGCGCACTGACGCGCCGCATGGCCGCCACCGCGCGCCCGCCGATCACCAGCACGCGCCAGTCGTGGCCGGGCGTGCCGTCCACCGCGGCGGGCAGAAAACGCTGCAGATAGTGCAGCCCGGCCGGGCCGGCCACGCCTGCCGGGCGCTCGGGCAGGGGCTCGAAGCGCTCGCCGTGCCGGCCGACGCGCGCCAGGCCCTTGCCCTGCGAGCCGAACAGCGGCTTGCTCACCAGGCCGTGGCCGGCGGCGGCGGCGCGCACCAGCTCGCGCCGCGCCCGGGCGCGGTCCTCGCCCACCCAGGTGGCCGGCGTCGGCAGGCCGCGCTGGTGCAGCAGCCAGCTGGTCATCGCCTTGTCCACGCTGCGCTCGAGGGCGCGCGGCTCGTTGTAGACCGGCACGCCCAGCGCCTGCAGCGCATGCAGCACGGTCAGGCGCTTGGTGACCTGCTCGAAGCTGCCGCCGGCGATGCCGCGCACCAGCACCGCGTCGGGCAGGCTGCGGCCGTAGCCCGGCAGCAGCAGGCCCATCGGCAGGCGGGTGTCGATCTCGCAGTCGGCCAGGTCGACGCAGCGGCCCACGCCGCCGCGCGCGCGCAGGGCGCGCTGCAGCTGGCGGGTGTGCCAGCCGATCTCGTCGGTCATCAGGGCCACGCGCAGCCCGGTGGAGGCGGTCATGGGGGTGCGGGCGGTGCGTTCACGGCGCCGGGGGCTCGGCCTGTCCGGCCGGCGCGAGCCAGTGGCGCGCCAGCAGCCCGAAGTCGCAGCGCCCGGCATGGAAGGTGTGGCCGCTGCCGAGGTGGCTGATCCAGACCTCCGCCGGGGCGAAGAGCATCGGGTCGATGCGGTAGAAGTCGTAGCCGGCGGCCTGGAAGACTTGCGCGAACGGCCGGCCATGATCGCGCGAGTTCACCGACGGCAGCGCCTGCGCCAGCGCGCGCGCGGCCGCCTGCTCGCCGCGCACCGTCAGCTGCACCTGGCCGCCGTAGAGGATGGCGTCGTTGGTGCGGCCCATCGCTTCCACGCCGTCGGCCGCCGGAGCGGGCAGAGGCGCGATGCCCTGGCCGTCGACGATGTCGGCCAGCGCGAAGCCCAGTTCGTGCGCCTTGTGCAGGGCCACCTCCAGCACCCGGGCGACCACCTGCGTGCTGCCGGCCAGGCTGCGGGTGGGGGTGAGGATGACGGTGAGCCCGTCGGCGCCCAGGCCGCTGTCGCGCAGCACCTTGTCGAGCACCACCGGCGGCGGCGGACGATCCACCTCGAGCACCAGCACCCCCTGCCCGGCCCGGTCGCGGTAGCCGAGTTCGTCGAACAGCGCCTCCTTGCCGGCCAGCGCCCGCACCGGCCCGGAGCCCAGCGCGAAGAACTTCCTGCCGCCGGTTTCCTCCTGGCTGGCCGCGAGGCTCCAGCCGGCGTACTGGCTGCCCAGGCAGGCCAGCACCGGCTGGGCGCTCGAGACCTCGACCCAGGCCGGCCAGTCCAGACCCGGCCGGCTGCCGCTGCGCAGCCGCACCCGCCCCAGGCCGCCCATGCAGATCTCGCCGATCGCCAGCCCGGCGGCGGTGCTGCCGCCTGCCTCCAGGCCGGCGTCGACCAGCGTCACGCCGCTGTCGAGCCGCTGCACCTTCAGGCCCAGCGCGTGGGCCTGCGCGAGCAGGCGCTGCAGGGGCGCGGCGGCGAGGCCGTTCACGCTCAGGGGGCTGTCGCGCCAGGGGCCGGGCGCGGCGGTCGGCGCCGCGGCGCCGGGGCGGCTGGGGGAGGAGTCGGCGTGCGTCATGGCGTCAGGCGATCGGGGCCGGGGTGAGGGGATGGGGTCGGGCGGGCCGTGCAAGGTCGTCGTCCGCCAGGGCCTGCCGGACCTGCGCGAGCCGCTGCGCCAGGCGCTGCTCGACCTGTGCCGGGTCGCATCCCGCGGCCGAGACCGAGCAGACCGGGTCGCCCGCTGCCAGCGCGACCTCCGGCCCGCGCCGCGGCGGCAGGTCGTGCAGCGCTGCCGTGCCCGGATCCGCGGCGAGCCCGCGGGCCAGCCGGTGCAGGCGCTGCCGCCGCGCGGCGCTCAGGCGCAGCGGCGCCTCGGCGTAGGCGAGCGCCCAGCCCCGCATCGGCGCCGCGTCGGCGGGCGGGCGCAGGGCGGTCAGGGCCGCGGCGTCCGGCAGGCGGCCCTGGCAGGCGGCGATCACCGCATCGACCAGGCCGCCCGCGGCCGCGTAGAGCTGCGCGCTGGCCGGCCAGCGCGGGTTGACTTCGAGCAGGCTGAAACGGCTTGCGAGGGAACCTCCGACGGGGCCGCCGAGGTGAGCCTGCGCCGGCCCGATGCCGTCCAGGCTGAACAGGCCGCGCAGCCGGAAGCGGGCCACCAGCCGGTCCGCAAGGGACTGCAGGGGCTCGCGCAGGTCGTCCGGCCAGGGCAGCGGGCCGACCACGCCGCCGAAGCGCCAGGGCAGCCCCGGCGTGGGTGCCAGCCGTTGCCGGTTCAGGCCCAGCAGCGCGGCCCGCTGGCCGTCGCCCAGGCCGGTGACCGACAGCGGCTCGCCCGGCTGCCAGCGCTGCCAGTAGCGGGTGGCCGCAGCGTCCGCGCAGGCCTCGACGGCCCAGCCGGGCCCGGCGGCAGCTTCCGCGGCGGATCCCGCCACCTGCACGCCCAGGCCGCCGCTGCGGGCGCCCTCCTTGCGCAGCCAGCCGCTGGCATCGTCGGCCGGCGGCGTGAAGCGCAGCGGCGGATGCGCGATCTGCAGGGCGTCCAGCGCCGCGAAGAAGCGGCGTGGATCGCGCAGCGCCGCCACCTGCGCGGGGGCCGTGCCGGCCCAGCGCAGGCCCAGGTCGGCCTGCCAGGCGGCCAGCCAGGGCGCGAGCGTGGCGCCTTCGAGCGGCAGGCCGCTGCCGGCCAGCAGCCAGCTGCCCGGGGCGGGGTCCAGGCGCCGCAGCGCCCGGTCCAGGTCCGCCAGGTCCAGCTGCCAGAGCGCCGCTGCGCTGCCGGAGGCCGCATCCGCAGCCCGGATCGGCGTCACACGCGCCCAGCGGTGGCAGGCCGCGCGGGTGTCGGCGTCGCCGAAGGCGTCCAGCCCGAGCACCTGCCAGCCGTCGCGCCGCGCCGCCTCGGCGGCGGCACGCACCGACAGGCCGATCAGCACGATGCAGCGCGCGGTCATCGCAGCTGCGGGGCGTGTGGCGGGGCGAACATCAGGCGGGCGGACATCAGGCGGTCGGACATGGGCAGTCGGCCTCAGGCCGCCGGCTTCGGCGCCAGCAGCTCGCGCGCCAGCGCGAAGGCCTCGGCGAAGCTCAGCACCTGGGGGCTGCCGGCCTCGTGCATGCGGCGCAGCAGCTGCTGCTGGGTCTGGTACTTGACGTTGCCGATCGCCAGCGCACCGATGCCGCGGGCGCTGGCCAGCCCCTCGATCGGCTGGGCGTTGTCCATCACGCCGACGCCGGCCACCCCGGCCGGCGGCACCGCGTTCACGTCGGCGGCCACCTTCAGACGGGCGGCCTGCTGCAGGTCCGCGGCGCTCACGGCCTGCACCCCGGCGGCCGCGCAGGACAGCAGCACGTCGGCTGCGGCCAGCGAGCTGCGCACCGCCGCGCTGTCACCGCCGGAGACGCCCTCGAGCGTGACGCCGAAGCGCAGCCCGGTGGCGCGGGCGGCCGCTTCTGCCGCATCGATGCCGGTGCGGCTGGACAGCGCCACGCGGGCGCCGGCCTGGGCCGCCAGCACACAGGCGATGCGGCCCACCGGGCCGGTGCCGCCCAGCACCACCACGCGCTGGCCGGCCAGGCCGCCGCCGTGGTGGTCGCGCAGGGCGGCCTCCACGCTGGCCACCATCGCCGCGGCCGTCGTGTAGGCGCCGCTGGGGTCGGCCATCAGCGCCACCTGGAAGGGCGGCACCATGGCCTTCTTCGCGCGGTCGAGCATGTCGGCGGCCAGCAGCGCGTCACGCCCGCCGATGAAGATCGCGGTGCGCGCCAGGCCCTTGGGGCTGCGCGAGAAGATGGTGTCCTGCGTCAGCGCGGCCACGCCGTCCAGGGTCACGCCGGTGTAGGGCGCGATCACCTGGTAGCCGGCGTCGGCGGCCATGTTGACGTCGAAGGGGCTCATCTGCGAGCCGGGGGTGAACAGGTGCAGGATGTAGGGGCGTTCCATGCTCGGGGCCAGGCGGAAGGGGGGAGGGGAGGCGCCGCGCGCGGCTGTCGCCGCGGCGGGTCAGCGCTGCGGCCAGGGCCGGCCGACCGGTGCGGCGCGCGGTGAGCGCGGCGATGGCGAGCGCTGCGGCAGCGCGCCGGCTTCGGCCGCGCCGTCGTGGGCTGCGGGCTGCGGCGGGTGCTCGACGATGCGCGCGCCCCGGTTCAGCGGCTCGGCAATGCGCAGGGTGAGCCGGGGGTCCACCACGCCGGCGGCCTGTGCGGCCTCCAGCAGCTGTTGCGCGCGGGTCGCCGAGGGCAGCAGCGCGAAGCCCGTCGGCCCCCAGCTGCTCTGGCCGATGCCGGCGCCGAGCTCGTCCTGCGCCAGCCCGGCCGCGGGCGTCGCGGCGGCGGTGGCGATCCAGCGCAGCAGCCTTGCCACGGCCGGGCTGACGAAGGCGTCGCCGCCCTGCGCCGGCGCGAAGTGATCGCCGAGGATCTGCTGGATGCGCGAGAGGCCCGCCGCGGTCGCCGCGAAGCCCGCCCCGGCCGCACCCGGCAGCACCCGCATCAGCGTCTCGTGGCAGATCGCCGCGGCGGCGGCCTGGGGCAGCGGCGGCAGGGCGGCCAGCGCACTGCGCTCGGCGCTGCCGGACAGGCCGCGGCACTGCGGGTCGGCCACCATCAGCACCCGCCAGCGGCCCGGCAGTGCCAGGCGGGCCAGCAGCGGGGCCGGCGAGCCGTCGGCCAGCGGGCCGCCGTCCAGCAGCAGCCCGCCGCGGTCGAAGCCGGCGATGCCCACGCCCGAGCGCAGCCCGCGCCCCAGCCAGCCCGCCAGCGTGGCGGTGGGCAGATCCAGCCCGTGCCAGCGCGCGAAGGCCCGCCCCACCGCCAGCGCCAGCTGGGTGCCCGAGCCCAGCCCGGCATGAGGGGCCAGCGCCTCGTCGAGCTGCAGCGCCAGCGCCTGGTCCAGGCCGCTGCGCCGCTGCAGTTCGGCCAGGTGGCGGGCGGCGCGCTCGACCTCGCCGGCGGCCACCTGGGCGGTGGCGGTCACCACGTTGGCCGAGCCCTGCGCGGCACACAGGCCCAGCCGCGTCACCGGGGCCGACACCGTCAGCCCCAGGCTGCCGAAGGCCCGCCCCAGCGAGCCCGCCGGGTCCAGGAAGCCCAGGTGCAGCCGCGCCGGGGCCTCCACCCACACGGTCCGGTGGGTGAGCGCCGTGGAGGACGGGGGCATGCGCGGCGTCGTCGAGGGGTCGAGTGTCATGGAACAGCCTGTCTCCGGGGGCGATGTGTTTTCACCCTGGGGAGCAAGCCGCGTTCCACGCGGCGGCCGGCCTGGCGCGGCCGCGCCGCAGCGGCTTGCCGCATCGAAGCCTCGGCGCGCAGTGCGGCGACAGACGAGCGCCGGTGACACAGTGTCATTGCCGCGTCGCCGGGCCGGAACAAGCCGCCCTTGGCGAGAATCGAAGCCTTCTCCCCGCCAACCCGACTCGACCCGGAGGTCTCACGTGGCCGCAGGCAGCATCCTCACCGTTCTCGCGCAGGTCCCCTGGGGCCAGGTCATCGACGCCGCCCCGAAGGTGGCCGAAGGGGCCTCCAGGCTCTGGAAGACCGTCAAGCGCCGTGGGCAGGAGGACGAGGCCACGGTGGAGGAGATCCTCGAGCGCTCCGCGGCCGACGCCGACAGCCCCGACCGCCGCGAGGCGCTGCAGGCCCTGGGTGCGCAGGTGCAGCGGCTGCAGCAGGACGTGGCCGACCTGCGCGAGGAAATGCAGGCCGCCACCGGGCTGATCAAGGACCTGGCGGAGCAGAACACGGCGCTGGTGCAGCGCATCGAGCTGAACCGGCGGCGCCTGCGGCAGCTGGCCTGGGGCACGGCAGGGCTGGGCCTGGCGCTGGCGTCGGCGCTGGCTTACCTGCTCGCGGGTGGCGCGTGATCGCTGGGGCGCCCCTGCGCAGGTCTTCCGCGAACTCATGCAAGGCATCGCTGAGCAAGCCAGCGCCACAATCCATTGATCCCGCCGGTGTTGCACTTCGAGTTCGAAACCGCCCGACAAGTACCGCAGCCGCGGCGAGCCGATCCACCTGATCGGCATCGCGTTCAGCCGGGCGCAGCGCAATGTGATCGGGTTGGAGGTGGTGACGATCGCGGCGAGGCGGCCTGGGGCAGGCTGATCTGGTCTGTCGCCAGTCGAGCGCGACCGGCAGGGCATCGCCGCCGGAACACTGGGGCAGGCATCGTCCCGCGGCGCAGGGCATGGCGTTGGTGAGTCCATTGCCAAAATTTGCCACGCCACCTATCCTGCCTGCATGAGCACGATGAACATCTCCCTGCCCGACGCACTGAAGTCCTTCGTGGACGACCAAGTCAGCCAGCGCGGCTACGGCAGCAGCAGCGAGTACGTTCGGGACCTGTTGCGCCGGGAGCGGGACCGCCTGCAGCTGCGTGGCCTGCTGCTGGAAGGTGCGGCGTCGCCGGCGTCATCGGCGGTCGATGCCGCCTATTTCGAGCAACTGCGCAGCCGCGTGCGTCGTCAAGCCTCGGGCGGGGTTGAATCCTCCGGCGTGGCCAGCACCCCGGATTGATGGCCATCAAGCCCGTCATCCCGCGGGTGATGGCTTGCCGGGACGTGGAGAAGGCGATCGATCACTACCTGGGCGAGGATGCGCCGGCCGCAGCCCTCGGCCTGGTCGACGCCCTGGAGCGCGCCTACGCCCACATCGGCCGCCACCCAGCCACCGGATCACCGCGATATGAACATGAGCTGAACCTGCCCGGCCTGAGGTTCTGGCCGCTGACGCGCTACCCTTATCTGGTCTTCTATGTCGAGCGGGCCGACCACATCGATGTCTGGCGCGTGCTGCATGCGCGCAGGGACATTCCGGCCGGGTTGCAGGGCGAGCAGTGAGCGATGCGGGAGGTCACCTGCACGGGTTTACGGTGACGACACGAAGCGCGGTTCCGTGCTCGAAGCGGCCCTCATGGGCACTTCGCGTAACCCCGTCAGCCGTCGCACGAGCGACAGATGGCGAGGCATGACATGAGATTGGGCGCTGTTGTGCCTTTGACCGGGGGCTTGCGGGCGTGGCTGAGCGGTCGACCTCGCTCAAATCGCCCTGCCAGACGCCCATGTGGGCGCCTGGCTCGCGGGCCTTGGCCCTCACGTGCGCGCTCCTTGCGCGACCAGCCACACCAGCCGCTTGGCGTTGTAGGCCACGCACTTGAGCGTGATGGCCAGTTCGTTTCGGGCCAGCGTCATGGCCCGCACCACCTTGCCGCCCAGCTGCTCCAGCCCGGCAAACACGTGTTCGACCCGGGCTCTGGTCTTGTTGATGGTGCG
>JAKLLA010000015.1 GCA_023150375.1 Burkholderiaceae bacterium
CGCCTTGACCACCCACACCGGGCCGCCCAGCTTCTGCGCGGCTTCGACCGCCTCGTCGACCGTGAAGGCCGGATAGCCCCGCGGAACCGGGACGTCGAACTGGCGCAGGATTTCCTTGCCTTGGTACTCGTGGATCTTCATGGGTCGTGCTTGGCTGGTGTGAGGGCGGAAGGACCGGCGCCCGGCGGGTGCTTCGGGGGGTGCACTCTGAAATCGCGTTGCACGATGTGGTGTCCCGAAATGGCGCGCGAACTTTAGCATGTTGCACTGCCGCAAAAGCTCGGGCTTTCCGCAGGTGCGCCACACGGGCGGCGCAGCGCCTGCGGCCCCGGCCGGTCGGCTGGGCGTGGGTTCAATCGTCCGCGCCGGGATCGCCCAGGCCACGCACGATGCGAGCCACGATGTCGGCGGGAAAGCCACGGGATTGCAGAAAGCGGGCCTGACGGGCTCGTTCCCGGGCATCGCCGGGAGCCGCCTCGCCGAAGCGGCGTCGCCAGGTCTGCTGTGCGCGCTCGAATTCGCTGGCGCGCAGGGCGGCCAGGGCCTCGCCGTGGTCGGCCGGGTTCAGCCCCTTGGCCGCCAGCTCCTGGCGGATGCGTGCGCTGCCCAGGCGTGCGGCCTTGCGGTGGATCACCGAGGCCACGACCCGCTCGGCGCTCAGGTAGCCGAGCCTTTCGAGCTTGTCGAGCAGGGCCTCGAGCTGCTCGGCGCTTTCGGCATGCGGGCCGAGCTTGCGCATCAGTTCGGCGCGGGAGTGCTCCCGGTTGGCCAGATGGCGCAGGGCCCGTGCCTCCAGGCTCGGGCCGACACCCCGGCCGCGCGATGGCGGGCTGGGGGGGGCATCGTCGGACATGTCGGAATGTGGTTGCCCGTGCTGCACGCCGGCCGGGCGAGGGGGTCAGTCCTGGCTGGACTCGGCCGCGGGGGGCGGCAGCAGGGCGATGTGCATCGACTCGCGGATCTTGTTCTCGATCTCCCGGGCCAGCGTGGGGTTCTCGCGCAGGAACTCGCGGCAGTTGTCCTTGCCCTGGCCGATCTTCTCGCCCTGGTAGGCGTACCAGGCGCCGGACTTGTCGAGCACCTTGGCCGTCACGCCCAGGTCGATGATCTCGCCTTCGCGGCTGATGCCCTCGCCGTAGAGGATGTCGAATTCGGCGGTCTTGAAGGGCGGCGAGACCTTGTTCTTGACGACCTTGACCTTGGTCTCGCTGCCGATGACTTCCTCGCCCTTCTTGATGCTGCCGATGCGGCGGATGTCCAGTCGCACCGAGGCGTAGAACTTCAGCGCGTTGCCGCCGGTGGTGGTTTCCGGGCTGCCGAACATCACGCCGATCTTCATGCGGATCTGGTTGATGAAGATGACGGTGCAGTTGGTCTTCTTGATCGTTGCGGTGAGCTTGCGCAGGGCCTGGCTCATCAGGCGGGCCTGCAGGCCGGGCAGGGCGTCGCCCATCTCGCCTTCCAGTTCGGCCTTGGGGGTCAGCGCGGCCACCGAGTCCACCACGATCAGGTCCACCGAGCCGGAGCGCACCAGTGCATCGACGATCTCGAGGGCCTGCTCACCGGTGTCGGGCTGCGAGATCAGCAGCTCCTGCAGGTTCACGCCCAGTTTCTGTGCGTACTGGACGTCCAGGGCGTGCTCGGCATCGATGAAGGCGCACACGCCGGCGAGCTTCTGCATCTCGGCGATGACCTGCAGGGTCAGGGTGGTCTTGCCCGAGGATTCCGGGCCGTAGATCTCGATCACCCGGCCGCGTGGCAGCCCGCCCACGCCCAGCGCGATGTCCAGGCCCAGCGAGCCGGTGGACACCACCTGGATGTCCTCGATGGCCTCGCCCTCGCCCAGGCGCATGATGGAGCCCTTGCCGAACTGCTTCTCGATCTGGGCCAGGGCGACCTGCAGGGCCTTGGCCTTTTCGGTCTGGAGGGCGGACTTGGGGGTGGCTTCCATCGGGGTGCTCCGGGTTGGTCGGCTCATTATGGTGTAAAGACTGGATGTTTGTACAGTGTTTCGCGGGCCGCTGTGGGGGCTGGGCCTGCGGCGATGGCGGCGAACCCGCTGTCCGGAGGCAGGCGGGGTTCCTAGAATAGGGGAGATGACCGGTCCCGCCCACGCCTCGTGATGCGAGGGTGTCGGCGACGGGGCGGCGAGGAGACCTGAGCCATGCGGATTCTGATCGCGGAAGATGACCAAGTGCTGGCCAACGGCCTGCTGCGCAGCCTGCGCGCGGCCGGCTATGCGGTGGACCATGTCGCCAGCGGCTCGGAGGCGGACGCGGCGCTGGCCGCGCACGAGTTCGACCTGCTGATCCTGGACCTGGGCTTGCCCAAGCTGCACGGCCTGGATGTGCTCAAGCGGCTGCGCGCCCGGGGCGCGTCGGTGCCGGTGCTGATCCTGACGGCGGCCGACAGCATCGAGCAGCGCGTCAAGGGACTGGACCTGGGGGCGGACGACTATATGGCCAAGCCGTTCTCGCTGCAGGAGCTCGAGGCGCGGGTGCGGGCTCTCACGCGGCGCGGCATGGGCTCGGCCTCGGCGCTGATCAAGCACGGTCCGCTGACGTTCGACGCCACCGGGCGGGTGGCCTACATCAACGAGCAGATGCTGGATCTGTCGGCGCGCGAGCTCAGCCTGCTGGAGGTGCTGCTGCAGCGGGCCGGCCGTCTGGTCAGCAAGGACCAGCTGGTCGAGCGGCTGTGCGAGTGGGGCGAGGAGGTGAGCAACAACGCCATCGAGGTGTACATCCACCGCCTGCGCAAGAAGATCGAGCAGGGGCCGATCCGCATCGCCACGGTGCGGGGTCTGGGCTACTGCCTCGAACGCATCGCGGCCTGAACCTGGTGGCATGGTGAAGCGGGCGGCGGTGTCGCGAACAGCCCGAAGCGGGCGGCGCAGCGTGCGCCCCAGCGTGCTGGCGCTGCGGCGCGAGCAGCGCTCGCTGTTCGGCGAGATCCTGGACTGGATGCTCGCACCGCTGCTGCTGATGTGGCCGATGAGCCTGGCGCTGACCTGGCTGGCCGCGCAGGGCATTGCCAGCCGGCCCTACGACCGCGCGCTGATCGAGTCGGTGCGCTCGCTGGCGCAGCGCATCGAGCTGCGCGGCGAGAACCTGCGCCTGGACCTGCCGCAGGAGATGGTGCGCATGCTGCGCGCCGACGAGGCCGACAGCGTCTACTACCAGGTGCTCGACACCCGTGGCGTCTTTCTCAGCGGTGACCGCGAGTTGCCGGTGCCGCTGGAGAGCGATGCGCGCGTGCCGGGCGAGTTGCGCCTGCGCGACGACGAGGTCGACGGCGAGAGCGTGCGGGTGGCCTACCAGTGGGTGCAGATCGGCTTCGACGAGGGGCCGGCGCTGGTGCAGGTGGCCGAGACCCTGACCAAGCGCTCCCGCCTGGCCACCGAGATCATCAAGGGCGTGATCCTGCCGCAGTTCGTGATCCTGCCGATCGCGGTGCTGCTGGTGTGGATGGCGCTGGTGCGCGGACTGGCGCCGCTGAACGCGCTGCAGCAGCGCATCCGCAAGCGGCGCAGCGACGATCTGTCGCCCATCGACGAGCGCGAGGTGCCCGAGGAGGTGACGCCGCTGGTGCAGGCGATCAACGAACTGCTGGAGCGCCAGCGCAACACGATGACGACGCAGAAGCGCTTCCTGGCCGACGCCGCGCATCAGCTCAAGACGCCGCTGGCCGGTCTGCGCATGCAGGCCGAGCTGGCGGCACGCGAGCTGGAGACGGGGCAGAGCGATTCGCGTTCGATCCGCGCCTCGCTCGAGCAGATGGCCAATGCCTCGCAGCGCGCCGCGCACATGGTCAACCAGCTGCTGTCGATGGCCCGCACCGAGGCCCGTGCCGGCACGGCGCCGCGCGACGTGGTCGACCTGCACCGCCTGGCCACCGACGTGGTGCGCGACTTCGTCCCGCGCGCCCTGGATAAGGGCATCGACCTGGGCTACGAGGGCCCCGAGGACGCTCGCGTGCAGCAGCCGGCGGCCGCGCTGGACAGCCGCGTGCTCGGCCATGAGGTGATGCTGCGCGAGCTGCTCGTCAACCTGGTCGACAACGCCCTGCAGTACACCCCCCCGGGCGGTACGGTGACGGTGCGGGTGATGCCCGACCCCTTCGGCCAGGTCGTGGCGCTGCAGGTGGAGGACTCCGGGCCGGGCATCCCGGCGGCCGAGCGTGAACTGGTCTTCCAGCCCTTCTACCGGGCGCTGGGCACCAAGGTCGACGGTTCGGGCCTGGGCCTGGCGATCGTGGCCGAGGTGGCCCAGCAGCACGGCGCCGAGTTGCTGCTCGAGGATGCCCGGGCGCCGGGCAACATCCCGCCGGGGGAGGGGCCGGGGGTGTGCTTCACGCTGCGGCTGCACCGGCCGCGCGAGGTGCCCGCCGTGCCGGCAGCGGCACCGATGCCGGCCTCGGCGTCGCCGTCCCTGCCGCCTGCGCTGTCGCCACCGACCGAGCCTGGACGGCTCTGAGCACGCCTGGGCCTGCCGTTGCGTGTCGGCCGCCGGCCTCAGCTGGGCATCAGACGGCGCGAGCGGGCGATCGACATCAGGATGCCCAGCGACAGCCCCAGCATCACCATCGCCGTCCCCCCGTAGCTGACGAAGGGCAGGGGCACGCCCACCACCGGCAGGATGCCGCTGACCATGCCCATGTTCACCAGGGCGTAGGTGAAGAAGCTCAGCGAGATCGCCCCGGCCAGCAGGCGGGAGAACAGCGTCGGCGCCTCGAAGGCGATGGTCAGGCCGCGCAGCACCAGGAAGATGAAACCCGCCAGCAGCAGCAGGAAGCCGAACAGCCCGAACTCTTCCGCGTAGGCGGCGAAGATGAAGTCGGTGGTGCGCTCGGGGATGAACTCCAGATGGGTCTGGGTGCCCTTCATGAAGCCCTTGCCCCACAGGCCGCCCGAGCCGATCGCGATCATGCCCTGGATGATGTGGAAGCCCTTGCCCAGCGGATCCTGGCTGGGGTCGAGCAGGGTGCAGACGCGGTTCTTCTGATACTCATGCAGCACCCGCCAGTCGACACCGGGCTGGCACAGGCTGTCCTCGCTGAGCACCAGGGCCAGGATGCCCAGCGAGCCGACCACGGCCACCGGCACGATCAGGCGCCAGGACAGCCCGGCGAAGAAGATCACGTAGAAGCCGGCCGACAGCACCAGCAGTCCGGTGCCGAGGTCGGGCTGCTTGGCGATCAGCGCGAAGGGCAGCAGCAGCAGCACGCCGGCACCGAGGAAGTCGCGCGTGCGCAGCGCGGCCTCGCGGCGCTGGAACCACCAGGCCAGCATCAGCGGGGTGGCGATCTTGAGGATCTCGCTGGGCTGGATCACCATGCCGACGTTCAACCAGCGCGTGGCCCCCTTGCGGGTGATGCCGAACAGCGCGGTGGCGATCAGCAGCAGCAGCCCGACCGTGTACAGCGGCACGGCCAGCGCCATCAGGCGCTGCGGGGCCACCTGGGCCACCAGGAAGAGCACCGCCGCGCCCAGCAGCATGTTGCGGGCATGGTCGACGAAACGCGTGCCATGGTCGAAGCCGGCCGAATACATCGCCACCAGACCGAGGCAGGCCAGCAGCAGCACCGCGGCCAGCAGCGGCAGGTCGAAGCCGGCAAACAGCGGGCGCAGCCGCTGCCGCCAGGTGGGGGCTTCCAGGGCGGACGTCATGGGCGGGGTTCCTGGGGGGCGGCCGAGGCAGCCCGGTCGAGGTGTGGGCGCGCCGCAGCCGCGGCCGCGGCGGTCCGCGCCATCGAGGCTGCCGGGGCCACCGGGACCGGGACCCGCGGGGATGGGGCGCGGGGCGATGCCGATCGGTCCGGCGTCGGCCCGGACGAGGCGGCCGCCGAGGCTGCGCGGACCGCTGCGGCGGCGGAGGCCGCCACTGCGGGAAGCGCCGCCGAGGCCGGGGCGGCGGCGGCGTCTGCCTCCCGCCCGGCCTGGCGCACGGGCGGCAGCGGCACCTCGGAGACCTGGCGCGGCGTGCCCACCGGGGCGGCAGCCTGGCCCTTGCGCACCAGGGCGATGTCCTCCTCGCTGGGATAGAGGCCGGCAATCAGGTAGTCCAGCACCCGGCGGGCGATCGGCGCGGCCGCCTCGGCGCCGAAGCCGGCGTTCTCGACGATCACCGCCAGCGCCACGCGCGGTTCGTCCAGCGGGGCGAAGGCGGTGTAGAGCGAGTGGTCGCGCAGGTATTCGGCCAGGCGCGAGGCGTTGTACTTCTCGTTCTGGCCGATGCTCTTGGCCTGCGCGGTGCCGGTCTTGCCGCCGCTCTGGTAAGAGGCGCCGGCGAACACCCGCGTCGAGGTGCCGTCCTGCGTCACGCCATACATCGCGCGGCGGATCACCGCCACATGCTCCGGGCGCAGCGGCAGCGACGGCAGCGCCTGCGCCGAGACCACACGCTGCTCGCGCGTGAGCACGTTCTCGATGCGCCGCACCAGGCGCGGCTCGTAGCGCTGCCCGCCCGATACCAGCGTGGCCGTGGCGCTGGCCAGCTGCAGCATCGTGAAGTTGTTGTAGCCCTGGCCGATGCCCAGCGAGATGGTTTCACCGGCGTACCAGCGCTGCTGGTCGGGGCGCTTGTACTTGCGGCGCTTCCAGTCGGTCGAGGGCAGGTCGCCGGTGACCTCGCCGTCCAGGTCGATGCCGGTGCGCCGGCCGAAGCCGAAGGGCTCGAGCTGGTCGTGGATCAGGTCCACGCCCATGTCCGCGGCCAGGGCGTAGTAGTAGACGTTGGAGGACTTGACGATCGAGCGGGCCATGTCCACCGCGCCCAGCCCCTCGTCGCCGTGGCTGCGGAAGCGGTGGTTGCCGAACATGAAGTAGCCGTAGTCCATCGTCACCTGGCTGGCGCTGCGCTTGCCGGTGTTCAGGGCGGCCAGCGCCATGAAGGGCTTGTAGGTCGAGCCGGGCGGATAGGTGCCGCGCAGTGCGCGGTTGAGCAGCGGCCGGTCGGGCGACTCGTTGAGCTCCTTCCAGCTGTCGTGGTCGATGCCGCCGATGAAGAGGTTCGGGTCGAAGGTCGGCTTGCTGACGAAGGCCAGCACCTCGCCGTTGCGCGGGTCGATCGCCACCAGGGCACCGCGCCGGTCGCCGAACAGGGTCTCGATCAGGGCCTGCAGCTTGATGTCGATGGACAGGCGCACCGTGTGGCCCGGTGTGGCGGGCTCGGAGCTCAGGCGGCGCACGGGGTGGCCGCCCGCGCTGGTCTCGACCTCCTCGACGCCGGTGATGCCGTGCAGTTCGCGCTCGTACTTCTGCTCGATGCCGAGCTTGCCGATCACCTCGGTGCCGCGGTAGTTGGCCCACTCCTCCTCGGGCCAGTCCTCCATCTCCTTCTTCTCGGCCTGGTTGATGCGGCCGATGTAGCCCAGCACATGGCTGGCCAGTTCGCCGAAGGGGTAGTTGCGGAACAGCCGGGCCTTGATTTCCACACCCGGAAAGCGCCACCGCTGTGCGGTGAAGCGGGCCACTTCGGCATCGTCGAGCTTGGTGCGGATGGGGATGGACTCGAAGGTCTTGGAGTCCTCCATCAGTCGGCGAAAGCGCCGGCGGTCGCGCGGCTCGATGGGCACCACCTCGGCGAGCTGGTCGAGCACGGTCTCCAGTGGAGCCTGCAGCTGCGAGCGGGTGATCTCCAGGGTGTAGGCCGAGTAGTTGTCGGCCAGCACGACACCGTTGCGGTCGACGATCAGGCCGCGGTTGGGCACGATGGGTACCACGGCGATGCGGTTCGCCTCGGCCTGTGTGGCCAGGTCGTCGTGTGCGATCACCTGCAGGTAGACCAGCCGGGCGGCCAGCAGCGCGAAGCAGAACAGCACGAAGGCGCCGGCGACGATGAGCCGGATGCGAAAGCGCTCCAGCTCCTGCTCGACGTTGCGCAGTTCGGTCATGGCCGGTCAGAGCGGGGCGGCGGCAAGGCGCGCGGGCGGGGGCGGCGGCACGGCGGCCTCACAGCGGGCGATTGGCGTCGGGATCCGGGGCCCGGCGTTGCGGTGCCAGCAGCAGCAGGCTCACCAGCGGCCACAGCAGCGCTTCGAACAGCGGGGCGGCCAGCAGGCCCCAGCCCGGAAAGACGTCACCGGTGGCCAGACGCACCAGCAGGATCACCAGATGCATCAGCAGGAAGATCGGCAGCACCTGCAGGGCCTGGGCCGGTGTCGTGAACCAGGTCAGGCGGCGGTGCAGCGAGATCGCGAAAAAGGTCAGCAGCGTGTAGGCCAGCGCATGCTGGCCGAGCAGCGCGCCGTGATGCACGTCCATCACCAGCCCGAAGCAGAAGCCCACGCCCACGCCCACGCGGCGCGGCTGGTGCACGGCCCAGAAGGCCAGCGCCACGGCCAGCAGGTCGGGGCGCCAGGCCATGCGGCCCAGCGGCAGCAGGTTCAGCGCCAGCGCGACGACGAGACTGGCCCACATGAACCAGAGGTTGACCGGCAGCAGCAGCTGGTCGTCGGTGCGCGGCATCATGGCGCCGATCCTCCCCGGGCGGTGGGTCTGGCGGCCGTGCCGGAGGCCCCCGGCGCCGGGGCCGACGCGGCGGCAGCCGGCAAGGGCGCCAGCGGATCGAGCACCAGCACCTGCCGCGCGCCGTCGGGCGGCGTGGCCGGCGTGACCTCGATCTGGGCGAAGTCGGATTTCGTGCGGCGATCCACCCGGCTCACCACGCCGACCGGATAGCCGCCGGGGTAGACACCGTCCAGCCCGGAGGTTTCGACCCGGTCGCCGACCTGCACGTCGGCATTGGCGGCGACGAAGCGCAACTCCAGCACACCGCGGCGCGGCTCGCCGGTGGCGATGCTGCGCAGCGCGCTGCGCGGCAGCAGCACCGGTACGGCGGAATCGCGGTCGGTCAGCAGGGTCACCTCGGCGCTCAGCGGGTACAGCCGGGTCACCTGGCCGAGCACACCTGCCGGATCGATCACCGGCGAGCCCTCGCGCAGGCCGTGGTTGCTGCCGCGGTCGATGACCACCCGGCGGGTGTAGGGGTCTGCCGCATCGTAGACCACCTGGGCCGCGTGGCTGACCACGTTGGCACGCGGGCGCAGCCCCAGCAGGCCGCGCAGCTGCTCGTTCTCGCGCTGCAGCTGTGCGGCCTGCAGGGCCTGCGCAGCCTGCGCGGCCAGCCGGGCCTGTGCGGCCTGGGTGGCCTCGCGGGCCGTGCCGATGCCGCCCAGGTAGTCGCTCAGCCCGGCCAGGGCGTGCACTGGCGCCAGCACCACCTGCTGCACCGGGTGCAGTGCCACGGCCAGGGCGGTGCGCAGCGGCGCGGTCAGGCCGGCGCGGGTGTCCAGCGCCATCATGAACACCGCCAGAGAGGCGAAGAACACCACCCGGGTCAGGGCCGAGGGGCCCTGGCGGAAGAAGGGGGGTGGGGTGCGGTCGAGGGTGCCGAGGGGCATGGGGCGGCACTCACACGCGTGCGGGCGGGAACGGGAAGGGCACCCGGATCGGCGCCCGACGCCTCACCGTGCACTCACTCCGACGTGAAGATCGAGCCCAGGCGCTCCATGCGCTCGAGGGCCATGCCGCAGCCGCGCACCACGCAGCTCAGCGGATCCTCGGCCACCAGCACCGGCAGGCCGGTTTCCTCGGCCAGCAGTCGGTCCAGGTCGCGCAGCAGCGCGCCGCCGCCGGTGAGCATCATGCCGCGCTCGGCGATGTCCGCGCCCAGCTCGGGCGGGGTCTGCTCGAGGGCCTTCTTGACCGAGGAGACGATCTGGTTGAGCGGGTCGGTGAGCGACTCCAGGATCTCGTTGGACGAGACGGTGAAGCTGCGCGGCACGCCCTCGGAGAGGTTGCGGCCCTTGACCTCCATCTCCTTGACCTCGGAGCCGGGGAAGGCGCTGCCGATCTCCTTCTTGATGGCCTCGGCGGTGGGCTCGCCGATCAGCATGCCGTAGTTGCGGCGGATGTAGTTGATGATGGCCTCGTCGAACTTGTCGCCGCCCACGCGGACCGAGCCCTTGTAGACCATGCCGCCCAGCGAGATCACGCCGACCTCGGTGGTGCCCCCGCCGATGTCCACCACCATCGAGCCCGAGGCCTCGCTCACCGGCAGGCCCGCGCCGATCGCCGCGGCCATCGGCTCCTCGATCAGGTAGACCTCGCTGGCGCCGGCACCGAGGGCGGATTCGCGGATCGCGCGGCGCTCCACCTGGGTCGAGCCGCAGGGCACGCAGATGATGATGCGCGGGCTGGGTCGCAGCAGCGAGCGCGGATGCACCATCTTGATGAACTGCTTGAGCATTTGCTCGGTGACGGTGAAGTCGGCGATCACGCCGTCCTTCATCGGCCGGATGGCCTCGATGTTGCCGGGCACCTTGCCCAGCATGGCCTTGGCCTCGGCACCCACGGCCTGGATGGTCTTCTTGCCGTTGGGCCCGCCTTCGTGGCGGATCGAGACCACCGAGGGCTCGTTGAGCACGATGCCCGTGCCGCGCACGTAGATCAGCGTGTTGGCAGTGCCGAGGTCGATCGCGAGATCGGTGGAGAAGTAGCGGCGCAGCGATCCGAACAACATGGTCAACTCATCAGCGGCCGTGGCGAGCAGGGCGCGCAGCGCCACGACTGGGAATCCCGGGGCCCCGTGGCGGGCCGCCGCACCGCGGCACACAGCCGCGAGCCGGACGGACCTGTCGGTCGGGGCACAACGACAAAACGGCCCGACCCGTCATCACCGGAAGCCGGCACGACGCGCGTGCCCGATTCGTGGCATGGCCGGGGCGGACCATCCTGATAGACGGGTGATAATAACCGAAGGCTCCGCGACCTCCGCAGGGGCCGCCTTCCGATCCTGCAAACATGGCACTGACTCCCGGGGACGTCGGCCGCATCGCCGATCTGGCGCGGCTCGACCTCAGCGACGCCGAGCGGCACGACCTGCTGGCGCAGCTCAACGAATTCTTCGGCATCGTCGAGCGCATGCGCGCCGTCGACACGAGCGGCGTGGCGCCGCTGTACACGCCCCTGTCGGCCGTGCAGGACGTGCACCTGCGCCTGCGCGAGGACCAGGTCAGCGAGGCCGACCAGCGCGAGGCCAACCAGAAGAGCGCCCCCGCGGTCGAGGGCGGGCTGTTCCTCGTGCCCCGCGTGATCGAGTGAGGAGCCGCCCCGTGACCCAGGAACTGCACACCCTCGGCGTGGCCGAGCTGGCCGCGCTGCTCGATGCCCGCGAGGTCTCCAGCGTCGAACTCACCCGTCACCTGCTGGCGCGCGTGGCCGCGCACGATGCGCTCGGCGCCTTCCTGGCCGTCGACGAGGAGGTCGCGCTGGCCCAGGCCGCCGCGGCCGACCTCTGGCGCGACCGCGGCATCCACGGCGCCGGCCACCGCCTGCTGGGCGTGCCGATCGCGCACAAGGACATCTTCGTCACCCGCGACTTTCCCAGCACCGCCGGCTCGAAGATGCTGGAGGGCTACCGCAGCCCCTTCGACGCCACCGTGGTCAGCCGTCTGGCCGCGGCCGGCGCGGTGACCCTGGGCAAGCTCAACTGCGACGAGTTCGCGATGGGCGGCTCGAACGAGAACTCGGCCTGGCGCCCGGCGCGCAACCCCTGGGATCCGGCGCGCATTCCCGGCGGATCTTCCGGCGGCAGCGCGGTGGCCGTGGCAGCCCGGCTGGTGCCGGCGGCCACCGGCACCGACACCGGCGGTTCGGTGCGCCAGCCCGCCAGCCTGACCGGCATCACCGGCATCAAGCCCACCTACGGCCGCTGCTCGCGCTACGGCATGATCGCCTTCGCCTCCAGCCTGGACCAGGCCGGTCCGATGGCGCGCAGCGCGCTGGACTGCGCCCACCTGCTGCAGGCCATGAGCGGCTTCGACCCGCGCGACGCCACCAGCGCCGAGCAGCCGGTGCCCGACTTCGTCGCCGAGACCACCGCCCTGCGCCCCGGCGCCACGCCGGAGCGTCCGCTGGCCGGCCTGCGCATCGGCCTGCCGGCCGAGTTCTTCGGCGAGGGCGTGTCTGCCGGCGTGCTGAGCGCGGTGCGTGCCGCGCTGGCCCGCCTCGAGCAGCTCGGCGCCACGCTGGTGGAAGTCAGCCTGCCGCGTACCGAACTGTCGATTCCCGTGTACTACATCATCGCGCCGGCCGAGGCCAGCTCCAACCTGAGCCGCTACGACGGCGTGCGCTACGGCCATCGCGCCCGGGTCTACCAGGATCTGGAGAGCATGTACCGCGCCAGCCGCAGCGAGGGCTTCGGCGCCGAGGTCAAGCGCCGCATCATGATCGGCACCTACGTGCTCTCGCACGGCTACTACGACGCCTACTACCTGCAGGCGCAGAAGCTGCGCCGCATGATCGCCGACGACTTCCAGGCCGCCTTCGCGCAGTGCGACCTGATGGCCGGGCCGGTGGCGCCGACCGTCGCGCGACCCATCGGCAGCCAGCACGACCCGGTGGCCGAGTACCTGGCCGACATCTTCACCCTGCCGGCCTCGCTGGCCGGGCTGCCCGGCCTGAGCGTGCCGGCCGGCTTCGGCGAGGACGGCATGCCCGTGGGCCTGCAGCTGATCGGCAACTACTGGCAGGAAGGCGCCCTGCTGCATGCCGGCCATGCGCTGCAGCAGGTCACCGACTGGCACCGGCAGGCGCCGCCGCTCTGACATCGGGCCGGCGCGCTCGTATGATCCGCGCCCCATGCCCGCCCGCTCCCCCCTCTCCACGACGACCGGCGCTGCCCGGCCGGCCGCGCCGCCGGCCGGCGCCGGCTTCTGCGCCATCGACTTCGGCACCTCCAACTCGGCGATCGCCGTGCCGGGCCCGCAGGGGGCGATGGACCTCGTCGCGCTGGAGGACGGTGCGCCGACCATGCCCACCGCGGTCTTCTACCTGGCCGAGGGCCCCGACCTGGTCCAGCTGCCGCGGCTGTACGGCCGCGCGGCGCTGGCGGCCTATGTGGAGGGCAGCGAGGGGCGGCTGATGCGCTCGATGAAGAGCGTGCTCGGCTCGAGCCTGATGGATCAGCACACCGACATCGGCGCGGGCCGTTCGGTGGCCTTCGCCGACGTGATCGCCAGCTACCTGCGGCACCTGCGCCGTCTGGCCGAGGCCCAGGCCGGCCAGCCGCTGACGCGCGTGGTGATGGGGCGGCCGGTGTACTTCGTCGACGGCGATGCGCAGCGCGACGCCCAGGCCCAGGCCGCGCTCGAGGCGGCGGCGCGGGCGGTGGGCTTCGAGGAGGTGCGCTTCCAGTACGAGCCGATCGCCGCCGCGCTGCACTACGAGGCCGGCGTCGAGGTGGAGCAGCGCGTGCTGGTGGCCGACATCGGCGGCGGCACCTCGGACTTCTCGCTGCTGCGCGTGGGCCCCCACCGGCGCGAGCGCCTCGACCGCCGCGACGACGTGCTGGCCAACCACGGCGTGCACATCGCCGGCACCGACTTCGACCGCCGATTGGAGCTCGGTGCCATCCTGCCGCTGCTGGGCTTCGGCGCGCTCGGGCCTGCCCGGGGCGGCCTGCCGCCGCGCGAGGTGCCCAGCAAGGTCTACTTCGACCTCGCGACCTGGCACCTCATCAACACCGTCTACCGGCCGCAGCGCCTGCTCGAGCTGCGGGCGATGAAGGGCGACTACGCCGATCCCGCCCAGCACCGTCGGCTGATGAAGGTGCTCACCGACCACCTCGGCCACGACCTGGCCGGCCGGGCCGAGCAGGCCAAGATCGCGGTGGCCGGCGGCGGCGAGGTGGGCCTGGACCTCGGCCTGGTCGAGCCCGGCCTGCAGGCCCGGCTGAGCGACCACCAGGCCGCGGCCCTGCTCGAGGACGATCTGGCGCGCATCGTCGCCGCGGCCCGCGAGACCGTCGCGCAGGCCGGCGTCCCGCCCGGCAGTGTCGATGCGCTGTACTTCACCGGCGGCTCCACCGGCCTGAAGGGGCTGACCGACGCGCTGGCCGCCGCCTTTCCCGCGGCCAGACCGGTGCACGGCGAGCGCCTGGCCTCGGTGGCCGCCGGCCTGGGGCTGTACGCGCGGCGCTGCTTCGGCGCCTGAGCGGCAACTGAGCGGCACCCGCGGGCCGCAGTGGACGCAGGCCGACGAGCGGCGTAAGCTGAACGGACAGGGTTGGGGCCCGGCCGGCGCCGCCTGGTGCCTCCCGTCGGGCACGCAGACCTGCGGTCCGGCCGTTCGGGTGGGGGATGCATGGCCGACGTCTTCCTCAGTTACGCACGTGAAGATGCCCGGCGGGTGGCGCCGATCGTCGACGTGCTGCGCGCGGCAGGATGGTCGGTGTTCTGGGACCAGGCCATCCCGCCGGGGTCGACCTGGCGACAGCATCTGGGCGGCGAACTGGCCGCGGCCGGCTGTGTGCTGGTGGTCTGGAGCGAGGCGTCGGCCCGTTCCGACTGGGTGGCCGACGAGGCCGACGAGGCGCGCCGCCGTGGCGTGATGCTGCCGGTCATGCTCGACGCCGGCGAGCCTCCGCTGGGGTTCCGGGGGGTGCAGGCCCTCGATCTGTCCGGAGCCGACCTCTCGGCGGGATCCGCGCTGCGCGAGCGCCTGGTGGCCGCCGTGGCGGCGAAGCTGGCCACGGCGTCGCGACCCCCACCGCCCCCACCGCCCCCACCGCCCCCGCCGCCCCCACCGCCCCCCGGCCCGTCACGCTGGATCGGCCTCGGCGTTGCAGCGGTGCTGGCGTTGCTGCTGGCCTACCTGCTGCGTCCCGCCGGATCCCCGCCGAGCGCAGACCTGCCCGCCGTGGCGACGGGGCAGGCCCCACCCGCCTCCACGGCCACGGTCCCGCGCGATCCGGCCGTGGCACCCGTGGTGCCGGCGCGTTCGCCCCCCGCCTCGACCCCGACCCCGGTGTCCGCCCCGCCGACCCCGCCCAGGCAGTCCCAGCCAGCCCCATCCCCCCAGCTTCGTCCAGCGCCGCCGCAGCCGGCTTCGACCGCGCCGGCGCCCGCGGCACCGCGCCGGGAAGCTCGCCGGGAAGATCGCCGCGCGCAGTTCGAGGCCTTCGCGTTCGCCCCCGACGGGCTGAACCTCGACCGTGCCGAGGCCGCACGCTGGGCCGATGCGCGCATGGCCGAATCGCCGCCGCTCGACCCCGGGCATCTGCGGCGCACCTTCGCGCTGGCCTACCGGCCGGACCTGCTGAACCTCTCGCGTGCCGAGGCGGCCGACTGGGCACTGGCGCGCCTGCGCGAGCGGCCGCAATTCGATGTCGTCCGCTTCGAGGCCCTGTTCCGCCAGGGCTTCGATCGTGGCGGGCGCAACCTCTCGCGCGAGGAGGCGGCCCGCTGGGCCCTCGCGCAGATGCGCGCGCCGCCCTGAAAAGGGGGGCACGCCGATGGCGGTGAGCTGGGCCCTGGATGGGGGATGGAGGTGCAAGATGAGCCGAAGACTGCTGACCAGCCTGGTGGCCTGTGGCGTGCTGCTGGCGACGCCGGGCTGCTCGAGCCTGCGCCGTGGCGTGGATGCGATCGGCAAGTGGGCGGCCGATCCGCTGGTGCGCAGCGACGTCGAGCAGGTCGACCTGCTGATGCTGCTGAACGAGAACCTGCCCGCGTTGCCTGCGTCGGCCGCCGCAGGCGCCAGCCCGGTGGCCGAGACACGCCCCTATGGCCAGCAACTGGAGGCAGCGCTTGCCCGTGCCGAGCAGCTTGCGCAGGACGACTACGCGAGCCTGCGACGCACGCTGCTGCAGGTGCTGCGCCGCCAGTCGAATCTGCTGTGCCAGGAGTACAAGCTCGACCTGCTGCGCAAGCAGGCGCGGGGCAACTTCCTGCTGGGCACGGCCTCGCTGTTCCTCGGCACGGCCGGCGCGCTGGTGCCGCATGTGCAGTCGGCCCGTGTCCTCTCCGGCGCGGGGGCCTTCAGCACCGGCCTGCGCAGCGAGGTACACCAGGACTACTACGCCGACAAGACCGCCACCGTGCTGAGCAAGGCGATCGACAAGAAGCGGGAGTTCCAGTGGCGCCTGATCGAGGCCAACGCCGACCAACCCAAATCGCGCTACAGCCTGCGCGGGGCGCTGGCCGACATGGAGGAGTACCACGCCACCTGCAGCCTGATCGGCGCCTTGTCCGAACTCGAGCGTGCCATCGACACCATCGACGTGCTGCAGTCCGTCGACGCCGCCGCCAGTGCGGCTTCGAAGTATCAGGCCCTGCGCGAGAGGCTGACGGCCCCATCGGGTCCGACAGGGCCCATGCCTCCCTGAGCTCGCTGCGGCGCCCGGATCAGAGCCAGCGCCGCACCTGCGCGCAGTACAGCCGGTAGGCGTCGCCGAAGCGCTGCGCCAGGGCGCGCTCCTCCGCGGCGATCTGCAGCCGGTCGATCCAGGCGACGAAGCCGACCGGCCCGAGCAGCGCCATCCCGTCGCCCAGCCAAAGCGCCCAGCCGAGCAGCAGCAGGGCATCGCCCAGGTAGATCGGATTGCGCGAGTGCGCGAAGGGGCCGTGGCGGACCAGCCGGCCGGCGCGCTCGGGCTGCACCGGGTTCAGCGTGGTGTGCGCCTGCCAGAGCGTTGCGGCGGCCCAGAACATCAGGGTCAGGCCCGCGGCCGCCACCGTCGCGGCCGGCAGTGGGGCGCCGGGGGTGGTCGGGTCGTCGCCGAGGTACATGCCGGCGGCGGCCAGTGCGGCCACCAGGGGCGGAGGCAGGAGGGTGGACTTCACGCGACAGACGGCGAAGCACGGTGTCCCTGCAACGGGATGCCGTGCGGTGCGGCAGGAGGGGAGGTGGCCGAAATTGTCGACTTGGCCGACATCGTTCGCCAAGTGTCCCCCGAGGCGTTACACAATCCTGCCATGGTTACCGAGCGCGCCATCAGCGACCTGGAGCAGGCCCTGGCCGATCACCGCGCCTGGGCGGTGCGGCTGCACCGTCGGCTGATCGCCGGCATGCCGGCGCTGCCGGACGACGTGGCCGGCGATGCGCACCACCGCTGTGCCTTCGGCCGCTGGTACGACGGGGTGCGGGCCGAGGCACAGCCGGTGCTGGCGGGCGATGACGAATTCGCCGCCATCGGAGCCGTGCACCAGGCCATGCATGCGCACGCCCGGGCCTTGCTGGAGACACCGCCCAGCGACACCCGGCTGGCCCACTACGATGCCTTCGCGGCGGCCTCCGAGCATCTCGCGGCGGCGGTGCGGCGGCTGCAGCAGGCGCTGCTGACCCGGCTGCTGTCGCTGGATGCGCTGACCGGCCTGCCCGGTCGGCGGCACATGGAGGAGCGGCTCTCCCTGGCCTGGCAGCAGTCGCGCCGCGAGGGCCGGCCCGCCGCCGTGGCCATGATGGACCTGGACCACTTCAAGCAGGTCAACGACCGCGACGGGCATGCCGCGGGCGACGAGGTGCTGCGCTGGATCGGCGCCGGGGCGCGCCGGCAGCTGCGCGCCCACGATCTGGTGTTCCGCTACGGCGGCGAGGAGTTCGTCGCCTTCCTTGCGGACAGCTCGCTGGACGCCGCGCTGGGCACCCTCGAGCGCATCCGGCGGGTGCTGGAATCCAGCCCGCTGATCCTCGACGATGGCCGCACGCTGCGCATCACGGCCTCCTTCGGGCTGGCCGCCTGTCGGGAAGACGCGCCGGTGAGCGCCACCCTGGAGCAGGCCGATCGGGCGCTCTACGAGGCCAAGCGCCGCGGTCGCAACCGCGTGGTCTGCTGGCAGGGCGGCGGCTTCGCCTGAGCCCCGGCCCCGGCCCGGCGCATCAGCGCGCCATGTCCTGGCGCGGGCTCTGGCGGCTGCCTGCGCTGCGCGGCGGCTCGGTGCGGTCGGCATCGCCAGGCGGTGTGGCCTTGCGGGGTTTGTCCGTACGAACGCCGTCGGGTGCCGGCCTGTGGTCGGGGTGGCGGCCCTCCTCCCGCCCCGAATCGCGGCCGGCATCGCGGTCCGGATCCCGTCCCGGTCTGCGGCCGGCATTCCCACCGTTGGGCGCGGGGGCGGGCAGCGCCGGGCGGGGCGGCAGGTCGGGCCGCTGCGCCTCGCGTTCGCGCGGCAGGGGGCGAGCGGGAATGTCGGGCGTGCGCCCGGCCGGCCCGGGGTCGCCGGGCGAGCCCAGCCGCGGGCCGTCGTCGCGGCCGCGCTCGGGCAGGCGCTTCGCACCCTCGGGCGGGGCGGGCCGCTCGCCGCGCGGGCGCTCCGGCGGCAGACCTGGGCGCGGCGCCGGCCACTCGTCGCCCCGTCCGTCGCCACGCGGGTCGCCGCCGGGGCGGGGGGCGAGGCGCGGATCCCGGCCGGGGCCCGGCGGGTCGGCTGGCCGGCCGTCGCGAGGGTCGCGGCGGCCGTCGTCGTGGCGCGGCTCGCCGCGGCGGTCCGGGCGGTGGGCCGGCGGCGCTGCCAGCCAGGGCGGCGGGTGCTGCGGCGCCGGCCGGTACACCGCCCGATCGTGCGGCTGGCCGGGCCACCAGGCCCAGCGCAGCCCGATGTGCAGCCAGCGGCCGTAATGGAAGGGGGCGAAGCCCCAGGGTGCCGCGTCGATCCAGGTCCAGCCCCACGGGGCGATCCAGGCCCAGCGACCCTGCCGGTAGGGGGCCCAGTCGGGCGGCAGGACGCGCGGCCACCAGATCCAGCCCCAGTCGGGGTGGCGTTCCCAGTCGCCGTGCTGCTGCAGCCGGCCGACGCCGCTCATCTGCGCGGGCAGGCGCGCGTCGGGGGCCGGCAGGGGCTGCGTTGCGTCGACCAGGGCCCAGGCGGCAAAGGCGTCGGACTGCGGCAGGGTGAGCCGCCAGCCGCCCTCGGGCAGGAATTCGGCCCGCTGGCCGGAGCGCAGCTGCAGGCGCGCCTGCTCCCACTCCACCCGCAGCGGGCTGCGCCAGGCCGTGGCCGACTCGCCGGCCGCACCGGCGTCGAAGCGGAACTGCCCGGCGCCCTGCGGCCGGTGGTGGGCCGAGGGCGTGTCGATGCGCAGCAGACCGGCCAGGTCGTCCTGCGGCAGCAGCACGGCCAGCTGACCCTGGCGCAGCCCGATCTCGACGGCCTGGTCGTCCAGGCGTTGCAGGTGGATGGCCGTGTCGCTGCCCAGCCGCAGCCGCAGGGCGCCGATTTCGAGCTCGGCCCGCCCGCCCGGTGCGGTGGCGAAGACATCCCCCCGGGTCAGCGGCCAGTTCGGCAGTGCGGCCGGGTCGGCGTCGACCGGCTCTTGGCCATCGTCACGCTGCAGACGGGCGGCACCCTCGAGCCAGACCACGGCCGCCACGCGGCCCGGCGCGGGGGTGGCCGCCGGATCGGCGGCATGATCGGCCTGCTGCGCCCGCACGGCAGCCACGCCGAGCAGCCACAGCCAGGGCAGCAGCCAAAGCAGCGGCCGCCAGCGGGCAGCGGGTACAGCGGGGGAGGGGGGCATCGCAGTCTCCAGCCGATCGATACGGCTCTAACGGCTGGCCGGCCGCCGGCGCCGACCGGCGGCCTCGGCCGATCGTGTAGGGTGTGCGCCCGCGCGGCGCCGCCGCGCCCTTGCTGCCTGCTTGCGAGATGTGGATCGGTACCTTGTTCGCCCTGGCCGCCGGCCTGATGTGGGGCCTGGTGTTCGTCGGCCCGCTGCTGCTGCCCGAGTACCCGGCAGCCTACCAGTCCTTCGGACGCTACCTGGCCTTCGGGCTGATCGCGCTGCCGCTGGCCTGGCTGGACCGCGCCCGCCTGCGCGAACTCGGCCGCCGTGACTGGCTGGCGGCGCTGGAACTGGCGCTGGTGGGCAACATCGTCTATTACCTCTTCCTGGCATCGGCGATCCAGCGCGCCGGCGGACCGCTGCCGACGATGATCATCGGTACCCTGCCGGTGGTGATCGCGCTGGTGTCGAACCGGCGCGATGCGGCGCGCGACGGCCGCCTGCCCTGGGTGCGGCTGCTGCCCCCGCTGCTGCTCATCGCGGCGGGCATCGGGCTGGTCAACCAGGTCGAACTGGCGGCGCTGCGGCGCGATCCGGCCGCCGATGCCGGCCGCTACGCCCTGGGGGCGCTGCTGGCCGTCGGGGCGGTGGTCTGCTGGACCTGGTACCCGATCCGCAATGCCGACTGGCTGCGTGCCCACCCCGGTCGCAGTCCGCGCACCTGGGCCACCGCCCAGGGGCTGGCGACGCTGCCGCTGGCCCTGCTCGGTGCGGCCGTCACGCTGGGCGTCATGGCCCTGTCGGAGGCACCGCGCGGCGCCGACGGTCTGCCCTTCGCGCTGCCGCTGGGACCGCGCCCGCTTGCCTTCGTCGGCCTGATGGCGGCGATCGGTCTGCTGGCCTCCTGGCTGGGCACGCTGTGCTGGAACGAGGCCAGCCAGCGCCTGCCCACCACGGTGGTGGGGCAGCTGATCGTCTTCGAGACCCTGGCGGCACTGGGCTACGCCTTTGCGCTGCGCGGAGCCTGGCCCGCGCCGGCCACGCTGGCCGGTGTGGCCCTGCTGGTGGTGGGTGTGCTGGCTGCGCTGCGGGCCCGTCCCGAGCCGCTGGCGGCACAGGCCCATCCGGACTGAATCCGGGTTCGCGGGTCACCTGGCGCCCGGGCCGGCCTTCAAGTCGATCGGCCGGGCGCCGAAAACGGGCAGGCGTGGCCGCCCCGCTTCTGCGGGCGCAGCGACGCTGCAGTTCCTGGAGTGCCCTCCGATGAGAGTCCCCCCTGTCCCCCGCCTTGCCGCCCCCTGCCTGCTCGCCGCCCTGGCGGCGGGCCTGGTGCTGCCGACGGATCTGTACGCCAGCGAGGCCGCAGCGGGCAGCGGCCATGCCCAGGGCACGCACCGCGCCCGCCCGGCCGCTGCGCCTGCCGCCGCTGCGGCCGCGGGCGACGAGGCGGTGCGCCTCGAGCAGTTGCGCGAACGGCTCGAGGCACGGCTGTCGGAGACAGGCTCGCGCGGCGCCGCGCCCGGCGTGCTGCGCGTGACGGCGCCGGCGGTGCCGCCGAAGGCGCACCCGGCGCCGCGTCGCACGCCTGCGCGGTCGAAGCCCGCCGCCCCCGCCGATGCCCACGCGGCCAGCGCGCCCGCGGCCCACGCAGCCGCTCACGCGCCGCACTGGTCCTACGCCGGCGAAGGAGCGCCGGGTCAATGGGCGGCGCTGAAACCCGAGTTCGCCACCTGCGGCCTGGGCCAGCGGCAGAGCCCCATCGACATCCGTGGCGGCATCCGGGTGGACCTCGAGCCGATCCGCTTCGACTACCGCCCCTCGTCCTTCAGCGTGATCGACAACGGCCACACCGTGCAGGCCAATGTGTCCGGCGCCAACAGCCTCGAGGTGGGCGGGCGTCGCTACGACCTGCTGCAGTTCCATTTCCACCGGCCGTCGGAGGAGCGCATCGAGGGGCGCCAGTACGAGATGTCGATGCACCTGGTGCATCGCGATCCCGAGGGGCGCCTGGCGGTGGTGGCGGTGCTGCTCGAACAGGGGCCGGCCCATCCGGCCGTGCAGCTGGTCTGGAACAGCCTGCCCCTCGAGCGGCACCAGGAGCAGGCCGCGCCGCTGCCGCTGGATCTGAACCTGCTGCTGCCGCAGGATCGCCGCTACTTCACCTACATGGGTTCGCTCACCACCCCGCCCTGCAGCGAGGGCGTGCTCTGGATGGTGCTCAAGCAGCCAGTCGCGCTGTCGCCGCAGCAGCTGGCCGTCTTCGCCCGGCTCTATCCCATGAATGCCCGGCCGGTGCAGCCGCTGGCAGGCCGGCTGATCAAGGAGTCGAACTGATCGCCCGGGCGATCGCAGTCGTCTGCACACCACAGTTCACCCGAAGACCGGGGCCCCGCGGGCACGGGTGGTCTGTGCGAGACTTCCGTCACACCCCCTTGTTCAGGGTCGCGTCGCGCGGCCCTTTTTCATTGGCGGCAGAAGCGGCGCGCGCCGGTCGCGTCCGCATCTCAAGCGGCACTTCCACACAGCCACGCAAGTCCTTCATTCATAACGACTTTTCCAAGTCGCGAACGATCCTCTGCGGCTATCGTAAGTGCTTGATTTCATTGGCAATTTCTCACGACTCGCCTTGACCCTCGAAGTTTTTCTCCGCTACAGTGGGTGAACGTGTCGTTTCGTGGGTTTTTGTGGCTGACTTTCACTTCCAGGGTACTTCGGCGCTAGCGCTGGACGCCAAGGGGCGGTTGACCGTCCCTGCGCGCCATCGCGAGCTGCTCGCGTCCCTGGCGGGCGGACAGCTCACGCTGACCAAGCACCCCGAGGGTTGCCTGATGGTGTTTCCGCGTCCGGTCTGGGAGGGTTTCCGCGCCAAGGTGGAGGCCCTGCCGCTGTCGGCCGCAGGCTGGAAGCGCATCTTCCTGGGCAGCGCGATGGACGTGGAGATCGACAGCGGCTCGCGCGTACTGGTCTCGCCCGAGCTGCGCGCGGCCGCCGGCCTGGACCACGACGTGCTGCTGATCGGCATGGGCAACCACCTCGAGCTCTGGGACGCGCAGCGCTACGCCGCGGCCGAGGCCAAGGTGCTCGAGCAGCCCATGCCGGAAGTGCTGCAGGACTTCACCTTCTAGCCGCCATGGACGCCGCGCAGACTCCTTGGCAGCACCGGACGGTCCTGCTGCACGAGGCGGTGGACGCTTTGGTCCAGCGCCCCGACGGCCTGTACGTGGACGGCACCTACGGGCGCGGCGGCCACAGCCGGCTGCTGCTCGGGCGGCTCGGCCCCGCCGGTCGCCTGATCGCGCTGGACCGCGATCCGGAGGCCGTGGCCGACGCCACGAGCGGCCCGCAGCGCATCGACGATGCGCGCTTCTCGATCCGGCACTGCCGCTACGCCGAGTTCCCGGCGGTGCTGGACGACGCGGGCCTCGGACTCATCGACGGCCTGCTGCTCGACATCGGGGTGTCCTCGCCCCAGATCGACAACCCCGAGCGCGGGTTCAGCTTCCGCTTCGACGGTCCGCTGGACATGCGCATGGATCCCACCCGCGGTGAAAGCGCGGCCCAGTTTCTTGAAGGCGCCAGCGAGCGGCGCATCGCGGAGGTGTTGCGTGATCTCGGAGAAGAACGGTTTGCTGCTGCGATTGCAAAGGCGCTTGTCGCTCGCCGCGAAGCTGGGGCTCCAGTACGGCGCACCGCCGAGCTTGCCGAGGTCGTGGCTCGCGCGGTCAAGACCCGCGAGCGCGGCCAGGACCCTGCAACGCGCACGTTTCAGGCTCTACGGATTCTCGTCAACGCTGAACTCGAGGAGCTCGAACAGGGCCTGAACGCGGCGCTGCGGCGCCTCGCACCGGGAGGGCGGCTGGTGGTGATCAGCTTCCATTCGCTGGAGGACCGCATCGTCAAGACCTTCATCCAGCGCCATGCGCGCACGCCCTACGACCGGCGCATGCCGCTGGCCGTGGGCGCGCCGCCGCTGCTGCGCGAGGTGGCCCGCATCAAGCCGGGCGAGGCCGAGGTGGCGGCCAACCCGCGTGCGCGCTCGGCGATCCTGCGCGTGGCCGAGCGCAGCGACGCGCCGCTGCCCGAGCTGCCGCAGGCCGGCGCCAGGAGGCGGGCATGACGCGCCTGAACCTGCTGCTGCTCGGCGCGCTGGTGGTCAGTGCGCTCTACCTGGTGCAGACCACCTACGAGTCCCGGCGTCTGTACGCGCAGCTCGAGCGCGCGCGCAACGCCGCGCATCAACTGGACATCGAGGCCGAGGGCCTGGACGTGGCCCGCCGCGCGCACGCCACCAGCCTGCGCGTCGAACAGGTCGCCCGGGAAGAGCTGCGCATGCGCGGGGCCACGCCGGCCCATACCGAATATGTGCCCGATCCGGCCCAGGGCGCGGCGGCCGGCGCGGGCCACCCGAGTGCGGGAGGCGCGCCGTGATCGCCCGCTGGCTGGCACCGCTGCGCAAGCGCCTGGAGGGCCTGTCGGCTCGCCGGGCCGGCGCGCGCCGGCGCGAGCGCGTGCCTGTCAACGAACCGCAGCCGCCGCGCTACGCCACCAGCCCGCTGCTGGCGGCCAGGACGCCGCCGCTGCGCTCGCGCCTGCTGGTGCTGGGCCTGGGGCTGGGCTTCGCGGTGCTGGCCGGTCGCGCCATCTATGTGCAGGTGATCGGCGCGGACTTCTTCCAGAAGCAGGGCGAGACCCGCTACGGCCACACCTTCTCGCTGCAGGCCAGCCGCGGGCGCATCGTCGACCGCAATGGCCAGATCCTGGCCGCCAGCGTGCCCGCTCCGTCGGTGTTCGCGGTGCCGCGCGAGGCTGCGAAGCTCGATGCCACGCGCCGGCGCGAGCTGGCCCGGCTGCTCGGTCTGCCGCTGGCGGATCTGGAGCGGCGCCTGGCGGGCAAGGGCGGCTTCGTCTGGCTGCGCCGCCAGGTCGACGAGGTCGTGGCCGCACAGGTCAAGGCGATGGGCCTGACCGGCGTGTACGTGCAGCGCGAGTTCCGCCGCCAGTACCCCGAGGGCGAATCGGCCGCGCATGTGGTGGGCTTCACCAACATCGAGGAGCGCGGGCTCGAAGGCGTCGAACTGGCCTTCCAGCGCGATCTGCAGGGCCGTGCCGGCACACGCAGCGTGGTGCGCGACCGGCTCGGCCGCGTGGTCGAGGACGTCGGCGAGATGGTCGATGCCGAGGATGGCCGCGACATCGCGCTGGCCATCGACTCGAAGATCCAGTTCTATGCCTACCAGCGCGTGCGCGACGCGGTGGCCGAGCACCGGGCCAAGTCCGGCAGCGTGGTGGTGCTCGACGCCCAGAGCGGCGAGGTGCTCGCGCTGGCCAACTTCCCGAGCTACGTGCCCGGCGAGCGTGCCGCCATGCGCGGCCCCCAGCTGCGCAACCGCGCGGTCACCGACACCTTCGAGCCCGGCTCGACGATGAAGCCCTTCATCGCCGCGCTGGCGCTGCAGAGCGGGCGGGTGCGGCCCGAGACGGTGATCCAGACCGCCCCGGGGCGCATCACGATCACCGGCTCGACCATCCACGATGCGCACCCGCACGGCGCGCTGACCGTCGAGCAGGTGATCCAGAAGTCCAGCAACGTCGGCACCGTCAAGATGGCGATGCAGATGCAGCCGCGCGAGATGTGGGAGCTGTACCGCGAGCTGGGCTTCGGCCAGAAGCCGCAGCTGCCTTTCCCGGGCATGGCGTCCGGCCGCCTGCGGCCCTACAAGAGCTGGCGGCCGATCGAGCAGGCGACGATGAGCTACGGCTACGGTCTGTCGACCTCGCTGTTCCAGCTCGCGCGCGCCTACACCGTGTTCGCACGCGACGGCGAACTGGCCACGCCGACCCTGCTGCGGGTCGACCAGCCGCAGGCGGGTACGCCGGTGTTCACCCCGGAGGTGGCCCGCTCGGTGCGGCACATGCTGCAGATGGCCGCCGGCCAGGGGGGCACGGCGCCGAAGGCGCAGGCCATCGGCTACTCGGTGGGTGGCAAGACCGGCACCGCGCGCAAGCAGGAGGGGGGCAGCTACGCCGGCAACAAGTACCGCGCCTGGTTCGTCGGGCTCGCGCCGGTGAGCGCGCCGCGCGTGGTGGTGGCGGTGATGGTCGACGAGCCCGGCAACGGGCGCTATTTCGGCGGCGACGTGGCTGCGCCGGTGTTCAGCGCGGTGGTGCAGCGCAGCCTGCAGATCCTCGGCGTGCCGCCGGACATGCCGGTGCAGCCGCAGATCGTCGCGCGCGCTCAGGCCGTGCCGGCCGAACAGGAGTCCTTCTGATGGCCGCCCCCAAGAGGCTTGCCGACGTGGCTGCCGCACTCGACTGGCTGCGCGCATGCGCGGCCCGCGCTGCGCAGCTGCAGACCGACAGCCGCCGCGTGGCGCCGGGCGACGTCTTCATCGCCTGGCCGGGCTACGCCCAGGACGGCCGGGCGTTCGTCGGCGCGGCGCTGGCCGCCGGCGCCTCGGCCTGTCTGGTCGAGGCCGAGGCGGTCGAGGCCTTCGGCTTCGACGACGATCGCATCGCGGCCCTGCCGGGCCTGAAGGCGGCCACCGGCGCGATCGCCGACGCCTGGTACGGCGCGCCCTCCGCGCGACTGAGCCTGGTGGCCAGCACCGGCACCAACGGCAAGACCTCGACGGCCTGGTGGATGGCCCAGGCGCTCAGCCTGGCCGGGCGCCGCTGCGGCGTGATCGGCACCCTGGGCGTGGGCGAGCCGCCGACGCGGCTGCGCCCGCAGGCGCAGGTGCAGGCCACCGGCCTGACCACGCCGGACCCGATCACGCTGCACCGCAGCCTGCGCGCCTTCGAGCAGGCCGGATTTGCCGCCTGCGCGCTGGAAGCCTCGTCGATCGGCGTGGTCGAGCAGCGCCTGGCGGCCGCGCGCATCGAGGTCGCGCTGTTCACCAACTTCACGCCCGACCACCTCGACTACCACGGCAGCATGCAGGCCTACTGGGCGGCCAAGCGGGCGCTGTTCGACTGGCCGGGGCTGCGCGCCGCGGTGGTCAACCTCGACGATGCCCAGGGCGCGGCGCTGGCCGCCGAACTGCAGCGCGAAGGTCGGCTGGACCTGTGGAGCTACAGCCGCCAGGACGGCACGCCGGCCCGGCTGCGCGCCGAGGCGCTGCACTACGAGGCGGGCGGGCTGGCCTTCACGCTGCTGGAGACCCGGGCGGACGGTTCGGTCGAGCGCGCCGAACTGGGCAGCCGGCTGATCGGCGCCTACAACGTCAGCAACCTGCTGGCCGTGCTGGGCGGGCTGCGCGCCCTGGGCCTGCCGCTGGGGCAGGCGGCGGCGCTGGCGGCCGAATTCACGCCGGTGCCCGGCCGCATGGACCGGGTGCCCGAGCCGGTGGCCGACGCGGTGCGCCCTGCCGTGGCCCTGCCGCAGGTGGTGGTGGACTACGCCCACACGCCCGATGCGCTCGACCAGGCGCTGCAGGCGCTGCGGCCCTTCGCGCAGGCGCGCGGCGGCCGGCTGTGGGCGGTGTTCGGCTGCGGTGGCAACCGCGATGCCGGCAAGCGCCCGGTGATGGGACGCATCGCCAGCGAGCGTGCCGACGAGGTGATCGTCACCAGCGACAACCCGCGGCTGGAGCCGCCCGAGGCGATCGTCGCCCAGGTGGCCGCCGGCGCGCAGGGCCCGGCGCGCCTGCGCTGCATCGTCGACCGCGGCGAGGCCATTGCCCGGGCCCTGGCCGAGGCCGCGCCGGCCGACGTGCTGCTGCTGGCCGGCAAGGGCCACGAGGACTACCAGGACGTGGGCGGCGTGAAGCGCCCCTTCCTCGACGCTGCCGTGGCGGGTCAGGCGCTGCAGCGTCGCGCCGCACAGGCGACGCTGCCGGCGCTGGGCGAACTGCACCGCCTGCTGGCGGCCCGGCGGCCGCAGGCGCAATGCGTCGGCGACGCCACCGTGGCGCCGCTGCGCGTGCACAGCGACACGCGCAGCCTGCAGCCGGGCGACCTGTTCGTCGCGCTGCGCGGCGAGCGTTTCGATGCGGCCGACTTCCTGCCCCAGGCCCGCCATGCCGGGGCGGTGGCCGCGCTGGCCGAGCGCGGCCTGGCCGAGGCCGGCCTGAGCGGCCTTGCGCTGCCCGATGCGCTGGACGGCCTGCAGCAGCTGGCGCTGGCCTGGCGGGCGAGCCTGACGCTGCCGCTGATCGGCGTGACCGGCAGCAACGGCAAGACCACGGTGACGCAGATGATCGCCTCGATCCTGCGGACCTGGTGCGGTGCGACCGCCCACGCCACCGCCGGCAACCTGAACAACCACATCGGCGTGCCGCTGACCGTGCTGGGCCTGCGTGCGAACCACCGGGCGGCGGTGATCGAGCTGGGCATGAACCACCCGGGCGAGATCGCCGTGCTGGCGGCCATCGCCCAGCCCACGGTGGCGCTGGTCAACAACGCCCAGCGCGAGCACCAGGAGTTCATGAAGACCGTCGAGGCGGTGGCGCGCGAGAACGGCGCGGCGATCACCGCGTTGCCGGCCGACGGCACCGCGGTGTTCCCGGCCGACGATGCCTACACGCCGCTGTGGCGCGCGCTGGCGGGGTCGCGCCGCGTGCTGACCTTCGCCCTGGACGATGCGGCGGCCGACCTGCGCGCCGAGGCGGCCTGGGCCGGGGACCACTGGGCCGTGCGCCTGCACAGCCCGGCGGGCGACGCCGCGCTGCGCCTGGCGGTGGCCGGGCGGCACAACGTGAAGAACGCGCTGGCCGCGGCGGCCTGTGCGCTGGCGGCGGGCTGTCCGCTGGACGACATCGTGCGCGGCCTGCAGGCCTTCACGCCGGTCAAGGGCCGCTCGCAGGTCGAACTGCTGCGCGCGCCGGGCGGCGATCTGACGCTGGTCGACGACAGCTACAACGCCAATCCCGACTCGGTGCGCGCGGCCATCGAGGTGCTGGCCGAGTTGCCCGCGCCGCGCTGGCTGCTGCTGGGCGACATGGGCGAGGTGGGCGACGAGGGCCCGGCCTTTCATGCCGAAGTCGGCGCCCTGGCGGCCCAGCGCGGCCTGGAGGTGCTCTGGTGCGCCGGCTCGCTGGCGCAGCATGCGGCGGCGGCCTGCGCGGCCGCGGGCGGCCCGACCGCGGTGCGGCACTTCGCCGACACCGCGGCGCTGCTGCGCGCCTTGCCCGAGGCCCCGGCCGCCCGGTCGGTGCTGGTGAAGGGATCGCGCTTCATGAAGATGGAACAGGTGGTCGCCGCGCTGCGCATGCGCGGCGCCGACGCCCCCCCGACAGGAGCGGCCCATGCTGGTTAGCCTTGCCGCCTGGCTGCAGAGCCTCTATCCCGACCAGCTGGGTTTCCTGCGGGTCTTCCAGTACATCACCTTCCGCGCCGTGATGGCCGCGATGACCGCGCTGCTCATCGGCCTGGCACTCGGCCCGGGGGTGATCCGCCGCCTGACCGCGCTGAAGATCGGCCAGCCGGTGCGCGAGTACGGCATGCAGAGCCACCTGGTCAAGACCGGCACGCCGACCATGGGCGGCGTGCTGATCCTGCTGGCCATCGCGGTGTCGACGCTGCTGTGGTTCAACTGGAACAACCGCTTCGTCTGGATCGTGATGATCGTGACCTTCGGCTTCGGTGCGATCGGCTGGGTCGACGACTGGCGCAAGGTGGTCGACAAGAACCCCGAGGGCATGTCCTCGAAGGAGAAGTACTTCTGGCAGTCGCTGATCGGGCTGGTGGCGGCGATCTACCTGGCCTTCAGCGTCTCCGAGACCTCCGCGGTGCGTGTGTTCGAACTCTTCGTGCGCTGGGTGGCCTCGGGCTTCTCGAACGACCTGCCGCCCAAGGCCGACCTGATCGTGCCCTTCTTCAAGACGGTGAGCTACCCGCTGGGCGTGTTCGGCTTCATCTTCCTGAGCTACTTCGTCATCGTCGGCGCCAGCAACGCGGTCAACCTGACCGACGGCCTGGACGGCCTGGCGATCATGCCGGTGGTGCTGGTCGGCTCTGCCCTGGGCCTGTTCGCCTATGCCACCGGCTCGGCGGTGTTCGCGAAGTACCTGCTGCTGCCGCATATCCCGGGGGCGGGCGAACTGCTGATCTTCTGTGCCGCGATGGCGGGTGCGGGCCTGGCCTTCCTCTGGTTCAACGCCTACCCGGCGCAGGTCTTCATGGGCGACGTGGGCGCCCTGGCGCTGGGCGGCGCGCTGGGCACCATCGCGGTGATCGTGCGCCAGGAGATCGTGCTCGGGATCATGGGCGGCATCTTCGTGGTCGAGGCGCTGTCCGTGATGATCCAGGTCGGCTGGTTCAAGTACACCAAGAAGAAGACCGGCACCGGCCAGCGCATCCTGCTCATGGCGCCGCTGCACCACCACTACGAGAAGAAGGGCTGGGAAGAGACCCAGGTCGTGGTGCGCTTCTGGATCATCACGATGCTGCTGTGCCTGATCGGCCTGGCCAGCCTGAAGCTGCGGTGAACTTCATGGACCTGTCCCAGAAGTTCACCACGAGGTCGGCGCCGGGCCGCCCCACGCCGGCCGAGGCCCCCTCGGGGGGCCGGGCACGGTACGCCGTGACCGGGGGGCTCACATGAACTTCCTGCGCGACCAATCCTTCCTCATCCTGGGCCTGGGCGACTCCGGCCTGGCCATGGCGCGCTGGCTGCGCCGCTGCGGCGCGGCCGCGATCCGCGTGGCCGACACGCGCAGCGCGCCGCCGCAGGCCGGCAAGCTGGCCGAGGACGTGCCGGGCGCCGAGCTGCGCTGCGGTGCGTTCACGACCGAGCTGCTCGACGGCATGCAGTGGGTGCTCAAGAGCCCGGGCCTGTCGCCGCTCGATCCGGCCGTGAAGCCCCTGCTGGACGCCGCCGAGGCGCGTGGCCTGCAGGTGCTGGGCGAACTGGCGCTGTTCGCGCACGCCCTGGCCGACCTGAAGGCGGCCTGCGGCTACGCGCCCAAGGTGCTGGCGATCACCGGCACCAACGGCAAGACCACCACCACCTCGCTGACCGCGCTGCTGGTCGAGCGCGCCGGCCGGACCGTGGGCCTGGCCGGCAACATCGGTCCGACCCTGCTGGACACGCTGGGTGCGGCGCTGGACGCGCAGGGCGAGCTGACGCCGGTCGCCCAGCCGGCGGCCGCCGAACCCCAGGCCCTGGCAGACGGCGCTCCGGCAGACGAGGCGGCCTGCGAGGGGGCTGCCGGGCTTGCGCCGGACGTTGCGTCGGCACAGGCCGACGCCCGCGTCGAACCCTCGCTGGACGCGCTCGTCGAAGGCGGCGGCCCGCCGCCGCACCTGATCCCGCCGCCGCCCCCGGCGCCGGAGTTCGCCCACCTGCCGCAGGTCTGGGTGCTGGAGCTGTCGAGCTTCCAGCTCGACGGCGTGCACAACTTCGAGCCCACCGCCGCCGCGGTGCTCAACGTCACCCAGGACCACCTGGACTGGCACGGCTCGATGGCCGCCTATGCCGAGGCCAAGGCGCGCATCTTCGGCCGCTGCGCGCTGATGGTGATCAACCGCGAAGATGCCCTCGTCGCGGCCATGGTGCCGCAGCCGCCGGCCGCCGAGCCGAGCCGTACCGGCAAGCCACTGAAGGTGCAGCCGCGCACGGTGCGGGGCTGGCAGCCGCGGCACGTGCAGCGCTTCGGCCTGGATGCGCCGCGCCAGCCGGGCGACTGGGGCCTGGTGACCGAGAACGGCATGGCCTGGCTGGTGCGCGCCCGGGAGGCCGACGAGACGCTGTCCGGGCGCGGCCGCCGCGGCCGTGCCGAGGCCGACACCGAGATCCTGCTGCAGCGCCTGATGCCCGCCGACGCGCTGCGCATCCGCGGCCGCCACAACGCTGCCAATGCGCTGGCCGCGCTGGCGCTGGCCTCGGCGGCCGGCCTGCCGCTGGCGCCGATGCTGCATGGCCTGCGCGAGTACCGCGGCGAGCCGCACCGGGTCGAGTTCCTGCAGTCGATCGGCGGCGTCGAGGCCTACGACGACAGCAAGGGCACCAATGTCGGCGCCACGGTGGCGGCGCTGGCCGGCCTGGGGCCGGAGAAGGCGCCCGGCAGGCTGGTGGTGATCCTGGGCGGCGACGGCAAGGGGCAGGACTTCGCGCCGCTGGCGCCGGCCGTGGCCGCGCATGCCCGCGCCGTGGCCCTGATCGGACGCGATGCGGCGGCCATCGCCGCGGTGCTGGCCGATCTGGACCTGCCGCGCCAGACCTTCGGCAGCCTGGAGGAGGCCACGCGCTGGTGCTTCGAGCAGGCCCGCAGCGGCGATGCCGTGCTGCTCAGCCCGGCCTGCGCCAGCCTGGACATGTTCCGCCACTACGCCCACCGGGCGCAGGTGTTTGCCGACACGGTCGCCGCGCTGGCGGCCGAGCGCGGGGAGCTGCCGGCATGAGTCGCACCAGCGCTTTCGAGAATCGCGCCAACGTCAGCCGGCCTCGGCCGGGGGCGCTGCGTCGTGCGTCCGACCGGGTGAGTGCCTTCGTGGCGCAGCTCGTCGCGATGCTGCATCCGCGCGCCGCCGGCGAGGTGCCGGTGCGCGACGGCAGCGCCTTCGCCTCCGGCGCCCGGGTGCAGTGGGTGGGCTTCGACGCCGCGCTGGCCTGGGTGATCACGGCCCTGCTGGCGCTGGGTCTGGTGATGGTCTATTCGGCCTCGATCCAGCTGCCGGACAACCCGAAGTTCAGCGCCTACTCGCCCACCTTCTTCCTGACCCGGCACGTCGTCTCGATCGCGCTGGCCGGCATCATGGCGGCGGTGGTGCTGGCCATCCCGATGCAGACCTGGGAGAAGGCCGCGCCCTGGATCTTCGTGGCCGCCCTGGTGCTGCTGGTGCTGGTGCTGGTGCCGGGCATCGGCAAGGTGGTGAACCGGTCGCGGCGCTGGATCTCGCTGGGCTTCATGAACTTCCAGCCCAGCGAGCTGGCCAAGTTCGCCATGGTGCTCTACGCGGCCAACTACATGGTCCGCAAGATGGACCTGAAGGAGAGCTTCACCCGCGCGGTGCTGCCCATGGCCATCGCGCTGGGCGTCACCGGGCTGCTGCTGCTGGCCGAACCGGACATGGGCGCCTTCATCGTGATCGCGATGATCTCGATGGGCATCCTCTTCCTGGGCGGCGTGAACGGGCGCATGTTCCTGATCGTCACGCTGGTGCTGCTGGGCGCCTTCGTGCTGATCATCAGCTTCTCCGAGGTGCGACGCGAACGCATCTTTGCCTACCTCAACCCCTGGGACCCGAAGTACGCCCAGGGCAAGGGCTACCAGCTGACCCATTCGCTGATCGCCTTCGGCCGCGGCGAATGGTTCGGCCAGGGGCTGGGCAGTTCGGTCGAGAAGCTGCACTACCTGCCCGAGGCGCACACCGACTTCCTGCTGGCCGTGATCGGCGAGGAGCTCGGGCTGGTCGGCGTGCTGGCGGTGGTGACGGCCTTCTTCTGGATGGTGCGGCGCATCTTCGTAATCGGCCGCCAGGCCATCGCGCTGGACCGCGTCTTCGCCGGCCTGACCGCACAGGGCATCGGCCTGTGGATCGGCGGCCAGGCCTTCATCAACATGGGCGTGAACCTGGGCGTGCTGCCCACCAAGGGCCTGACCCTGCCGCTGATGAGCTACGGCGGCTCGGCCATCGTGATGGGCGTGATCGCCCTGGCCGTGGTGCTGCGGGTGGACATGGAGAATCGGGCCTTGATGAGGGGAGGGCGGCTATGACCCGGCACCTCGTCATCGCCGCGGCCGGCACCGGCGGGCATGTCATTCCGGGCCTGGCCGTGGCGCGCGAGATGCAGTCGCGCGGCTGGACCGTGAGCTGGCTGGGCACGCCGGCCGGCATGGAGAACCGCCTCGTGCCGCCCAGCGGCATCGCGCTGGACCGCATCGGTTTTGCCGGCCTGCGTGGCAAGGGCGCGTTCGGCCTGCTGCGTGGTGCCTGGCAGCTGCTGCGTGCGCTGGGCGAGAGCTGGGGCATCCTGCGGCGGCGCTCGGCCACCGCCGTGCTGGGCATGGGCGGGTACGTCTGCTTCCCGGCCGGCGTGGTGGCCAAGGGGCTGCTGCGCCGCCCGCTGGTGCTGGTCAATGCCGATGCCGGCCTGCTGCTGTCGAACCGTTCGCTGCTGCGCTGGGCCGACCGGGTGGCCTTCGGCTTCGACGGCGAGGCGGCCCGCGCGGTGCCGCAGGCGGTGGTCACCGGCAACCCGGTGCGCGCCGAGATCGAGGCCATCGCGCCGCCGGCGCAGCGCTTTGCCGGTCGCAGCGGGCCGCTGCGGGTGCTGGTGGTCGGCGGCAGCCTGGGTGCCAAGGTGCTCAACGACACGCTGCCGGCGGCGCTGGCCCGCCTGGCGCCGTCCGAGCGCCCGCAGGTCACGCACCAGACCGGCTTGGCGCATCTGGAGACGGTGCGCGAGTCCTACCGCCGCGCCGACCTGTTCGAAGAGCGTCCCGGACAGCCGGTGCCGCTGCCCGAGGTGCTGCCCTTCATCGACGACATGGCGCGCCGCCTGGCCGAGTGCGATGTGGTGATCTGCCGGGCCGGCGCGGTGACGGTGAGCGAACTCTGCGCGGCCGGCGTGGCTGCGGTGCTGGTGCCGCTGATCGTCAGCACGACGCACCACCAGCGTGACAACGCGCAGTGGCTGGCTCGCCACGAGGCCGGCATCCACCTGCCGCAGACCGAGCTGACGCCCGAGCGTCTGGCCGACCTGCTGCGCCACCTCGACCGTGCCCGCCTGCTGCAGCTGGCCGAGCGCGCCCGTGCGCTGGCCCTGCCCCGTTCGGCCGCGCGGGTGGCCGACGAGATCGAATCACTGGTTTCCAAGGAGGCGTCGGCATGAAGCACGCCGTGAAGAAGATCCATTTCGTGGGCATCGGCGGTGCCGGCATGTCGGGCATCGCCGAGATCCTGCACAACCTCGGCTACGCCGTGTCCGGCTCCGACCAGGCCGACGGTGCGGTGACGCGCCGCCTGGCCAGCCTGGGCATCCGCATCGCCATCGGCCACGACGCCGCCCACATCGAGGGCGCCGAGGCGGTGGTGACCTCCACCGCGGTGAAGGGCGACAACCCCGAGGTGATCGCCGCGCGCGCCAGGCGCATCCCGGTGGTGCCGCGGGCCGTGATGCTGGCCGAGCTGATGCGCCTGAAGCAGGGCATCGCGATTGCCGGCACGCACGGCAAGACCACCACCACCTCGCTGGTGACCAGCGTGCTGGCCGAGGCGGGCGTGGATCCCACCTTCGTGATCGGCGGCAAGCTGAACTCGGCCGGGGCCAACTCGGCCCTGGGCAAGGGCGACTACATCGTCGTCGAGGCCGACGAGAGCGATGCCTCCTTCCTGAACCTGCTGCCGGTGCTCAGCGTCGTGACCAACATCGACGCCGATCACATGGACACCTACGGGCACGACTTCGCCCGGCTCAAGCAGGCTTTCGTCGACTTCCTGCACAAGATGCCGTTCTACGGCGCGGCAGTGCTCTGCGCGGACGATCCCGGCGTGCGCTCGATCATGCCGATGATCTCGCGCCCGGTGATCACCTACGGCCTGGGCGAGGACGTGCAGGTGCGCGCGGTGGACGTGCAGGCCCTGCCCGGCGGGCAGATGCGCTTCACCGTGCAGCGTCGCAACGGGGTGACGCTGCCGGACCTGGACATCACGCTGAACCTGCCCGGCGAGCACAACGTGCGCAACGCGCTGGCCACCATCGCGGTGGCCACCGAGCTGGAGCTGCCCGATGCGCCCATCGTCGCCGCGCTGGCCAAGTTCAGCGGCGTGGGCCGGCGCTTCCAGCGCTGGGGGGACCTGCCGGCCGCCACTGGCGCCGGCACGTTCACGCTGATCGACGACTACGGCCACCACCCGGTCGAGACGGCGGCCGTGATCGCCGCCGCGCGCGGCGCCTTCCCGGGGCGGCGCCTGGTGCTGGCCTTCCAGCCGCACCGCTACACCCGCACGCGCGACTGCTTCGAGGACTTCGTCAAGGTGCTGGGCACGGCCGATGCCGTCTGGCTGACCGAGGTCTACGCCGCCGGCGAGGCGCCGATCGTCGCCGCCGACGGGCGTGCGCTGGCCCGCGCGCTGCGCGTGGCCGGCAAGGTCGATCCGCTCTTCGTCGACGACATCGCCGATCTGCCACAGGCCATCGTGGACCACGCGCTGCCAGGCGACGTGGTGATCGCGATGGGTGCCGGCTCGATCGGCGGGGTGCCGGCCAAGGTGGCCGACCTGGTGAAGGAGCGCGCATGACGCCGGCCGACATCCAGGCGCTGGGAAAGGTGGCCGTGCTGATGGGCGGCACCTCCGCCGAGCGCGAGATTTCGCTGCTCTCCGGGGGCGGGGTGCTGCAGGCGCTGCGTGCCCGGGGTGTCGACGCGCAGGCCTTCGACCCGGCCGAGCGCGCCCTGGCCGACCTGAAGACCGAGGGCTTCGCGCGCTGCTTCATCGCGCTGCACGGCCGGCACGGCGAGGACGGCACGATGCAGGGGGCGCTGGAGCTGCTGGGCATCCCCTACACCGGCTCGGGCGTGATGGCCAGCGCGATCGCGATGGACAAGGTCATGACCAAGCGGGTCTGGCTGGCCGAGGGCCTGCCCACGCCGCGCTGGGTCCGGCTGGCCGCCGACGAGCAGCAGCGCGAGCGTGTGCGCAGCGTGCCCGACGAGCTGGGCCTGCCGCTGATCGTCAAGCCGCCGCGCGAGGGCAGCTCGATCGGTGTGACCAAGGTGCACGGCTACTCCGAGATGCAGGACGCCGTGCAGCTGGCCGCGCGCTATGACCCGGATGTGCTCTGCGAGGAATTCATCGAGGGCGAGGAAGTCACCTGCCCGGTGCTGGGCGAGGGCGCCGATGCCCGCGCCCTGCCGGTGGTGCGCATCCAGCCGCCCGAGGCCGGCTACGACTACCAGAACAAGTACTTCACCGACGAGGTGCGCTACCTCTGCCCCAGCGGCCTGCCCGAGGCCGAGGAGCGCGAGATCCAGCGCATCGTCGTGGCCGCCTACCGCGCCCTGGGCTGCCGAGGCTGGGGCCGCGCCGACCTGATGATCCGGGCCCGCGACCGCCAGCCTTTCCTGCTGGAGATGAACACCTCGCCCGGCATGACCGGGCATTCGCTGGTGCCCATGTCCGCCCGTGCGGCGGGCATCGGCTACGAGGCGCTGTGCCTGCACCTGCTGGCGCAGGCCCGCCTGGACGACGCGCGCGGCCCGGCGCCGCGGCCCGACGCGACGCAGAGCCACCTCGGCTGAACGGTTGCCATGGCTGCCCTCGCCTCGCCCCCGACCCTGCCCACCGACGTGCGCCTGATGCGCTTGGCAGCGAATCTGCTGCTGGCGCTGGCCGCACTGGCCGTGCTGGCCGGTGCGGCGGCGTGGCTGGCGAAGTCGCCCTGGTTCGCGCTGCGTCATATCCGTGTCGAGGGCGAGGTGCAGCACAACAGTGCCGCCACGCTGCGCAGCCTGGCGCTGCCGGCCCTGCAGGGCAACTACCTGAGCATCGACCTGCAGGCCGCGCGCGCGGCCTTCGAGGCGGTGCCCTGGGTGCGCCGCGCCCAGGTGCAGCGGGTCTTCCCCGACCGCCTGGTGGTGCGCCTCGAGGAGCACCGCGCGGTGGCGTTCTGGCAGCGCGACGACAGCGACGACCTGCTGGTCAACCAGTACGGCGAGGTCTTCGAGGCCAACATCGGCGACGTCGAGGACGAGCCGTTGCCCACGCTGCGCGGCCCGGAGGGCAGCGCGCCGCGCGTGCTGGCGATGTGGCAGCGCCTGGACCCCGAGTTCGCGGTGCTGCAGACCCGCCTGAAGACCCTGGTGCTGAGCAACGGCGGTTCCTGGCGGGGCGTGCTCGCCAACGGGGCGCAGCTCGAACTGGGACGTGGCGAGGCCGAGGAGGTGCTGCCGCGCACCCGCCGCTTCCTGGCCACGGTGGGCCAGGTGCGTGCGCGCCATGAAATGCGGGCAATCGAATCGGCCGACCTGCGCCACCGCGAGGGCTACGCGCTGCGGCTGGCGGGCATGGGCAGCGCCGAGGAAGCGGCTTCGGCCGCGCGGCCCTGAGGCGCAGGACAGGCACGCGAGGAAGAACAATGGCCAAGGAATACAAGGATCTCGTCGTCGGACTGGACATCGGCACCGCCAAGGTGATGGCGGTGGTGGCCGAGGTGCAGGCCGGTGGCGAGCTGCGCCTCGCCGGGCTGGGCGTGGCGCCCTCGCACGGGCTCAAGCGCGGCGTGGTGGTCAACATCGATGCGACGGTGCAGTCGATCCAGCAGGCGCTGAAGGAGGCCGAGATGATGGCCGACTGCAAGATCGGCCGCGTCTACACCGGCATCACCGGCAGCCACGTGCGCGGCATGAACTCCACCGGCATGGTGATCGTGCGCGACAAGGAGGTCACGCCGGTGGATGTGGCGCGGGTGGTCGAGACGGCCAAGGCGCTGAACATCCCGACCGACCAGAAGCTGCTGCTGGTGGAGCCGCAGGAGTTCGTCATCGACGGCCACGAGGTCAAGGAGCCCGTGGGCATGAGCGGCGGGCGCCTCGAGGTCAAGGTGCACATCGTCACCGGTGCGCAGAGCGCGGCGGAGAACATCGTCAAGTGCGTGCGCCGCTGCGGCCTGGAGGTCGAGCAGCTGGTGCTCAACCCGGCCGCCTCCAGCCTGGCCGTGCTGACGGCCGACGAGAAGGACCTGGGCGTGGCGGTGGTGGACATCGGCGCGGGCACCACCGACGTGGCGATCTTCACCGACGGGGCGATCCGCCATACCGCGGTGATCCCGATCGCCGGCGACCTGATCACCAGCGACATCGCGATGGCGCTGCGCACGCCGACCAAGGACGCCGAGGAGATCAAGGTCGAGCACGGCGTGGCCAAGCAGCTGCTGGCCGACCCGGTCGAGCAGCTGGAGGTGCCCGGCCTGGGCGACCGCGCCCCGCGCATGCTCAGCCGCCAGGCGCTGGCGGGGGTGATCGAGCCGCGCGTCGAGGAGATCTTTTCGTTGGTGCACCAGGTGATTCGCGAAAGCGGGTACGAGGAGCTGCTGTCCTCGGGCATCGTGCTGACCGGCGGCTCGGCGGTGATGCCGGGCATGGTCGAGCTGGCCGAGGACATCTTCCTCAAGCCGGTGCGCAAGGGCCTGCCGACCTACGGCGGCGGCCTCTACGACATGGTCGCCAACCCCCGTTCCGCCACGGCCATGGGCCTGCTCGAGGAGGCCCGGCTGGCGCGCCAGCGCGGCCTGCGCGCGCAGCAGCAGGTCGGCGGCGGCACGGGCTGGTTCGGTCGTGCGCGCGACTGGTTTCTGAAGAGCTTCTGAGGGGAGGGCCACGCAAGATGGCAGGACACGGTCGAGCGACAGTGAAGAGGGTCCAGAACCCCGCCGGAGAGCCGGCGTGCGGGGTTGCAGCAGAGACCCGATCCCCGAGCGGGGGGGTCAGGTCCGGCGGGGTGATGATTCGGACGAGCGGGCCGGCCCTCGGGGCCCGGGCAGAGCAAGCAAGGAGAACGGCATGGGTATCGAAATGATCGAAGAGTTCAACCAGGGTACGCAGATCAAGGTGATCGGCGTGGGCGGCGGCGGCGGCAACGCGGTCGACCACATGATCAACCTGGGTGTGCAGGGCGTGGAGTTCATCTGCGCGAACACGGACGCGCAGGCGTTGAACCGCTCGCAGGCGCACACGCTGCTGCAGCTGGGCCACACCGGCCTGGGCGCGGGCTCGCGCCCGGAGGCCGGCAAGGCCGCCGCCGAGGAGGCGCAGGACCGCATCCGCCAGTCGCTGGAGGGGGCGCACATGGTGTTCATCACCGCCGGCATGGGCGGCGGCACCGGCACGGGCGCCGCACCGGTGATCGCCCGCCTGGCCAAGGACATGGGCATCCTGACCGTGGGCGTGGTCACCAAGCCCTTCGAGTTCGAGGGGGCGCGCCGCATGAAGCAGGCCGACGCCGGCCTGGCCGAGCTGGAGGCCAACGTCGACAGCCTGATCGTGGTGCTCAACGAGAAGCTGCTCGAGGTGATGGGCGACGACGTCACCCAGGAGCAGGCCTTCGCCGAGGCCAACGACGTGCTGAAGAACGCCGTGGGCGGCATCAGCGACATCATCCACATTCCGGGCCTGGTCAACGTCGACTTCGAGGACGTCAAGACCGTCATGAGCGAGCCCGGCAAGGCGATGATGGGCACCGCCACCGCCAGCGGCCCGGACCGCGCCACCAAGGCCGCCGAGGCTGCGGTGGCCTGCCCGCTGCTGGAGGGCATCGACCTGTCCGGCGCGCGCGGCGTGCTGGTGCTGATCGCGGCGAGCAAGCAGACCTTCAAGCTGGCCGAGAGCCGCAACGCGATGACCACCATCCGCCGCTATGCCGCGGACGATGCGCACGTGATCTTCGGCACCGCCTACGACGAGACCCTGGGCGACGCGCTGCGCGTCACGGTGATCGCCACCGGTCTGGCCCCGGCCCGGCGCATGGCCGCGCCGATCGCGGTGGTGCAGAGCCACCACGCCCAGGCCCATGCCCACGCCCAGGCGGTGCAGACGCACCAGCGCACCGGCACCGACAACATCCCGGTGCTGACCCAGCCGCTGAACTCGCCGGTGCAGCCGGCCCACGCGGCCGTCGGCGCGGCGCCGGACTACGCCGTGCCCAGCGTGTGGCGCACCAACCGCACCCAGGCCGCGGCGAAGGTGGACGCACTGGCCTCCAACGGCATGGAGGAGATCGAGATCCCCGCCTTCCTGCGCAAGCAGGCGGACTGATCGATCCTGCGCTCCCGGCCCGGGTCGGCCTGCCCGACCGGGGCGCTGCAGTGCTCCCGCTCGCCCGACACCTCGGGGGCCGACCGGCCCCCGAGGTGTTCCTCATGGCGACGATAGGAAACCGGACGCATCCGGACATCGGCTGGCAACAGGGGCAACCCTAGAATCGGCGCCATGCTCAAACAGCGCACCCTCAAGTCCCTGACCCGCGCGGTCGGCGTCGGACTGCACAGCGGCCAGAAGGTGGAGCTGACGCTGCGCCCGGCCGCGCCGGACACCGGCATCGTGTTCCGCCGCATCGACCTGCCCGAGCCGGTGGACATTCCCGCCCTGGCCACGCTGGTCTGCGACACCCGCATGGCCTCGACCATCTCGGCTGGCGGCGATCCCGGTGCGCCCAAGGTGCAGACCACCGAGCACCTGCTGTCGGCCTGCGCCGGCCTGGGGCTGGACAACCTCTACATCGACATCACCGCCGACGAGGTGCCCATCCTCGACGGCTCGGCGGCCTCCTTCGTCTTCCTGCTGCAGAGCGCCGGGATCGAGCTGCAGAACGCGCCCAAGCGCTTCATCAAGGTGAAGAAGACCGTGGAAGTGCGCCAGGGCGAGGGCGCGAATGCCATCTGGGCGAAGCTGGAGCCCTACCACGGCTACAGGCTCGGCTTCGAGATCGAGTTCCGCCACCCGGCGCTGGATGCCACCGGCCAGCGCTACGTCTTCGACATGGGCAGCGGCCAGTACCGGCGCGACATCGCCCGGGCGCGCACCTTCGGCTTCACCAAGGACGTGGAGATGATGCGCTCGCGCGGCCTGACGCTGGGCGGCAGCATGGACAACGCCATCGTGGTGGACGACTACCGCGTGCTCAACGCCGAAGGGCTGCGCTACGACGACGAGTTCGTCAAGCACAAGATCCTCGACGCCATCGGCGACATGGCGCTGGCGGGCAAGCCGCTGCTGGCGGCCTACAGCTCCTTCCGCGGCGGCCATGCGCTGAACAACCGGCTGGTGCGCACCCTGCTGGCCGACCAGAGCGCCTGGGAACTCGTCACCTTCGAGGACGAGCGCCGCGCCCCGGCCGGCTTCGCCGAGCTGGCGCCGGCCTGGTGAGCCCGGGGACTGCGCCATGCTGATCTTCCGCCTCGTCGTCGCCGCGCTGCTGGTGGCCTCGGCGCTGAGCTTCGCGCTCTACATCGGCACGCGCGATGCGCGCTGGAAGCAGCGCGGCCTGCTGATCCTCGAGTGGACCGTGATCGCCGGACTGGCTTTCTTCGCGGTGCTGCTGCTCGAGCGGGTGGCGATGGTGCTCTGACCGGGGCTGGCCGGCGAAGGGTCAGTACACCCGGCCGCCGCGGAAGTGGGCGTGCTGGCGGCGGGTCAGCTCGGTCACCTTGCCCAGCGCGGCCATCGAGGCGCCCGCGTGGGCGTGGGCGATCGCCAGCCCCAGTGCATCGGCGGCGTCCTGGGGCGGCGCGGCGGCCAGGTCGAGCAGTCGCCTGACCATCTCCTGCACCTGCGCCTTGCGCGCCTGGCCGTGGCCGACCACGGCCTTCTTCATCTGCAGCGCGGTGTACTCGGTCACCGCCAGGTCCTTGGACACCAGCGCGGTCAGCGCCGCGCCGCGTGCCTGGCCCAGCAGCAGCGTGCTCTGCGGGTTGACGTTGACGAAGACGATTTCCACCGACGCACAGTCCGGCCGGTAGGTGTCCACCACCTCGCGGATGCCGTCGAAGAGGATCTTCAGCCGCCCGGGCAGGTCGCCCAGCGCGGCCTCCCGGGTGCGCACCGTGCCGCTGGCCACGTAGGCCAGCCGCTGGCCGTCCGCGTCGATCAGCCCGAAGCCGGTGGTCGCCAGCCCGGGGTCGATGCCGAGGATGCGCTGGACGGCCATGGGCTGCGCTGTGTCGCAGAGTCAGTGGCGGAAGTGGCGGGTGCCCGTGAACACCATCGCGATGCCGCGCTCGTTCGCGGCGTCGATCACTTCCTGGTCGCGCATCGAGCCGCCCGGGTGGATGACGCAGGTTGCGCCCGCATCGACCACCACGTCCAGGCCGTCGCGGAACGGGAAGAAGGCGTCGCTGGCCACCGCGGTGCCCTGCAGGCTCAGGCCGGCGGCCTGGGCCTTGATCGAGGCGATGCGGGCGGAATCCAGGCGGCTCATCTGGCCGGCGCCGACGCCGAAGGTCATGCCGTCCTTGCAGAAGACGATGGCGTTGCTCTTGACGAAGCGGCCCACCTTCCAGGCGAACAGCAGGTCCTGCATCTGCTGCTCGGTCGGTGCCAGCTTGGTCACGACCTTGACCTCGCCGACGATGTCGACGTTGTCGGCCGACTGCAGCAGCATGCCGCCGCCCACGCGCTTGAAGTCCAGCGCGTTGACGGCCTGGCTCACCGGGACCTCCAGCAGGCGCACATTGACCTTGCTGGCGTAGGCGGCGCGGGCGGCCGGGGTGATGGCCGGGGCGATCGCCACTTCGACGAAGTGCTTGTTGGCGTTGATCTTCTCGACCACGTCCGCGTCCAGCGGGCGGTTGAAGGCGATGATGCCGCCGAAGGCCGAGGTCGGGTCGGTCTTCAGCGCCTTCTCGTAGGCCTCCAGCAGGGTCGCGCCGATGGCCACGCCGCAGGGGTTGGCGTGCTTGACGATCACGCAGGCCGGCAGGTCGAAGGCCTTGACGCATTCCCAGGCCGCATCGGCGTCGGCGATGTTGTTGAAGCTCAGCTCCTTGCCCTGGATCTGCGTCCAGCCCGCCAGCAGGCCGGCGGCCGGGGCGGCTTCCTTGTAGAAGGCGGCCGACTGGTGCGGGTTCTCGCCGTAGCGCATACCCTGCACCTTGTGCAGCTGCAGGTTGAAGACGGCGGGGTACTCCTCGCGCTTCGGCACTTCAGCGGTGTTCTCCTCCGAGCCGGCTTCGAGCGAGGTCAGGTAGTTGCTGATCATGCCGTCGTAGGCGGCGGTGTGCGAGAACACCTTCTTGGCCAGCATGAACTTGGTGGCGCGGGTCAGCGACTGGCCGTTGGAGGCGGCGAGTTCACCGAGCACCTGCGGGTAGTCGGTCGGGTCGATCACCACGCCCACGTCCTGCCAGTTCTTGGCCGCCGCGCGCAGCATGGCCGGGCCGCCGATGTCGATGTTCTCGATCGCGTCCTCGAAGGTGCAGTCGGCCTTGGCGGTGGCCTGGGCAAACGGGTAGAGGTTGATGATCAGCAGGTCGATCGTGCCGATGCCGTGTTCCTTCAGCGCGGCCATGTGCTCGGGCAGGTCGCGGCGCGCCAGCAGGCCGCCGTGCACGCGCGGGTGCAGGGTCTTGACGCGGCCGTCGAGCATCTCCGGGAAGCCGGTGATCTCGCTCACCTCGGTCACCGGCAGACCCGCGCTGGCCAGCAGCTTGGCGGTGCCGCCGGTGGACAGCAGCTGGATGCCGTGGCCGTGCAGGGCCTGGGCGAATTCGACGATGCCGGTCTTGTCGGAGACCGAAAGCAGGGCGGTGAGTGGGGACATGGTGGCTTCAGGTTCGAAGGATGTGGATGTATTCAGCGAGTCCCATGCGCGGATGCGGCGTCGCCGGTCCGCTGCATGTGCCCCCTCGGGGGGCTGAGCCTGGACACGTCCGGTCCGGCGGACTGGATCTGCCTGGCGAAGGGCCGGCTGCTTGCGGGCGGCGCGGCCTGCAGGGCGTGACGGGAGGAGCGTGGGAGCACCATCACTGCGCCAGCTTGTGATCGAGCAGCTTGCGCCGCAGCGTGTTGCGGTTGATGCCCAGCCAGTCGGCGGCGCGGCTCTGATTGCCGTCGGCACGCTCGAGCACCACCTCGAGCAGCGGGCGCTCGACCGCCTTGATGACCATCTCGTACAGTCCGTTGGGCTCCATGCCTTCCAGGTCGCGGAAGTACACCGCCAGATTGGCGCGCACGGCCGCGTCGATGGGCATCGGTGCGTCGGCCGGATTCGGGACGGGCTCGGCGACGGGGTCGCAGACGGGATCCTGGAAGGGGGCGGCGGGGGCGTCGCTCATGCAGCGGTGTCCTGATCGAAGCGGTCGTGGTGGGCGGCCAGGGTCGCGGCGGGCCAGGTCGGATGGGTCTCGGCCAGCGCCTCGAGGAAGCGCGCCAGCGCCTCGCGCTGCGCCGGGGCCTGGTCGATGCGGTTCATCTCGGCGCGAAAGGCCGCCCCGCCGGGCAGCGCGTGCACCGCCCAGCCGATGTGCTTGCGCGCGCTGCGCAGGCCCTGTTCCTCGCCGTAGAAGTCGTGGTGTGCGTCGAGGTGCTCCAGCAGCCAGTCGCGCACCGTGATGGTGGCCGGGGGCGGGGCGTGCCGGCCGTGGCGCAGGAAGTGGTCGATCTCGCCGAACAGCCAGGGCCGGCCCTGGGCGGCGCGACCGATCATCAGCGCATCGGCGCCGGTGGCGGCGAGCACCGCCGCGGCCTTCTCCGGGCTGTGGATGTCGCCGTTGGCCACCACCGGGATGCGCAGGGCGGCCTTCACCGCGGCGATGGTCTCGTACTCGGCCGCTCCCTTGTAGCCCTGCTCGCGGGTGCGTCCGTGCACGGTGAGCAGCGCGATGCCGGCGGACTCGGCCGCGCGCGCCAGGCGCAGGGCGTTGCGCTCCTGCGCGCACCAGCCGGTGCGCATCTTCAGGGTCACCGGCACACCCTGGGGGGCGCAGGCGGCCACCACCGCCTCCACGATCGCCAGCGCCAGCGGCTCGTCGCGCATCAGCGCCGAGCCGGCCCAGCGGTGGCAGACCTTCTTGGCCGGGCAGCCCATGTTGATGTCGATGATCTGCGCGCCGTGGTCGATGTTGAAACGCGCCGCCTCGGCCATCTCGGCGGGCTCGGTGCCCGCGATCTGCACCGCGATCGGGCCGGGCTCGCCGCGGTGGTCGAGGCGCTGGCGGGTCTTGCGGCTCGAGCGCAGCTGGGGCTGGGAGCTGACCATCTCGCCCACGGCATGCCCGGCTCCCAGGCGCCGGCAGAGCTGGCGGAAGGGGCGATCGGTCACACCGGCCATCGGTGCGACGAACAGGCGGTTCGGCAGTTCGTGAGGCCCGATGTGCATGGGGCAGGGCGCGCGGTGCTGAAAAAGGAGGCAGGAGTATACCGGCCGTGACGCCTGCCACGGATCGCCGCGGCTCCGGTGCCCTCCCGGCCCTGCGCGGTCGTCGGTCCGGCGCCCGGGGGAGAATGCATGCCGATGCAAGCTTGGCTCGATTCCCTGCTGGCCGATCTGCTGACCGCGCTGGCGCTGCCCGAGGTCGGCCTGTCGACCGTCTTCGTGGTCGCAGCGATCTCGGCGACCCTGCTGCCGATGGGTTCGGAGCCGGCGGTGTTCGGCCTGGTCAAGCTCGACCCCGATCTGTTCTGGCCGGCCGTGGGCGTGGCCACGGCCGGCAACACCCTGGGCGGCGCGGTGTCCTGGTGGATGGGCTGGGGGGCCGAGCGGGCCTACGAGCGGCTCACCCACCACAGCCCGGCGCACCGGGCGCTGGCCATGCTGCAGCGCTTCGGGCCCAAGGCCTGCCTGCTCAGCTGGCTGCCGCTGGTGGGGGACCCGCTGTGCGCCGTGGCCGGCTGGCTGCGCCTGCCCTTCTGGCCCTGCGTGGGCTACATGGCGATCGGCAAGTTCGCCCGCTACACGCTGATGACCGCCGCTCTGCTCTGGGTCTTCCCGGGGCAGTTCACGCCGTGACCCCCCGGCCGTCCCCCCTTCCGGGCGGGGGGGGCTGGCCCCGACGTGCGTGCAAGGCTCCCCCGTCTTCTCCCCCGTCGGCGGGAAGGCGATCCGACCGCCGTCGCGCATACTGCGTCCAGGAGTCCCGACGATGACCGCTGCAGACCGCTCTTCCTCCACGCTCACCCCGGCCTACGACGCACTGGTGGCGCGCAATGCGCGCGCCTGGCGGCTCGAGCACCTCGGCGCCATCGCCAGCTGGGACCAGGCCGCCAACATGCCGCCCAAGGGCAACGAGGCGCGTGCGGCCGCGCTGGCCGAACTCGGCACGCTGCTGCACGGCATGGCCACCGATCCCCTGCTGCGTGAACTGCTCGACCGTGCCGAGCAGGAGCCGCTGGATGTGCTGCAGCGCGCCAACCTGCGCGAGATGCGGCGCGACTGGGTGGCCCACAACGCCCTGCCGGCCGCGCTGGTGGAGCAGCGCGCGCTGGCCACCGCGCGCTGCGAGCACGCCTGGCGCACGCAGCGCCCGGCCAACGACTGGGCGGGTTTCGTCGCCAACCTTCGGCCGGTGGTGCGCATCGCCCGCGAGGAGGCCCAGTGCCTGTCGCAGGCCACCGGGCTGGCGCCCTACGATGCGCTGATCGACCGCTTCGAGCCGGGCATGCGTGCCGTCGAGCTCGAGCGCCTGTTCGGCGACCTGCGCAGCTGGCTGCCCGGGTTGATCGAGCGGGTCACCGTGCGCCAGGCGGGCGAGACGGTGCGCAGGCCGCAGGGTCCCTTCGACCGGGCGGCGCAGAAGGCGCTGGGCCTGGAGGTGATGCGGCTGCTGGGCTTCGACTTCGACGCCGGTCGGCTCGACGAGAGCACCCACCCCTTCTCCGGCGGCGTGCCCGAGGACGTGCGCCTGACCACCCGTTACCACGACGACGACCTGCAGCAGGCGCTGTACGGCGTGATCCACGAGACCGGGCATGCCCGCTACGAGCAGAACCTGCCGCGCGCCTGGCTCGGCCAGCCGATCGGGCGGGCGCGCTCCTACGGCATCCACGAGAGCCAGAGCCTGGCCTTCGAGATGCAGCTGGGCATGCACCCGGGCTTCGTGGCCCTGCTGGTGCCGCTGCTCGAGCGGCATTTCGGACCGCAGCCGGCCTTCGCGCCGGACAACCTGGCGCGGCTGCTGACCCGCATCGAACCGGGCTTCATCCGGGTCGACGCCGACGAGCTGACCTACCCGGCGCACGTGATGCTGCGCTTCGAGCTCGAGCAGGCGCTGATCGGCGGCGAGATCGAAGTGGAGGACCTGCCCGCGCTGTGGGACGCGAAGATGGCGGCCTACCTGGGTGTGGACACGCGCGGCAACCACCGCGACGGCGCGATGCAGGACGTGCACTGGCCCACCGGTGCCTTCGGCTACTTCCCCTGCTACACGCTGGGCGCGATGTACGCGGCACAGTGGTTCGCGGCAATGCGCCGTGCCACGCCGGACCTGGATGCGCGCATCGCTGCCGGCGACCTCGCGCCGGTGTTCGACTGGCTGCGCGAGCAGGTCTGGCTGCAGGGTTCCTGCTGGCCCACCCCGGAGCTGGCGCTGCGCGCCAGCGGCGAGCCGCTGGAGCCGGCCCATTACCGCGCCCACCTGGAGCGGCGCTACCTGGGCTGAGCCCGGCCCGCCCCGGGCGGGCGCCGCGATCTCAGGGCGCCGGGGCGATCTTCGTCACCACATAGTGGCCGTCGATCTTCTCGGCGTCGAAGAGCACCCGGGCGCCGGGCTTCAGGCCCTCCAGCAGGCTCTTGTCGCGGGCGCGGAAGACCATGGTCATCGGCGGCATGTCGAGGTTGCGGATCTCGCCGTGCTTCAGCGTGAGCTTGCCCTGCGCGGTGTCGATCTTCAGCACCTCCGCAGGGGTGCTCTGTGCCTGGGCGGCGGAGCCCATCAGCAGGGCGGTGATCGCGACGGCGATCGAGAGGGCGCGGGCGGTCGGGCGGGCAGCGGGCATCGGGGGTCTCCTGGCGAGGGTGGGGAATCGAGTCGGGCTCAGCGGTAGGCGCCGTAGACGCTGGCGCGGCCGTCCAGGCCGATCAGCAGCACATCGTAGGGGTCGCGGCGGCCGCCGTACTCCGGGCCGTCCATGCCCGGCGAGCCCAGCGGCATCGCCGGCACCGCCAGGCCCAGGGCCCGAGGCCGTTCCTTCAGCAGGCGGCGGATCTCGGCGGCGGGCACGTGGCCTTCGATCACGTAGCCGGAGGCCGGCAGGCCGGCTGCGGTCAGCCGCACCGTGTGGCAGGAGCCGAAGCGCTCCGGCAGGCCCAGTGCCCGCCGGGCACTGTGGTTGCCCTGGTCGTGCACCGTCATCTGCAGGCGCCGGGGCGCGAATTCGCGCTCGAGGTAATCCATCCAGTCCTTGCAGCAGCCGCAGCCTTCGGCCTTCCAGATCTCGAGGGCGAGCGGGGCGGCCGTGGCCTGGGTGCCGATCGGCAGCAGCGCGGCCAGGCCGACGCCCGCCAAGGCGGCGCTGCGGCCCAGCAGGTGGCGGCGGGTGAGTGAGGGGGAAGACATGAAGGCTCCTTTCGGTGAAATCAGTGGCCGGCATGCCCGCCGGGTTTGCGGGCGCGATACGGGGCGCGGGCCGGGGCCGCGGCGGGGGCGGTCGGCGCGGCCGCCGGGGCGGGGGCCTCGCCCTGCCAAGGCCGAGCGACCGTGCCCGGCGGATGGCGGAACCAGCCCGGGTCGCGGTAGTCGCCGGGAGGCTGGTCGCGGCGCACCTTCAGCACGCTGAACATGCCGCCCATCTCGACGCTGCCGAAGGGGCCCTGGCCGGTCATCATCGGCACGGTATTGGCCGGCAGCGGCATCTCCATCTCGGCCATGTCGGCCATGCCGCGCTCGCCCATCACCATGTAGTCGGGAATCAGCCGGGTGATGCGCCCGGCCAGGCTGCTGTGGTCGACCCCGATCAGGGTCGGCACGCTGTGGCCCATCGCGTTCATCGTGTGGTGGCTCTTGTGGCAGTGGAAGGCCCAGTCGCCTTCCTCGCTGGCGACGAACTCGATCTGGCGCATCTGCCCCACCGCGATGTCGGTGGTCACCTCGGGCCAGCGGGCCGACTTCGGCACCGGTCCGCCGTCGGTGCCGGTCACCTCGAACTCGTGGCCGTGCAGGTGGATCGGGTGGTTGGTCATCGTCAGGTTGCCCACCCGGATGCGCACCCGGTCGCCCAGGCGCACGTTCAGGCTGTCGATGCCCGGGAAGATGCGGCTGTTCCAGGCCCAGAGATTGAACTCGGTCATCGTCATCACCCGGGGCGTGGCACTGCCGGGCTCGATGTCGAAGGCGCCCAGCAGGAAGCAGAAGTCGCGGTCGACCGTCTCGATCAGCGGATGGCCGCGCCGGCCCTCGACCTTCGGATGGGTGACCCAGAAGCCGTACATGCCCATGGCCATCTGCACCATCTCGTCGGCATGCGGGTGGTACATGAAGGTGCCGGGGCGGCGTGCCTCGAACTCGTAGACGAAGGTCTGCCCGGGCTGGATGGTCGGCTGCGTCAGCCCGCCCACGCCGTCCATGCCGTTGGGCAGGCGCTGGCCGTGCCAGTGCACCGCGGTGTGCTCGGGCAGGCGGTTGGTGACGAAGATACGCACCCGGTCGCCTTCCACCACCTCGATCGTCGGGCCGGGCGACTGGCCGTTGTAGCCCCAGAGGTGGGCGGTGAAGCCAGGTGCCATCTCGCGCAGCACCGGCTCGGCGACCAGGTGGAACTCCTTGACCCCGTCCCTCATGCGCCAGGGCAGCGACCAGCCGTTGAGTGTGACCACCGGGCGGTAGGGCCGGCCGTCCGGCGGCAGCAGGGGCGCCGCGGTGGCCGCGGAGGTCTGCTGCACCGGCTCGGGCAGCGCGGCCAGGGCCGCACGGCCGACCGCGGAGGCCGCCACCGCCGCACCGGCGGCCAGGCCGGCCTGGAAGATCCGACGTCGTGACACGATCATGGGTTTCCTCTCGATTCGGCTCGATGTCCGGATCAATGGGCCGCGCCGCCGGACGGCGCCGCGGCGGGGGCTTCGAGGGAGGGGGTGGCCGAGAGACCCGGCCGGCCGAGCAGGGCGGCCTGCAGGTCGGCCTCGGCCAGCCAGAAGTCGCGCCGGGCCGCCAGCGTGGCCTGCACCGTGGCGATGCGGCTGCGCGTGTCCGCCAGCAGCTCGAACACGCCGATCAGCATGCCGTTGTAGCGCAGCAGCTGTTCGTCGCCGATGCGCTGCGCCAGCGGCAGCACGCGGGTCTGCAGGTGCCGGGCGATGTCCCAGCTGTGGCGCCAGCGGCCCCAGGTCTCGCGGACCTCGGAGCGGGCCTCGATCGCCCGCTGGGTGGCCTGGTGCTGCAGCTGGCGCAGCTGCTGTTCGGCGCGGGCCACGCGCGCGTCGCCGAAGTCGAACAGCGGCAGCTCCAGCCCGACCTCCCAGCCGCGGCTGCGCTCCCCGTCGCTGCTGCGGCTGCGCTCCACGCCGAACTCCACCGCATCGACGAAGCGCAGGCGCCGCGTCAGGCCGAGCTGGCGGGCGCTGCGCTCGACGGCATCCCGCGCTTGCAGCAGGTCCAGGCGCTGGGCGATCGCGCGGGCTTCCAGATCCGGGGTGTCGGCGGGCTGCCCGGGCAGGTCCGGCAGGCGCGCGGGCAGCGGCAGCCCGGCCGGCTCGTCGCCGCTGCCGTGGCGCAGCTGCGGGCCCCAGGCGCCCACCGCCCGCACCAGGCGTTCCTGCGTGACCAGGACCTGCTGTTCGGCGCGGGCCAGCCCCAGCTCCGCCTCGGCCTCGAAGGCCTCCTCGCGGGCCACCGCCAGCGCATTGAAGTTGCCGCTGCGGCCCATGCGGCGCGCCAGTTCGGCCCCGGCCCGGGCGGCTTCGACCACGTCGCGCTGCCAGGCCCGCCACTCGCGCGCGGCTACCGCCTCGACCCAGGCGCGGCGCACTTGCGCGACCTGCTCGACCACCTGCAGCGCCGCCTCGGCCTGCGCGCGGGCCAGCTGGGCCTGCGCCATCTCGCGCGCCAGCGGCATCAGCAGCAGCCGACCCAGTCCGACGTGCAGCCCGAGTTCGACTTCCACATGGTCGGCGCCGCGCACCCGGGAATAGCGGAAGCCCGGGTTCGGCAGCCGCGCGACCTGGGCCAGCTCGGCCTGGCCGATGCCGAGCTCGGCCAGCCGGGCCTGCAGGCCGCGGTGCTGCAGCAGGGCCAGTTCGACCGCCCCGTCCATGCTCAGGGGCGCGGCCAGCAGGGCGTCGATGCGGGCGGCCGTCTGCGGCGTCGGCGCGCTGGCATCGGGCCAGGCCTGCAGCGCGGGCAGGCCGTGTCCCGTCAGGCGGTCACGCAGCGGGCCGACCGCCTGCTCGGGGTCCACGCTGGCGCAGCCGCCCAGCAGGGCGGCGGCAAGCAGCAGGACGGCCGCAGGCCGGCTCCTCGGGCCGGTGCCGGGGGGGCGGGCGATCCGGCTCATCGCGCCTCCTCCCCGGCCTGCGCGGCGCCCGGCTCACGGCGTTGGGCTTCGCGCAGGTAGGCGCGCCAGCCGCCGACGGCCCGCACGCGCTCGTTCGCTTCGCGCCAGTCCAGCGCCGGCAGTTCTGCGGCCGGGGCGCGCCGCGCCAGGCTGCCGGAGTGACGCAGCGGCGGCACCGCCGCGCGGGGGTCGAGCGGATCGGGCGCCGCAGAGGCTGCCGCGGGGGGCGCGGCAGGTCGAGCCGGGGGCTCTGTGGCGCCGGCCGCGCGGGCGGGGGACGTGCCGGCGGCCGCGATCGCCAGGGCGAGCAGCAGGCCGCGCAGGGTCGACGCGCGCGCACGCGCCGTCGGGTTCAAAGACATCTCGGACCTCGAGCGATCGGTGCCCGTCGGCGCGGCAGCCCCGGGGGCGCTGGCGGACGGGATTTCCTCACAGCCCGGCGCGGCGGCCCCGAGGGACCGCGCTCATGCCGGGGGCGCCGGAATCAGGTACGGCGCGATCGAGGGGGGCGGAACAGGCGCGAGGCGCCGCCTTCGGGCAGGCCGGACGCCTGCGCGCGCATCGGCGCCTCGCCCGCCACGGGGTGCAGCGCCAGGGTCGGCGCTGGCAGGCCGGTGACCATGCCGCCGTGGCAGAGATCGCAACTCGGACAGGCCGCGTGCGCGTCGGCGTCGGGGGCGGCGTCGACCGGGGGAGGCTCGCCCAGGCCCGTGTCGTGACCGGGCTGTGCCTGTGGCAGCCCGGCGTGGCAGGCCGGGAGCGGCGCGTGGCCGGCCGTTGCGGAGGCGACCTGCGCGGAGGCGGCTGCGAGGGCCGCAGGCAGCACGACCGCGTCGGCCGGCGTCATGCCGGCCTGCGCCCAGGCCCGCAGGGGCAGCAGGGCCACCAGCAGCCAGAGCATCGCAATCCGCAGCGGACGGGGCAACGTGCGCATGGCCCGCAGTATAGGCAGACCGTGCGTGTGCATCGTGCGCATCGTGAGGGCGACCGGCGTGAATCGTGCGATCCCGACGACCCATGTGCTGGGCCGCAGGCGGCGCTCCTAGAATCCCCGCCAGGACGGCTTGCCGTCACCCGCCCCCTTCCGTTTCACGCTTCGCCCTCGAGGCCCGCCATGACGCATGCACCGATCGACCTGTCCCATGTCGCCCCCCGGGAGAAGGCCGAGATCCTGTCCCAGGCCCTGCCTTACATCCGCAAGTTCCACGGCAAGACGCTGGTCATCAAGTACGGCGGCAACGCCATGACCGATCCGGCGCTGCAGCAGGACTTCGCCGAGGACATCGTGCTGCTCAAGCTGGTGGGCATGAACCCCATCGTGGTGCACGGCGGCGGTCCGCAGATCGACTCGGCGCTGGCGCGCATCGGCAAGAAGGGCACCTTCATCCAGGGCATGCGCGTGACCGACGAGGAGACCATGGACGTGGTCGAGTGGGTGCTTGCCGGCGAGGTGCAGCAGGACATCGTCGGCCTGATCAACGCGGCCGGCGGCAAGGCGGTGGGGCTGACCGGGCGCGACGGCGGCCTGATTCGCGCGCGCAAGCTGCAGCTGGTCGACAAGGACGACCCGGCGGTGATGCACGATGTCGGCCAGGTCGGCGAGATCGAGTCGATCGACCCCAGCGTGGTCAAGGCGCTGCAGGACGACCAGTTCATCCCGGTGATCAGCCCGATCGGCTTCGGCGCTGCCAACGAGAGCTACAACATCAACGCCGACCTGGTGGCCTCCAAGCTCGCCGAGGTGCTCAAGGCCGAGAAGCTGATGCTGCTGACCAACATCAAGGGCGTGCTGGACAAGGACGGCAACCTGCTGACCGACCTGACCGCGCGCCGCATCGACGAGCTGGTGGCCGACGGCACCATCTCCGGGGGCATGCTGCCCAAGATCGCCGGCGCGCTGGACGCGGCCAAGAGCGGGGTGAACACCGTGCACATCGTCGACGGCCGGGTGCCGCACGCGATGCTGCTGGAGATCCTGACCGATCAGGCCTACGGGACGATGATCCGGTCGCATTGACCGCCCCTGGCGTCCTCGGCGACCTGCAGGCGTGAGCGCTTCCCGATCCTCCCGTCGCGGCCGGCCGGTCTGGCTGTTCGATCTCGACAACACCCTGCACGACGCCTCGCATGCCGCGTTCGGCATGATCGATCGCTCGATGAACGCCTACATCGAGCGCGAGCTGGCGGTGTCGGCGCAGGAGGCCGACCATCTGCGGCGCCATTACTGGCAGCGCTACGGTGCGACGCTGCTCGGCCTGATGCGCCACCACGGCGTGCGCGCGCCGCATTTCCTGCACCACACCCACCTGCTGCCCGGCCTGGAGGCCCGGCTGCGCGCCCATGCCCATGACATCGCCGCCCTGCAGCGGCTGCCGGGGGCCCGCTTCGTCCTCACCAACGCGCCGGCAGCCTATGCCACCCGGGTGCTGGCGGCGCTGGGCATGGCGCGGCTGTTCCAGGGCGTGATCGCGATCGAGGCGATGCACATGTTCGGCCAGCTGCGGCCCAAGCCCGACAGCCGCATGCTGCGCCGGGTGGCCGCGCAGCTGCGCGTGGCCCCGGGGCGCTGCGTGCTGGTCGAGGACACGCTGGCGCACCAGAAGGCCGCCCGGCGCGTGGGCATGCACACCGTCTGGATGCAGCGCTGGCTGCGCCGCAGTGCGCATGGCCCCGAGGTGGGGGTGCGGCTGCGCCGTCGACCTGTGTACGTGTGTGACAGAATCCGCAGCCTGCAGGCCCTGACACGACTGTCTGGGCACCGCCGCCCCTGAGAGCGGCCTCCTGCCGGCTGCCCGCCAGGAGGCCGGGCGGCGCAGGTCTCCCGCGGTGGCCGCCTGGCCGGCCGCCTTCGCAGCCTTCCTCCCCCTCGATCCGATCCATGACCCAGCCGACCGCCCTCGACCCTGGCCCGTGCACCGAGGACCTCGCCCGGACCGGCGGGGCGGCACCGCCGGTCGAGTCGGGGACGGAGCCGGCCTGCGACGAGCGGGCCGTCGACCGCGGGGATGTCGGGGCGCCGGCCGAGCCCGCGACCGAGGCGAACCCCGGTGCGCCTGTGCGCAAGCGCCTGCGTCCCGGCGAGCGTCGGGTGCAGATCCTGCAGACGCTGGCGCAGATGCTCGAGCAGCCCGGTGCCGAGCGGGTCACCACCGCGGCCCTGGCGGCCCGGCTGGGCGTCAGCGAGGCCGCGCTGTACCGTCACTTCGCCAGCAAGGCGCAGATGTTCGAGGGGCTGATCGAGTTCATCGAGACCAGCATCTTCAGCCTGGTCAACCAGATCTGCGAGCGCGAGCCCGCCGGCCAGGCGCAGGCGGCGCGCACCGTGGCGGTGCTGCTGCAGTTCGCCGAGAAGAACCCGGGCATGAGCCGGGTGATGGTCGGCGATGCGCTGGTCTTCGAGCACGAGCGGCTGCAGGCGCGCATGAACCAGTTCTTCGACCGCATCGAGTCGCAGCTGCGCCAGAGTCTGCGCCTGGCGGCCGAGATGCGCGGCTCGGCCACGCCCTCCGTCGAGGCCAGCGCGCTGGCCTCGGTACTGACCAGCTTCTGCGCCGGGCGGCTGCAGCGCTTCGCCCGCTCGGGCTTCAAGCGCGTTCCCACCGAGCACCTCGACGCCGCGCTGCGGCATCTGATCCTCTGAGCCGCGCTCCGGTCTGGCCCGCCGGTGCGCTGGCGCTGCAGCTGGCGGGCGAGGCCATCGCCCTGCTGCCCGAGCGGGCGCTGTGGTGGCCTGCCCGGTCGATGCTGATGCTGGCCGATGTGCACCTGGGCAAGGCACAGAGCTTTCGCCGCCTGGGCGTGCCGGTGCCCGGGGGCAGCGGTGCCGAGACCCTGCGGCGCCTGAGCGGTCTGGTCGAGGCGCTGGACCTGCGCGAGGTGGTCTGCCTGGGCGACCTGCTGCATTCCCGCCATGCCCATGAGGCCGCTCCCGCCGCGCTGCTGCGCGACTGGCGCGCCCGCCACACCGATCTGACCGTCACGCTGGTGCGCGGCAACCACGACGACCGGGCCGGCGACCCACCCGCCGACCTCGGCTTCCGCTCGGTCGACGAGCCCTGGCGGCTCGGGCCCTTTGCGCTGTGCCACCACCCGCAGCCGGTGCCGGGTGCCTATGCGCTGGCCGGGCACCTGCATCCCTGCGTGAGCCTGGGTGGACGGGCGCACGACCGGCTGCGGCTGCCCTGCTTCCAGTTCGGCGCCGAGGTCGGCGTGCTGCCGGCCTTCGGTGCCTTCACCGGCATGCACCCGGTACGCAGGCAGCCCGGCGATCGCCTCTACGTCATTGCCGACGAAGCCGTGGTGGCGCTGCCGGGCGGCTGAGCGGGGGAGGGGCGACCCGCCGCCCCGTACACTGCCGGGATGGCTGATCTGGATTCCTTTCTCACCCGGGCCGAGGCGCTGCTGGCGCGCCTGGAGGCCGTCCTGCCGCGCCCCCTGACCGCGCCCGACTGGGACGCCGGCGTGGCCTTTCGTTACCGCAAGCGCGGCGGGGGCGGCTGGCTCGAGCCGGTGCGGCATGTCTCGACCATCCGCCTGGCCGACCTGCAGGAGGTCGATGCGCAGAAGGAGCGCCTGCTGCGCAACACCGCCCAGTTCGTCGCGGGCCGGCCGGCCAACAACGTGCTGCTGACCGGCGCGCGCGGCACCGGCAAGAGCTCGCTGATCAAGGCCTGCCTGAACGCGTTCGCCGGGCAGGGCCTGCGCCTCATCGAGGTCGACAAGGCCGACCTGACCGACCTGCCGGACCTGGCCGAGCTGGTCGCCGGCCGGCCCGAGCGCTTCGTGATCTACTGCGACGACCTGAGCTTCGAGGAGGGCGAGGCGGGCTACAAGGCGCTCAAGTCGATGCTCGACGGCACCGTGGCCCAGGGCGGCGAGAACGTGCTGATCTACGCTACCAGCAACCGCCGCCACCTGCTGCCCGAGCGCATGAAGGACAACCTCGGCGCCACCTACACCGACGAGGGCGAGCTGCACCCCGGCGAGGCGGTGGAGGAGAAGGTCTCGCTGTCCGAGCGCTTCGGCCTGTGGATCAGCTTCTACCCCTTCAGCCAGCGAGAGTACCTGGCCATCGTGGCGCAGTGGCTGCGCCACTTCGGCGCCGACGAGGCCGCGATCGAGGCTGCGCGCCCCGAGGCGCTGGTCTGGGCGCTCGAGCGTGGCTCGCGTTCCGGCCGGGTGGCCCAGCAGTTCGCCCGCGACCATGTCGGGCGCGGTCTGCCGCAGGCGGGCCAGGCCCGCGCCCGCGTCAGCGACGACATTCCCGGCGGCCTGGACCATGTCTGAGTCGCGGCCGGTTGCCGGACCCGTGCGCACGCCGGTGGACGTGGCCGTCGGTGTGCTGATCGAGCGCGACGCCGACGGCCGCGAAGGCCGCTTCCTGCTCACCTCGCGGCCGGCGGGCAAGGTGTATGCCGGCTACTGGGAGTTCCCGGGCGGCAAGCTGGAAGACGGCGAGTCGGTCGAGGCCGCGCTGGCGCGCGAACTGCACGAGGAGCTGGGCGTCACCCTCGAGCCCGCGCAGGTGCAGCGCTGGCAGGAACTGGTGATGGACTACCCGCACGCGCGGGTGCGGCTGCACTTCTGCAAGGTGTTCGCCTGGCGGGGCGCCTTCGAGATGCGCGAGGGCCAGTCGATGGCCTGGCAGGCGCTGCCGGTGGAGGTGACGCCGGTGCTGCCGGGCACGGTCCCGGTGCTGCAGTGGCTGGCGGCCGAGCGCGGCCATGCCGGGCCGACGCACGGCGGGGAGGCTCAGTCTTCGCGCGAGGGCGGCTGACGCGGATCGTCGTCGGGCGGGGCGTCGGCGGCGACGCGGTAGTCCTCGGCCGCCCAGGCACCGAAGTCGATCTGCCGGCAGCGCTCGCTGCAGAAGGGCCGCCAGGGGTTGCCCGGCGCGAACAGGCTGGGCCGGCGGCAGGTCGGGCAGGCGACCGTGGGGGCGCCCGGGGCGGCGGGAGCGTCGCCGGGGTTCAGGCGCACAGCGTCAGCTCCACCGCCACGTCCTCCTGGGCCGGGCGCAGCCGCCCCTCGGCGTCGGCGCGCATCAGCCGCACCGCCAGCAGCAGCCGGTTGCCGCTGATCTCCGGCACGATGCGCAGCGCCGGGTCGATGCGCAGGCGCACCAGCTGGAAGCTGCGCCCGCTGCCCAGGCTCTGCTGGTAGACGCCGCCGCGGATGCGCACCGACAGCGGCGAGCCGGTCTCGCGCAGCAGCGCCAGGCAGACCTCGAGCGCCTCGGCCAGCGGGTCCAGGGTGCCGGTCCAGCGCAGCAGGTCGGCACGGCGCTGGTCGGCGCTCTCATGCTGCCAGGCGAAGTAGCCCGGCAGGTCGAACTCGCAGGTGCCGCCGGGAATGCTGATGCGGCTGCGGATGCTCATCAGCCACTCGTTGGCGCTCAGGCTGCTGCCGGCCTTGCCCGGCAGGGCGACGAGCTTCTCGCGCGCACTGTCGAGGCGGCGGATGGCGAGGTCCAGCGCGGCTTCGGAGATGGACGGATTGCCACGAAAGCTGGCCAGCTGCACCCGCTGGCGGTCCAGTTCGAGCAGCAGGTCGCTCTTCAGGTCGGCCCGCGAGGCCACGTCCATGATCTCGAACAGCGTGGCCAGGGCGAAGTGGTGGTCCACCGCGTCGTCGCGCGCGACCAGGCGGGCCAGGCGGCTGAACAGCTGTTCCAGCCGCAGCATGGTGCGGATGCTCTCGTTGAACGGGTACTCGTAGAAGATCAAGGCAGCGGGCTCCAGCGACGGCCAGCCGGTCCCGCCCGCGGCGGGCACCGACGCCCGGATTGTTTCACAGCCGGTCGCGACGGGGCCTTAGGGGCGCGGCGGCTCGCCCACCCAGAACTGCCAAAGGGTGCGCAGCTGCGCACGCAGCGCCTCGAGGTCCAGGCCCTCGTTGTGCACCACCGCGTCGGCCACGGCGCGCCGGGCGCTGCGGCCGGCCTGCTGGGCGATCACCCGCTCGACCGCCTCGGCCGTCCAGCCGTTGCGCTGCATCACCCGCTGCACCTGCAGGGCCTGCGGGCAGTCCACCACCAGCACCCGGTCGACCCGGCCGAGCCAGTGGCGTGATTCGACCAGCAGCGGCACGTCGAAGACCACCGGCGTGCCCGCCGGTGCCCGCCGGGCCTCGGCCTGCGTGGCCGCGCCGATCATCGGGTGCAGGATGGCCTCCAGGGCCTTGCGCGCATCGGGATCCTCGAAGACCCGCTCGCGCATGCGGGCGCGGTCGAGCGCGCCGCTGGCGTCGATCACCTCGGGCCCGAAGTGCGCCGCGATGGCGCCGATCGCGGCGCCGCCCGGCGCGGTCAGGCGGTGCGCCAGGGCGTCGCTGTCGACCACCCAGGCGCCCAAGTCGCGCAGGATGCCGGCCACCGTGCTCTTGCCGCTGCCGATGCCGCCGGTCAGGCCGATGCGCAGGATCGGGCCGTCGGCCGCCGGACGGTCGGGCAGGGAGGCCATGTTCATCAGGCCCAGCCCATCCAGCGCGCGACCCGGTCCGGCCCGGCCAGCAGGGCCACCAGGCCGCCGCCGGCCAGGAAGGGGCCGAAGGGCACGTAGCGCCCTTCACGCAGCGCGCCGCCGAGCTTCATGCCGATGCCCACGGCCGCGCCGATCACCGAGGCGCCCAGGATCACCGGCAGCAGCATCGACGGGCCCAGCCAGGCCCCCAGGGCGGCCAGCAGCTTGAAGTCCCCACCGCCCATGCCTTCCTTGCCGGTGGTGAGCTTGAACAGCCAGTACACCGACCACAGGCTGAGGTAGCCGGCCACCGCGCCCCACAGCGCTTCGGCCAGCGGCAGGTTCCAGCCCAGCGCCGCGGCCACCAGCCCGGCCCACAGCAGCGGCAGGGTCAGCGAATCGGGCAGCAGCGTGGTATCCCAGTCGATCAGGCTGGCCGCCAGCAGGGCCGCGGCAAAGCCGCACCAGAGCAGCGCCACCGGCGCGCCGCCGAAACGCCAGCCGATGGCCACGAACAGCAGCGCCGTGGCCCCCTCGACCAGCGGGTAGCGCAGCCCGATCGGCGCCTGGCAGGCCGAGCAGCGCCCGCGCAGGCGCAGCCAGCCCAGCAGCGGCAGGTTCTCGTGCCAGCGGATCGCATGGCCGCAGTGCGGGCAGCGCGACGCCGGCCGCGCCAGGCTCAGCGGCGCCAGGCCGGCGAGCGTCTTCGCCAGTGTGCTGGCCATGCCCGCCATGCCGGCCGGCGCCTCCACGCCGAGCGCCCGGCGGTGCCCATCCGCATCGGAGAGCTGCTGCGACACCTCCGCCCACCACTGCCGCTCCATCATCAGCGGCAGGCGGTGCACGAGCACGTTCATGAAGCTGCCGATGCACAGGCCCAGCAGTGCCAGGCCCAGCGGATGAGTCAGCGCGGCGAGCGCGCCCTGCAGATCGAAGGCCATGCAAGAGAAGGAACGGCGTCAGACCACCTGGCCCAGCTTGAAGATCGGCAGGTACATCGCCACGACGATGCCGCCGATGATGGTGCCCAGCACGACGATGATGATGGGCTCCATCAGCGTGGACAGGCCCTTGACCGCCTCGTCGACCTCCTGCTCGTAGAAATCGGCCACCTTGCCGAGCATCTGGTCGAGCGAGCCGGACTCCTCGCCGATCGAGCTCATCTGCAGCACCATGTTCGGGAACACCCCGGTGGCCTGCATCGACGAGGTCAGCGCCGAGCCGGTGGAGACGTCGCGCTGGATCTGCTCGGTGGCGGAGGCGAACACCGCGTTGCCGGCCGCCCCGCCCACGGAGTCCAGCGCCTCGACCAGGGGCACGCCGGCGGCAAACATGGTCGACAGCGTGCGCGACCAGCGCGCCACTGCCGCCTTGTGAACCAGCGGGCCGAAGATGGGCACCTTCAGCAGCAGGCGGTCCATCGTCATCTGCATCTTCGGCGAACGCTTCCAGCTCTCCAGGAACATGTAGATGCCGAAGCCGATGCCGCCGAAGATCAGCAGCCAGTTCTCGACGAAGAACTCCGACATCGCGATGACGATCAGCGTGGGCACCGGCAGGTCGGCGCCGAAGGAGCGGAAGATCTCCTTGAAGGAGGGGATCACGAAGATCATGATCACCGCCACCACCACGAAGGCCACCACCAGCACGGCCACCGGGTAGATCAGGGCGGACTTGATCTTCTGCTGCAGCTCGATGGTCTTTTCCTGGTAGGTCGCCAGGCGCTCGAGCAGCGTCTCCAGGATACCGGCGGCCTCGCCGGCCTCGACCAGGTTGCAGTACAGCGCATCGAACTGCAGCGGATGCTTGCGGAAGGCCGCCGACAGGCTGGTGCCGGTCTCCACGTCCGAGCGGATGTCGGTGAGCATGCGCGTCAGGCGCGGGTTGGGGCTGCCGCGCGCGACGATGTCGAAGGCCTGCAGCAGCGGCACGCCGGCCTTGAGCATGGTGGCCAGCTGGCGCGTGAACACCGCGATGTCCTTGCCCTTGATCGACTTGCCGCCGGAGGTGCGGCGCTTGCGGATCTTGCTGACCAGGATGCCCTGGCGGCGCAGGCTGGCGCTGACCATGGCCTCACCGCCCGCGCGCAGTTCCCCGCGCACCGCCTTGCCGTTGCGGTCGCGGCCTTCCCATTCGAAGACGTATTCCTTGATCTTCTTCGCCGCGGGTGCAGCTGCTGTGGCCATGAAGCCTCCGGAGTTGATGCGCAGGGGTCGTCGGTCGGGGCCCGCATGGGGCCTCAGCCGCACTACTGGTTGGTGACCGAGATGACCTCCTCCAGTGTCGTCACGCCGGCGCGAACCTTGACCAGGCCGGACTGGCGCAGATCGCGCACCCCGTCACGCTGGGCCTGCTGGGCGATGTCCAGCGCGGTGCCTTCGGACAGGATGCAGCGCTGCACGCTCTCGGTGATGGGCATCACCTGGTAGAGACCGACGCGACCGCGGTAGCCGTTGCTGCAGGCCGAGCAACCCACCGCCCGATAGGGCTTCCAGCTGCCGTCGAGCTCCGCGGCGCTGAAGCCGGCACGCAGCAGCGCCTCGCGCGGGTAGTCCGCCGGCGTCTTGCAGTTTTCGCACAACCGGCGCGCCAGGCGCTGGGCCGAGATCAGGATCACGCTCGAGGCGATGTTGAAGGCCGGCACGCCCATGTTGGCCAGCCGGGTCAGCGTGGTCGGCGCATCGTTGGTGTGCAGGGTCGACAGCACCAGGTGGCCGGTCTGCGCGGCCTTGATGGCGATGTCGGCGGTCTCCAGGTCGCGGATCTCGCCCACCATGATCACGTCCGGGTCCTGGCGCAGGAAGGCCTTGAGCGCCACCGCGAAGTTCAGCCCGGCCTTGTCGTTGACGTTGACCTGGTTGATGCCGGGCAGGTTGATTTCGGCCGGATCCTCGACGGTGGAGATGTTCACGCCCGGCTGGTTCAGGATGTTCAGGCAGGTGTAGAGCGACACCGTCTTGCCCGAGCCGGTCGGGCCGGTGACCAGGATCATCCCGTAGGGGCGGCGGATGGCCGCCATCAGGCGTTCCTTTTCGTCCTTCTCGTAGCCCAGCGCATCCACGCCGAGGCGCGCCGAGGAGGGATCGAGGATGCGGATGACGATCTTCTCGCCGAACAGCGTCGGCAGGGTGCTGATGCGGAAATCGATCGCACGGTTGCCGAACTTCAGCTTCATGCGCCCGTCCTGCGGCACGCGCTTCTCGGCGATGTCCAGGCGGCTGATGACCTTGATGCGCGAGGCGAGCTTGTCCTTGATCGCGATGGGCGGCTGGGTGATCTCGCGCAGCTCGCCGTCGATGCGAAAGCGTACCCGGTAGGTGCTTTCGTAGGGTTCGAAATGCAGGTCCGAGGCGCGCATGTTGATCGCATCGATCAGCATCTTCTGCAGGAAGCGCACCACCGGCGCGTCCTCGACCTCGGCACTGACCTCGTCGTCGTTCTTGCCCCCCGGGTCCTGCTCCTCGACGTCGAAGTCGAAGTCGCCCGCGACGATGGACTCCAGCGTCTCGTTGGCCGTCGCCGTCTTCGCGTCGACGATGCGGATGAGCTTGTCGTACTCGACGATCACCCACTCGGGCGTGAGCTGGGTGGCGAACTTGATGCGGTCCACCGCCTCCTGGTCGGTGGGGTCGGCACCGCCGATGAACAGGCGGTTGCCGCGCTTGCCCAGCACGAGCACCTGGAACTGCGTCAGCGTGCGGTTGTCGATCAGGTTCTGCGGCAGCCGCTGCACGTCCACCGCATCCAGGTCGAGCAACGGCACGGCCAGCGCGCTGGACAGGGTGTGCGCCAGCTCGGCGGGGCTGAGCGCCTTGGCCGCGATCACCGCCGAGACGAAGCTGCGGCGCTGGTCGCGGGCGGTACGGGCCACCTCCTCGGCGGTGCGGGCATTGAGCTTGCCCGCATGCACCAGCACGCGCGCCACGCCGGACAGGCTGCTCTGGGGGGCGTCGACGGGAAGTTCGGTGGCCACGGCGGGGATGCAGGAGGGGCGGCGGGGAAGGAGGCCATGCACCGGCCACCCGACCGGGGGGCGCAGCGTGCATGAAGGCAGGAAATTGTGGCATGCGCCGCGCGCCGGGGATACAGAGGCGTGCGTGCCGGCCCGCTCGGGGCGGCGCGCCGGCAGGTCGCGCAAGGGCGCCACAGGGAGAAGGCAAACGCCGCGCCAGGGCCGCAGCACCTGCATTTGCTTGCACCTGGCGGCGCTTTGTCACGAAGAAGCCGGCCGGCCGGCGCTTCCTGGTGCGCGACAGCCTCTTGAAAAGCCTGGCGGCGGCGCCATTTTTCGGCCGTTGCGCCGCTTCTGGCGCGTTCCAACCGCGACGAAACCGCCCGATCATGGAAAAACAGACCCTGTCCTTCCAGGCCGAAGTGAAGCAGCTGCTGCACCTGGTGACCCATTCGCTGTACTCGAACAAGGAGATCTTCCTGCGCGAGCTGATCTCCAACGCTTCGGACGCCTGCGACAAGCTGCGCTTCGAGGCGCTGAACAACGCCGCGCTGTTCGAGGACCAGCCCAACCTGGAGGTGCGGGTCAGCTTCGACAAGGCCGCGCGGCGCATCGTCATCAGCGACAACGGCATCGGCCTGTCGGCGCAGGAGGCCATCGACCACCTGGGCACCATCGCCAAGAGCGGCACCAAGGAGTTCATGGCCCGGCTGGAAGGCTCCGACAAGGACCGCGCCAAGGACGCCAACCTGATCGGTCAGTTCGGCGTGGGCTTCTACTCCGGCTACATCGTGGCCGACCGCATCACTGTCGAGAGCCGCCGCGCCGGCCTGCCGATCGACCAGGGCGTGCGCTGGAGCAGCGAGGGCACCGGCGACTTCGAGGTGGAGAACATCACCCGCGAGCAGCGCGGCACCGATGTCATCCTGCACCTGCGCGAGGGCGAGGACGAGTGGCTCAGCCGCTGGAAGATCAAGTCCACCATCGGCAAGTACTCCGACCACATTTCCCTGCCGGTGCTGATGCGCAAGGAGGAGTGGGACGCCGAGAAGAGCGAGTACGTCACCAAGGACGAGTGGGAGACGGTCAACAAGGCCGCCGCGCTCTGGACGCGCAGCAAGAGCGACATCACCGACGCCGAGTACAAGGCCTTCTACGAGCAGCTCACCTACGACCAGGCCGCCCCGCTGGCCTACACCCACAACCGCGTCGAGGGCCGCAGCGAGTACACCCAGCTGCTCTACATCCCGGCCAAGGCCCCCTTCGACCTGTGGAACCGCGACAAGCGCGGCGGCGTCAAGCTCTACGTCAAGCGCGTGTTCATCATGGACGACGCCGAGGCGCTGATGCCGGTGTACCTGCGCTTCGTCAAGGGCGTGATCGACTCGGCCGACCTGCCGCTGAACGTCAGCCGCGAGTTGCTGCAGGAAAGCCGCGACGTCAAGGCGATCCGCGAGGGCTCGACCAAGCGCGTGCTGTCGATGCTGGAATCGCTGGCCGACAGCGAGAGCGCCGACGACAAGGCCAGGTACGCCGAGTTCTGGAAGCAGTTCGGCGCCGTGCTCAAGGAAGGCATCGGCGAGGACCATGCCAACCAGGAGCGCCTGGCCAGGCTGCTGCGCTTTGCCTCCACCCATGCCGACGAAGGGGTGTCGTTTGCCGACTACGTGGCGCGCATGAAGGAGGGCCAGGAGGCCATCTACTACATCACCGCCGACAGCCTGGCGGCCGCCAAGAACAGTCCGCAGCTCGAGATCTTCAAGAAGAAGGGCATCGAGGTGCTGCTGCTGACCGACCGCGTCGACGAGTGGATGCTCAGCCACCTCTACGAGTTCGAGGGCAAGTCGCTGCAGAGCGTGGCCAAGGGCGCCGTCGACCTGGGCAAGCTGCAGGACGAGGAGGAGAAGAAGCAGGCCGAGGCCGCCGCCGAGTCCTTCAAGCCGACGCTCGAGCGCCTCAAGGCCGCGCTGGGCGAGCGCGCCAAGGACGTGCGCGTGACCACCCGCCTGGTCGATTCCCCGGCCTGCCTGGTGACCGAGGAAGGCGACATGAGCGGCCACCTGGCCCGCCTGCTCAAGCAGGCCGGCCAGGCCGCGCCGAGTTCGCAGCCCATCCTGGAGGTCAACGCCGAGCACGCGCTGGTGAAGAAGCTGGCCGCGCTGCCCGAGGGCGCGGCGACCTTCGACGACCTGGCCCAGGTGCTGTTCGACAACGCCCTGCTGGCCGAGGGCGGCCAGCTGGAGGATCCGGCCGCGCACGTGCGGCGCATCCAGGCGCTGATCCTCGGCTGACCTCGCTGTCGCCCCGCCACGAGAACGCCGGCCATGGGCCGGCGTTCTTCATGGGTTGTGCAGGGCGCGGGGATTGCCGCGGCCCGCAGCGGCTCAGGCCACCAGCGGCGGCCGCGCCATCGCCTCGAGCTGCTCGCGCAGCAGGGTGGCCTGCTGGTCCCAGTAGGACGGGCTTGCGAAGGAGGGGAAGGCAATCGGGAAGGCCGGGTCGTCCCAGCGCCGGGCGATCCAGGCGCTGTGCAGGAGGATGCGCAGCGTGCGCAGCGGCTCGATCAGCGCCAGCTCGCGGCGGTCGAAGTCGCGCATCGTCTCGTAGCCGTCCAGCAGGGCGCCCAGCTGGGCCTGCATCTCGGCGCGCTCGCCGCCCAGCAGCATCCACAGGTCCTGCACCGCCGGGCCGGTGACCGCGTCGTCCAGGTCGACGAAGTGCGGCCCGTCGGGGGTCCAGAGCAGGTTGCCGGGGTGGCAGTCGCCGTGCAGGCGCAGCAGTGCCGGGCCGCCGTGCCGGGCGAAGGCCGCGTCGACCGCCTCCAGGGCCGCTTCGGCCGTCCTGTGCCAGCTGCCCAGGGCCGTCGGCGGCAGGATGCCGTGCGTCAGCAGCCAGTCCAGCGCAACGCGGGCGTTGGCGCTGCCGTCGATGCGCAGGCGCTGCGCAAAGGGTCGGCGTGCGCCGACCTCGTGCAGCCGGGCCAGGAAGCGGCCGATCCAGGTCAGCACTTCGGGCTGCTCCAGTTCGGGGGAGCGGCCGCCGCAGCGCGGGCTGGCCGCAAAGCGCCAGGGACCCCACCGTGCCAGCGTCGGTGGCTGGCCGGCCAGCCTCACGTCCCCGGCGCAGGCTTCGAGGATCAGCGGCGCCACCGCGGGCACCTCGGCCTCGGCCAGTTCGCGGGCGAAGGCGTGTTCCTCCAGGATCTGGGCATCGCTCCAGCGCCCGGCGCGGTAGAACTTGGCCACCACGATGCGGCCGTCCTCCAGGTGCACCTGGAAGACCCGGTTCTCGTAGGAATTGAGCTGCAGGATGCGGCCGTCGCCGCGCAGACCGACGGCGTCCAATGCATCGAGCACGGCATGCGGCGTCAGGCCGTCGTAGGGACGGCCCGCGTCGGGGCGCTCGGCGTCGGGTGCGGTGAGCGGGACATCGGCCGCCGGGTCGGCCGCAGGGTCAGAAGCAGTCATCGACCGCATCCTAGACCAGCCGCCCCGGGGTGGGGGCGCCGGGTCAGCGCCGGCCGATGATGTGGCTGCCCAGATCGTCCTCGCCGGGCAGCTTGCCGGCCGGGGCGTGGGCGCTGCCTCGCGCGGCCGGGCGGCGCGTGGCCGGGTCCAGCGGTGAGCGGCGCTCGGTGGCAGCGGCGCTCGGCGTGCCCCCCATCGCGGCCTCCGAGAAGGTGTCGCGCTGGCTGTCAGGGGCGAAGAAGGAGTCCTGGGCGTAGCCGGACTCGTACCACTGCGTCTCGCGCTCGCCGCGCGGATCGCGCACCGCATGCGCCAGCGTGCTGCGACGCTCGGCGAGGTCCTGCACGTGCGGGGGCACGAGCGGACGCGACATCTCGCCCTGCTGCGGCACCAGCAGCTGCAGCTCCGCGGCGGTGGGCAGCTGGTCGGCGCGGCACTTCACGTAGCGGATGCGGCAGGCCTCCAGCACCGACTGGCGGATCGTGGCGACGCGCTTCGAGGTGGGCCGCGAGGGTTTCTCGATGTCCAGCGCGGCCAGCACCCGGCCGTTCTCGGCGCAGACCACGAAGCTGACGTGGATCGGCCCGAGCAGCTTGAACCAGTAGCCCAGCTCGTTGCGGTCCATCGGCTGGCAGAAGCGCACCAGCGGCAGCTTGGCCAGGATGGTGTGGTGCGGCAGCGCAGCGCGCAGCTGGCGGTACAGCGCACGCTCTTCGGCCGAGAAGATCGAGCGCTGGATCAGCGGCCACTCCTCGGGAAGTTCGGCTTCGCCGGGCTTGCCCGGCGTGCTGCGCCGCATGGCCAGCCAGACCAGTGCGGCGACCACTGCAGCCGCAGCCGCAGCGAAGATCCAGGCAGGAAGGGTCATGGTGAGAAGGATTCCAGGGTTGACGACACCGGAGGTGTTTGCCGGAGGTCATCGGCATTCGCAGCGGAGCACTTCGGGCCCGATGCTACGAAAGTTTGTAACGACTTGTGAATCCCTGGGCTGGGTGCGCAGCATGCACGCTCCGAAGCGCCCGAATGCGAAATCGCCCACTGCGCCGTCCGATCGGCCGCCGATGGCCGCAGCGCCCGCGCAGGCACAAGCGACCAGGCCGCCCGAAGGCGGCCTGGCGGCGGATCCGGCGCGACGGGCAGGTGCCCGTGCCGGTCAATGGCTGGCGATGCCCCGACGCTGGCCGAGGCGGCCCTTGAGCTCTGCCAGCAGGCGCAGGGTCCAGCCGATCTGCCGGCCCTGACGCTTGAGCAGATAGTCGAGCAGCGAGGCGCGGGTGTCGAGCAGCTCGCTCACGTGTGAGCCGACATCGTCGGGCGGCAGCTGCAGCCAGGCCTCGGATTCCCCGCCTTCGTGCTGCAGGCGCGCGCCAGCCCCGCGGGCGATGCGCAGCATCGCGGTGTTCTCGGTCAGCGCGTGGATGAAGAGCTGATCGACGCGGCGGTTGCGGCAGTGCCGCACCGCATGGGCGAACAGGCGCCGGCCGTAGCCGCGGCCCCGCGTGCCCGGCAGCACCGAGACGGCGAACTCGCACATCCGGCGCTGCGGATCGGCATGGGCCAGGTGGGCCAGAGCCACCAGACGCAGGCGGCGGTCGAAGATGCCGAACAACTCGTGTTGCGTGAAGTCCAGCCGGGCCACATGCTGGCGGATGCGCTCGTCGCTGGCCGGGTAGCCGAAGCGCAGGTAGCGATCGCGCTCGCCGAGTGCCAACAGGTGGCGTTCGATGCGCGCTCGGTGCACTTCACCCAGTGGACAGATCGGCACCCAGTCCCAGCGGCGCGCCGCGGCGATCCGTTCCAGCCAGGGGCGCAGACGGGCAGCTGCGGACGGTGCAGCGGGGGAGGAGGTGTCCATGACGGGCGACATGAAGGAGATTCTAAGGGTTAACCCTAGAATCGGTCGCCTGCTGCCTCTTTCAAGGGGGGCTGCCCACCTTCGTGGGCAGTTTTGCCGGGATTCTGCCGGCCTGGTGCCGGCTTGGCGCCACCTCCCGGTGGCCGACCGGGCGCCGGGACGGTCAGAAGGGAATGTCGTCGTCCATGTCGTCGAAGCCGGTGGCCGGCTTCGACGCCGGGGCCGGCGCACGGGGTGCCGGGGCGCGGGGGGGCGGTGCGGCACGGCGCTCGGCGGCCGGCTCGTAGCCGCCGCCCATGTCGTCGCCACCTTCGGCCGGGGCCGGCCCGCCCATGCCTTCCCGACCGCCGAGCATCTGCATCTCGTCGACCAGGATCTCGGTGGTGTAGTTGTCGCGGCCTTCCTTGTCCTGCCACTTGCGCGTCTTCAGGCGGCCCTCGACATAGACCGAGCGGCCCTTGCGCAGGTACTGGCCGGCGATCTCGGCCAGCTTGTCGCGGAAGACCACCCGATGCCACTCGGTCTCCTCCATGCGCTCGCCGCTGTCCTTGCTCTTCCAGTTGCGCGTGGTGGCCAGCGTGACGTTGCACACGGCGCCGCCGTTGGGGAAGTAGCGCACTTCCGGGTCGCGCCCGAGATTGCCGACGAGGATGACTTTGTTGACCGATGCCATGGCGCTGATCCAGTGCCCGGGCCGTGCCGGGCGTCGAAATGCCGAAAAGGCAGTCATTGTGCCCGAGGGGCCCGGCCGCACCCAGACCCCCGGGAGGGTGGTCGTCGGGGTCCCGGGGGCTCCACCTGCAAGGGTGACGCCGAGCGCGTCGCGGCGCCGCTACCATCTCGGCCCTGATGAACGAGACCGTCGACGCCTCCCCCCAAGCGACCGAGGCCCGCCGCGTGCTGGCCGATGTCTTCGGCTACGCTGCCTTCCGCGGCCAGCAGGGCGCCGTGGTCGAGCACGTCGTGGCCGGGCAAGACGCTCTGGTGCTGATGCCCACCGGTGCCGGCAAGAGCCTGTGCTACCAGGTGCCGGCCATCGTGCGCCACCGCGCCGGCCAGGGCGTGACGGTGGTGGTCAGCCCGCTGATCGCGCTGATGCACGACCAGGTCGGCGCGCTCGAGGAGGTGGGCGTGCATGCCGCCTTCCTGAACTCCAGCCAGAGCCTGGACGAGGCGCAGCAGGTCGAGCGCGAGCTGCTGTCGGGGCGGCTGGTGCTGCTCTACGTGGCGCCCGAGCGGCTGATGACGCCGCGCCTGCAGGGCATGCTGGCCTCGCTGCACGAGCGCGGCAGGCTGGCGCTGTTCGCCATCGACGAGGCGCACTGCGTCAGCCAGTGGGGGCACGACTTCCGCGAGGAGTACCTGCAGCTGTCGGTGCTGCACGAGCAGTTCCCGGGCGTGCCGCGCGTGGCGCTGACCGCCACCGCCGACGACCACACCCGCGCCGACATCGTCGAGCGGCTGCAGCTGCAGGCCGCGCGGCTGTTCCTCAGCAGCTTCGACCGGCCCAACATCCGCTACACCATCGTCGAGAAGGACGACCCGAAGCGCCAGCTGCTGCGCTTCATCCGCGACGAGCACGAGGACGTCGACGGGCACGACTGCGGCATCGTCTACTGCGGCAGCCGCAAGAAGGTCGAGGAGACCGCGGCCTGGCTGAACGCCGAGGGCATCCAGGCGCTGCCCTACCACGCCGGGCTGGACGCCGAGGTACGCCGCCGCCACCAGGATCGCTTCCTGCGCGAGGAGGGCATCGTGATGGTCGCCACCATCGCCTTCGGCATGGGCATCGACAAGCCGGACGTGCGCTTCGTCGCCCACCTGGACCTGCCCAAGAACATCGAGGGCTACTACCAGGAGACCGGCCGTGCCGGCCGCGACGGCGAACCCGCCAACGCCTGGATGGCCTACGGCCTGGCCGACGTGGTCAACCAGCGCCGCATGATCGACGAGAGCCCGGCCGAGGAGGAGTACAAGCGCATCCAGCGCAGCAAGCTCGACGCCCTGCTCAGCCTGGCCGAGTCGCCGGCCTGCCGCCGGGTGGCGCTGCTGGCGTACTTCGGTGAAGCCAGCGAGTCGTGCGGAAATTGCGATAACTGCCTGCATCCACCCGCCATCTGGGATGCCACCGAGGCGGCGCGCAAGCTGCTCAGCTGCATCTACCGCTTCCAGCAGCATGGCCAGCAGCACTTCGGGGCACGCAGCTTCGGCGCCGGTCACCTGATCGACGTGCTGCGCGGCAAGGCCACCGACAAGGTCAGCCAGTACGGTCACGCCGAACTGACCACCTTCGGCATCGGTGCGGACCTCTCCGAGCCGCAGTGGCGCACGGTGCTGCGCCAGCTCGTCGCCCAGGGGCATGTCGTCGCCGAGGGGGAGTACAACACCCTGGCCCTGGCCGACAGTGCCCGCGCGGTGCTCAAGGGCGAGGTCCGGGTGCTGCTGCGCCAGGCGCCCGAGGCGAGCACGCGCCGCGGCGGCAAGGGCAGCCGTGGCAGCAGGTCCGTCACGGCCCGCGGTGCTGCCGATGCCCAGCTCGACGCTGCCGCCCAGGCGCGCTACGCCGCGCTCAAGCGCTGGCGTGCCGAGGTCGCCCGCGAGCACGGCCTGCCCGCCTATGTGATCTTCCACGACGCCACCCTGGCCGAGATGGCGCGCCGCCAGCCGGGCCACCTGGCCGAGCTGGGCGAGATCAGCGGCGTGGGCGCCAAGAAGCTGGAGGCCTACGGGCAGGAGATCCTGCGGGTGCTGGCGGCGGGGGCGTGACGGGCCGGGCCAGGCCAGGCGCGCACGGGAGCGGTCCGCGCCGTCGTCGCTGCGTTCTTGGTGGCGGTCCCGGTCTGTGACGATTTGTGCGGTGCAGCAAAATTGCCGCCTCAGGGTGGCAAGATCCTCGCATCACGCCTCCCGGTGGAGGCCGAGGAATCTCCCATGCCGACTCGCCCGATCGTCGAACCCGCTGACCGCGCTGCCGCGTCGTCCCCCCCCGCTGTCGACCTGGCCCTGCAGGGCGGCGGCTCGCACGGCGCCTTCACCTGGGGGGTGCTGGATGCGCTGCTGGAGGACGGCCGACTGGCCTTCGACGGCGTGTCGGGCACCAGCGCCGGGGCGATGAACGCCGCGGTGCTGGCCTGCGGCCATGCCCGCGGGCTGGCGCTGGGCCAGGGCGACCCGGCGGTGGCGCGCGGCGAGGCGCGGCGCGCGCTGCGGGCGTTCTGGCGCGACATCGCCGGCGCGTCGGGCTGTTTCGGCGCGCCGGGCGGTGCGGCCACGCCTGCCGCGACCTCGGCCTGGCCGGCCTGGACGTTCAACCTCGATGCCTGGCCGATGTTCGGCGTCTGGAACGCCTGGTGGCGGCAATTCAGTCCGTACCAGCTCAACCCGCTGAACCTGAATCCGCTGCGCGACATCCTGCAGCGCCACGTCGACCCGGCGCTGCTCGCCGCGACCTCGGTGGCCGGACAGCCCACGCTGAAGGTGTTCGTCACCGCCACCTCGGTGCGCACCGGCGCCCCGAAGGTGTTCCAGGGCGAGGCGCTGACGATCGATGCGCTGCTGGCCTCGGCCTGCCTGCCCCAGCTGTTCCAGGCGGTCGAGATCGACGGCGAGGCCTACTGGGACGGCGGCTTCGCCGGCAACCCGGCGCTCTGGCCGCTGGTGGACCAGACGCGGTCGCTGGACCTGCTGCTGGTGCAGATCAACCCGGCCGTGCGCGAGGGGGTGCCCACCACGGCCGCCGACATCGCCGACCGGGTCAACGAGATCACCTTCAACGCCAGCCTGGTGGCCCAGATGCGGGCCATCGAGTTCGTGCAGCGGCTGATCGAGCGCCACGCGCTGGACGCGCAGGAGTACAAGAACCTGCGCCTGCACCGGGTGGCCGACGAGGCCGGCCTGGCGGCCTACGATGCCTCGAGCAAGCTCAGCACCGATGCGCGGTTGCTGGATGCACTGTTCCGCCTCGGCAGGGCGGCGGGTGAGCGCTGGCTCGCCGCGCATGCGGACGATGTGGGCGTGCGCGGCTCGACGCCGATCCGCGAGGTCTGGCTCAGCGCAGCACCGTGACGCGCACCCAGTCGCTGTCGCTGCGCTGGCCCCAGCGGTCGATCGCGCGGGCGAAGTAGCTCACGCTGCTGGCCGAGGTGTCGGGCAGCAGCGTGTCCAGGGTGTAGGGAGCGCTGAAGTCGCTGCCCAGGTAGACCGCGCCGCTGCTGCCCAGGCGGAAGAACTCGACGCGCTCGACGGCGTCGTCGTCGCTGGCCGTGGCGGCCAGTTCGATCGTCGCGCCCGGCCGGGCGCTGTCGGGGTGGGCGGTCAGGCCGACCTCGGGCGGGTCGTCGTCGCTCCAGGTGTAGCCGATGCCGACGTAGCAGCCGCCCAGCCCGGCGATCAGGGTGCCGGCCAGCAGCCCGGCGCCAAGGCGGCACCAGCGGCTCCGACGGCCGGGCGAAGGGGAGGGCTTGGGCGTCTCAGTCGCGGTAGCACTCGTGGACATAGCGGCCCGGTGCTGGATCCAGCACCGCCTCGCCGGGAATGGTGCGAGGCTCGACCGTACCACGGCTGCGGGCCTTCAGCCAGTCGTTCCAGGCTTCCCACCAGGAACCCTCGTGGCGCACGGCGGCCTGCTCCCAGGCGTCCGGGGCCATCCAGGGCGCGTCGGCCGCGGTGGTGAGGATGCGGTAGTGGCGCCGGGCGTGGCCAGGTTCGCTGACGATGCCGGCGTTGTGGCCGCCGTTGGCCAGTGCGAAGGTCAGCTCCGTCTCGGTCAGCGCGTGGATCTTGTAGACCGAGTGCCAGGGCGAGACATGGTCCTTCTCGGTGCCGACCACGAACATCGGCACGCGCACATCCGACAGCGCCACCGGCCGCCCCTCGACCTCGTAGCGGCGCTCGGCGAGCTGGTTCTCGAGGTAGAGCCGGCGCAGGTACTGGCTGTGCATGCGCGCGGGCATGCGGGTGGTGTCGGCGTTCCAGGCCATCAGGTCGTTCGGGTCCGTGCGCTCGCCCAGCAGGTAGGCGCGCATGCGGTTGGACCAGACCAGGTCGCGGGCGTGCAGGAACTGGAACGAGCCGGCCATCTGCTTGCCGGTGAGGAAGCCGCGCTCGCCCATCATCGCCTCGAGCAGGTGCACCTGCGACTCGTCGATGAACATGCCCAGCTCGCCGGGCTCCTTGAAGTCGGTTTCGGCGGCGAGCAGGGTGACGCTGGCCAGGGCGGCCATCTCGGCTGCGCCGCTGACCTGCTGGGGACGTGCCAGCGCGGCTGCGGCGATGGCCAGCAGCGTGCCGCCCAGGCAGTAGCCGCAGGCATGCACCGGCTGGTCGGGAATCAGGCGGTGGATGGCGGCCAGGCTGTCGAAGATGCCCAGGTGCAGGTAGTCGTCGAACTCGGTGGCTGCATCGGCCTCGGTGGGGTTGTGCCAGCTGAGGATGAAGACGGTGTGGCCCTGGCTGGTCAGCCAGCGCACGAAGGAGTTGTGCGGGCTGAGGTCCAGGATGTAGTACTTCATGATCCAGGACGGCACGATGAAGATCGGCTCGGCCTGCACCGCCTCGGTGGTCGGCGCGTACTGGATCAGTTCGACCAGGCGGTTGCGGTAGACCACCGCCCCCGGGGTGATGGCCACGTCCACGCCCGGCTGATAGGGATGTTCACGCGGCTGCAGGCGCGGCAGGCCCTGTTCCTCGCGCCAGTCGTCCAGCGCGTTCTGGGCTCCGCGCAGCAGATTGGCGCCGGCCTGTTCCTGCGTGGTCTTCAGGACCTCCGGGTTGGCGGGGAAGTTGCTCGGGCTGAGCATGTCCAGCCACTGGCGGGCGAAGGCCCGCACCACCTCGGCATGGTGGCGGTTCATGCCGTTGAGCCGGGTGGCATCGTCCCACCAGCGCTCGGCCTGGTGGTGCGCCTGCACCCAGCCGGCCCAGGGCCACTGCTGCCATTCGGGGGCGGCGAAGCGCGGATCGCGCAGCGGCTGGTGGTCGACGAGGTGGGTGCTGGCATCGGGCTGTCGGCCGCAGCCGCCGGTGGCACAGCTGGCCAGCCACTCGCCGGTGGCGGTCTGGGCCTGCACGGCCAGCCCCATCGCCTTGGCTGGCTGGGTGGCCAGGTGCATCGCCCAGTCCTGCCAGGCCAGGGCCAGGGTGATCGGCGACAGGCCGCCGCCGACCTTGCCGTACAGCGCGTGCAGCGCACGGTCGAAGGCCTGGGTGGGTTCGATGGCCTGGACGCTGTGCGCGGGGGCGGCACGGGGGGGCTGGGCAGGCAGTTGGGGACGGTTCGCAGCGGCGGCCATGAGGGGCTCCGTGGGAAGGTTGTTCGGTGCGGGGAAAGCAGGTGCGAGGCAGCGCACGACGCTCAGGCGAGCGGCGCGTCGAGCAGGCGCCAGGCGGCCTGGGCGGCGATGCGGCCCTCGTCGGTGGGCACCACCCAGACCTGCACCCGGCTGTCGGGGGCGTGGATGGGCAGGCTGCGGCGACCGTCGGCGGCCAGGTTGGCCTCGGCATCCAGTCGCACGCCGAGGTAGCCCAGGCCTTCGACCAGGTCGGCGCGCACCTGGGCGTCGTGCTCGCCGATGCCGCCGGTGAAGGCCAGCAGGTCCAGGCCGCCCAGCGTGGCGATCAGGGCGCCCGACTCGCGCTTCAGACGGTGGCCGAACAGTGCGATCGCCTCGACCGCGTCGGCGTGGCCGTCGCGTGCGGCGGCGCGCAGCTGGCGCAGGTCACCGCTCAGGCCGGAGACGCCGAGCAGGCCGCTCTCCTTGTAGAGCAGGCGCTCGACGCGCGGCAGCTCCCAGCCGGCGCGCCAGAGGTGCAGCAGGATGCCGGGGTCGAGCTGGCCGCAGCGGCTGCCCATCATCAGGCCGTCCAGCGCCGAGAAGCCCATCGAGCTGGCGATGCTGCGTCCGCTGCGTGCGGCGCACAGGCTGGCGCCGCTGCCCAGGTGGGCCATCAGCACGCGGCCGGTGGCGCGCTCGCTGTGGCGGCGCAGCACCTGCATCAGGTACTCGTAGGACAGGCCGTGGAAGCCGTAGCGCCGCAGCCCCTCGTCGTGCAGCGCGCGCGGCAGGGCGTAGCGCTGCTCCAGGGCGGGCATGCCGGCGTGGAAGGCGGTGTCGAAGCAGCCCACCTGCATCAGCGCCGGGTAGGCGCGCCGCAGGGCGCGCACGCCAGCCAGGTTGTGCGGCTGGTGCAGCGGTGCCAGCGGCTCCAGCGTGGCCAGGCGCTCGATCAGCGCCTCGTCCAGCGCCACCGGCTCGGTGCAGAAGCTGCCGCCGTGCACGATGCGGTGCGCCACCGCCACCACCTGCGCCTGTGGCGCCGTGGCGGCGAGGTGCGCGCGCATCGCCGCCAGTGCGAGGTCGAAGCGTGTGCGGTCGTCGGCGGCCGCGGGGGCCTCCAGGACCCGGACGGCCCCGTCGGTCGGGCACAGGCGCAGCTGCCCGCCGGGCTGCAGGCCGTCGATCTGGCCGCCTGCGTAGGCGCCCGGATAGACGCTGCCGTTCTCGCGCGGGTAGAGCGCGAACTTCAGCGTGGACGAGCCGGCGTTGACCACCAGCACGGCGTCGTTGGCGCTGGATGGGGAGGGGAGCTGGGACATGGGCAGCAGCGAGGCGAAGGGCGAGTCGACGGGGTGCGCAGGGCGGATCAGGCCAGGGGACGAGGCCGGGATCAGGGCCTGCGCTGGCGCCAGGACAGCGCGAGGCGGGCGGCCAGCGCAGCCGAGGCCAGGCGGGAGGCCTCGCCGTCGGCACGGCTGGTCAGCGCGATGGGCACGCGCGCGCCCAGCACGATGCCGCAGGAGGCGGCGCCGGCGAGGTACTCCAGCTGCTTGGCCAGCATGTTGCCGGCTTCCAGGTCGGGCACCATCAGGATGTCCGCATCGCCCGCCACGCTGGACTGGATGCCCTTGATGCGCGCGGCCTCGGCCGAGATGGCGTTGTCGAAGGCCAGCGGGCCGTCCAGCACGCCGCCGGAGATCTGGCCACGGTCGGCCATCTTGCACAGCGAGGCAGCGTGCAGGGTGGAGGCGATCTTCGGCGTCACGGTCTCGACGGCGGAGAGGATGGCCACCTTCGGCTCGGCCACGCCCAGCGCGCGCGCCAGATCGATGGCGTTGCTGATGATGTCGGCCTTCTCCTCCAGCGTCGGCACGATGTTGATCGCCGCATCGGTGATCAGCACCGGCTTCGGATAGGCCGGGATGTCGAAGCGGAAGACGTGCGAGATGCGCCGCTTGGTGCGCAGGCGCGGCTCGGCGATCACCGCGTGCATCAGCTCGTCGGTGTGCAGGCTGCCCTTGATGAGCATCTCGGCGGTGCCCTCGGCGGCCAGCGCGACGGCGCGCTGGGCAGCGGCGTGGCTGTGTTCCACCGACTCGATGTGCACGCCGGTCAGGTCCACGCCGATCTCGGCGGCCACGGCACGGATGCGGGCCTCGGGGCCGATCAGGATCGGCACGATCAGGCCGCGGTCGGCGGCGGACATCGCGCCGGCCAGCGAGGTGGCGTCGCAGGGATGCACCACGGCGCAGGCCACCGGGCGGGCCACGCCGTCCGGCGAGGCCGCCGCGATGTCGGCCGCCCAGCCGTCCACCCAGGTGGCCAGGCGGGCATCGGGGTCGAACAGGTGCAGCGTCGGCAGCGTGGTGAGCGGGCGCCGCACCTTCTGCGTCGGGGCGCGCACCAGGGCCTCGCCGCTGACCACGGTGGCGCCCTTCTGGTTGGTGACCTTGCAGTCCAGCGTCAGCTGCTTGCGCTGCGGATCGCGTGCGGTGACCACGGCCTCGACTTCGAGGGTGTCGCCGGCGCGCACCGGCAGGTGGAAGTGCAGCACCTGGCCTTCGTAGATCGTGCCCGGGCCGGGGAAGCGCGTGCCCAGCAGCGAGGAGATCAGCGCGCCGGCCCACATGCCATGGGCGATCGGGCCGTGGAAGCGCGAGGCGTTGGCGTACTCCGCATCGATATGGGCCGGATTCACGTCGCCCGACACCAGCGCGAAGCTCATGATGTCGTCCTGGGTCAACGTGCGCGTCAGCGAGGCGCGGGCGCCCACCGGCATCTCGTCGAAGGTCAGGTTGGAGATGTAGTGCTCGTCGGCATGGCCGTGCAGGTCGGGTGCGTTCATGGTGTCGAGTGTCCTACCTGGAAGATTCGGCCGGGGGCCAGGTCCCACACGCCGCGATGCTGCGGCGAGCCAACAACGAGCCTAGGTCCGTTTCGGCGGTGACGAACCGGAGATCAGCCGGGTCTTTCACAGCGAGATACGGGTAAACCCGAGGATCGCAAGCATGCCAGCCTCCGGCGCGATGCGTCACCGTCCAGGCGTGATTCCGGGGTGCGAATTGATGAAGGTCAAGCGTCATGGGTCCTTCAGTCCACAAAGCGGTCGGATCCGACGTCCGGGGCGGGTCGGCTGTGGCCTGCGCGCGTCGTCGGCCTGCGCGGCCACTGGCGGGCGCTGCACGTGGGACAATGCGATCCGTGAAGCAGACCAGACCGCCGCTGGTGCCGGATCCGAAAGGTGGCACTGGAGGAAGGTCCGGACTGCACAGGGCAGCGTAGCAGCCAACGGCTGTCCACCGCGAGGTGAGGATCAGAGCAACAGAGACGAGTCGCGGCAGGCCTGGCCTGCCGCGGGTGAAACGGGCAATCTCTACGCGCAGCAACACCAAATAGGCCAGCGATGCGCCGCTTCGGCGGCGTGAGAGTGCGGCTCGCACGAGCTGGCGGGTAGGTGGCACCGAGCCGGGTGGGCGACCCCCGGCCCAGAGGAATGGCGGTCACGGCCGGCACCGCAAGGTGGCGGCCGCACAGAATCCGGCCTATCGGTCTGCTTCACACTGTCTGTCTGCCCGCAGGCCTGGGCGCCGATGTCGCACGGTGGACGCACCCTGCCGGTGCGCGGCAGTAGGATCCGCGCATGTCGAATGTTTCCCCACGGCCGCAGGCGAGCGCCGCACCCCTGCCCGCGCCTGCAGCGCCTGCGGTGGCGCCCCATCTGGACGCGCGCGCCATGCTGACCCTGCTGCTGTGCTGCGCGCTGTGGGGGCTCAATCAGGTGGCCATCAAGGTCGCGCTGCCGGAGTTGCCCTCGCTGGTGCAGCTGTCGTTGCGCAGCGTGCTGGCGCTGCTGTTGCTGCTGGGCTGGATGGCCTGGCGGCGGGTGGACTGGCGCTCGCAGCGCCACACGCTGGCGCCGGGCCTGCTGGCCGGCCTGTTCTTCGCACTGGAATTCGGCCTGATCTTCGTCGGTCTGCAGTACACCACGGCGGCGCGCTCGGTGGTGTTCATCAACACCTCGCCCTTCGTCGTCGCGCTGCTGCTGGCCTGGCTGCTGCCGGCCGAGCGGCTGCGCCCGCTGCAGCTGGGGGGGCTGCTGCTGGCCTTCGTGTCGATCGCCTGGGCCTTCGGCGACGGCCTGGGTCGTGCCGTGCCCGGGGATCGCGCCTGGCTGGGGGATGCGATGGTGCTGGGTGCGGCGCTGCTGTGGGGGCTCACGACGGTGACGATCCGGCTGTCCAGCCTGCGCAGCGCCCCCTTCGAGCTGACGCTGGCCTACCAGCTCGGTGTGGCTGCACTGCTCGCGCCGCTGGGGGCCTGGGTGGCCGGCGAGTCGCTGCCGACCCAGTGGAGCGCGCTGACCCTGGGGTCGCTGTTCTATCAGGCGGTGATCGTCACCTTCGCCAGCTACCTGCTGTGGTTCTGGCTGCTCACCCGCTATGCGGCCACCAAGGTGCAGGCCTTCGTCTTCCTGTCACCGGTGTTCGGCACCCTGTTCGCCGGTCTGCTGCTCGACGAACCGGTCACCACTGCCCTGCTGGTGGGGCTGGTGGGCGTGGCGCTGGGGCTGACGCTGCTGAACCGGCGCTGAGCGGCGCCTTGCGGGTGATCAGCCCGGAATCAGCCCGTAGACCCGTTCCGGCGGGATGCGCGGCAGGTTCAGTCGCTCGGCGACCACCGGGCCGATCACGCCGGTGATGGTGAACTCGGGCCGGGTGGTGTCGCGCGCGATGGTGTCGACCACCGGCCGGCCTGCCGTGTTGGTGATGCTGGCCACCCGGGGGGTGGTGGCGCTCTGGCCGCGGCGGGTGACCACGGCGACCTCCCCGTTGCGCAGCTCCACCAGTTCGCCCGGGGGATACAGCCCCAGGGCCTTGATCAGGCCGGCGGCCAGCGCGCTGCCCCGTTCCTCCTGGAAGAGCTGCCGGGCCGCCTGCTGGATCGGCATCGGCGGCCGATTGGCGCGGGCACTGATCTTGGCGGTGAAGACGTCGGCGATGCGCAGGGCATGGGCGCTGTCGCAGGGCTGTGTCAGGCCGCGCGGATAACCCTGGCCGTCCGAGCGCTCGTGATGCTCCCTCACCGTCTGCAGCCAGGCCGGATCGGTGATGCCGGCGGCCTGCAGCAGACGCACGGACTGCTCGGGGTGTTCGGCGATCGCCTTGCGCTGGCGGGGTGTCGGTGGCTCGGACTGCTGGGCCATCTGCGCCTGCAGCTCCAGCGTGGAGACGTTCATCGTCAGCGCCGCCAGCACCTGCAGCCGGCGGCGGGCGGCGTCCCAGCCCAGCTGATGGCCCAGGGCGAGCAGCACGGTGGCCACGTGCAGGGCATGCTGCAGCGCATACAGCGCGAAGCGCGGCTCGTGCTGGCGCACCATCATGAACAGCGCGACGTCGCCGTCGCGCCGGACCAGCATCTCGAGCCGGTCGGCCAGCAGCAGCAGCTCGTCGCGTGCCGGCCTGCCGGCCAGCACCAGCCGCAGCGTGGCGTCGAGATCCCAGACCAGCCGCTCCCATTGGTCGAACAGCGACAGATCGCGCCGCGACGAGGGCACCGGCGTCGCGCGGCCCTGGCGTTCGGCGCGCAGCGACATTGCCAGCGAGCGCTGCACCCAGGCGCCGCGGGCGACCAGCATCTCGAGCTGCGTGCGGCTGACCAGCACATGGCCTTCGGCGAGCAGGCGCCGGTCGCGGTCGTCGAGCACGTGGAAGGGCAGCGGCTGGCCGACGTCCAGCAGGTCCAGCACCTCGGCCAGCGCGATGCGGTTGCTGCCCTCGGTCATCCTGGCAGCACGGCCCGCGGTCCCGGATCCGGTCCTGTCGTCGAGGCGGACCGCGTGTCCGCGCCGCCGGGGCCGCCACAGGTCTGCTGCGACGTCGCGCCGGCGGGCGGCTCGACGGCAGGCACGGGCTCCTCGCCATCGTCGCGGCGCGGACCGCGCATGCTGCCGCGCAGGAAGCGGTTGCCCGGGTGTGGGCGGGGCAGGTGGCGCGCCAGCTCGGTCAGAGCCAGCTGGTAGACCTCGCGCTTGAACTCGATCACCACGTCCAGCGGCACCCAGTAATCGTGCCAGCGCCAGGCGTCGAACTCCGGATGGTCGGAGGCGCGCAGGTTCATGTCGCAGTCCCGGCCGGTGAGCTGCAGCAGGAACCAGATCTGTTTCTGGCCCTTGTAGTGGCCCCGCGCGTCGCGGCGGATGAAGTGCTCGGGCACGGTGTAGCGCAGCCAGTCGCGCGTGCGGGCGATGATGCGCACGTGCTCGGGCCGCAGCCCCACCTCCTCGTGAAGCTCGCGGAACATGGCCTGCTCGGGCGACTCGCCGTGCTTGATGCCGCCTTGCGGGAACTGCCAGGAGTGGGTGCGGATGCGCTTGCCCCAGAAAACCTGATTCCGCTGGTTGAGCAGGACGATGCCGACGTTGGGCCGGAAGCCTTCTCGGTCGAGCATAATCGGACCCCAATTTTCAAGTTGAAATCATTATTGCACCGGAGCGGGGCGGCGTGCCCCCGCAGATCTCCCGAGTCCGGTGCCGGATTTCATCCACCTCGAGCTGCCGGGCCGGGACCAGGGCACGGCGATTGCCCCATCCCCCATGAGAGCCTCCCAGTTTTTCATTTCCACCCTCAAGGAAGCCCCCGCCGATGCGGAGGTGACCAGCCACAAGCTGATGATGCGCGCCGGCCTGATCAAGCGGCTGGGGGCGGGCATCTACAACTACATGCCCATGGGCCTGCGGGTGATCCGCAAGGTCGAGACCATCATCCGCGAGGAGATGAACCGCGCCGGCGCGGTGGAGCTGCTGATGCCGGTGGTGCAACCGGCCGAGCTCTGGCAGGAAACCGGCCGCTTCGAGAAGATGGGGCCCGAGCTGCTGCGGGTGAAGGACCGGCACGACCGCGATTTCATCATCCAGCCCACCTCCGAGGAGGTGGTGACCGACATCGCCCGGCAGGAGCTGCGCAGCTACAAGCAGCTGCCGAAGAACTTCTATCACATCCAGACCAAGTTCCGCGACGAGCGCCGGCCGCGCTTCGGCGTGATGCGCGGGCGCGAGTTCACGATGAAGGACGCCTACTCCTTCGACCGGGACGCCGCCGGTGCAGCGAAGAGCTACGAGGCCATGTTCGCCGCCTACAAGCGCATCTTCGACCGCTTCGGGCTGCAGTACCGGGCGGTGGCGGCCGACACTGGCGCGATCGGTGGCGACCTCAGCCATGAGTTCCAGGTGATCGCCGACACCGGCGAGGACGCCATCGTCTACTGCCCCAGCTCCGACTACGCTGCCAACATCGAGCTGGCCGAGGCGGTTGCGCCCGCCGCGCCGCGCGCTGCGGCTGCCGAGGCGCTGGTGAAGGCCCCCACCCCGGGCAAGAGCACCTGCGCCGACGTGGCCGCGCTGCTCGGCCTGCCGCTGGCGCGCACCGTGAAGTCGCTGGTGCTGGCCACCGACGAGTGGAACGACGCCGGCGATCTGCTGCGCAGCACCGTCTGGCTGCTGCTGGTGCGCGGCGACCACGACCTCAACGAAGTCAAGGCCGGCAAGGTCGAGGGCCTGAAGGGCGGCTTCCGCTTCGCCACCGTGGCGGAGATCGAGTCGCACTTCGGCTGCAAGCCCGGCTACCTCGGCCCGATCGGGCTGAAGCAACCCGTCAAGGTGGTGGCCGACCGCAGCGTCGCGGCGATGAGCGACTTCGTCTGCGGCGCCAACGAAGTGGATTTCCACTTCACCGGCGTCAACTGGGGGCGCGACCTGCCCGAACCCGACCTGGTGGCCGACATCCGCAACGTGCTGGCCGGCGATCCTTCGCCCGACGGTCAGGGCGTGCTGGCGATCCAGCGTGGCATCGAGGTGGGCCATGTGTTCTACCTGGGCACGAAGTACTCCCGGGCGATGAACGCCACCTACCTGGACGAGACCGGCAAGCCCCAGCTGATGGAGATGGGCTGCTACGGCATCGGCGTCACGCGCATCCTGGGCGCGGCGATCGAGCAGAACCACGACGCCCGCGGCATCGTCTGGCCCGACGCGATGGCCCCCTTCACGGTGGCGATCTGCCCGATCGGCATGGACCGCTCCGAGGCGGTGCGTGCGGCGGCCGACGCCCTGCACGACGAACTCGTCGCCGCCGGGGTGGACGTGATCCTGGACGACCGTGGCGAGCGCCCGGGAGCCATGTTCGCCGACTGGGAGCTGATCGGGGTGCCGCACCGCGTGGTCATCTCCGACCGCGGCCTGAAGGAAGGCCAGCTGGAGTACCAGGGGCGCCGCGACGAGGCGGCCACCAAGGTCCCGGCCGCCGACGTGGCGGCCTTCGTGAAGGGGCGCCTGAAGGTGTGAGCGGCCTCCTGCGGGCGGCGGGGCCCGCCGTGGCCGAAGGGCCTGATGCGCCCGGTGCGTCGGGCCTGGCGTGCGACGTCTTGCCGGCTGCCGCGCGGCGCCGGTTCCTGCGCGTCGCAACGGTGCTGCCCTGCGTGGGCTGGACCGCGCCGACGCATGCGGGCTCGCAGGTCGAGGAGCCGCTGGCCGACTCGGTGCGCAGCGCGCTGTCGGCCGCCGTGGCCGGCAGCGGGGCGCCGCCGAAGCTGGAGTTCCGCGACATCGAGGAGCGTCTGGCGCACCTGCGCTGGCTGGGGGCGACCAGCCAGCGGCTGGCGCGGCGCAAGCCGGATTTCCACGTGCGCCGGGAGTTTCTCGAGACGGTCTGGTACGAGTCGCGCCGGGCCGGGCTCGAGGTGGCGCTGGTGCTCGGGCTGATCGAGGTCGAAAGCGGTTTTCGCAAGTACGCCATCTCCAGCGCCGGAGCGCGCGGCTACATGCAGGTGATGCCCTTCTGGGCACGCCTGATCGGTGACGGCGACGCCAGCCGGCTGTTCCACATGCAGACCAACCTTCGCTTCGGCTGCGTGATCCTGCGCCACTACCTGGACCGCGAGAAGGGCGATCTCTTCATGGCGCTGGGCCGCTACAACGGCAGCCGTGGGCGGGCGCCCTATCCGAACATGGTGCTCGGGGCGCGGCGCCGCTGGGAGTTCCGCGATCCGGTGCCGGCGGCCGCGTCCGCCGTGCGCCCGGGCCTGCGCTGAGAGGCTGGGCCCGCGCGGCGTCGAGTCGGCCGGTGGTCGCCCGGCGGGCCGGCCGGATCAGCCCGGTCGCTGCGCAGCGGCGCCCTGACCGCCGGCGTCGCGGCCCAGGCCCTGCCATTCGCGCGGACGGGCCTCGGCGACGCCGGCCAGCTGCAGCACCCGCTCGACGGTCTCGTCGACGAGTTCGGCGATGCTCGTCGGCCGGTGGTAGAAGGCCGGCAGCGGCGGGAAGACGATGCCGCCCATCTCCGTCACGGCGGTCATGTTGCGCAGGTGCGCCAGGTTGAAGGGCGTTTCGCGCACCAGCAGCAGCAGGCGGCGGCGCTCCTTGAGCGTGACGTCGGCCGCACGGGTGAGCAGGTTGTCGCCCAGGCCGTGCGCGATCGCCGCCAGCGTCTTCATGGTGCAGGGCGCGACCACCATCGCCTCGGCCGGGAAGCTGCCGCTGGCGATGCAGGCGCCGATCTCGCCGGGTGAATGCGCCTCGTCGGCCAGCGCCTCGAGCGAGCGCCGGTCCAGGCCCAGCTCATGGTGAACGTTCAGCAGGCCCGCGGGGGTGGCCACCAGGTGAGTGTGCACGCCGAGATGCCGACAGCGCTCGAGCAGGCGTACACCGTAGACGGCACCGGAGGCGCCCGTGATGCCGAGGATCAGCCGCGTCATGCGTGGGCGCCGTGCCGGCCGGGCCGCTTCAGGCCGACAGCAGCTGCTGCAGTTCGCCGGCCTGGTACATCTCCATCATGATGTCCGATCCGCCGACGAACTCGCCCTTGACGTAGAGCTGAGGGATGGTCGGCCAGTTGGCGTACTCCTTGATGCCCTGGCGGATCGCCTCGTCCTCGAGGACGTTGACGGTCTTCAGCTCGGAGACGCCGCAGGCTTTCAGGATCTGCACCGCGCGGCCGGAGAAGCCGCACATCGGAAACTGGGCGCTGCCCTTCATGAAGAGCACGACAGGGTGGGACTTGACGAGGGCGTCGATGCGTTGCTGGACGTCGGTGGTCATGGTGTTGGCGCGCGCGATGACGCTGCGAAGACGACAAACCCCGAGCTTAATCGCATCCGGACACCCGCTCGCAGCCTGGGGCTGCCGCAGGGCGCCCCGGCAGGGGGCGTTGCTAGAACGAGTAGGACACGCCGACCTGCAGCACCGGGGCCAGATGCAGGCCGCGCCAGCCCGCATCGGTCGGTGCCGGACGGTCCAGGCGCAGGCCCTGGCCGTCGTCGCTGCGGGTGACCAGGCCCAGATCGGCGCTCAGCCCCCAGGCGCCCCAGCCGTTGCGCAGCACACCGGCACTGTCGAAGCCCAGGCCCAGGTAGGGGGTGGCCCGCAGCAGCTCGCCGCTGCGGGGTGCCGCCAGCCCGATGGATCCTGCCAGGGGGGTCAGGCGCCGCTGGCCGATCCGCGACCCCTGGGCGCCGTCGCCGGCGCCGGCCTGTTCCAGCTGGCCCAGCATGCCGCCGGTGGCGCGCAGGCCCCAGGCCGGCGCAAAGCGGTAGTCGCCCAGCCAGTGCCAGCCCAGCCGGCTGCCGATCGGCGCCGACAGCGCCGGGTCGGACCAGGCCTGGGCCACTTCGAAACGGGTGCTCCAGGGGCTCTGTCCCGACGAATGCGCCGCCTGGACCGGATCGACGCGCAGCCCGCTGCCCGTCACGGACTCCGCGCCCGCTGGCAGGCCCAGCGCAAGCAGCAGCAGGATCGCCGCCCCGCGGGATTCGCGAAGGCCCCGTGCCGTGGCGTGGGGCCCGCCGGGGATCGTTCGAGTCTGCGCAGTCCGTGTCATGGCATCCTCCGGTCACGGTGCCGATTTCCGGCGCCGCGCTGTCATGCTACGCCGCTGCAAGGGCTTGTGCACCCCTGTGACGGCCAGGGGGGGACTGCAGGGCGGCGGCAGATCATGCGGCGGCCGATTCTGCGCAGCGGGCGTGAGAAATCCACGCTTGCCGCGCCTGTCGAGCGATGCGGGCGCGCCACAGGCGGGTCCGCCCGCCAGCGGGATCAGCCGCTGCAGCAGGCGCCGGTGCAGCGCCGATGCCCGCCCAGGTCCCGCCGGTGCGTGACCTGCGTCCAGATGCTGTCGGCCGTGAACAGTGCGGCGACCCGGTCGGCCTGGTCGTGACCGTGCTCGAGCAGCAGCCAGCCACCCGCTGCCAGATGCGCCGGCGCGGCCGCGACGAGGTGGCGGATCGCGTCCAGCCCGTCCGGCCCGGAGGTCAGCGCCAGCCGGGGCTCGTGGCGCAGTGCGTCCAGGTGTGGGTCGCCCTCGGCGATGTAGGGTGGGTTGGAGACGATCAGGTCGAAACGTTCGCCGGCCACCGGTGCCAGCCAGGCGCCCTGCAGCCAGCGCACCGGCAGGCCGAGGCGTTCGCCGTTGCTCCGGGCCACCGCCAGTGCCGGCTCGCTGAGGTCGACGGCGCTCACCAGGGCGTCCGGGCGGGCGTGCCGGATCGCCAGCGCGATCGCGCCGCTGCCGGTGCCCAGGTCGAGCACCCGCGCGCCCGCCGGCCGGTGCGCCAGCAGCTCCAGTGCCCAGTCGACCAGGGTCTCGGTGTCCGGACGGGGGTCGAGCACCGCCGGACCCACCTGCAGGGTCAGGCCATGGAAGCCCCGTTCGCCCAGCAGGTAGGCCATGGGCTCGCCGTCCGCGCGGCGTCGCAGCCCCTCGGCCCAGCGGCGTGTCTCGTCCTCTTCCAGCCGGGCTTCCGGATGGGCCAGCAGCCAGGTGGTCGGCCGGCCGAGCAGCCCGGCCAGCAGCAGCCGGGCCTCATGCCGCTCGAGGCCACGTGACTGCGCCTCGGCCAGCGCCTGGGTCACGGTGGGGGGCACAGCGCCGGGCTGCCTCGGGGTCATCCGGTGGCCTCCAGCTCGGCCAGCAGTTCGGCCGCGCGCGCCGCCGCCAGGGCGGCCAGCACCTCGTCCAGGTCCCCGTCCATCACGGCGGCAAGCCGGTACAGCGTGAGGTTGATGCGGTGGTCGGTGAGCCGACCCTGCGGGAAGTTGTAGGTGCGGATGCGGTCGCTGCGGTCGCCGCTGCCGACCAGGCTGCGCCGGGTGGCGGCCTCCTTCGCCTGGCGGGCCTGGCGCTCGCGGTCGCGCAGCCGGGCGGCGAGCACGGCCATGGCTTTTGCCCGGTTGCGGTGCTGGCTGCGGTCGTCCTGGCATTCGGCCACCAGCCCGGTGGGCAGGTGGGTGATGCGCACCGCGGAGTCGGTCTTGTTGATGTGCTGGCCGCCCGCGCCGCTGGCGCGGAAGGTGTCGATGCGCAGGTCGGCCGGGTCGAGCGCCACCTCCTCGGCCTCGTCAGGCTCGGGCAGCACCGCCACCGTGCAGGCGCTGGTGTGGATGCGCCCCTGCGCCTCGGTGACCGGCACGCGCTGCACCCGGTGGCCGCCGGACTCGTACTTCAGCGCCTCGTAGACGGCCTCGCCCTCCAGGCGGACCACCACTTCCTTGTAGCCGCCCAGGTCGGACTCGCTGGCCGACATCACCTCGCTGCGCCAGCCGCGCCGCTCCGCGAAGCGCAGGTACATGCGCAGCAGGTCGGCGGCGAACAGTGCGGATTCGTCCCCGCCGGTGCCCGCGCGGATCTCGAGGAAGACATTGCGGTCGTCGTCGGCATCGCGCGGCAGCACCGCGGCCTGCAGTTCGGCCTCGAGCCGGGCGAGGTCGGCCGCGGCCGCGTCGATCTCCTCGCGCGCCATCTCGGCCAGCTCCGGGTCGGCCAGCATCTGGCGGGCCTCGGCCAGGTCGCGCTCGCGCTGTTGCCAGGCCAGCCAGCGCTGCACCAGCGCCAGGGTGCGGCGCTGGTCGCGGTTCAAGTCGCGCAAGCGATGCCGGTCGGCCGCCACCCGGGGGTCGGCGAGGGCGGCGTCGAGCTCGGCCAGTCGCACGGTCTGACGTTCGAGCTGGCTGCGCAGGAAGGGGGTCATGGTGCGACGGGCGTGGCGGAGATGGGTGGCAAGCACCCGGACGGCCCCTTGGCCGTGGCGGGTGCGCCCGGGTGTCCGGTCGATCCCGTCGGCTAATCCGACGCGTTGCGCCGGTCGTCCCGGCCGCCGCCCGCCGGGCTGCCGCGCAGGAACAGGCGCGACACCACATCGGCAGTGTGTGCACGCTGGTTCGGGTCGGCGTTGTGCAGCTCGGCCAGGGCGCCGTGCAGCATCTTCTGCGTCAGGCCGCGCGACAGGGCCTCGAGCACGTCGTCGACCGAGCCGCCCTTGGCGAGCAGCTTGCGCGCCCGGGCGATCTCGGCGCTCCGCCAGGCATCGGCCTGTGTATTCAGCGCCTGGATCAGCGGCACCGTGGCGCGCTGGTCCAGCCAGTGCACGAAGTTCTGCACGCCGCTTTCGATGATGGCCTCGGCCTGGGCCACGGCGGCCTGGCGGCGCTCGCCGGCGGTCTGCACGATGGCCGACAGGTCGTCGACGGTGTAGAGGTAGACGTCGTCGAGCTGCCCCACCTCCGGCTCGATGTCGCGTGGCACGGCCAGATCGACCATGAACATCGGCCGGCGGCGACGCGCCTTCAGGGCGCGTTCGACCGCGCCCAGGCCGATCAGCGGCAGGGTCGAGGCCGTGCAGGAGACGACGGCATCGAACTCGTGCAGGCGGCTGGGCAGGTCGGCCAGCCGCATCGCCTCGGCACCGAAGTGCGAGGCCAGCTTCTCGCCGCGCTCGAGCGTGCGGTTGGCGATCGCGATGTGCTTGGGCGCCTTGGCAGCGAAGTGCGTGGTCGCCAGCTCGATCATCTCGCCGGCGCCGACGAAGAGCACGCGGATCTTGCGCAGGTCCTCGAAGAGCTGGCCGGCCAGGCGGACCGCGGCGGCGGCCATGCTGATCGAATGGGAGCCGATCTCGGTGGAGGTGCGCACCTCCTTGGCCACCGAGAACGAGCGCTGGAAGAGCTGGTGCAGCGTGGTGCCCAGAGTGCCGGCGGCATCGGCCTCGCGCACCGCCTGCTTCATCTGGCCGAGGATCTGAGGCTCGCCCAGCACCATCGAGTCCAGCCCCGAGGCGACGCGGAAGGCATGTCGTGCGGCCGCGCTGTGTTCGAGCACATGGGTGTGGCGCTGCAGGTCGGTGGCCGGCACCCCGCCGTGCGTGGCCAGCCACTCGAGCGTCGGCTGCACCAGGTGATGGCCGCGCCCGGCGTCGGCCGCCACGTAGAGCTCGGTGCGGTTGCAGGTGGACAGCAGCGCCACCTCGGGGCGGGCCCGCTGCAGCCCGTCGCGCAGGCCGCGCAGCGCCGGCGACAGCTGCTCGAGCGTGAACGCGAACCGCCCGCGCAGGTCGACCGGCGCGGAGTGGTGGTTCAGGCTGAGGGCGAACACGCTCATGGCACGATTGTAAGATTCCACGGCGCCCGCGCTGCGGCCCCGGAGGGTCGGCAGCAGCCGGTTTTGATCCTTGTCATTTTCCAGCGTCGACAGCCGGCGACAGCGGCGGGCGCCGCCGTCTCGCCGCCCATGGGATTCCTCGACGCCCTGAACCACCTGCTGAACCTCCTGCTGCCGGCGCTGGTCGTGGCGGCGATTGCTGCCGGCCTGGCCAAGGGCCTCTGGCGGCGCGAGCTGGCCGCAGTGCCCTGGCGCCGGCTGTGGGAGGTGGCCGCGCTGGGCAATGTGGGCGTGCTGCTGGCCGGCCTGCTGCTGCTCGGACGGGACGGACGCATGTCGGTCTATCTGGCCATGGTGGCGGTCACCGCGCTGACGCTGTGGTGGCGCGGCTTCGGGCCGGGGCGGCGCGGCTGAAGGGGGGCGCCTCAGGCGTCCTGCCAGCAGCCGTCGACCAGGCGCAGCGCGCCGGCGGCGTACAGCTCCGCGATCAGAACGTCCACGAAGTCCGACAGCGCGCCGCCACTGCCGCTGCGCGCCTGGCAGCTGGCCAGCAGGGGCGTGACCGCGGTCCAGGCGGCGAGCTCGGCCGGAGACTGCCGACCCTCTTCCATCAGGTGAAACTTCAGCAGGACCTTGGCGGCATGGCGGGCGTGGCGGCGCGGATCGGCCCGGTGCCCGGCCAGCCGGCGGCGGGCCCTTCCGAGCGCGCCCGGCACGTCGCCGAAGGGGGCGCCGTGGCCTGGAATCACCCAGCGCACAGGCCGCGCGGCGATCAGGTCCAGCGTCGCCTCGACCTCGTCGAAGGCGTCGACGCCCTCGAGTTCCGGGAAGACCACGCCGAAGCCGTTCTCCCAGAGCGCATCGCCGGCGATCAGCACGCCGTCGGCGGGGCGCCAGAGCATCACCGCGTGCGGGTCGTGGCCCGGCGCGGCCAGCACCTCCCAGACCTGCCCGGCCAGCTGCAGCTCGACATCGGGCAGCAGCACGCCGTCGAGCTCGAAGCGCTCGCAGCGCTGGCCGGTGGGCGCGTAGCTCAGGGCTTGCGTGTCCCAGCGGCGCACCGCCTCGGCCAGGCCCACCGGCACGGCGACGGGCAGGCCGCGGGCGCCGCCGTGGCGGGCCTGCAGGATCGCGTTGCCGCCGCAGTGGTCGGAATGCAGGTGCGTGTTGAGCAGGCCGGCCAGCGGCCGCGCGCCGCGGGCGTGCTCGACCAGCGCCAGGGTCTGTGCGGCATGGCGGCAGTGACCGCTGTCGACCAGGGTAGCGGCGCCGTCCGGATCGGCCGGGTCGAACAGCAGCACGTTGTTCGACGACAGCCAGCCGCGCTCGAGGACGGTCAGGCCGGCCGGTTGCAGGCGCTCAGGCATCGTGCAGCACCGGCTCGCCGCGCAGCGAGTGGGGCAGCGCGGCGGTGATGCGCACCTCCAGCATCCGGCCGATCAGCCGGTCGGGATTCGGCCCGCCGGGGAAGTTGACGATGCGGTTGCACTCGGTGCGGCCCATCAGCTCGGCGGGATCCTTGCGGCTGGGGCCCTCGACCAGAATGCGCTGGCACGTACCCACGCGCGATTCCGAGATGCGGCGCACGTTCTGCTCGAGCAGCGCCTGCAGCTGCTGCAGGCGCTGCAGCTTGAGCGCCTGCGGCGTGTCGTCGTGCAGCGCGGCTGCGGGGGTGCCCGGGCGGGGGCTGAAGACGAAGCTGAAGCTGGCGTCGAAGCCCACGTCCTCGATGAGCTTCATCATCTTGTCGAAGTCGGCCTGCGTCTCGCCGGGGAAGCCGACGATGAAGTCCGACGACAGGCTGATGTCCGGGCGCACCGCACGCAGGCGTCGCACCGTGCTCTTGTACTCCAGCGCGGTGTAGCCGCGCTTCATCGCCATCAGGATGCGGTCGCTGCCATGCTGCACCGGCAGGTGCAGGTGGCTGACCAGCTGGGGCACCCGGGCATAGACGTCGATCAGGCGCTGGGTGAACTCGTTGGGGTGGCTGGTGGTGTAGCGGATGCGCTCGACCCCCGGCACCTCGGCGACGTACTCGAGCAGCGTGGCGAAGTCGGCGATCTCGTGGGTGTCGCCCATGCGGCCCCGGTAGGCGTTGACGTTCTGGCCCAGCAGGGTGATCTCGCGCACACCCTGATCGGCCAGCCCGGCCACCTCGGTCAGCACCTCCTCGAAGGGGCGACTGAACTCCTCGCCGCGGGTATAGGGCACCACGCAGTAGCTGCAGTATTTGCTGCAGCCTTCCATGATCGAGACGAAGGCCGAGGCACCCTCGACGCGTGCGGGCGGCAGGTGGTCGAACTTCTCGATCTCCGGGAAGCTGATGTCCACCTGCGGGCGGCCCAGCGCCTGGCGGCGCTCCAGCAGCTGCGGCAGGCGGTGCAGGGTCTGCGGCCCGAACACCACGTCGACGTAGGGCGCTCGTTCGATGATGGCCGCGCCTTCCTGGCTCGCCACGCAGCCGCCCACGCCGATCATCACGCCCTTCTTCTTCAGGTGCTTGACCCGGCCGAGGTCGGAGAACACCTTCTCCTGCGCCTTTTCGCGCACCGAGCAGGTGTTGAAGAGGATCAGGTCGGCCTCCTCCGGGTCGTCGGTGGGGGTGTAGCCGCGCGCCGCGTTCATGACGTCGGACATCTTGTCCGAGTCGTACTCGTTCATCTGACAGCCGAAGGTGCGGATGTAGACCTTGCGGCTCGGGGTTTCGACGGTGGCCGTGGGCTCGGTCGACGGCGGGACGACGGGGGCGTTCATGGGCGTTCCAGTGCGAAGGAGGGGCCTGCTGCGAGGCGTGGGGTCGGCGGAGCGGCTCGGGCGGCGTGCGCGGTGTGCACGGCGCGTGCGGATCTCAACGGGACCAGGTCTGGGCGACGGGGTCGAAGCGGTACCGGGCGGCCTCGGCAGCGCTGCGCGGCCAGAAGCGTGCGACCTCGTCGGGGCGCAGGATCCAGAGGTCCTTGAGCAGCCCGTCGAAGTCGCGCGTGTAGTGCACCGGCAGGGTCTGGCCGGTGATCGCCGCGCTCATCACCAGCAGGTTCTGCGGGCCGCGGATGCGCGCGCCCGGCGCCAGCCGGGCCGGCCGGCCGTCGAGCAGCACCTCGGGGGCGGCGATCACCTTCAGCGTGCCGCGCAGGGCCTGCGCCGGAAAGGGGCGCTGCACCAGTTCCTGGGCGCGCGCCGGCGGCGCGGCGCAGGCCAGTGCAGACAACGCCAGGCCGATCAGCTGGCGACGGCGCGTCGACGGGGCGGGAACACAGCGGGGCATGGTGTGGATCCAGGGGCTGCGCGAAGGTCGGTGCCGGGCGACACGGAGGTCGCCAAGCAAAACGGCCTGAGGGGTGAGCCTCAGGCCGTCTGCGTGTGTCTGGTGGCGCTTCACGGACTCGAACCGCGGACCTGTGGATTATGATTCCATCGCTCTAACCAACTGAGCTAAAGCGCCAAGAGCCCGCAAGTATAGCGGAACTTTCCAGGCTGTCGAGTCCCGCGTTGCGTTGTCGCATCGCTGCGACGCTGTGGCGTGCGGGCCGACGACCGCGTCGCGCGTCCGGCCGGACGGGGCGAGGAGGGCGGCGGCTCCCCGGGGCTTCTGCGGGGCCCTGCCCCGGCGGCGGGGGCCTAAACTGCCGGACGGCCGATCCTGCCGCCGGGGCGCCTGCGCAAGGAGCCGGGCGGCGGGCTCCGTTGCGCACCCTCATCCTGGAGACTTCATGAGCGAAACGATCAAGTACCTGCTGTCCGAGGAGCAGATGCCCAAGGACTGGTACAACCTCGCGGCCGACCTGCCGGTGCCGCTGCCGGCGGTGCTGCATCCTGGCACGCTGCAGCCGGTCGGGCCCGACGACCTGGCGCCGCTGTTCCCGATGTCGCTGATCCAGCAGGAGGTGTCCACGGAGCGGCGCATCGAGATCCCCGAGCCGGTGCGCCAGGTCTTCCGCCAGTGGCGGCCGAGCCCGCTGTTCCGTGCCCGTCGCCTCGAGCAGGCTCTGCAGACGCCGGCGAAGATCTACTACAAGTACGAGGGCGTCAGCCCGGCGGGTTCGCACAAGCCCAACACCGCCATTCCGCAGGCCTGGTTCAACCGCGAGGCGGGCATCCGCCGCCTGACCACCGAGACCGGTGCGGGCCAGTGGGGTACCTCGCTGAGCTTTGCCGGGGCGCTCTTCGGCATCGAGGTGCAGGTCTTCCAGGTGCGGGTGTCCTACAACCAGAAGCCCTACCGGCGCGCCGTGATGGAGACCTACGGGGCCACCTGCGTGGCCTCGCCCTCCGAGCTGACCCAGTCGGGGCGCGCCATCCTGGCGCAGCGCCCGGACCACCCCGGCAGCCTGGGCATCGCGATTTCCGAGGCGGTGGAGCTGGCCGCGCAGCGCGAGGACACCAAGTACGCCCTGGGCTCGGTGCTCAACCATGTGCTGCTGCACCAGACCATCATCGGCGAGGAGGCGATCGCCCAGCTGGAGATGGCCGGCGACGATCCGGACGTGATCGTCGGCTGCACCGGCGGCGGATCCAACTTCGCCGGCATCGCCTTCCCCTTCCTGGGGCTGCAGCTGCGTGGCGGGCGCAAGCGCCGCATCGTCGCGGTGGAGCCGGCGGCCTGCCCCAGCCTGACGCGTGGCAAGTACGCCTACGACTTCGGCGATACCGCCCACCTGACCCCGCTGACCAAGATGCACACCCTGGGCAGCACTTTCACGCCGCCGGGGTTCCACGCCGGCGGGCTGCGCTACCACGGCATGGCGCCGATGGTCTCGCACATCAAGGAGCTGGGCCTGATCGAGGCGGTGGCCTACCACCAGCGCGCCTGCTTCGAGGCCGGCGTGACCTTCGCCCGCGCCGAAGGCATCGTGCCGGCGCCGGAGGCCAACCACGCGGTGAAGGGCGCCATCGAGGAGGCGCTGCGCTGCAAGCGCGAAGGCCGCTCGGAGGTGATCCTGTTCAACCTCTGCGGCCACGGCCACTTCGACATGGCGGCCTATTCGGACTACTTCAGCGGCAAGCTGGTCGACCAGGACTACAACGAAGCCGAACTGGCGATGGCGCTGTCGGGCCTGCCGTCGGTGCCGGCCTGAGGTCCGTCCCGAAACCGGCCGCGGCGCGGGCCGCCGGCGGGGCGGCCGGGCGGCGCGGCGCCCGGCACTTCAGTGCAGGGAAGGCAGGCTGCCGCGCAGCACCTGCGCCGCACCGGCGCCTACCGAGGCGCCGAAGCGCTTGACCAGGCGCTCGGCCACGTTCTCCTTGGGCGTGTAGTCGATCACCTCCTCGGCCTTCACAACCTCGCGGGCCACGAAGTCGAGGTTGCCCAGGCCGTCCACCAGGCCCAGGCGCACCGCTTCCTCGCCGTTCCAGAACAGGCCGGAGAAAGTCTCCGGCGTCTCCTTCAGCCGGGCCCCGCGGCCCTGCTTGACCGCGGCGATGAACTGCCGATGGATCTGGTCGATCATGGCCTGAGCCAGCGCCCGCTGGCGCGGGTCCAGCGGCGAGAAGGGGTCGAGCAGGCCCTTGTGCTCGCCGGCGGTGAGCAGGCGGCGCTCGACGCCGAAGCGCTCCATCGTACCGGTGAAGCCGAAGCCGTCCATCAGCACGCCGATCGAGCCGACGATCGAGGCCTTGTCGACATAGATCGCATCGGCGGCCACGGCCACGTAATAGGCCCCGGAGGCGCAGGCCTCCTCGACCACCGCGTACACCTTCTTGTCGTGCAGGGCTTTCAGGCGGCGGATCTCGTCGTTCAGGATGCCGGCCTGCACCGGGCTGCCGCCGGGCGAGTCGATGCGCAGCACCACCGCCTGCGCGCCCTGGTCCTCGAAGGCGCTGCGCAGACCGGAGAGCAGGAACTCGGCGCTGGCCTCGCCGCCGGCCGCGATTTCCCCGCGCAGTTCGACCAGCGCGGTGTGCGGGCCGTTGGGCGCGCTGGTGTGCTCGTTCTGGTTCAGCAGGGCCCAGGCGACCACCAGCACGAACAGGAACCAGCCCAGCCGCAGGAAAAGGTTCCAGCGCCGGTCGCTGCGGCGATCCCGCAGGTACTCGCGGGCGAACTGCTCGAGGACGCCGTCCGTGGCCGGCCGGGCCGGCAGCGCCAAGGGGGGCGTCGCGCCGGGCGCGGGGGCCGGCGGCAGGGGGGACGAGTTCGACTCGTTCGAATCTTGGGGGGTGGGTGCGTCTGCTTGCATGGCGGGGCCGTTCAGCTTTCGAAAGCGGGGCGCAGGTAATCCTCAGGGTACCAGTGAACCTGTCCGGCGTGTTCGTCGACCCGCAGCGCGCGCAGCCTGCGCCCGGCGCAGGGTCCGGCGACGCAGTGGCCGCTGGCCGGGTCGTAGGCTGCACCGTGAATGGAGCAGAGGATCCAGCGGCCACTGTCGTCGAGGAACTTGCCGGGCTGCCAGTCCATTTCGGCGGGGACGTGGGCGCAGCGGTTCAGGTAGCCGACCACCCGGCCGTCGTGGCGCAGCACGAAGGCGCGCACCGGCTGGCCATGCTCGAGCAGGTCGAAGACATGCGCGTCGCCGCCGTCGGCCAGTGCGTCCGAGGGGCACAGCGGCACAGCCGGGACGGCCGGCGGGGTCGGGTCGGCAGGCATCGGCAGAGGATCAGGCATGGGCGAGCAGCCAGCGCTGCAGTTCGTCGACGCTGTGGGCGACGTGCAACGGTTCGTGGCCGGCCAGGCGGGCCGGTTCGTGGGCGCCGTAGGCCACGGCGACGCTGGCGGTGCCGGCGTTGGCCGCCAGCTGCAGGTCGTGGGTGGTGTCGCCGATCATCAGGGTGCGCTGCGCATCGCAGCCCAGCTCGGCCATCAGCTCCATCAGCATCTGCGGGTGGGGCTTGGACAGGGTCTCGTCGGCCGTGCGGGTGGCGTCGAACAGGCCCTGCAGGTCGGCGTGGCGCAGCGCCTCGTTCAGGCCGAGCCGGCTCTTGCCGGTGGCCACTGCCAGCAGGTGCTGGCGCTCGCGCAGCGCCTGCAGCAGCGCGGGAACGCCGGCGAACAGCGTCACCTCGTGCTGGGCGCGAAAGTAGTGGTGGCGGTAGCGCTGGCCCAGTTCCGGATAGCGCTGCACCGGCAGGCCGGGCACGGCGTGCTGCAGCGCATCGTGCAGACCCAGGCCGATCACGTACGCGGCCGTCTCGTCGCTGGGCGGGGCGATGCCCAGGTCGCGGCAGGCGGCCTGGATGCAGCGCACGATCAGTGCGGTGGAATCGAACAGCGTGCCGTCCCAGTCGAAGACGATCAGGTCGAAGCGGCGCTGGCGCCAGGCGGGGCTCGGATCGGAACTCATGCGGTGGGAGCGACCGCGGGGGCGGCCGAGGACAGATGGGTCAGCAGTGTCGCGCACTCGGCCGGCAGCGCAGCTTCCAGCTCGAGCCGCGCGCCGCTGACCGGATGATCGAAGGCGAGCCGGCGCGCATGCAGGAACATGCGTTCGAAGCGGCAGCCCGGCAGCAGCGCACCGCGCGCGAGCGCCCGGTTGAGCGCGAAGTCGCCGTACTTGTCGTCGCCGACGATCGGGTGGCCGGCCTGCTGCAGGTGCACGCGGATCTGATGGGTGCGGCCGGTCCGGATGGTGACGTCCAGCAGCGTGAAGCCCGGCGCGGGGGCCGACAGCGAGCGGACCACCCGCACCAGGCTGATCGAGCGCCGGCCGTCCGGATCGTCGGCCGCCACCGCGCGCACACGGCGCTCGCCGCCGGCGTCGAGGTACTTGTGCAGGGCCACGTCGACCACCTTCAGCGTGGCCGGCCAGGCGCCGACCACGAGTGCGGCGTAGGTCTTGCCCGTCTCGCGCTGGCGGAACTGGTCCTGCAGCGCGGTCAGCGCGCCGCGCTTCTTGGCGATCAGCAGGATGCCCGAGGTCTCGCGGTCGAGCCGGTGCACCAGCTCGAGGAAGCGGGCCTGCGGCCGGGCCCGGCGCAGCTGCTCGATGACCCCGAAGTTCACGCCCGAGCCGCCGTGCACCGCGACGCCGGCGGGCTTGTCGATTGCCAGCAGGTGCTCGTCCTCGAACAGCACCGGGAACTCGCGCGGCGGCACGGCGGCGGTCGTGGCGTCGGCACGTTCGGCCAGGCGCAGCGGCGGCACGCGCACCTCGTCACCGGCCTCGAGGCGGGTGTCGGCCGCGGCGCGGCCCTTGTTCACGCGCACCTCGCCGCTGCGGATGATGCGGTAGACCAGGGTCTTCGGCGCGCCCTTGAGTTCGCGCAGCAGGAAATTGTCCAGCCGCTGGCCGGCGCTGCCCTCGTCCACGACGAGGTGGCGCACCGTGGCAGCGGCCGCATCGGCCACCGGCCCGGCCGGCCGGGCCACGCCTGCGGACGGGGACGGCCGTGCCGGCGCGCGCGCGGCCGCGCCCGGTGTCAGGATCGGCGTTGCGTCGCGAGGATTTCCCCCGGCGCGGGGCTTGCGCGGGAGCGGGGAATCACCGGCCTTTCGACCCGGCGATCGGCCTGCCGATACCCCTATAATCTTTCGCACCACAGTCGCGTTGTAAGTGTTTGATTTGTCTGAGTTTACCGGGCACTGCAGCGCGGCGTGGGGAATTGCTCGGCCGCACCCCGGGTGCGCAGGGCGATTCCATCGGTGATGCAGCGTCGGGCACCGGCCATGGTGCCGCCTCCCAAGGTGAGGCGGTGGATGGGTGGGGCCGGCGCAAGAATTCACGCTGACAGGACTTCATCACAAGGTTTTCGGCTGCAGCCGGGGCCTGCCGCGTGCGTCGATCCGTCGAGGGATCGGCGATGCGGGCAGTGCCGAGGCTGGAGTCTGCGTCCGACAAGGGACGCGTCGTCATCCGCCCATGTCCATCCTTGCCACGAGTGCCCTCGCGCTCGCCAGCCGCCTCCTCCGGGTCCAGCCCGGCGGCACCGGCTGGCGTGTCGAGCCGCCGGTGCCTCGGGCCGTCCGCCTTGCGCCGTCGTCGCAGCGGATCGGCCGCACAGTGCCCTGCCGGTCGGTCGGCCGGTACCACGGGATGGCCGGGGGGCGGGCTGCGGCGCCTCTTCTTGCGGCGCGCGCGCCAACGCTGCCGGTCTGACGCGGCGGGCGGCCTCGGGCCGTCATGCCCCGCACAGCCTGCGGTCCAGGGCGATTCCTTCACGGTGCTGTGGCGCTGAATTCGTGCATCGACGTCAGGTTGCCGCTCGGGCATGACCGGGCGGTGACGTTGTGCATGAGCGTCGTGGACGGCCCTGGGCCGCGGCGGCGCCACAGGAGAACGCATGAAACGCATGCTGATCAATGCCACGCAGCCGGAAGAGCGGCGCCTGGCCATCGTCGACGGCCAGAAGCTGCTCGACTTCGAGACCGAGATCGAGGGGCGCGAGCAGCGCAAGGGCAACATCTACAAGGCCGTCGTCACCCGCGTCGAGCCCTCGCTGGAGGCCTGTTTCGTCGACTACGGCGAGGACCGCCACGGCTTCCTGCCGTTCAAGGAGATTTCCCGCCAGTATTTCAAGGAAGGTGTTTCGGTCAAGGACGCCAAGATCCAGGACGTCATATCCAACGGCCAGGAACTGCTGGTCCAGGTCGAGAAAGAGGAGCGCGGCAACAAGGGTGCGGCGCTGACCACCTTCGTCAGCCTGGCCGGGCGCTACCTGGTGCTGATGCCCAACAACCCGCGTGGCGGCGGTGTGAGCCGGCGCATCGAAGGCGAGCAGCGCGAGGAACTGAAGGAAAACCTCGACCAGCTCGAGTACCCCAAGGGCATGAGCCTGATCGCCCGCACCGCCGGCATCGGCCGCACGGCGCCCGAGCTGCAGTGGGACCTCAACTACATGCTCAAGCTCTGGTCCGCCATCGACGAGGCGGCCAAGGCGGGCAAGGGCGCCTTCCTGATCTACCAGGAGTCGTCGCTGGTGATCCGCGCGATCCGCGACTACTTCACCGCCGACATCGGCGAGATCCTGATCGACACCGACGACATCTACGAGCAGGCCAAGCAGTTCATGCTGCATGTCATGCCCGAGACGGCCAACCGGGTCAAGCGCTACCGCGACGACGCGCCGCTGTTCAGCCGCTTCCAGATCGAGCACCAGATCGAGACGGCCTTCAGTCGCACGGTGAACCTGCCCTCGGGCGGTGCCATCGTGATCGACCACACCGAGGCGCTGGTCGCGGTGGACGTCAACTCCGCGCGTGCCACCCGCGGCGGCGACATCGAGGAGACCGCCACCCGCACCAACCTCGAGGCCGCCGACGAGATTGCCCGCCAGTGCCGCCTGCGCGACCTGGGCGGCCTGATCGTGGTCGACTTCATCGACATGGAGGAAAGCAAGAACCGCCGCGAGGTGGAGCAGCGCCTGCGCGATGCGCTGCGCTACGACCGTGCCCGGGTGCAGTTCAGCTCGATCTCCAAGTTCGGCCTGCTCGAACTCAGCCGCCAGCGCCTGCGCCCGGCGCTCAGCGAGGGCTCGCACATCACCTGCCCGCGTTGCAACGGCACCGGCCACATCCGCGACACCGAATCCTCCGCGCTGCAGATCCTGCGCATCATCCAGGAGGAGTCGATGAAGGAGAACACCGCCGCCGTGCACGTGCAGGTGCCGGTGGAGGTGACCAGCTTCCTGCTCAACGAGAAGCGTACCGAGATCACCAAGATCGAGCTCAAGCAGCGCTGCACCGTGCTGCTGGTGCCCAACAAGCACCTCGAGACGCCGAACTACAAGCTCGAGCGCCTGCGCCACGACGATCCGCGGCTGGAGAACCTCAGCGCCAGCTACACGATGATCGAGGAGCCGGACGAGGAGGTCGGCATCACCCGGCGCGAGAAGAATGCCAAGCCCAAGCAGGAGCCGGTGATCAAGGGGGTGCTGCCCGACCAGCCGGCCCCGATCGCGGCGCCGAAGCCCGAACCGGCCGCACCGACCCCGGTCGCCGCGCCGGCACCGGCGCCCGTGGCCCCGGTGGTCTCCGCGGCACCGCCGGCAGCCGCCGGCAGCGGTTTCTTCGGCTGGGTGCGCAAGCTCTTCGGCATGACGCCGCCGGCCGCACCGGTGGCGCCGGTCGCCGAGCCCGCAGCGGCGGCCGTGGCCGCCGAGGGGGCTGCGGCACCCAAGTCCGCCGAGCGCGAGGGCCGGGAAGGCCGCGCCGAACGGGGCGGACGTGGCGAGCGCCGTGAGGGGCGTGGCGAGGGCCGGGGTGAAGGCCGTGGCGATCGCCGTCGCAACGGCGAAAGCGGTCGTGGCGAAGGCGGCAAGGGTGAAGCCCGCAGCGAGCGCCAGGGTGAGCGCCAGGGTGAGCGCGCGCCTCGCGGCGAGGGCCGCAACGGCCAGGATGCGCGGCGCGAGCGCCAGGGCGGTGAGGAGTCCGGCCGCGGTCCTCGCAGCGAGCGTCGCCCGCTGAGCACGATGGAGGGCACGGCGGCGGCCGACGTGGTCGCGCCGGGCTTCGAGGACACCCAGCCGCAGGGGGCCGACAGCGAGGCCGACCGGGACGCCCGTCGTCGCCGTCGCGGCGGCCGCTCGCGGCGCGAGCGCGAAGAAGGCCAGGTTCGCGGCGAGGGCCAGGACGCTGGGGCCGAACTCGGCGCCGAGGCTGCCCTGCCGCCGGCGCTGGTCGAAGGCGTGGCCGAGGCGGCCACGCAGGACGCCGGGGCCGAAAGCCGCGGTGACGAGCGCAGCCCGGCACCGGGCGAGGAACGCGGCGAGGCCGAGGCAGGTGACGCCCAGCGTGATGGCCGCCGCCGCCGCCGTGGCCGGGGCCGGGGTCGCGAGGATGGCGAGGGCGTCGAGAACGCCTCCGCCACCGACAGCGGTACGAGCGCGGGCGATCTGGACGCATCGGCCGAAGTCCCGCCGCAGCCGGCGGCAGCGATGCCTGTCGATGCGGCCGATGCCCTCGTGCCGGTCGGAGCCGAAGCGGTCGCGCCGGCGCCTGCTCCGCAGGTCGCGCAGCCCTATGTGCTGCCGCTGGAGGCGCTGGCCGAGGTGGCTCGCGCGGCCGGTCTGGAGTGGGTCAACAGCGATGCCGAGAAGGTCCGCGCCGTGCAGGCGGCGATTGCCGCCGAGCCGGCCCCGGTGCGCGTGCCGCGCGTGATCCGGCCGGTGGTGCAGGTCGACGAGGGCCCGCTGGTGCTGGTGGAGACCCGGCGCGACCTGGCCCAGGCGAGCTGGCCCTTCGAGACGGCCTCCCGCTGAGGCGGCGGCCGCCGTCCTCGACGGCGGTCTCCGACGGTAGCCGGCGGCAGCTCGCCGACCTCGCCGCCGTCGGACGGCCTGTCCGGCGGCGTGTCGATGTCGGGATGGTCGCGTCAGCCGCCGGGTGTTCCGAGCTTCTCCAGCGCCGCCAGGTAGGCCGGCTGGTGCATCAGTTCGTCCCACGGCAGCGGGGCGGTACGCGGCAGCAGGTCCAGGCGGCGTGCCTCGCTGTCCGGATCGGGCTGCCAGTCGCCGCGGGCCTGCGCGTCGGCCAGGCCGTCGAGCAGTTCGTCCACGGCCGCCCCACCGCCGTCGACCGACTGGTTGCACAGCAGCACCAGGTCGCAGCCGGCGTGCAGCGCCAGCAGGGCGGCGTCGGTGTAGCGCAGCGTCGCACCGCCGTTCACCCCCGGCACACGCCGTGCGGCCTCCATGCTGAGGTCGTCGCTGAACACTGCCCCGAGGAAGCCGAGCCGCTCGCGCAGCACCTCCTGCAGCCAGCGGGCCGAGAAGCCGGCCGGCAGGCGGTCCACCTTCGGGTAGATCACGTGCGCGGGCATCACGGCGGTGAGCACCGTGCCCAGTGCGCCGTAGGGCAGGGCGTCGTCGGCCAGGATGGCGCTCAGGCTGCGCTCGTCGCGCGGAACGGCCACATGGCTGTCGGCCTCGGCCCAGCCGTGGCCGGGGAAGTGCTTGCCGCAGTTGGCCATGCCGGCCTGCAGCAGGCCGTGCATCAGGCTGCGCGCGAGCAGGGTCACCACGCGCGGGTCGCGGTGGAAGGCGCGGTCGCCGATGACGCCGCTGCGGCCGTGGTCGAGGTCCAACACCGGGGTGAAGCTCAGGTCCACGCCACAGGCGCGCAGTTCGGCGGCCAGCACGTAGCCGGCCGCGGTGGCCATTTCGCAGGCGGCCAGCGCGCCGCTGCCGGGTTGGCCGCGGGCGTCGCGCATCCAGCGCTCGCCCAGCCCACGCATGGCCGGCAGGTGCGTGAAGCCGTCGCTGCGAAAGCGCTGCACCCGTCCGCCCTCGTGGTCGACGCAGATCAGCAGGTCGGGCCGGATGTCCTTGATTTCCTCGATCAGTGCGGTGAGCCGACGCCGGTCGCGCCAGTGGCGGGCGAACAGGATCAGGCCGCCGGTGAGCGGGTGCCCGAGCCGGCGGCGGTCGTCGGCGTTCAGCTCGGGTCCGGCGATGTCGAGGACGACGGGGGCGTGGTCGTGCATGGTGGGGGCGTTCACGGGTTCAGTCGGGACGTCGCTCGACGACGACGAAGCTGGTGGCGTAGTCGCTCTCGTCGGTCAGGCTGACGTGGGCGGTCAGCCGGCGCGCGGCGAACCATTCGGCCAGCGCACCGTGCAGATGCAGGGTGGGCTGGCCACTCGGCAGGTTCAGCGTTTCGCAGTCGCGCCAGCGCATCGGTGCGTGCAGGCCCAGGCCGATGGCCTTGGAGAAGGCCTCCTTGGCGGAGAAGCGCGTGGCCAGGTAGGCGATGCCACGCCGTTCCACCCGGGCGCGCCGGGCATGGAAGACGCTCAGCTCGCCCGGGCCGAGCACCCGCTCGGCGAAGCGGTCGCCGTGGCGCTGCAGCGCCGCGGCGATGCGCCGCACATCGCAGATGTCGGTGCCGATGCCGTAGATCATGCGAACCCCTCGCCCGAAGCCCGCCTCGGGAGGCCTCCCCGGGGGACAGCGGCCGGCCTGCGGTGGCCCGGCGCCCGGCCGGTCGGTGGCTGCGGCATCGCGTCAGCGTGGCGCGCCGGCGCGCTGGATGCAACGCTGGTAGTCACGGATGGTCTCGGCGTAACCCAGTTCCAGCGCATCGGCGATCAGCGCGTGGCCGATCGACACTTCCATCACCCCCGGCACGGCGCGCAGGAAGTCGGCCAGGTTGTCACGGTTCAGGTCGTGGCCGGCGTTGACTTCCAGGCCGACGGCCAGCGCGGCCTCGGCCGCGCGCACGTAGCGCGCCAGCACTTCGGCCTGCTGTGGCGTGCCCCAGGCGCTGGCGTAGGCCTCGGTGTAGAGCTCGACGCGGTCGGCGCCGACCTCGCGGGCGGCACGCATCATCGGGGGCGTCGGGTCCATGAAGAGGCTGACCCGCACGCCCAGCGCCTTCGTCTCGGCCACCACCGGTGCCAGCCGTTCGAAATCGTCCGGAAAGCTCCAGCCGTGGTCGGAGGTGAACTGGCCCACCGCGTCCGGCACGAAGGTGGCCTGATGGGGGCGGACCTGGCGGATCACGTCCATCAGGTTGTGAAAGGGGTTGCCCTCGATGTTGTATTCCACCGCCGGCCAGGCTTTCAGCAGTTCGGCCAGCTCGGTGACGTCGTGGGCGCGGATGTGGCGCTCGTCCGGTCGCGGATGCACGGTGATGCCCTGGGCGCCGGCCTCGAGGACGATCCGCGCCGCTTTCGTGACGCTGGGAATGCCGAGGTGGCGCGTGTTGCGCAGCAGCGCGACCTTGTTGAGGTTGACCGACAGGGCGGTGCGGCCGCCGTGGACGCCGGGCTCGGGAGCGACGAGGGGATTCATGCGCAGGGGCAGCACGAGGCTGGGTCGGTCAGTCGATCAGTTTCTGCACCTCGACCATCAGTGCGCGGGTGCGCAGCGTCGAAGTGCCCAGATGATAGTGAAGCAGCTGGCGCAGCTGGCCGCGCAGCTCGGGCAGCGCGCCCAGGCAGGCCTGGCGCAGCCCGGCCAGGTCGCCCGCGCTCAGCGCGGCCTGCAGTGCCACCAGGGTGGCACCGTGGATGCCGGCGGGGCCGGTCGCACCGGAGGGGCCGTCCGGCAGCAGGCTCACGCCGACCTCGGGCAGCAGGGCGTAGCGGGCCGCGGCCGCCACAGGCTGCTGCGTGGCGGTGATGCGCGAGAGCTCGGGCAGCACGCCGGTCTCGCCGAGCAGGCAGAGCTCGAAGGCGCGCAGCGCGGCGGCCACCTCGGCATCGTCGCCGCCGGCCAGTACCGGCAGCGTGGCGGCGTAGGCGTCGAACAGGCGCGCATGGGGGTCGTGGCGGGCCAGGCCACGCAGCAGCAGCTCGTTCAGGTGGAAGCCCGCCAGCAGGGCGGCGCCACCGAGCATCGCGCCACCGCCGGCCCACTCGGCACTGCGCAGCAGGGCGACCTCGCTGCCCTGCGCTTCGCGCCGGCTGCCCAGCTGCACGGTCAGGCGCTGGAAGGGCAGCAGCACCGCGCGCAGCTGGGAATAGGGCCGCTTGGCGCCCTTGGCGATCGCGGCGATGCGGCCCTGCTCGCGCGTGAACAGCTCCAGGATCAGGCTGGACTCGCTCCAGTCGTGGTGGTGCAGCACATAGGCCGCCAGCGGCGAGGGCGCAGCGCGCCGGGTGGCCATCGGCGTGGCGCCCTACTCGTAGCCGTAGCTCTTCAGGCGCTGCTCGTCGTCGGCCCAGCCCGAGCGCACCTTCACCCAGAGCTCGAGGAAGACCTTGCCCTCGGTCAGGCGCTCGAGCTCCTGGCGGGCCTCGCTGCCGATGCGCTTGAGCCGCTCGCCGCCTTCGCCGATCACCATGCCCTTGTGGGCCTCGCGCTCGACGACGATGGTCGCGGCGATGCGGCGCAGCTGGCCCTCTTCCTTGTAGCTGTCGATCTGCACCGTCGAGGTGTAGGGCAGCTCGTCGCCGGTGAGGCGGAAGAGTTTCTCGCGGATCAGCTCGGCGGCCAGGAACTTCTCGCTGCGGTCGGTCAGGGCGTCCTCGTCGTAGTACCAGTCCTGTGCCGGCAGGTGCGGCCGGATGATGCCCAGCAGGCGACGCGCGTCGTCCTTCTTCGTCGCCGTCAGCGGCACGAACTCGGTGAAGGCATGGCGCTCCTGCATCTGCTGCAGCCAGGGCAGCAGGTCGGTGCGGCGGCGCACCAGGTCGAGCTTGTTGGCCACCAGGATGGCCGGCTTGCCCGGCGGGATCAGATTGAGCACCTTCGCATCGTCCAGGCCGAAGCGGCCCGCCTCGACCAGGAAGAGCACCACGTCGACATCACCGAGCACCGACTGCACGGTCTTGTTCAGGTTGCGGTTCAGCGCCGCGGTGCCGCGCACCGTGTGGCGGGTCTGGAAGCCCGGCGTGTCGACGAAGACGAACTGCGTGTCGCCTTCCGTGGTGATGCCCGTGATGCGGTGCCGGGTGGTCTGTGCCTTGCGCGAGGTGATGCTGACCTTCTGGCCGATCAGCGTGTTCAGCAGGGTGGACTTGCCGACGTTGGGCCGCCCGACGATGGCGATCAGGCCGCAGCGCCGCGCGGCCTCGCCGGAGTGGGGGGTCGGCTCGGCGGCGGCGGGTTCGTCGTCGCCCGCGGGCGTGGGCAGTTCGTCTGGGTTCATTCGGGGAGGGCACTCAGGCGCGCCAGCACCTGGCGCGCGGCTTCCTGTTCGGCGGCGCGCCGCGAGCGGCCTTCGCCCTGGCCTTCGATGCCGTAGCCGGGCACGCTGCAGACCACGACGAAGGTCTGGTCGTGCGCCCGGCCCCGGGTGGCCTCGATGCGGTAGTCGGGCACGCTCTGGCGGCGCGCCTGCAGCCATTCCTGCAACTGCGTCTTGGCGTCCTTGGCCCAGGCCTGGGTGGCGGTTTCCGAAATCAGCGGTTCGAACAGGCGGCGCACCAGCGCACAGGCCGCGTCGAAACCGGCGTCACGGTAGACCGCGCCGAGGATGGCCTCCATCGCATCGGCCAGGATCGAGGGCCGCTGGGCGCCACCGCCCCGCGCCTCGCCCTCGGACAGGCGCAGCACCGCCGGCAGCTGCAGCGACAGCGCGATGCGGTGCAGCATGTCCTGCCGCACCAGGTGGGCGCGCACGCGGGTCAGGTCGCCCTCGGGCGAGTCCTCGTACTGGTCGAACAGCAGGTCGGAGACGGCCAGATTCAGCACTGCGTCGCCGAGGAACTCGAGCCGCTCGTAGTGGTCGGCGCCATGGCTGCGGTGGGTCAGCGCGCGCAGCAGCAGGCGACGGTCACGGAAGACGTGGCCGAGGCGTTGCTGGAGCAGGTCGATCGGGGCGGTCAAGGCAGGCAGGTCGGGGTGGGCGTCATTCGGATCGGGCGCGGTACTTGATGAGCAGAGAAACCGGCCCGATCAGCTCGATCTCCTTGTCGTAGGCGAAGCTGACCACGACCCGGTCGTTCTCCTTCGTGATCACCAGGTCCTTGCCCGACAGGGAGGTGATCGAGTACTCGATGTCCTTGTAGCGGTCGAAGGCGGTGCGGATCTCCGCCACCGTGCTGCCGCCGCTGGCCGCGACCTTGTCGATCGCCTGCTTGGCGGTGTAGTACTCGTTGATGGTGGGCACCACGCGCAGGGCGAGCAGCAGGACGGTGGAGATCAGCAGCGCCCAGAACACCAGCCCCACCAGCGTCAGGCCGCGCTGGTCCAGGCGTCGAGGCGGGCGGGTGGGGATCATGACAGGCCTCCTCGGGCGATGCGATCGGGGGGTGTACGGGGGGGGGCGGGCCTCACTGGAAGGCGCCGATGCGCCCGAGGTTACCGAAGTTCATCCAGACGAAGAAGGCGCGGCCGACGATGTTCTCGTCCGGCACGAAACCCCAGAAGCGCGAATCCTCGGAATTGTCCCGGTTGTCGCCCATCATGAAGTAGTGGCCGGGCGGAACCTTGCAGACCACCCCTTCGGCACTGTAGCGGCAATTCTCGGAACCCGGGAAGGCTCGCGCACGCATGCCGTAGCTCGAGGGCAGGCTCGGGTCGACGAGGATGCGGTGGCTGCGCGTGCTGCCCTGCGGGCCGGGCAGAGACTCCCGGAAGTGCTTCGAATAGCTGCGCTGCAGCTCGTCGTAGTAGTCCTCCAGCGCGGTCACCGGCACGGGCTGGCCGTTCAGGTACAGCCGCTGGTTCAGGTAGGCCACCTCGTCGCCGGGCACGCCCACGACCCGTTTGATGAAGTCGACCCCGGGATCCACCGGGTAGCGGAACACCATCACGTCGCCGCGCTGCACCGGGTGGTTGTCGAGGATCTTCTTGTTCACCACCGGCAGGCGAACCCCGTAGTGGTACTTGTTGACCAGGATGAGGTCGCCGATCTCCAGGGTCGGGATCATCGAGCCCGACGGGATCTTGAAGGGCTCGAACAGGAAGGAGCGCAGCAGGAACACCAGCAGGATCACCGGGAACAGCCCGGCCGTCCAGTCCAGCCACCAGGGCTGCGCCAGGATGCGCTGCCGCGCCTCCTCGACGTTGCCGTCGACCTGGGAAATGCCCAGGCGCTGCAGTTCGGCGCGCCGGCTGGCGTCCTGTGCGGCCAGCGCGGAGGCTGCGGCCAGGCGCCGCGGCAGGAAGACGAAGCGCTCGGCCAGCCAGTAGGCCAGCGTCACCAGGGTGAGAATGAACAGCAGCAGCGAGAAGTTGCCGTTCCATTTGCCCAGGTACCAGCCGGTGCCGTAGGCGAGCAGGCAGGCGTAGAGGATGCCAGTGAGAATACCCATCGGGTGCGATCCGTGCGGAACTTCAGTCTTCGACCTGCAGGATCGCGAGGAAGGCCTCCTGCGGCACCTCGACCGTCCCGATCTGCTTCATGCGCTTCTTGCCGGCCTTCTGCTTCTCGAGCAGCTTGCGCTTGCGGGTGATGTCGCCGCCGTAGCATTTTGCCAGCACGTTCTTGCGCAGCGCCTTGATGTTCTCGCGCGCGATGATGTTGGCGCCGATGGCCGCCTGGATCGCCACGTCGTACATCTGGCGCGGGATCTGCTCGCGCATCTTGGCCGCCACCGCGCGGCCGCGGTACTGGCTCTGGCTGCGATGCACGATCATCGCCAGCGGGTCCACGCGGTCGCCGTTGATCAGGATGTCCACCTTGACCACGTCGGCGGCGCGGTACTCCTTGAACTCGTAGTCCATCGAGGCGTAGCCGCGCGTGGCCGACTTCAGCTTGTCGAAGAAATCCAGCACGATCTCGGCCAGCGGCAGCTCGTAGGTCAGCATGACCTGCTTGCCGTGGTAGGCCATGTTCAGCTGGATGCCGCGCTTCTGGTTGCACAGCGTCATCACCGTGCCCACGTAGTCCTGCGGCATGTACAGGTGCACCGTGACGATGGGCTCGCGGATCTCCTGGATCTTGCCCTGGTCGGGCATCTTGCTGGGGTTCTCCACCTGCAGCACCGTGCCGTCGGCCAGCTCCACCTCGTAGACCACGCTGGGCGCGGTGGTCACCAGGTCCTGGTCGAACTCGCGCTCCAGGCGCTCCTGCACGATCTCCATGTGCAGCAGTCCCAGGAAGCCGCAGCGGAAGCCGAAGCCCAGCGCCTGCGAGACTTCCGGCTCGTAGCGCAGCGAGCTGTCGTTGAGCTTGAGCTTCTCCAGTGCGTCGCGCAGCTGGTCGTACTCGCTGGCCTCGGTGGGGTACAGGCCGGCGAACACCTGCGGCTGGATTTCCTTGAAGCCAGGCAGCGGCTCGGTGGCCGGGCCGGCGTTGTTGGGCAGCTTCTTCTCCAGCGTGACCGTATCGCCCACCTTGGCGGCGGCCAGCTCCTTGATGCCGCAGATCACGAAGCCCACCTCGCCGGCCTTGAGGACGTCGCGGTTCTCGCTCTTGGGCGTGAACACGCCCAGGTGTTCGATCGGGTAGACCGTGTTGGTGGCCATCAGGCGGATGCGTTCGCCCTTGCCGAGCTGGCCGTCGACCACGCGCACCAGCATGACCACGCCGACATAGTTGTCGAACCAGGCGTCGATGATCATCGCCCGCGGCGGGCCCACCGGGTCGCCCTTGGGCGGCGGCATGCGCTCGACCACCGCTTCCAGGATCTCGTCGATGCCCATGCCGGTCTTGGCCGAGCAGGGGATGGCGTCGGTGGCGTCGATGCCGATGACGTCCTCGATCTCCGCCTTGGCGTTGTCCGGATCGGCCGAGGGCAGGTCCATCTTGTTCAGGACCGGCACCACCTCGACGCCCAGATCGAGCGCGGTGTAGCAGTTGGCCACCGTCTGTGCCTCGACGCCCTGGGAGGCATCGACCACCAGCAGCGCGCCCTCGCAGGCCGACAGCGAGCGGCTCACCTCGTAACTGAAGTCGACGTGCCCCGGGGTGTCGATCAGGTTGAGCTGGTAGCTCTGCCCATTGCGCGCCACGTAGGTCAGCGCCGCGGTCTGGGCCTTGATCGTGATGCCGCGCTCGCGCTCGATGTCCATCGAGTCGAGCACCTGGGCCTCCATCTCGCGATCCGACAGCCCGCCGCAGCGCTGGATGATGCGGTCGGCCAGGGTGCTCTTGCCGTGGTCGATGTGGGCGATGATGGAAAAGTTGCGGATGTGATCCATGGGAAACCGAGGGGGACGCCCGAGCCCCGGGCGCCACGGGTCAGCCGTTGCGGCAGCGGCGCGCCTCGCGTCGCCACGAAGGCCGGGCAAGCCGGGCCTTCGCTAAAAAAAAGGCACGTCCCATCTGCGACGCGCCTTCCAACAACAAGGTGTGGCAACTGCTTGTTGGGCCTCCATTGTAGACCCAACCTTCGCCGCCCGACCTGCGGCCCGGCCAGTCAGGGGCTGGCGGGCCGGATCACGGTGTACTGGGCCCACTCGCCACGCCGGAACAGCAGGCTGACCGGCTTGCCTTTGTCCTGGCGGGCCATCAGGGTCTCGAACTGCCGCACGCTGGTGACTTCGGTGTTGGCCGCCGACAGGATCACGTCTCCCTCGCGCAGGCCGGCGCGGGCCGCCGGGCCGTCGACCGCCTCGACGCGCACGCCCGACTTGATCTTCAGTTCGGCGCGCTGTGCCTCGCTCAGGTCGGCGACGGTCAGCCCGAGTGCCGCCAGGGCCGCCGGTACCGCCGGCTTGGCGGGCTTCTCCTCCTTGCCCGGCGTGGTCGTGCGGCCTTCGGCTTCGAGCTCGGCGACGACCACCTGCAGCTCGCGGCTGGCGCCGCGGCGGAACACCTGCATGCTGCTGCGGGTGCCGGGCTTGGTGGCCCCCACCAGGCGCGGCAGGTCGTTCCAGCGCTCGACCGTCTTGCCGTCGAAGCGGGTGATGATGTCGCCCGCTTCGAGGCCGGCCTTCTCCGCGGGGCCGCCGGGCTCGACGCTGCGCACCAGGGCGCCGCTGGCACGGCCCAGGCCCAGCGACTCGGCCACCTCCTTGGTGACCTCGCCGATCTGCACGCCGATGCGCCCGCGCACCACCCGGCCGTGGCTGCGCAGCTGCTCGGCCACCCGGTTCGCCTCGTCGATCGGAATCGCGAAGGAGATGCCCATGTAGCCGCCCGAGCGGCTGTAGATCTGCGAGTTGACCCCGACCACCTCGCCGCGCAGGTTGATCAGCGGTCCGCCCGAGTTGCCCGGGTTGATCGCCACGTCGGTCTGGATGAAGGGCACCAGGTCGCCGGTGTCGCGCGCCTTGGCGCTGACGATGCCCGCCGTCACGGTGTTGTCCAGGTCGAAGGGCGAGCCGATGGCGATCACCCACTCACCCACGCGCAGTCGGTCGACGTTGCCCAGGCGCACGGTGGGCAGTCCGCTGGCCTCGATCTTCAGCACCGCCACATCGGTGCGCTTGTCCGCGCCGATCACGCGGGCCTTGAATTCGCGCTTGTCGGTCAGCCGGACCATCACCTCGTCGGCGCCGTCGACCACGTGGGCGTTGGTCATGATGAAGCCGTCCGGGCTGATCACGAAGCCTGAGCCAACCCCGCGCGGCATCGACTCCTCGTCTTCTCCCTGGCGCGGCGGCTGGCCGCGGCGCGGGTCGACGCGCGGAATCGGGATGCCGAAGAAGCGACGCAGGAACTCCTGCATCTCGGCGTCCGGCCCCTCTTCGGCGCGCGCGCTGCGCACCTTCGCCTGGGTGCGGATGTTGACGACGGCCGGTCCGACCTGTTCGACCAGGTCGGCAAAGTCGGGCAGGCCACGCGCTGCGGCAGGCGACAGGGGGGCCGCCGCCGCCGGGGTCGGGGTGGACTGGGCGGTAGCGTCGCGGTGCGACAGCAGCGACAGGGCGATGCCGCCGGCGCAGAGCAGGGCCGTGGCGGCGACGAGCCAGGTGCGGGCCCGGGCCGGTCTGGACAGGGCGGCGGTCGATGGCAGATTCGCGGGTTCGGACATGGGGCTTCCTTGCAGGGTCTGGCAGTGCAATCGGGGGAAGAGTCGCGCGCCCGGGGCCCGGCCCCCGGGGCCGTCGCCGGGACGCGGGTTGGAGCGGTCAGGGACGCTTGCGTTCCATCGCGGCCGAGAACTGCTGCAGCGTGGCCAGGGGCACGTCACCCACCACCGTGAGCCACCAATCGTCGAGGCGCCGCGTCAGGGCGACCGTGGCCCCCCAGCTGGCCACGCCGTCGCGCTGATGGATCGCCGCGTCGAAGGGTTCGACGAAGAGCGACACCAGCGTCAGGCCGTCGCTGTAGGTCACCTGCAGCAGGCCGGCCGAGGCGTCCCCGGCTGTTCCGGGCGTGGCCGTCGGCTGGCTGGCTGCCAGCGCGGCGGTGGCCAGCGGGCTGACGGTCGGCAGGGCCGCGCGACTGCTGCCTGGCCGGTCCGGTGCACGCAGGGGGCGTCGCACGCAGCGCACCTGCACGAAGGCAGCCGGGGCCTGGCGCAGCTGCCAGCCCTCGCGCTCCAGGTCGGCACGCTGCATCTGCGGACGCTGGACACGGTAGCCGTCCAGGCGGCGCATCTCCTGCAGCAGGGCCTGCGGCTGCAGCGGGGCATCGAGCTGCAGTTCGGAGAAGGCCGACGATTCCAGTACCTCGCCGCGAGCGCCGAGGGTGTCGGCGCGCAGCAGCAGCCCGCTCTGTCGTTCCAGCCAGAGCCGCTGCGGGTAGCGCAGGGCATCGCGCGGCCGCAGGGTCAGCACCTGCGCCTCGTGACCGGCCACCCGGTCCAGCCCGCCCCATTGCACCTCGTAGGCGTCGGCCAGGGGCGCCACGTCGGCCAGTCCGGCCGACGGGAACGCGCCGAGCATCTCGCGCGGCTCGATCGAGGCCTCGCGGGTCTTCGGCCAGAAGACATGGACGGTGTCGTCGTGCCGGTAGACCCGCCGCATCTGGCCGTCGAGCGCCTCGATGCGCTCGAGCTGGTGGCGTCCGTCGGCGTAGTGGGCGATGCGCGAACTGCTCAGAGTACCGCCGGCATTGACGACGAAGATGCCGGTGTAGCTGCGGCGTCGCGCGGCGTCGCGCAGCCGGCGCAGCACCGCGGCGGCATCACCTGCCAGCGGCGCCTCGGCGGCCACGCCCGCACCCGGCCAGGAAGCGGCCAGCAGGGTGGTCAGTGCGGCCGTGCCGCGGCAGAAGCGACGTCGTGTGGAACCGTTCGACGTCATGGGCGCGATCCGACCTCGTAGGCGGCATTGCGCACGAAGCCGGCCGCCGGACTGAGCGCCGCACTGCCCTGGAATTCCCGGTGGGCGCGCAGGTAGCGCTCCAGCTCGGCCTCGGCCAGCGCCTGACGGGCGTCGACCGCCCCCGCGGGCGGCGTCGAGGCGGCAGGCGCCGTCGGCCCCCAGGCCGCCAGGCTGCTCGGGGCCTCGCCTCGCAGTGACCAGACCACGCCCGCCACCATCATCACACCGGCTGCGATGCCCACGGGAGCCGCCCAGCGTACGCGCCGCACACGGGCTGGCGGGGACGAGGGCCATTTCACCACCGACGCGACGGCAGAGCCGTCCGTGCCGGTCGCAACGCCTGGCAAGGGCAGGGGCGGGGCGGGCATGTCGCTGCGCTGGGTGGGGGCGAGCACCACCGGTTCGCGCTCCAGTCGACTTCGCAGCGCGGCCAGGAAGGCCTCGTCCCGTTCGGGCGGGCGGGCGAGTTCGTCGCTGCGCAGCACGTCGCCGACCAGATGGTAGGCATGCCAGCGGGCCTGCTGGCGCGCATCGCGTCGCCAGGCGGCACAGGCGGCTGCGACCTGCGGATCGTCGAGTTCGCCGTCCATCAGGGCGGACAGGCTCGCTTCGTCACTGCCCCGGGGCAGTTCGCTGTCGTTCATCTCGCACTCCAGACAGGACCGAACGTCACCATCGTCGGCCCTTCTTCGTATCCAACAGGGGGCGCAACCTCTCGGCAATCGCCTCGCGAGCGCGGAAGATCCTCGAACGCACCGTGCCGATCGGGCAGGCCATCGCCTCGGCGATCTCGTCGTAGGAAAGTCCTTCCACCTCGCGCAACAGGATGGCCTGGCGCAGGTCGTCCGGCAGGGCTTCGATCGCCGCGTTGACCGTGGCGGCAATCTCCCGGCTGGCCAGCACTGCGTCCGGCGTTTCCTCGTCGCTTAGTTCATGCTCCGGGCGGTAAGTTTCGTCGTCATCCTGCCGGGCCGCATTCAGCGCGGTTTCCGTGATCACAGGATCACGCTTGAGTTCGACCAGCGTCTTCTTGGCGGTGTTGACCGCGATGCGGTAGAGCCAGGTGTAGAAGGCGCTTTCGCCGCGGAACTGCGGCAGCGCCCGGTAGGCCCGGATGAAGGACTCCTGGGCGATGTCCTGGATCAGGTCGCTGTCCCGCACGAGTCGGCCGATGAGTCGCTCGATGCGGCGCTGGTACTTGACCACGAGCATTTCGAAGGCATGCACCTCGCCCCGCTTGGCGCGTTCGACGAGTTGGGCGTCGGCGTCAGCGGTCATCGGCACTCGGTCGGACCGCGGCGGCGGTGGGGGTCGGCAGGGGGGCGTTCATGCGGCGCGGGGAATATAGCGCACAGCGCAGCAGGTGCCAGTGGCCGGGGAGGTCGGACTCGGCCAGGGCCAGCCAGCCACGCCGGCCAGGCCCTGCCGGTCGCAGTTCGAGCAGCAGCCAGTGACCGGCGTCGATGCGCACCATCGGCTGGCCTTCCACCCAGGGGGCGTCGGGTGTGCGTGGGTCGAGGCGCCACTGCCAGCCGCCTGCCACCCATTGCAGCTCGAACGCCGGTCGGCGCGATCCGACGGCGACACCGATCAGGGTCGCCCACAGGCCGAGCACAAGGATCCACTGCGGCGCACCGACCCCGTCGCCAGCGCGCCATTGCAGCAGCCAGACCAGTGGCACCAGCGCCGCCGCGGCGCAGCCGATCCGCTGGGCGCGTTGCCAGCCGCGGTGGCCGCGGCCTTGCAGTCGCAGGGGAGGCGCCTCGCGCATGCCGCTGCCCGGGGGCGCTGCGGCAGCCGGTCAGACGCGACGGAACACCAGCGTGCCGTTGGTGCCGCCGAAGCCGAAGTTGTTCTTCACGGCGTACTCGATCGGCATCGACCGCGCCTCGTTGGCGCAGTAGTCCAGATCGCACTCGGGGTCCGGGTTGAACAGGTTGATCGTCGGCGGCGACACCTGGTGGTGCACGGCCAGCACCGAGAACACCGACTCGATGCCACCGGCACCGCCGAGCAGGTGGCCGGTCATCGACTTGGTCGAGTTGACCACCAGCTTCTTCGCATGTTCGCCGAAGGCCAGCTTGATGGCGTTGGTTTCGTTGACATCCCCCAGCGGGGTGGAGGTGCCGTGCGCGTTGACGTACTGAACCTGGTCGGCCGTGATGCCGGCGTTGCGCAGGGCCAGGCTCATCGAGCGGCGCGGACCGTCCACGTTCGGGGCGGTCATGTGATAGGCGTCGCCGCTCATGCCGAAGCCGGACAGCTCGGCGTAGATGCGTGCGCCCCGGCGCCGGGCATGCTCGTACTCCTCGAGCACCATCACGCCGGCCCCTTCGCCGAGCACGAAGCCGTCGCGATCACGGTCCCAGGGCCGCGAGGCGGTGGCGGGATCGTCGTTGCGCGTGGACAAGGCCCGGGCGGCTGCGAAACCGCCCACGCCCAGCGGCGAGACCGTCGACTCGGAGCCGCCGGCGACCATCACGTCGGCCTCGCCGTACTCGATCAGCCGGGCCGCCAGGCCAATGCTGTGCAGGCCGGTCGTGCAGGCGGTGACCACCGACAGGTTCGGGCCCTTGTAGCCGCACAGGATCGACACATGCCCGGAGATCATGTTGATGATCGAGGCGGGCACGAAGAAAGGGGAGATGCGCCGCGGGCCCCGCTCGAGGTATTCCCCGTGCGAGGATTCGATCAGCGGCAGGCCGCCGATGCCCGAGCCCACCATCACGCCGCAGCGTTCGGCCTGCGCCTCGTCGAGCGACTCCCCGGTGGCCAGCCCGGCATCGCGCACCGCCTGGAGCGACGCGGCGATGCCGTAATGGATGAAGACATCCATGTGCCGGGCTTCCTTGGCCGGGATGTACTCGTCGATGCGGAAGTCCCTGACCTCGCCGGCAAAGCGCACCGCCATGTTCGACGCATCGAAGCGTGTGATCGGGGCGATGCCGGACTTGCCGGCCAGGAGGTTGGCCCAGGAATCGGCGACGGTGTTGCCCAGGGGGGTCACCAGGCCGAGGCCGGTCACGACGATGCGGCGGCGGGTCATGCGGATTTCGATGGCAGGTCGACGGGGATCGGCGCGAACGCGATCAGGACTTGACGTTGTTCTTCGCGTAGTCGATCGCCAGCTGGACGGTGGTGATCTTCTCGGCTTCTTCGTCGGGGATCTCGATGCCGAACTCGTCTTCGAGGGCCATCACCAGCTCGACCGTGTCGAGCGAGTCGGCGCCCAGGTCGGCGACGAAGGCCTTCTCGTTGGTGACTTCGGCCTCGGCCACGCCCAGTTGCTCGGCGATGATCTTCTTGACGCGTGCTTCGATGTCGCTCATGACTCTCCTCCGGGAGGGGTGCAGTAAAAACAGCCTGCGATTCTAAGGGGTCCGGAGTGTGACGGATTCCGGGGGCCAGGCGACCCGCGCAGGACGGGGATCCGGATCGCCTGACCAGGGGCCAGCCGCGCAGCGGCCAGCCGGAAACGGGGTTCAGCCCATGAACATGCCGCCATTGACGTGCAGCTCGGTGCCGGTGATGTAGCCGGCACGGGGCGAGGCAAGGAAGGCCACCGCTTCGGCGATGTCCTCCGGCGCGCCCAGCCGGCCCAGCGGAATCTGCCCCATCAGCGCCTGCTTCTGCGCTTCGGGCAGCACTTCGGTCATGTCGGTGGCGATGAAGCCGGGGGCCACGCAGTTGACGGTGATGCCGCGACTGCCCAGTTCGCGCGCCAGCGAGCGGGTCATGCCGGCCACGCCGGCCTTCGCGGCGCAGTAATTCGCCTGGCCCGGGTTGCCGGAGGCGCCCACCACCGAGGTGATGTTGACGATGCGCCCATAGCGCTGCTTCATCATCGGGCGGGTGGCGGCACGGCAGGCGCGGAAGACGGCGCGCAGGTTGGTGTCGATCACCGCGTCCCAGTCGTCGTCCTTCAGGCGCATGGCCAGGCCGTCGCGGGTGATGCCGGCATTGTTGACCAGCACGTGCAGGCCACCGTCCTGCTTGACGATCGCGTCGAGGGTGGCGTCCAGCGCCGCGGCGTCGGTGACGTTCAGGACCTGGCCGCGCCCGCCCAGGTGTTCCAGCGCCGCGGTGATCGCGGCGGCGCCGCTCTCGCTGGTGGCGGTGCCGATCACCTTGAAGCCCTGCTGGGCCAGTGTCAGCGCGATGGCGCGGCCGATGCCGCGACTGGCGCCGGTGACCAGCGCGATCTGGGGAGGGGTGGCGAGGCTCATGCGAGCAGTCCTTTCACCTCGGCCAGGCTGGCCGGGTCGCAGAGGGTGGCGGTGACCAGCGAGGCGTCGATGCGCTTGACCATGCCGGCCAGCACCTTGCCGGGGCCGCACTCGATCACATGGCTCAGGCCGCGGGCCTTCAGCGCCTGCACCAGTTCCACCCAGCGCACCGGGCCGAAGGCCTGGCGGTACAGGGCTTCGCGGATCGCGTCGGGCGCACTCTGCACGGTCACGTCGATGTTGTTGAGCACCGGAACGTTCGGCGTCGCGAAGGCCACCTCGGCCAGGCGGGCTTTCAGGCGCTCGGCCGCGGGCTTCATCAGGCTGCAGTGGAAGGGGGCGGAAACCGGCAGCGGCAGGGCCCGCTTGGCCCCCATGCCCTTGAGCACCTCGCAGCCCTTCTCGACACCGGCCTTGCTGCCGGCGATCACGGTCTGCTTGGGGTCGTTGAAGTTCACCGCCTCGACCACCTCGCCGCTCGCGGCGGCGGCCTGGGCACAGCCTTCGCGCACGGCTGCGGCGTCCAGGCCCAGGATCGCCGCCATCGCACCACTGCCCACCGGCACCGCTTCCTGCATGGCCTGCGCGCGCAGCCGCACCAGCGGCAGCGCATCGGCCAGCGTCAGCGCCCCGGCGGCGACCAGGGCGGTGTACTCGCCCAGCGAATGGCCGGCCACCGCTGCCGGCTCGGCACCGCCTTCGGCCCGCCAGATCCGGTAGGCGACGATGCCTGCGGTGAGCATCACGGGCTGGGTGTTGGTGGTGAGGTCCAGGGCTTCCTTCGGGCCCTCGGCGATCAGGCGACCGATGTCCTCGCCCAGGGCGGCGCCGGCTTCCTCGAGCGTGGCGCGGGCGACGGGGTGGTCCTTCCAGACGTCGAGCATGCCGACGGACTGCGAACCCTGGCCGGGGAAGACGAAGGCGAAGGCGGTCATGAAAATTCCTGGCAAGACAGAAGTGATTCGGTCGGCAGCCGTGTGCGCTGGCGCACGGGCGTCAGAAGTCCAGCAGCACCGCGCCCCAGGTGAAGCCGCCGCCCACACCCTCGAGCAGCACGGTGTCCCCGCGCTGGATGCGGCCGCTGCGCACCGCCTCGTCGAAGGCCAGCGGAATCGAGGCCGCCGAGGTGTTGCCGTGCCGGTCGACGGTGACGATCACCTTGTCCATCGGCAGCTTCAGCTTGCGGGCCGTGCTCTGCATGATGCGGATGTTGGCCTGATGCGGCACCAGCCAGTCGATGTCCGTCTCGCGGCGGCCGGCCTTCTCCAGCACCGTGCGGGCAGTGCTTTCCAGAACGCCCACGGCGAGCTTGAACACGGCCTGTCCGTCCATGCGCAGGAAGGGATCGCCCAGCACGCCGCCGCGTGCCACGACACCCGGCGTGCACAGGATGTCCAGATGACGTCCGTCGGCATGCAGGTCGGTGGCGAGGATGCCCGGAGTGTCGCTGGCCGACAGCACCACCGCGCCGGCACCGTCGCCGAACAGCACGCAGGTGGTCCGGTCGTCGAAGTTCAGGATGCGCGAAAAGACCTCGGCCCCGATCACCAGCGCATGGCGGGCCGAGCCGGTGCGGATCATCGCGTCGGCCACGGTGGTGGCGTAGATGAAGCCCGAACAGACGGCCTGCACGTCCAGGGCCGGGCAGCCGTGCACGATGCCCAGCTTGCGCTGCACGATGGTCGCCGTGGACGGGAAGGTCATGTCCGGCGTCGAGGTCGCGACCACGATCAGATCGATGTCGCTGCCCTGCAGCCCTGCAGCCTCGAGGGCATGACGGGCTGCCTGCACCGCCAGGTCGCTGGCGTTCACCTCGGGGGCGGCGAAATGGCGTGCACGGATGCCGGTGCGCTCGACGATCCAGGCGTCCGAAGTGTCGATGCCGCGTTCGGCCAGTTCGGCCGCCAGTTCGACGTTGTCGACCCGTCGGGGTGGAAGGGCGCTGCCGGTACCGGCGATTCGTGAGTGGCGGGGCGTGGATTCGATCATGCAGCTTGCCGGGACTCTGGGCCTGCGGCGTCCGAGGCCGCTGCCGGGCCCGGAAGGGCCGACGTGATGCGGGCATGCACGCGCTCGAGCAGGCGATTGCGCGCCGCATCATACGCGCGCTCGAGGGCCCGCTCGAAGGCGTACACGTCCGCCGAACCGTGGCTCTTGAAGACCAGACCGCGCAGGCCGAGCAGGGCCGCGCCGTTGTGGCGCCGGTGATCCACGTGCCCCTTGAAGCGCTTCAGCACCGGCATGGCGACCAGCGCAGCGGCCTTGGACGCCCAATTGCGCGAGAACTCCTGCCGGATGAAGCCGGAGATCATGGACGCCAGCCCCTCGGCCGTCTTCAGCGCCACATTGCCGACGAAGCCGTCGCAGACGACGATGTCGGTGGTGCCGAGGAAGATGTCGTTGCCTTCGACGTTGCCGTGGAAGTGGATCAGCTGACGGTCGTGGGCTGCACGCAGCAGCTCGCCGGCCTGCTTGATGACCTCGCTGCCCTTGATCGCTTCCTCGCCGATGTTCAGCAGGCCCACTGTCGGCTGTTCCTTGCCGGCCACGGCGGACACCAGCGCGCTGCCCATCACCGCGAACTGCAGCAGATGTTCGGCGCTGCAGTCCACGTTGGCGCCCAGATCCAGCACGGTGGTGACGCCATCGCTGCGATTGGGCAGCCCGGAGGCGATCGCCGGCCGGTCGATGCCGTCGAGCGTCTTGAGCAGGTAACGGGCCACGGCCATCAGTGCGCCGGTGTTGCCCGCCGACACGCAGGCGTCCGCTGCCGACACGCCGTCGACCACCTTCACCTGCTGGATCGCCACCCGCATCGAGGAGTCGCGCTTGCGACGCAGCGCCACCTCGACCGGATCGTCCATCGTCACCACCTCGCTGGCGGCAATCAGCCGGCAGCGAGGCCAATCGCGAGCCTGTGCCAGATCGGCCTCCCGGCCGACGAGCAGCAGCTCTGCTTGCGGATGTCGATCCAGAAAGGCCCGACAGGCCGGCAGGACGACCGCAGGCCCATGGTCGCCCCCCATGCAGTCGACGGACAGGCGCACCGGCCGCGTGAGAGGCGGGAAGGCGTTCAAGAACAGGGCTCTCGGTCCGGGAACACGGAATGGCCGGACTTCAGGCGGAGCCTGGCCGGCAACGTCGACTCGCGCCGGAGGGCGAGCATCGACGCCGGGGCGAGGAAAATCAGGCGTCTGCCTTGGTCTTCAGGACCTTGCGGCCGCGGTAGAACCCGGTCGGGCTGATGTGGTGGCGCAGGTGCACCTCGCCCGTGGTCGGCTCGATGGCCGTGCCCGGGGTGGTCAGTGCGTTGTGCGAACGGTGCATGCCCCGCTTCGAGGGCGACTTCTTGTTTTGCTGGACGGCCATGACGGACTCCTGGGTCTTCCGGCTGGAAAAGCCGAAGACTATACCATGATCGTGCCGCGATGTGGCGCGACTGTTGCTAAGCGCCGCTAGGCTCGCTGTCGTCGGTATCGCCGCGGCGCAGCCGGCCCTTGAGTCCGGCCAGCGCGGCGAAGGGATTTGCGGTCGTTTCTCCGGCGGGCGCCTGCGCGGGGGGGGCGCCTGCCTCCGCGGTGATCGAGGCGGTGCCCGACGGCAGGGGCCGCGGACAGCGCTCGTGCCGCGGCACCAGCGGTGCGTCCAGCAGCAGTTCGTCCTCGACCAGTTCGTGCAGGTCGAGCGCGTGGTCGAGCGAGAGCACATCGTCCTCCGATGCCTCGTCGAGCGCCGCGGCGCTGGCCTCGTCGGAGGCAAAGCGGAACCAGCGGTCTACCTCGAAGGCGACCGGCACCGGCCCGAGGCAGCGCTGGCAGGTCAGCGGCAGGCGGGCCTGAGCCTGCAGGTGCAACCAGATCTCGTCGGCCGCGCCGCGCCTCGGGCGGGACTCGCCGCGGGCGCGCCATCGCACGCCGGATTGCGCGACCTCGCCGTCGGGATGCAGCCGGTCACTCCAGCGGGCCAGATCGGACAGGTCCATCCTGCCTTGAAGTTCGCCCGCCTCTGCGGCGAAGGCCGCCACATCGAGGCGTCTGGCCTGGAAGTCTCGCGCTTTCATGGGCGGAAGTGTAGGTCGTCCGAGCGAAACCGACCGAGCGTGCCGGCGCGGCCGCGCCGTCCCGTGGACAATGCGGGCCCGACTCAACGCGGCGCGGCGGTCGACGGCGCGCCGTCGGCCCGCTGCCTGCCTTGCCATGACCGAACGCCTGATCCTTGCATCCACCTCGGTGTATCGCCGCGAACTGCTGGCGCGTCTGCGCCTGCCCTTCGAGGTCGTGGCGCCGCAGGTCGACGAGGCGCCGCGCGAGGCAGAGGCTCCCGCCGCCCTGGCCGAGCGGCTGGCGGCGGCCAAGGCCGCCGAGGTGGCGGGGCGATGTCCCGGCGCCTGGGTGATCGGTTCGGACCAGGTGGCCGAACTCGACGGCCGGCCGCTGGGCAAGCCCCTGGATCACGCCCGGGCGGTGGCCCAGTTGCAGGCCATGCGCGGTCGTGCCGTGCGCTTTCACACCGCGGTTGCGCTGCAGCCGCCTGCGCCGGCAGCGCTGCGTCGGACGACCGTCTGTGTGCGGGTGAAGTTCCGGGCGCTCTCCGATGCCGAGATCGAGACCTACCTGCGGCTGGAGCAGCCCTACGACTGTGCCGGCAGCGCCAAGTGCGAGGGACTGGGCATCGCCTTGCTGGAGGCAATCGAGTCCGACGACCCCACCGCGCTGATCGGCCTGCCGCTCATCGCCACCTGCCGGCTGCTGCAGGATGCCGGCTGGAACCTGTTCGCGCAGCTGCAGGCGCAGGCTGGCTCGCGCGGCAGCCTCGAGGAGGGGCGATGAGCGATTCTGCACAGCCGATGCGAAAGGAGTGTGCCCCTCCCGTGAGCGCGCAGCGTGCGGACCGGTCCGGTGACGAGGCCGCGGCCCGGCAGGGTTGCCTGTGGCTGATGCCCAATACGCTGGACCTCGGGCTGCTGCCCGCCGAGGGGCCTGCGCCCGATCTGCGGCAGGTGCTGCCACAGCAGGCCCTCGAGGTCGCGGCCGGGCTGACCCACTGGGTGGTCGAGAATGCGCGCAGCGCCCGGGCGCTGCTCAAGCGTGTCGCGACGCTGCAGCCGCTGGCGCAGCCGCTGCAGGCGCAGGTCATCCGGGAGCTGCCTCGGCCACGCAAGGGGGGAGAGCGGACTGCGGCGGCGCTCGATGCGCGGGACTGGCTGGCGCCCGCGCTGGCCGGGCAGGACATCGGCCTGATGTCGGAGGCCGGACTGCCGGCCGTGGCCGACCCCGGCGCGGCGCTGGTGGAGGCGGCGCATGGGCTCGGGCTGCGGGTGCGGCCGCTGTCCGGGCCTTCCTCGCTGATGCTGGCGTTGGCGGCTTCGGGGCTGAACGGCCAGTCCTTCACGTTCGTCGGCTATCTGCCCACCGACACGCAGGCGCGCGCGCAGCGCATCCGCGCGCTGGAGGTGGCTTCCCGCCAGGCCGGGCAGACCCAGCTGCTGATCGAGACGCCCTACCGCAACTCGGCCATGCTGGCGGCGCTGCTGCAGACCCTGCAGCCCGCCACCCGGCTCTGTGTGGCCAGCGGACTCACCACGGCGGTGGAGCAGATCCACACGGCCGAGGTGGCGCGCTGGCGGCGCGGTGGCGCCGGTCTGCCGACGCAACTGGCGTCGGACGTGCCGGCGGTCTTTCTCTTCCTGGCGCGCTGAGGCTCGGGCTGGTTCAGCCCGTCGTCTTGCCGCCCAGCAGGGCGGCGACCTTGCGGCGCGGCTTGATGAATCGCGACAGTGTGCTGCGCGTCGGCGCGGCGGGCGCGGCCTCGGCCCGTTCCCAGACCGGTGTGGCGTTCGGGTCGGCCTCGTAGGGGCGGTCGAAGAAGGGGTCGCGCGCTGTGGCGGCCGGGCTGCGCCGCGGCTCCCTTGCGTCCCGGTATTCCCTCGGCTCACGGGCCGGCGGGCGTTCGCTGCGCGGCGGGGCGCCGCTGCCGCTCTCCTCCATGCGTCGTCGGCGTGGGCGCTCGTCGTCCAGCTCCAGCGGCTCGAGGTCGATCTTGCGCCGGATCAGCTTTTCGATGTCGCCCACCAGCCGGCTGTCGTCACGGGTGACCAGCGAGACGGCCAGGCCCGATGCACCGGCCCGACCGGTGCGTCCGATGCGGTGCACGTAGTCCTCGGCATTGAAGGGAATGTCGAAGTTGAACACGGCCGGCAGGTCGGCGATGTCCAGACCACGCGCCGCGACATCGGTGGCCACCAGCAGGTCCACTTCGCCGCGCTTGAAGGCATCCAGGGCTTTCAGGCGTTCGTCCTGCGATTTGTCGCCGTGCAGGGCTGCCGTGTTCAGTCCGTCGCGCTCGAAGGAACGGGCCAGCCGGGCCGCGCCGAGCTTGGAGTTGACGAACACGATCGCCTGCGCCAGCGAGCGCTCGCGCAGGATCTGCCGTACCGCGGCGCGTTTGTCGTCCTCGGACACGCTGTAGAAGCGCTGTTCCACCGTCGAGGCGGTGGCGTTCGGCCGTGCCACCTCGACCAGCAGCGGATCCTGCAGATAGCTCTGCGCCAGCCGCTTGATCTCCGGCGAGAAGGTGGCCGAGAACAGCAGGGTCTGGCGCTTCTTCGGCAGGAAGGCGAGGATGCGCTGGAGATCGGGCAGGAAGCCGATGTCCAGCATGCGATCGGCCTCGTCGAGCACCACGTACTCGACCTGGTTGAGCTGACAGTTCTTTGCCTGGATGTGGTCCAGCAGGCGACCCGGTGTCGCGATCAGGACCTCGACACCGCGTTTGAGTTGGGCAGTCTGCGGGGCCATGTCGATGCCGCCGAACACGCAGGCCACCCGCAACTGGCTGTGCCGGGCATAGGTCTTGACGTTGTTGGCGACCTGATCGGCCAGCTCCCGTGTCGGGGCCAGCACCAGGGCGCGCACCGGGTGGCGCGCCGGCGAGGCGCTGGCGTTCTCGTGCGCCAGCATCTTCTGCAGCAGGGGCAGAGAAAATGCGGCCGTCTTGCCGGTGCCGGTCTGGGCGGCGCCCATCACGTCCCGGCCGGCCAGCACGACCGGAATAGCCTTGGCCTGGATCGGCGTCATCGTCTCGTAGCCGGCGTCCTGGATAGCCTGCAGGAGCTTCGGGGCCAGCGCGAGGGTGTCGAACCGGGCGGGTGCGGCCGTCTGCTCGGCCGCGTCGGGAGTCTCTGTGATCACCCTGCCATTATCCCGCGGTTTTCGGCGGACTCTCGTCGGCGGCCCAATGCCCGCCGGTCCGGACCAGCATGCGGGGCGTGCGGAAGCGGACGATGGCGCGGTACAGCGCCAGGTACGACAGACAGAACATCAGGATCAACCCGGCAAGCAGTTCCGTCTCGTCCCAGCAGAGCACCGCCGGCGCGGCGGTGAGCGAGCAGACCAGCCAGAGGTACGGCGAGGTCATCGAATTGCGCCGCAGCAGGCTGGCGGCATCCTGGCGGCCGACCGCCCAGCGCATCAGGCGGCGGTAGATCAGGCTGTGCAGGTGCGTGGCGTCTGCCTGACCCACCGGCAGACCGCGCAGCACCCGTCGCCGGTACATCGAGAACAGCGTCTCGAAAATCGGATAAGCGCACAGCAGCAGCGGAAAGAGCGGCGAGACGCCTTCGTTGCGCTGCACCAGCAGCAGGCTCAGTTCGGCCACCCAGAAGCCGAGAAAATAGGCGCCCCCGTCGCCCAGGAAGATCAGGCCGAGCGGGTAGTTCCAGACGAAGAAGCCCAGCACCGCGCCGAGTCCGGCCAGGGCGCCGGCCAGTACCAGCGGATCACCGACCTTGAAGGCCACGTAGGCCAGCGACGCGAACATGATGCCGACGCACATCGAGGCCAGGCCGTTGAAGCCGTCGATGATGTTGATGGAATTGGCCACGCCCGCCACGGCGAGCAGGGTCAGGACTACCGATACGGCAGAAATCGTGACCAGAGGGTCGAGCAGGTCGATGTCGATGCGCACCACCTCGATGCCCGCCAGCCACAGGCCCAGTGCCGCTGCCGCCAGCAGGACGAGCAGTCGCTGCGCCGGTGTGATCCGCTTCGTCACATCCTCGGCCAGACCGGCCGCAAAGGCTACCGCGGCGGCGATGCCCAGGCCGGCCAGTCGGACCGCGTCCGGCGTCGCCAATTCCCGCGCGGCCCAGAGCATCCCGATGCCGGTGCCCAGCGCGATGCCGATCCCGCCGACCCGGGGCACGATGCGGAAGTGCACTTTCTGCTGCGCGCTGCGGTCGCTGTCGCCGGAGTAGCGTTCGTGGCGGGCAGACGAACGCACGATCGCCAGCGTGGCGACTAGCGAGATGGTCAGCGCGAGAAGGAAAGGCACCATGCCGAGAAACCTCGAGTCCAGGGCATGCATGATTCGTGCACTGCGCTGATGCGTGCAAGCAAATATGTCACGCGGAGCCCCGTATCCGGGTGGGCCGCGCAGTCCGGCGGCACTTCGCACCCGCGGCAAGTTCACGCATCTGCCGGCTTGGCGTCGCCCCGGGGCGTCGGCCGAGAGCGGCTGAGCGACAATTCTCCGATTCAGGCCTCCCGTCTACCTGGGGGGCCAACAGTCTCCTTGCGTCCAATGACCCTTCTCGTTACTGGCGGTGCCGGCTTCATCGGCAGCAACTTCGTGCTCGACTGGCTGGGGCAGTCCGACGAGCCCGTGGTCACGCTCGATGCCCTGACCTATGCGGGCAACCTGGCGAACCTGGCCGGCCTGCGCGGCGATGCGCGCCATACCTTCGTGCATGGCGACATCTGCGACCGAGCCCTGGTGGAGTCACTGCTCGCGCAGCATCGGCCGAGAGCGGTCGTTCACTTCGCGGCCGAGAGCCACGTCGACCGCAGCATCCACGGCCCGGGCGCCTTCATGCGCACCAATATCGAGGGGACCTACACCCTTCTCGAGGCGGCACGGGCCCATTGGAGTGCGCTGGGAGGTGCCGAGCGCGAGGCCTTCCGCTTTCTCCATGTTTCCACCGACGAGGTCTACGGCTCGCTCGGTCCGGGCGATGCGGCCTTCACCGAGTCGCATCCCTACGAGCCCAACAGCCCGTACTCGGCCAGCAAGGCCGCCAGCGACCACCTGGTGCGTGCCTGGCACCACACCTACGGCCTGCCGGTGCTGACCACCAATTGCAGCAACAACTACGGGCCGTTTCACTTTCCCGAGAAGCTGATCCCGCTGATGATCGTCAACGCGCTGGCCGGCAAGGCGCTGCCGGTGTACGGCGACGGCCAGCAGATCCGCGACTGGCTGTACGTGCGCGACCACTGCTCGGGCATTCGTGCCGTGCTGGCGGGCGGGCGTGTGGGCGAGACCTACAACATCGGCGGCTGGAACGAGAAGGCCAACCTCGAGATCGTGCGCACCGTCTGCGCGCTGCTCGACGAGCTGCGCCCGGACCCGCAGGGCCCCTGCGCGCGGCTGATCACCTTCGTGGCCGACCGGCCCGGGCACGACCGCCGCTACGCCATCGACGCGCGCAAGATCGAGCGTGAACTCGGCTGGCGCCCGGCCGAGACCTTCGAGACCGGCATCCGCAAGACGGTGCAGTGGTACCTCGACCATGCCGACTGGGTGGCTCAGGTGCAGAGCGGGGCCTACCGCGACTGGCTGGCGACCCAGTACGGTGCCCGGGAGGCGGCATGACCCGCATCCTGCTGCTGGGCAGTGGCGGCCAGGTGGGCTGGGAGCTGCAGCGCGCCCTGGCGCCCCTGGGCGAAGTGGTCGCGCTGGATCGCGACAGCCAGCCGCTGGCGGCCGACTTCGGCCAGCCGGACACCCTGACCGATCTGCTCGAGGCCCTGCGTCCGGAGCTGATCGTCAATGCGGCCGCGCACACGGCCGTGGATCGGGCCGAAAGCGAGCCGGAACTGGCGCGCCGCATCAATGCGTTCGGCGTCGAGCGCCTGGCCCGCCATGCCGCCGCGCAGGGCGCCACGCTGGTGCACTACAGCACCGACTATGTGTTCGACGGCCGGGGCGATGCACCGAGACGGGAGGACGATCCCACCGGTCCGCTGAACGTCTATGGCCTCACCAAGCTCGAGGGCGAACAGGCGATCCGCGCCAGCGGCTGCCGGCACCTGATCCTGCGCACCAGCTGGGTCTATGCCGCGCGGGGCGGCAATTTCGCCCGCACGATGCTGCGCCTGGCGGCCGAGCGCGAGCGGCTCTCGGTGATCGACGACCAGATCGGAGCCCCCACCGGCGCCGATCTGCTGGCCGACGTGACCGCCCATGCGTGGCGGGCCCTGCAGCGTGATCCGGAGCTGGGCGGCACCTACCATGTCGTGGCCGCGGGCGAGACCAGCTGGCACGGCTATGCCTGCCACGTGCTCGACTTCGCCCGCCGGCATGGTCAGGTCCTGAAGGCCGAACGGGTCGATCCCGTGCCGACCTCGGCCTTTCCGACCCCGGCACGTCGGCCGTTGAACTCCCGCCTCGACACGCACAAGCTGCGCAGCCGCTTCGGCCTGGTCCTGCCGCCCTGGCAGCAGGGGGTGGAGCGCATGCTGCGCGAGGTCATGGGTGTCTGACCCCGCCACGACAAGGACGACCTGCATGACCTCCCGCAAGGGCCTCATCCTCGCCGGCGGCTCCGGCACCCGCCTGCACCCGGCCACGCTGGCGGTGAGCAAGCAGCTGCTGCCGGTCTACGACAAGCCGATGGTCTACTACCCGCTGAGCACCCTGATGCTGGCGGGCATCCGCGACATCCTGATCATCTCCACCCCGCAGGACACGCCGCGCTTCCAGGCCCTGCTGGGCGACGGCAGCGGCTGGGGCATGAACCTGCAGTACTGCGTACAGCCCAGCCCCGACGGCCTGGCGCAGGCCTTCGTGCTCGGGCGCACGTTCGTCGACGGCGCCCCCAGCGCCCTGGTGCTGGGCGACAACATCTTCTACGGCCACGACCTGCAGCGCCAGCTGCTGTCCGCCGACGCCCGCAGCCGTGGCGCCAGCGTCTTCGCTTACCACGTGCAGGATCCGGAGCGCTACGGTGTGGTCGAGTTCGGCCCGGATCGCCGCGCGCTCAGCATCGAGGAAAAGCCCCGCCAGCCCAAGAGCAACTACGCGGTGACCGGGCTGTACTTCTACGACGAGCAGGTCTGCGACATTGCGGCCTCGATCCGCCCGAGCGCCCGCGGCGAGCTCGAGATCACCGATGTCAACGCGACCTACCTGCGCCAGGGCGAGCTGAACGTCGAGATCATGGGCCGGGGCTACGCCTGGCTGGACACCGGCACGCACGACAGCCTGCTCGAGGCCGGGCAGTTCATCGCGACCCTGGAAAAGCGCCAGGGCCTGAAGGTGGCCTGCATCGAGGAGATTGCGCTGCGTAACGGCTGGATCGACGCCGCCCAGCTCGAGCGCCTGGCACAGCCGCTGCTGAAGAACGGCTACGGTCAGTACCTCATGAAGGTGCTGCGCGAGCGCGCGTTCTGACTGCCCAGGATTCGACAGGACGAGCATGCAGGTCGTTGCCACCTCGATTCCCGGACCGCTGGTCCTGGAGCCCCGTGTCTTCGGAGATGCCCGGGGATTCTTCTGCGAGAGCTGGAACCAGCAGCGCTTCGACGCGGCCGTCGGGGCACCGGTGCGCTTCGTGCAGGACAACCACAGCCGTTCGGCGCGCGGCGTGCTGCGTGGCCTGCACTACCAGCTGCCTCCCCATGCCCAGGGCAAGCTGGTCCGGGTGGTGCAAGGGCGGGTCTTCGATGTCGCTGTCGACCTGCGGCGCAGCAGTCCCTACTGCGGTCGCTGGGTCGGGGTCGAGCTCAGCGCGGAGAACCACCGCCAGTTCTGGATCCCCCCCGGCTTCGCGCACGGCTTCCTCGTGCTCAGCGACAGCGTGGACTTCCTCTACAAGACCACCGACTACTACGCCCCCGAATGCGAACGTGCGCTGCGCTGGGACGATCCGGCACTGGGCATCGATTGGCCGGATCCCGGCGTGCCCAGGCTGCTCTCGGCGAAGGACGTCGATGCGCCCGGGCTGGCCGAGGCTCCGCTGTTCGACTGAAGGCCCCGATGACGCTGGCGCAGTCGTTTCTTTTTGTTTCAAATTAGGCGCAAGATCAGGATCGACTGTCGCGTGAGGGCCTCACGCCAGCCTTCCGATCGGCCCGTCCTTCTGCCTTGTCTCAGGAACTCCGCATGACCGCTTCGTCTCCTCTCCCCGTTCAACCCGTCGTCATGGCCGGCGGCAGCGGCACGCGGCTGTGGCCGCTGTCGCGCGCGGGCTACCCCAAGCAGTTCCTGGTGCTGCCGGGCAGCCGGCACAGCCTGTTCCAGGAGGCCGCACTGCGCCTGGCCGAACTGGCCGCGCCGGACCTGCAGGTCGCGCCCACGTTGGTCGTGGGCAACGAGGAGCACCGCTTCCTGGTGCTCGACCAGCTGCGCGAGCTCGGCCGCGAGCCGGCCGCCGTGCTGCTCGAGCCGATGGGCCGCAACACCGCCCCGGCACTGACCCTGGCGGCGCTGCAGGCCCTGGAGGGGCCACAGGGCGGCGCCGACCCGGTGCTGGTGGTCACGCCGGCGGACCAGACCGTCACCGATGGCGCGGCCTTCACCGCCGCGCTGCAGCAGGCCGTGCGGGTGGCCGCCGACGGCGCCATCGTCGTGCTGGGCATCACCCCCGACCGACCCGAGACCGGCTACGGCTACATCCGCTCCGTGCCCGAGACCGGCGCGGCCCGCGTGGCCCAGTTCGTCGAGAAGCCCGACCTCGACACCGCCCGGCGCTACCTCGCCGAGGGGGGCTACACCTGGAACAGCGGCATGTTCGTGCTGCGCGCCTCGCGCTGGATGCAGGCCCTCGAGCGCTTCCGCCCGGACATCGCCGCGGCCTGCCGGGCCGCCTGGGCGCAGCGCCGCAGCGACGAGCGCTTCGTGCGCCCCGGCCGCGACGAATTCGCCGCGGTGCCGGCCGAGTCGGTGGACTACGCGGTGATGGAGCGCTGCCCGCAGAGCGACCTGGACATCCGCATGGTGCCGCTGGCCGCGGGCTGGAACGACCTGGGCGCCTGGGAAGCCGTGTGGCAGGTCGCACCCAAGGACGAGCAGGGCAACGCCGCCGTGGGCGACGTGCTGCTGCAGGACAGCCGCAACACCCTGGTGCACGCCAGCAGCCGCCTGGTGGGCGTGGTGGGGCTGGACGACATCGTCGTGGTCGAGACCCCCGATGCGGTGATGGTGGCCGAGCGCAGCCGCAGCCAGGAGGTCAAGAAGATCGTGCAGTCGCTCGACCAGGGCCAGCGCAACGAGCACAGCCTGCACCGCAAGGTGCACCGTCCCTGGGGCTGGTACGACAGCATCGACAACGGCCCGCGCCACCAGGTCAAGCGCATCCTGGTCAAGCCCGGCGCCAGCCTGAGCCTGCAGATGCACCACCACCGCGCCGAGCACTGGATCGTGGTGTCGGGCACCGCGGAGGTGACCAACGGCGACAAGGTGATGATCCTGGGCGAGAACCAGTCCACCTACATCCCGCTGGGCCAGACGCACCGCCTGCGCAACCCCGGCAAGGTGCCGCTGGAGATCATCGAGGTGCAGTCCGGCTCCTACCTGGGCGAGGACGACATCGTGCGCTTCGAGGATACCTACGGACGGAGCTGAGCCCCCATGAAACCTGATGCCACGATCTTCGTCGCCGGCGCACGCGGCATGGTCGGCAGCGCCCTGGTGCGCCGCCTGCAGCGCGGCGGCTACACCCGCGTGCTGGCGCCGCTGCGCAGCGAACTGGACCTGCTCGATGCCCAGGCGGTGCAGGCCTACCTGGCCGAG
>JAKLLA010000016.1 GCA_023150375.1 Burkholderiaceae bacterium
CAAGGACGGCGCCGATCAGCTCGTGATCAACGCGCAGAACTGCGTGCACTGCAAGACCTGCGACATCAAGGACCCGACGCAGAACATCGTCTGGGTCACCCCCGAGGGCGGCGGCGGGCCGAACTACGCGGGGATGTGAGGCCGCAGTCTGCGGCCGATCTGCAGGAAGGGGCGCTGCCGCGCCCCTTTTTCTCGTCCGGCGGGCAGCCCCGGCCGGCAGGCGAGCCTCATTCGGCCGCCGGTGCGGCCCAGTTCGGCGGCCGTTTCTCGATGAAGGCCTGCACGCCCTCGAGGGCGGCATCGTCCATCATGTTGCAGGCCATGGTCTGGCCGGCCAGCTGGTAGGCCGCCGCGATGCCGGTCTCGAGCTGGCGGTAGAACTGGTCCTTGCCCATCGCGATGGCCACCCGGGGCTTGGCGACGATGCTGGCCACCAGGCGCTCCACCTCGGCGTCCAGCGCCTCGAGCGGCACCACCCGGTTGACCAGGCCGCGCAGCCTGGCTTCCTCGGCCGAGATGAAGTCGCCGGTGACGAGCATCTCGAAGGCCTGCTTGCGGCCCATGTTGCGCGACAGCGCCACGCTCGGCGTGGCGCAGAACAGCCCGAGGTTGACCCCGCTGACCGCGAAGCGCGCGTTGCTCGACGCCACCGCGAGGTCGCACATGGCCACCAGCTGGCAGCCCGCCGCTGTCGCCACGCCATGCACGCGGGCGATCACCGGCACCGGCAGGGCCTGCAGGGCCAGCATCACCTTCGCGCAGTGGGCGAACAGCCCCTGGTAGTAGGCCAGCGAGGGCTGCGCGCGCATCTCCTTCAGATCGTGCCCGGCGCAGAAGGCCTTGCCCGCCGCGGCCAGCACCACCACCCGCACCGAGGCATCGCCGGCCAGCGCCTCGCACTCGCGCTGCAGCGCCGCCAGCATGTCCTCGGACAGCGAGTTGAAGGCCTGCGGCCGGTTCAGAGTCAGGGTGACGACGCCGCGGGCATCCTGGTGACGCAGCAGCAGGGGATCGTCGGTGGTCAGCATGGGGCCATCTCCAGGTCGGATCGGGGAATGCGGACATCCTAGCCTGCGCGCCGACCCGCGCCCACGGGGCCTTCCCCGTGCTGTCGAGTGGGGGCGACGGCCCGCCGGGGCGCGTATGCTCGCCCTCGAGATGATCGCCCGCCCATTCCTGCTCCCTCGCCCCCCGCGTCGCCTGGCCTGGCTGCCCGGCGCCCTCCTGGCCTCGATGCTCGCCGCCACGGCGGCCTACGGCGACCCGGCCACGACCCTGGCCCGGGCCGCCCAGGAGCCCCGGGCGGCCCCCTCTGCCTCGCGGCGCCCGCCCGACACGCCCCCTTACGGCCTGCGCGAGGACGTGCAGGCCTACATGCGCACACTCTCCGCGCTGGACCCCCGACTCGACGCCGAGTGGCTGGAGGCCACGCTCGGCCAGGCGCGCTACCTGCCTCAGGTGACCCGGCTGATCATGCCGGCGGCCACGCCGGCGGCGAAGAACTGGCAGGCCTACCGCGACCGTTTCATCGAGCCGCGCCGCATCGCCGCCGGTGCGGCCTTCTGGGCCGAGCATGAGCAGGCGCTGGCGGCCGCCGAGCAGCGCTGGGGCGTGCCGGCCGAGCTGATCGTGGGCATCGTCGGCGTCGAGACCTTCTACGGCCGCATCCTCGGCGGCTTCCGCGTCCTCGATGCCCTGGCCACGCTGGCCTTCGACTTCCCGTCCGGCCGCAGCGACCGCAGCGCCTTCTTCCGCGACGAACTCACCGCCCTGCTGCAACTGGCGCGCCGCCAGGGGATCGACCCCGGCGAGCTGCGCGGCAGCTACGCCGGGGCCATCGGCTGGGGACAGTTCATGCCCAGCTCCTGGACCCGGTTCGGCGTGGACTTCGATGGTGACGGTGCCGTGGCCCTGCATCGCAGCCCGCTCGACGCGATCGGCAGCGTGGCGAACTTCCTGTCGGCGCACGGCTGGCAGGCAGGACTGGCGACACATCTGGCGGTGGAGCCCCCCGACGATCCGGCGGCCCTGGCCACCCTGCTGGCGCCGGACATCCGGCCCAGCTTCACCCTGGCACAGCTGCAGGCGCTGGGCGCCCGGCTGCCGCAGGTACCGGCCGGCGACCTGGGACTGCTGGCCCTGGTGCAGCTGCACAACGGCCGCGACGGAGCACCGAGCTACGTGGTGGGCACCGGCAACTTCTGGGCCGTGACGCGCTACAACTGGTCGTCCTATTACGCGCTGGCGGTCATCGAGCTCGGGCGCGCGGTGCGCGCGCAGCGCCTGCTCGACACGGCGGCGCCCGGCGCAGCGCCGGTCACCACCGAACGCTGACGCGGAGCGGCCGAGCGTGCTCCGCGGCCGACGCCCCTACACTGCGCGCCGCAGCTCCCGGCGGGCCTCCCGCCTTTCTCCATGCTTCAGCTCAAGAACCTCTCCCTGCGCCGCGGCAGCAAGCTCGTGCTCGACGGCGCCACCCTGACCCTGCAGCCCGGCGAGAAGGCCAGCCTGGTCGGCCGCAACGGCGCCGGCAAGTCGTCGCTGTTCGCCCTGCTCACCGGGCGCCTGCATGCCGATGGCGGCGACGTCGAGATGCCGCCTCGCTGGCGGCTGGCCGAGGTCGCACAGTCGATGCCCGAGACCGACCAGGGCGCCACCGACTTCGTGCTCGAAGGCGACGCCCCGCTGATGCAGGCCCGCGCCGCACTGCGCGACGCGGAGGCCAGCGGCGACGGCCACGCGATCGCCGAGGCCCACAGCGCCCTGGCCGAGGCCGGCGACTTCGACGCCCGGGCGCGGGCGCAGGCGCTGCTGCTGGGCCTGGGCTTTCCGGTGGCCAAGCTGGAGGCACCGGTGAACAGCTTCTCCGGCGGCTGGCGCATGCGCCTGCAGCTGGCCCGCGCGCTGATGTGCCCCAGCGACCTGCTGCTGCTCGACGAGCCCACCAACCACCTCGACCTCGACGCCCTGGTCTGGCTGGAAGCCTGGCTGCAGCGCTACGAAGGCACGATGCTGGTGATCAGCCACGACCGCGAGTTCCTCGACGCCATCACCCGGGTCACCCTGCACCTGGAGGACGCCCGACTGACCCGCTACGGCGGCAACTACAGCGCCTTCGAAGGCATGCGCGCCGAACGCATGGCGCAGCAGGCCGCGGCCTACGGACGCCAGCAGGAGAAGATCGCCCAGCTGCAGCGCTTCATCGACCGCTTCAAGGCCAAGGCCACCAAGGCCCGGCAGGCGCAGAGCCGCGTCAAGGCGCTGGCGCGCATGGAGAAGCTCGCGCCGGTGCTGACCAGCGCGGACTTCGCCTTCGAGTTCCGCGAACCCGCCAGCCTGCCCAACCCGATGCTGGTGCTGTCGGACGTGGCGGTGGGCTACCGCAGCGCCACCGACCCCGGCGCCGCCGAGACGGTGATCGTGCGCGGCATCTCGAAGTCGGTGCTGCCCGGTCAGCGCATCGGCATCCTCGGCGCGAACGGCCAGGGCAAGTCCACGCTGGTCAAGACCCTGGCGCGCACCCAGCCGGCGCTGGCCGGGCGCATCCAGGAGGGCAAGGGGCTGGCCATCGGCTACTTCGCGCAGCAGGAAATGGACGTGCTGCGTCCCGACGAAGGCCCGCTGGCCCACATGGTCCGGCTGGCCAAGGAGGTTTCGCCGCAGGCCCGCGAGCAGGAACTGCGCGACTTCCTCGGCAACTTCCGCTTCACCGGCGACATGGTCGCCCAGGCGGTGGGCAGCCTGTCGGGCGGCGAGAAGGCGCGGCTCGTGCTGGCCATGCTGGTCTGGCAGCGCCCCAACCTGCTGCTGCTCGACGAGCCGACCAACCACCTCGACCTCGCCACCCGCGAGGCGCTGAGCATGGCGCTCAACGAGTACGAGGGCACGGTGATGCTGGTCAGCCACGACCGCGCCCTGCTGCGCGAGGTCTGCGACGAGTTCTGGCTGGTGGCCGGCGGGCGGGTGGAGCCCTTCGACGGCGACCTGGACGACTATCAGAAGTGGCTGCTCGAGCAGAGCCGCGAAGCCGCCCGCGCGGCGCGCGAAGCGGCCATGCCGGCCGGCCCGGCCAGCGCCGAGCTGCCGCAGGCCAACCGACGCGAGGAGCGCAAGGCCCAGGCCGCCGCCCGACAGCGCCTGGAGGCGCAGGCACGCCCCCTGCGCCAGGAGCAGACCCGCGTCGAGGCCCAGCTGGCCGCCAGCCAGACCGAGCAGACCGCCCTGCTCGAGCGCATCGGCGCCCCCGACCTGGCACCGGCCGAACGCGCCGAGCAGGGCCGCCGCCTCAAGCTGCTGGAAGAACGGATCGAGGCGCTGGAGTTGCGCTGGCTCGAACTGGGCGAAGCGCTGGAACGCATCGGCCGCGAGGGCTGATCCCACCCTGCCCCACCGCACAGGACTGTATATTCATACAGTTTCCTGGCACACTGTGCGGCATGTCCGGACCGCTCACCGCCACCGCCCTCCCGCGTTCCGATCTGCCGCTGCCATGCGGCCCCGGCCTGTTTGCCGAGCAGGGCCTGCCGGAGCTGCCCCGAGGGCGAGGCCGCAACCGTCCGACACGGTCGGCCGATGCGCACGCCTGCGCCGACAGCGTCCGCGGCGCCCGCCTGCGACGTGAACGCGCCTGGCCGGCCTGCGCCGACCTCGGCGGCTTCGATCTTCCCGAGGTCGTGGCCGACCCGCAGCGGCAGAGCCTGCTGCGCATCAACGACTGGCCGGAGTGGCCCGGCAGCCTCGCGGTCAATCCCTACCGCGGTTGTCCTCTGGCCTGCCCTGGCTGCCCGGTTGGCCACAGCGACGTGCTGCACGCCAAGCTCAGTGCTGCCGACAGCCTGCGCGAAGAACTGCGCCAGCCGCGCTACCAGGTCCGGCCGATCCAGCTGGGCTCGGCCGCCGAGGCCTATCCCCCGGCCGAACGCCAACTGCGCCTGACGCGCGCGATCCTGTCCCTGCTGAACACCTGCGGCCATCCGCTGATCCTGGTCACCCGGTCGCCGGGCGTGGTGCGCGACCTGGACCTGCTGAGCAGACTGGCCGAGCGCGGCCTGGTGCAGGTCATGATCAGCCTGTGCAGCCTCGACGAGGCCCGCCGCGGCCGCTGGGAGCCCCGCGCCGCTGCCCCGGCGCAGCGCCTCGCCGCGATGCGGCTGCTGGCCCGGGCCGGCGTGCCGGTCGGGCTGTTCCTGGCACCGCTGGCCGCCGACGAACCCGACGATGGCTGGATGGCCCTGCTGCAAGCCGCGCGACGCCATGGGGCGAGCCAGCTCCGGGTGCGCAGCAGCGTGCGTGATGCGCAGCGCGACGAACGCATCGCCTCGAAGGCCCTGGAACTCGGCCTGAGCCAGGCCCCGTTGACCCTGCCCACCGAGCACTTCGACCCGCGGGCCCTGCAGATCGACCGACCGGCCGGACCGCGCCAGAGCAGCCTGTTCTGAGGGGCAGAGAGGCAGAGCATCGTGGACAACGATCCACGGCACGGCCAGCCGTGCAGGCGAACCGGTCGCCCAATGCAAGAAGCCGCCCGAAGGCGGCTTCTTTCTGAAATGGAGCGGGAGACGAGTCTCGAACTCGCGACCTCAACCTTGGCAAGGTTGCGCTCTACCAACTGAGCTACTCCCGCGACGAACTCCGAAACAAACTCAAACCGATGCTCACGAATCCCATGCCCATTCTGGAGGCGCGACCCGGAGTCGAACCGGGCTACGCGGATTTGCAATCCGCTGCATAACCGCTTTGCTATCGCGCCGCGTCGTATCAGACTGCAAGCCGACCAGAAGGAAAACTGCTTCTTGACCAGATCAACCTGGAGCGGGAGACGAGTCTCGAACTCGCGACCTCAACCTTGGCAAGGTTGCGCTCTACCAACTGAGCTACTCCCGCTTGGGATTCGATTTGCTTCAGAACTTTGTCTGTTGCGCGTCGAGAAAGAGATTATAGGAGCAAAGATTCTCCCCATGCAAGCCCCTTCGGATATTTTTTTCGAGGGGCCTGCCGGAGCCTCAATGCTTGGTGGCATCCGCCACCGGAGCCGGAGCCGCTGCGGTGGGCGCAGCCTCGCCGGCCACCACCAGGGCTGCGGGCTTGATCTCCTCCTCGGGCAGCGGCTGCGGCGTGCCTGCCAACGCCACTTCCAGCACCTTGTCGATCCAGCGCACCGGGACGATCTCGAGCTGGTTCTTCACGTTCTCGGGGATGTCCTGCAGATCCTTGGCGTTCTCTTCCGGAATCAGCACGGTACGGATGCCGCCCCGGTGAGCCGCCAGCAGCTTCTCCTTCAGGCCGCCGATCTCGGTGACCTCGCCACGCAGCGTGATCTCGCCGGTCATCGCCACATCGGCACGCACCGGGATGCCGGTCAGCGTCGAGACGAAGGCGGTGGTCATCGCCGCACCGGCGCTGGGGCCATCCTTCGGCGTCGCGCCGTCGGGCACGTGGATGTGAATGTCGCGCTTCTCGAACAGCTCGTCCTTGATGCCCAGGCGCGCGGCCCGGCTGCGCACCACGGTGCGCGCGGCTTCGACGGACTCCTTCATCACGTCGCCGAGCGAGCCGGTGCGGATGATGTTGCCCTTGCCCGGCATCACGGCCGCCTCGATGGTCAGCAGATCGCCCCCCACCTCGGTCCAGGCCAGACCGTTGACCTGACCGACCTGGTTGCGCTTTTCCGCCTCGCCGAAGGTGTACTTGCGCACGCCGAGGTAGTCGTTCAGGTTCGCCGCGGTCACCACCACCTTGCCGTCGTACTTCTTCAGCGACAGGCCCTTGACCACCTTGCGGCAGATGCGCGAGATCTCGCGCTCGAGCGAACGCACACCGGCCTCGCGGGTGTAGTGACGGATGATGCCGCGGATGGCGTCCTCGGCCACTTCGAGCTCGTCGTCGGCCACGCCGTTGTTCTTGCGCTGCTTGGGCAACAGGTAGCGCTGCGCGATCGACACCTTCTCGTCCTCGGTGTAGCCCGACAGGCGGATCACCTCCATGCGGTCCAGCAGGGCCGGCGGGATGTTCAGCGAGTTGGACGTCGCGATGAACATCACGTCCGACAGGTCGAAGTCCACCTCGACGTAGTGATCGCTGAAGGTGTGGTTCTGCTCGGGGTCGAGCACCTCCAGCAGCGCCGAACTCGGATCGCCGCGGAAGTCCATGCCCAGCTTGTCGATCTCGTCGAGCAGGAACAGCGGGTTGCGCACGCCGACCTTGGACAGGCTCTGCAGCACCTTGCCCGGCATCGAGCCGATGTAGGTGCGGCGGTGACCGCGGATCTCGGCCTCGTCGCGCACGCCGCCCAGGGCCATGCGCACGAACTTGCGTCCGGTCGCGCGCGCCACGCTCTGGCCCAGCGAGGTCTTGCCCACGCCCGGGGGACCGACCAGGCAGAGGATCGGCGCCTTGACCTTGTCCACGCGCTGCTGCACCGCGAGGTACTCGAGGATGCGTTCCTTGACCTTCTCCAGGCCGTAGTGGTCCTCGTTGAGGACCTCTTCGGCCAGCGGCAGGTCGTGCTTGACCTTGCTCTTCTTCGCCCAGGGCAGGTTGACCAGGGTGTCGATGTAGTTGCGCACCACCGTGGCCTCGGCCGACATCGGCGACATCAGCTTGAGCTTCTTGAGCTCGGCCTCGGCCTTCTTGCGCGCCTCCTTGGACATCTTGGCGCCGACGATCTTCTTCTCGAGCTCCTCGAGGTCGGCACCTTCCTCGCCCTCGCCGAGCTCCTTCTGGATCGCCTTGACCTGCTCGTTGAGGTAGTACTCGCGCTGGCTCTTCTCCATCTGGCGCTTCACGCGCCCGCGGATGCGCTTCTCCACCTGCAGGATGTCGACCTCATGCTCGAGCAGCTCGAGCAGCTTCTCGAGGCGGCCGGAGACCGGCACCAGGTCGAGGATGGTCTGCTTGGCCTCGAGCTTGAGCGGCAGGTGCGCGGCGATCGTGTCGGCCAGGCGGCCCGCATCGTCGATGCCGCCGATCGAGGTCAGGATCTCGGGCGGGATCTTCTTGTTGAGCTTGACGTACTGGTCGAACTGCTGCGTCACCGCACGGCGCAGCGCTTCGATCTCGGGCGAGGCCTGATCGGGCACCGGCACGGGCACCACCACGGTGGTGAAGTACTCGCCGCCGTCGTCGATGCTCTGGGTGTTGGCGCGCTGCAGACCCTCGACCAGCACCTTCACGGTGCCGTCGGGCAGCTTGAGCATCTGCAGGATCGACGAGACGCAGCCGGTCTCGAACATGTCGTCGGGCTTGGGCTCGTCCTTGCCGGCGGCCTTCTGCGCGACCAGCATGATCTGCCGCCCCGCCTCCATCGCGGCCTCGAGGGCCTTGATGGACTTGGGCCGGCCGACGAAGAGCGGGATGACCATGTGGGGGAACACCACGACGTCGCGCAGCGGCAGCAGCGGCAACGTGATGGGCTCGGGGGGAAGCACGGGATGACCGGACATCGGAACCTCTCTTTCAGCGCTCCATCTGGGAGCGCAGCGCCGGAATGCAAGGGTGCGCCCCGACAGGGACACACCACGCGGACGGGCTCGGCCGGAACAGGCGGCCAGCAGGCGCCGCCCGTCGGAAGGGAAACATCAGGCGCTGGCCTTGGCCTGCTCCCGGTAGACGCGCAGCGGCTGGCTGCCCTCGTCGATGCTGGCCTCGTCGACCACCACCTTCGCCACTCCGTCCAGCGTGGGCAGTTCGTACATGGTGTCCATCAGCGACTGCTCGACGATGGAGCGCAGGCCGCGCGCACCGGTCTTGCGCTTGAGCGCCTTGGCCGCGATCGCGCGCAGGGCCGAGGGGCGCACCTCGAGCTCGACCCCGTCCATCGAGAACAGCCGCTGGTACTGCTTGACCAGTGCATTCTTCGGCTCGGTCAGGATCTGCACCAGTGCATCCTCGGTGAGCTCACCCAGCGTGGCGATCACCGGCAGGCGACCGACCAGCTCGGGGATCAGCCCGAACTTGATCAGGTCCTCGGGCTCGATCTGCCGGAACACCTCGCCGATGCTGCGCTCCTGCTTGCTCTTGACCGAGGCACCGAAACCGATGCCGGACTTCTCGGACCGGTTGGCGATGATCTTTTCCAGCCCGTCGAAGGCGCCGCCGCAGATGAACAGGATGTTGGTCGTATCGATCTGCAGGAAGTCCTGATTGGGATGCTTGCGCCCGCCCTGCGGCGGCACGCTGGCCATCGTGCCCTCGACCAGCTTGAGCAGGGCCTGCTGCACGCCTTCGCCCGACACGTCCCGGGTGATGCTGGGGTTGTCGGCCTTGCGCGAGATCTTGTCGATCTCGTCGATGTAGACGATGCCGCGCTGGGCCCGCTCGACCTCGTAGTTGCAGTTCTGCAGCAGCTTCTGGATGATGTTCTCGACGTCCTCGCCGACGTAGCCCGCCTCGGTCAGCGTGGTGGCATCGGCGATCACGAAGGGCACGTTCAGCAGCCGCGCCAGCGTCTGCGCCAGCAGCGTCTTGCCCGAGCCGGTGGGCCCGATCAGCAGGATGTTGCTCTTGGACAGCTCGACATCGTCGCCCTTGGGCTTGTCGCCCATGTGGCGCAGGCGCTTGTAGTGGTTGTAGACGGCCACCGCCAGCGTGCGCTTGGCCGCGTCCTGGCCGATCACGTACTGGTCCAGGATGCCCTTGATCTCGCTGGGCACGGGCAGGTCGCCGCGGCCGGTCTTGCCGGTGGTGTCGGCGGCCGGGACCTCGTCACGGATGATGTCGTTGCACAGCTCGATGCACTCGTCGCAGATGAACACCGAGGGGCCGGCGATCAGCTTCTTGACCTCGTGCTGGCTCTTGCCGCAGAAGGAACAGTACAGGATCTTCTCGCCGGAGGAGCCTTTTTTCTCTGGCATGGGATGCGGCCTCGAGGAATCGAAAAAGATGATAAGTCAAAAGACAGGCCGCGGCGGACGCTTGCCTCGGGAGGGCAGACCCGGCGAGAACGCGGGCCGGCCCGGATGCGGCATCAGCCCCGCTTGGTCAGCACCTGGTCGATCAGGCCGTAAGTCTGCGCCTCGTCGGCCGACATGAAGTAGTCGCGTTCGGTGTCGTTCTGGATCTTTTCCAGAGACTGGCCGGTGCGCTCGGCCAGGATGCGGTTGAGCTGCTCGCGGGTCTTGAGGATCTCGCGGGCATGAATCTCGATGTCGGTGGCCTGACCCTGCGCGCCGCCCAGCGGCTGGTGGATCATGATCTTGGCGTTGGGCAGCGAAAAGCGCTTGCCCTTCGCGCCGGCGGCCAGCAGGAAAGCCCCCATCGAGGCTGCCAGGCCCATGCACAGCGTGGACACCTGCGGCTTGATGAACTGCATCGTGTCGTAGATCGACATGCCGGCGCTGACGCTGCCGCCCGGGGAGTTGATGTACAGCGAGATGTCCTTGTCCGGGTTCTCGCTCTCCAGGAACAGCAGCTGCGCGACCACCAGGTTGGCGGACTGGTCGTTGACCGGGCCGACCAGGAAGATCACCCGCTCGCGCAGCAGGCGCGAATAGATGTCGTAGGCCCGCTCGCCGCGGCCGGACTGCTCGATGACGATGGGCACCATGCCCAGGTTGGTGGTGTCGAGTGCGCTCATGGAGTCCCTTGGGAGGATGGCTGTTCGAATGGCAGGCCGATCGGGCCCCGGAAGGCCACCTGCGTCGGCCGCGATTATGGGCCCCGCCGTCGAACCCGTCCCGCAGCAGGACACGCCCGGATGTGACAAGGGGCGCTCGATGGCGCCCCTGCTCGCTCGCCGGGCCGGCCCGCGGGGCCGCCCACCGGCCTCAGGCGCCGGCGGCGCCCATCAGCTCGTCGAAGGCCAATGCCTTGTCGACCACCTTGGCACGGCCGAGCACGAACTCGGCGACGTTCGCCTCGATGACCACCGCCTCGACCTCGGCCAGGCGCTGCGCGTCACCGAAGTACCAGCGCACGACCTCGTCGGGCCGCTCGTAGCTCTGCGCCAGCTCGTCCACATGGGCCTTGACCTGCTCGGGCGTGGCCTGCAGGTTGTGGGCACGCACCAGCTCGGCCACCGTCAGGCCCAGACGCACGCGGCGCTCGGCCTGGGGCTGGAACAGCTCGGTGGGGATCGGCGCCTTGTCGGCATCCTTCACGCCGCGCTGCTTCAGATCCTCGCGCGCACCGGCCACCAGGCGCTCGAGCTCGCCGTCCACCAGCGCCTTGGGCAGATCGAAGGAGACCGCCTTCTCCAGCGCGGCCATGACGGCCTGCTTGTTGCGCGCGGCAACGCGGAACTTCACCTCGCGCTCGAGGTTCCTGCGGATGTCGGCGCGCAGACCCTCGACGGTGGCCTCGGCAATGCCCAGCGAACGGGCGAACTCGGCGTCGACCTCCGGCAGCTGCTGGGCCTCGACCTTCTTCAGCGTGACCAGGAAGTCGGCTTCCTTGCCCGCCACGTCCTTGCCGTGGTAGTCCTCGGGGAAGGCCAGCGGGAAGGTCTTCGACTCGCCGACCTTCATGCCGCGCACGGCCTTCTCGAACTGCTCGAGCATGCGGCCTTCGCCGAGCAGGAACTGGAAGCCCTCGGCGCGGCCGCCCTCGAAGGGCTCGCCGTCGATCTTGCCCTCGAAGTCGATCGTGACGCGGTCGCCCTCGTCGGCAGCGGCATCGGCGTCGCGCTCGACGAAGCTGCGGCGCTGCTTGCGCAGGATGTCCAGGGTCCGATCGATCGCCGCGTCGGTGACCTCGCTCGCGACGCGCTCGACCTCGACCTCGGCCAGATCGCCGATCACCACCTCGGGGTAGACCTCGAAGACCGCGTCGAAGGCCACGGTGCCTTCCTCGGCGCCTTCCTTCTCGCTGATGCGCGGCATGCCGGCCACGCGCAGCTGGGCCTCGCTGGTGGCCTGACCGAAGGCCTGGCCGACCTTGTCGTTGACCACCTCGTACTGCACCGAGTAGCCGTAGCGCTGCGTCACCACTCCCATGGGCACCTTGCCGGGACGGAAGCCGTCGGCCTTGACCGTCCGGGCGAGCCGCTTCAGGCGGCTCTCGACCTCCTTGCGGATCTCTTCGGCCGACAGGGTCAGCGTGATGCGGCGCTCGAGCTTCTCGAGGGTCTCCACAGTAACAGCCATTTGCTCAGACTCTTTCGTGATTTGCTGGTTGCCTGGTGCGCGGGGCCGGACTCGAACCGGCACGCCCGTGAAGGCGTCAGGACCTAAACCTGGTGCGTCTACCAATTTCGCCACCCGCGCGGTGTCCTGGCGCGCCCTTGCCCGGAGCAGCTCCGGTCAGCAGCGCGAAACGGCGAGGGGAGTCTCGGCCGGACTCCCCTCGGGCGATCCTTGAATCGGTGATTCTAGCCCGCGGCGGGCAGCCCTTGCGCCGGATCCTCGCGGCGCACCCGGAACCAGGCCGCGTACATCGCCGGCAGAGCCAGCAGCGTGAGCGCGGTGGCCACCACCAGCCCGCCCATGATGGCCACCGCCATCGGCCCCCAGAACACGCTGCGCGACAGCGGAATCATCGCCAGCACCGCCGCCGCGGCGGTCAGCACGATCGGCCGGAAGCGCCGCACCGCCGACTCGACGATGGCCTCCCAGGTGGGGACGCCCGCGGCCCGGTCCTGCTCGATCTGGTCGATCAGGATCACCGAGTTGCGCATGATCATGCCCATCAGCGCGATCACGCCCAGCAGCGCGACGAAGCCGAAGGGGCGGTTCAGCAGCAGCAGCGCCGCAGCCACGCCGGCGATGCCCATCGGCCCGGTCAGGAAGACCAGCAGCGCGCGCGAGAAGCTCTGCAGCTGCAGCATCAGCAGCGTGAAGATGAGAAACAGCATGATCGGCACCCCGGCGGCGATCGAGCCCTGGCCCTTGCTGCTTTCCGCCACCGCGCCAGCCATGGTGATGCGATAGCCCGGCGGCATGCGCCGCTGCAGCTCCTGCATCGCCGGCCAGACCTGCGCGCTGACGGTGGCGCCCTGCACGCCGTCGACCACATCGCCCTGCACGGTGGCGGCGAACAGCCGGTCCTCGCGCCAGAGCACCCCGGGCTCCCAGCCGTGCGAGATGCGCACGACCTGGGCCAGCGGAATCATCCGCCCGCCGGACGCAGGCACGTAGGCCGACGCCAGGTCGGTGATCGCAGCGCGGTCGGCGGCCGGCTGGCGCAGCACGATGTCCACCAGCTTGTCGCCCTCGCGGTACTGGCCCACGGGCAGGCCGGCCAGCAGCATGCGCGTGGCCTGGGCGATGCCCTGGCTGGTCACGCCCAGCGCCCGGGCCTTGTCCTGGTCCACCTCGAGCTTCAGCGTCTTGATCGATTCGTTCCAGTTGTCGTTCACGCCGATCAGGTTCGGGTTGCGGCGCATCAGCTCCTTGGCCAGGTCGGCCCAGTGGCGCACCTGTACGGCGTCCGGTCCCATCACCCGGAACTGCACCGGATAGGGCACCGGCGGTCCGTTGGGCAGCAGCTTGACGCGACCCCGCACTTCCGGGAACTCCTCGGCCAGCACCTGGGGCAGGCGCCGGCGCAGCGCCTCGCGCTCGGCCAGCCCCTGCGGCAGCACGATGAACTGGCTGACGTTGCTCTGCGGGAAGATCTGGTCCAGCGGCAGGTAGAAGCGCGGCACGCCCGAGCCGATCCAGGCAGTGGTGGAGACCACCCCGGCCTCGCGGGCGACACGCGCCTCGAAGCGCCGCGCGACGGCCTCGCTCTCGGCCTGGGTGGCGCCTTCGGGCAGCCAGAGGTCGACCAGGATCTCCGGGCGCACCGAATCCGGAAAGAACTGCTGCTGCACCCGCCCCATGCCGGCCAGGCCGAGCACGAAGATGCCCAGCGTCAGCCCGATGGTGATCCAGCGATGGCGCACGCAGGCGTCCACCAGGCGCCGGAAGCGCGCGTAGAAGGGCGTGTCGAAGAGCTCCTGCGAATGCCCTCCCGCCCCGCCCTCGTGCGCTCGCACGCGCAGCAGGCGCGCGCCCAGGTAGGGCACGAAGTAGACCGAGACCAGCCAGGAGATCAGCAGCGCCGCGGTGGTGACCGCGAAGATCGCGAAGGTGTACTCGCCCACCGACGACTTCGCCATGCCGATGGGCAGGAAGCCGGCCGCGGTGATCAGCGTGCCGGTGAGCATCGGCATCGAGGTCACGTCGTAGGCGTAGGTGGCCGCGTAGAGCTTGTCGTGGCCCTCCTCGAGCTTGCGCACCATCATCTCGACGGCAATGATGGCGTCGTCCACCAGCAGGCCCAGCGCGATGATCAGCGAGCCCAGCGAGATCTTGTGCAGCCCCACGCCCCAGTAGTACATCGTGACGAAGGTGATCGCCAGCACCAGCGGAATGGTGATGCCCACCACGAGCCCGGGCCAGATGTCGATGCGCAGCGGCCGGGTGTGCAGGCCCAGGCTGACGAAGCTCACCGCCAGCACCACCACCACCGCCTCGATCAGCACCTTGACGAACTCGCCCACCGAGCGGGTCACCGCCTGCGGCTGGTCCTGGATCTGCGCCAGCTCGATGCCCGCGGGCAGCTCGGCGCGCAGCGCCTGCACCTCGGCGCGCAGCGCCTGGCCCATCGCGACGATGTCGCCGCCCTTGGCCATCGCCACGCCCAGGGCGATGACCTCGCGGCCCTGGTGGCGCACCTTGACGGTGGGCGGATCGACATAGCCGCGCTCGATGCGGGCAATGTCGCCCAGGCGCAGCTGGCTGGCCACCCCGGTGACCGGGTGCACCGCACGCAGGGGCAGGCCTGCCAGTTGCTCGACCGAATCGAAGGCGCCGCTCACGCGCAGCTGCAGGTTCTGGCTGCCCGCATCGAGCACGCCGGCCGCCTCGACCGCGTTCTGCGCACCCAGCTGCGCCACCACCTGGTTCAGGTCCAGGCCGAGCTGTGCCAGGCGCTTGCCGGGGATCTCGACGAACACCTTCTCGGCCTGGGCGCCGAAGAGCTCCACCTTGGCCACGTGCTGCACCCGCAGCAGCCGCGAGCGGGTCTGGTCGGCGAACACGCGCAGCTCTTCCGGACTGAATCCGTCGGCCGACAACGCGTAGATCGAACCGTAGACGTCGCCGAACTCGTCGTTGAAGAACGGCCCGATCACCCCCTGTGGCAGCGTGCCGCGGATATCGCCGATCTTCTTGCGCACCTGGTACCAGACATCGGCCACCTCGCGAGGCGGCGAGCTGTCCTTGATCTGGAAGATCGTCACCGACTCGCCCGGCTTGGTGTAGCTGCGGATGATGTCCGCGTAGGGCACGTCCTGCAGGGTCTTCTCGATGCGGTCGGTGACCTGTTCGGCCATCTGCTGCGCCGTGGCACCGGGCCAGGCCACCTGCACCACCATGGCGCGGAAGGTGAAGGGCGGATCCTCGTCCTGGCCGAGCTGGAAATAGGCCGTCACGCCCAGCACCATCAACACGATCATCAGATAGCGCGTCAGCGCCGGGTGCTCCAGGGCCCAGCGCGAGATGTTCACGCCGTGGCGGTGCGGGCGGTCGTGGGTATGCAGTTTCATGCCGTGGCTTTCCGGGGGGTGCCCAACGTCAGCGCACCGCCGCCGATGACGACGCCGCCGACGCAGCGGCAGCCGCACGCGGCTCGATCCAGCGGCGCACCTTCTGCCCCTCGGTCAGCACGTGCACCCCGGCGGTCACCACCTCCTGGCCGGGCTGCAGCCCGGCCCCCACCAGCAGATCGCGCCCCAGCGCACCGCTGATCTGCACCGGCTGGCGGGTCACGGTCATGGCCTGGGCGTCGAGCAGCCAGACCATGCTGCGCCCGCCCTGCTCCCACAGCGCGCTCGGCGGCAGCCGGATCTGGCCGGATGGGCCGGGCAGGCTGAGCGTCACGGTGGCCGTCTGGCCCAGCTGCAGCGTGCCGCCCTGCAGCTCGGCCTTGACCAGATAGGTGCGGGTGAGCGGATCGGCGGCCGCGGCCACCTCCCGCACCCGGGCCGCCAGCGCGGGGGCCTGTGCCGGCGCGGCCCAGGGCCGCACCTGCAGCGCCCCAGGTCGGCCGCGCAGCGTGCGCAGCACCTCGACGCGGTCCTCGGGCACGCTGAACACCACGTCGCGCGGACCGTCCTGGGCCAGTCGCAACAGGGGGGCGCCGGCGGCCAGCACCGCACCGGGCTCGGCCTCCACCGCGGTGATCACGCCGGCCGCGTCGGCCAGCAGGCGGCTGTAGCCGGCCTGGTTGCCCTGCGCAGCCTCCTGCGCGCGGGCCTGCTCCAGTGCCGCCTGCGCGGCCTCCACGGCAGTCTGGCGCCGCTGCAGCTCGGCCGGTCCGACGAACTGCTGCGCGGCCAGTTCGCGGGCGCGCTCCAGGTCCGCACGGGCCTGGCTCAGCTGGACCTGGGCGGCACGGGCAGCGGCCTGGGCCGCCGCCTGCGCCAGCTTCAGGTCGCCAGGATCCAGCTCGGCCAGCAGCTGGCCGGGGCGCACCCGGTCACCGAGGTCCACGGTGCGGCGCAGCAGCTTGCCGCCGACGCGCAAGGACAGCCGGCTCTCGGTGCGCGCGCGCACCTCGGCCGCGTAGGTCGCTGCATCGGACACGGCCGCCATGCCGACCCGCTCGGTGCGCACCGCGCGCAGCGGCTCGGGCTGTGGCTCGCTGCGGCTGCAGGCCGCCAGCACCGCTGCCAGGACGACGGCGGCCAGAAGTGGGAAAGGTCTGCGCATGCTTGCTCGCGCCTCGTGTGCTTGCGTCGAAGGAAGGGGGAGGAGCCTGGGTCCGGCTGCCAGCCCCGAGGCGGCACCGGACGCTGCGTCGAAGGGACGAAGACCGGCCGCACCGATTTACTGACTGACTGGTCAGTAATGTAGGAGGCTGGCCCCGCCCTTGTCAAACCACCGGGGCGTCGCCGCGCCGCGATAATCGCGCCCGCCCCATCATGAGCGTCGAACACTACGAGAACTTTCCGGTCGCCTCCTGGCTGTGCCCGCCCGCGCTGCGCCCGGCCGTGCAGGCCATCTACTGGTTTGCGCGCACCGCCGACGACCTGGCCGACGAAGGCGAGGCCAGCGCCCTCGAGCGCATCGCCGCGCTGGAGGCCTACCGGCACGAGCTGCTGCAGGTGGCCGGCGGGCAGCCCCCGTCGCCGCGCTGGGCCGCGGTGTTCGGGCCGCTCGCGCCGGTGCTGGCACGCCACCGCCTGCCGCTGCCGCTGCTGGAGGACCTGCTCGACGCCTTCGAGCAGGACCTGCGCCAGCACCGCTACCCGGACCGCGCCGCCCTGCTGGGCTACTGCCGCCGCTCGGCCAACCCGATCGGGCGGCTGCTGCTGCACCTGTACGGGGTGAACGACGCGCGCTCGCTGGCGCAGTCCGACGCCATCTGCACCGCCCTGCAGCTGATCAACTTCTGGCAGGACCTCAGCATCGACCTGCCGCGCGACCGCCTGTACCTGCCGCTGTCGGACTGCGAGCGCTTCGGCCTGGGCGTGGACCAGCTGATGAACCGCCAGGACACGCCGGCCACCCGCGCGCTGATCGCCGAGGAGGTGGCCTGGGCGCGCAGCCTGATGCAGCAGGGCGCGCCGCTGGCCACCCGACTGCCCGGGCGCATGGGCTGGGAGCTGCGCCTGGTGGTGCAGGGCGGCCTGCGCATCCTCGACAAGATCGCCGGCCTCGACCACGCCACGCTGCGCCAGCGGCCCCGGCTGCGCGCCTGGGACAGCCCGCGCCTGCTCTGGCGCGCCGCCTGGATGTGAAGGCCCCCGCCGAGTCCGGCGCCCCGGCTGCGACAATGCACCCGTCATGACACCGCAGCAATACGTCCAGGAAAAGGCGGCCGCCAGCGGCTCGAGCTTCTACTACGCCTTTCTCTTCCTGCCGCCACCGCGCCGGGCGGCGATCACCGCCTTCTACGCCTTCTGCCGCGAGGTCGACGACGTGGTCGACGAGGTCAGCGACCCCACCGTGGCGGCGCAGAAGCTGGCCTGGTGGCGCGCCGAGGTGCAGCGCAGCTTCGCGGGCGATCCGCAGCATCCGGTCACGCAGGCGCTGCTGCCGCACACGGCCGAGTACGGCATCACCCCCGCGCACCTGCTGGCGGTGATCGAGGGCTGCGAGATGGACCTGAGCCAGAGCCGCTACCTGGACTACATCGGCCTGCAGCGCTACTGCCACCTGGTGGCGGGCATCGTCGGCGAGGTGGCGGCCAACATCTTCGGCCGCAGCGAGGACGCCACCGTGGCCTACGCGCACCGCATGGGCCTGGCCTTCCAGCTGACCAACATCATCCGCGACGTCGGCGACGACGCCCGGCGCGGGCGCATCTACCTGCCCATCGACGAGCTCAAGCGCTTCGACGTCAAGGCGCACGAGATCATGAACCGCGGCTACAGCGAGCGCTTCACCGCGCTGATGCGCTTCCAGGTCGAGCGCGCCCACCGCAGCTACGACGAGGCCCTGGCCCTGCTGCCCGAGGCCGACCGGCGCGCCCAGAAGCCCGGCCTGATGATGGCCAACATCTACCGCACCCTGCTGCGCGAGATCGAGGCCGGCGGCTACCAGGTGCTGCACCAGCGCATCTCGCTGACCCCGGTGCGCAAGCTCTGGATCGCGATGCGCACCAACTGGCGTGGCCGCTGAACCGGTGGCCGCGCCGGCGCGGGGCCGTCCGGCGCGGGTGGCCGTGGTCGGTGCCGGCTGGGCCGGCCTGGCCGCCGCGGTGCAGGCCGTGCGCGACGGCCACGCCGTCACCCTGCACGAGATGGCACCGCAGGCCGGCGGGCGCGCGCGCAGCCTGCCCGCCCCGGACGACGGCGCGGCGCCGGCCCGCCTCGACAATGGCCAGCACATCCTGATCGGCGCCTACACGGCCACGCTCGACCTGATGCGCCAGGTGGGCGTCGCCCCCGAGGCGCTGCTGCTGCGCCTGCCGCTCACCCTGGTCGACGCGCAGGGCCAGGGTCTGCGCATGCCGCCGGGCGCGCCACTGCCGGCCTTCGTGCGCGCGCTCTGGGCGATGTCGCACTGGGGGCTGGGCGAGCGCCTGGCGCTGCTGGCCGCGGCGGCTGGCTGGAGTGCCCGGCGCTTTCGCTGCGACCCGGCGCTGACCGTCGCCCGCCTGACCGCGCGCCTGCCCCGGCGCGTGCGCACGCAGTTCATCGACCCGCTCTGCGTGGCCGCGCTCAACACCCCGGCCGCCGAGGCCAGCGCCCAGGTCTTCCTGCGCGTGCTGCACGATGCGCTGTTCGCCGGCCCAGGCTCGAGCGACCTGCTGATCCCGCGCCGGCCCCTGGCCGAGCTGCTGCCCGAGCCGGCCCTGGCCTGGCTGGCCGCGCAGGGCGCCACGCTGCAGCTGGGCCGGCGCACAGGCCGGCTCGAGGCTCGACCGGGCGGCGGCTGGCGCGTCGACGGCGAGCCGCACGACGCCGTGGTGCTGGCCTGCAGCGCGGCCGAAGCGGCCCGGTTGACGGCGCAGATCGCGCCCGCCTGGTCGGCCCGGGCAGCGGCCTTCCACTACGAACCCATCCTGACCGGCTACCTGCGCGCCCCGGGCGCGCGGCTGGCCGCACCGATGGTCGCGCTGACCGAAGGCCCCATGGCGCCGGCCCAGTTCGCCTTCGACCATGGCCAGCTCGGCGGCGCGGCGGCACGCTTCGCCTTCGTGGTCAGCGGCGCGGCGCCCTGGGTGGCGCGCGGCAGGCAGGCCAGCGCCGCCGCCCTGCTGGCGCAGGCGCGCAGCGCACTGGCCGGTGCCACGGCGGTGACGCTGGAACAGATCGTCACCGAGAAGCGTGCCACCTTCCGCTGCGTGCCGGGGCTGCAGCGGCCCGCCGCGGCGATCGCCCCGCGTCTGGTCGCGGCGGGCGACTACCTCGAAGGCCCCTACCCCGCCACCCTCGAAGGTGCGGTGCGCGCCGGGCTGGCCGCGGCCCGGGCGCTGCGGGACGCCTGGCCCCAGAACCTGTCTGCACCGCCAAGACCCGGCTGATCGGCCGATTCCCCCGCGGCGCGGCGTTCCAGAATCCGCGCGCGATGGATCCCAAGCTCACCCGAGACACCGCCGCGCGCGTCGTCGCCTGGCACAACCGCCACCCGCTGGCGCGGCGCATCCGGCCCGAGCAGGTGGGCGGCGTCGGCGTGGTGGGCCTGCCCTTCACCCCCCGCGCCAGCGACCCGCCGGGCCCGACGCAGGGCGGGCAAGCCGCCGCCGAGGCGGCCGGCCCTGCGGGCTCCAGCGGCCGTCTGGCCGGCCTGCGACGGCGCCTGGGCGGCCTGTGGCGACGGCTGCGGCGCGCCGGGCCGCCCGCCCCGTCGCCCTGGCAGGCCGCCTTCGACGAGCCCTTCCTGCCCGGCTTCGAGCTCGCGCCGACGCAGGCCTGGGTCGAAGCCCACGCGGTCGACGACCGACCGGGCAGCGAAGACGCACCGCAGCGCCTCGTGCCGCCGCGCGAGGCCCTGCTCGCCCAGGACCTGGCCGCCGGGGTCGAAGCTGCACTGGCCGGGAACGAACCGGAGGCCGACGGCAGCGGCGGATTCACGCCCTGGACGCAGCGCTGGGTACTCAGCGCCGCGATCGACAGCGGCGGCGCCCGCCACCGCCTGCTGCTCGCCCCCGATGCGCCCAAGGCCGTCCTTGGGCGACGCGCCCTGGCACCGGGCCGGATCGCCGGCGCCACCGCGCTGCTCGCCGGGCTCCTCGTGCTGGCCGTGCTGGCGCCCTGGCTGGGCGGGGGGCGGTCGGCGCACGGTGGTGCGCACGCTGCGGCAGCGGCCTCTTCCTCTGCCTCCTCCGCCGGCTCGGCCCCGGCCTCTGCGCCGCTGGCGGGCCATGCCCCGGCCGCGGCGCTGGCCTCCTCGGCAGCGTCCTCGGCGGCCGCCGACGCGACCGCCCACGCGGCCCACGCCGAGGCGACGGCCTCCGGGCCGACGAGGGACGCGGTGCAGGTCGACGCGGCCGCACACGGTGCGGCCTCCTCCCCCTTGCCCCATGGACTGACCGCTGCCGCTTCCGCAGTCGACACAGCCTCCGACGCCACGCCACCGACGCCGGCGCCCGCAGCTGCCCGGCCGGATCGACACGAAGCGCCGCACGAACCGCCTAGGCACGAACAGCCCGGGCCGAAGCCGGCCCCGCTGCGACCTCTCCCGACCGCGCCGGCTGACAGGCCCGCCCCGGGCCTCGCGCCGCAACCCCTGCCGGCCAAGGGCCCCGTGTTCGCACTGGCCACCCGGCCCAGCCCGGTCCGCGCCGAGGCCGAGGCGCTGCGGCGCCGCATGGAGGCCGCGGCGGCGACCCTGGCGGGCTCGCTGCCGGGCACCCAGGTCGAGCTGCTGCAGCGCGGCGAGCGCTGGTCGGCGGTCTGGTGGCCCTTCGCCAGCCGGGAGGCCGCCACGCAGGGCCGCTGGGCCCTGGCGCTCAAGGGCGTGACGGTCGAGGTGGTCGAGTTCTGAGGCGGGCCGCAGGCCACCGCCCGGCCGGCCTACACTATCGGGTTGCTCCGCCGACGCCTGCCATGCCCTGCCACGAACTCGAACTGCTTTCCCCCGCCCGCAACGCCGACATCGGCATCGAGGCGGTCAACCACGGCGCGGACGCGGTCTACATCGGCGGGCCGGACTTCGGCGCCCGGCACAACGCGGGCAATTCGGTGGCCGACATCGCCCGGCTGGTGGCGCATGCCCACCGCTTCCACAGCCGCATCTTCGTCACGCTCAACACCATCCTGCGCGACGACGAGCTGGAGCCGGCGCGCCGGCTGGTCTGGCAGCTCCACGACGCCGGGGTGGATGCGCTGATCGTGCAGGACATGGGCCTGCTCGAGCTCGACCTGCCGCCCATCCAGCTGCACGCCAGCACGCAGACCGACATCCGCACGCCCGAGAAGGCGCGCTTCCTGCAAGATGCCGGCTTCAGCCAGATGGTGCTGGCGCGCGAGCTGACGCTGCCGCAGATCCGCGCCATCGCCGACCAGGTGCAGGACGCGACGCTGGAGTTCTTCGTGCACGGCGCCCTGTGCGTGGCCTACTCGGGCCAGTGCTACATCAGCCACGCCCACACCGGGCGCAGCGCCAACCGCGGCGACTGCTCGCAGGCCTGCCGCCTGCCCTACACCGTCAGCGACAGCCTGGGGCGCATCGTCGCGCACGAGCAGCATGTGCTCTCGCTGAAGGACAACAACCAGAGCGCCAACCTGGCCGCCCTCGTCGACGCGGGCATCCGCAGCTTCAAGATCGAAGGCCGCTACAAGGACCTGGGCTACGTGAAGAACCTCACCGCCCACTACCGGCTGCTGCTCGACGCGGTGCTGGAGCAGCGCCCCGAGCTGGCGCGGGCCTCGGCCGGGCGCTGCCGCTACACCTTCACGCCGGATCCGGACCGCAACTTCAACCGCGGCAGCACCGACTACTTCGTCAACGGCCGGCAGGACGACATCGGCGCCTTCGACAGCCCCAAGCACGCCGGCCTGCCGCTGGGCTGGGTCACGAAGGTGGCCCCCGACCATGTCGAGCTGCAGCTCGACGAGGGCGTGGGCGAGCTGAACAACAACGACGCGCTGACCTACTACGACCTGCAGAAGGAGCTGGTGGGCCTGCCGATCGACACCGCCCGCTGCGTCGACGCCGGCAAGCGCCTCTGGCAGATCGTGCCCAAGGAGGCCGTGGCCAGCTACAAGGACCTGCGGCGCGACACCCGGCTCAGCCGCAACCGCGACATGGCCTGGGACCGCCTGCTGGAGAAGAAGAGCGCCGAGCGCCGCATCGGCCTGTGGCTGCGCCTGTCCGACACGCCCGACGGGCTGGCGCTGACCGCCACCGACGAGGCGGGCGTGGAGGTCACCGTCGCCCGGCCGACGGCGAAGGACGCGCCGAAGGACGCCGCCCGGGCCGAGGCCACGCTGCGCGAGCAGCTCGGCAAGCTCGGCGCCACGATCTACGCGCTGGAAGACCTGTCGCTGCGCACCGCCCGGCCCTGGTTCGTGCCCGCCAGCACGCTCAATGCGCTGCGCCGCGCCGCGATCGACGCGCTGGACGCCGCCCGTCTGGCCGCGCACGAGCGCCCGGCGCGCGCCCAGCCCGTCGAGCCGCCCGCGCCCTACCCCGAGGACGGCCTGAGCTATCTCGCCAACGTCTACAACCAGAAGGCGCGCGACTTCTACGCCCGCCACGGTGTCAAAGTCATCGAGGCCGCCTACGAGAGCCACGAGGCCCTGGGCGAGGTCAGCCTGATGATCACCAAGCACTGCGTGCGCTACAGCCTGAGCCTGTGCCCCAAGCAGGCCAAGGGGGTCACCGGCGTGCAGGGCACCGTGAAGGCCGAGCCGCTGACGCTGGTCAACGGCAGCGAGAAGCTCACCCTGCGCTTCGACTGCAAGCCCTGCGAGATGCACGTGGTGGGCCGGATGAAGAAGTCCGTGCTCAACCAGAGCCGCCGCGAGGAGCAGCAGCGCCTGGCCCAGGGCGTGCCGATGCAGTTCTACCGCACGCGCCCGAACGCCACGAGGGCCTGAGCCGATGACCCGCTTCCAGGCCAACCTGCTGCTCACCGTCGTCGCGCTGATCTGGGGCTCGGCCTTCGTGGCCCAGAGCACCGCGATGGCCCACGTGGGCCCGATGACGTTCACCGGGGCGCGCTTCCTGATCGGGGCGGCCGTCGTGGCGCCCTTCGCCTGGCGCGAGTGGCGCTTCCTGCGCGCGCGCCAGCTCTCTCCCAACCGCAGCGATGCCCTGCAGATCGCCGGGCTGGGGGGGCTGCTCTGGCTGGGCGCGGCGATGCAGCAGATCGGCATCATCGGCACCACGGTGACCAACGCCGGCTTCCTGACCGCGCTGTACGTGCCGCTGGTGCCCCTGCTGGCCTGGTGGTGGCTGGCGCGGCGCCCGCATGCGTCGGTCTGGCCGGCCTCGATCGGCTGCCTGGTCGGCACCTGGCTGCTCTCCGGCGCCGGCCAGGTCGAGCTGCAGACCGGCGACCTCTGGGTGATCGCCTCGGCGCTGCCCTGGGCGGTGCACGTGCTCTTCGTCGGCCGGGTGGCCGACCGCATGGCCGCCCCCTTCCTGCTGGCCTGCGGCCAGTTCCTGGTCTGCGGCGCGGTGGCCAGCCTCTGGGCGGCGGCGGCCGAGCCGATCTCGGCGGCGGCCCTGCAGCAGGCCGCCGCCGACATCGCCTACACCGGCATCGTCTCGGTGGGCATCGGCTTCACCGCCCAGGTGATCGGCCAGCGCAACACCGCCGCGGCCGACGCGGCGATCATCCTGTCGTCCGAGACGGTGTTCGCTGCGATGTTCGGCTACCTGATGATGGGCGACCGGCTGACGCAGGCCGGCTGGGCCGGCTGCGCGCTGATCCTCGCCTGCATCCTGGCGGTGCAGCTGCTGCCGATGCTGCGGGAGCGCCGCGCGGCAGCCTGAGCGCAAGGCCAAGCCACGCCGCCTGCATTCATCCAGCAGCCACCGCGGAACCGGCTCTGCCGGGCCGCTGGTGGCGCCCCCTCGAGGGGGTGCGGCGTCAGCCGCAACGGGGGTGGGTCAATGAACGATCCGGCCGAGGAAGGCGCGGATGCGCTCGTTGTCCTGCGCGCCGAAGAACTGCGCCGGCGGCGCATCGGCGGCGATGCGGCCCTGGTCGATGAAGAGCACCCGGTCGGCCACCTCGCGGGCAAAGCCCATCTCGTGCGTGACCACCAGCATGGTCATGCCGCTGCGGGCCAGCTGCTTCATCACGTCGAGCACCTCCTTGACCATCTCGGGGTCGAGCGCCGAGGTGGGCTCGTCGAACAGCATCACCTTGGGCTGCATGGCCAGGCTGCGCGCGATCGCCACGCGCTGCTGCTGACCGCCCGAGAGCTGGAAGGGGTGCTTGTGCAGGTGCGCGGCCAGGCCGACCCGCTCGATCAGCTCCTTCGCGCGCGCCTCGGCGGCCGCCCGGTCGAGCTTGCGCACCCGGCGCGGTGCCAGGGCCACGTTCTCCAGCACCGTCAGGTGCGGAAACAGGTTGAACTGCTGGAACACCATGCCGACCTCGGCGCGCAGGCGTTCGAGCTGCCTGGCGTCGTCGTTGACCTCGATGCCGTCGACCACGATGCGCCCGGAATCGTGCGTCTCCAGCCGGTTGAGCATGCGCAGCAACGTGCTCTTGCCCGAGCCGGAGGCCCCCAGGATCACGGTGACCTCGCCGGCGTCGAACCGCGTGCTGACGTCCTTGAGCACATGGTGGGCGCCGAAGTGCTTGTTGACACCTTCCACGCTGATGAAAGGCGCCGAGGAGGCGTTGCGGGTGGTCATCCGAGCTTGCCCTCCACATCGAAGCGGCGTTCCACCGCGTCGGAGATCACCGTCATCACCGTCGTCAGCAGCAGGTAGATCACCGCGGTGGCGATGAACACCGGCACGGCCTGGAAGGTGCTGCTCTTGACCTGCGAGCCGGCGTTGGTCAGCTCGACCACGCCGATGGTGAAGGCCAGCGAGGAGTCCTTCAGCAGCGCGACGATGTTGTTCACCAGCGGCGGCAGCGAGATCTTGAAGGCCTGCGGGAAGGTGACGTCGACGAAGGTATGCCACTTCGACAGGCCCAGCGCCTTGGCCGCCTCGATCTGCCCCTTGGGCACCGCGAGCAGGCCAGAGCGGATCGCCTCGGCGTTGTAGGCACCGACGTTGAGCGCCAGCGCCACGCAGGCGGCACTGAACTCGCCCAGGCTGAGGGCGGGGTGGATCTCCGGCAGCGCGAAATACACTGCCAGCACCTGCACCAGCAGCGGCGTGCCGCGCATGACCCAGATGTAGAACGACGCGATCCAGCGCAGCGGCGGCAGCCGGGAGGTCTTGCCCAGCGCGGCCAGCAGCCCCAGCACCACGCCGGCCAGCCCGGCCACCACGGTGAGCTGCACCGTCACCCGCGTGCCCTGGGCGAACAGCTCGGCATGGTTGCCGATCGGCGCAGGCGCCCAGGACAGCGGAATGGCGATCAGCCAGAGGATGAGCAGCAACCCCAGCGTGGCGGTGAGCATGGTCGCGCTGCTCTTGCGCTGGCGCGACCAGCCGGCCGGCCACAGGCGGAGGAGGCGGTCCGGGCTCACTTGCAGCGGATGTCCTCGCCGAACCACTTGGTGGCGATCTTGGTGTAGCTGCCGTCGGCCATGATCGCCGCCAGCGCCTTGTTGTACTCGCCCGCCAGGCTGCTGTTGCCCTTGGCCACGGCGGCCGCGATGCGCTCGACGAAGAGGAAGTCACCCATCTTCATGCCGGCATCCGGGCCGCTCTTGAGCGCCTTCAGCGCCACGAAGCGATCCGTCACCCAGGCGTCGACCCGGCCGCTGGCCAGCGCGGCACGCGCGTCGGTATCCTGCGGGAAGTTCTTGATCTCCTTGACCGCGGCGACCTTCTTGACGTTCTCCTGGTAGCTGGTGCCGGTCTGCACCGAGATCACCTTGCCGGCCAGGTCCTTGGCGGTCCTGATGGCCGGGTTCTTGGCGATGATCACGCCGCCCGAGCAGTAGTGCGGCTCGGTGAAGGTCACCGCCTTGGCGCGCTCCTCGGTGATGCCGTGCGAGGCGATCACCAGGTCCCAGCGGTCCTGGCCCAGGCCGGTCAGCAGGGCATCGAAGCTCAGCGCCTTCCACTCGGTCTTCAAGCCCATCTTCGCCGCCACCGCCTCGGCCACCTCGACCTCGAAGCCGGTGAGCTTGGCGCCTTCGTAGTGGTTGAAGGGCGCGAACTGCCCCTCGGTGGCGACGACGATCTTGCCGCTCTTCTTGATCGCATCGAAGGGACGGGCCTGCACGGCGGCGGCCACGCCCACCAGCGCCAGGGCGGCGACGAGGCTGCGGGTCAGGGTCTTCAGGGGCATCATGAGCGCATTCCTTTCTGTGGGGATCGGGCGTGCTTCACGCCACGGTCACATTCTGGCCGATCGGCCGGGAACTTCGGTGGCGAGCCGCGTGGATTCAGCGCTGCAGCGCCTCGGCAACGCCCCGGTTGGCCAGTTCGTCGGCGCGCTCGTTGCCCGGATCGCCGGCATGGCCCTTGACCCAGCGCCAGTCGACGCGGTGCAGCTGCGCCAGCGCGTCGATGCGCTGCCAGAGTTCGACGTTCTTGACCGGCTTGCCGTCGGCGGTCTTCCAGCCGCGCCGCTTCCAGCCGTGGATCCAGCTGGTGATGCCGTTCTGCACGTAGGCGCTGTCGGTGAAGAGCTGCACGTCGCAGCTGCGCTTCAGGCTGGCCAGCGCCTCGATCACCGCCATCATTTCCATGCGGTTGTTGGTGGTGTGGCGCTCGCCGCCCCACATCTCCTTGCTGTGCTCGCCGCTGCGCAGCCAGACCCCCCAGCCGCCCGGGCCGGGGTTGCCCTTGCAGGCACCGTCGGTGTAGACCACCACCTGCGGGCGGGCGATGGGCAGAGCGGCACGAGTCCCGGAGGCGGGCGGTTGAGAGGACATGGCATTCATGAGGGCAGCGGCACGGGCCGGGCAGAAACAGTTCGGCAGAAGGAGCCAGGATGGTCGGCCCCGCGAGGACGTTGAAGGCAGCCGTGGCAGCGCAGGCAGCCCGCCGGGCCGCCCGGGCGAACATGGCGGTTCAGGGCGGCATTCCCCCGGACTGGCGTCGCGCGTCGCGCCGAGCCACGATGGCCGGCGCCGTGGCCCCGGCCCGGCGGCGCTTCCAGGCGGGGCCGACCAGGCGCATCGCCCGCACCCGCTTGACCGCCTGCAGCAGATAGACCGAGCCGAGCACCGGCCACCAGCGCGCGCCGATGTGCTCCAGCCAGGCGGCACGCTCGAGCAGCCGGTCGGAGCCCAGCGGCGGGCCGTAGCAGCCGAAGCGCCCGACCTCCGGCTCGAAGCCCAGCAGGCGCAGCCAGTCGCGCAGGCGGCGCCAGCCGATCAGTTCGCCGTCCACCGGCAGGGCACAGGGGGACGCGACCAGGCGGTCGCACAGCGGCGCGGCACGCTGCTGCAGGCCGAGCAGGCTGGCGGGGTTGAAGCCCAGCAGCACCACCCGCCCCTCGGGCACCAGCACGCGCTCGACCTCGCGCAGCGTCTGGTGCGCATCCTGTGCGCACTCCAGGGTGTGCGGCAGCACGACCAGGTCGAGGCTGGCGGCGGGAAAGGGCAGCGCCTCGAACTCGGCGCGCAGCGCCAGCGGCACGACAGGCTCGAGCGACGCATCGGGGCGCAACGCGGCACTGCCGGGCTGGCCGCCGACCCAGGGCACACCCGGCGCGCCGGACACCCCAGGCACGGCAGTCGAGCTGCCGGCGGGCATCCCGGGCGCCAGCAGCCAGCGGTGCGGCATGCGATTGGCACGCAGCCCCTGCAGCGCCGGCCAGCCCAGCTGCAGCGCATGAAAGCCGAACAGGTCCGCCACGACACGGTCGAGCTGCGCCTGCTCCCAGGCGAGCACACGGCGGCCGAAGGGCGTCTCCAGCCAGGGGTCGCTCTTTATAATTCCCGGACTTGACGTCATGAAAATCGCCGCACTGCCCGCCTTCTCCGACAACTACATCTGGCTCGTCCACGACGACCGCTCGGCGGTCGTGGTCGATCCAGGCCAAGCCGCGCCCGTCGTCGCGGCGCTGACACAGGCATCGCTGGCCCTGGCCGGCATTCTAGTGACCCACCATCACGGCGACCACGTGGGCGGGGTGGCCGAACTGCGCGATCGGTTCGGTGCCGTGCCGGTCTGGCGCCCTGCCGGCGAGCGCCTGCCCTTCGACCCCGCCCCCCCCTGTCAGCATGTGCAGGGCGGTGACGTCGTGACCCTGCTGGGACAGGACTGGCAGGTGATCGACACGCCCGGCCACACCGCCGGCCATGTGGCCTACCTGCTGCAGCCGCCCGGCCAGGCGCCGCTGCTGTTCTGCGGCGACACCCTGTTCAGCGCCGGCTGCGGCCGCCTGTTCGAAGGCAGCCCGGCGCAGATGGCCGACTCGCTGCAGCGCCTGGCGGGCCTGCCGGGCGAGACGCGGGTCTGCTGTGCACACGAATACACCCTGTCGAACCTGCGTTTCGCGGCCGCCGTGGAACCCGACAACGCTGCGGTGATCCACCACCGGCAGCACTGCGAGACGCTGCGCGAGCGCGGCGAGGCCACCCTGCCAAGCACGCTGGCCCTCGAGCTGCAGATCAACCCCTTCCTGCGCTGCCAGGCCCCGGCGGTGCAGGCTGCTGCCGCCGCCCGCGGCGCGGATCCGGCCGACCCCGTCGCGGTGCTGGCCACCCTCCGACACTGGAAGAACGAGTTCCGATGACCGATTCGCTGCCTCCCGCCCGGCGCCGCCGCCTTGCCAGCCTGCTCGCCGGGGGCCGCAGCGTGGTGGCGCCGGTCGTCTCGCGCCGGGTGCTGAGCCTGGGCCTGCTGCTGGGCGCCGGCGGCCTGAGCGGCTGTGCCAGCCTGGACATGCCGGGCCTGCCCGGCGCGCTGCCGCCGCCGCAGGTGACCACGGTGCCGGAGCGCGCGGCGCCCTCGCCCGCCGGCTCCCCCGGCAGCGCCACGTCGGCCCCCGCACCGGCGGCCCCTCCCTCGGCACCTGCCGCGGCCACTCCGGTCCGGGAGGGCCCGCTCGCGCCGCTGCCTGAACTGACGGCTGCGCCGGCCCCGCCTGCTTCCGCCGCCACCGGCGTCGCGGCGTCCGCGCAGCCCGAAAGCGGCGAAGGCGCCGTCGGCCCGGTCAACGACCCGCTGGAGCCGGAACAGCCGCTGCAGCTGGACACCCCGGCCCTGCACGCCGACCTGTGGGCGCGCATCCGCCAGGGCTTCGCGATGCCCGCGCTGGACAGTCCGCTCGTGCAGGAGCACGAACGCTGGTACGCCAGCCGCCCCGACTACGTGCAGCGCATGACCTCGCGCAGCGCGCGCTACCTGTACCACATCGTCGGCGAGGTCGAGCGCCGCCGCATGCCGATGGAGCTGGCGCTGCTGCCCTTCATCGAAAGCGCCTTCAACCCCACCGCCATGTCCTCGGCGCGGGCCTCGGGCATGTGGCAGTTCATTCCTTCCACCGGGCGCGACTACGACCTCAAGCAGAACCTGTTCCGCGACGACCGGCGCGACGTGCTGGCCTCCACCCGCGCGGCGCTGGACTACCTGGGGCGCCTGCACCGCATGTTCGGCGACTGGCAGCTCGCGCTGGCGGCCTACAACTGGGGCGAGGGCAACGTCAGACGCGCCATCGCCCGCAACGAGCGCGCCGGCCTGCCCACCGACTACGCCAGCCTGTCGATGCCGGCCGAGACGCGGCATTACGTGCCCAAGCTGATGGCCGTCCGGCAGATCGTCGCGGCACCGCAGGACTTCGGGCTCACGCTGCCCGAGATCCAGAACCACCCCTACTTCGTCAGCGTGCCGATCCAGCGCGACATCGACGTCGACCTGGCCGCCCGCCTGGCCGGACTGGGCGTGGACGAGTTCCGCCAGCTCAACCCGCAGCACAACAAGCCGGTGATCCTGGCGGCCGGCACGCCCCAGGTGCTGCTGCCCTTCGAGAATGCCGACCTGTTCGTCAGCCGCCTGAAGTCGCACCGCGGCCCGCTGGCCAGCTGGACCGCCTGGGTGGTGCACCGCACGATGCGCCCGGCCGAGGCAGCGCGCCAGGCCGGCCTGAGCGAGGCCCGGCTGCGCGAAGTCAACCGCATTCCGCCGCGCATGCTGGTCAAGGCCGGCTCGGCCCTGCTGGTGCCGCGCCCGGCGCAGCGCGCCGCGGACGTGTCCGAGCACGTGGCCGACCACGCCCAGATCGCACTGGCCCCCGACCTGCCGCCGCTGCGCAAGCTGCGCGTCAAGGCGCGCAAGGGCGACACGCTGGCCAGCGTGGCACGGCGCTATCGCGTCAGCCCGGTGCAGCTGGCGCAGTGGAACCAGGTGGGCGCCAAGGCCCGGCTGAACGCCGGCCAGGTGCTGGTGGTCTATCAGCCCAAGGCCAAGGTGCGGGCGAAGACGGCCGGCAAGGCGCGGGCGGCCCAGGTGGTCCGCAAGGCCACGCCGCGCCAGGGCAGCAAGGTCGCTGCCGGTCGGGCGCGCTGAACCCGGGCGCATCCGCGGGCGCATCGGCCGGGCGTCGGGGCGGACACGCATAGCGGCGTGACCCGGCCGTCGCGGCAGCGACGCCCGAGGTGGCGCAGCCCGGGCTCAGCGCCGGTCGACCAGCGCGTGGGCGATCGTGCCCAGGTCCACGTACTCGAGTTCGCTGCCGATCGGCACGCCCCGCGCCAGCCGGGTGACCCGGACACCCTGGCGCTGCAGGGCCTGGCCGATCACGTGGGCGGTGAGCTCGCCCTCGGCGGTGAAGTTGGTGGCGACGATCACCTCCTGCACCGTGCCGTCGCCCACCCGCTCGAGCAGCGCCGGCAGGCCGATCTGCTGCGCGCCGATGCCGTCCAGCGGACTGAGCTTGCCCATCAGCACGAAGTACAGGCCCCGGTAGCTGCCGGTGCGCTCCACGGCGGCCTGGTCGGCCGGCGTCTCGACCACGCAGAGCTGGCGCGCGTCGCGCAGCGGGTCCAGGCAGGTGCTGCAGACCGGCTGCTCGGTGAAGGTGTGGCAGCGCTCGCAGTGGCGCACCTGGTGCACCGCCTCGTCCAGCGCCCGGGCCAGCTGCAGCGCTCCGTCAGGGTCGTGCTGCAGCAGGTGATAGGCCATGCGCTGGGCCGATTTCACGCCCACGCCCGGCAGGCGCCGCAGCGCCTCGATCAGGCGCCCCAGCGCATCGGCAGGCCGCGCAGGCGGTTCGGCAGGGCGGCTGGCCACGGTACGGCGCCCGCCGGCCTCAGAAGGGGAACTTCATGCCCGGGGGCAGCGGCATGCCGGCGGTCAGCTTGCCCATCTTCTCCTGGCTGACCGTCTCGGCACGGCGCACCGCATCGTTGAAGGCGGCAGCCACCAGGTCCTCGAGCATGTCCTTGTCGTCGGCCAGCAGGCTGGGGTCGATGGCCACGCGCCGCACGTCGTGCTTGCAGGTCATCGTCACCTTCACCAGGCCGGCGCCGGACTGGCCCTCGACCTCGACGTTGGCCAGCTCGTCCTGTGCCTTCTTGAGGTTGTCCTGCATCGCCTGAGCCTGCTTCATCAGGCCGGCCAGTTGTCCTTTGAGCATGGGAATCCTTTCGGGTCGGGAAACGGTGAAAAGCGGTGAAAACGGTGAAGAACGGTCGGGATCGTCGATCGGTTCTGCCGCTGCCGCGGTGGAGCCGCGGCGCTGGGGCGGGAGTGTGCCGCATCCGCGCGACCTGCCGCCGCCCGGGTGCGTGTGCCCCGCCGCTCAGGCAGGCCGGATCGAACCCGGCACGATGCGTGCCCCCGGGAAACGTGCCAGCAGCTCGAGCACCTGCGGATCCTGGCGGATCACCGCCTCGGCCTGCGCCTGCGCGCGTGCCCGGTCGGCGGCATCGCGGCGCGCCGCGCTGTCGGTCACCGCGCCGGCGACGATTTCGAGGCGCACCGGATGGCCGAGCCGCTCGGCCAGCGCCTCCTGCAGGCGCTCGCGGTGGCTGCTCTGGCGCAGCGACTCGCGCTCCACCCGCAGCGTCCAGCAGGGCGGCTCGGCCGACGCGTCGATGCCGATGCACTGGGCCTGCCAGGCCAGCTCGCGCACCAGGCCGAACAGGCCGCCCTGCTCGAACCACTGCGCGCAGCAGGCCAGCCAGCGGTCGGTGCAGGCACGTTCGGCGGCATCCGGGCCGTCGGCCCCGACGGCGCTGCCCACACCCAGGTCGGGCAGCTCGATCGGCCGGGCCGCCTGCGGCACGGCCCGGGGCGCCACCGCGACATTCACCGGCGCAGCACTTGCCGGCGCAGCACTTACCGGCCTCGCGGCCGACGCCGCGGCCGGCTCGCCGAGCAGGCTGTCCTCGTCGATCTCCCAGGGCGGCAGCGAACTGCCGCGCGGCGCGGAGGAAGCGGCCGCTTCGGTGGGGCCGATCCGGCCGGCCGGGCTGGACACGGGCTCGGCCCGGGGCATCGGCGCCGACGACGCAGGCGCCGTGGCCGGCGGCGTGCGAAGCCCCTCGGCAGCCTGTGACGCGAACGTGCGCGCCTCCGCGGGGGGCGACGGCTCAGGGTCCGGCACCGCCTGCGCCAGCGGCACACTGCTGCGCGGCAGTGCGGCGGGCCGGCGCAGCTCCGGGCTGGCCGGAGCCGGCGTTGCAGCGGCCGGCGAGGGGGCGGACGGCTCGCTGCGCGCCGGTGCCACGGCCGGCATGGCCGCCGACTGCGGGGCGGCCGATCGCGCGGACGGCGCCGCAGCTGCACGGGCCGCCGCGCCGGCACCGGCACCGGCGTTCGCACCGTCGGCCGGTCCGTAGGGCTTGAAGGCCAGCAGGCGCAGCAGCACCATCACCAGGCCGCTGTATTCGTCGGGCGCCAGGGCCAGCTCGGCCCGGCCGTGCAGCGCCACGCTGTAGAGCAGCTGGGTCTCGTCGGGCGCCAGCAGGCCGGCCAGGCGCTGCAGCAGGGCGTGGTCGGGGTCGGCCTCGTCGGCCGCGGCCGGCACGGCCTGCAGCACCGCCATCTGCTGCGCCAGGGTGGCCAGCTCCTCGAGCGTGCCGCTGGCCGACAGGCCGAGCGCGCGCAGCTCGTCGGCCGCGCGCACCAGCGCCACCCCGTCGGCCGCGGCCATCGCCTCGACGATGCGCGCCGCGTGCGAGCGGTCCACCGCGCCGAGCATCTGCCGGATCGCGCCCTCCTCGAGGCGGCCCGCGCCGAAGGCGATGGCCTGGTCGGTGAGTGACAGCGCATCGCGCATCGAACCGCGTGCGGCACGCGCCAGCAGGCGCAGCGCGCCCGGTTCGGCGTCGATGGATTCGGCCGCCAGCACCTGGCCGAGGTGCTCGAAGACGGTCTGCGGTGCCATCGGCCGCAGGTTGAACTGCAGACAGCGGCTGAGCACCGTCACCGGCACCTTCTGCGGGTCGGTGGTGGCCAGCACGAACTTGAGGTACTCGGGCGGCTCCTCCAGCGTCTTCAGCATCGCGTTGAAGGCCGTCGTGGTGAGCATGTGCACCTCGTCGATCATGTAGACCTTGAAGCGCCCCACCACCGGCTTGTAGATCGCCTGGTCCAGCAGCTGGCTGATCTCGTCGACGCCGCGGTTGGAGGCGGCGTCCAGCTCCACGTAGTCGACGTAGCGGCCCGCGTCGATGTCGCGGCAGGCCGCGCAGACCCCGCAGGGCTCGGCGGTGATGCCGCCCTGGCCGTCGGCGCCGGTGCAGTTCAGGCTCTTGGCCAGGATGCGCGAAACCGTCGTCTTGCCCACCCCGCGCGTGCCGGTGAAGAGATAGGCGTGGTGCAGCCGCTGCTGGGTCAGCGCGTTGCCCAGCGCCTGCACCACGTGCTCCTGCCCGACCATCTCGGCGAAGCGGCGCGGCCGGTACTTGCGGGCCAGGACGAGGTAGCTCATGGGGCGGCGATTCTACGGGTCGGGTTGCGCCGGCCCCGCTCCGGTGCCGGCAGCGGCCGCGCCGTCCCGGATAATCGCGCCCATGCAAGCCCACGACACCCCCGCGCAGGCCGCTGCCGGTACCCTCAGCTACGAACAGGCCGGCGTCCAGTACGACCTGATCGATCCGCTCAAGATCAGCGCCCAGCGCGCCGCCGCGGCCACCGCGGCGCAGCTGGCCGCGCACGGCTTCGGCGAAGTCGCCGCCTCGCGCGGCGAATCGGCCTACGTGGTCGACGTCGGCCCCTTCTACCTGGCCTCCATCGTCGAATGCCTGGGCACCAAGACCCTGGTGGCCGACGAGATGGCCAAGCTGACGGGCCGCAGCTACTACGACCGCATCGCCCAGGACACCATCGCGATGGCGATCAACGACCTGATCACCGTGGGCGCCACGCCCCTGGTGGTGCAGGCCTACTGGGCGGCCGGCGGCAGCGACTGGTTCGGCGACGCCCAGCGCGCCCAGGCCCTGGTGGCCGGCTGGAAGGCCGCCTGCGAGACCTGCCGGGTGGCCTGGGGCGGCGGCGAGACGCCGGCGCTGGCGGGCATCGTCGAGGCCGGCCGGGTGGACCTGGCGGCCTCCTGCACCGGCCTGATCAACCCGAAGGAGCGCCTGTCCGTCGGCGACCGGCTCGCCGCGGGCGACGCCATCGTGCTGCTGGCCTCCTCGGGCATCCACGCCAACGGCCTGAGCCTGGCGCGCAAGCTGGTCGAGCGGCTGCCGCAGGGCTACCTCACCGAGGTCGACCCCGATCGCCACCCCGGCCTGACCTACGGCGAGGCGCTGCTGGCGCCCACCGTGCTGTACTCGCCGGTCACCGAGGCGCTGTGGCAGGCCGGCATCACGCCGCACTACTGCGCCAACATCACCGGCCACGGCTGGCGCAAGCTGCTGCGCCACCCGGCCACGCTGACCTACCGGGTGCACACGGTGCCGCCGGTCACGCCGGTGCTGGCCTTCATCCAGCGCCATGCGCAGCAGGACGACCGCGAGGCCTACTCCACGCTCAACATGGGCGCCGGCTTCGCCCTCTTCGTCAAGGCCGGGGACGCCCAGCGCACCGTCGAGGTGGCCCGCGCCCAGGGCGTGGACGCCTGGGTGGCAGGCCAGGTGGAAGCCGGGCCCAAGCGGCTGATCGTCGAGCCGCTCGGCCTCGAGTACGGCGCCGACGACCTGCAGCTGCGCTGAGAGGCCGAGCCCCCGGGTCGACTGCGACGGCACACCGCGAACCGCCCCCCGCCCGACAGGCCGCGATGATCCCCTGGCTGCCGCCGGAAACCGGGCGCGAAACCGCCCCGCAGCCCTTCCCGCCCACGCGGCAGGCGCTGGGCCCCGACAGCGACGCCCCCGGGCTGCTCTGCGCCGGTGGCGCACTCGGCCTGGCGCGGCTGCGACTGGCCTACCGGCAGGGCATCTTCCCCTGGTACGGGCCCGGCCAGCCGCCGCTGTGGTGGAGCACCGACCCGCGCATGGTGCTGAAGGTGGCCGAGTTCCGCCTGCACCGTTCGCTGCGCAAGACGCTGCAGCGCTTCTTGCGCAGCCCGGGCTGCGAGATCCGCTTCGACCACGCCTTCGACCGCGTCATCGCCGCCTGCGCCGGCACCCCGCGCGAAGGCCAGTCCGGCACCTGGATCCTGCCCGAGCTGCAGAGCGCCTACCGGCGCTGGCACGCCGCCGGGCAGGTGCACTCGGTGGAGACCTGGGTGGACGGCGAGCTCGTCGGCGGCCTGTACGGCATCAACCTCGGGCGCATGTTCTTCGGCGAGTCGATGTTCTCGCTGCGCCCGGACGCCTCCAAGATCGCGCTGGCCGCGCTGGTGGCCTTCTGCCGCGCCGAAGGCATCGACTGGATCGACTGCCAGCAGCAGACCGCCCACCTGGCCAGCCTGGGCGCCGCACCGCTGCCGCGCGCGCAGTTCGAGGCGCACCTCGAACGCGTGGTGGACCTGACAGCGCCGCCCGCCTGGATCTATGATCCGCAGCACTGGAGACAACTGCCGGGCCTGCAGCTGCCGGCCCCGACGGCCGACCCCGACGCGGCCGCCCCCTCGCCCCCCGAAGCCCCCGCGTGACCTACCCGAAGGACCTGCCGCTCGCGCAACTGCAGTTCTACGCGACGGCGCCCTACCCCTGCAGCTACCTGGCCGAGCGCCAGGCGCGCTCGCAGGTGGCCACGCCCTCGCACCTGATCAACGCCGTCACCTACTCCGAGCTGGTGGCCAACGGCTTCCGGCGCAGCGGCATGTTCACCTACCGGCCCTACTGCGACGGCTGCGACCGCTGCGTGCCGCTGCGCGTTCCGGTGCGCGACTTCCAGCCCAACCGCAGCCAGCGCCGCGCCTGGCGCCAGCACGGCGGCCTGCAGGTGCGCGTGATGCGCCTGGGCTTCGTGCCCGAGCACTACCAGCTCTACCTGCGCTACCAGAACCAGCGCCACGCCGGCGGCGGCATGGACCAGGACTCGGTGGACCAGTACACCCAGTTCCTGCTGCAGAGCCGGGTCAACTCCCGCCTGGTCGAGTTCCGCCTGCCCGGGCCCAGCCACGCGCCGGGCGCACTGAAGATGGTCTCGATCCTCGACGTGCTCGAGGACGGCCTGTCGGCGGTCTACACCTTCTACGAGCCCGAGCCGGGCTGCAGCTACGGCAGCTACAACGTGCTCTGGCAGATCGAACAGGCCCGCGCCCTGGGCCTGCCGCACCTCTACCTGGGCTACTGGATCGCCGAGAGCCCCAAGATGGCCTACAAGGCCCTGTTCCGCCCGCACGAGATCCTGCGCGGCGGGCAGTGGCAGCGGGTGGGGGCCGACCCGCCGCAGCCGCAGGTCGGCCGCTAGGCCGACGAGAGCGGCGGCGTCACACCCCGCCGGCCAGCAGCGCCTGCAGCCCCGCCTCGTCCAGCACCGCCACGCCCAGCTCGCGGGCCTTGTCGAGCTTGCTGCCGGCCTCCTCGCCGGCGACGACCCAGTGGGTCTTCTTCGACACCGAGCCGCTGACCTTGCCGCCCGCGGCTTCGATCAGCGCCTTGGCCTCCTCGCGAGACAGCGTCGGCAGCGTGCCGGTGAGCACCAGCGTCTTCCCGGCCAGGGGTCTGGGCGACGCATCCGCCACCGCGCCGTCGTGTTCCTCCCAGGTCACGCCGGCCGCGCGCAGCTGTTCCACCACCTCGCGGTTGTGCGGCTGCTCGAAGAAGGTGCGGATGCTCTGCGCGACGATGGGGCCGACGTCGCGCACCTCGAGCAGCTGCTCGACCGTGGCGTCCATGACCGCGTCCAGGCGGCCGAAGTGCCGCGCCAGGTCCTTCGCGGTGGCCTCGCCGACATGGCGGATGCCCAGCGAGAACAGGAAGCGCGCCAGGGTCGTGCGCTTGCTCTTCTCCAGCGCCGCCACCAGGTTGGTGGCGCTCTTCTCGCCCATGCGATCGAGCGCCGCCAGCCGGGTCAGCCCGAGCCGGTAGAGCTCCGGCAGGGTGCGGATGATGCCCGCGTCCACCAGCTGGTCGACCAGCTTGTCGCCCAGGCCTTCGATGTCCATCATGCGCCGGCCGGCGAAGTGCAGCAGCGCCTGCTTGCGCTGCGCCGGGCAGTACAGGCCGCCGCTGCAGCGCCAGTCCGCCTCGCCCTCCTCGCGCAGGATGGCGCTGCCGCAGACCGGGCAGGCGCCCTGCAGGCGCTGGTACAGGTCGAAGGGCTCGCCGGCATCCGCAGGGCGTTTCTCCAGCACCACGCCGACCACCTCGGGAATGACGTCGCCGGCGCGGCGCACGATCACCGTGTCGCCGATGCGCACGTCCTTGCGGCGGGCCTCGTCCTCGTTGTGCAGCGTGGCGTTGCTGACGGTGGTGCCGCCGACGAACACCGGCTCGAGCTTGGCCACCGGCGTGAGCTTGCCGGTGCGCCCGACCTGGATGTCGATGTCCAGCAGCCGCGTCATCTGCTCCTGCGCCGGGTACTTGTGCGCCACCGCCCAGCGCGGCTCGCGGGTGACGAAGCCCAGCCGCTCCTGCAGCACACGGTCGTTCACCTTGTAGACCACGCCGTCGATGTCGAAGGGCAGCGCGTCGCGCAGCGCCGCCACGCGCTGGTGGAAGGCCACCAGGCCGTCGGCGCCGGCCACCACCGCGCGCTCGGCACACACCGGCAGGCCCAGCGCCGCCAGGGCGTCCAGCACGCCGGAGTGGGTGGCCGGAACGTTCCAGCCCTGCACTTCGCCCAGGCCGTAGGCGAAGAAGCTCAGCCGCTTGTCGGCCAGCCCGGCCGGGTCGAGCTGGCGGATCGCCCCGGCGGCCGTGTTGCGCGGGTTGATGAAGGTCTTGCCGCCCTTCTCGCGCTGGCGCTCGTTCAGGCGCTCGAAGTCGTCGCGGCGCATGTAGACCTCGCCGCGGACTTCCAGCACCGGCGCCTCGCAACCGGTCAGCCTGAGAGGGATCTGGCCGATGGTGCGGATGTTCTGCGTCACGTCCTCGCCGGTCTCGCCGTCGCCGCGGGTGGCCGCCTGCACCAGCACGCCCTGCTCGTAGCGCAGGTTGATCGCCAGGCCGTCGAACTTCAGCTCCACCGCGTACTGCACCGGCGGCGCATCGTCGGGCAGTGCCAGCTCACGGCGCACCCGCGCGTCGAAGGCCTGCGCGCCGGCCGCGGTGGTGTCGGTCTCGGTGCGGATGGACAGCATCGGCAGCGCGTGCCGCACTGGCGTGAAGCCGTCGAGCACCCTGCCACCGACGCGCTGGGTGGGCGAGTCCGGCGTGCGCAGACCGGGGTGCGCCGCCTCCAGCGCCTGCAGCGCCTGGAACAGGCGGTCGTACTCGGCGTCCGGCAGGGTCGGCGCATCGAGCACGTAGTACAGGTGGGCGTGGTGGTTCAGCGTGGCGCGCAGCTCGGCGGCGCGCTCGGCCAGGCCCTCCGCAATGGCGTCGGGCAGGGCGTCGGGAGAAGGTACAGGCATGCGACAAGTTTAGGGTCCCCCTGCGCAGCCGGGCCCCGCAGCGCGGACAATCTGCCCTTGTCCCGATCCGCGCGCCACCGCCCCCGATGAGCCCGAACGACGCCGCCCCGCACGCATCGCCCTGCCCGCACGACGCCCGACCGGACCCGGTCGCCGCCGGACTGCCCTGGCTGGTCGCCGACATCGGCGGCACCAACGCCCGTTTCGGCTGGGTGGACGATGCGGCTGGCGCGGCGCGCCACGAGGTCTCGCAGGTGCGCACGCTGACGGTGGCCGACCACGCCACGCCGGGCGCGGCGGCACAGGCCTATCTGGCCGACCTGGCCGCCTCGGCACGCTCGGCCGGCCGGCCCTGGCAGCCGCCGCGCCGGGCCGCGCTGGCGGTGGCCACGCCCATCACCGGCGACGCGGTGCGCTTCACCAACAGCCCGTGGAGCTTCTCGCGCCAGGCCCTGCAGGCCGAGCTGGGCCTGGAGGCCCTGCAGGTGCTCAACGACTTCGAGGCCCTGGCGCTGTCGCTGCCCACGCTGGGTGCCGCACAGCTGCGGCCGATCTCCGGCCTGCCGCGGGCCGAGGGCACGCTGGCCGTGCTCGGCCCGGGCACCGGCCTGGGGGTGGGCGCGGTGACACGCACGCCGGCGGGCTGGCAGGCGCTGCCCGGCGAAGGCGGCCACGTGACGCTGGCGGCCGCCGACGACTTCGAGGCCGAGATCCTGCGCCTGGCGCGGCGCGAGTTCGCGCATGTGTCGGCCGAGCGCTTCCTCTCCGGCACCGGTCTGCCGACCCTGCACCGCTGCGTGGCCGAGGCGCTGGGCGCGCCCGCGGCCGAACGCAGCCCGCCGGAGATCCTCGAGCGCGGCCTGGCCGGCACGGACGCCGCCTGCAGCCGCACGATCGACTGCTTCTGCGCTATGCTCGGCGGCGTGGCCGGCAACCTGGCGCTGACGCTGGGCGCGCGCGGTGGCGTGTTCGTCGGCGGCGGCATCGTGCCGCGCCTGGGCGAGCGCTTCTTCGCCTCGGCCTTCCGCGAGCGCTTCGAGGCCAAGGGGCGCTTCCGCGGCTACCTCGAGGGCGTGCCCACCGCGCTGATCACCGACGCCCAGGCCGCACTGCGCGGCGCCGTGCTGGCGCTGCTGCAGCAGCGCGGCACCTGACCGGAACCGACCGGGCCCGACCGAACCCACCGCTGCCACCATGAAGCTTCCCGAACGCGCTGCCGGCGTCCTGCTGCACCCCACCTCGCTGCCCGGTCCGCACGGCCTGGGCGACCTGGGTCCGAGCGCCTACCACTTCGTCGACTGGCTGCAGGATGCCGGCCAGAGCGTCTGGCAGTGGCTGCCGACCACGCCGCCGGACGGCACCGGCTCGCCCTACCAGAGCCCCTCGGCCTTCGCCGGCAGCCCGCTGATGGTGGCCCTCGAGCCCCTGGTCGAATGCGGCTGGCTCACCGACCTGGCGCTGCCCGCGGGCGGCTGGCCGGGCGGGCGCATCGACTTCGCCGCGGTGGCGCCCTGGCGGATGGCAGCGCTGCGCCGCGCCGCGGCAGGCTTCGAAGCCCGGGCCAGCGCGGCCGAGCGCGCCGAGCTGCAGCGCTGGGCGTCCTCGCAGCAGGCCTGGCTGGACGACTACGCACTCTTCATGGCCCTGCAGACCGAGCACGACGGCGCGCCCTGGTGGGAATGGCCGCTGCCGCTGCGCCACCGCGACGCCCTGGCCCTGTCGGCGGCGCGACGCCAGCTGGCCGGCGAAATCGCCTTCTGGACCTTCGTGCAGTGGTGCTTCGACCGCCAGCTGGCGGCGCTGAAGGCCTACGCCAACGCCCGCGGCGTGGCGCTGATGGGCGACCTGCCGATCTTCGTGGCCCACCACAGCGCCGACTGCTGGGCCCGCCCCGACCTGTACCACCTGGACGCCGACGACCAGCCCACCCGGGTCGCCGGCGCACCGCCGGACCCGCTCGGCCCCGAAGGCCAGCACTGGGGCAACCCGCTGTACCGCTGGGACCGCATGGCCGAGGACGGCTACGCCTGGTGGGTGGCCCGCCTGCGCCGCGCCATGCAGCTGGCCGACGTCTTCCGCATCGACCACTTCCGCGGCTTCGCGGCCTACTGGTCCATCCCGGCGGAGTCGCCCACCGCGCTGGCCGGCAGCTGGCAGCCCGGACCGGGCATCGCGCTGTTCGAGGCGCTGCGCCAGGCCCTGGGCGAGCTGCCCATCGTCGCCGAGGACCTGGGCCTGATCACCCCGGACGTGGCCCGGCTGCTGGCCGACTGCGGCTACCCGGGCATGCGGGTGCTGCTGTTCGCCTTCGGCGGCGACGCCACGCACGAGTACCTGCCGCACCACTACATCGCCAACACGGTGGCCTACACCGGCACCCACGACACCGACACCGTGCGCGGCTGGTGGAACTCCGCCGGCCCTGCCGAGCGCCGCTTCGCCGCCAGCTACCTGCCGGCGCACGAGGGCGACATCCACTGGGGCATGATCCGCGCGGCCTGCAACTCGGTGGCCCGGCTGGCCATCTTCCCCTTCCAGGACGTGCTCGGCCTGGGCAGCGAACACCGCATGAACATCCCCGGCACCGCCAGCGGCAACTGGGGCTGGCGCTTCGACTGGGGCATGGTGGGCGCGGAGCCCGGCCGCGTGCTGGGGCTGATCTGCGCGGGGGGCGGGCGCGCGCCCTTCAACCTGCTGCAGCGGGGCTGAGGACCGCGGCGCCGGCGCCTGCGGCGGACGGCGGGGCGCGCTCCGGCAGCGCGTCCGGCAAGGCCAGGCGCCAGCAGTTGCGGCCGGCGGCCTTGGCGGCGTACAGGGCCTCGTCGGCGACGCGCTGCAGGGCCAGCACCGCGTCGCGGTCGCCGCCCCGGCCCAGTGCCAGTCCGACGCTCACGCTCAGCGCCAACGACTGCCCCGCCCAGGGCACGGGCGCCTGCGCCACGGCCAGGCGCACCCGCTCGGCCAGCTGCTGCGCGCAAGTCGAATCCGCCACCGGCGCCAGCAGGCAGAACTCCTCCCCGCCGTAGCGCGCCAGCAGGTCCTGCCCCTGGCGCGTGGCCCCCTTCAGCCGCTGCGCCACGGCCTGCAGGCAGACATCGCCGGCGGCATGGCCGTGGGTGTCGTTGAGGCGCTTGAAGTGGTCGATGTCGATCATCAGCACCGCCAGCATCCGGCCGCTGCGGCGGCTGCGCGCGGCCTCTTCGCCCAGGCGCTCGTCGAGGTAGCGGCGGTTGTACAGCCCGGTCAGCGCGTCGGTGCGGCTCAGCGAAGCCAGTTCCTGGTTCGCCTGCTCCAGGGCCAGCGTGCGCTCGGCCACCCGGCGCTCGAGCTCGCCGGTCAGCCGGGTCTGCTGGGCGATCACCTCGCGCTGGGCCTGCTCGCGCAGGCGCCGCTCGGACTGCACCCGCATCGCCAGCGCGAAGGAGAACAGCAGCAGCTCGACCCCCGAGCCCAGCTGCGGTGCCAGCTCGGTCATCGGCGCATGGGGCAGGATCCCCACCTTGCTCAGCGCCATCACCACGCCGCCGGAAAGCAGGATCGAGAAGTTGAAGAGGAAGAGCCTGGCGGCCGACTCGCCGCGCCGCGCAATGACCATCGCCTGGGCGCTGCACACCAGGACCGTCACCATCGCGCAGGCGATCGAGAACTGCACGGCCGCCGAGTAGGGCAGCGCCAGCGCCGCCAGCGCCGCCAGGCCGTTGAGCAGCAGGATGACACTGCTGATGCGCCGGATCGTGCGCGACCAGCGCGCCAGCTGCAGGAAGCGGGCGAAGAACTCGGTGGCGAACACCAGCGAAAGCGACAGCGACAGCGGCAGGCTGACCAGGTTCCAGCGCGGCGAATCGGGCCACCACCACTGGTAGGCCAGTCCCGACATGCCCAGCACGAAGGTGGCGATCAGCAGCATCCAGCCCAGGTACCAGCCGTAGAGCTGGTCGCGCAGCGCCACCCACATGAACAGGTTGTAGGCCAGCATGGCCAGCACCACACCGATGTAGGCACCGTGCATCAGCAGGCTGCCGGCGTCGGCCACCTCCGCCTGGCTGCGCTCCTGCACCCGCACCGGGAACTGCAGGGAAGACTCGGTGCGCACCCGCACCAGCAGCTCCAGGGTCCGGCCGGGCGCTACCGACAGCGGCACCAGGAAGTGGCGGTGCGGAATCGGCCGCTGCGCGAAGGGCCGCAGGGCGCCGAGCTGCAAGGGCTCGGGCCCCAGGCCGTGCACCTGCACATCGCCCAGCAGCGGGTAGCCGATCTCCAGGATCGAGTCGACCGGGGCCGTAGCCGCCGGCCCGCTCAGTCCGATGCGCAGGCGGAACCAGACCACCGAACGGGTGTACCCCAGCGAGGCGCCCTCGGCCTTGGCCGTCTTCCAGGCCGATTCGCCCAGCGCGCGCACCTGGCTCACGTCCAGGCGCCCCGGCGCATCTTCGTGGTAGGACAGCGCCACCGCATACCGCAGCGGCTCGGCCCCGGCACGGCACGGCAGCCCGAGCAGCAGCAGGGCCAGCGCCTGCAGCGCTGCCGCCCAACCCGGCCTGCGCCCTCCTCCTGTCCGTTGCTGCCTCGCCTTGTCCATCGATTCCCGCCGTGTCGCCCAACTGCCTGCCGCGACGACGCGCAACCTGACAGATCCCGACGTTATCGACGCGTTTCGAGGCGCCCTTGAGGATCGAAAGACCGGCGCAGGCGGCGCCACCTGGCACCCCCTGGCGCACGCCGTCGCCGGTGACCGATGCCTCAGCCGCGCAGTGCCGCGCGCAGCCTGTCGCCCACCTCGGGCCGGGCCAGGAAGGGGTCGCTGGGGTTGCGCTGCTGCAGGATGTCGTCCAGGCGGCTTTGCACCGGCGCCAGCGCGTGCGGGTGGCTGAAGATGTAGAACTGGCGCGCCTGCACGCCGGCCAGCACCTTGGCCGCGACCTCGGCGGCGGTGACCTTGGCGGAGGTGATGGCCTTTTCGCTCATCACGCGCGAGATCATCTGGCTCTTGGTTTCCGCCCCCGCCGCCAGCTCGCTGGGCCGGTTGCGCTCGCTCAGGTGGATGCCGGTGGGGATGAAGTAGGGGCAGAGCACGCTGGCGCTGATCTGGTCGGTGACCAGCGCGAGGTCCTGGTACAGCGTCTCGCTGAGCGTCACCACGCCGTGCTTGCTGACGTTGTAGACGCCCATGTTCGGCGCCGAAGCCATGCCGGCCATCGACGCGGTGTTGACGATGTGGCCCTCGTAGCTCGGGTCGGCCTTGGCGGCGGCCAGCATCATCGGGGTGAAGACGCGCACGCCGTGGATCACGCCCCAGAGGTTGACGCCCAGCACCCAATTCCAGTCCGCGACGCTGTGCTCCCACACCAGCCCGCCGGAGGCGACGCCCGCGTTGTTGAAGACGAAGTTCGGCGCCCCGAAGGCCGCCTGCGTGGCCGCGCCCAGCGCCTCCACGTCCTCGGCCTTGGAGACGTCGCAGCGCTGTGCCAGCACCTGCGCGCCCAGGCCGCGGATCTCCTCGGCCGCGCGCGCCAGCGCCTCGGCCTGCACGTCGGCCATCACCACCTTCATGCCGGCGGCCGCGGCCAGGCGCGCCACCTCCAGCCCGAAACCGGACGCCGCACCGGTCAGTACGGCCACACGGCCCTCGAGATCCTTCATCGAAACGTCCTTCTCCAGGATTGCGATTCCAGCAGTTGCCGTGGAGCCGGCTTCGCCGGTCCACGGGCGGCGCCCCCTCGAGGGGGCGGCGTCAGCCGCAACGGGGGGTCAGATCAGCTTGACGAGCTGCTTGCCGAAGTTGCGGCCCTTCAGCAAACCGAGGAAGGCTTCGGGCGCGTTCTCCAGCCCCTGGGCCACGGTCTCGCGGTACTTCAGCGTCCCGGAGGCCACCCGCGTGCCGAGTTCCTTCAGGGCCTCGGGCCAGAGGTTCATGTGCTCGCTGACGATGAAGCCCTGCACCTTCATGCGGTTCACCAGGATCAGCGCCGGGTTGGCCATCGGCGTGGGCGCGCCGTTGTAGCCGGCGATCATTCCGCACATCGCGATGCGGCCGAAGGCGTTCATGCGCAGCATCACCGCGTCCAGGATCAGGCCGCCGACGTTCTCGAAGTAGCCGTCGATGCCGTCCGGGCAGGCTTCCTTCAGTGCCTTGGACAGCGACTTCAGGTCCGGGTGCTGCTTGTAGTCGATGCAGGCGTCGAAGCCGAGTTCGTCGACCACATAGGCGCACTTGTCCGGACCGCCGGCCAGACCCACTGCTCGGCAGCCACGCGCCTTGGCGAGCTGGCCCACTGCGCCGCCCACCGCGCCGCTGGCGGCGCTGACCACCACCGTCTCGCCGGCCTGAGGCGCGATGATCTGCGTCAGCCCGTACCAGGCGGTCACGCCGGGCATGCCCACCGCGCCGAGGTAGGCCGACAGCGGGACCTGGCGGGTGTCCACCTTCTGCAGCACGCCGCGTGCGCCGGCGGCCACGCGCTGGACCTCCTGCCAGCCGCCCATGCCGACCACCGAATCGCCCACGTTGAAATGCGGGTTGCGCGAGGCCACCACCTCGCCGGCGGTGCCGCCGATCATCACCTCGCCCAGCGGCTGCGGCTGGGCGTAGCTCTTCGATTCGTTCATGCGCCCGCGCATGTAGGGGTCCAGGCTGAGGTAGTGGTTGCGCACCAGCACCTCGCCCTCTTCCAGCGGGGCGATCGGCACCTCGACAAGTCGGAAGTTGTCCACCGTCGCCTCGCCCTCGGGGCGGGAGGCGAGCAGGATCTGGCGGTTCACGGTCGGGATCTGGGTCATGTCGTCTCCTGATGAACGGGCCACGGCTCAGTCCGAGCCCGCGCCGTCCAGCTTGCGTTGCAGGGGCTTGAGCGCGCGGCCCGGGGTGGGCAGCTTGCGCAGGTACTTGAAGGTGCCGGTGGCATGGGCGCAGAGCGCGCGCGGGTGAACCTCGCCGCTGTAGACGCTGCCCTCGACGAAGGCCATCGTCGCGGTGCGGTGCAGCAGGCGGCCCACGCCGACCAGCCGGCCCTCGCCGGGGCGCAGGAAGCTGGTCTTCATCTCGATGGTCACCACGCCGGGACCGCCGCCGTCCTGCTCGCGGTTGACGCTACGCGCGGCGTGCGCCATCACCACGTCCAGCAGCGTCATCGTGACGCCGCCGTGTGCGACCCCGAAGGAGTTGAACTGCTCGGCCCGCAGGTCCAGCGCGATCTGGGCCTCGCCGCCGTCGAAGTGCAGCAACTCCAAGCCGAGGTGCTCGACGAAGGGAATGTGAACCGGGAATTGCATGGGCCGTTCTTCCGCCCTGTCAGGCGCCGCCGAGCACGGCGCTCACCCCGCCGTCCACCGCCAGCACCTGCCCGGTGATGTGCTTGCCGGCGGCACTGGCGAACAGCAATGCCACACCCTTGAGGTCGTCGTCGTCACCCAGGCGGCGCAGCGGGGCGTGGGAGGCCATCTCGTCCGCGCCCAGGCGGTCGAGCAGGCCACGCGTCATCTTGCTGGGGAAAAAGCCCGGCGCGATCGCGTTGACGGTGATGCCGTAGACGCCCCACTCGCCCGCCAGCGCGCGGGTGAAGTTGATCGCGGCGGCCTTGCTGGTGTTGTAGGCCACCGTCTTCATCTCGACCGAGTTGCCCGACAGCCCGGCGATCGACGCCACATTGATGATGCGACCCTTGCGGCGCGGGATCATGCAGTCGCGGCCGATGGCCTGGCTGAGCAGGAACATCGAGCGCACGTTCAGGTTCATCACCTTGTCCCAGGCCTCCAGCGGATGTTCCTCGGCCGGGGCGCCCCAGGTGGCACCGGCGTTGTTGACCAGGATGTCGACGGGGCCCAGGCGCTCCTGCGTCTCGCTGGCCAGGCGCTGCAGTTCCTCGGGCCTGGAGGCGTCGGCGGCGATCCAGCGCGCGTCGATGCCGCGGGCCTGCAGGTGGGCCACGCCCTCCTCCAGCTCAGCGGCCTTGCGCGCCGAGATCATGACCTTGGCGCCGGCCTCGCCGAGCGACTCGGCAATCTGCAGACCCAGGCCGCGGGAACCCCCGGTGACCAGGGCGACCTGGCCGGTGAGGTCAAAAAGTTGCATGACGGGGGTGCTCATCGCATGTGTCTCCTTGTGACCCGCCCCTGCGGGCGAAAAGTCAGAACCAGTCGTCCTGCATCGTGCGGCAGGTGTCGTCGCGCGAGGCGACCACCGCCAGCCAGGCGTCGATGCGCGGCAGCTCGTAGTGGAAGAAATAGCGGCAGGCGGCCAGCTTGCCGCGCGCCAGGGCGTCGGCCTCCGGGCCGCGCTGTTCGCTCAGCAAACGCTGGGCGGCCAGGGCCACGTCCAGCCAGGTCCAGGCCAGCACGGTGTGGCCGAAGGCCTGCAGGTAGGGCACGGCGTTGGCCAGCGCCTCCTCCGGCACGCCGGTGGCCCAGGCCGCCTGGGTGGCCGCGCCGACCCTGGACAGCGCCGACGCCAGCGCGGCAGCGTATTCATGCAGTTCCGGCAGCGGGCCGGCCGGCACCGGCAGTGCCGCGTCGATGCTGCGCTGCATGCGTGCGGCCACCGCCTTCAGACCGGCGCCGCCGTTCATGATGACCTTGCGGCCCAGCAGATCCAGCGCCTGGATGCCGTGGCTGCCCTCGTGGATCATGTTCAGGCGGTTGTCGCGCCAGTACTGCTCCACCGGGTAGTCGCGGGTGTAGCCGTAGCCGCCGTGCACCTGGATGGCCAGGCTGTTGGCCTCCAGGCAGAACTCGCTGGGCCAGCTCTTGGCCACCGGGGTCAGCACCTCCAGCAGCAGCTTCGCTTCTGCCGCGGCCGCTGCGTCGCCGGTGTGCTGCTCGTCGACCAGCCGGGCGCAGTACAGCAGCAGTGCCAGCGCGCCCTCGCTGTAGCTCTTCTGCGCCAGCAGCATGCGCTTCACATCCGCGTGCTGGATGATCGGCACCTGCGGGCTGCTCGGATCTTTCCCGGCCGGGCCCATCGGCCGGCCCTGCGGGCGCTCCTTGGCGTAGGCCAGCGAGGCCTCATAGCCCGCCATGCCCAGCATCGTCGCGGCCAGGCCGATGGCGATGCGGGCCTCGTTCATCATGTGGAACATGCCGGCCAGGCCCTGGCCGGCCGCGCCCACGCGGTAGCCGATCGCCCCCGCGCGGCCACCGGGTGTGAATTTGCCTTCGCCGAAATTCAACAGCGTGTTGGGCGTGCCGCGCCAGCCGCACTTGTGGTTCAGGCCGGCCAGTGCGACGTCGTTGCGCTCGCCGGTGAACTGGCCTTCGGTGTCCACCAGCCGCTTGGGCACGATGAACAGCGAGATGCCGCGCGTGCCCGGCACCAGCTTGCCGTCCGCGCCCGGGATCTTGGCCAGCACCAGGTGGACGATGTTGCCGGTGAGCTCGTGCTCGCCGGCGGAGATCCACATCTTGTGGCCGCGCAGGCGGTAGCGCGGGCCCAGCGGGTCGCGCTCGAAATCCTCGCCGTCCGGTTCCGCCCGGGTGAGGATGTCCGACAGGCTGGAGCCCGCCTGGGGCTCGGACAGGCACATCGTGCCCGCCCACTCGCCGCGGAACTCCCGCGTGGCAAAGACGCGCTGCTGCGTCGGCGTGCCGTGCGCCATCAGCAGGTTGGCGTTGCCACTGGTCAGCATGCCCGCGACGATGCTCACAGAGGCCTTGCTCAGGAAGGCGTGCGCTGCCGACTCCACCGTGTAGGGCAGCTGCATGCCGCCCAGTTCGTAGTCCTGCGCCGCGGCCAGCAGGCCGGAATCGGCCATCGCCTTCCAGGCCTCGTGCGTGGCCTGGGGGAGGATCACCCTGTCGCCATCGAAGCGAGGCTCTTCCGTGTCCACCAGGCGGTTGAAGGGCGCGTACTTCTCGCGGGCGATGCGTTCGCAGGTGTCGAGCACCTGGCCCCAGGTCTCGCGGCTGTGGTCGGCAAAGCGCGGCCGCTCGGTGAGCGCCTCGGCGCCCAGCCAGTTGTAGAGCAGGAACTCGAGGGTCGCGCGCATCGCCGCCTCCGCCGCGTCAGAGCACTTCGAAGATGCCGGCCGCGCCCATGCCGCCGCCGATGCACATCGTCACGCCCACATACTTGGCGCCGCGGCGCTTGCCCTCGATCAGCGCGTGGCCGGTCAGCCGCTGGCCCGACACACCGTAGGGATGCCCCAGCGCGATCGCCCCGCCGTTCACGTTCAGCCGCTCGTAGGGGATGCCCAGCGTGTCCGCGCAGTACAGCACCTGCACCGCGAAGGCCTCGTTGAGCTCCCACAGGTCGATGTCCTCGACCTTCAGGCCCAGGCGCGCCAGCACCTTGGGCACCGCGTAGACCGGGCCGATGCCCATCTCGTCGGGCTCGCAGCCGGCCACCGCGAAGCCGAGGAAGCGGCCCATCGGCTTCAGGCCCTGGCGCTCGGCGAAGGACTCATTGACCACCACGCAGGCGCCCGCGCCGTCGCTGAACTGGCTGGCATTGCCCGCGCTGACCACGCCGCCGGGCAGCGCGGTGCGGATGCCCTGCACCGCCTCGAAGGTGGTGCCCTCGCGCAGGCCCTCGTCGACGCTGACCGTCACCTGCCGGGTGCGCATGCCGCTCTTCATGTCGGCCACGCCGCGCGTCACGGTGATCGGTGCGATCTCGTCGGCAAACTTGCCGGCCGCCTGGGCCGCACAGGCCTTCTGCTGGCTCTCGGCGCCGTAGCGGTCCATGCGCTCCTTGGGGATGCCGTAGCGCTTGGCCACCTGCTCGGCGGTCTGCAGCATGCTCCAGTAGATCTCGGGCTTGTGCTGCGCCAGCCAGCTGTCGGTGAGCATGTGCAGGTTCATCTCCTGCTGCACGCAGGAGATGCTTTCCACGCCGCCGGCCACATACACCTCGCCCTCGCCGGCGATGATGCGCTGCGCGGCCAGGGCGATCGTCTGCAGGCCGCTGGAACAGAAGCGGTTGACCGTCAGGCCGCTCACCGTCACCGGCAGGCCGGCGCGCAACGCGATCTGCCGCGCGATGTTGGCGCCAGTGGCCCCTTCGGGGTTGGCGCAGCCCATGAGGACGTCCTCGACGGCACCCGCCTCGATGCCGGCACGCTCCACGGCCGCCTTGACGGCGTGACCGCCCAGCGTGGCGCCGTGGGTCATGTTGAAGGCGCCCTTCCAGCTCTTGGCCAGCGGGGTGCGGGCGGTGGACACGATCACTGCGTTGGTCATGTGTGTTCTCCTGTGCTCGGGTCGTGTCGTTCGATCAGCTGAAAGTGCGGCCTTCGCCGGCCAGCCTGGCCAGCAGCGGCGCGGGCTGCCAGAACGCGGCGTCGTCGTGCGGGTTCTTCGCAAAGCGGCGCATGGCCTGCACCACGTTGAACAGGCCCTGGGTGTCGGCGTAGCACATCGGGCCGCCGCGGTGCAGCGGGAAGCCGTAGCCGGTCAGGTAGACCATGTCGATGTCGCTGGCCTTGGAGGCGATGCCCTCCTCCAGCAGCTTGGCGCCCTCGTTCACCAGCGAATAGACCAGGCGCTGCACGATCTCCTCGTCGCTGATCTTGCGCGGCGTGATGCCCAGCTCCGCGCGGTGCTGGGCGATCATCTCCTCGACCAGCTTGGAGGGGATCGCGTCGCGCTTGCCCGGCTGGTAGTCGTACCAGCCCGCGCCGGTCTTCTGGCCGAAGCGGCCCAGCTCGCAGAGCAGGTCGGCGGTCTTGCTGTAGCGCAGCTCCGGCTGCTCCTGGTAGCGGCGCTTGCGGATGTACCAGCCGATGTCGTTGCCGGCCAGGTCGCCCATGCGGAAGGGGCCCATCGCGAAGCCGAACTTCTCCGCCGCACGGTCGATCTGCGCCGGGGTGCAGCCTTCTTCGAGCAGGAAGCCGGCCTGGCGGCTGTACTGCTCGATCATGCGGTTGCCGATGAAGCCGTCGCACACCCCCGAGACCACGCAGGTCTTGCGGATCTTCTTGCCCAGCGCCATCACCGTGGCCAGCACGTCCTTGGCGGTGGCCGCGCCGCGCACCACCTCCAGCAGCTTCATGACGTTGGCCGGGCTGAAGAAGTGCATGCCGATCACGTCGGCCGGGCGCTTGGTGAAGCTGGCGATCCTGTTCAGGTCCAGCGTCGAGGTGTTGGAGGCCAGGATCGCGCCGGGCTTCATCACCGCGTCGAGCTGCTCGAACACCGCCTTCTTGACGTCGATGTCCTCGAACACCGCCTCGATCACCAGGTCGGCGTTGCCGATGTCGGCGTAGCTCAGCGTGGTGGAGAGCAGCGACATGCGCCCGGCGTACTTCTCCGGCGTGAGCTTGCCCTTCTTGACCTGGGCCTCGTAGTTCTTGCGGATCGTGGCGATGCCGCGGTCCAGCGCCTCCTGCTTCATCTCCAGGATGACCACCGGGATGCCGGCGTTCAGGAAGTTCATCGAAATACCGCCCCCCATCGTGCCGGCGCCGATCACCGCCACCTGGGCGATGGCGCGCTTGGGGGTGTCCTCCGGCACGTCGGCGATCTTGCTGGTGGCGCGCTCGGCGAAGAAGGCGTGGCGCAGCGCGCGGCTTTCCGGCGTGAACATCAGCGACATGAAGGTGCTGAGCTCGAAGGTCATGCCGGCCTCGAACCTGGACTTCACCGCCTGCTCGACGCAGTCCACGCACTTGGCCGGGGCCGGGAAGTTCTTCGCCACCGCCTTCACGGTGTTGCGGGCAAACTGGAAGTAGCCATCGGCCTCCGGGTGCCGGGCCGGCAGGTCGCGCACGCGCGGCAGCGGGCGCACATCGGCCACCTCGCGGGCAAAGGCCACGGCGCCCTCGAGCAGGTCGCCTTCGACGATCTTCTGGAACAGCTGCTGGCCGGGGATCTGCGCCAGCAGCTCGCTCTTGACCGGGTCGCCGCTGACGATCATGTTCAGCGCCGGCTCCACGCCGATGGCCCGCGGCAGGCGCTGCGTGCCGCCCGCGCCCGGCACCAGGCCGATCTTCACTTCCGGCAGCGCCACGTTGGCGCCCGGCGCCGCGACGCGGTAGTGGCAGCCCAGCGCCAGTTCCAGGCCGCCGCCCATGCAGACCGTGTGCACGGCCGCCACGGTGGGCTTGCTGCAGGCCTCGAGCTGGGCAATCAGGCTGAGCAGGTTGGGCTCGGAGGTCGCCTTGGGCGAGCCGAACTCCTTGATGTCGGCGCCGCCCGAGAAAGCCTTGCCGGCGCCGGTGACGACGATCGCACGCACCGCCGGATCGTCCTCGGCCCGGTTCACCCCCTGCGCCAGCGCCACCCGGGTGGCGTAGCCCAGACCGTTGACCGGCGGGTTGTCGAGCGTGATGACGGCAACCTCGCCGCGCACTTCGTAGTGGGCTGTCATGCGTGTGTCCCTCGGAGAGATCCAGGTGGGGCGGCCCGCGCCGCCGGAGGTGGAGTTCGGCATCGGCCGGGCCCGCGGCCCGTCTGCACGATGGCGGCAAGTGTAGGCAGCCGGCTGCGTCAGGGCCTGTCCAGCAGGAGACAGGATGCCCCCCCGCGACAAGCCCCTCGCGACTCCGGTGTGTCACTCGGTACGTGGCATAAATTCCTTTTGAAACAACAGGTTATACGCATCCTGCAGCTTCCTGACCTGGGTCATACCCCGGGCAAGCCCTAGGCCGCAGGATCACGTTCATGCCGCGGCCGCATCGGGTCGCCAAGGAGACACGCTTGAACGAACTGTCGGAAGCGGACCGGCACACGCTGGACACCATCCTGGACACCCACCACCGAGACGCGCACCGGCTCGTGCAAGTGCTGCGCGAGGTGCAGGACGCGCTGGGCTGGATCCCGGCCGCGGCGATGGCCCGGGTGGCCGGGGCGCTCGATGTCCCGATCGGCCAGGTCGAGGCGGTCACGGCCTTCTACGCCTTCTTCCACGACCGTCCGATGGGCCGCTACCGCGTGCTCTTCTCGGACAACATCACCGACCGCATGCTCGGTTCGATGGCGCTGGTGGAGCACATGCTCGCCCGCCTGAAACTGAAGCTGGGCGAGCCTTCGGCCGACGGACTGGTTTCGGTGGGCCTGACGTCGTGCACCGGCATGTGCGACCAGGGACCGGCGATGCTGGTCAACAACCGCAGCATCACCCGGCTGACGCCGCGGCGCATCGACGAGATCTGCGAGCTGATCCGCGCGCAGGTGCCGCTGGACGACTGGCCCGGCTTCTACTTCAAGGTGGACGACAACATCCGCCGCGCCGACATGCTGCTGGCCGCCCAGTGGTCGCCCGGCGAGGCGCTGCGTGCGGCCACCTCCCTCGGCCCGCAGGGCATGATCCACGAGCTGCGCCTGTCCAACCTGCGCGGACGCGGCGGCGCCGGCTTCACCACCGCGGTGAAGTGGGAGGCCGCGCGCAACGCGCCGACCTCCGGCGACGGCGCCACCCGCTACGTGGTCTGCAATGCCGACGAGGGCGAGCCCGGCACCTTCAAGGACCGCGTGCTGCTGCAGTCCTACGCCGGCCATGTCTTCGAGGGCATGACGATCGCCGGCTATGCCATCGGCGCGAGCAAGGGCTTCCTCTACCTGCGCGGGGAGTACACCTACCTGCTCCAGGCGCTGGAGAAGCACCTGGCCGACCTGCGCAAGATGAACCTGCTGGGCCGGTCGGTCTGCGGGGTCGAGGGCTTCGACTTCGACATCGAGATCCACGTCGGCGCCGGCGCCTACATCTGCGGCGAGGAGACCGCGCTGATCGAGAGCCTGGAGGGCAAGCCGGGCCGGCCGCGCATCCGCCCGCCCTTCCCGGTCACCCACGGCTACCTGGGCCAGCCGACGGTGGTCAACAACGTCGAGACGCTGTGCAAGGTGCTGGAGATCGCCACCCACGGCGGCGCGCGCTACGCGGGTCTGGGCACCAAGCAGTCCACCGGCACCAAGATCCTCAGCGTCAGCGGCGACGTCGACCGCCCCGGGCTGTACGAGTACCCCTTCGGCGTGCGCATCGCGCAGGTGCTGGAGGACTGCGGCGCCCGCCACCCGCAGGCGGTGCAGGTGTCCGGCGCGGCCGGCATGTGCCTGTCCGAGCGCGAGTTCGGCCGGCGCATCGCCTTCGAGGACGTGCCCACCGCCGGCTCCTTCATGGTGTTCGGCCCGCAGCGCGACCTGTTCGAGGTGGCGCGCAACTTCGCGCACTTCTTTGCGCACGAGAGCTGCGGCTTCTGCACCCCCTGCCGGGTCGGCACCACGCTGGTGTCCCACCTGATGGACAAGATCGCCGCCGGTCACGGCACGCCCTACGAGATGAACGAGCTGAACCGGCTCGCCAGCGTCATCAAGGGCTCGGCGCACTGCGGCCTGGGCACGGCCGCGTGCAACGCCATCGTCGACACGATGCAGAAGTTCCGCCCCGCCTACGAGAAGCGGCTCAAGCCGGTGGACTTCGAGCCCGCCTTCGACCTCGACGCCGCCCTGGCCAAGGCCCGCGAGGTGACCGGTCGCGACGATGCCGACGCGCACCTCAGCCAAGGCATGGAGCAACACTAGAAATGCGGCCCCCACGCTCATTCCATTCGCTGCCCCCCAAGGGGGCTTCAGCCTCCTTGAGGCGGCTCTGCGGAGACTGACATGTCCGAAATCGCCAACCGCTTCCACATCGACGGCAGCCCCGTCGATTTCGAGCCCGGGCAGACCATCCTGCAGGCCGCGCTGGCCGCGGGCGTGTTCATCCCGCACCTCTGCGCCCACCCGGAGTTCACCCCGCACGGCTCGTGCAAGCTCTGCACCGTCACGGTCAACGGCCGCAGCGGCTCGGCCTGCACCATCGCCGCCATGCCCGGCATGGACGTGCAGTCCGACACCCCCGAGCTCAACTCGCGCCGCCGCGTGCTGCTGCAGATGCTCTTCGTCGAGGGCCACCACTTCTGCCCCGGCTGCGAGAAGAGCGGCAACTGCACCCTGCAGGCCCTGGCCTACGAGATGGAGATGCTGACGCCGCACTTCGCGCACTTCTTCCCCGACCGGCCGGTGGATGCCTCGCACCCCGACGTGCTGCTGGACCTGAACCGCTGCGTGATGTGCGAGTTGTGCGTGCGCGCCAGCCGCGACTTCGACGGCAAGAACGTCTTCTCGCTGTCCGGGCGCGGCATGGCGGCGAAGATCGTCGTCAACTCCCCCACCGGCCAGCTGGGCGACAGCGACCTGGCGATCACCGACCGTGCCGCCACGATCTGCCCCGTGGGCGCGATCCTGCCCAAGCGGGTGGGCTTCAAGGTGCCCATCGGCGAGCGGATCTACGACCCGATCCCGATCAGCGCGCAGGTGGAGCGACTCTCCGGTGCCACCCCGGCACCGGACTGCGGTGGCTGCAGCGGCGCGGGTTCCGGCGGCGGTTGTGGTGCCAGCGCCCGCACCGCCCTGGCACAGAAGGAGGCCTGAACCATGAGTGCCGTCATGACCCCGCCCGTGGTCGCCAAGCCCAGGCTGAAGATCGCCACCACCTCGCTGTCGGGCTGCTTCGGCTGCCACACCTCGCTGTGCGACATCGACGAGCGCATCCTCGAACTGGCCGAGGTGGCCGAGTTCGACCGCTCGCCGCTCACCGACATCAAGCACTGCTCGGCCCACGTGGACATCGGCCTGATCGAGGGCAGCGTCTGCAACGCCGAGAACGTGCACGTGCTGCGCGAGTTCCGCGCCAGCTGCAGGATCCTCGTCGCGCTGGGTGCCTGCGCGATCAACGGCGGCCTGCCCGCCAACCGCAACGCCCTGGACGTGGGCGACTGCCTGCGGCAGGTCTACTGCGAGCGCGGCGTGGGCACCCACCAGGTGCCCAACGACCCCGAGCTGCCGCTGCTGCTCGACAAGGTGCGCCCGATCAACGAAGTGGTGCGCATCGACTACTTCATCCCCGGCTGCCCGCCTTCGGGCGATGCGATCTGGAAATTCCTCACCGACCTGATCGCCGGGCGCATGCCGCGCCTGGAGCACGGTCTGCTGCGCTTCGACTGAACGAGGGACACGAACCATGTTCGATCTGGAAACTGCCGCGAATCCGCAGACCCTGCGCCGCGTCGCGATCGACCCCGTCAGCCGCGTCGAAGGGCACGGCAAGGTCACCCTGCTGCTCGACGACCACAACCAGGTGCACCAGGTGCGCCTGCACATCGTCGAGTTCCGCGGCTTCGAGGTCTTCATCGAAGGCCGGCCGTTCTGGGAAGTGCCCGTCACGGTGCAGCGCCTGTGCGGCATCTGCCCGGTGTCGCACCACCTCGCCGCCGTCAAGGCGATGGACATCATCGCCGGTGCCAGGCAGATCCCACCCACTGCGGAAAAGCTGCGCCGCCTGATGCACTACGGGCAGATCCTGCAGAGCCACGCGCTGCACTTCTTCCACCTGTGCTCGCCGGACCTGCTGCTGGGCTTTGACAGCGACTTCACCCGCCGCCACATCATCACCGTGGCCGAGCAGCACCCGGAGATCGCCAGGCAGGGCATCCTGCTGCGCAAGTTCGGCCAGGAGGTGATCCGCCACACCAGCGGCAAGCGCATCCACGGCACCGGCGCGATCCCCGGCGGCATGAACAAGGCGCTGACGGTGGCCGAGCGCGACGAGCTGCGCCGCGACGTCGACCAGATGATCGCGTGGTCCCGCGGGGCGGTGAATCTGGTCAAGCAGATGCACCTGACCAAGCCGGAGTTCTACAACCGCTTCGGCGAGTTCGACTCCAACCTGATGGGCCTGGTGGACGAGCGCGGCGCGCTGGACTTCTACCACGGCGGCCTGCGCGCCACCGATGCGGACCGCCGCATCCTCTTCGACCACCTCGACTACGCGCGCTACGAGGAAGTGATCGACGAGCAGGCCAAGCCCTGGTCGTACATGAAGTTCCCGCACCTGCGCTCGTTGGGCGAGGAAAAGGGCTGGTACCGCGTCGGCCCGCTGGCGCGCGTGGCGGCGGCCGACTTCCTCTCCACCGAGCTGGCCAACCAGGAGCGCACGGAGATGATGGCCGTGGGCAACGGTCGACCGCCGCACGGCACCCTGCTCTACCACTGGGCGCGGCTGATCGAGGTGCTGCACAGCGCCGAGCTGATCCGCGACCTGCTGGACGATCCGGAGATCCTCGGCACCGACCTGATGGCCGACTTCGGCCCCCGCCAGGAAGAAGCCGTGGGCGTGATCGAGGCGCCGCGCGGCACCCTCTTCCACCATTACCGCGTCGGCGAGGACGACCTGATCGAGTTCTGCAACCTGATCGTTTCCACGACGAACAACAACCAGGCGATGAACGAGGCGATCCGCCACGTGGCCCGCACCTTCTTCGACGGCCGCGAGGTCACCGAAGGCCTGCTCAACCACATCGAAGTGGCCATCCGCGCCTACGACCCCTGCCTGAGCTGCGCCACCCACGCGCTGGGCAAGATGCCGCTGGAGGTCGACCTGGTCGACCCCGACGGCCAGCTGGTCAGCCGCCGGCGTCGCCACATGGAAGGCGCCGCGGGTTGAGCGAAGCCGCAACCCACCGGCCCAGAGTCGTCGTCTTCGGCTGGGGCAACACCAGCCGCGGCGACGACGCCCTCGGCCCGCTGCTGCTGGCCGACCTGGAGGCGGCGGCACTGCCCGGCGTGGAGACGATCGAGGACTTCCAGCTCCAGATCGAGCACGCGCTGGACATGATCGGCGCGGATCTCGTCCTCTTCCTCGACGCCGGAACCGAGACCGCCGCCCCGTACGTCTTCTACGAAGCGCAGCCCGCCGGCGTCTTCACCGCCTCCACCCATGCCCTGCTGCCCGAGGCCGTGCTGTCGGTCTACCGCCAGGTCCAGGGGCAGGAGCCGCCACCGGCCTTCGTGCTGTGCGTGCGCGGGGAGCAGTTCGGGCTGGGCGAGCCGATGAGCGAGGTTGCCCTCGAGCGGCTGGAGGCGGCCAAGGGTCTGGTGAGGGAGCTGTGTGCCAGGCCAGACTTGGCGCACTGGCGGGCCGAGGTGCACGACCTCGCCCATGCGACCGGCCCGACCGTACCATCGACGGCGCCCGGTACTTAACGCCGGACCGCAAACCGCCACGGCCGATACGGATCTGAGGCCTTGTCGCTCCTTCGGACGCAGCGACGGCTGGGGGCTGCGCGCACAGGTGACCTACGAATCCGCACTGGCCAGGCAGGCCATGCGGGACGAGCTGACCCGCATTCCCCGCAGCGCCCTGGTCGCCGCGGCCTGAAGACCGACGCGTCCAGAGATCACACCTCCAGCCACTCCTTGCGGATGTACTGGTTGGCGCGCAGCTCGGCGGGCGTGCCTTCGAAGACGATGCGCCCGTGGCCCATGACCAGGCAGCGGTCGGCGACCTCGAGGGCGATGGTGAGCTTCTGCTCCACCAGCAGTACCGACAGGCCGCGGCGCTTGAGTTCGCGCAGGTACTCGCCGACGAGCTCCACGATCTTGGGCGCCAGGCCCTCGGTGGGCTCGTCGATCATGATCAGTTCGGGGTCGCCCATCAGGGTGCGGCAGAGCGTGAGCATCTGCTGCTCGCCGCCCGAGAGCACGCCGGCCTCGGTGTGCTGGCGCTCCTTCAGGCGGGGAAAAAGCCGGTACATGTCGTCGAAGCTCCAGCGCGGCGCCTCCTGGCCGCGGCGCCGCCCCTTCTCGCCGAGCATCAGATTCTGGTGCACGGTGAGCTTGGGGAAGATGTCGCGGTTCTCGGGCACGTAGCCGATGCCGCGGTGGGCGATCTCGAAGGCCTTGCGGTCGAGGATCTCCTGGCCCTTCCAGCGGATGCTGCCCTTGCCCTCGACCAGGCCCATGATGGACTTGACGGTGGTGGAGCGCCCGGAACCGTTGCGCCCCAGCAGCGCGACGATCTCGCCGGGCTGCACCTGGAAGTTCACGCCGTGCAGCACATGGCTCTTGCCGTAGAAGGCGTGCAGTTGGTCGAGCTCGAGCATGGTCGGAAGTGGCTCCTGCGTCCGGGTCGGGTTCTCTTCAGTGGCCCTGGGCCTGCTGCTCGGCCAGCACCGAGCCGAGGTAGGCCTCCTGCACGCGGGCATTGGCCCGCACGGCCTCGGGGGTGTCGAAGGCGATCACCTCGCCGTAGACCAGCACGGCGATCTTGTCGGCCAGGCCGAAGACCACGCCCATGTCGTGCTCGACGGTGAGCAGGGTGCGGCCCTCGGTGACCTGGCGGATGAGCTGCACGAAGCGCCTGGTCTCGCTCTTGCTCATGCCGGCGGTGGGTTCGTCGAGCAGCACCACCTGCGAGCCGCCGGCGATGGTGATGCCGATCTCCAGGGCGCGCTGCTCGGCGTAGGTGAGGTTCATCGCCAGGTGGTCGCGACGCTTGTCCAGGCCGACCATCTCGAGCACCTGCTCGGCGCGGTCGTTGGCGTCGTGCAGGTCGGCCAGGAACTTCCAGAAGGCGTAGCGGTGCCCCATCGACCAGAGCACGGCGCAGCGCAGGTTCTCGAACACGCTCAGCCGGGTGAAAAGGTTGCTGACCTGGAAGCTGCGCGCCAGCCCGAGGCGGTTGATCTCGTAGGGCGGCAGGCCGTCGATGCGCCGGCCGTTCAGGTGGATCTCGCCGCTGCTGGGCTCGAAGCGGCCGCTGATGAGGTTGAACAGCGTGCTCTTGCCAGCCCCGTTGGGGCCGATGATGGCCACCCGCTCACCCGGGCGCACCTGCAGGTTGGCACCGCGGATGATCTCGGTCTTGCCGAAGTTCTTGCGCAGGTCGCGCAGTTCGAGGGCGAAGCCGCTGGCGGCCTGCGATTGGACGGCATTCATGTGGCGATCGCCTCCCGGCGCTTGATTTCCTTCTCGATGTCTTCCTGGATCTCGCCCCACTGGGCGTTGAACTGCCGGCGCGCCAGTTCGAACAGGGCTGCGCCGGTGAGGGTCAGGAAGACCGCGCCGACCCAGCTGTCCACGCCGTGGGTGTCCAGCGTGGCGCCGAGGAACTTCAGCTGCGGGCCGAGCGCGGCATTGAGCTGCAGGTGGTAGACCATCTCGATCATCACCGCCGCACCGAGCAGCACTGTCAGGCCGGCGCCGCCCAGCGCCAGGTAGGCGGTCCAGAGCCGGCGCAGCTTGCCGAAGGCGGCCAGGCGCAGGTTCATCATGATCAGGCTGGCGATGCCGCCGGGGGCATACATCACCATCAGCAGGAAGATCAACCCCAGGTAGAGCAGCCAGGCCTTGGTCCACTCCGACAGCAGCACCAGCGCCACCACCATCAGCACCGCGCCCAGGATGGGTCCGAAGAAGAAGGTGGCCCCGCCGAGAAAGACGAACAGCAGATAGCTGCCCGAGCGGGCCGCGCCGACCACGTCGGCGGTGACGATCTCGAAGTTCAACGCCGTCAGCCCGCCGGCGATGCCGGCGAAGAAGCCCGCCACCATGAAGGCCAGGAAGCGCACCCGCCTCGTGCTGTAGCCGATGAACTCGACGCGCTCGGGGTTGTCGCGCACCGCATTGAGCATGCGCCCCAGCGGCGTGCGGGTGAAGGCGAACATCGCCGCGGTGCTGAGGAAGCAGTAGACGGCGATCAGGTAGTACACCTGAACCTGCGGCCCGAAGCTGATGCCCGCCACGGGTTCGCCGACCACCCGGTTGCCGGAGATGCCGGCCTCGCCGCCGAAGAACTCGGGCAGCATCAGCGACATCGACCAGACCAGCTCGCCCACACCCATCGTGATCATCGCGAAGGTGGTGCCGGCCTTGCGGGTGGTCACCCAGCCCAGCAGCGCAGCGAAGAACAACCCGGCCAGGCCGCCCACCAGCGGGATCAGGCTGACCGGCAGCGCGAAGCTGCCGGCCGACACCAGGTTGAGCGTGTGGATGGCCAGGTAGGCGCCCAGCCCGCTGTAGACGGCGTGGCCGAAGCTGAGCATGCCGCCCTGGCCGAACAGCATGTTGTAGGACAGGCAGGCGATGATCGCGATGCCGATCTGCGAAATCAGCGTGTGGCTGAGCCCGCTGGTCCAGAGCTGCGGCGCCAGCGCCAGGATCAGGGCGAAGCCGCCCCAGATCAGCCAGCGCCCGAAGTTCCAGGGCTTGAAGTGGAAATGGGGACGTGATTCTCGAACGTGCATGGTCCGTCCTCGCCGGCGTCAGTCTTCCCGGGTGCCCAGCAGGCCCTTGGGCCGCAGGATCAGGATCAGCACCAGCAGCAGGTAGGGCAGGATCGGCGCGGTCTGCGCCAGCGTGATCTTGGCAATCGGGTACCACAGGCTGTCGGGCCCGATGGCCACGCCCAGCCGGCCGGCCAGATCGACCAGCGACTTGTCCACCGTGAGCGGCAGGGTCTGCAGCAGGCCGATCAAGATCGAGCCCAGGAAAGCGCCAGGCAGCGAGCCCATGCCGCCGACCACGATCACCGCGAAGATGATCGGTCCGACATGCGACATGTTCGGCTCGGTGACGAAGGTGATGCCACCCACCACCCCGGCCAGCCCGGCCATCGCGCAGCCCGCGCCGAACACCAGCATGAACACGCGCGGCACGTTGTGGCCCAGCGCCTCGACCATCTCCGGGTGGCTCAGCGCCGCCTGGATCACCAGGCCGATGCGGGTGCGCGTGAGCAGCAGCCACAGCCCGAGCAGCATGGCCAGCGCCACCGCGGCCAGGAAGGTGCGATTGAGCGGAAAGCGCGTGCAGTGCACGATCACCTCGGCGCTGCCCCGGCACATCGCCTCGGGCGCCACGCCCAGCACGGCCGACAGCGACTGGCCGGAGGTCTGGATCAGTGTGAAGGCGGTACCGGCCAGCGACTCGGGCGGGTTGAAGGGCACCGAGGTGCGGCCCCAGACCAGCTGGACCAGCTCGAACAGCACGTAGGACAGCCCGAAGGTCACCAGCAGCTCGGCCACATGGCCGAAGCGGTGCACCCGGCGCAGCACGGTGCGCTCGAACAGCGCCCCGCATAGCCCGACCAGCAGCGGCGCGGCCAGCAGGGCCCACCAGAAGCCCACCACCCCGGTGAGCGTGTAGGCCACATAGGCGCCCAGCATGTAGAAGCTGGCATGGGCGAAGTTGAGCACGCCCATCATGCTGAAGATCAGCGTCAGGCCTGCGCTCAGCATGAACAGCAACAGCCCGGAGCTCAGGCCGTTGAGCAGGTTGATCAGGACTTGGTCCACGGTGGTGGGTGCGTTGTGGGGGGCGCATCGGCCCCCGGATGCGAAGGGGCCCGCCGGAGGGGACTCCGGCGGGCCCCGTGGGCAGCACTCGGCCGCGCCCGGAGGGCGCCGGCGTCAGCCGGGACGCTTTGGCAGCGTCAGGCGGGACGCTTCATCTGGCAGGAGGTCGGCGTGCTCGACACGTAGGGTTCGAAGACGCGGTCCTGCACCCAGGTGAAGCCGGTGTCCTCGACGTTGTACTGCTTCTTCGGGTCACTGATCTTCTTCCAGGTCGCCACGTACAGCGGCTGCTGCAGCTGGTGGTCGGCCGCGCGCACCGTCACTTCGCCGCTGAAGCTCTTGATGCTCAAGCCCTCCATCGCGCGCGCCACCTTGACCGGATCGGTGCTCTTGGCCTTGGCAATGCCGTTGGCCAGCACCGGCAGCACATGCAGCGTCGACAGCAGCGACAGATCCTCGTTGAACTTGGCCTTGTACTCGGTCAGCCACTTGTTCAGCTCGGGGATATTGGAGTGCCCGATGTAGACGAACTTGACCTTGCCGTCCATGTTCGGGCCGATGGTGCGCGGCGTGCCGTTGGCGCCCCCGTAGTAGGTGTAGAAGGTGGCGTCCAGACCGGAGTCCTTGGCCGCCTTGATGAGCAGCGCCAGGTCCGAGCCCCAGTTGCCGGTGACCACGCTGTCGGCGCCGGAGGCCTTGATCTTGGCGATGTAGGGCGCGAAGTCCTTGACCTGGCCGAGCGGGTGCAGGTCCTCGCCCACCACCTGCACGTCCGGGCGCTTGCGCGCCAGCGCGTCCTTGAAGTACTTGGCGACCTGGTGGCCGTGCGAGTAGTTCTGGTTGATCAGGTAGACCTTCTTGACGTTCTTCTCGTCCTTCATGTAGGAGGTGTAGGCCTCCATCTTCATGGACGTGTCGGCGTCGAAGCGGAAGTGCCAGAAGCTGCACTTGCTGTTGGTGAAGTCCGGGTCCACCGCGGCGTTGTTCAGGAAGACGATCTCCTTGCCGGGGTTGCGCTCGTTGTGCTTGTTGATCGCATCGATCAGCGCACCGGCCACCGACGAGCCGTTGCCCTGCGTGACGTAGCGGATGTTCTGGTCGATGATGGCCTTCAGCGCGGTCAGGCTCTCCTGCGGCGAGAGCTTGTTGTCGAAGGGCACGATCTCGAACTTCACGCCCGCCGGGTTGCCCGCGTTGAGCTTGTCGGCCATGAACTGGAAGGTCTTCAGGCTGTTCTGGCCGATGTTGGCCAGCGGGCCCGACAGCGGGTCCATCCAGGCGATCTTCACCGTCTCGCCCTTCTGGGCCTGCGCCGACAGGGCCGCCAGCATCAGCGCCGCACCGGCGGCCGTCACGAGGGATCTGCGAACCATGTTCTTCATCGATGTCTCCTGAATCGGGTGGCTGCAACGAACGAACAGGACGGTAACGGAAGCCTGCAACACTGCCTTCAGGGACTACCCCACAGCCTTGTCGCAGGAGGGACAGGCCCTGCGGCGCGCGCATCGAAGCGCGGCCGCCCCGGGGCCGGAGCGGCCGGGCGAGCGGCCTCGCGAGAGGCTTCAGACCCCCGGCAGACGGTGGTCCTTGAACTGCTCGCGCAGCTTGAGCTTGAGCATCTTGCCGGTGGCGGTGTGCGGGATCTCGTCGACGAAGACCACGTCGTCCGGGATCTGCCACTTGGCGATGCGCCCCTCGTAGAAGGCCAGCATCTCCTCGCGCGTGAGCTCCTTGCCGGGTCGACGCACCACCACCAGCAGCGGACGCTCGTCCCACTTCGGGTGGTGGCAGCCGATCGCGGCGGCCTCCAGCACCGCCGGGTGCGCCATCGCGATGTTCTCGAGGTCGATGGAGCTGATCCACTCGCCGCCGGACTTGATCACGTCCTTGCTGCGATCGGTGATCTGCATGAAGCCGTCGGCGTCGATCGTGGCCACGTCGCCGGTGGGGAACCAAAGCTGGCCGTCGACCTCCTGCAGCGGCGATTCGTCGCGGCCGAAGTAGCCGTCGATGACCCAGCCGCCGCGCACCAGCAGGTCACCGCTGCTGCGGCCGTCCCAGGGCAGCGACTTTCCGTCGGCACCGACGATGCACATGTCGATGCCGTAGATCGAGCGGCCCTGTTTCTCCAGCAGGCGGCGCTGTGCCTCCACCGGCAGCGCCTTGTGCTTGGTCTTCAGCTTGGACAGCGTGCCCAGGGGCGACAGCTCCGTCATGCCCCAGGCGTGGATCACCTCGACGCCGAAGTCGTCCTCGAGGGTGCGCATCATCGCCGGCGGGCAGGCCGAGCCGCCGATCACGGTGCGCCGCAGCGTGGACAGCTTCAGCCCGTGATTCTTCATGTGGTTGATCACGCCCAGCCAGACGGTGGGCACGCCGGCCGAGAAGGTGACCTGCTCCTGCTCGAACAGCTCGTGCAGCGATTTGCCGTCCAGGTGCGGGCCGGGGAAGACCAGCCGCGCGCCCACCAGCGGCGCGCTGTACGGAACGCCCCAGGCATTGACGTGGAACATCGGCACCACCGGCAGCACGCTGTCGGCCGAGGACAGGCACATCGCGTCGGGCAGCGCCGCCGCGTAGGCATGCAGCACCGAGGAGCGGTGGCTGTACACCGCCCCCTTCGGGTGGCCGGTGGTGCCCGAGGTGTAGCAGATGCTCGAGGCGGTGTTCTCGTCGAACTCCGGCCAGGCGTAGTGGCCGTTCTCGGCCTCCACCAGCTCCTCGTAGCAGAGCAGGCCGGCGATCTTGCTGGACTCGGGCATGTGCGCCCGGTCGGTCATCAGCACGAAATGCTCGATGCTGGGCAAGGACGGCGCCAGTTTCTCGATCAGCGGCAGGAAGGTCAGGTCGAAGCACAGCACCTTGTCGGCCGCATCGCCGGCGATCCAGGCGATCTGCTCGGGGAACAGGCGCGGATTGATCGTGTGGCACACCAGCTGCGATCCGGAGGCTCCGAAATAGATCTCGAAGTGGCGGTAGCCGTTCCAGGCCAGCGTGGCCACCCGGTCGCCGGCCTCGCAGCCCAGCCGGGCCAGCGCCTGGGCGACCTTGCGTGCGCGCAGTTCGGCGTCGCGGTAGGTGTAGCGGTGCAGGTCGCCCTCGACGCGCTTGGACACGATCTCGGTGTCCGCGCTGTGGCGCGCCGCATGCACCAGCAGCGACGAGATCAACATCGGCATGCGCATCATCCGGCCCATCAGGCTGCTCATCTTTTCCGACTCCTTCGGTTCGTTTCTCGAAAGTGCCCGCCGCACGCCCGGGCGGCGAGAGGGACGCGGGGCACTATAGAAGCCGACCTGCCGGACCGGCCTAGCGGGTTACCCGGGCCAACTGTCGGCCAGATGACTGATGGCCGACAGATGCGCCGCGCATGACCCCGGCAGCACCCGGGTCGGGCCCGCTGCCTACACTGCCGATCACCATGCCAGATCAACCCGATCCGTCCGACGCCCCCGACGCACCGGTTCACTACAGCGATGCGCAATGGCGCGCGCGCCTGAGCCCGCTGCAATACGCGGTGACCCGGCAGGCCGCCACCGAACGGCCCTTCACCGGCGCCTACTGGGACCACTGGGCCGAAGGCCGCTACCACTGCGTGGGCTGCGGCAGCGCGCTGTTTCACTCCTCGACCAAGTTCGATGCCGGCTGCGGCTGGCCGAGCTGGTGGCAGGCCCTCGACGAGGGCCGCATCGAGCGGGTGCCCGACTTCAGCCACGGCATGCAGCGTGTCGAGGTGCGCTGCGCGCGCTGCGGCGCGCACCTGGGCCATGTCTTCGACGACGGGCCGGCTCCGACCGGCGAGCGCTACTGCATCAACTCGGCGGCGATCCAGTTCACGCCGCCCGCGTGACGGATCCCCACCCCTGGATGCGGGTGCCGGCAGTCCGTGGCCGTCCCGCCCGACGCCCGTGGCGGCGTGGCCCCGCATAATCCGCGCGCCCGCCGCTGCCGCCCCCGACACGGCGTACCTCCGACACCCCCGGCCCTGCGCCGGTGCGACCGCCCTGCCTGCCGTCTGCTGCGATGAAGCTGCTGCTCGACTTCCTGCCGATCGTCCTGTTCTTCCTGACCTTCAACGCAGCCGAGAAGCGCGCCGAAGAGGCCGCCCGGCTGGCCTCCGACTGGTTCGGCTTCATGGTCTCCGGCGGCGTCGTCGGCCCCAAGGAAGCGCCGGTGCTGCTGGCCACGGTGGTGGTGATCGTGGCCACGATCGGCCAGGTGCTCTACCTCAAGGCGCGCCGGCAGAAGGTGGACACCATGCTCTGGGTCAGCCTGGGCCTGGTCACCGTGCTGGGTGGCGCGACGATCTGGTTCCACAGCGAGACCTTCATCAAGTGGAAGCCCACCGTGCTCTACTGGGTGATGTCGGCGGCCTTCCTGCTGACCCCGCTGCTGGCCGGCAAGAACCTGCTGCGGGTGCTGCTGGGCGAGCAGGTCGAGCTGCCCGAGTTCGCCTGGAAGCGGCTGAACTGGGCCTGGGTGCTGTTCTTCGCCTTCATGGGCGTGCTCAACCTCTGGGTGGCCTTCCGCTTCGACACCTCGACCTGGGTGAACTTCAAGCTCTTCGGCGGCATGGGGCTGATGTTCCTGTTCATGCTCGCGCAGGGCTTCTACCTGACCCGCCACCTGAAGTCGGAGGGCGAATGAACGCACCGGCACGACCGACCGCGCCAGAGCTGGAAGCCCGGCTGCGCGAGGCCCTGGCGCCCATCGAGCTGCGCGTGATCGACGAGAGCGCCGCGCACGCCGGCCATGCCGGGGCCGCCGAAGGGCGCCACTTCCGGGTCGAGATCCGCAGCGCAGCCTTCGCCGGGCTGTCGCGGCTGGCCCGCCACCGGCTTGTGTATGATGCCCTTTCGAGCCAAATTCGCCGGGGCATCCACGCCCTCGCGATCGTGGCCGAGGCGCCCTGACGCGGCCCTCCGGGCGCACGCGTCGCGCGCCGCCTGCCGGCCGGGGCCCCCCGCTCCGACCGAATCTTCCCCGCACCGGGGCCGCTGCCGGCAGCGGCCTGCGGCGCCGGGTCCGACCCGCTGAAAGGTTTCCCCGTCCATGAAGAAGCTCCCGATCGCCGTGTCTGCCCTCGTGCTCTCGGCCGCGCTGCTGCCGAGCCTGGCCGCTGCGCAGAACATCGCCATCGTCAACGGCAAGGCCGTGCCCAAGGCGCGCTTCGACTCGCTGATGGCGCAGATTTCCCGCCAGGGCAATCAGCCCCGCACCCCGGAACTCGAGCGGCAGGTGAAGGACGAACTGGTGCTGCGCGAGATCTTCGTGCAGGAGGCCGAGCGCAACGGCGTGCAGCGCAGCGAGGAGTACCGCCAGCAGATGGAGCTGGCCCGCCAGAGCCTGCTGATCCGCGAGCTCTTCGCCGCCTACCAGAAGAAGAACCCGATCACCGACGAGCAGGTCAAGGCCGAATACGACAAGCTCAAGGGGCAGGCCGGCCAGAAGGAGTACCGCGCCCGCCACATCCTGGTCGAGAAGGAAGAGGACGCCAAGGCGCTGATCGCCAAGCTCGAAGGCGGCGCCAAGTTCGAGGACCTGGCCAAGGCCTCGTCGAAGGACCCGGGCTCGGCGCCCAACGGCGGTGACCTCGACTGGGCCGAACCCGGCAACTTCGTGCCCGAGTTCTCCAAGGCGATGACCAGCCTGGAGAAGGGCCAGTTCACCAAGGCCCCGGTGAAGAGCCAGTTCGGCTGGCACGTCATCCGCCTCGAGGACACGCGCGATGCGCAGTTCCCGCCGCTGGACGACGTCAAGCCCCAGCTGCGCCAGCGCCTCGAGCAGCAGCGCATGGCCAAGTACCAGGAAGACCTGAAGGCCAAGGCACGCACCGACTACAAGTTCGGCAACGAGTAAGGCCATCGGCGCGCGCGACATCGCGCCAGACATCCAGAAGAACGGGCGCCCGAGGGCGCCCGTTCTTCATGGTCGGGCCGGCATGTCGCGGCGGCCCGGGCGTCAGCCCCCTTGCCAGGCCATCCAGCCCAGGATCAGCCCCAGCAGCACCGGCTGATGGAGCATGTAGAAGCTCAGCGGCCAGCGACCCAGCGCGGCCAGCGGCCGCAGCGGGCGCGGCAGGGCCCCGGCCACCCAGCCCGGTCGCTGCTGCTGCAGCACGCGCATGGTCAGGAAGCCCGCCAGCGCCACACCGAACCAGGGCAGCAGCGGCACGTAGTCCTCCGTGGGCGGCTTGTGCGTGGCCAGGCCGATCCAGCCGGTCCAGCGGCTGTCGAACAGCGGGTGCGCCACCCCCGCTGGCAGCAGCAGGCAGAGCACCGCCAGCGCCAGCAGCGGTCCGTTCCCCCCCCGGCCCAGCCCGCGCAGCAGCAGCGTCATCAGCGCCAGGGCATGCAGCACGCCGAAGCTGATCCAGCGCGGCCCGAACATCCACCAGGAGGCCGCCGACACCAGCAGCGCGCACCCCAGCACCTGGCCCCAGCGCCGCAGGAAGCGGGCTGGCGCCTGGCCCTGCTGCTGCGCCGCCGCCTGCCCCGCACCGGCACAGAACAGGAAGAGCGAGAGGATCAGCGTACGCTGCACCGTCCACAGCGGATCGGCGTAGAAGTTCTGTCGCGCGATCAGGCCGTGCAGGTTCAGGTCGAAGGCGGCGTGGAAGCCGGCCATCCACAGCATCGCGAAGCCGCGCAGTGCATCCAGCCGATCGAAGCGGCGGCCCGGCGCTGCCGCCGCAGCAGTTGCCGATGCCGGGGGGGACGCCGGCGGGGCCGGCGTCGATGCGGGGGAGGATTTGCGCGACAGGAGGGGCATCGCGCAAAGATACCCGAGCCGCCGCTGCGACCTGCCGGCGCGCCGCCCCGACACCCGAGCGACCGCGCCCTGTAACATCGCGACCCCAGATTCACCTCCGGCCGGCCCTGCGCCGGCCCGCCGCCATGACCGCCCATCCCCCCCGCCGCAGTCCCGAGGAACAGGCCCGCCTGGATGCTGCCCTGACCGACCTGTTCGAGCGGCGCATCAGCTTCAACGAGGTGCTCGGCCTGCGCATCGACGCGATGGACCCGGCCGACTTCCGCATGCGCTTCGCGATGCGCCCCGAGCTGGTCGGCCACTACCTCTACGGCCGGCTGCACGGCGGCGTGATCTCCGCGGCGCTGGACGCCACCGGCGGCAATGCGGTGGTGCTGGCCCTGGCCGAGAAACACGCCCACGAGACGGCCGAGCAGGTGATGCACCGCTTCGCCCGCATCGGCACCATCGACCTGCGCATCGACTACCTGCGCCCCGGCCTGGGCAGCCACTTCATCGCCAGCGCCGAAGTGCTGCGTCTGGGCGGGCGGGTTGCCACCGTGCAGATGCGCCTGACCAACGAGCAGGGCAGCCTGCTGGCCACCGGCACCGGCGCCTACATGGTCAGCTGAGCGAACCCGTCCGGCCGGGCCTGCCGAGCGACGGTGCGGCACACAGGCTGTGAAATACTGCACGGATGCAACCCGTCGGCACCGCCTCCCCTTCGTTTCCGGGATGGACGCCCTTCATCGGGGGGCGGTCCGGCCCACGGCCGTGGGAGGGGCGCGATGGCGTCGTTGCGGCCTAATCGGCGACAGGTCCCGCCCCGGGGCCTGCGGGGGGCCGGTCCTGTCGGCGCCACCCCGCTGTCGCTGCCCCGCCCGTCTCCGATGCCTGCTGCCTCCACCGAACGCCCCTCCGAGCCCCGTGCCGCGCCGCCGGAGCGAGGGCTGCCGGCACGCCCGCGGGAATCGGCCGAGGCGGTGCTGCGGCGGCTGCAGCAGCGCTTCGCCCGCGAAACCCGCCTGAGTGCCGACGCCCACGCCCCGGTGCGCGACGCGGCCTTCCACCAGTGGCTCGGCCGCGCCAGCGGCATGCTGCCGGGCAAGCTCGAGTGGGTGCGGCCCGAGCTGGCCGACCTCGGCCTGCTGCCGCTGCAGGAGGGGCGCGAACGCCTGTGCATCGCCCTGCGCGGCGCCGAGCCGGTGGTCGGCCTGGTGCTGGCCGATCCCTTCGACCGCGACACCCGGCTCTGGCTGGAGGCCCGCGTGCGCGCTGCCGGCCGGCCGCCCACGCGCTGGTACGTGGCCCCGGCCCCCGACGTGCTGGCCTTCTACGACCGGCTGGAACAGTGGCAGGCCGCCGCGCTGCCGGCGAAGGATGCGGCCGCAGGTGAGCCGGCCGACGCACCGGCCGGGACCGCGACAGCCCTCCCCGCCGCGCTGCCCGACGCAGGCGCCGGCGCGCCGCGCGCCGCCGCAGCCGTGCCGGGCCGAGGCAGCCCGCGCGTGCGACCGGCCCATCCCGCCGCGTCCGGCGCCCGGGCGGGCGCCACGCTCCCTGCGGCCCCGGCAGCCGCGCCCGCACCTGCGCGAGAGGACGACGCCCCGGCGCGCCGCTTCGTGGAGCGCAGCCTGCAGCAGGCCCTGCAGGCCGGCGCCAGCGACGTCCACCTGTCCAGCACGCCGGAGGGCCTGCTGGTGCGCCAGCGCATCGACGGCGTGCTGCAATGGGCCGATCAGGCCGACGGCCGCGAATTCGCCGCCCAGGTGATGCGCCGCCTGAAGGTGCTGGCCGATCTCGACCCCGCCCTGAGCGGCCGGGTGCAGGACGGACGGCTGCGGCTGGTGCACGAGGAGCGCGAAGTGGAGGCCCGCCTGTCGCTGCTGCCCGGCCGCCATGGCGAGGACGCCGTGCTGCGCCGCCTGGACCGCCAGCCGCTGGCCGATCCGGGGGCGCTGAACGTGGCCGCGCTCGACTTCGACCCCATCCCTGCCGCGGCCATGCGGCGCCTGGCGCGCATCCCGCATGGCCTGCTGCTGGTGACCGGTCCGCGCGGCAGCGGCAGCAGCAGCACCCTGTACGGCCTGCTGGGCGAGTCGCCCCCGGGCGAGGACCGCCTGATCACGCTGGAGGATCCGGTCGAGGCCCCCCTGCCCCATGCGTTGCAGATCGCCATCGACGAGTCGGCCGGCCTGGGCTGGGCGCGCGCCCTGCGTGCCGCGCTGCGCCACGATCCGGACCGGCTCATGCTCGGCGAGCTGCCCGATGCCGCCACCGCCCGACTGGCGGTGCAGGCGGCCCTGGGTGGCCAGCGCCTGTATGCCGCCCTGCACGCCAGCCAGGCCTTCGACGCCATCGGCCGGCTGATCACCCTGGGCGTGGATCCCTGGGACCTGGCCGCCGGGCTGAACGGTGTGGTCGCGCAACGCCTGCTGCGCCGCCTGTGCGAGCACTGCGCCGAGCCCTGCGAGCCCGACGCCGCACTGCTGGCCGCCAGCGGCCTGTCGCGAGCCGTGCTCGACGAAGGCTGGCAGTTCCGCCGCGCCGTGGGCTGCCCGCACTGCCGCGGCACCGGCTACCGGGGCCGTGTGCCGATCGCCCAGGTGCTGACCCTGGACCTGGAACTGCGCAGCCTGATCGCGCGCCGCGCGCCGCCCTCGGCGCAGCGCGAGGCGGCCGAGCGCACCGGCCTGACCACGCTGCGCGAGGCCGCGCTCGAACGCGTCAGCCAGGGCCTCACCCCACTGGAGGAAGCCAACCGTGTCACTTCGGTTCAGGAATGAGCTGCGCATGGACCTGCGCCTGCGCAGCTGCCGGGTCGAACTCAGCGGCCGTGGCTGGCGCAGCAGCCCCCGTGCGGTGGCCGACGGCAGCGGTCAGGGCAGCGCTGCGCTCGGCTCGGCCCTGCAGGCGCTGCGGCTGACCGACATCGACGACCTGCCGACAGTGGCGCGCCTGACCGTCGCCGACGAATACGTCTACTACACCCTGCTGGAGGCCGATCTGACACCCGTGCAGGCCCGCGCCCAGGCCCGCGAGCGCCTGTGCGACACCCTGCAGCGCGGTGACCTGCGCGTGCAGGTGATGCCGCTGGGGCGGCCCTCCGGGCCCGGCCGGCGCTGGCTGGCCGCCGCCGTGGCCGAAAGCGACCTGCAGGCCTGGGAAGCCACGCTGCGCCAGGTCGGCGTCCGCCTGACCCACCTGCACACCGCGCTGATCGAGGATCTGCGCGGCCTGGCCGGCTCGATTCCCGAGGACGATGCCGTGATCGCCCTGCTGCGCGAGGAGGGCGTCTCGCTGGTGCGCCTGCGCGACGGCCTGCCGGTGGCACTGGCCTGGGAGCGCTACGACGACGACCTGCCGCAATCGCTCGAGGAGCGCCTGCGCGGCTTCGTGCGCGCGGCCGCGGCGGCGGCCGGAGTCGGCCACCAGTGCGTGATCTACCTGCTGCCGGAAAGCCGCGCGCTGTGCCGCTACGTCTGGGACGGGCGGGACCTGCCCGGGCTCTTCCCCCGGCCGCTCGAAGGCATCGGGACACGCTGGATGCGCCACCCGACCGGCTTCGAGCGTCCCGACCCGCGCATGGCGCCTCGCCCGACGAGGCTCCAGGCCGCCGATCCGGGCCGCAGCGCAACGAGCCTGGCGACCGCCACGGGCACGAACCCGGACCCGGCGCGCGTCCGGGACAGCGTGCCGGCCACGGACAGCGCAGCGGCGGCAGGCGCCCCGGTGGCCGGACTGCCACTGCCCGAGGTCGTCGAATGGCACGGCGGCACGGCCTGGCCCCGCGTTTCCCAGGGCCCGCTGCCGTGAAGCGTCTGCCCCGCCTGGACCTGCTCGACGACGACGCCGGACCGCCGCTGGCTGGCTGGACCCTGCTCGCGCTGGCGTTGCCGCTGCTCGGGCTGATGCTGGCCGACCGGATGCTCCCGGCCGATCGATCCGACCCGGACCCGGCCCACCTGCTCGAGCGGGCACCACCGGCGGCCGCACCTGCGCCCTCCTGGGTCACGCTGTTCGACGTGGTCGAGGCGCACGACCACGCCGCAGCGGGCGGGCTGCAGCTGCTGGCCGCGCAGAGCGTGAGCACGCCGCCCGGGCTGCGGCTGCAGGCACTGGCCACCGACCCGCAGGCCCTGCGCGAGGGGCTGCAGGCCCTCGAGCGCGACCCCCGTCTGACCGGAGTCGAACTGCTGCAGCAGGCCTGGCAGGAGGAGATCGACGGCCGGCCCGCGCAGCTGCGTGTCGAGATCCAGGCCCGCTGGCACGACGCGCGACGCTGACCCCGGCCGCGGCCGGTTGCGGATCGGGTACAAACCCGGCCGTGCCTGCCGAGATTCCCGCCCCTGTGACCCTGCCTGCGCGCCTGCGCCAGGCCTGGCGGCGCCGTCTCGGCTGGCCCGGTACCTTCGGTCTGATCCTGCTGCTGCTGGCCGCCGCCCTGGCACTCTGGCCAGGCGCCGACGCCCCCGGCGAGCTGCCACCGACAGTGGCGACCGGGATGCAGGACCTGCCCGCGGCCGGTGCCAGCCAGCAGGCCCGCGACCTGGAAACCCTGCGTGCCCAGGCCACCCTGCAGGGCCTGCACTGGCTGGCCGGCACGGCGCGCCGTCCGACGGCCGAAGCCGAGGGCCCGGCCGACGGCCGCGTGCCTGCCACCCTGGAATGGCAGGTCGAGCTGCAGCTGGCGGGGGAGCGCGAGGCGCTGCGCAGCGGCATCACCGCGCTGCTGGCGAGCCTGCCGCATGCCCGCATCGACCAGGTCGACCTGCGGCGCGAAGAAGGCAGCGGGCGTTGGCAGGCTCAGGTGCAGATTACGCTGCGCTACCGGCGCTGAACACGCGCACGGCCCGTGCACCGGGCGGCAGACCGACGCCAGCGCAGGTCCGTGAAGACACCAAAAAAAGAGCCCGGCCGAGGCCGGGCGAAGGCCCGAGTCACCACGAGGGCGACTCGGTGCGGGGGACTGCCGGATCGGCAGGAAACGCCGGTCCGAAGGGGCGGTGACAGCGACCCGTCCTGGTGCCGTGAAGGAGCACCGACGAATCTGCAACATTCGTTACAGGATGTAGTATCCATGAATTACTTCACATTTCACTCGCTTCCAGCGCAGTTCATGGGCCGATTTCCCATGCAACGAAAGAAATCCTGATCGGAGAACAGGCCGGAGAGCGGCCACACCAACGTCTTCTGTGGGCATTTGCGATGCATCGAAGCTCAACGCCATCGAAAGCATCGGAAATTCACCCATCCAGCGAACTTCAGGCAGCCCACGCGGCTGATCCTGCCGCAGCCGCCGATCCACTCGGTCGTTGTCGATTCGCGACAGTCCACCGGCGACGCACCAGGCGCCGAAGCCCGGGGCACGAGGGCTGACCCGGGTCAACATGGTCCGCCCGACCCGGCACTAGGCTGCAAACCTTTGCCCTCCGACCGTCTGCCATGCCCGACTCCAGCGCCTCCCTGCCTTCGCCCGCGGACCAGCCCGGCGAGCTCCCCCAGGACGTCCTGATCGTCGGCGCTGGCCCGGCCGGGCTGGCCCTGGCCTGCGCGCTGGCCGATGCCGGTCTGCAGGTCACCGTGCTCGAGCAGCAGAGCAGCGAGCGGCTGGCCGAACCGGCCCCGGACGGCCGCGACATCGCACTCACCCACCGCGCCCGCGACGTGATGCGTCGCCTGGGGCTCTGGCAGCGCCTGCCGGAGGCCGAGGTGGCGCCGATCCGCGCCGCGCATGTCAGCAACGCCAACTCGCCGCGCTTCCTGCGCTTCGACGCACAGGCGGCCGACTGCGAGGCGCTGGGCTTCCTGGTACCCAACCACCGGCTGCGCCGCGTGGCCTACGAAGGCGCCCTGGCGCGGGGCGCCGCGGTGCGGCTGCTGGCCGGCTGGCAGGTGCGCGAAGCCCGGGTGGACGGCGATGCCGCCACCGTCGTGGCCGCCCCGGCACAGGGCGACGGCCCGGCCCTGACGCTGCGCGCCCCGCTGCTGGTGGCCGCCGACAGCCGCTTCTCCATCACGCGGCGGCGCCTGGGCATCGGCGCGAACTCGCGCGACTTCGGCCGCACCGTCATCGTCGCCCGGCTGGCGCACGAGCGTGAGCACGACGGCACCGCGCACGAATGCTTCCGCCTGGGCAACACGCTGGCCATCCTGCCGATGAACGACCGCCAGGTCTCCGCCGTGGTGACGCTGCGCGCCAGCGAGGCCGATGCCTGGATGGCGCTGCCGCCGCAGGCATTCGCCGACCGGGTGGCCGAGCAGTTCGGCCACCGCCTGGGGGCGATGCAGATGGTCGGCGAGCGCCATGCCTACCCGCTGGTGGCGGTGTATGCGCATCGTTTTGCCGCACCGCGGGTGGCGCTGATCGGCGACGCCGCGGTGGGCATGCACCCGGTCACCGCGCACGGCTACAACTTCGGCCTGTACGGCATCGAGGTGCTGGCCGACCTGCTCGACCAGGCGCGCCGCGCCGGCCGCGACCTGGGGGCGATGGCCACGCTGGCGCCCTTCGAACTCGAGCATCGCCGCGTGACGCTGCCGATCTACCTGGGCACGAACCTGGTGGTGGGGCTGTTCACCGACGACCGCCCGCCGGCCCGGCTGGTCCGCGATGCGGTGCTGGCGGCCTCCGACCACCTGCCGCCGCTGAAGGACGCGATCACCCGCCAGCTCACCGGCCGGCGCCCGGGCTGGATGCCCGACCTGCGCAAGCTGGTGGCGGCCCTGCCCCCCTTGCCGCCGCTGCCGGGCCGCCCGACGATGCCACGCTGAGCCGGCCGGCAGGCGGCCGTGCCGCCGCGGCAGGTCTCAGACCGGGGGCGCGGCCGGCTGGGCCGGCGCCACCGGCTGCAGCGCCTGCACCTTGATCGGGAAGCTCAGCGGCCTGCCCTTGCGGCCGCGCTTGCCCACGTGCTGGGCCACGGCCGCAGGGCGCAGTTCCTCCTCCTTGGGCCGGCCGCCGCGGCCGCTGCCGAGCACGCGCAGGCCCAGGGCGAAGCTGGTCACCGCCGCCAGCGTGTCGCCGGCCTCGACATCCATCAACATCAGGCCGCGCCCGCCGCTGGGCTGCTGCTTGAGCTCGCCCAGGCCGAAGACCAGCAGCCGCCCGGCCGTGGTGGCACAGGCCACCTGGGTGTGCCCGGGCTCGAGGCGCACCGGGGCGAAAGGCTCCTCGCCCGCCTCCAGGCTGAGGAAGGCCTTGCCACCCTTGTTGCGCGCCACCAGGTCGCCCAGCTTCGCCAGCAGGCCGGTGGCACCGCTGTGCGCCAGCAGCAGCGGCTGCTCGGCCGGGCCGGCCAGGTAGTGCGCCACCCGGGTGCCGGCCTCCAGTTCGATCAGCGTGGTGATCGGCACGCCGTCGCCGCGCGCACCGGGCAGGCTGGCCACCGGCACCGAGTAGACCCGGCCGTTGCTGCCGAAGACGATCAGCGCATCCACCGTGCGGCACTCGAAGGTGCCGTACAGCCCGTCGCCGGCCTTGAAGGCGAAGCCGGCCGGATCGTGGCCATGGCCGCTGCGCGCGCGCACCCAGCCCTTGGCACTGACCACCACGGTCACCGGCTCGTCGACCACCTTCACCTCGGCCACGGCCTTCTTCTCGGCCTGGATCAGGGTGCGGCGGTCGTCGCCGTGCGCCTTGGCATCGGCCTCGATCTCCCGGATCGTCACGCGGCGCAGGCTGGCCGGCTGGTCCAGGATGTCCTGCAGCTTCGCCTGCTCGCCGCGCAGCTGGGTCAGCTCCTGCTCGATCCGGATGGCCTCCAGGCGGGCGAGCTGGCGCAGGCGGATTTCCAGGATGTCCTCGGCCTGTCGGTCCGACAGCGCGAAGCGGGCGATCAGCGCCGCCTTGGGCTCGTCGCTCTCGCGGATGATGCGGATCACCTCGTCGATCTCGAGCAGCACCAGCTGCCGGCCCTCCAGGATGTGGATGCGGTCGAGCACCTTGTCCAGGCGGTGGCGGGTGCGCCGCTGCACGGTGGCGAGCCGGAACTCCACCCACTCGGCCAGCATGCGGCGCAGGCTCTTCTGCGTGGGCCGGCCGTCGGACCCCACCATGGTCAGGTTGACCGGCGCCGAGCATTCCAGGCTGGTGTGCGCCAGCAGGTGGGTGATCAGCTCCGCCTGCGCCACGCTGCGGCTCTTGGGCTCGAAGACCAGCCGCACCGGCGCGTCCTTGCCGGACTCGTCGCGCACGCCGTCCAGCAGCGCAAGCACGCCCGCCTTGAGCTGGGTCTGCTCGGCCGTGAGCGTCTTCTTGCCGGCCTTGACCTTGGGGTTGGTGAGCTCCTCGATCTCCTCGAGCACCTTCTGAGACGAGGTCCCCGGCGGCAGCTCGGTGACCACCAGCTGCCACTGGCCGCGCGCCAGTTCCTCGATCTTCCAGCGCGCCCGCACCTTCAGCGAGCCGCGCCCGCTGCGGTAGGCCTCCTGGATCTCGGCGCTGCTGCTGATGATCTGCCCGCCGCCCGGGTAGTCCGGGCCGGGGATCAGCGCGAACAGGGCCTCGTCGGCCAGCAGCGGGTCGCGCAGCAGCGCCACCGCGGCCGCGGCCACCTCGCGCAGGTTGTGGCTGGGGATCTCGGTGGCCAGGCCCACCGCGATGCCCGAGGCGCCGTTGAGCAGCACGAAGGGCAGGCGCGCCGGCAGCTGGCGCGGCTCCTCGGTGGAGCCGTCGTAGTTGGGCACGAAGTCGACCGTGCCCTCGTCGATCTCGTCGAGCAGCAGGCGGGCGATCGGCGCGAGGCGGGCCTCGGTGTAGCGCATCGCCGCCGCACCGTCGCCGTCGCGGCTGCCGAAGTTGCCGTGGCCATCCACCAGCGGGTAGCGCTGGCTGAAGTCCTGCGCCATGCGCACCAGCGCGTCGTAGGCGGCGGTGTCGCCGTGCGGGTGGTAGCGGCCCAGCACGTCGCCCACCACGCGGGCGCTCTTGACCGGCTTGGCGCCGCCGGACGTGCTGCCGAAGCCCAGCCCCATGCGCTGCATCGCGTAGAGGATGCGCCGCTGCACCGGCTTCTGGCCGTCGCAGACATCGGGCAGGGCCCGGCCCTTGACGACGCTGAGTGCGTACTCGAGATAGGCCCGCTCGGCATAGTGCGCGAGCGTCAGGCGGTCGTCGCCCGCGGGGGCGGTAAAGTCCAGGCTGGGTTGCGGATCCATCGGCACCGGCGCGGCGAACCCCTGGCCACGCCCTCTGGCGGTTTTTGCGAGGCGGCGGATGTTAGCCGAAGCCCCGCGCGGGGAGCGCGACCGAGGGGCCGCCCCTTCAGGCTGCCGACGGCAGCGAGGGGGCGCCGCCGCGCGCGGCCAGCAGCTGCTCGCGCAGGCTGAGGATCTCGCGCTCGGAGGCGCCCAGCGCCTGCGCCAGCTCGGCCCGGCTGGCCACCACCTGCTTGCGCAGCGCCTCGACCTCCTCGCGGTCGCCCTTGCCCTCCTCGACCAGCTTGCGCCGCGCCGCCTCGGCCTTGGCCAGGTCGTGGTTGACGCGTACCAGCATGGCGCTGAGGTCCTTGATCTGCCGGTCGCGCTCCTCCAGGCGGGCGCGCAGGCCGTCGGCATCGGCGGCACGTTCCTCCAGGGCCTGGTCGGCTTCCTGGCGGGCCAGCTCGAGGGCCGCGATGGCGGCCTCGTGCTCGGCGCTGACGCTGTACATCTGCTCGGTGTGGCGGAACTCCGCCTCCTGCAGCGAACGCTCGGCCTGGCGCGCCCAGCGCCACAGACCGCCGGCCAGGCCGGCCAGCACGCCCAGCGCGAAGGCCGCGAGCAGGTAGATCCAGAGTTGGGCAAGCAGGAACACGGGGACTCTCCCTGGAACGAGGATGGGCCGGGACGGTGATCAATGCGCCTCGGCCTGCACGAAGCGCAGGTCGACGCGCCGGCTGGCGGCCAGCAGGCGGGCGTCGGCGGCGCGCCCGGGCGGCAGCACGTCGACCACGCCGAGCGCTTCGAGCTGCTCGACCGGCACGCCCTGCAGCAGCAGCTCGGCGGCCACCGCGTTGGCGCGGCGGCGTGCCAGGCGCTCGTTGGCGCCGGCCTCGCCGCGGTCATCGGCATGGCCTTCGACCACCAGGCGCCAGTGCGGGCAGCGTGCGGCCACGCTGGCCAGGCGGCGCAGCAACGCCTTCGACGCCGGTTCGAGCTGGCTGGAGGCGGCCCGGAAGGGAATGCTCTCGCCGCCCTGCGCGGCCTCGAAGGCGGCGGCACAGGCGCTGCCCAGCCCCGCGGCGCCGGCCGGTCCCGTCGAGCCCGCGCCGGTGGGCGGCAGTTCGGCCAGCAGATCGGCGCTGCGGTGGCGCGGGCGCACCCGCACCCGGTTGTCCAGGCCCAGGAAGACGCCGGGCAGACCCATGTAGGAGGACAGCAGCTCGCGCGCCTGCGCCTCCAGCGCGGCCCGGGCCGGCTCGTCGGGCGCCTCGCCCTGCAGCACGCCGACACTGTCGACGATCTTCAGCCGTGCCCAGCCGAAGCCGGCCTGCGCCAGGGCCTCGCCGGCCTGCTGCTGGGCCGCCTCGCGCAGCCGGGCGGGCTCACCCGCGCCGCGCGTGCCGGCGTGGGCGCCCAGCAACAGCAGCGCGGCCACGCTCAGCAGCGTGCCCCAGGCGCCCACCTTGGCCAATGGCCCCATGCTCCGACCTTCCTCCAGCCACCCACCCGACACCCGCGCCCCTGCGGGGTCGACACCGGCACACAGCCCCCCGGCTGCGGCCCCCAGATGTAAAAGAATGTACTCAATCCCGCAGATCTGTCGAGCCCACGATCTGCGAATTTGCATCTGGACGAGACCTGGGTCACGGGCGATGCGCCCCCTCCCCCGCAGCCTCAGGGGGTGGGCCCTGCAGGTGAAGGCCCCACCTGTGCGACATATCCCACGAAAGGCAGGAGCCCACCGCCGAGCGGACGACGGCCGGCCGGGCAGGGTTCAGACGTCCACTTCGACGCTGTCGCCGTGCAGCTCCATGAGCTCGCGGCGCGCCGCCGCCTCGCCCTTGCCCATGAGCTTGCCGATCGCCTCGGCGGTGGCCGCGAGGTCGAGCGCGCCGTACTCCACGCGCAGCAGGCGGCGCGTGTCCGGATTGAGCGTGGTGTCCCAGAGCTGCTCGGCGCTCATCTCGCCCAGGCCCTTGAAGCGGCTGATGCTCCAGCTGCCCTCGCGCGCGCCTTCCTTGCGCAGCTTGTCGAGAATGGCCTGCAGCTCGCCCTCGTCGAGCGCATAGAGCTTCACGGCCGGCTTCCTGCCGCGCGCCGGCGCATCGACGCGAAACAGCGGCGGGCGGGCCACGTAGACATGCCCGGCCTCGACCAGACGGGGAAAGTGGCGGAAGAACAGCGTGAGCAGCAGCACCTGGATGTGCGAGCCGTCCACGTCCGCGTCCGACAGGATGCAGATCTTGCCGTAGCGCAGCCCGCTCAGGTCCGCCGCGTCGCCCGCACCGTGCGGGTCCACGCCGATGGCCACCGAGATGTCGTGGATCTCGGCGTTGGCGAACAGCCGGTCGCGCTCGACCTCCCAGGCGTTGAGCACCTTGCCGCGCAGCGGCAGCACCGCCTGGGTCTCCTTGTCGCGGCCCATCTTGGCGCTGCCGCCGGCCGAATCGCCCTCGACCAGGAAGACCTCGTTGAGCGTCAGGTCGCGGCTCTCGCAGTCGGTCAGCTTGCCGGGCAGCACCGCCACGCCGGAGCCCTTCTTCTTCTCCACCTTCTGGCTGGCGCGCTGGCGGCTCTGTGCCTGGCGGATCACCAGCTCGGCGAGCCTGCGGCCGTACTCGACATGCTGGTTCAGCCACAGCTCCATCGCCGGGCGCACGTAGGCGGTGACCAGGCGCAGCGCGTCGCGGCTGTTCAGCCGCTCCTTGGTCTGGCCCTGGAACTGCGGATCGAGCACCTTGGCCGAGAGCACGAAGCTGGCACGCGAGAAGACGTCGTCGGGCATCAGCTTGACGCCCTTGGGCAGCAGCGCATGCAGCTCGATGAAGCCCTTCACCGCGGCGAACAGGCCGTCCTTCAGGCCCGCCTCGTGGGTGCCGCCGGCCACGGTGGGGATGAGGTTGACGTAGCTCTCGCGCAGCGGCGCGCCGTCCTCGGTGAAGGCCACGCACCAGCTGGCGCCCTCGCCCTCGGCGAAGTTCTCGGCCTCGCCGCTGCCGGCGTACTGCTCGCCCTCGAAGAGCGGGATGATCGGCTCGCCGTTCAGGCTCTGGCTCAGGTAGTCGCGCAGGCCGCCCTTGTAGGCCCAGGTCATCACCTCGCCGGTCTTCTCGGTCTTGAGGGTCACGGTCACGCCGGGCATCAGCACCGCCTTGCTGCGCAGCAGGTGCACCAGCTCGTGGCGCGGCAGCTCCATGGCGTCGAAGTACTTCGCATCCGGCCAGACCCGCACCGCGGTGCCCTGGCGGCGGTCGCCCGCGGCGGCCGCGCGCACCTGCAGCGGCTCGATCACGTCGCCGCCGGCAAAGGCGATCGTGGCGGACTGCTTCTCGCGCCAGACCTGCACCTGCAGCCGGCTGGCCAGCGCGTTGGTCACGCTCACGCCCACGCCGTGCAGGCCGCCGGAGAAGCTGTAGGCACCGCCCGAGCCCTTGTCGAACTTGCCGCCGGCGTGCAGCCGGGTGAAGACGATCTCCACCACCGGCACCTGCTCCTGCGGATGCAGGCCGAAGGGAATGCCGCGGCCGTCGTCTTCCACGCCCACCGAGCCGTCGGCATGCAGCGTGACCTGGATGCGCCGGCAGAAGCCGGCCAGGGCCTCGTCGGCGGCGTTGTCGATCACCTCCTGCACGATGTGCAGCGGATGGTCGGTGCGGGTGTACATGCCCGGGCGCTGCTTGACCGGCTCGAGGCCCTTGAGCACGCGGATCGAGCCCTCGCCATAGACAGGGGCCGCGGAGGGGGAGGGATTCTGGGCAGGGGTCGGGCTGGACATGGCGGCGGATTCTAGGAGGGGTGCCCGGCAGCACCCGCATCGGGTCGGGAGGCCAGGTCGGCCCGGCGCCGGCGCCCTCCTGTCGCAACGGCACCACAACCACGGGCGAGCCACCCGCTCGCGGGATGGACCGCACCGGCGCGGCTGTGACGTGTCACCGAAGGTCACACATCGCTGGCCGGCTGAAACGAGCCGGTCCGGACCAGGTGCTAGCCTGCGCGGCGTCTCCGGCCTGTTCCGGTTTGCCCGCAAGGACGCTCCCATGACCCTGTCCCGCTTCCATCGCCTCGGCCTGACGGCCGCCGCCGCCCTGATCGCCGCCACCTCGGCCCAGGCCGCCGACCTCGACAACCTGCAGGCCCTCAGCCAGGCCGAGTTCCGCGCCCTCAGCGAGGACCTGGGCTCCGCGCTGTCCTACAAGGGCCTGGTGCCGGCCGAGTCGCTGGGCATCGTCGGCTTCGACATCGGCGTGGCCGCCACCGGCACGACGCTGAAGAACCGCGCCATCCTGGCCAAGGCCGCCGACGGCTCGAGCGTGCCGAAGACCCTGCCGGTCACCACGGTGCGCGCGGTCAAGGGCCTGCCCTTCGACCTGGACATCGGCGTGGCCGTGGGCACCGTGCCGGGCACCGACCTGCGCGTGGCCGGCGGAGAGCTGCGCTGGGCGATCCTGCCCGGCAGCACGCTGATGCCGGCGCTGGCCCTGCGCGCGGCGGTCAGCTCGATCAGCGGCGTGGACCAGCTGAAGCTGCGCACCACGAGTCTGGACCTGTCGATCTCCAAGGGTTTCCTGATGTTCACGCCCTATGCCGGCGTGGGCGTGGTGCAGGTCAGCGCCGAGCTGAAGGACGCCGCCGCCCTGGCCACCGAGCGCGAGCGCTTCAAGCAGGACAAGGTCTTCGCCGGCGTGAACCTGAACCTGGGTCTGATGAACATCGCCGTCGAAGGCGACAAGACCGGCGACGCCTCCAGCTACGGGCTCAAGCTCGGCCTGCGCTTCTGATCCGGCGCGGGCGCCGCGATCGCGCGGACGGGCCCGCTCCTTTCGACGCCCCGACGCCCCTGGCGTACTCGACGGGCCGGCCCTGCCGGCCCGTCGGCGTTTGCGGGGCACCCGGGCCACCGGCCCGGGCATGCACTACAGTGGCGCCCCATGTCGGTTACCTCCTCCTCCCCGGCCAGCGGCACCGCCAGTGACACGGCGGGCAGCCTCTCGCTGCGCCAGGTGCTGCTGTGCAGCGCCCTGATCGTCACCGTGTCGATGGGCATCCGCCACGGTTTCGGGCTGTGGCTGCAGCCGGTCACGATGGAGCGGGGCTGGACGCGCGAGACCTTCGCCTTCGCGATGGCGCTGCAGAACCTCGCCTGGGGCCTGGCCGGCCCGCTGGCGGGCATGCTGGCCGACCGCTGGGGCGCGGCCCGCGTGCTGCAGGCCGGCGGCGCCGCCTATGCCGCCGGACTGGTCTGGATGGCCACGGCCACCAGCGGCAGCAGCTTCGCCGCCAGCGCGGGCCTGCTGATCGGCATCGCCCAGGCCGGCTGCACCTACGCGGTGGTGTACGGCGTGATCGGGCGCAACAGCCCGCCCGAGCGGCGCTCCTGGGCGATGGGCGTGGCCGCGGCGGCCGGCTCCTTCGGCCAGTTCCTGATGGTGCCGGTGGAGAACTGGCTGATCGCCCAGCTGGGCTGGCAGCAGGCGCTGTTCGTGCTGGCCGGCTTCGCCCTGACCATCCTGCCGCTGGCGCTGGGCCTGCGCGAGCGCCCCGGCAGCAGCGCTGCGGCCGGCGGCCCGGCGCAGAGCATCGGCGCGGCGCTGCGCGAGGCCTTCGGCTACCGCAGCTTCCAGTTGTTGATGGCGGGCTACTTCGTCTGCGGCTTCCAGGTGGTCTTCATCGGCGTGCACATGCCCAGCTACCTGAAGGACCACGGCCTCGCACCCGAAGTGGCCACCGCCGCGCTGGCGCTGATCGGCCTGTTCAACGTCTTCGGCACCTACGCGGCCGGCACGCTGGGCCAGCGCTATGCCAAGCGGCACCTGCTGGCAGCCATCTACCTGCTGCGCTCGGTGGCCATCGTGACCTTCCTGGCCCTGCCGCTGACGCCGCTGTCGGTGTACGTCTTCTCCGCGGTGATGGGGCTGCTCTGGCTGTCCACCGTGCCGCCGACCAACGCGGTGGTGGCGCAGATCTTCGGCGTGCGCTACCTGTCGATGCTGGGCGGCTTCGTCTTCCTCAGCCACCAGATCGGCTCCTTCCTGGGCGTCTGGCTGGGCGGGCTGCTGTACGACCGCAGCGGCAGCTACGATGTGGTGTGGTGGATCGCCATCGCGCTGGGCGTGTTCGCCGCGCTGGTGAACCTGCCGGTGCGCGAGGGCGCGATCGCCCGAGCGGCCCTGGCGCCGACGACCTGAACCGCCTCGCCCGGGGAACTGCCGATGCCCGCCTCGCGCACGCCACGCACGCTGCTTCGCTGGCTCGGCTGGCTGGGGGTCGTGCTGGCGCTGGCGGGCGTGTTCCTGTCCTACCTGTCGCCCGAACTGGCGGTGGACCTCGGCAACCGCGTCTGGAGCTGCTTCTGAACCCCACCCCGGCCCCTTCGGACTGGCTGCTGCGCTTCGCCCACCTGCTGGCACCGCAGGCCCAGGTGCTCGACCTGGCCTGCGGGCGCGGGCGGCATGTGCGCTGGCTGGCCGCTCAGGGCTGCCGGGTCACCGCGGTGGACCGAGATGCCCTGGCCGTCGAGCCGCTGCGCGGCCTGGCCGAGGTGATCGTCGCGGATCTGGAGGACGGCCCCTGGCCGCTGGAAGGCCGCCGATTCGACGCCGTGCTGGTGACGAACTACCTCTGGCGACCCCGCCTGGCCGCGCTGCTGGCCTGCGTGCGCCCGGGCGGACTGCTGCTGTACGAGACCTTCGGCGACGAACAGGGCCGCGTCGGCCGCCCGGCCCGGGCGGACTTCCTGCTGCGCCCCGGCGAACTGCCGGCGCTGCTGGCGCCACCCGACTGGCGCGTGATCGCCTACGAGGAAGGCTGGCTGGCCGAACCGCTGCGGCACGTGCAGCGCATCGCCGCACGGGCCGGCCCGCAGGCACCCGCTGCGCCCCTGCAGCCCGGTCTGCAGGGGCTGCCCCACCCGGATCGGGCGGCTGCGCCCGGAGACGCACGGGGCCACAGTTAGAATTCTGCGATTCCGAGGACCCAGCCCATGAACCCCATTGTTGGCAGCATCGTCGCGCTCGTGACGCCGATGAACGAGGACGGCAGCGTCGATTTTCCGGCCCTGCGCCGTCTGATCGACTGGCACATCGCCGAAGGCACCGCCTGCATCGGCGTGGTCGGCACCACCGGCGAGTCGCCCACCGTGTCGGTGGAAGAGCACTGCGAGATCATCCGCGTGGCCGTCGAGCAGACCGCCGGGCGCGTGCCGGTGATGGCCGGCGCCGGTGCGAACTCCACCCGCGAGGCCATCGAGCTGTCGCGCTTCGCCCAGAAGGTCGGCGCCGACTGCACCCTGAGCGTCGTGCCCTACTACAACAAGCCCTCGCAGGAAGGGATGTACCAGCACTTCAAGGCCATCGCCGAGGCGGTGGACATCCCGATGATGCTGTACAACGTGCCCGGCCGCACGGTCGCGGACATGCTGCCCGAGACCGCGCTGCGCCTGGCCCGGGTGCCCGGCGTGATGGGCATCAAGGAGGCCACCGGCAACATCGAGCGCGCCGCCTGGCTGGTCAAGCACGCGCCGGCCGGCTTCTCTGTCTACTCGGGTGACGACGGCACCGCCATCGCGCTGATGCTGCTGGGCGGCCAGGGCAACGTGAGCGTCACGGCCAACATCGCCCCCCGGGCGATGGCCGAACTCTGCCGCGCTGCCGTGGCCGGCGACGCGAAGACCGCGCGCGAGATCCATTTCAAGCTGGCCTCGCTGAACAAGCTGCTCTTCGCCGAGCCCAACCCGGTGCCGGTCAAGTGGGCCATGCAGCGCCTGGGCCTGTGCGGCGGTGCGCTGCGCCTGCCGATGGTGCCGATGTCCGAATCGCTGGTGCCGGCCCTCGAAGCGGCGATGACCGAGGCGGGACTGCTCTGATCCGCCGCGCGGGCTGCGGCACCTCGGACGCCGTGTCCTGCGCCCGTCACCGCACCCCGCCGGCTCCTCGCCTGCCCGACCGACTGCCCCCTTCCCCCGCTGCGGCGACCTCCGTCGCCCGATGCCGAGACCCGGAGTCCTGAACAACGTGACGCGTCGTCTTCCCGCCCCCGGCCGCATCCCGCAGGCCTGTGCCCTCGCCTGCCGCTGGACCGCCCTGGCCCTCGCGGGCAGCAGCCTCGTGGCCTGCACGACCGTGACCGACGGCCTGGCCTCCTCCAAGGTCGACTACCGCAGCGCCGCCGCCGTCAAGGCGCCGACGCTGGACGTGCCGCCCGACCTCACCCAGCTGGCCAACGACCCGCGCTACGCGCCGCCGGCCGGCGCGCCGGTGAGCGCCAGCGCGCTGCAGCAGGCCGGCTCCTCCGGGATCGGCATTGCGGCGCCTTCGGCGACGAACGTGGCCCCGCTGTCCAGCCGCGACCTTCGCATCGAGCGCCACGGCGAAACGCGCTGGCTGGTCAGCCCGCAGACGCCCGAGCAGCTCTGGCCGCTGCTGCGTGAGTTCTGGCAGGCCAACGGCTTCGTGCTGCAACTCGACCAGCCCGAGATCGGCGTGATGGAGACCGACTGGGCCGAGAACCGCGCCAGGCTGCCGCAGGACTTCGTGCGCCGCACGGTGGGCCGGGTGTTCGACAACGCCTTCGACAGCGGCGAGCGCGATCGCTACCGCACCCGCGTCGAGCGCCGCCCCGAGGGCGGCAGCGAGGTGTACATCAGCCACCGCGGCATCGCCGAGGAACTGGTCGGCGACCTGAAGGACCAGGTCCGCTGGAGCCCGCGGCCCAGCGAGCCCGGCCTCGAGGCGGAGATGCTGGCGCGGCTGATGCTGCGCCTGAGCCCGCAGGACGAGACCCGCCCGAGCGCACAGGCCACGGCGCAGGCGGTGCGCAGCGTCACGCAAGCCCCGGCGCCTGCCGCGCGCGCCCGGGTCCTGGACGGCCGCCCGGCGGCCACGCTGCAGATCGACGACGGCTTCGAGCGCACCTGGCGCCGGGTCGGGCAGGCGCTGGACCGCGGCGGCTTCACGCTGGAAGACCGCGATCGCGCCCAGGGCCTGTACTTCGTGCGCTATGTCGACCCGAAGCTGGCCGGCAAGGAGGACCCGAACTTCCTGCAGCGCATGTTCGGCGCGCGCAAGGAAGATCTGGCCGGCAGCCGCTACCGCCTGAAGATCAGCGCGCAGGGCAGCGCCAGCAGTCTGCTGGAGGTGCTCGACGCCGACGGCCAGCCGCGCGCCGACGAAGGCGCCCGCTCGATCACCCAACTGCTGCTGCCGCAACTGCGCTGACGGCGATCGCCCCCGATCGACGCCCGGGCCGGACCGCTGCCAGCGCTCCGGCCCTTTTTCTTGCCTTCGACCCGCCCGGACGACGACGTCAGGACGAAAAAAAGCCGCCTCGCGGCGGCTTTTCTTGCTCGGACCGAAAAATCAGTTCGAAGCGGCAGAAGCGGCGGCGTCCACAGCAGCGGAAGCGGCACCGGCCACGGCGGAAGCGGCGTCCACGGCAGCGGAAGCGGCGCCAGCCACAGCGGAAGCAGCGTCAGCCACCGGAGCGGCGACGGCCGAAGCGGCGGCGTCCACGGCGGGAGCAGCTTCTTCCTTCTTGCCGCAGGCGGCCAGGGCCACGGCAGCGATCAGCGAAACCATCAGGAGCGACTTGTTCATGCTTATAACCTCAGGCAAAGAGTCAACCAATTACCGGTAATGGAGGGCCTCTGCAAACGCCGTCGAGGACATCGCCGACACGCCGAACAGCCCGTGCAAGGATATGGAACGCTCGAGCAATCCCACAACCAGCCCATGATTGTACATACTTACCCGAATGTCTGCCTAGAGTCCGAGTGCATGCGCGGGCCAACCTGGTGCAGCACGCTCGTGCAGGGCACGCAGTTCGTGCAGCAGCGCCTGCTGTTCGGCCGGCTGCATCAGCCAGCGCGCCTGCCAGGGCGACAGCAGCTCCAGGCCGGAATGACCGGGCGCCAGGGCGCAGGCGCGCAGCGCACCGGCCGACTCGGCCGCGACGACGCGCAGGTCCACCCGATGCGACCAGGTGCGGCGCCAGGCCACCCAGCGCGGGTGCAGGCGCTGCAGCGCTGCGTCGTCGGCCAGCAGCAGGATCAGGCGGCGCTGCGGCGCCGCCCAGCGTTGCAGCAGCGCCACCCAGGCCGCCTCGCCGATCGGCCACTGCGCCAGGTCGGCGTCGCAGAGCCAGAGCTCGCGCCAACCCTCGTCGGCCGCGCGCTGCATCCACTCGCGCAGCGCGGCCTGCACCGCGGCACGACCTTCCACCGGGGATGCGGGGGATGCCACCTGGCCGGGGCCGCCGACGTCAACCATCGCCGTCCTCCCGCCAGGGCTGCAGCCAGCCGTCCTCGACCCACTGCGACAGCTGCTCGCGCAGCGCCGCACTGGCGCGGGCCACCGCACGCGCATCGAGTTCCCGGGCGTCGGCCAGGCGCTGCAGGGCCGCCGCATCGCGACCGCCGGCGCGCCAGGACTCGCCGTTCAGGAACACATGCCGGTCGTCGTAGAGCATGCAGGAGCGCGCATCGAGGCGCACGCCGCAGCCCTCGGGCAGCGGCTCGCCGAGGTCGAAGTGCACCAGCGCCTTCGGCTCGGAGAGGTACTCGCCCAGCGCGCGCTGCAGCGCGCCGGGTTCGGCCAGGGCCCGCTGCAGCGCCGCCTGGGCGAAGTCCTGCAGACCGGCGGGAATGCGTCCCGGCGTGGCGGTGACCGCCTGGCCCGGATCGCGGTAGACCACCGGCCGCGGGGTGTCGTCGCGCGGGTCGTCCACCGCGTCGGCCAGGCGCAGCAGGGTCTCGCGCGCCAGCTCGCTGCGCAGCGGCGAGCGAAAGCCCACCGAGCAGGTCATGCACTCGCCGTCCACGGCGTCGCCGTCGTGCGCCCAGCCCGGCGGCAGGTAGAGCAGATCGCCCGGCTCGGTGATCCATTCCTGCTCGTGGCGGAAGTCCTCGATGATCTTCACCGGCAGGTCGGGCTTCAGGCGGGCATCGGGCATGCGGCCGATGCGCCAGCGCCGCCGACCCGCCACCTGGATCAGGAAGACGTCGTAGGAGTCGAAATGCGGCCCCACGCCGCCGCCCTGCGCAGCCCAGGAGATCATCAGATCGTCCAGGCGGGCCTGCGGCACGAAGCGGAACCGCCGCAGCATCTCGGCCGCCGCCGGCACGTGCAGGTCCAGGCCCTGCACCAGCACGGTCCAGCCGCCCTGCTTCAGCGGCGGCAGGCTGCGCCGCGGCAGCGGGCCCCGGCGCAGCTGCCAGTCCTCCCCCTCGGCGGCGGCACGGCGCTGCACCAGGCGGGATTCGACATCGTCGCGCTCGGCCAGCGCGAACAGCTCGCTGCGGCCGATCGGCGGCTTCACGCCCGGCCAGGCCTGGCGCACCAGCAGCGGGCGGCGGTGCCAGTGGCGCCGCATGAAGGCGGCGGGACTCAGGCCGCCCAGCAGCGCACAGGGCGCGTCGAGCGGGGGAACGGCGGCATCGGCGCTGCGCAGCGGCGCGGGGGGGTTCTTCTTCGTCGGCATGCGGCGATGGTAACGAGCGCGCACGCCGTCATGCGATGATCACCGTCATGCATCGGGCGCCTGCAGCCGTCGCGCCGCGACGGGCCGGCGTCCCGCAGTTCTTCCCTCCATGCAGATCCAATCCCCCTGCGTCGTCAGCCTGGTCTGGCGCCTCGAAGACGCCCACGGCCAGCTGATCGACGAACTGGCCGAACCGATGGAGTTCCTCGTCGGCGGTGACGACCTGCTCGTCAAGGTCGAGGAGAGCCTGATCGGCCAGCAGGCCGGCCACCAGTGCACCCTGCACCTCGAGCCCGAGCATGCCTTCGGCGACTACCACGCCGAGCTGGTGTTCTTCGAGGAACGCGGCATCTTTCCCGACGAGGTCACCCCCGGCATGCAGTTCGAGGGCCCGCCCGAGGGCAGCCGCACCCCCGACATGCCCGCCGAGGTGATCTACACCGTCACCGAGGTCTACGACAGCCACGTGGTGCTGGACGGCAACCACCCGCTGGCCGGGGTGGCGCTGGTGCTGCAGCTCGAGGTGCGCGGCGTGCGCGAGGCCAGCGAGGCCGAGATCGAAGCGCGCAGCGTCGGCGATGCCGACCTGAGCGTGCTGGCCGCGCCGCCCGCGGGCAGCGTGATTCACTGAACCCGACACGGCCCTGCCGGGCCGGCTGCGCCTGGCGCGGCCTTCCCTAGCCGCGGCCCGTCGAGCCGAAACCGCCTTCGCCGCGCTCGCTGCGGGCAAAATCTTCCACCACGCGGAAGGCCGCCTGCAGCACCGGCACGATCACCAGCTGGGCGATGCGCTCGAGCGGCTGCACGGTGAAGGGCTCGCTGCTGCGGTTCCAGCAGCTCACCATCAGCGGGCCCTGGTAGTCGCTGTCGATCAGGCCGACCAGGTTGCCCAGCACGATGCCGTGGCGGTGGCCCAGGCCGGAGCGCGGCAGGATCAGCGCCGCCACGCCCGCATCGCCCAGGTGCAGCGCCAGGCCGGTGGGCAGCAGCGCGGTCTCGCCGGGCGCCAGCGTCAGCGGCGCATCCAGGCAGGCGCGCAGGTCCAGCCCGGCCGAACCGGGGGTCGCGTAGGCCGGCAGCTGGCCGTTCAGGCGGGCGTCGAGGATCTTCACGTCCACCGGCACCGTCGCCACGCCCGCCGTCATGCCGCCTCCTGCGCCATGCGGCGGGCGATCTCCTGCACCAGCTCGCGCGCCAGCGCCAGCTTGTCGGCCGCCTGGCCGTCGGCAGGCAGCGCGCGGGTGCTGTGCGCGTCCACCAGCAGCAGTGCGTTGTCGTCGCGGCCGAAGGTGGCCGGCCCCAGGTTGCCGACGATCAGCGGCAGGCGCTTGCGGTGCAGCTTCTCGCGCGCATGGGCCTCCAGCTTCTCGCTCTCGGCGGCGAAGCCGACGCAGTAGGGCCGCTGCGGCAGCGCCGCCACTGCGGCCAGGATGTCGGGGTTCTCGGCCAGCTCGAAGGTCGGCGCGACCTTCTTGCCGTCCTTCTTGATCTTCTGCGCCGACAGCGAGGCCGGACGCCAGTCGGCCACCGCCGCGGTGGCGACGAACAGGTCCTGCGCCGCGGCGATCGGCAGCACCGCCTCGTGCATCTGCGTGGCCGAGCGCACATCGATGCGCCGCACCCCGCGCGGCGTGGCCAGGTGCACCGGGCCGGCCACCAGCGTCACCTCGGCACCGGCCTCGCGCGCGGCACGGGCGATCGCGAAGCCCATCTTGCCGCTGGACAGGTTGGTGATGCCGCGCACCGGGTCGATGGCCTCGAAGGTCGGGCCGGCGGTGATCAGCACGCGCCGGCCGGCCAGCGGCTTGGGCGCGAGTGCGGCGACCAGCTCCTCGAGGAGCGCGGCGGCCTCGAGCATGCGCCCGTCGCCGATCTCGCCGCAGGCCTGGGCGCCGCTGTCCACGCCCAGCACCAGGGCGCCATCGGCGGACACCTGGGCCAGGTTGCGCTGCGTGGCCGGGTGGGCCCACATCTCGCGGTTCATCGCCGGGGCCAGCAGCAGCGGCACCGGCCGCTCGCCCACGCCCCAGGGGCGCGCCAGGCAGACCAGGCTGAGCAGGTCCTCGGCGCGGCCCTGCGCCAGCCGGGCGATGAAGTCGGCACTGGCCGGCGCCACCAGCACCGCGTCGGCGCCGCGCGTCAGGTTGATGTGCGGCATGCCGTTGGGCTCGCGGGCGTCCCAGATGTCGGTGGCCACCGGGTGGCCCGACAGGGCCTGCATCGTGTCCAGGGTGATGAAGCGCTGCGCGCCCGCGGTCATCACCACATGCACGTCGGCCCCGGCCTGGGTCAGCAGGCGCAGCAGTTCGGCGCTCTTGTAGCAGGCGATGCCGCCGGACAGGCCGAGCACGATGCGCCGGCCGGCCAGGTCGAGGCGTTCCCTGCGGGATCCCGCACAGGATGCGCCACTCGATGCGTGGGTTGGTTCGCTCATGGGCCGCGAGTCTATCCGCCGCCCCGGACAATGCCGCCACGATGACGTCGACCCGCCCACCTCGCACCGCAGCCAGCGCTGCCCGCGCCCTGGCCGCCGCCCTCGGCATCGCCGCGAGTGCCGCGCAGGCCCAGCCAGCCACCCCGACGCCGATGCCGGCACCGACGCCGGCACCGGCGGCCGCCGCGGCGTCGGCCGCGACCCTCGAGCGCGTCGAGATCGCTGCCGACCGCCCCAGTGACACCGAGGCGCGCCGCCGCGCCAGTGCGGCCCGGATCGTCGTCGGCCGCGACGAGATCGAGCGCCAGGGCGACAGCAGCGTCGCCGACATCCTCAAGCGGCTGCCCGGCGTGACCCTGGGCGGGCGGCCCGGGCGCGGCGGCGAGGTCCGCATGCGCGGCCTGGGCAGCGGCTACACGCAGATCCTCATCAACGGCGAGCGCGCACCGGCGGGCTTCTCGCTGGACCAGCTCTCGCCCGACCTGATCGAGCGCATCGAGCTGCTGCGCGCGCCCACCGCGGAAACCGGCGCCCGGGCCGTGGCCGGCACGATCGACATCATCCTGCGCGAGGATGTGAAGAAGCGCCTGAACACCGTCAAGGTCGCGCTGGGCCACCAGGACGGCGGCCTGCAGCCCGGGCTGTCCTGGAGCCGTGCCGAGCAGATCGAGCCCTTCGGCTACAGCCTGAGCGCCAACCTGTCGGGCGGGCGCCGCGACAGCCGCTCGCAGACCCACACCCGGCGCCTCTTCACCCCGGCCGGCAGCGAGGCGACGGCGCTGCAGGTCGACCAGCAGGCCCTGAGCCGCAGCCAGGAGTCGCGCCAGCACGGCAGCCTGGGCGGGCGGCTGCAGTGGCGCCTGGGTCCGGGCGAGCAGCTGGCGCTGCAGCCCTTCGCCATGGTCAGCAGCGCCGACACCGGCAGCCTGACCGAGCGCAGCGCGGCACCGGACACCCTCCTGGCCGCGCAGCCCTACAGCCGCAGCGACAGCGAGGCCACCTTCGCCCTCGGCCGCCTGAACGGCCAGTGGCAGAGCCGCTGGGGCGGCGGCCTGCGCTCGGAACTGCGCGGCGGCGTCAGCCAGTCGCGCTGGGAAGGCGACACGCGCCAGCTCGACGGCCCGAGCGCCGACACCGCCCAGGCCAGCCGCAGCCACAGCCGCGTGGACGACCGCTGGTGGACACTGGGCGCCAAGCTGAACCGCAGCCTGGCCGGCGGCCATGCGCTGGCCGCAGGCCTCGAGGCCGAGCTCGGCCGGCGCGACCAGCGCAGCGACGAAGAGGGCAGCGGCGCCGCCGACAGCCTGGCCGACACCCTGAACGCGCGCACCGAGCGGACCGCTCTGTGGCTGCAGGACGAGTGGGACCTGGACGCCCACTGGTCCCTGCACGGCGGCCTGCGCTGGGAGCAGATCGCCACGCACAGCGACTGGGACCTCGGCACGGTGCGGCACCGCAGCCGGGTCACCAGCCCGCTGCTGCACGCCGTCTGGCGGCCGGTGGAGGGCGGGCGCGACCAGCTGCGTGCCAGCCTGACGCGCAGCTGGCGCGCCCCCAGCCTGCAGAACCTGGTGGCGCGGCGCAGCATCTCGCGCAGCACGCCCACCGACCAGACCAACGAGGCCACCCGCCCGGACCGCATCGGCAACCCGGCGCTGCGGCCCGAGCTGGCCACCGGCCTGGACCTGGCCTACGAGCGCTACCTGGCCGACGGCGGCCTGCTGTCGATCGGCCTGTTCCACCGCCGCATCGCCGACCTGATCCGCCCGGTGACCACGTTGCAGACCGTGGACTGGGCCAGCGCGCCGCGCTGGGTGTCGCAGCCGCGCAACCTCGGCAACGCGCGCAGCAGCGGCGTCGAGCTGGAGGCCAAGTACGCGCTGAAAGCCCTGCTGGGCGCCGATGCGCCGAGGGTGGACCTGCGCCACAACCTGGCGCTGTTCCGCTCCCGCGTGGACGGCATTCCCGGCCCCGACAACCGCCTCGACCAGCAGCCGGACTGGACCGCCAACCTCGGTGCCGACTGGCGCCTGCGCGGCTGGCCGCTGACGCTGGGCGCCAGCCTGAACCTCACGCCGCGCACCACGGTGCTGCAGACCTCCAGCGAGACCGGCAGCCAGGCATCGCGCCAGGACGCCCGGCGCGTGCTCGACGCCTACGCGCTGTGGACCTTCGTCCCGGGGGCGAAGCTGCGCCTGTCGGCCGCCAACCTGCTGGCGCGCGACTTCGACACGGAAAGCAGCGTGCTCGGCCTCGACGCCAGCGGCCGCACGCTCACCACCTCGGACAGCCGCGAGCGCAGCACGACGCACTGGCGCCTGGAACTCGAGGTCCGGCTCTGAGCCCCTGTGGACGAGCCCCCGGGCCCGGGCGGCTCACTCCTGCACCGGCTGGGGCCGCAGGCAGACCACCTGGCGCAGCTTGCCGGAGCGGGGCTCGGTCAGCGGCGCCTCCTCGCTGACCCAGACCTGCGCCTGCGGCAGGCCCTGGCCGCGCAGGTAGTCCTGCAGCGCACGGCGCGCGGCCGCGCGCACGCCGGCCGGCTCGGCGCAGCGCGACAGGTCCAGGCGCAGCTCGATGCCGTCGGGCGTGGTCTGGCGCAGCTGGAAGCGGTGCACGTCCGCACCGTCCTCCACCGCGGTGGTCAGCGCCATCGGAGCCAGGTGCACCTGCCCGCCGTGGCCGTCGTCCAGGCAGAGCGTGTCGTCGTGCCGCCCCTCCACCACGAAGGAGGGCCGCGCATTGCCGCAGGCGCAGCGGTCGGGGAAGAAGGTGACGCTGTCGCCCAGGTCGTAGCGGATCAGCGGCTGGATGCGGTTGGCCAGGTTGGTCAGCAGCACCGAGTGCGAGGCCTCGCCCGGCGGCACCGGCGCGCCGGCTCGGTCGATCGGCTCGAGGATCACCCAGTCGTCGTTCAGGTGCAGCCGGCCGTGCGCGCACTCGAAGGCGATGCTCAGGCACTCGGAGGCGCCGTAGTCGTTGACCACCGGTGCGCCGAAGGCCGCCTCGATCCACTGCCGGCTCGACGCCGCCAGCCGCTCGCCGCCGGACCACAGCGCCAGCGGCGCCAGCGCCAGCCGGCCCTCGCGCTGCCAGCGCGCCAGCTCGGTGAGCAGGCTGGGGTAGCTGGCCACGAAGGCCGGCTGCCAGTCGTTCAGCGCCTGGCGCAGCCGATCGGCCGGCCAGGTGACCGGAAAGGCCCGCGCCGTGCCTTCCAGCCAGGGCTGGCGGCGGCACTCGCGGCGCCAGAAGGCGATGCTGGCGTAGGGCCCGTCCAGCGCGGCGATCAGCGCGCTGCGCGGGCGCAGCCCCCAGGGTCCGAGGGCGCCGCTGGCCGCCTGGGCCCACCAGCGCTGTCCCGCGCAGCGCCGGTCCATGCGCGCGGCCAGCAGCCGGGCGTAGCAGTCCAGCGCGGCGACGTCGTGCAGGTACAGGGCCGGCTCGCCGCTGGTGCCCGAGCTGCTCCACACGGCCCAGCGGCCGTCCAGCTCCTGCCCGATGTTCGCCGGGTCGGCCGCGAAGGCGCGCACCCGCGCCAGCGTCACCGCCGGGTCGGTGTGCCAGGCGTCGAAGTTCGCCATCATCAGCCGCTTGTCCACCGTGGGCAGCGCGGTCCAGGGCGTCGCCGGGTCCAGGCAGGCGGCGTGGTGCTGGCGGTAGAAGGGCGAGTGCCGCTGCGCATGCCGCAGCAACTCGCCGGCGCGGCGCTGCGCCATGGTGGCGGCGAAGTCGTCGCTCAGCCCCAGGCTGCCGGGGCGGTCCGGATCGTCGCCGGCCGCTGCGCGCGGCAGCGCAGCGTCCAGCGCATCGGACCAGGCGCCCATCCAGCTGTCCAGCCAGCCCCAGGCGCTGTCGCCAGCCGCCGCGGGCCGTCCGGCGCCGCCACGCCGCGGGTGGTCATGGTCGTAGGCCATGTCGTCTCCTCTGTGTGCATCCGGTGCCCGGCGAGCGGGCACTCGAACGTCACTATCCCGCAGTCGCGGTCGTGGCACCAGAGGTCGACGGCGCCCGGCGCGCCGCCCTCTTGCGTCGCATCAAGGCCGGGCCGTCCAGCGCAGGGGTCAGCGGGCGATGCGCCCCTGGTCCAGCCGCAGCCGGCGGTCGCAACGCGCCGCCAGCTCGATGTCGTGCGTCACCAGCACGAAGGCCGTACCGCGCTCGCGCGCCAGCTCGAGCATCTGGTGGAACACGCCGTCGGCGGTGCCGCGGTCCAGGTTGCCGGTGGGCTCGTCGGCCAGCACGCAGGCCGGCTCGCCCACCAGGGCACGGGCGATCGCGACGCGCTGGCGCTCGCCGCCGGAGAGCTCGCCGGGCCGGTGCGCCAGCCGCGCGCCCAGGCCCACCCGCTCGAGCTGGCGCTGCGCGGCCACGCGGGCCGCGGCGATCGGCTGGCGGCGCATCAGCAGCGGCATGGCCACGTTGTCCAGCGCGCTGAACTCCGGCAGCAGGTGGTGGAACTGGTAGACGAAGCCCAGGTGGCGGTTGCGCCAGCGGCCCTGCTCGGCCGCCCCCATGGCGGCCAGGTCGCGTCCGGCCAGCCGCACCCAGCCCGCGGTCGGCGCATCCAGCCCGCCCAGCAGGTGCAGCAGCGTGCTCTTGCCCGAGCCGGAGGCGCCGACGATGGCCAGCGTCTCGCCGCGGCGCACCTGCAGGTCCACGCCCTGCAGCACGGTCACGTCGATGCCGCCGGCCGAGCGGCCCTCGTGGAAGCGGCGCGTCAGCCCGCTGGCCTCCAGCACGAAATCGCCGCCGGCTTCATTCATAGCGCAGCGCCTCCGCCGGGTTGACGCGGCTGGCGCGCCAGCTCGGGTAGAGCGTGGCCAGGAAGGCCAGCAGCAGCGAGATCAGCCCGATCGGCACGATGTCGTCGGCCTGCGGGTCGCTGGGCATGTGGCTGATCACGTAGATGCTGCTGGGCAGGAAGCTGGTGTTCAACAGCCGCTCGAGGGCCGGCACGATGACGTCGATGTTCAGCGCCACGCCCAGCCCCAGCGCCAGCCCGCCGAGCGTGCCGATCACGCCCGAGGCGGCGCCCTGCACCATGAACACCGCCATCACCGAGCGCGGGCTGGCGCCGATGGTGCGCAGAATGGCGATGTCGGCCTGCTTGTCGGTCACCGTCATCACCAGCGTGGAAACCAGGTTGAAGGCCGCCACCGCGACGATCAGCGTCAGGATGATGCCCATCATGCGCTTCTCGATCTGCACCGCGTCGTACCAGGCGGCGTTGGTGCGGGTCCAGTCGCGCACCAGCACGCCCGGGCCGAGCCGCTCGGCCAGCTGGTGGCCCACCTCGCGTGCGGCCTGCTGGTCGGCCAGGCGCAGCTGCACCCCCACCGGCCCGCCGGTGCGGAACAGCCGCGCCGCATCCTCCAGGTGCATCAGCGCCAAGCCGCTGTCGTACTCGTAGTGCCCGGCGCTGAAGGTGCCCACCACGGTCACCTGCTTGAGCCGCGGCACCACCCCGGCCGGCGTGGTCTGCCCGCTGGGCGTGACCAGGGTGATCGTGTCGCCGGCCTCCACCCCCAGGCTGCGCGCCAGCTGCGACCCCAGCACGACGCCCCAGCTGCCCGGCGTCAGCCGCGCCAGCACGCCGTTCTCGAGCTGCGCGGCCAGCGGCGTCACGCGGGCCTCCTCGGCCGGCTCGATGCCGCGCAGCATCACGCCGCGCATGTCCTCGCCGCGGGCGATCAGCGCCTGCGCGGCGACGAAGGGCGCCGCCGCGCGCACCTGCGGATGCTCGCGCGCCTGCGCGGCCAGCACGCGCCAGTCGGGCAGGGCCTGCCCGCCGGACTCGAACAGCTCGATATGCGCGATCACGCTCAGCATGCGGTCGCGCACCTCCTTCTGGAAGCCGTTCATCACGCTGAGCACGATGATCAGCGCCGCCACGCCCAGCGCGATGCCCAGCATCGACACCCCGGAGATGAAGGAGATGAAGCCGTTGCGCCGCCCCGCGCGGCCGGCACGGGTGTAGCGCCAGCCGAGGCGGACCTCGTACGGCAGCTCGTAAGGCCAGTTCATGGCGGGCATGCTACCCGAGCCGGATAATCGCCCCGCCCGCCCGAACCCCGCTGCCGCCCTTGCCTGCCACCCTGCCCCCCGCCCCGCGCCACCTGCTGCTGCCCCACGCCAGCGCCATGGGCGAGCCCGCCGCCGCCGCACTGCGCACGCTGCGCCTGCCGAACCTGGAAGCCCTGCTCGCCCGCCTGGCGCCGGCCGGGCGCGACGAGGGCGACGAATACAGCCGCACCCCGCCGCACGAACGCCGCCTGGCGCAGCTCTACGGCTGGCAGGGTGAAGACGGCCGCTGGCCCTTTGCCGCCTGGCAGGCCGCCGGCGACGGACTGCCCGGCAGCGACCAGGGCGCCTGGGCCCTGCTCACCCCGGTGCACTGGCATGTCGGCAGCGACCAGATCAGCCTGCTCGACCCCGCCCTGCTGAACCTGGGCGAGGCCGAATCCCGCGCCCTGCTGGAGATCGTGCGCCCCTCCTTCGAGGAGGTGGGCTGGCGCCTGCACTGGGGCGCCCCGCTGCGCTGGTACGCACAGCACGCCGGCTTCGACGGCATGGAAGCCGCCTCGCTGGACCGTGCCATCGGCCGCAACCTGGACCTGTGGATGAGCGACCACCCGGGGGCCCGCACCGTGCGCCGCCTGCAGGTGGAGGCACAGATGCTCTGGCACGGCCACGCGGTCAACGACGCGCGCGAGGCGCGCCGCGAGCTGCCCGTCAACTCCTTCTGGCTGAGCGGCTGCGGTGCCGCCCAGCCCGCCCGGCCGAGCGCCGGCCTGCAGGTCGACGAACGCCTGCGCGCCCCGCTGCTGGCCGGCGACTGGGCCGCCTGGGTGGCCGCCTGGGCCGCGCTGGATGCCGGCCCGCTCGCCGAGCTGCTCGCCGCGGCCGACCGCGGCGAGGCCCTGCAGCTCACCCTCTGCGGCGAGCGCCACGCCCAGACCTGGCAGACCGCCCCGCGCGGCCTGCTGCAGCGCTGGTTCGGCCCGCGGCGCCGCGACGCCCTGGCCGTGCTGGCCGATCTCTGAGCGACCTCCGACCCCGTCCTCCCGCCCCCACACCGCCCCCGCCCCACCCCGCATGAACCCGACGATTGCCGTGCGCGACGTCCCGCCCCGCGCCGCCTGGGCGCTGGAGCAGGCCGGCGTGCACCCGCTGCTGGCCCGCCTCTTCGCCGCCCGCGGCATCCGCCACCCGCAGGAGCTGGACGACGGGCTGGCCCGGCTGATTCCGCCCGCCGAGCTCAAGGGTGCCGACGCCGCCGCCCGGCTGCTGGCCGACACCCTGGCGGCCGGCCGCTCCATCGTCGTCGTGGCCGACTACGACTGCGACGGCGCCACCGCCTGCGCCGTGGCCATCCGCGGCCTGAAGATGCTCGGCGCCCGGCCGGGCACGCTGCACTACGTCGTGCCCGACCGCGCCCTCCACGGCTACGGCCTCACGCCCGCCATCGTCGACCTGGCGATGGCGCACCGCCCCGCCCTGCTGGTCACGGTGGACAACGGCATCGCCAGCCTGGCCGGCGTGGCCCACGCCAAGGCGCTGGGCCTGCAGGTGCTGGTCACCGACCACCACCTCAGCGCGGTGGACGCTGCCGGTGTCGTCACCCTCCCGGCCGCGGACGTCATCGTCAACCCCAACCAGCCCGGCTGCGGCTTCGAGAGCAAGGCGCTCGCCGGCGTGGGCGTGATGTTCTACGTGCTGCTCGCGCTGCGCGCCGAACTGCGCGCGCGCGGCGCCTTCGATGCCGCCAGCCAGCCCAAGCTGGACGCCCTGCTCGACCTGGTCGCCCTGGGCACCGTGGCCGACGTGGTCCGGCTCGACGCCAACAACCGCCGCCTGGTCGCCCAGGGCCTCAAGCGCATCCGCGCCGGACGCATGCAGGCCGGCGTGGCGGCTCTCTTCGCAGCCGCCGGCCGCAGCGCCCAGCGCGCCAGCGCCTTCGACTTCGGCTTTGCGCTGGGCCCGCGCCTGAACGCCGCCGGCCGGCTGGCGGACATGACGCTGGGCATCGAGTGCCTGCTCACCGACGACGCCGGCCACGCCGCCGAACTGGCCCGCCAGCTCGACGCCATCAACCGCGAGCGCCGAGAAGTCGAAGCTGGCATGCGCGAACAGGCCGAGGCCCTGCTCGACCTGCTGATGCCCGAGGCGGACGGCGAGGCAGCGACACCCCCGGCCGCCGTCGCCCTCTTCGACCCCGACTTCCACGAAGGTGTGGTCGGCATCGTCGCCGGCCGCGTCAAGGACCGTCTGCACCGCCCCACCTTCGTCTTCGCCATCGGTGCGGACGGCCTGCTCAAAGGCTCCGGCCGCTCCATCCCCGGCTTCCACCTGCGCGACGCACTCGACCTGGTCGCCAAGCGCCACCCGGAGGTGCTGAAGAAGTTCGGCGGCCACGCCATGGCCGCCGGCTGCACGATTGCGGAGGAAGACTTCGACACCTTCGACGCCGCCTTCCAGCAGGTCGCCCAGGAGTGGCTGGACCCGGCCGCGCTGCAGCGCCGCATCGCCACCGACGGCCCGCTGGCGGCCGAATACTTCCAGCCCGACACCATTGCCCTGCTCGACGCCCAGGTCTGGGGCCAGGCCTTCGAGGCCCCGGTCTTCACCGACGAGGTGGAGGTGGTGAACCAGCGCCTGGTCGGCGAAAAGCACCTCAAGCTCAGCGTGCGCCACGCCGGCCAGCTGCGCGACGCCATCTGGTTCGGCCAGAGCCAGCCCCTGCCCGCCAAGGTGCGGCTGGCCTACCGGCTCAGCCTGGACGAGTACCAGGGAAGGCAGCGGGTGCAGATGGTGGTGGAGGGGGTGGCATAGGGGATGGCATAGGGGGTGGGGCCCTGACGCGCATCGTCGAGCACTCCGGACAGCCCGACACCGCGCTGCTCTCCTGGGCCGACTATCAGCGCCCGGCGGCCGAGCGCGATTCCGGGCAACGCCAGGCGGACTTCAACCGCCATGGTGCCGGTTGGCTGGCCGACCCGAACGCCCACTTCGGGACCCCTGGCCTCTGGAATGACGGCCTGCAGGTCTGGCAGGCCGCACCGCGCAAGGCCCGCCTGTCGAAGCGGCCCATGGCGTCGCTCGCCCATTGCGGGGCGGAGTTGCGCGGCGCGCCGGCTGAGCCAAGCAGGGCTGGGCTGGAAGCCTCTGTGCCCGCGACCTCGGCGGGGGAGGTCAGACCCGAGAGCTTCAGGGCTTCGCGGATCAGGGCGCCGTCCGTGTCGATGCAATGGACCCTGGGAAGGACCTGCGTGTGCCGCGGTCCTGACGTGGCCGGCACAGCCGCCATCTTGTCGGTTGGCGGTGGCCGCACGCAACGGCCCACCCACCAGACGCTGCGTCCCTGCCGTCGCTCCGCCGGTGCGGGCGGTGTAACGTCACCCCTGTCTTGCAGCTTTTCTCCCAAGGAGCAAACGATGGGCTGGTTCTCGAAAAAGGACGACGACTTCTTCCTCGCCACCGTGCAGCCCGACGGGCAGGCGGCCAAGGTGGAGCGCTACCTCGGCCTGGTCAACGGCGAGGCGATCATCGGCGCGAACATCTTCCGCGACCTGTTCTCGTCGGTGCGCGACGTGGTGGGCGGGCGCGCGGGGGGCTACGAGCGGGCGCTGGCCGGGGCGCGCAAGGCGGCGCTGGCGGACATGGTGGAGGCCGCCCGGGAGATGGGCGCGGACGGCATCGTCGGCGTGCACTTCGACTACGCGGTGCTGGGCGAGACCAACGGGATGATGCTGGTGTCGGCCAGCGGCACGGCGGTCAAGATGGGCTGAGGCCGCCGGGCCGGCGACCGGGCTGCGGCGTGGTCGCCCCGGCGGCAGCCTGGGGCCTGTGGCTCAGTCGCGGCCGTCCCGCGTGGCGGCGCGGCGGTGCTGCCAGAGCTGGATCAGCGCCCAGACGATCAGCGCGGCGCCGAGCAGGCGGGTGGCGCCGCCCAGGGCGAGGTCCCAGCGCAGCAGGCCCCAGCGGCCGAGGATCTCGGTCCAGTCGTGGTCGCCGCCGCCCACCAGCGGCAGGGCCTGGGCGCGGGCGTCGCGCATGTAGCGGCCGACATTCATCAGGCTCTCGCCCAGCCAGCCCAGCGCGAAGACCCAGCCGGCGCTGTGCCCGCGGCGGCGGAAGTGCCAGGCGAAGGCGGCCGGAAAGGCCAGCTGGAACCCGGTGCCGCCGTAGACCATCAGCCGGGCGGAGAACAGGCCGACCAGCGGGTGGCCGGCCTCGTGCAGGGCCAGGTTGGCGCTGTCGAGCAGGGGCACCCAGGCCTCGTCGCCCAGGAGCTGCATGGCGAGCACCCAGGCGAAGAACAGGGTCAGCAGCCAAGCCGCAGCGCGGGAGGCGGCCTGCCAGTCGGGCGCCTCCGCTGCGTCGCCGTCGAATTCACGCCGGATGCGCATGGGGCTCGGGGCGGCGGGCCACCACCCGCAGCATCTGGCCCCGCCCGCAGCGGTCGGCCAGCACCGTCAGAGCCTGCACGGCGCGCAGCGGCCAGCGCGCGAGCCGGCCGGCGACCCCGCCGACCCGGTCGCGGCGCAGCGCTTTCCAGGTGTTGCGGGTGACGTCGGCGACGCTGTCGGTGCAGACCCGCTCGATCTCGAAGCCGGCCTCGCGCAGCGCGCGCAGCAGGGGTTCGCGGGTGAAGTGGTGCAGGTGGGCAGGCACCTGCAGCCCGTCCCAGTGCGCACCGGCCAGCGCCGCTTCCCAGGACCCGAAGTTCGGCACCGTCAGGTAGAACCAACCGCCGGGCACGAGCAGGTCGTGGATCTGCCGCAGTGTCTGCGGCGGCGAGGGCACATGCTCGAGCACCTGGTTGAGGATGACGAGCCTGAAGTGCTCGCGCGGCAGGCCGGCGTCCTCGAGCAGGCAGGCGCGGATGTCGGCCCGGGTGTGCAGGCGGGCCTGTTCGGCCGCGGCCACCGTAGGCTCGACGCCGTACAGCGCGGTCACGCCATAGTGCTGCAGCTCGAGCAGGCGCTGGCCGTTGCCGCAGCCGATGTCCAGCACCGGCCCGGCGCCCGGAAAGGGCAGCGGCATGAAGCGGGTGCGCAGCGGCCAGAGCAGCAGCCGCAGCAGGGCCTTCTGCAGGCCCGAGCGTGCACCGGGGTAGCCCCAGAAGGCCTGCAGCACGCCGTCCTGCAGGCGCCCGGCCAGGCCACGGCGCGGCGTGGGCGGTTGGGTGGTGTAGTAGTCGCCGCCCTCGTAGACCTGGCGCAGCTCCTGCGCGGTGGGCATGGGGTCGAGCCGCACCAGCGCGCAGCCGCCACAGGCCCAGAGGCGGCGCGTCGTGCCCAGCGTCAGGGCGGGTCGGCCTGTGGCACTGCCGCAGAGCCGGCAGGCGCGGGGTCGGTGGTGAGCGCGGAGGCAGCCGTCATGGTGGGGATCCAGGGGTTCGGTCCGGCCATGGAGGCGACACGCGGACGAAAGTTTCCCCCGACAGACCCTCGGAACGCGGGCGGTGTGCGCGAAACGGCTGCGCAACGCCGGGGCGGGCCCCCGCCCTGCCTCAGCGGATCTCGCGCTGCAACTGCGCCGCCGCGGCGTACAGCCCGCCGGCGTTGTGGACGTTCTGGTAGCCCAGGCGGCGCAGCAGGTCGCAGGCCATGGCCGAGCGCCCCCCGCTGGCGCAGTAGAGCTGGATGGGCGTGGCCGGATCCGGTGCCAGGCCGCGGATGCGCATCGCCAGCTCGGCCAGCGGCACATGCACGGCCCCGACCAGGGCGATGGTGGCGAATTCCTGCGCGCTGCGCACGTCGATCAGCAGCGGCTGCGGTGAGGCGGGCGTCGGTGCGGACATGGAAGGGTCGCTTTCCAGGCAGGCAACAAAAAAGGACTGTGCCTGCGCAGAGTCCTCGAATTGCGGAACGAAATTTGGTGGGCCCTGTAGGATTCGAACCTACGACCAACGGATTAAGAGTCCGCTGCTCTACCAACTGAGCTAAGAGCCCTGAAAACCGTGAACCCGAATCGACGGTCACCGACACTGCCGGATAAATCTGCTGCTTCGGGTCGACGATGTTCGTCGAAATCTTGGTGGGCCCTGTAGGATTCGAACCTACGACCAACGGATTAAGAGTCCGCTGCTCTACCAACTGAGCTAAGAGCCCCCGAAAGCCCGCGACTATATCAGAAGTTTGGTGGGTTGTGCAGGATTCGAACCTGCGACCAACGGATTAAAAGTCCGCTGCTCTACCGGCTGAGCTAACAACCCGACGCAACGCCTTCTGACATTCGCGAAGCGCGCGATTATGGCACGCCGGCGGCGGCTTCGAAAGCCCCCGGTATCCGGGACGCCCCCTTGGCGTTGCGCTCGCGCAGCAGCTGCAGCGCCACCGAGGCAGCGGTCATGCCGAAGGTGGCCGTGACCATCACGCTCGAGCCGTAGCCGCTGCAGTTGAGGCTGCCGTCGACCTCGCAGCCGCCCTCGGGGCGCTGCAGCGACTCGCGGGAGAAGACGCAGGTCAGGCCGAGCGGGGGCTCGCGCCGGTCGGAACGCCCGGGGCGGGCGGGCCGCCCGGACGCGGCCGGCTGGGCGTCGCGGCGGTCGCGGCGCAGCTGCTGGCGCAGGCGGGCCAGCATGGGGTCGTGCGTCACCTCGGCGAGATCGGCTACTTCCACCGCCTGGGGCAGGGTCTTCCCACCGGCCGCGCCGGCGACGATCAGCGGCGTGCCCGTCGCCAGCGCCCAGCGCGCCAGCGCGAGCTTGGCGCGGCCCTGGTCGCAGGCGTCGACGACGGCGTCGACCGGCACGGGCAGCAGACCCGGCCAGTTCTCCGGGGTGACGAAGTCGTCGACGCAGTGCATCCGGCAGCCAGGGTGGATGTCCGACAGGCGCTGCGCCAGGGCCTCGACCTTGGCTGCGCCCAGGGTGCTGCCCAGGGCCTGGATCTGGCGGTTGATGTTCGATTCGGCCACATGGTCGAGGTCGATCAGCACCAGTTCGGCCACGCCGCAGCGCGCCAGTGCCTCGGCCGCCCAGGAGCCGACGCCGCCCAGCCCGACGACGGCCAGCCGGGCTGCACGCACCCGGCCGTAGCCGGTCTCGCCCCAGAGGCGGCGCAGTCCACCGAAGCGTCGCTCGCTGTCGGGCGCCGACAGGTCGAGGGTCGCGGGGCCGCCTGCGGGCAGGCGGGCCGTGTCGCCGACGGGGCCGCTCACTTGATCTGCGCCAGCCGCTCCTTGCCGGCCACGGCGGCATCGGAGTTGGGGTAGCCCTTGACCAGCTCCTCGAGCGTGCGGCGCGCCGCCTTGGGGTCCTTGAGCTCGACCTGGCAGTTCGCCAGCGCCAGCAGGGCCTCGGGTGCGCGCGGGTGCTCGGGGCTGGCGCCGACCAGCGCGCGGAAGGTGGCGGCGGCGGACTTCACATCGCCCTTGCCGTACTGGGCGTTGCCCAGCCAGTACTGCACGTGGCCACCGTAGGCGCTGGCGGGAAAGCGCTGCTGGAACAGCTGCAGCGCATCGGCGGCACGGCCGAACTCGCCCTTGCGCAGGGTGGTGATGGCCTCGTCGTAGGCGCGCTTCTCGGCCGGGTCGACCGTGACCTCGCGGCCGTCCAGGCTGACCTTCTGCGGCTCGAGCCGGCGCAGCCGCTCGTCCAGGGCGGCCAGCGTGTCCTTCTGGCGCCGCTGCAGCTCGGCGACCTCGCGGGCGATGTCGCGCGAGGCATGGGTGCCCTGCTCCTCCTGGCCGCGCAGCCTGGCCAGCTCGGCCCGCAGGGTCTCGAGCTGGTTGTTCAGGTCCAGCAGGCTGCGCCGCATCACGTCGAGCTGCTCGCGCTGTTCGGCCAGCTGGGCCTGGCGCTCGGCCTGCAGGCGCTGGTTCTCCTGCTGGTTTTGCTCGACCTGACGGCGCAGGTCGAGGATGGCCTGGCGGGCCTCCTTGTCGCTGAACAGCGCATGGGCCGAGGGGCTCAGGCCGGCCAGCAGGGCTGCGATGGCCAGAGCCAGCGCGGCGCTGCCCGGCGCCGGGCGAAGGGGGGAGGAAGAGGTGCGGTGCATCGGAATCATCGACGGTCCTTCAGTTCGGCACGGCGGTTGCGCGCCCAGGCAGCCTCGTCGGTGCCGGCGGCGGCGGGGCGCTCCTCGCCGTAGCTCACGGCTTCCACCTGAGACTCCTGCACGCCCAGAAGTTGCAGCGCGCGCACCACGGCATCGGCGCGCTTCTGGCCCAGGGCCAGGTTGTACTCGCGGCCGCCCCGATCGTCGGTGTGGCCTTCGACCAGGATGCGGCGCTCGCGCGAAGCGGCCAGGTAGCCGGCCCCGAACTCGATCACCGGGCGGTACTCGTCCTTGACCACGAAACTGTCGAAGTCGAAATAGACGACGCGCCGCTCGGGCGGTTGCGCATCCAGGCTGCCCGCGGCAGCCTCGCCGGACGGGCTGGCCAGGTCGACGCTGGCGACCTGGCTTTCCGACAGCGACCCTGCGCCGGCAGCGCCGCCGCCCACCCCACTGGCCGAAGCGCCCGGCGCCGTGGCACCTGCGGCGGCGCTGCCACGTCCGGCCATGCGATCCTCCACCGGAGCCGGCGCATCCAGCCGGACCGTGCTGCAGCCGGCCGCCAGGGCCAGCGCCAGCAGGCCCAGCAGGGCCCCGCGGCCGGTTCGGCGCCGGAGGACGGCCGCGGCATTCGGCCCGCGACGAGGGTGCAGGTGGGAGGGAATCATCTGCTGCTCCTGCGGCCGTCGCCTGCCCGCGCTGCGCGGCCGCTGTCTGGTGGGATTCGGTCCGGGACGATGGCGAGGTCAGCGCCCGTAGGGACCCCAGACCGGCTCGCGCACATCGGCCTGCGGCGCGTTCAGCCGCGCCTTGATGGCGCCGTCCAGGGTGGTGGTCATCAGCACGTCGCGCCCGCCCGCCCGGCTGGCGTAGATCAGCAGGCGGCCGTTGGGCGAAAAGCAGGGGCTCTCGTCGTCGTTCGTGTCGGTCAGCGTGCGCAGCGTGCCGCTGCCCAGGTCCATCAGCGCCAGGCGGAAACTGTTGCCGCCGAGCCGGGTCACGTAGGCCATGTGGCGGCCGTCCGGGCTGATGGCGGGGCTGATGTTGTAGCCGCCGGAGAAGGTCACCCGCTCGGCCGCACCGCCGGCGGCCGGCATGCGGTAGATCTGCGGGCTGCCGCCACGGTCGCTGACGAAGTAGAGCGTGCGCCCGTCCGGAGCGAAGCAGGCCTCGGTGTCGATCGCGCCGCTGCTGGTCAGGCGCTGCAGGTTCTCGCCGTTGCGCCCCAGGCTGTAGAGCTGCGACACGCCGTCGCGCGTGAGCGTCACCACCAGCCGGCTGCCGTCGGGCGACCAGGCCGGCGCGCTGTTGGAGCCCTTGTAACCCGCCAGCACCCGGCGCCGGCCACTGGCCAGGTCCTGCACGTAGACCATGGCCTTGCGCGCCTCGAAGGACACGTAGGCCAGGCTCTTGCCGTCGGGCGACCAGGCCGGCGAGATGATCGGCTCGGGCCCGGCCACCGCCACCTGGGCGCCCTCGCCATCCGCATCGGCCACCCACAGGGTGTGCCGGCCGGCGGTCTTGGAGACGTAGGCGATGCGGGTGGAGAACACCCCGCGGTCGCCGGTGAGCTTCTGGTAGATCTCGTCGGCGATGCGGTGCGCGGCCAGGCGCAGATCCTCCTTGGGCACCGCGACGGCCTGAGCGGCCAGCTCGCTGCCCTTGACCACGTCCCAGAGCCGGTAGCGCACGTCGAAGCGGCCGTCGGCCAGTCGCGCGATCGAGCCGGCGGCCAGCGCGTCGATGCCCTTGCCGCGCCAGTCGGCAAACGCCGGGCGGGCCGTTTCGTCCAAGGCGGGCTGTTCACCCTCGGCCATGCGGAACAGGCCGCTGCGCTCCAGATCGGCACGCACGATGGCCGAGATCGGCTGGGGAGCACGCTCCTCGTCGCGCAGGCGCAGCACGGCGATGGGCAGCTGGGTGGCCCCGACCCCGGAGATCTCGACCCGGAACTGGGCCGAGGCCGCGCGCGGCCCCATCAGCAGCGCCGCACCCGACGCGGCAGACAGACGCACGAGTGCTCGGCGGGTGGTCATCACGTTGGGCATTCCTCGAATCTTCACAGCGGGCGCAATATAGCCCAGCCGCGCGCGCCCCCGGTGACGGGCGGTTCTGCCATGGCACACTGCCCGGCGCTGCCGATGCACGCCCGGCCCCCGGCGCGGGCACGCCACCCGACCGACCCGAGGAGACCCGCCGATGACCGCCCCGATCAGCCGCTACCCCGTGCCCGAGATCGCCGACCTGCCCGAGGACCTGCGCACGCGCATCCTGGAGGTGCAGGCCAAGTCCGGCTTCGTGCCCAACGTCTTCCTGGCGCTGGCGCACCGGCCCGACGAGTGTCGCGCCTTCTTCGCCTACCACGACGCGCTGATGCTGCGACCCTCCGGCCTGAGCAAGGGCGAGAAGGAGATGATCGTCGTGGCCACCTCCGGCGCGAACCGCTGCCTGTACTGCGTGGTGGCGCACGGCGCCATCCTGCGCATCTACGAGAAGGCCCCGCTGCTGGCCGACCAGGTGGCGGTGAACCACCACAAGGCCGACCTCTCGCCGCGCCAGAAGGCCATGCTCGACTTCGCGTTGAAGGTCTGCCTGCAGTCCGCCGAAGTGGGGGACGCCGACTTCGAGACCCTGCGCGGCCACGGCTTCTCCGACGAGGACATCTGGGACATCGGCGCCATCACCGCCTTCTTCGGACTGTCCAACCGCATGGCCAACCTGATCTCGATGCGGCCGAACGACGAGTTCTTCCTGATGGGGCGGCTGCCGCGGCAGAAGGGCTGAGGGGCCGGACGGGCCCCGGCCGGGGGCATCCGGCAGCGGGCGGCGCTCCCGGAGGGATCCGCCCGTGACGCCGGAGAGCGGTCGCCATATCATTGCGTGCTCATATATGGATTCCAGATCCCCGAGGAGACGCCGATGACCCCGCCCCCCACCGCCCATTGCGCGCCGGCCACCCGCCGGGTGCTGCTGCGCCGCGCCGCCGCCCTCGGCCTGGGCGCGACGCTGCTGGCGCCGCCGCTGCGCAGTTTCGCCGAGGCCGCCGACGACTTCATCCGCGGCCCGGCCGTGCCCGACCAGCCGCTCGAACGGCTGAGCCCGCGGGTGGCGATGGTCTACGCCAAGGACGGCTTTCCGACGCCGGAGAACCGCGGGATGATGGCCAACGTGGTGTTCGTGATCACGTCGGCCGGTGTGGTGGTGCTCGACAGCGGCGCATCGGTGCAGATCGGCGAGATGGCCATCCGCCGGCTGCGCACGCTCACCGACCGGCCGGTGGTGGCGGTGGTGAACTCGCACTATCACGGTGACCACTTCCTCGGCAACGATGCCTTCGTGCAGGCCTTCGGCGCCGGCCTGCCCATTCATGCCCATCCGATCACGCGCGAGAAGATCCAGGGCACCGCCGGCAGCATGTGGCGCTCGATGATCGAGCAGTGGACCCACGGCGCCTCGGCCGGCACCCGCGTGGTGCCGCCCAACCGGGAGCTGAACCACGGCAGCGTGCTGCGTTTCGGTGACACCACGCTGAAGTTCCATCACTTCGGCCGCACCCACACCGAGGCGGACCTCTGCGTCGAGGTGGTGGAGGACCGCGTCGTCTACGTCGCCGACCTGGCGATGAACGGGCGCATCGCCAACATGGACGACGGCAGCTATGTGGGCACGCTGAAGGCCTTCGACCTGCTCGAGCGCGACGTGCCCGGCGCGCTCTGGGTGCCCGGCCACGGCAAGGCCAGCCGCAGCCTGCTGGCCGAGCAGCGCGACTTCTTCTCCGGCATCTACCGCAACTGCGAGGCGGCGGTGAAGGCCGGCGAGGACGAGGCCCAGGCCCGCCGCCGCGTGCTGGCCGACCCCCGCGTGGCCAGCCAGGCCAGCCGCACCCAGGGCTGGGACAGCAACATCGGCAAGTACATCAGCCTGGCGTATCTGGAGGCGGAGAAGGAAGCCTTCTGATCCCCGCCCGCCGGGCCGGGGGCGGGTGAGGTCCCGGCGGTGCTGCGCCGCAGGCGGGGCATGCCGGCTCGGTTCGGCTTGGGCGGCCCGGGCCCGGATCGCGCCCGGATCGCGCCCGGATCGCGCGCGTCCCCGAGTCGATACACTGGCGGCCAGCCGCACACGCACCGTCATGGCCTCCGACCCGACCTCCCTCCGTTCGCGCGCCACGCGCCGCAGCGCGGCCGGCCCCGTGACACTGGACCAGGTGGCGCAGGCCGCCGGGGTGTCGCCCAGCACGGTGTCGCGCATCCTGAACGGCACCGCCTCGGTCTCCGACGACAAGCGCCAGGCGGTCGAACAGGCCATCGCCCAGCTGGGCTTCGTGCCCAACCCGGTGGCGCGCGGACTGGCCGGCGGGCGCACGCTGAGCGTGGGCGTGGTCACCCAGGCCATCGACAGTCCCTTCTACGGGGTGGCGCTGCGCGGCATCGAGGACGCGCTCGACCAGGCCGGCTACAGCCCGCTGTTCGTCAGCGGCCACTGGAACGCGGTGGAGGAGGCCCGCTGCATCGAGATGCTGCGCGCACGGCGGGTGGACGGCCTGATCGTGCTCGACGGCCGCCTGGCCGACGGTGCCCTGCGCGCCTGTGCCCGCAGCCTGCCGCTGGTGGTCACCGGCCGGAAGCTGAAGGCGGCGAACCTGTTCTCGCTGCAGTTCGACAATTTCGAGGGCGCCCGCCTGGCCACGGCCCACCTGCTCGAACAGGGCCACCAGCGCATCGCCTTCATCGCCGGCGATACCGCCCACCCCGATGCGCTGGAGCGCGAGCGCGGCTACCGCGCCGCGCTGGAGGCCGCGGGCCTGGACTTCGATGCGGCCCTGGTGTCGCCGGGCCTGTTCCACGAGGAGGGCGGGCTGGCCGCGACGGAGCGCCTGCTGGAATCGCGCCAGCGTTTCACCGCCCTCTTTGCCGCCAACGACCAGATGGCCGTCGGCGCCCGTCTGGCGCTGCACCGCCACGGCCTGCGCGTGCCGCAGGACGTGTCGATCGTCGGTTTCGACGACCTGCTGGCCTCGCGCCACAGCCTGCCGCCGCTGACCACCATCCACCAGCCGGCCTACGAGATGGGCCAGCTCGCCGCCCAGGCGATGCTGCAGATGCTCGCGGGCGAACGCCCGACGGTGCAGATGCCGCCGCCGCGCCTGGTGCTGCGCGAATCGACCCAGGCGCCCGCCCCACGCGGCTGAGGGACGCACGGCCTGCACACTGCCCGGCCACGGCCGCGCGAGCGGCCGACCCACGGGTTTCCCCTGACCAGTGCACACAACCCCGCCGGAGAGAATGTGAAAGCGCTTTCAAGGCCTGCCGGGCCTGCATCGAAGCGTGCCCAGGAGACCCTTTCCATGCTCCAGCGAACGACTGGTCACAGCACCGCCGACCGCCCTGCCCGCCCCTCCCGAGCGCCCGGCCGCAGACCGACCTGGGAGCTGGTCTGGTCCGACGAGTTCGACGGCGACGCGGTGGACCGCAGCAAGTGGGACTTCGACCTCGGCAACGGCTTCTTCGACTACCGGGTGCACCAGTGGGTGCCCGGCTGGGGCAACGAGGAGCTGCAGTACTACACCGCCGAGCCCGAGAACGTGCAGGTGCGCGACAGCTGCGTCTTCATCCGCGCCGTGAAGGCGCCGCTGCACGGCTGCGGCTACACCTCGGCACGGCTGAAGACCAAGGCGCGCGACGGCAGGGTGCTCTTCTCCAAGCTGTACGGCCGCATCGAGATCCGCGCCCGCGTGCCCTGGGGCAAGGGCCTGTGGCCGGCGCTGTGGATGCTGCCGGTGGACGACCGCTACGGCGGCTGGGCGGCCAGCGGCGAGATCGACCTGATGGAGATCGTCGGCGAGCGGCCGCAGGAGGTGCTCAACAGCCTGCACTTCGGCTCCAGCTTCCCGCGCCGCTCGCTCATCACCACCACCCATGCCCTGCCCGGTGGCAGCCGGGTGTGTGACTGGCACACCTATGCGGTGGAGTGGGAGCCGGGCGAAATCCGCTTCTTCGTCGACGACACCCAGACCTGCACCTACCGCCACTGGTGGAGTTGCAGCCGCATCGAAGACGGCCAGGGTGTGGAGGCCACCGGAGCGGCGGATCTGAACCCCTGGCCGGCCCCCTTCGACCAGCCCTTCTACCTGCTGATGAACGTGGCTGTGGGGGGCAACTTCCCCGGCCTGCCGAACGCGGCGACGCAGTTTCCGGCCGAGCTGGTGGTGGACTACGTGCGGGTGTACGACAAGGTCGGCGGCTACGGCAAGGCCAAACGGCGCGGGCCGGGCGTGATGCCCTGGCAGCCCGGCCATGTGGCCGAGCGGCGGCTGTGAATCGCCCCAACGCCCAGCCCCGCAGGAATACGCCCTCATGAGCCGCCCTGTCCACCCTGTACACCCTGCCCGCCCCGGCTGGCCCGCGCTCACCGACCCGCCCCGGTGGACCGGTGCCGAGGTCACCGAACCGGGCCGACCGACCGCAGCGGACCTGTCCGAGCCCCTGCCCGCCAGGGTGCCGCACCCCACCGGCGACACGCTGCCGGATCGCTCCGGCGCAGGGGTTGCGCAGGCCGCAGGCGCCCATGCCGCTGCATCCCCCACAGCAGCCGCGCCGGCCGGCCTGCCGCCCTCCCCGCTCGCCGAAGCCTTCCGCGCCACGCTGCGCCGCGGCATCCACGGCCTGTGCTTCAGCCCCTACCTCGAAGGCCAGCAGCCCGGCGACGCCATCGACGAGGCCCAGATCCGCGCCCGGCTGCGCATCGTGCGCCCGTACGCCCGCTGGATCCGCAGCTTCTCGTGCACCGACGGCCACGAACACACCCCCCGCATCGCCCACGAACTGGGCTTCAAGACCCTGGTCGGCGCCTGGCTGGGCACCGACGCGGCGATCAATGCGCGCGAGATCGAGGGCCTGATCGCCGTGGCCCGGGCCGGCCATGCCGACCTGGTCGCGGTGGGCAACGAAGTGCTGCTGCGTGAGGACATGGGCGAGGACGCGCTGCTGGACTGCCTCCAGCAGGTCAAGGCCGCCCTGCCGGGTGTGCCGGTGGGCTACGTGGACGCGTACTACCTGTTCGAACGGCACCCGCGCATCACTGCCGCCTGCGACGTGGTGATGACCAACTGCTATCCCTTCTGGGAAGGCTGCCCGCGCCATGAGGCCCTGCCCTACATGCAGAGCATGCTGGCACGCACCCGCGCGGCCGCACCGGGCAAACGCATCGTGATCAGCGAAACCGGCTGGCCCGACCGGGGCAGCGCCTTCCACGGCGCCGTGCCCGGTCGCGAAGCGGCGATGCAGTACTTCGTCGACACCGCGGCCTGGGCCGACGCCGAAGGCCTCGAGTGGTTCCACTTCGCCGCCTTCGACGAGGCCTGGAAGGTGGGCGCCGAGGGTGATGTCGGCGCCTTCTGGGGCCTGTGGGACCAGGACGGCCAGCTCAAGTTCGGCTGACGAGGCACCATGACACTGCAGCTGCCCTCCGGCAACGCCATCTGCTACTCCGGCTACCGCGACGGCCAGAGCCCCGACCTGCGCCGCTACCCCAGCCTCGCGCAGATCCGCGAGGACCTGCAACTGCTCGCGCCGCACTGGCCGCTGCTGCGCCTGTACGACTGCAGCCCGCATGCCGAGCGGGTGCTGCAGGTGATCCGCGAAGACCGCCTGCCCCTGCGTGTGCTGCTGGGCGCCTACCTGGGCGCCGAGGCCAGCAACCCGGGCTGCCCCTGGGGGGGCCTGCATGACGACACCCAGCTGGCCGCCAACACCCGCGAGAACGCCTCGGAGCTGCAGCGGCTGATCGCGCTGGCCCGTGCCCACGAGGACATCGTCTTCGCAGTGGCGGTGGGCAACGAATGCACCGTCGACTGGACCGACCACCTGGTGCCGGTGCCGCATATGGTCGAGTACCTCCGCCGGGTCCGGATGGCCGTGGCCCAGCCGGTGACCTTCTGCGAGAACTACGTGCCCTGGCAGGACAAGCTGCGCCCGCTGGTCGACGAAGTCGACTTCATCTCGCTGCACAGCTACCCGGTGTGGGAGTACCAGCCCATCGAGCGGGCGCTGGCCTACACGCAGGCCAATGTCGACAGCGTCGCGCGGCTCTACCCCGGCAAACCGGTGGTGATCACCGAGGCCGGCTGGTGCACCGCCAGCAACGGCCGCGGCATGCACGCCGCCGATGCCAACCCGGAACTGCAGGCCCGCTATGTGCGCGAGCTGATGGACTGGAGCCGCGCAACCGGTCGGCTGTGCTTCGTCTTCGAGGCCTTCGACGAGCCCTGGAAGGGTTCGCCCGATCCGCTGGAGCCGGAGAAGCACTGGGGCCTGTACGGCGTCGACCGGCAGCCCAAGCCGGTGGTGCAGGCGCTCTTCCCGACCCGCGCCGACGCCGCAGCGACGCCCGAATCCCCGCCCCCGATGGAGCCCCCGGCATGACCTCCCCCGCCCGCCGCGCCGCCCCTGCCACCCCGGCGGGCCACAAGGTGCCGTTTCGCCACAAGGTGGCCTTCGGGCTGGGCATGCTGGCCAACCAGATGTTCCCGGCCGCACTCGGCATCTTCATGGTGGTGCTGGTGCAGGACATGGGCTTCCCGGGCTGGATGTGGGGCGTGCTGTTCTTCCTGCCGCGGGTGTTCGACTCGCTCACCGACCCGATCATGGGTTTCATCTCCGACAACACGCGCTCGAAGTGGGGCCGGCGGCGGCAGTACGTCTTCGTCGGAGCGATCGTGATGGGCATTGCCTTCGTCGCGATGTGGCAGCTCTACCGCGAGGACGGCATCCCCTACAACTTCGCCTACTTCCTGGCCTGGTCGATCGTGTTCTACACCGGGCTGACGCTGTTCAGCATTCCCTACGTGGCCATGGGCTACGAGATGAGCGACGACTTCCACGAGCGCACCAGCATCATGGCCGTGGCGCAGTGGATCGGCCAGTGGGCCTGGGTGATCGCGCCCTGGTTCTGGGTGGTGATGTACGACCCGGGCTGGTTCGAGAACGCCGACACCGCCACCCGTACCCTGTCGGTCTGGGTCGGTGTGGCCTGCATGCTGCTGGCGATGGTGCCGGCGATCTTCCTGCCCAGCCGCTCCACCCTGCACGACGAGCAGCTGCTGCCGCTGACCTGGCGCCACCTGGGTGCGGGCATGAAGGAGATCCTGAACGGCTTCCAGGAAGCCTTCGGCTCGCGGCCCTTCCGCAAGCTCTGCTACGCCACCTTCCTGATCTTCAACGCCTTCAACACGGTGGCGGCGTTTTCCTTCTTCATCGTGGTCTACCACCTGTTCGCCGGCAACGCGGCGGCAGCAGGCATCTGGCCGACGCTGTTCGGCAGCGTCGGCGCGCTGATCACCACCTTCGCGGTCATCCCCACGGTGGCCTGGATGTCCAAGAAGATGGGCAAGCGCAACGCCTTCATGCTCTCGCAGGGCGTCTCCATCGTCGGCTACATCCTGCTGTGGTTCCTGATGGTGCCCGGCCAGCCCTGGCTGTTCATGCTGGCGCTGCCCTTCTTCTCCTTCGGCATCGGCGGGCTGTTCACGCTGATGATGTCGATGACCGCCGACGTCTGCGACCTCGACGAACTGGCCACCGGCAAGCGGCGCGAGGGCATCTTCGGCGCCATCTACTGGTGGATGGTCAAGTTCGGCTTCGCCATCGCCGGGCTGCTCAGCGGCGCCATCATGTCCTTCGTCGGCTTCGCGCCGGGTGCGGCCACCCAGGCCGCCGGCGCGGTGGACGGGCTGCGCCTGTTCTACTCCGGCGTGCCCATCTGCGGCACGCTGCTGGCGCTGTGGATCATGCGCGACTACGACCTGGACGAACAGCGCGCCAACGAGGTGCGCGCCGAGCTGGAGCGGCGCCATCAGGCGGCGGGGACAGCCGCTTGAGTGGGTGCGGTGGCCGGCGCGCTTGCCGGCCAGCGTCATGGCCGGCTGCCCAGTCCGTCAGTCGGAGGCGATGGACATCCAGGCTTCGACCGCCGTCACACCCTGCGGATCGAAAGCCAGCGTCGGCGCCTCGTGCCACGCCCCATCCCGCAGCACACGCAGCGCGGTGCGCGTACCGAGGCGGATGCGCCAGGGCACCTGGCGGAAGGTGAAGGCCAGCGCGCCACCGGCCGGCACTTCGGCCGCGTCGGTCAGCACCGGACAGAAGTGGATCCGTCCACCGGCCAGCCGCAGCCCCAGCTCGCCCCAGCGGGTGAGGATCTCCTCCTTCACCTGGCCGGTCATGCCCGGCTGCTGGGCGCCGCCCTCGCCCGGCGTGTGGCTGTACGGATCGGCCGGGAAGGCGCCGTACTCGGCCGCGGTCTTGCGGTAGCCCAGCCCGTCGCGCACCCGCCGGTAGTAGGCGATCAGCGCGGGCAGCTCGGGTGCGCCGGCATCGTGTGCGGCGAACACCTGCTCCTGCACCGCCAGCAGCAGCTTGGCCACCATGTGCCAGTAGATGCAGCCCAGGCCTTCGTAGCCGAACATCGTGCCGGAGCGGCCGGTGAAGGCGGCGTGGTCCAGCACGCGCTCGTAGGCCTGGGCCAGCACGGCCAGCTCCGGCCCCAGATCGGCCCCCGCCGCCTCCAGATCGCCTCGGTTGCTCAGGCCGGGGGCAAAGCGCACCGTGCCGTCCGACTCCTGCTGCAGCAGGTCCTCGCGGCCTTCGGCCAGCAGGCGCTGCACCACCGGCAGCGCCAGCGCCTCGGCATCGAGCCGGTTGCGCTGCAGGAAACCGGGCAGCGCCCGGTCCGGGTACAGCATGAAGCTGCGCCGCCGGGGGCAGTACAGGGGGCTGGCGAACAGGGCATCCAGCAGCGCGACCGCCTCGGCGGGCGAGAGCAGCCCGCTGGACAGCATCGCGACCTGGCCCTCGAGCATGGGGTACAGCGGGCTCACCTCGGCGCGGCCGGGAGTGGCCAGGTCGACCAGGTTGTAGGCGTGGTACAGACCGTCGTCGCGGCGGCTGGCGCGCAGCGTGGCCTCGACCAGCGGCAGCAGGTCCTGGGCCAGACCGGTCAGCAGGCCGGCTGGGGCCATCGCCGCCTCTCGACCGGCAGCGCCGCGGTAGGCGGCGGCGCGCCAGGGGTCGAGCAGCTCGCCCGCGGCGTCGAGGAAGCGGCGCCGCCCTTCGGCATCCTGGATCACCGCGAGGGGCGTGGCGCGCAGCAGCGCCTGCAGCCCGGTAAGCGCCTGCAGCGTGGCCGCCGACAGCGCGAACGGTGCATCGGCCCCCGGCAGTGCGGCGACGAAGGCCAGGAAGCGCCGCAGGTGCGCCAGCGTCACCACCGACAGGCCGTTGCCCACCAGGGCGTTGTTGGCGTCGTTCCACTCCGGCCGCTGGGTGTGCAGCCACAGGCCGCCGCCGGGCAGCAGGCTGCCGGCCTTGGCCAGCACGATGGTGGCGAGCTTCTCGCCCAGCGTGGCCAGCACCGGCAGGCCGTCGTCGCCGCAGACCCGCAGGCCGTCGGCGCCGATCGCCCGGGCCCGGGCATGGGCGCGGTGGTGGGCGTCGTGGTCGAAGTGAATCGTGGCCTTCGGCGACGCGGTCTGCTCGGCATGGGGCTTCAGCCGGTACGGCACGTCGGCAAAGCTGAACAGCGCCCGGTCCCAGAGCGCGGCCAGCCGGCCGGGTCGGTGCGCCTCGGTCGCCTCCAGCAGCTTCAGCAGGTAGACCACCTGGTGGTCACCCCAGTAGCCGATGAAGCTCCAGGGGTCGTCGGGCTCCACCACCTCCCAGTCGATGCCGTCGCGGCCGATGCGGTAGGGGTTGTAGCCATCGGGCGTCATCGCGCCCAGGAAGACCGTGACCATGCCGTCCAGGTAGGCCGGCTCGCTGGCGGCCAGCGCCTCCCAGTTCTGGAAGATGTCGCGCCAGTTGCCCTGGTAGTCCACCGTGCGCCGGCCCTGTGCATCGCGCACCCGGATCGAGAAGCGGTTCCAGGGCCGGCTCGGGTCGCCGTGCCGGCGGCTGAAGGTCAGCGGCAGGTACTCGCGCAGCAGGCGCTCGGCCTGCGTGCCGAGCGCGTCGCGTCCCCGGGCGATCGCCTCCTCGCGGGCAATGCGCGCAGGCCAGTCGGCCGCCAGCCCGGCCAGCGCCTCGCCCAGCGCACGGTGGCGCTGGCGCGCGAAGGCGAGCAGGTCGTCGCGGTCCAGCCCGTCGCCGTCGACGAACACCCCGCCGCGCATGATGTTGAACAGCACATTGGCCTGGTGGTGGGCTGCGGCCATCGGGTCGCCGGAGGTCTGCAGGCCGTCGGCGCGCGCCAGCAGCTCGGCCAGGCCGGCCTCGTTGCGCGTGCGGGCCTCGGCGATCTGCGCCGGCGTGCCGTCACCGGCGGCCAGGCGCCGCGCCAGTTCGGCGGCCTGCACCTGGCTGTACGGCGCGTCGATCACCAGGTGCCAGTCGCAACCCGACGCGTTCACTTCGGTGTCGAACTGCACCAGGAAGGCGCCGCGCCGGCCCCGGGTCAGCGGCTCGCCCGCCACCCGGCCGCTGCGGCAGAACTCGCGCACCTGGTGGTCCGACAGCAGGGTGCGGGTGCCCTCGGGCAGGCCGGCGTGCCAGGCCACCAGCGCCTGGAAGGATTCCTTGGGCTCGGCCCGGTCCCAGATCTGCGCATAGAGCGTGAACAGGCCCAGCCGGCCGCCGGCGGCGGCCTCGTTCCACTTGTAGGCGTCGGTGAGGCTGCTCATCGTGGCCGACAGGCGGGTGCCCACGTTCGGCGGCAGCAGGTTCAGCACGCCGTCGAGCACCTGCACCGCCACCGGCTCGCCCGGCGCCCACAGGCGCGCGCTGCGCACCAGGCCCAGGCCGGCGGCGGTGAACCACTCATGCTGGAACACCAGCCGTCCGCTCGGGTGGGTCTCGCGGAAACGGATGCGCGAGCCACACAGCGTCTTCCACACCGAGCGCTGCGGCGCCGGGCCGTCGCCACCCTGCGGCGCGAACGGCTGCCACAACTCCCAGCCCCGCCCCAGGTCGGCGCGGATCCAGCTGCGCGGGCCGGTGTGCGCCCCGCGCAGGTGGATCTTGTCCACCGTCTCGTAGGGCAGGAAGGCGCCCTCCTCGTCGCGCCGGCCGGCGGCCAGCGAGCCGGCCGAGGACACGAAGGCCCACAGGTCGCTGTCGCCGGCCAGCGCCATGAAGAACGGCGCCTGGGCGTCGTGGCCGTCGATGCGGTACCAGGTCTGGCCGTCGTCGTGCACGAACGCGCCGTGCATCGCGTGCGCCTCAGCGGCTCCAGTGGATGCCATCGACATGGACGGTGGGCAGGGCGGTGCCCCTGGCCTTGCCGGTGAAGGAGAAGCGGTCGGCGATGATGAACGGCAGCCGCACCGCGCGCAGATCGAGCTGGGGATTGGCCTGGACGAAGGCGCTCAGCGGGATGCTCACCTGGCACCAGGCATCGCTGTTGCAGTAGCCGTACTGCCCCGGCGAGATCTGCAGGTAGGCCTCGGCGCCGGCGCGGTTCTCGGTGTCGGTGGCGATGCCGATCTCGATCTTGCCCGGGTAGCCGTTGGTGCGGATCCAGGCATTCAGCGTGCCGCCGGCAAAGCCCGACAGGTTCAGCGTGGCGCCGCCGCCGTTGTGGCGCAGCAGGCCCCAGTAGCCGTCGGCCGCCGGAATCGGCGTGATGCGCAGGCTCTCGGGCCCCTCGCCGGGCGGGAAGGTGGCCGCATCGGGCGGGTAGTCGGCGGTCACGCCGCCCGCGCCGTTGCCGAAGGCGTCCCAGCGGGCGTCGGCGTAGCGTGCCTCGCCGGCCGTGACGGCATCGGCGTACAGGGTGAAGCGGTCGGCCGCGATGGCCTCGTTCACGGTCAGCGGCACGAAGTACACCGCATCCTCGATGCGCACCGAGGCGGTGGCCGGCTCGCCGGTGCCGGCGCCGAGCCAGAGCGACTCGGGGTACAGGTCCTTCACCACGAAGCGCGCCTTGCGATCGACGGTGAAGAAGCCCCACTTGTCGTCGGCCTGCTTCCAGGGCTCGTCGAAGGCGACGAAGTGCACCACGCCCTTGGGCCCGGTGCCCGAAGCCACCCAGGCGTTCAGCGCGTCGACATAGAGCTTCTGGTTGGCCGGATGCGAGATGAAGGCCCGCCCGCCTGTGTCCACCGCCTGCCAGCCGGTCTCGCCGATGATGATCGGCATGTCGCGGTAGCCCACCGCGTCCATCTTGGCGCGCACGTCGGCGTAGTTCTGCCGGGCCCGCTGCAGCGCCGCGTCCATCATCGCCGCAGCGCGCTGTTCGGCCGGCACCGAGGCGAAGCGCCACTCGTACAGGTCATAGAGCGTGTCCAGGCCGGGGTAGACGTGCATGGCCACGAAGTCGATCGCGCCGAGCACCTCGGTGGGATCCTGCTCGTAGAAGGTGGGCGAGTCGACCTTCGGCCCGACGAAGAAGGCCCAGTTGTCGTCGGTGGTCACCGGCTGGGTGATCGCCGCGCGCACCGTCTTCAGATAGGGCAGCATGCCCACGGTGGCGATGCGGTGGCCCGACCAGCTGACCATGGCCTCGTTGCCCACGCTCACCGCGACGACGATGTCGCGGAACTCGTTGGCCAGCGCGATGCCGCGCGCCACCTCGGCGTTGTTGCCCGCCGCATCGGCGCCGCTGATCCAGATGCCCTGCATCACCTTCAGCGGCAGGCCGTGGTCGCGGATCACCTGCAGCGTCTGGCGCGAGACCTTGTCGTCGGCCGCGTAGAGGCGGATCAGCCGGAAGCCGCCGGCCACCAGCAGGTCCAGGTCCTGCTTGATCATCGCCGGGGTGATGACCTCGCTGGCGCGTTCGGCATCGTTGCGGGCGGTGCGGTAGGGGCCGTAGGCAATCGCCCTGGAAGTGGCCAGCTCGGCGGGCAGCGCACGCAGGCCGCCGGCCTGGGGCTTGGAAACCTCGCCGCCGCCACCGCAGGCGGCCAGGCCCAGCGTGAGCAGCAGGGCCAGCAGCGGCAGCAGCAGCCCGATCAGCCGCGCGCCCGGGCCGCCGTGGCCCGACATGCCGGCAGCCTGGGTCGCAAGGGCAGGGTGTCGATTCATCGCAGATCCCTCAGAAGACATAGACCGCGCCGGCACCGACCCAGTTGCCGTTCTTGGCGGCACGGGAATCGACGTTCGTGAACGAGCTGTTGCCCGGCATCGACATCGGCGACAGCCCGCGCTGGCGGTAGTTCACCGTGCCGGCCAGGCCGTAGGTCTTCAGGCCGTTGCGGAAGTCGTACTCCAGGCCCAGGGTGTTGATCAGCGCGTGGTTGCTCTGACCGCGCTCGCTCGGGTTCTTCGTCTTGGCCTGGCCGAGGAAGAGCATGCCGGTGTGCGCGGTCCAGTTGCCCATGCGGTAGCGCAGGCCCAGCGTGCCGTCCAGCGAGCGGGCCGCATAGCCCGGGCTGTCGATGTCGCAGCGCGAGGGCACGGCCTCCTTGCAGAACCAGTCGACGTTGAAGGGGTTGTTCCACTGCGCCAGCGCGCTGCGGTCCTCGGCCGGCGGCACGGTCATGCGGGCATAGGCGCCGCTCCAGCGGTTGTGGCGCAGGCCGCCCAGCAGCTCCCAGCTCGGGTCGAACTGCCAGCGCGCCATCAGCATCGCGATGCTCTGCCCGGAGCCGCCCAGCTTGGCGTCGTCGCGCGGGAAGGGGGTCAGCCCGGTGAAGGGGCCCTGCCCCCAGGCCGAGGGCGTGCCGTTGCGGCTGTCCTGGTAGATCATGTCGACGATCAGGCCTTCGCGGTAGAACTGTGCGTAAAGCTCGACGAAGCGCGGCTTGTTCTTCTTCCAGCCCGAGGCCCCCCGGTCGTAGGTGACCTCCAGCACCAGGTCGCCGACCGACACATCCAGCGGTCGCGAGGTATAGCGCAGCGCATGGCCGAGCAGGCCGTAGCCCGCCCCGCTGGAGGCCCAGGGCGAGGCCAGCCCGATGTCGCTGCCGAAGGGGTAGTCGGCCAGGCTCCAGCTGCGGCTGAGCATCGCGCCCACCGCCAGCCGGCCGTAGTCCTCGTGGCTGACGTACAGCGCCTTGTCCCACCAGAAGCCGGGAATGTCCTCCTCGCCGTCGCGCCAGCGCTTGCTGAGCAGGCCGCCCACCTTGAACCCTTCGGGCAGGTCGAACTTGACGCCCAGGTAGGGCTGCAGCAGCGTCACGACCTCGCTGCGGGTCTGCAGGCGCGCGCCGGGGATCAGCGCATCGGCCCAGATCTTCTGCTTGTCCTCGCCCGGGTTGACCGCGCAGTCCGGACACTGGTTGTTGCCGCGGGTGAACTCGACCTTCGCGAAGCCGGTGAGCGAGAACGGCCCGAAGTCGATCGCCTGGGCCGACGCGGCCAGGCTGCTCAGCAGCACGGCCGCCACGGGCCGCCATGAAGGGCCGGCGCGGCGCCGCGCCGGCGTGTTCGGCGCCCGGGCGGGCGACGCAGGAGCCTGGGGTGGGAGGTGCATGATGGATGGGTCGAGGCGGGCTCGGCGATCATGTTTGAAAGCGCTTTCACAGAATAGTGGCCTGCACCGCCGCGGTCAACGGCCAGCCCCCCGTGTTTTCCCGCGCCCGGCCCGGCCGCAGCGTCCGGCGCCTGTGCGCCGGCCGAGTCGGGTCCGGATCCGCCCCGGACGAGGGTTTCCCCGGGGACGAAATTATGAAAGCGCTTTCAGAATCCTTCCTGCCGATTGCCGACAGGCCCAGGGCGCCCCGGGGCGCCTGCCGTGAGGACGCCGCGATGAACCTCTCTTCCCTGCTGCGCCGGCCCCTGTGGGCCGGCCTGTTCGCCCTGCTGCCGCTGGGCGCGGCGCTGACCGGTCCGGCCACGGCGCAACCCCTGGCCGTCGGGGCCGGCCAGGTGCACCTGGCGCCCCGGGGCAAGGACCGGCCGCCGCCGCGTGCGCCGTGGCGAACCGAGGCCATGTCGAAGCAGGCGGTGCCGACCAGCCAGTGGTACTCGACGCTGGTCTTCAACCCGAAGCCCGACCCGATCTACGCCCAGCCGCTGGCCTTCCGGACCACCGCCGCGGGCCTGGAGATGTCGCTGCCGCGCAAGCGGGTGGTGCCCACCGAGCGGCAGGACGTCGAGATCCACTACCCGCACGAGGCGGCGCTGATCTTGCGCCCCGAGGCCTTCGAGCCGGAGCCGGCGAAGCTGGCACGGGTGTCCGACTGGGCCATCGACATCGGCCTGGCCCGCGGAGCCGACCAGCTCCTGGCCACGGTGGCGCATGGCAGCCCCTACGCCTACTTCCGCCTGAGCCGCGGCGATGTGCGCATCGACCTGACCGAGGCCGGCGAGCGTGCGAGCGCGAGCACCGACCCGCGCACGCTGCTGCTGCGCGTGAAGGGCCAGACCTTCGCGGTCTTCGGCCCCACCGGCGTGCGCTGGGAGCAGGCCTCGGCCACGCGGTGGATCGGCCGGCTGCCGGCCGGCGCGGGCTATTTCTCCGCCACCGCCCTGCCCGACGACCGGCCCGAGACCCTGGCCCTGCTGGCCCGCCATGCCTACGCCTTCGTCCAGGACACGCAGGTGGAAGGCCGCTACGACCCGGCCACCAGCATGGTGCAGACCACCTTCACCGCGACGGTGCAGGTCATGGAAGGCCCCGACCACGGCCCGCTGCTCGGCCTGTACCCGCACCACTGGCACGACAACGCCTCGGTGGCCGGCCGGCTGGGCCCGGCGTACGACACCGTGCGCGGTCCGCTGCACCTGCTGGCCGCCGCCAGCTTCCAGACGACCCGGCCCTACCACGGCTTCGTGCCGCACTGGCCGCGCCTGAGCGAAGGGCCGCGGCTGGAGGAGCTCAACGACCACCTCGAGCGCGACCTGCGCCGCCGCCGCGAGCTGATCCCGGCGCGCGAGAACGCCGACAACTGGCGCGTCTCGGCCTACTGGCAGGGCAAGGGCCTGACCCGCGTGACCCAGCTCGCCGCCATTGCCGAGCAGCAGGGCAACCTGGCCGCGCGCGACCAGCTGCTGGCCATCGCCCGCGAGCGCATGGAATGGTGGTTCGGCGGCCGGGCCGCCCGCAGCTACCTGCACTGGGACCAGGCGCTCGGCGCGGTGGTGGCCTACCCGGACGAGTTCTTCCATGTCGAGCAGCTCAACGACTTCCACTTCTGGTTCGGCTACTGGATCCGCGCGGCCGCCGAGATCGCCCTGCGTGACCCGGCCTGGGCCGCCCCGGAGCGCTGGGGCGGCATGGTGGACCTGCTGGTGGCCAACATTGCCAGCACCGACCGCAGCCGCACGAAGTTCCCGCGGCTGCGCAACTTCGATCCCTACGAGGGCCACTCCTGGGCAGTGGGCATCGGCGGCGCGGGCGAGTACGGCGCGCTGGGCAACAACCAGGAGTCGTCCAGCGAGGCGCTCAACGCCTGGGCCGGCCTGATCCTCTGGGGCGAGGCCACCGGCAACCCCGCTGTCCGCGACCTGGGGGTCTACCTGCTCACCACCGAGATCGATGCCATCGAGCACTACTGGTTCGACCTGCACCGCAAGGTGTTCGCGCCGGAGTACAAGAACGTCGAGACCAGCATGGTCTTCGGCGGCAAGTACGCGCACAACACCTGGTGGACCGACGAGCCGCGCCAGATCCATGGCATCAACCTGCTGCCGATCGCCTCCTTCTCCACCTACCTGGCCCGCGACCCGGCCTTCATCCGGCGCAACCTGGCGGCCATGGACGAGGAAAGCGCGGCCTACCGCAAGCGCGGCAGGCTGCCGCCCAACCCGCCGCCGGCCGACATCTGGCAGGACATCTTCGCCAAGTACCTGGCGCTGGCCGACCCGGCGGCAGCGCTGGCGAGCTGGAACCCCAACGGCAGCATCGAGGCCGGCGACACCCGCACCCACACGCTGCACTGGATGCTCAGCCTGCAGGCCCTGGGCACCCCCGACCTGACGGTGCGCGCCGACACGCCGCTGTACGCCGTCTTCAGGCGCCCCGACGGACAGCGCAGCTACCTGGCCTACAACGCCGGCAAGGCGCCCCTGAAGGTGACCTTCAGCGACGGCCGGGTACTCGAGGTGGCACCGGGCACGCTGGGCCAGCTGCGTTGAGCACCCGTGAACGAGCCGGCTGCGACCGGCGGCGCCTGACCGCGTTCACGCGGGCCTCAGGGTAAGCCACGATCGAGCGGCCTTGCGCCCCCCACCGACAGGCACTAAGCTTCTTTGAAACCGCTTTCATAGCGCTCTGCGACAGCCTGCCCCGGCAGACGGCCGCCCTTCGCCGCCCTTCTTCACCCAGGACGTCCCACCATGACCGCTTCCCCGCTCCGTCCGCCCCTCAGCGCCCTGGCGCTCGCGGCGACCCTGATCCTCTCGGCCTGCGGGGGCGGTGACGCCTCGCCGCCGGCCGAAACCACGCCGCCCACGATGAACATCGCCAGCAGCGTGATCAGCGGTGCGGCAGCAGGCGACGTGACCTTCACGATCACCTTCAGCGAGGACGTCGGGCGCAGCTTCACGGCCGACGACGTGGCGGTCAGCAACGGCAGCAAGGGCGCCTTCACGCGCGTGAGCAGCACGCAGTACACCCTGGTGGTCACGCCGGCGCCCAACAGCACCGGCAGCATCGGCCTGACCGTGGCGGCCGGCAGCTACGAGGACCCGGCCGGCAACCGCGGCGGCGCCGCCTCGGCCAGCCAGGCCTTCGACACCCTGCCCCCGGTGGCCACGCTGACCAGCAGCGCCGCCGGCAGCACGGCCAGCGGCGACGTGACCCTGACCTTCAGCTTCAGCAAGGACGTCGGCAGCAGTTTCGATGCCGACGATGTCGCGGTCACCGGCGGCAGCAAGGGCACCTTCACCCGCGTCGACGGCAGCCGCGCCACGCTGGTGGTCAGGCCGGATGCCGACTCGGCCGGCAACCTGGAGATCAGCGTCGCCGCGGGGGCCTTCGCCGACGGCGCCGGGCGCAGCAACACCGCGGCGGCCTCGCTCACGCAGGCCTACAACACCCGCACCGGCCCGACGCTCGTGCAGGTGGTGCGCGCCCACTCGTCCGCCACTCCGGCCTACGACGGCGGCCGGGCGCAGCCCGGCAACTACGCCACCGGCAGCTACAGCGCCGGCGCCGGCGAGGTGAACTGGTGGGGCGGCAACTACCCCGAGCAGATCCAGATGGGCTACGGCTTCAGCAAGACCGACGCGGCACAGTGGGGCTTCGGGCTCTACATCGCCCACGGGGCCGGCGGCTGGGACATCAGCAACACCACCCACTACAAGTTCAACCTCGGCTCGAACGCCGAGTGCGCGGGGGTCTGCAAGGTCACCGCACGGCTGGTCTCGGCCGCCGATCCGGCCTGCGTGGCCGATGCCAAGGTCACCCTCACCGCAGCGGGCATCGACACCGCCTACTCGGTTCGCCTGGCCGACATGGCGGTGTCGGGCTGTGCCACCAACACGCCGGCGGCCTTCATCCGGCAGAAGGTGGCCGAGCTGCACTTCCAGCTGCTGCGCGCGGACATGCAGTTCACCACCAGCGGCGATCCGGTGCTGTTCCCGAACGGCCTGGGCATCGGTGGCAACATCTACTTCGAGAACCCTGCCGCCAGCCCGCCGCCGAGCGGCACCCCGCTGCAGATCGTGCGCGCCAACGCCAGCGGCTCGCCCGCCTACGACGCCACCAACGGGAAGGCCCTGCCCGGCAACTACACCACCGGGAACTACAGCGCGAACGCAGGGGAGGCCTTCTGGTGGGGCGGCAATTATGCCGAGCAGATCCAGATGGGCTACGGCTTCAGCAGCAGCAACACCGCGCAGTGGGGCTTCGGCCTGTTCATTGCCAACGGTGCCGACGGCTGGGACCTCTCGGCGCGCACGCACTACAACCTGACGCTGGGCACCAACACCGAATGCACCAACGTCTGCAAGGCCACGCTGCGCCTGGTCTCGGCGGCCAGCATCACCTGCGTGGCCGATGCCAAGGTGACGCTGCGGGCCGCGGACATCACCACCGCCTACCGGGTGCCGCTGGCCGACTTCACCGTCTCGGGCTGCGCGACCAACACCATGGCGGCGTTCAAGGCACTGAAGGTGGCGGAGCTGCACTTCCAGCTGCTGCGCGCCGACATGCAGTTCACCACCAGCGGCGACCCGAGCCTCTACCCCAACGGGCTGGGCGTGGGCGGGAACCTGTTCTTCGACTGAGGCCGCATCGCCTGCCGACCCGCCGGCCCGGCCCGTCGCGCCGTCCGGCAGGCAGCCGCAGCGTCGCGCCACACGGCGAGGCGTGAAGCGAGCGCCGCCTCAGAAGGCCGGAGCCAGGACCGCCGGCTCGGCCATGCGCTGCGCGGTCTCCACCCGGTTTCGGCCGGCACCCTTGGCCCGGTACAGCGCCTCGTCGGCGCGCTGCAGCGTCGCCTCGAGGGTCTCGCGGCCGGTCAGCATCGCCAGGCCGACGGAGACCGTGACCCGCAGGCTGCCGCTGCCGATGTCGAAGGGCTGCCGTGCCACCGCATCGCGCACCCGCTCGGCCACGCGCGCGGCGGCCTGGGCATCCGCCACCGGCACCACCAGCGCGAACTCCTCGCCGCCGAAGCGGGTGACCAGCGCATCACGCCGCAGCTGGGCTTGCAGCAGCCCCGCCAGCTGACGCAGCACCGCGTCGCCCGCGAGGTGCCCATGCGTGTCGTTGATCGACTTGAAGTGATCGATGTCCAGCAGCAGCACCGCGAGCTGCTCGCCGCCGCGTTGCGTGCGCTCGACGAAAGGCACGGCGGCCTCGCGCAGCGCCCGTCGGTTCAGCACCCCGGTCAGGTCGTCGGTCGAGGCCCGCTGCGCCAGCTGCGCGGCCAGCCGCGCATTCACCACACTCAGCAGCAACGTGGCCATCACCACCGGCATCACGCCGTAGAGGATGCCGAGCAGGCGCAGCACCCAGTCCGGCCCGTAAGCGTGGTAGGCGGTCGCCGGGCCGTCGTGCGCCAGTGCCAGCGCCGCCCGCAGTGCATAGCTCACCACCCAGCCGACGATCGCCCAGCCCAGCAGGGCCTCCGGCCAGTTCTGCGGGCGCAGCAGGAAGTCGCGCAGCGACCAGGTCGCCGCCAGACACAGCAGCGCGATGCCGGCGCTGTACACCACGCTGAGCGACTTCGGACCCTGCCCCAGCGCCCAACCCTGCGCCACCAGCACCCCGGCCAGCAGGCCGACCGCAGGCCACAGCCGCACGCTGCGTCCGGCCAGCGTCGCCAGCCCCCAGCCCACCGCCGCCATGCCGACCGTCGTGCCCGCCAGCGCCAGCAGCATCGACGCGGCCATCGGCCCCTCGACACCCCGCACCAGCTGCAGCAGCGACAGCCCCAGCAGCGCGAAGCCCAGACTGCTGCGCCGCAGCGCCGACGCCAGCGCGGCGTCGCCGGTGCGCGCCAGCGAGGTCATGAGGGCGCCGGCACAGGACGCGGCGCCGCAGATGACGTAGGTGGTCAACAGGTCGATGGACAGCATGGATCGGTCGCCGTATGGGCGAAGGACCCCTGTGTCTTCGGCGACGGGCGCGGGGACTGAAGCGCGGCAGGCAGGCGCGGGCGCGCAACCCTCACAGCAGCACGATGTCGTACTGCTCGGCCGTCATGGTCGGCTCGGCCTGCAGCGAGATGGGCTTGCCGATGAAGTCCGACAGGCCGGCCAGGTGCGGGCTTTCCTCGTCGAGCAGCATCTCCACCACCGGCGCGGAGGCGATCACGCGGAACTCCTTGGGGTCGAACTGGCGCGCCTCGCGCAGGATCTCGCGCAGGATGTCGTAGCACACGCTGCGCGCGGTCTTGACCTGGCCGCGCCCGGCGCAGGCGCTGCAGGGCTCGCAGAGCATGTGCGCCAGCGA
>JAKLLA010000017.1 GCA_023150375.1 Burkholderiaceae bacterium
TGACAAACGTGCATCTGGCCCCACCTATGAAAGTTGGAGGATTCCCGATGGAGGGTCCTTTGACGGGAGATGGAGGGTGCCAGCGGGGCCGGAGCGTTATGCGACGCGGACTTAGGTGCGATTTCCATGTGATGATCGACAGCATGTGAGGCCGCGCCAGCGCGTTGCCCGACGCCCCGTCACCCTCCGGCAGGCCCTTCATCGCCAGGTGAGGGGCTTGGCTCTTTCTCCAGCGGGCGAGCAGCAAGGCTGGGGGACGTTACACGCAGGTCATCGGAACCCGTAGCATCCGGACTTTCGAGGAGGCCTTCATGGCTGATCTGGTCCTGTACACGAATCCGCAGTCGCGTGGCCGCATCGCGCACTGGATGATGGAAGAGCTGGGCGAGCCCTACGACACCGTCTGGCTCGACTACGGCAGCACCATGAAGGCGCCGCAGTACCGGGCGATCAACCCCATGGGCAAGGTGCCGGCCCTGCGCCATGCCGCGGTGGTGGTGACCGAGGCGGCAGCCATCTGCGCCTACCTGGCCGATGCCTTTCCCCACCGCGACCTGCTGCCGCAGACGCCGGCCGAACGGGCGGCCTACTTCCGCTGGCTGTTCTTTGCGGCCGGTCCGGTGGAACAGGCCGTGGTGGCCCGCGCACTGGGCTGGACCGTGCCCGAAGGGCGCAGCGCGATGGTGGGGTTCGGAAGCTATGCCGACACCGTCGACGCCCTGGCCACCGGGCTGGGCGACGGCCCCTTCGTCTGTGGCCAGCGCTTCACGGCCGCCGATGTGTATGTGGGGTCCAGCGTCATCTGGGGCCTGCAGTTCGGCACGCTGGAAAGGCGGCCGCAGTTCGAGGCCTACGCGCAGCGGCTGGCCACGCGGCCGGCCTACCTGCGCTCGGTGCAGATCAACGAATCTCGCCTGACGTCAGGGGCCGCCGAGGGCTGACATCAGCTTTCGGCCCCAGCCATGGGATGATCTGTGGCCAGTGCAGGTCCTGCACCGGCCATGGGGACCGGTCTGCCGGGCCGGCATGTCGCCTTTCGAGGAGCCGGCTCGATGCCCTACCGCAAACCCACCCTGCTGATCGGCGTCTCGGCGCGCATCTACTATCCCAACACGCCGGTGCTCGACCTGGGCGGCGTGTGGACCAAGACGCTGCACTACCTGGAGCAATCGGTGGCGCTGTGGCTGGCCGCGGGCGGTGCGCTGCCGGTGATGGTGCCGGCCCTCGAGTCCAGCGGCCTGCTGCGGCGCGAGGACCTCAACCTGCGCCACTACGTCGACGCGCTGGACGGCCTGGTGCTGCAGGGCGGCAACGATGTGGCGCCGGAGAGCTACGGGGAGCAACCGCTGCAGCCGCAATGGGCGGGCGACCCGGTGCGCGACCGCTACGAAATGGAGCTGATCCGCGCCTTCGTCGACGCCGGCAAACCGGTGTTCGGCATCTGCCGCGGACTGCAGATCCTCAATGTGGCCTTCGGCGGCACGCTCTACCAGGACTTGCCGACGCAGCGCGAGGGCGGGGCTCGGCACCACGATCCGGCGCGCTACGAGAAGAACCTGCACGGCATCGTCCTCGAGCCGCAGGGCTGGCTGGCCGGTCTGTACCCCGATGGGGCGCACCGGCCGGTCAACAGCATCCACCACCAGGCCATCCGTGATCTGGCGCCGGCGCTGCGGGTGGAGGCGCGCTGCGCCGAGGACGGCCTGATCGAGGCCGTGCGGCGGCCTGCCGGCAGCTTCGTGGCCGGGGTGCAGTGGCATCCCGAGTTCCACCACGGCGCCGCGCCGGGCGTGTTCGACGACGACGCCATCCTGCGCGACTTTCTGCAGGCCTGCCGGCGTGCGCGCGACGGCCGGGGAACCGAACGCTGACGGGGCGGGTCGACTCTGCCTCCGTCCGATCGACTCCCAGGAGGCACACCATGGAATTCCGCCGATCCGAAGCGCTGTCGCTCGGGCTCGAGCTCGAACTGCAGATCGTCGATCCGGCCACCGGCCGCTTGTCGCCTTCGGCGCCGGCGCTGTGGGAGCGGCTCGGCGGCACGCCCTTCGCTTCGCGCTTCGCGCTGGAGGCCACCCAGTCGACCCTCGAGGTCAACTCCGGCGTGCATCGCTGCTGTACGGACCTCGAGGCGGAGTTGCGCGAACTGGTGGGCGGCCTGCGGCACATCGCGCGGGATCTGCACCTCGACATCCGCGGTGGCGGCACCCAGCTGACCCAGTTCTGGAACGAGCGCATCGTCACGCCCAGCCCGCGCGCCGTCGAGCTGGCCGGCCGTTACGGCTTCCTGCCCAAGCGCTTCTCCACCTACGGCATGCATGTGCACGTGGGCATGCCCGGGCCGCAGGAGGCGCTGCGGGTGGCCAACGTGCTGCAGGCCTGCGTGCCGCTGTTCATCGCGATGTCGGCAGCCTCGCCCTTCCTGCAGCTGGCCGACACCGGCTTTGCCGCCTGCCGGCCGCTCGAGCCGCTGGTCTACCCGCACGGCGGACCGATGCCCCGGCTGAACGACTGGAGCGAGCTGGAGGCGCTCCTGCAGGCCTACCAGGCCACCGGGCTGGCGCAGTCGCTGAAGGACCTGTACTGGGACGTGCGTCCGAAGCCCGAGTTCGGCACGGTCGAAGTGCGCGTCTTCGACACGCCGCTGTCGCTTTCCAAGGCCGTCGCGCTGGCCGCGTTCACGCGGGCGGTGGCGGCCTGGGCGCTGGAGGGTCGCATCGGGCTGGACGGCCCGACGCCCTGCGAGGTGGCGGCCCGGGTGAGCCGCTTCGTCGCCTGCCGGGACGGTCTGGAGGCCCGCCTGTACAGCCCCTTGGAGGCGCAGTGGCTGCCCGCACGGGAGTGGCTGGGCCGCTGGCTGACGCGTCTGCAGGCGGGCCCGCCGCTGCCCGAGGATGCCTCGACCCTGGCCGGACTGGCGCGGCTGGCCGAGGCCGAGGAGGAGCATGCGGCCATGCGCCGCAGCTGGGCGCAGGCCGTGGCCGAGGCGGGCGCCGATCCGGCATCCGTCGAGGTGCTGCAGCGTCATTCGGCGCAGATGTGCGGCCGCCTCCTGGCGGTCTGAGACCGGTCCCGGCGGTCGGGACGCATCCCGGTGGCCGCTGGCAGGGCGGGCGCGGCGTCGGGTCTTTGATGTTCGTCAAGAGCCGTACCGGAACGTGCCGGACCGGGGCCGGTCCGATCGGGTGACCCGCCGCAGCCGCGGCGGCCTTTCCCCGAACCCGCGCCCCCTCCGGAGAGCCGATGCCTGTCGATACCGGTCCTGCACGCCGAGCCGCCCCCGAACGTCCCGATCGCTCCGATCGCTCCGATCGCTCCGATCGCTCCGATCGTCCCGGCCGCCCCGAGGAGATCCCCTGGCACGCCGCCACGGCGGAGCAGGCGCTGCTGGCGATGCGAGCCGGCGTCGCAGGCCTGTCGACCGCCGAGGCCCAGGCCCGGCTGGCGCAGCACGGGCCGAACCGCCTGCCCGAGCCGCCGGCACCGGGGCTGCTGCGCCGCCTGCTGCGCCAGTTCGACAACCTGCTGCTCTACGTGCTGATGGGCGCGGCCTGCATCACCGCGGCGATGGGTCACTGGGTGGATACCGGCGTGATCGCCGCGGTGGTGCTGCTCAACGCCCTGATCGGCTTCGTGCAGGAGGGCAAGGCCGAACAGGCCCTCGAGGCGATCCGCCACCTGCTGTCGCCGCGTGCGGTGGTGCTGCGCGACGGGCGGCCGCACGAGGTCGATGCGGCCGATCTGGTGCCGGGCGACGTGGTGCTGCTGGCCTCCGGCGACAGCCTGCCGGCCGACGTGCGGCTGCTGCAGGCGCGCAACCTGCGCGTCGACGAGTCGGCCCTGACCGGCGAATCGATGCCGGTGGACAAGTCGGTCGAGCCGGTCGCCGCCGCGGCGGCGATCGGCGATCGCAGCTGCCTGGGCTTTGCCGGGACGCTGGTGACGCAGGGCCAGGCCCGGGCCCTGGTGGTGGCCACCGGCGCGGGCACCGAGATCGGGCGCATCGGCCGGATGCTGGCCTCCGTGGAGGCCGGCACGACCCCGCTGCTGCAGAAGATGGCCGAGTTCGGCCGGCGCCTGACCTTCGTGATCCTGGCCGCGGCCGCCGTCCTGTTCGCCTTCGGGACCTGGGTGCGGGGCATGGACATGGGCAGCATGTTCATGACCGCGGTCGGCCTGGCGGTGGCGGCCATCCCGGAGGGCCTGCCGGCGATCCTGACGATCACGCTGGCCATCGGCGTGCAGCGCATGGCCCGGCGCCACGCGGTGATCCGCCGCCTGCCCGCGGTCGAGACCCTGGGGTCGGTCACCGTGATCTGTTCGGACAAGACCGGCACGCTCACGCGCAACGAGATGACGGTGCAGGAGGTGGTGCTGGCCGACGCCTGCCTGAGCGTCGAGGGCGCGGGCTATGCGCCCGAAGGGGCGCTGCACTGCGGCGGGCAGCGGCTCGACGTCGCGCAGCTGCGCGAGCGCTGGCCGGCCATCGGGCCGCTGCTGCAGGCGGCCGTGCTCTGCAACGACGCCAGCCTGCATGCCGCTCCCGAAGGCTGGAGCCTGGCGGGCGACCCCACCGAGGGCGCCCTGCTGACCCTGGCGATGAAGGCCGGCGTGCAGCCCGCGACCCTGCGTGCCGAGCTGCCGCGGCTGGATGTCGTGCCCTTCGAGTCCGAGCACCGCTACATGGCCACGCTGCACGACCTGGCCGGGCAACGGGTGGCCTTCGTGAAGGGGGCCCCGGAGCGCGTGCTGGACATGTGCCGCCAGGAGCTGGACGCGCAGGGCCGGCCGCGGCCGCTGCGACCCGAGTTCTGGCACGCTGCGGTGGAACAGCAGGCGCAGGCCGGCCGGCGGGTGCTGGCGCTGGCCATGTGCCACCCGGCCGCCGCGCCGGCCGATGCCGCCGCACAGCTTGCGCCGCAGGACCTGGCGCGCGACCTGACGTTGATCGGCCTGGTGGCGATCATCGACCCGCCGCGCGAGGAGGCGGTGCGCGCCGTGGCGCAGTGCCGCGCGGCCGGCATCCGGGTGGTCATGATCACCGGCGACCACGGCGTGACCGCGGCGGCGATTGCCGCCCAGCTCGGCATGGGCGAGTCGCTGCGCCCCCTGACCGGTCCGCAGCTCGAGCAGATGGACGAGGCCGCGCTGCGCGAGGCGGTGCGCGACACCCGTGTCTTCGCGCGCGCCAGCCCCGAGCACAAGCTGCGCCTGGTGCGTGCCCTGCAGGCCAACGGCGAGGTGGTCGCGATGACCGGCGACGGGGTCAACGATGCCCCGGCGCTCAAGCAGGCCGATGTCGGCGTCGCCATGGGCCGCAAGGGCACCGAGGCGGCCAAGCAGGCCGGCGCGATCGTGCTGGCCGACGACAACTTTGCCTCCATCGCCCATGCGGTGGAGGAGGGTCGCACGGTCTACGACAACCTGAAGAAGACGGTGACCTTCCTGCTGCCGATCAACGGCGGCGAGTCGCTGTCGCTGCTGCTGGCGGTGCTGCTCGGGGTGGCGCTGCCGATCGCGCCGGCGCAGATCCTCTGGGTCAACATGGTCAGCTCGATCGCGCTGGCGCTGGTGCTGGCCTTCGAGCCCACCGAAGCCGACGTGATGCGCCGCCCGCCACGCCGGCCGGACGAGCCGATGCTGTCGCGCTTCGTGGTCTGGCGCATCGTCTTCGTCTCCGCGCTCTTCCTCTGCGGCATCTTCGGCATGTACGAATGGTCGCTGGCGCGCGGCGATTCGGTCGAGACGGCCCGCACGGTCGCGGTGAACACGCTGGTGGCCATGGAGGTGTTCTACCTGTTCAGCGTGCGCTACCTGAAGGCGCCTTCGTTCACCTGGGTGGGCGTGCAGGGCACCCCGAGGGTGCTGGCCGCGGTGGCCGCGGTCTTCCTGCTGCAGCTGATGTTCACCTACGCGCCCTTCATGCAGCAGTTCTTTGCCAGCACGGCGCTGCCGTTGCCGGTGGGGATGGCGATCGTCGCGGTCGGGGTGGCTGTGCTGCTGGTGCTGGAATGCGAGAAGCTGCTGCTGCGCCGCTGCGGGGTGGATCTGCGCTGAACGACGGGCCCCGGGCAGGCTGAAGCCCGGGGCCTGCCGGGACCCCCCAAGGCCGCCGGAAAAGCGAAGGGGCCCGCAGCGCGGGCCCCTTGCGTCGATCCGAAGGTCGGCTTCAGCCGGCCGCAGGAGGCTCGGCCTGGCAGATGTTCTGCGCCAGCTTGCCCTTGGGACCGTCGACCACTTCGAACATCACCTTCGCACCCTGCTTGAGCGTGCGGAAGCCTTCCATCTGGATGGCGGAGAAATGTGCGAACACGTCCTCACCGCCCCCTTCGGGCTCGATGAACCCGAAACCCTTCACATCGTTGAACCATTTCACGATCCCGATCGCCACGCTGTACCCCTCACTTCTTGTTGGCATCGCGTGAAATTTTCCGAAGGGCCCCGACGACTGTCAAGAAAATGCAAAATCTGCAGCAGGAAAGATGTCGCGCTGCAACATGGAACGAATCCTGCGTCTCCAACGGCCAACGTCCCGCTGCGCTGCGGGTGTGCACGCGGCTCTATAGAATGTTCCTCATGTCCAGTCTCCCCCCCGGCACACCCCAGCCTCCCGGCGTCCCCGACGACGGGCAGGGTTCGGTCGTCGCGGAGCGGCAGATGCAACGGGTGGAGCCGCCCCCGGTGTATCAAGTCATCCTGCTCAACGACGATTACACCCCGATGGAATTCGTCGTCATGGTTCTGCAGCACTTCTTCCGGCATGACCTGGAGACGGCCACGCAGATCATGTTGAAGATCCACCACGAGGGCCGCGGGGTTTGCGGCGTGTTCACCCGGGATGTGGCGGCGACGAAGGTCGAACTGGTACTGGCAGCCGCGCGGCGTGCGGGGCACCCGCTGCAGTGCATTATGGAGGTCGCATGATCGCGCAAGAGTTGGAAGTCAGTCTGCACATGGCGTTCGTCGAGGCGCGCCAGCAGCGGCACGAGTTCATCACGGTCGAGCACCTGCTGCTGGCCCTGCTGGACAACCCTTCGGCCTCCGAAGTGCTCAAGGCCTGCGCGGCCAACCTCGACGACCTGCGCAAGAGCCTCGCGCAGTTCATCAAGGAGAACACGCCCACCGTGGGCGGCAGCGACGAGGTGGATACCCAGCCGACGCTGGGCTTCCAGCGCGTGATCCAGCGCGCCATCATGCATGTGCAGTCCACCGGCAACGGCAAGAAGGAGGTCACCGGCGCGAACGTGCTGGTGGCGATCTTCGGCGAGAAGGACTCCCATGCGGTGTACTACCTGCACCAGCAAGGGGTGACGCGCCTCGATGTGGTGAATTACATCGCCCACGGCATCAAGAAGAGCGAGCCGCCCGAGCCGGCCAAGCCCAACGAATCCTCCTCCGGCGAAGGCGAGAAGGAAGAGGGCGAGAGCAAGGGCTCGCCGCTGGACCAGTACACCCAGAACCTGAACCAGCAGGCGCGTGACGGGCGCATCGACCCGCTGATCGGCCGCGAGCACGAGGTCGAGCGCGTCATCCAGGTGCTCTGCCGCCGGCGCAAGAACAACCCGCTGCTGGTCGGCGAGGCCGGCGTGGGCAAGACCGCGATCGCCGAAGGCCTGGCCTGGCGCATCACCGAGGGCGATGTGCCGGAGGTGCTGGCCGACGCCACCGTCTACGCGCTGGACATGGGCGCGCTGCTGGCGGGTACCAAGTACCGCGGCGACTTCGAGCAGCGCCTCAAAGGCGTGCTCAAGCAGCTCAAGGAGCACCCGCACGCGGTGCTCTTCATCGACGAGATCCACACCCTGATCGGTGCGGGTGCGGCTTCGGGCGGCACGCTGGACGCGAGCAACCTGCTCAAGCCGGCGCTGAGTTCCGGCCAGATCAAGTGCATCGGCGCGACCACCTTCACCGAGTACCGGGGCATCTTCGAGAAGGACGCGGCGCTGTCGCGGCGCTTCCAGAAGGTCGATGTGGTCGAGCCCTCGGTCGAGCAGACGGTGGAGATCCTCAAGGGGCTGAAGTCGCGCTTCGAGGAGCACCACGGCGTCAAGTACGACCTGGGGTCGCTGCAGGCCGCCGCCGAGCTGTCGGCCAAGTTCATCAACGATCGCCACCTGCCCGACAAGGCGATCGACGTGATCGACGAGGCCGGTGCCGCCCAGCGCGTGCTGCCCAAGAGCAAGCAGAAGAAGAAGATCACCCGCAACGAGGTCGAGGACATCGTCGCGAAGATCGCGCGCATTCCGCCGGCGTCGGTGTCCAGCGACGATCGCAGCAAGCTCAAGAGCCTGGACCGCGACCTCAAGAGCGTGGTGTTCGGGCAGGACCCGGCCATCGACGCGCTGGCCAGCGCGATCAAGATGGCGCGCTCCGGCCTGGGCAAGCCCGAGAAGCCGATCGGCGCCTTCCTGTTCAGCGGCCCCACCGGCGTGGGCAAGACGGAAGTGGCCAAACAGCTGGCCTACATCCTGGGCATCGACCTGATCCGCTTCGACATGTCCGAGTACATGGAGCGCCACGCGGTCAGCCGGCTGATCGGCGCGCCCCCGGGCTATGTCGGTTTCGATCAGGGCGGTCTGCTGACCGAGGCGGTGACCAAGAAGCCGCACTGCGTGCTGCTGCTCGACGAGATCGAGAAGGCGCACCCGGATGTCTTCAACGTGCTGCTGCAGGTGATGGACCATGGCACGCTGACCGACAACAACGGGCGCAAGGCCGACTTCCGCAACGTCATCATCATCATGACGACCAATGCGGGCGCCGAGACGATGCAGAAGGCCACCATCGGCTTCACCACGCAGCGCGAGAGCGGTGACGAGATGGCCGACCTCAAGCGCATGTTCACGCCCGAGTTCCGCAACCGGCTCGACGCCATCGTCAGCTTCCGCGCGCTGGACGAGGAGATCATCCTGCGCGTGGTCGACAAGTTCCTGCTGCAGCTCGAGAGCCAGCTCACCGAGAAGAAGGTCGAGGTCACCTTCACCGACGCGCTGCGCAAGCATCTGGGCAAGAAGGGCTTCGATCCGCTCATGGGCGCGCGTCCGATGCAGCGCCTGATCCAGGACACCATCCGCCGCGCGCTGGCCGACGAACTGCTGTTCGGCCGACTGGTGGACGGGGGGCGCCTGACGGTCGACATCGACGACGAGGGCCAGGTCAAGCTCGACATCGAGCCGCGCAAGAGCGACAAGCCCCGGGCGGAACCGGTGACGGTCTGACCCATCAGCGTCGCCGCGAGGTGACGGCGTGACCGGCGAGGGGCCTGCGGGCCCCTTGCTCTTTGCGGCTTCCGCGCCTGTCTCGGATGGCTGTGGCGCGGTCTGCCGCCCACCTGCCGCTCACATGCTGCTCACACGCATGCTCACATGCCGATCGGCGCCCGCTCAGCCGCGCGGCTGCAGCCCGTCGGCCAGCGACAGGCGGTAGGCCCGCCAGCCCGGCAGCAGGGCGGCCAGGGTGCCGGCGGCCAGCACCGCGGCGATCAGGCCGAGCTGTGCCGGGCCCCAGTGCTGCCATTGCAGCGCGATGCCCCAGTGGCGTTCCAGCCAGGGGCTGGCTGCCGCGCCGGCCAGCAAGGCGAGCAGGGCGCCGAGCAGCGCGCCCGCGGCGGTGACCAGGGCGCCTTCGAGCAGCAGCAGGGCGAGCAGCCGGCGTGGCCCGGCCCCCAATGCGCGCAGCACCGCCAGCTCGCGGCGGCGCTGCTCCAGGCCGGTGAGCACCACCGCGACCAGGCCGGCCAGGCTGACGCCGGCGACCAGGGCGGACATCACGGTCAGGGCCCGCTCGCCGGCACCGATCACCTCCCAGAGCTGGTCCAGCGCCACCCCCGGCAGCACGGCCATCAGCGGCTCGTCGCGCCAGGCGGCCACCTCGCGCTGCATCGAGAAGACCGCGGCGCGCGACTTCAGTCCGAGCAGCAGCGCGGTGACGCTGCGCGGGGTAAGGTCCTGTGCCGCCGCCTGCTCGGCCGACAGGCGGCGCCCCGGCATCGGCAGGCCGGCGAACCAGTCCAGGTGCAGGGCCTCCATGCCCTCCAGGCCGATGTGCAGCGAGCGGTCCACCGGCGTGCCGGTGCGCGCCAGGATGCCGACCACGGTGAAGGGCTTGTCGTCGTGCGCGCTGCCTTCGATCGCGCCGCTGCCATGGGACAGCACCACCGCATCGCCCAGGCGGTAGCCCAGCCGCTCGGCCACCTCTGCGCCCAGCACGGCCTCGTAGACGGCGGCGAAGGGGCGTCCCTCGGCCAGCTGCAGCGGCTGGCGCTGGCCGTAGCGGAAGTGCTCGAAGTAGGCCGAGGTCGTGCCCACCACCGGAAAGCCGCGGTGCGAGTCGCCCAGCGAGATCGGCACGGCCCAGGCCACCCGCGGGTGGGCCGACAGCGCCTGCACGCTCTGCCAGCGGATGTTCTGCGTGGCGTCGCCGACGCGGAAGACCGCGTAGAGCATCAGCTGCACCGCCCCGGTGCGAGGGCCGACGATCAGGTCGGTGCCCGAGACCGACTGCGAGAAGTGCGTGCGCAGGTCCTCGCGCAGGCGCTCGACGGCCAGCAGCAGGAAGGTGGACAGCGCCACCGAGACCAGCACCCACCCCAGTCCGACCCGGCGGTGCCAGGCGCTGGCGGCGGCCAGGGTGAGCAGGCCCTTCATGTCCGGCCCTCCGCGATGTCCGCTGCCGTGCTCGACCGGGGGCTTTCCGCCGCACTGCGGTCGGGCAGCTCGATGACGCGCCCGAAGTGCGCCGCCAGACGCGGATCGTGGCTGACGAAGAGCAGGGCGCTGCCGGCGGCGGCGCACTCGCGGCCGAGCAGGGCCATGAAGCCGTCGCGGCGGCGCTCGTCCAGCGCCGAGGTGGGCTCGTCGGCGATGATCAGCGCGGGGCGTCCGATCAGCGCCCGCGCGGCCGCCACGCGCTGCTGCTGCCCCACCGAAAGCGTCGCCGCCGGACGTCCCCACAGCGCGGCCGGCAGTTCCAGCGCCTCCAGCAGGCGCTGTGCCTCCTCGCGCGGCGACGCCGCGCCGCAGCGCCGGGCGCGCTCGCGGGAGAAGCGGCAGGGCAGCAGCACATTGCCCAGCACGTCCAGGTAGGGCAGCAGGTTGAACTGCTGGAACAGGTAGCCCACGTGGTCGGCGCGCCAGGCGTCGCGCTGCGCCGGGCGCATCGCCGCCCAGTCCCGTCCGAGCAGGCGCACCTGACCGCTGGGCGCCGGCAGCACGCCGGCGGCCAGCGACAGCAGGGTGCTCTTGCCGCAGCCGCTGTCGCCGCGCAGCATCAGCCGCTCGCCGGCCTGCAGATGCAGCGTGTCGATGCGCAGGGTGTCGGTGGGCGCCCCCGGCCAGCGCCAGCGCAGTCCTTCCAGCGCCAGCACCTCCTGCGCGCCGGCCTGGGCGGGGGGCTCGGGGGCGCTCACGGCCAGCGCAGCGTGCGTGCGTCGGGGGTCAGGCGCCGGTGGGCCTGGCCCTGGGGGCCGACGAGCTGCACCTCGAGGCGACGCAGCCGCGGGAAGGCGTCGAAGAGGTCGACGCGCAGCGGTGTCAGGGCCTTCGGCTGGCTGCAGCGCCAGCGCCAGAGCACCGACAGGTCGGCATGGCCGTCGCCCGCCTTGCCGTGCGCCGCGCGGGCGGGGTCGAGCAGCCCGGCGTCGATCTGCGCCGGCTCGGCCTGGCAGCCCGCCTCGGCCGGCAGGCGAAACAGCGTCTGCGGCTGGCGCAGGCGCTGCAGCGCGGCGTCGGCCGCGCGCCGCTCTGCCGCGCTGCGCGGGGCGCGCTCGAAGCCCAGCAGGTTGTCCAGCGGGGTGTCGAGCTGCAATGTCAGGCCGTCGTCCTCGACGGCGACGTCGAGCTGCGCCACGCCGTGCTGGTGGGCGCCGTGGCCATGGGCGTCGGCCGCATGGGCGGCCGGCAGCAGGGGCGTGGCCAGCAGGGCGGCCAGGAGCAGGGCAGGGAGCTTCATCGGCGAACGCGGTGCGGGGGCGACGGATCGGACGACGGGCGCGGCGGCGGCCTCGTCAGGGGGCCAGCGCGGCGGCGATGGCGCGCAGGTTGTGCTCGTAGAGCTTCAGGAAGCTGTCGGCCGGGCCGCCCGGGGCGGACAGCGCGTCCGAGTAGAGCGTGCCGCCCACGCGCACGCCGCCTTCGCGGGCGATGCGCTCGATCAGGCGCCGGTCGCTCATGTTCTCGAGGAAGACCGCGCGCACCTGCTGCTCGCGGATCTGCCGCACCAGCCGGGCCACGGCCGCCGCGGAAGGCTCGCTGTGGCTGGTCCAGCCGCGCGGGGCGTAGAACTGGATGCCCCAGGCCCGGCCGAGGTAGGCGAAGGCGTCGTGCGAACAGATCACCCGGCGCTGTGCGGGCGGCACCGGCGCCAGCAGCTGGGCCAGGCGCTGTTCGAGCTGGTCGAGGCGGGCCAGGTAGGCGTCGCGGCGCGTGCCGATCTCGCCGGCACGCTGCGGCCAGCGCTGCGCCAGCGCCTGGGCGATGTGGCGCACGTAGTGGCGCACATGGGCCAGGTCCTGCCAGGCATGCGGATCCTGCCCGCCGGCCGGCCCGTGCGAGTGGCCCGGGCCGTGCCCGTGGCCGTCCTGCCCGGCTGTGGGGGCCTTCAGGGCGGTGATGCCGTCGCTGGCCACGACCAGCGGGCCGCGGTAGCCGGAAACCTTCACCAGCCGGGTCAGCCAGCCCTCGTAGCCCAGGCCGTTGACCAGCACCAGGTCGGCCTGCGCGAGCCGGCGCGCGTCGGCCGGGGTGGGCTCGAAGGCGTGGGCATCGGCGTCGGGGCCGACCAGCGACTCGACCTGGAAGTCCGGCGGCGCCACTTCGCGCAGCAGGTCGGCCAGGATCGAGAAGCTGGCCAGCAGGCGCGGCGCCGGCGCCGTGGCCGCTGCGGCGCGGGCTGCGGTGGCGAGCGTCGCGCCCAGCGGCAGCAGGGTCAGGCCCAGCAGGCGGCGCGCCGCGCTGCGGCGGGACCGGGCGAGCCGGGGGGCGGGGCACAGGGGTCGGGAGGAGGTCATCGTTGCAGGTGGTGGCGGATCTGCCAGCGCCGCGACAGCACGCCGTCGCGCGGGCCGAGCAGCACCGACAGCAGGTAGGCCGCGCCGCAGGTCAGCACGATCGCGGGGCCGCTGGGCAGTTCGGCGTGGTAGCTCCAGAGCAGGCCGGTGAACGAGGCGGCGGCGGCGATCAGGGTGGCCGCGCCCACCATGCCCGGCAGGCTGGCGGCCCAGAAACGCGCCGCGGCGGCCGGCAGCATCATCAGCCCCACGGCCATCAGCGTGCCCAGGGCCTGGAAGGCGCTGACCAGGTTGGCCACCAGCAGCAGCAGCAGCGCCATGTGCACCCAGGCGCCGGGGCCGCCGACGCTGCGCAGGAAGCCGGGGTCGCAGCTCTCCAGCACCAGCGGTCGCCAGATCGCCGCCAGCACCCACAGCGTCAGGCTGGTCACCACGGCGATCTGCAGCAGCGCGGCGTCGTCCACCGCCAGCACGCTGCCGAAGAGCAGGTGCATCAGGTCCACCTGGCTGCCGCGCAGCGACACCAGCAGCACGCCCAGCGCGAGGGCCATCAGGTAGAAGGCGGCAAAGCTGGCGTCCTCGCGCTGCGGCGTCAGCCGGGTCACGAAGCCCGCCGCCAGCGCGACCAGCAGCGCCGCCACGAAGCCGCCCAGGCTCATCGCCGGCAGCGAGAAGCCCGCCAGCAGGAACCCTGCCGCCGCGCCGGGCAGCACCGCGTGCGACATTGCATCGCCCACCAGGCTCATGCGGCGCAGCACCAGCAGGCAGCCCAGCGGGGCGGCGCCCAGCGCCAGCGCCAGCGTGGCCACCAGGGCACGGCGCATGAAGCCGAACTCGACGAAGGGCTGCAGCCAGTCGGTCATCGCCCCGCTCCGGTGGCGGCGGCCTCGCCGAGGTCGCAGCGCCGCGCCGCGTCGTCCCAGGCCTCGGCCATGCGGCGGGCGGCGAAGAGGTGCTCGGCACGCAGCACCTCGGCGGTCGGCCCCCAGGCGATCGCCTCGCGCGCCAGCAGCAGGGTGTGGTCGAAGTGCTGGCGCACCTGCTCCATGTCGTGCAGCACCGCGATCACGGTGCGCGACTCGGCCTTCCAGCGCTGCAGCAGGGCCAGCAGGTCGGCGGTGGTGCGCGCGTCGATGGCGTTGAAGGGCTCGTCCAGCAGGATCAGCCCGGCGTCCTGCACCATCACGCGGGCGAACAGCACCCGCTGCGTCTGCCCGGCGGAGAGTTCGCCGATCAGGCGCCGCTCGAACCCGGCCAGCCCGACCGCCTGCAGCGCCTGGCGCACCTGGGCGCGCCCGGCCGCATCGACCCGGCCGAAGCAGCCGATGCGCGACCACAGCCCCATCGCGACGAACTCCTCCACCCCGACCGGGAACTGGCGGTCCAGCTCGCTGGCCTGCGGCAGATAGGCCAGACGCAGCGCCGGGTCGCGCTCGATGCGCCCCTCGTAGCCGCGCCGGGCGCCGGCCAGCACCGACAGCAGGCTGCTCTTGCCCGCGCCGTTGGGCCCGACCACCGCGCAGAGCTGCCCGGCCGGGAAGGCACCGCTGACATGGTGCACCGCGGGGTGGCCGCGGTAGGCCACGGTGAGGTCCTGCACGCGCAGGGCCGCGGGCAGGTCGTGCGACGCCGCGCCGCCCGGCGCGGGTTCGTGCGGGTGGGCGTGGGGAGGGCGGTGGGCGTGCGTATGCGCATGGGCATGCGCCGACCTCTGGGCGGCGGTGCTCATGACATCGCCCAGGCCACGCCGGCCCAGATCAGCGCCACCAGCAGGGTCGCGCCCAGCAGGCGGATCGACGCGCCGGCCATCAGCATGCGCAACTCCCCGGCGGGAGGTCGGCGCGGGCCTGCGCTCGCCCCGGGGCGCCGCAGTCCCGGCAACGGCCGTACAGCGTCAGTTCGTGCGACTCGATCTGGAACCCTTCCGGCGCCAGCCGCTGCAGGTCGCCCGGGCAGGCGTGCACGTCGAAGACGCGGCGGCAGTCGGTGCACTGGAAATGGTGGTGGTGCGGCGACACCGCCGGCTCGTAGCGCACGTTGTCGCCGGGCAGCTGCACGGTGGCGATGCTGCCCTCCTCGGACAGCGAGCGCAGCGTGCGGTAGACCGTCGCCAGCCCCAGCGCCGGCACCTCGCGCTGGGCCTGTTCGAGCACTTCCTGCGGCAGCAGCGGGCGGCCGGCCTGCGCGATGGCGGCCCGGATGGCCGCGCGCTGACGGGTCTGGCGTTCCATGGGGGTGTATTTGAGAATGAAGATTCATTATAGATCCGGGTCTCCCTACGCGGCCGGCGGATCTCCACCCGCGGCTATCATGCGCGCACGGCAGGTCCCGTCCCTCCGTGTCGCCACGCCCGGCCTGGCAGCGGCCTGCGCCGGGCGCTGTCGTCCTGCGACGATGGTGAGGGGCCTGCGGGCCTGGCTTGCCGGCCGCTCTTCCCGACCTTTCGCGTCCGCGCCGCCCGCGCGCCCCCGCCGTGACCGCCCATTCCATTGCCTTGCCGCCCGCGCCGAAGGCGCTGACCGCCTATCGCCCCTTCTGGGCCAGGCGCTTCGGCACCGCCCCCTTCCTGCCGATGAGCCGCGCGGAGATGGAACAGCTCGGCTGGGACAGCTGCGACGTCATCCTCGTCACCGGCGATGCCTACGTGGACCACCCCAGCTTCGGCATGGCGGTGATCGGCCGGGTGCTGGAGGCGCAGGGCTTTCGCGTGGGCATCATCGCCCAGCCGGACTGGCACAGCGCCGAGCCCTTCCAGGTGCTGGGCCGGCCGAACCTGTTCTTCGGCGTCACGGCCGGGAACATGGATTCGATGATCAACCGCTACACGGCCGACCGCAAGCCGCGCAGCGACGATGCCTACACCCCCGGCGCCGAAGGTGGCAAGCGCCCGGACCGCGCCACCATCGTCTACTGCCAGCGCCTGCGCCAGGCCTTCGGCGACGTGCCGCTGGTGATCGGCGGCATCGAGGCCAGCCTGCGCCGCATCGCCCACTACGACTACTGGCAGGACAAGGTGCGCCGCAGCATCCTGGTCGATTCGCAGGCCGACCTGCTGCTGTACGGCAACGCCGAGCGGGCGCTGGTCGAGGTGGCCCACCGCCTCGCAGCGCGCCAGCCCATCGCCAGCCTCACCGACATCCGCGGCACCGCCTTCCTGCGCCAGCCGGGCGACCCCTCCGCCGAAGGCTGGTGGGAGCTCGATTCCACCGAGGTGGACCTGCCCGGGCGCGTCGACGAACACATCAGCCCCTACCAGGAGCTGCCGGAGGTGGCGCAGGCCCAGGGCGGGGCCTGCGCCGGCGCATCGGCCGGGGACGCTGCGGCCCCTTCGGCGGCCCTTTCACCGGCCGCGCCCGGGGCCGAACAGCCGCTGCGCTTCGTGCCGCGCCCCAAGGGCGTGGCCGCCACCGGGGCGATGCACCTGCCGCCGCGCGAGCGCACCGTGATCCGCCTGCCGGCCTTCGAGGCGGTGCGCTCCGACCCGGTGCTCTACGCCCATGCCAGCCGGGTGCTGCACCTGGAGACCAACCCCGGCAACGCCCGCGCGCTGGTGCAGCAGCACGAGCTGCACGGCCAGCTGCGCGACGTGTGGATCAACCCGCCGCCGATCCCGCTGAGCACCGCGGAGATGGACCACGTCTTCGGCCTGCCCTACGCCCGCGCGCCGCACCCGGCCTACGCGGACGCGCAGGGCCGCCACGACGGGCCGACCAAGATCCCGGCCTGGGAGATGATCCGCTTCAGCGTGAACATCATGCGCGGCTGCTTCGGCGGCTGCACCTTCTGCTCGATCACCGAGCACGAGGGCCGCATCATCCAGAGCCGCAGCGCCGACTCGGTGCTGCGCGAGATCGAGGACATGCGCGACAAGGTGGAGGGCTTCACCGGCATCGTCTCCGACCTGGGCGGGCCCACCGCCAACATGTACCGCCTGGGCTGCCGCAGCCCGGAGATCGAGGCCGCCTGCCGCAAGCCCAGCTGCGTCTATCCGGGCATCTGCCCCAACCTGCGCACCGACCACACGCCGCTGATCAACCTCTACCGCAAGGCGCGCGCGCTGCCGGGCGTCAAGAAGGTGCTGATCGGCTCGGGCCTGCGCTACGACCTGGCGGTGACCGCGCCGGCCTATGTCAAGGAGCTGGTGACGCACCACGTCGGCGGCTACCTGAAGATCGCCCCGGAGCACACCGAGGGCGGCCCGCTGTCGAAGATGATGAAGCCGGGCATCGGCACCTACGACCGCTTCAAGGAACTGTTCGACCGCTTCAGCGAGGAGGCGGGCAAGAAGCAGTTCCTGATTCCCTACTTCATCGCCGCGCACCCCGGCACCACCGACGAGGACATGCTGAACCTGGCGTTGTGGCTGAAGAAGAACGGCTTCCGTGCCGACCAGGTGCAGACCTTCACCCCCAGCCCGATGGCCACCGCCACCGCGATGTACCACTCCGGGCGCAACCCGCTGAAGGGCCTGAGCCGCAATCCTGCCCGCGCCGACCTGACCGAGAAGGTCGACGTGGTCAAGAGCGAGAAACGCCGCCGCCTGCACAAGGCCTTCCTGCGCTACCACGACCCGGCCAACTGGCCGCTGCTGCGCGAGGCGCTGCAGAAGATGGGCCGGGCCGACCTGATCGGCCCGGGCAAGCACCAGCTCATCCCGAGCTGGCAGCCCGCCGGCAGCGGGGGCGGGGACCGCTCACGCCGCCAGGAGGGGCCGGCTGCGAAGGCGCCCGCCCGCCCCGCCAAGGGGCTGATCCTGACCCAGCACACCGGCCTGCCGCCGCGGCCGGGGGTGAGCGCGGGAGGGAAGGCCGCCCCGAAGACAGGACGGCCTGCAGCGCCTGCCGCGCAGCCCGCTGGCGGCCGGTCCGCCGATCGCCGGGTGCCCGTGCGGACGGTCAAGCCCGGCAGCCCGGTGGGTGGGGGCAAGCGGCGGGGGTGAGTGCCTGAATCAGGCCCGGCGCCGCTCCCGCGCCCTCAGCACCACCAGCAGCCCGATGCCCACCCCCATCACCGCCGCGGTGAGCAGCAGCGCGCCGCGGTAGCTGCCGCTGGCCTGCGCCATCTGGCCGGCCAGCGCGGGGGCCAGCACCTGGGCGACGCCGTAGCTCAGGGTCAGCCGGGCCATCGCCTTGGCCGGGTTGGCCGGGAAGGCCCGGCCCACCAGGGCCAGCGTCAGGCTGACGATGCCGATGAAGCTGCCGCCGTAGAGCAGTGCTGCGGCCAGGAAGACGGCCGGCCGGTCGCTGAAGGCCGGCAGCAGCACCGACAGCGTCTGCGCCGCGAAGGCCCAGAGCAGCGCCGGCAGGTCGCCGATGCCCCGGGCGATGCGGTCCCAGGCCAGCACCGCCGGCACCGCCGCCAGCCCCACCATCACCCAGGCCAGCCCGCCGGTGTGCGCCAGGCTGCTCTGCCTGGCCGCGATCGCCACCGTGAAGGTGGCGCTGATGACGAAGCCGAAGCCGGCGCAGAAGTACATCGCCAGCATCAGGCGCATCCAGGCGGCCGACGGCGCGGCGGGGGCGGCGGCCGACAGTGCCGGTGCCGGTGAGGAGCCCTGGGAAGTGGCCTTGGAGGTGGCCTGGGTCGTGGCCTGGGAGGTGGCCGACGGGGACACCGGGCGGGGTGGCCCGGGCGTGGCCGGTGCAGCCGGTGGCGGCACCCAGGCCCAGGCCGGCCAGGCCAGCAGCAGGCCCAGCGCCGCGAAGACCTGCCACTGCGTCGCCCAGTCCAGGCTCAGGCGGTTGAGCAGCATCACCACCACGCCGGAGACGATGATGCCCAGGCCGATGCCGCTGAAGTGGATGCCCAGCTCGGCCCGGTGGCCGTGGCGCATCAGCCAGTTCAGCACCAGGCCGGAGGCCAGCAGCATGCCGGCGGCCGAGCTCAGGCCGGCGACATAGCGCAGCAGGGCCCAGGTGGTCAGGTCCTGCGTCAGCGCCATGCACACGGTGCTGACCAAGGCCAGCAGCACGCCGGCGCGGTAGAGCTTGAACTTCAGCGGCAGCGACGACAGCGAGGCCGCCAGCAGCGCGCCGCTCATGTAGCCCAGGTAGTTGGCGGTGGCCAGCCAGCCGCCGGCCGCATCGCTCAGGCCGGCCTGGGCCTGCATCAGCGGCAGCAGCGGGGTGTAGGCGAAGCGGGCGATGCCGATGGTGAGGATCAGCGTGCAGATGCCGCCGAGCATGACCTGCCAGGGCTGCCGCGTGGCGGGGGAGGGTGCACTCATGGCGGCAAGGTAGCACCCTTGCGCACGGCGCCGCGTCCTGCAGGCGACTCCCGCCCGCCCTTATGATGTCGGCATGAATACCCCCGCCCCTACCGACTTCCTGATCCGCGACGAACTCGCCCTGCTGGGCAGCCTGGTGCCGCTGGACGGCGCGAACCTGATCGAGCTGGGCTGTGGTGCGGCCGATCTGGCGCGTCGCCTGGTGGCGGCTCATCCGGGCGCCACCGTGCTGGGCCTGGAGGTGGACGCGCGCCAGATGGCGAAGAACCGCGCCCAGCCTGAAGGCAGCTGGGCCGGCATCCGCCTGGTCGAGGCCGGCGCCGAGGCGATTCCGGCGCCCGATGCGAGCTTCGACGGCGCGCTGATGCTCAAGTCGCTGCACCATGTCCCGCTGGACCGCCTGGACCAGGCGCTGGCCGAGGTGCACCGGGTGCTGAAGCCGGGGGGCTGGCTGTACGTCTCCGAGCCGGTCTACGACGGCCTGTCCAACGAGGTCATCCGGCTCTTCAACGACGAGGGCGAGGTGCGCCGCGCCGCCTACCAGGCGCTGATGCGGGCGCTGGCGAACAGCGGTCCCGCCGGCGGCTGGGAGATGGTCGCCGAGCGCTTCTTCGAGATGCCCACGCGCTACCGCGACTTCGAGGACTTCGCGCGGCGCATGATCGACGTCACCTTCGCCGAGCGCCATCTCGACGACGCGCTGCGCGCCGAGGTGCAGGCCCGCTTCGAGCGGCTCGCCCGCCGCGGCGAGGACGGGCAGTGCCACTTCACCCGGCCGATGCGCATCGACCTGCTGCGCAAGCGCGGGGGCTGAGCACCCGTGAGCCGAGCCTCGGCTAGCGCGGCGGCAGCGCCTCCCAGCGGGCCAGGATGCGGTAGCCGCCGCCGGCGCCGAGCTGCGACTCGACCAGCACATGGCCCTGCACCGGCCAGGGCAGGGGGTCGAGGTCGGCCGGCGGCACGGCGCCGGCCGCCCGGCGCGCCAGGGTGACATGGGGCCGCCAGGGCCGGCGTTCGAGCGGCAGGCCGGCGGCGGCCACCGCTGAACCGAGGCGGCGCTGCCAGTCGCGCAGCGCCTCGGGCGGATGACAGGCCTGCAGCACCGCGGTGCCGCCGGGCCAGAGCGCGGCGCGATCCAGCCACAGCGTGCAGGGCGGGCCGGGCAGGGCGAAGGCCTCGCGCAGCGCCGGCAGCCGCGTGCGCGCCACGGCGCCGAGGAAGTGCAGCGTGACATGGCGCTTCGCCGCCGGCACACGGGCGGCCTGCGGCGGCCACTGCCAGCGCAGCGTGGCGGCCTCCAGCGCGTCCTGCAGCTCGGGCGGCGGCCAGAGCGCCAGGAACAGGCGGGCCTGTGGCGGCGGCGCCGCGCGGGTCGGGGTGCGCTTCGACATGCTGGCATCATCCCAGCTTCTGTCGTCCCATCGCCGTGCGGCCCGCCGGGCCGTGCGAAGGAGAAATGATCGTGTCGCTGCGCCGTCGTCCCCTGTTGCATCTCGCCCTCGGTCTCGGCCTGCACAGCCTGGCTGCGACGGCCGCGCTGGCCGCCGGGCCGGCCGCGGCGCAGGGCGCGGACGCCTGGCCGCAGCGCCCGGTGCGCGTCGTGGTGCCGGCGCCGGCGGGCAGCTCGCTGGACGTGATCGTGCGCCTGCTCGGCGAGCGCCTGAAGGAGCGCTGGGGCCAGCCGCTGGTGGTGGAGAACAAGCCCGGCGCCGGCGGCATGCTGGGCATGGATGTCGTGGCCAAGGCGGCGCCGGACGGCTACACGCTGGGCATCGGCTTCAACGGGCCGATCGCCTTTGCGCCCTTCATGTATCGCAAGATGCCCTACCAGCCGGCGCGCGACCTGCTGCCGGTGGTGCTGACCACCTCCCAGCCCAACGTGCTGGCGGTGCCGGCCTCGGTGCCGGCGCAGACGCTGCCCGAGTTCGTCGCCTGGGCGAAGCAGCAGGCCGGCAAGGTCAGCTACGCCTCGGTGGGCAATGGCAGTTCCTCGCACCTGGCGATGGAGCTGTTCCGTCAGACCGCCGGCTTCGAGGCGGTGCACGTGCCCTACAACGGTTCGCCCCCGGCGGCCGCGTCGCTGGCGGCGGGCGAGACCCAGGCGCTGATGGCGGTCGCCCCGGCGCTGCTGCCGCTGGTGCAGGCCGGCAAGGTGAAGTTCCTGGCGGTCACCAGCGCGCAGCGCGTCGACAGCCTGAAGGCGCTGCCCACCGTGGCCGAAAGCGGCTTTGCCGGCTTCGAGGCGCTGGCCTGGAACGGCCTGTTCGCGCCCGCCGGCACGCCCGATGCGGTGGTGCGACGCCTCGAGACCGATGTGAATGCACTGCTGAAGGACCCGGCGGTGATCGAGTCCTTCCACCGCCAGGGGCTGATCCCCGGGGGCGGCAGCGCGGCCCAGTTCAAGGCCTACATCGAGGCCGAGAGCGCCAAGTGGGGCGCCATCATCCGGCGCGCCCAGATCTCGATCGACTGATCCCCCGACCCCCACCCCCCCACCCCCCCACGCCCATGGCCGCTGCCAGCCTGCTTGCCCTGATCGACGACATCGCCACGCTGCTCGACGATGTCGCGCTGCTCACCAAGGTGGCGGCCAAGAAGACCGCCGGCGTGCTCGGCGACGACCTGGCGCTCAACGCCCAGCAGGTCACCGGCGTGCAGGCCGACCGGGAGCTGCCGGTGGTCTGGGCGGTGGCCAAGGGCTCGCTGGTCAACAAGGCCATCCTGGTGCCCGCGGCGCTGGCCATCAGCGCCTTCCTGCCCTGGCTGGTGCTGCCGCTGCTGATGCTGGGCGGGGCCTTCCTCTGCTTCGAAGGGGTGGAGAAGCTCGCGCACCGCTGGCTGCACGGCGCCGAGGCGGCGCAGCACGAGGCCGAGCTGATGCGCGCGGCCGGCGATGCCTCGGTGGACCTGGTGGCCTTCGAGCGCGACAAGATCCGCGGCGCGGTGCGCACCGACTTCATCCTCTCGGCCGAGATCATCGTCATCACGCTGGGCGCGGTGGCCGGGGCGGCCTTCGGCACCCGGGTGCTGGTGCTGGCCACGGTGGCGGTGGCCATGACGCTGGGCGTCTATGGGCTGGTGGCGGCGATCGTCAAGCTCGACGACCTGGGCCTGTGGCTGGTGCAGCGCGCCCGCAGTGCGCAGGGCAGCGCCCGCGACGCGCTGCAGGGGGCCGGCGACGCGCTGCTCTGGCTGGCGCCGGGGCTGATGAAGGCGCTGTCGGTGCTGGGCACGCTGGCGATGTTCCTGGTGGGGGGCAGCATCCTGCTGCACGGCCTGCCGATGGTGCACCACGCCGCGCAGGCCGTGCAGCAGGCGGCGGTGCAGGCCTGGCCGGGGGCTGCGGCGGTGAGCCTGGCGCTGCTGCCGCTGCTGGCCGACCTGGTCACCGGTCTGCTGGCCGGCGCGCTGCTGCTGGCCGTCGTGCAGGCCGGCCGTGCGCTGATCGGGCGCCGCGCCGCGTGAAGGCGGGAGCGCCGGAGCCCCCGGCGGGCCGGCCCGATCCCGCCGAGGCCTCGGACACCGCCCACGCCGCCGGCAGCGCGGCTGCGGGTCGCCGTGGCGGCCTGCTGCTGGCGCCGATGGAAGGGCTGATGGATGCCACGCTGCGCGACCTGATCACCCGCGTGGGCGGGGTGGAGCGCTGCGTCTCGGAGTTCGTGCGCATCACCGACACCCTGCTGCCGGCACGGGTGTTCCACCGCATGGTGCCCGAGCTGCGCCAGGGGGGACGCACCCCGGCCGGCGTGCCGGTGCGGGTGCAATTGCTGGGCAGCGATGCCGCCTGCCTGGCCGACAACGCCGCGCTGCTGGCCACGCTGGGGCCCGAGGGCGTGGACCTGAACTTCGGCTGCCCGGCGCGCACCGTGAACCGCCACCGCGGCGGCGCGGCCCTGCTCGACGAGCCCGAACTGATCGGCCGCATCGTCGAGGCGGTACGCCGTGCAGTGCCCGCGCACCTGCCGGTGTCGGCCAAGATGCGCCTGGGCCTGCGCGACGACCGGCGTGCGCGCGACTGCGCCCAGGCCATCGAGGCCGCCGGAGCCTGCGAGCTGGTGGTGCATGCCCGGCTGCAGGTGCACGGCTACCGCCCGCCCGCCTACTGGGACCGCATCGCGACGCTGCGCGAGGCGGTGTGCCTGCCGCTGGTGGCCAATGGCGAGATCTGGACCGTCGAGGATGCGCGGCGCTGTCGTGCCGAATCGGGCTGCGAGCGGCTCATGCTCGGTCGCGGCGCGGTGGCCGACCCGGGGCTGGCGCGGGCGATCCTGGCGGCCGACGCGGGTGGGGCCGACGCGGCTGCCGAAACCGACCCCGTCGCCGACCTGACCGCCGCCGACCTGACCGCCTCCCAAGGGGCCGGCGTGGCGGACGCTGTTCCCGGCGCGGCCGTCGGCCTGCCCTGGACCCAGGTGCTGGGGCTGCTGGAGGATTTCTGGAGCCGCACCACGCATTCGCTCGAGCCGCGCCACCGGGCGGGCCGACTCAAGCAGTGGCTGCAACTGCTGCGTCTGCGCCACCCCGAGGCGGCGCAGGCCTACGCCGAACTGCGCACCGAGCACGACAGCCGGGTGATCGCCCTGCGCCTGTTCGGCCACCTGCCGACGCGGCCGTCGGTCGGGCCGGGCTGACGGTCCGGGCTCACGGGCCTACAGGCCCGCCGCCTCCGGCCGAAATCACGGGCAGACCCATCGGTGGCCCCGGCCGGCCGGTGCGGTCGACCGGTCGGGCGGGCCTTGAAGCCGCGCGTCCGGTCCCCACGTCTGCCGGCAACGGGACGCTTTGCCCCGTTGGCTCCCGAGAAGGTGACCCCGATGAGATCGAACCCGACGAGTTCCGTGCGCCTGCCGCCGCACCTGACGGCGGTGTTCACCCTGGCCCGCCTGCTGCAGCGCATGGAGCTCGGCCACACGGTCGATGCCGGGCAGTACCGCAGCGTGGCCGAGCGCCTGGCGCAGGCGCTCGAAGCCGTGCCGGCTGACGAGGCCCTGTCGGCGGTGCTGCAGGCCCACCCGGCCGCCGCCGAGCTGTACGAGAACCTGCACTACCGCCACGCCGGTCTGTGCCGCTCGCCGCTCGAGCTGGCCGTCGAGGCCGAGAACCGCACCCGCGCGCTACTGGCCCGCCTGGGCCGCCACGACGAGGCGGGCCGTCCGGTCTGATCCGCCCCCGGGCCGTACGACGCGAGTCCGCGCCCCGATGGCGCGGCCGCGCTGCCCGCTGGCCGAGCGCCTTCAGCCCGCCTGCACGATGTCCGCCAGCGGCCGGCGCGGCGCCGGCCCCACCGGCGGGGCGTGGCCGATGCGCGCCCACATCTGCACCGTCTGCGGCGCCGGCCCGGCGCCCATCAGCGCCCGGGCGTCGGCATAGGGCCCGGCCTGCTCCGGATACTCCTGCAGCGCCTGCTGCAGCGGGTGCACCGCCAGGCCCTGCGCGGTGGCGGCCAGCTGCACGCGGGCGTAGGCCCGGCCGGCCTGCACCTGCGTGGCCCGGGCGTTGTCGTCGCTGCGGATCCAGAAGAAGGCCGGGGTGGAGGCCAGCTTCGCGCTGAACGCCTCGAGCTGGCTGCGGGTGGCCCAGCTGTCGGGGGCCGGCGCCTGGCGGCGGTCGAACAGGCCCAGCCGGTCCAGCCAGACCACCTGGGCGTCCAGCAACGTCAGCCCGTCGCGGTGGCGCGCCACCTCGTCGGCGCCGACGCGCAGCACCCGGTAGGACTCGAGGATCGTTCGCGGCGTGGTCAGCTCGATGCGCCAGGCCTCGTCGGCGACGGCGCGGTGGCGCGCCAGGGTCGCCGCATCCTGCCCGTCCACCCAGCCGAAGTGCAGCCCCGGGCCGGCGGCCGCCATCGCCGCGGCCAGCGCCTGCCACTGGGCCGCCGACGGGGTCCGCTGCGGGTCGTAGGCGTTGCGGTTGGTGTGCCGCCGGGCGATCTGCGCGAACAGCGCATCGCGCGGCACGGTGGCATCGGGGTGCAGGCGGATCTGCGCCACCGGCCGGTCGTCGACCCGGTCGGCGGCGAAGACACCCTGCGGAAAGAGACGGATCTCGCAGCGCTGGCCGCGCTCGCGCGCAGCCAGGTCCAGCAGCTCCAGGAAGGTGCCCTGGCTCATCATGATCTGGCGCGACTGCGGATCGGTCTCGGGCAGCAGCCGGCTCGGGTCGCAGCGCAGCAGGATCTCGCCGGGTGTCGACAGATCCACCCGCCAGGACTGCAGGTTATGCGAGTGCGGCGCCAGCAGGGCCCAGCTCAGCGCCCAGCGGCGCACATCGGACTCCGAGTCCGGCGGGCCCTGCCAGGCGGCGATGGCCTCGGGCGGCATGGCCGGTTGGCCGCAGCCGGCCAGCGTGACCGGCAGGGCCGCCAGGATCGGCGCGCCGCCGAGCACGCGCAGCACGGCGCGGCGGGAGGGGGCAGCCGGGGCCGCCGGGACGGCCGACGATCGCGCAAGGGAGCGGGGGGTGTCCATGCCGGCAGTCTGCGCCGCGGGCGGACCGCCGGGAAGTGTCGATCGCGGCAAACCAGCTATGCGTTCGCGCATGGCCGATGCCGCCTGTCACAGGACCGGGGGGCGCAGCGATCCGGCGGGGTCGGCGCAGGGAGCTGCGCGAAGTCCGCGGCAGCGCCGTATCGCAGTGGGTCGACCCCTTCCTGGCGCGGGCGATTCCTGTCGCGCCGAGGGGGCAGGATCCGGTGCACGCCGCCCCGCCATGCCCATAATCGCGCAACGATGAGCCCGCCGCCGACCGACGCCCCGCCCGCCCGAACCTCTGCACCGGGGTCCGCGCCGGGGTCTGCGCCGGGGTCTGCGCCGGGGTCTGCCCCGGAAGGGGGCCGCAGCTCCACCTGGTCGACCCTGCGCCATCCGGCGTTTCGCGGCATCTGGCTGGCCAGCGGGCTGTACTTCGTCGCCAACGCGATGCACACGATGGCCGCGGCCTGGCTGATGGTGGACCAGGCCGGCTCCACCTTCCTGGCCGCGCTGGTGCAGACGGCGGTGTTCCTGCCGATGTTCGCGCTTTCCCTGCCCGCGGGTGTGCTGGCCGACACCACCGACCGGCGCCGGCTGATCCTCGCCGCGCTGGCGGCGCAGGGCGTCGCGCTGCTGCTGCTGGCGCTGCTGCTCATGCTGGGCTGGGCCGGCCCGGCGACGGTGCTGGCGCTGACCTTCGTCACCGGTTGTTCGACGGCGCTGCTGTCGCCGGCCTGGAACTCGGCGGTGGAGGAGATCCTGCCGCGCGAGCGGCTGCCCGATGCCATCGTCGCGGTCAGCATCGCCTACAACGCCGCGCGGGCCCTGGGCCCCACCGTGGCCGGTCTGCTGTACGCCGGCGTGTCGGCCTGGGTGCTGGGCGGGGCGCAGCGCGACGCGGCCGGCGCCGAGGCGCTGGCGCGGGCCTCCGGCTGGGCCGGCGGCAGCGTGCTGCTGCTGTCGCTGGGCGGGGTGCTGGTGCTGGCCTGGGCGATGAACCACTGGCCGCCGCGCCCGCACCCGCCCAGCCGCCTGCCGCCGGAGCGGCTCTGGGGCGGCACGCTGGCCGGGCTGCGCTACGCCTGGCATTCGCGGACCATCCTGGCGCAGCTGCTGCGCACGGCGGCCTACGGCGGCGCCGGCTCGGCGCTGTGGGCGCTGCTGCCGGCCATCGGTGCGCAGCGCCTGGGCTCCGGGGCCGAAGGCTACGGCCTGATGATGGGCTGCCTGGGCGGCGGGGCGGTGCTGGTGGGCCTGGGCATCGGGCCGCTGCGCCAGCGCCTCGGCCTGGACGGCCTGGTCGCCGCCGCCTGCATGGTCTTCGCCGCCGCGATGGCGGTGGCGGCGCTGTCGCGCTGGGCGCTGCCGGTCTATCTGGCGCTGGCCGCGGCCGGGGGGGCCTGGATGAGCGTGATGTCCACCTTCAACACCGCCACCCAGACCAGCGCGCCGCCCTGGGTACGCTCGCGCGCGACCGCGCTGCACGTGCTGTCGGCGCTCGGCTCCTTCGCGCTGGGCTCGGCGCTGTGGGGGGCGGTGGCCGGCATGGTCGGGCTGCAGGCCGCGCTGCTGATCGCCGCGGCGCTGCTGCTGGCCGGGCTGCTGCTGGCCCGGCCCTTTCCGCTGCGCATGGGCCAGGCGCAGGAGGTCCGCCAGATGCCCTTCAAGGCCCTGCTGCTGGCCGACGAACCCGACCCCGAGGCCGGGCCGGTGGCGGTGGAGCTGATCTACCGCGTGCGCGCCGACGACGTGGCCGGCTTCCTGGCCGAGGCCGAGCAGCTGCGCGCACCGCGCCAGCGCGACGGGGCGAGCTTCTGGCGCCTGTACCGCGACCTGGACGATCGCACCCGCTACGTCGAGCGCTTCATCGTGCGCAGCTGGGCCGAGTACCTGCGCCAGCGCGAGCGCGCCACCGAGGCCGACCGCGCCCTGCAGGCGCGCGTCAACGCCTTCCTGGTCGAAGGCGAGCGGGTGCAGGTGCGGCACTATCTGGCCGAGCGCTAGCAGGCGGGCCGACCCGGGGCGCCGGCGGCCGACCGGCCGCAGCGGTCCGACCCTCCCCGCCTTCCCGTTCCTTCGGCCGGCCATCGGTACGCGATACCGAGGAAGGCCGTGCTCGATCGCGCCGCGGCATGATGGCGCCCATTCCCCATGCGCAGCGGGAGACAGATGCAATGAAGGTATTCGGCATGGCCGGCTGGTCCGGCTCGGGCAAGACCACGCTGGTCGAGCGGCTCATCCCGGTGTTCACCGCACAGGGCCTGAGCGTGTCGGTGATCAAGCACGCCCACCACGGCTTCGACCTCGACCGGCCCGGCAAGGACTCCTGGCGGCACCGCGAGGCCGGCGCCACGCAGGTGCTGATGCTGTCCAACGACCGCTGGATCCTGATGCACGAGCTGCGCGGCGCGCCCGAGCCGACGCTGGAGGAGCAGCTACGCCTGCTCGCCCCCTGCGACCTGGTGCTGATCGAGGGCTACAAGGCCGCCGCGGTGCCCAAGATCGAGATCCACCGCCCCGCCCACGGGCGCCCACCGCTGTGGCCCGAGAACCCGCACGTGGTCGCGGTGGCCAGCGACGACGCCATCGACTGCCCGCTGCCGGTGTTGCCGCTGAACGAGCCGCAGGCGGTGGCGGAGTTCATCCTGGCGCACCCTCAGGCGGCCTCCAGGTCCGACTGATCGACCTCCCCGGGCTTGGGCATACTGCGCGCACCGGTCGGACGCAGCGTCGGCTGCGGCCATGACACGACCCGGCCGCAGGACCGTCTCCGGCCGTCCGCGACCTGCTGGGCCCCCCGCCATGGAACTTCGTCAGCTGCGCTACTTCGTCCGCGTGGTCGAGCGCGGCAGCATGGGCCGTGCCGCGCAGGACCTGGGGGTGCACACCTCGGCGCTGAGCCAGCAGATCAGCCGCCTGGAAGGCGAGCTGTCCACCCGGCTGCTGCAGCGCAGCGCCACCGGGGCGGTGCCCACGGATGCCGGCCTGGCCTTCTTCCAGCAGGCCCAGCTCGCGCTGCGCCATGCCGACGACGCGGTGCAGGCCGCGCAGCAGGCCCGACTGGCCGGGCATGTCAGCGTGGGCCTGGCCCCTTCCACCTCGGCCGTGCTGGCGCTGCCGCTGATGCAGGCCATGCGCGCACGCTACCCGGACGTGCGCCTGCGCCTGGTCGAAAGCCTGTCGGGCAACCTGGCGGCGCTGCTGGACACCCGCCGGCTCGACCTGGCGGTGCTGTTCGAGACCGAGGCCGCGCGCCGCTGGAGCGTGCAGCCGCTGCTGGAGGAGCGGCTGTTCCTGATCGGCCGGCGTGACCTGCCCGGCATGCCCGCCGGGCGCAGCGTGCGCATCGCGCAGCTCTGCGGCCTGCCGCTGGTGCTGCCCAGTGGCGGCCATGGCCTGCGCGCCATCGTCGACGCCGCGTTCGCACGCGAGCGCCGCGAGGCGCAGGTGGTGCTGGAGGTCGACGGCCTGGCCGTGCTGATGGACGCGGTGCGCGCCGGCCTCGCGGCCACCGTGCAGCCCGGCGCGGCGACGGTGCGCCTGCCGGCCGACGAGATGCTGCGCATCGCGATCGCCGAGCGCAGCGCGCGGCGGCGCAATGTGCTGGCCAGCCTGTGTGACGACGAGCTCTCCCCCGCCGCGCTGGCCGCCCGCGTGGTGCTCCAGCAGGTGGCCACCGAGCTGGTCGCGGCGCGGCGCTGGCCCGGCGCGACCCTTCACGAAGCCTGAACACCGCTTGCCGGCGCGCCGGCTACCGGCATCCACCGGCTCTCCCTAGAGTGCGCCTGCACTCGAAATGGAGAGACGATGGTCGACGTGTTGGTGATCGGAGGCGGCAACGCGGCGCTCTGCGCGGCGCTGATGGCGCGCGAGGCCGGCGCCTCGGTGCTGCTGCTGGAGGCCGCGCCGCGCGAGTGGCGCGGCGGCAACTCGCAGCACACCCGCAACCTGCGCTGCATGCACGATGCCCCGCAGGACGTGCTGGTCGACGCCTATCCCGAGGAGGAGTTCTGGCAGGACCTGCTGAAGGTCACCGGCGGCGCGACCGACGAGGCGCTGGCGCGGCGGGTGATCCGTGACTCGGGCACCTGCCGGCCCTGGATGGTGCGCCACGGCGTGCGCTTCCAGCCCTCGCTGTCGGGGGCGCTGCACACCGCGCGCACCAACGCCTTCTTCATGGGGGGCGGCAAGGCGCTGGTGAACGCCTATTACCGCAGCGCCGAGCGGCTGGGCGTGGCGATCCGCTACCAGGCGCCGGTGGACCGGCTGGAACTGCAGGACGGCCGCTTCGTCGCCGCCCATGTGGGCGGTGAGCGCCTCGAGGCGCGCAGCTGCGTGCTGGCCTGCGGCGGCTTTGAGTCGAACCGCGAGTGGCTGCGCGAGGCCTGGGGCGTGAACGAGCGCGGCGAGTACCCGGCCGACCGCTTCCTGATCCGCGGAACCCGCTTCAACACCGGCGTGCTGCTGAAGTTCATGCTGGAGGCCGGCGCCGACCGCATCGGCGACGCCACGCAGGCCCACATGGTGGCCATCGATGCGCGCGCGCCGCTCTACGACGGCGGCATCTGCACCCGCATCGACTGCGTGTCGCTCGGCGTGGTCGTCAACCGCGATGCCGAGCGCTTCTACGACGAGGGCGAGGACTTCTGGCCCAAGCGCTACGCCATCTGGGGCCGGCTGGTGGCGCAGCAGCCCGGGCAGCAGGCCTGGTCGATCATCGACGCCAAGGCGGTGGGCCGCTTCATGCCCCCGGTGTTCCCGGGTACCCGCGCCGACAGCCTGCCGGAACTGGCGCGCGCGCTCGGCCTGGACGAGGCGCGCTTCATGCACACGCTGAACGCCTACAACGCCGCCTGCCGCGAGGGCCGCTTCGACCACACCGTGCTGGACGACTGCGCCACCGTCGGGCTGCTGCCGGCCAAGACGCACTGGGCCCGGCCGATCGACACGCCGCCCTTCTACGGCTACGCGCTGTGCCCGGGCGTGACCTTCACCTACCTCGGCCTGAAGACCGACGCCACCGCGGCGGTGCACTTCGGCGGCCGGCCCAGCCCGAACCTCTTCGTGGCCGGCGAAATGATGGCCGGCAACGTGCTCGGCCGCGGCTACACCGCCGGCGTGGGCATGTCCATCGGCACCGCCTTCGGGCGCATCGCCGGCACCGAGGCCGCCCGTGCGGCCGGCAAGGAGAGCTCCCGTGCAGCAGCCTGAAGCGGGCCGGGCCCGCGTCATTCCCATCCACGCGCTGCCGGCCGGCGAGCGTACAGACCCCGCCCGCTCCACCGATGCGGCCGGCGAGGTGGCCGAGGTGGCCCGCGTGATGCAGATCTGCAACGCCTGCCGCTACTGCGAGGGCTTCTGCGCCGTCTTCCCGGCCATGACGCGGCGGCTGGCGTTCGGCCCGGCCGATGCGCACTACCTCGCCAACCTCTGCCACAACTGCGGCGCCTGCCTGCACGCCTGCCAGTACGCACCGCCGCACGAGTTCGCGCTCAACGTGCCGCAGGCGATGGCCCGGCTGCGCCGCCGCACCTACGCGCAGTACGCCTGGCCGGCGGCGCTGGGCGGGCTGTACCAGCGCAACGGCCTGACGCTGGCGGTGGCGCTGGCCGCCGGGCTGGCGCTCTTCCTGGCGCTGGCGGTGGCGCTGTCCGGGCAGGGCGTGGCCGGGCTGTGGCAAGCGCGGCCCGATGGCGACTTCTACGCCATCTTTCCCCACCACCTGATGGTGAGCCTGTTCGCGCCGGTGTTCGGCTTTGCGCTGCTGGCGCTGGGCCTGGGCGTGCGGCGCTTCTGGCGTGACGGCAGCGCGGGGGAGGCGACCGCGCCGCCCGCACCGGTCCCGATCCCCGGTGCGGCGGCGGCCGAGGCCGCGCGCGACGCCCTGCGGCTGAAGTACCTCGACGGCGGCCACGGCGAGGGCTGCCACGAGGAGGACGACGCCGCCACGCTCGCGCGGCGCCGCCTGCACCACTTCACCTTCTACGGCTTCCTGCTGTGCTTCGCGGCCACCGGGGTGGCCACGCTCTACCACTACCTGCTGGGCTGGAGCGCCCCGTACGCCTGGACCAGCCTGCCCAAGCTGCTGGGCATCTCCGGCGGGCTGTCGCTGATGGTGGGCACGCTGGGGCTGTGGCGACTGAACCTGCGCCGCCACCCGCTGCAGCAGGACATCGCGCAACGGCCGATGGACCGCGGCTTCATCGCGCTGCTCTTCCTCACCGCCTCCAGCGGCCTGCTGCTGATGCTGCTGCGCAGCACGCCCGCCCTGCCGCTGGCGCTGTGCCTGCACCTGGGCGCGGTGATGGCGCTCTTCGCGACGCTTCCCTACGGCAAGTTCGCCCACGGCATCTACCGCGGAGCGGCGCTGCTGAAGTTCGCGGTCGAGCGTCGGCTGCCGAACCGCCTTGCGCTCGGCGACGACTGAACGCTGCGCTGTCCCCCTTTGCCGACCGCTTTCGGCGGCCTTCGGCGCCACTCGACCGCTTTCCCCCTACGGAGACACACCATGAATCGACGCCACACTGCCCTGGCCCTGGCCGCCGCCCTGTTCGCTGCGACGGCTTCCCCGCCTGCGGCCGCCCAGGAATGGCCGCCCAAGGTCACCACGATCGTGGTCGGCTTCGCCGCTGGCGGGGCGGCCGACGGCGCTGCGCGCGTCATTGCCCGGCGGCTGCAGGAGAACCTCGGCCGCACCGTCGTGGTCGAGAACCGCGCCGGCGCAGGCGGCAACCTGGCGCATCAGTACGTCGCCAAGGCCCCGGCCGACGGCTCGGTGATCCTGCTCGGCTCGATCGGGCCGCTGGCGATCGCGCCGCACATGATGAACGTCGGCTACGACGTGCAGAAGGATCTGGCGCCGCTGACCATGGGCCTGTCCTTCCCGAATGTGCTGGTGGTGCACACCGGCGTGGGCGTGAAGACGCTGGGCGAGTTCATCGCCAAGGCCAAGGCCCATCCGGGCGCGCTGGATTTCGCCTCCACCGGCAACGGCTCGGCCTCGCACCTGGCCGGCGAGCTGCTGAACCTGCGTGCCGGCATCGACACCGTGCACATCCCCTACAAGGGCGGCGCACCGGCGCTGCAGGACCTGCTGGGCGGGCGTGTGGCGGCCTACTTCTCCACGCCGGCCACCGCGCAGCCGCACATCGAGGCCGGCAAGCTGCTGCCGCTGGCCACCACCGGCCTGGCGCGCTCGCCCTTCATGCCTCAGGTGCCGACGGTGGCCGAGTCGGGCTTCCCGGGCTTCAGCGCGACCAACTGGTACGCCTTCGTCGCCCCGGGCCGCACCCCCGCGGCCCTCCTGGATCGCTGGAACGCCGAGCTGGTCAAGGCCCTGAACGCCCCCGACGTGAAGGCGGAACTGGACAAGCACGGCCTGACGGCTGCGCCCGGCTCGCGCGACGAGCTGGCACGCTACATCGCCGCGGAGTCGAAGGCCTGGGGCCAGCTGGTGCGCGAGCGGCGCATCAAGCCGGACTGACCGGCCCGCAGACACGCACGGGTCGGTCACGCCAGGGCGCCTGATCGGCCTGCGGCCTGGCCAGCCGACGCTTCTGGCTGCTTCCCGACCGGCAGCGGCCCGTTGCGCTCGGCAGGCTTTCCGGGCCACACACCCGCCCAGACCCCGGTGCCGGCGCGGCTGCCGGGCCGGCGCGCCTGCCCACCCCGGCGAAACGGTTATCCTGCGGCGATGGATCCCTCATCGGCCCGTCTTCGTTCCTCCGCCCCCGTGGCGCTGCCGCCGGCCGCGGCCGAAGTGCTGGATTTCTGGTTTGCCGGGCAGGAGGCGCCGCGCGAGATCTGGTTTCGCAAGAGCAGTTCGTACGACGCGCTGGTGCGCGAGCGCTTCGCCGGGCTGATCGAGCAGGCGCTGGCCGACCAGCTGGGCGGCTGGACCGCCCGGCCCGATGCCGCGCTGGCGCAGGTGCTGCTGCTGGACCAGTTCACCCGCAACGTCTTTCGCGACACCCCGCGCGCCTTCGCCGGCGACACGCTGGCGCTGGCCGCCGCGCAGGGCATGTGTGCCCGCGGCGACGACCTGGCGCTGGCGCCGGTGCAGCGGGTGTTCGTCTACCTGCCCTTCGAGCATGCCGAGGATGCGGCGATGCAGGCCGAGTCGCTGCGCCGCTTCGAGGCGCTGGCCCAGGCGCATCCCGGCATGGCCGGCTTCCTGGACTACGCGCGCCGGCACGCCGAGGTGATCCGGCGCTTCGGGCGTTTCCCGCACCGCAACGCCATCCTCGGGCGCGCCTCGACGCCCGAGGAGATCGAGTTCCTGCAGCAGCCCGGCTCGTCGTTCTGACCGGGGCGGTGCCCCCGCCCGCCGGGGCCGCGAGGCTCAGCGGTCGACGCGGCGCCGTCCGGCGCGCCAGAGCGTGAAGGCGAACTCGTCGGCGCGCTGCTCGTCGATCTGGCTGCGCGTGCTGCCCATGCCGTGGCCCGCGTCGAAGTCCACCCGCAGCAGCACCGGGTTGGCCGAGCGGTTGGCCTGCTGCAGCCGGGCGGCCATCTTGCCGCCCTGCCAGGCCTCCACGCGCGGGTCGGTCATGCCGATGGTCAGCAGCACCGCCGGGTAGCGGGTGCCGTCCTGCACGTGGTAGAGCGCGTCCATCGCCTTCAGGCCCAGGAAGCCGGCGCGGTCGGTGACGCTGCCGAACTCGTCGATGTTGGGCGGGCCGTTCTGGCCGAACTCCATGCGCAGCGCGTTGGAGACACCGACGTTGGAGATCACCCCGGCGAACAGGTCGGGCCGCTCGGTCAGGGCCCGCCCGACCGTGATGCCGCCGGCCGAGCCGCCCTGGATCGTCAGCGTGGCGCGCGAGGCCCAGCCGCGCCGGATCAGCTCCTCGCAGCAGTCGATCAGGTCGCGCCAGGTGTTGGGCTTGGCGAGCTTCTGCCCGGCCTTCCACCAGCGCTTGCCGTACTCGCCGCCGCCGCGCACATGCGCCACCGCGAACACCCCGCCGCGCTCGAGCAGCGCCAGGGTGCGCGGGCTGAAGTAGGGGCCCATCGAGATCTGGTAGGAGCCGTAGGCGCTGACCAGGGTGGGGTTGCGGCCGTCGCGGCGCAGGCCCTTCTTCGCGACGATGGACAGCGGCACGCGGGTGCCGTCGCGCGCGGTGGCGAAGCTGCGCTGCGCCTCGTAGCCCGACAGGTCCAGCGCCGGCGGCGGCACCAGGCCGGCCGGTTCGGTGCGCCCCGGGCCGTCGAGGCCGGGCCGGTGGCGGAAGGTGGTGAAGGGCAGCAGCCAGCTGCTGCCGTCCAGCCAGCAGCCGTCCTCGCCACTGTGCGCGCCGATCGCCTCGATCGAGCCCTCGAAGGGCAGCGGCACGTCGCTCACGCGGCCCTGGCGATCCAGGCGGCGCAGGCTGTGGTAGCCGCCGTCCAGGTCGAGCAGGTACAGCCCGTCGCGCGCCAGCGCGATCGACTCGATCACCTTCGGCCCTTCGGGCACCACGGTGACCGCGCGGGCGAAGGAGGCCTCGGCCAGCGGGGTGCGCAGCAGCCGGGCATTGGGGGCCTCCCGGGTGCTGAGCAGGTAGAGGTGCTCGGCATCGAAGGCGAAGCGCACCACCTCGTCGTCCAGGCTGGCCACCGGTCGCCAGGCGGCCCGGCCGGCCAGCACCTCGGCCAGCGGCGCGACGAACAGCGGGTTCTCGCGCCGCACCCCGCCGAACAGCGCCAGCACGGCCCAGTCACTGCCCCGGGCGGTGACGATGGCGGGGAACTCCAGCTCGGTCAGCGGCAGCGCCGGGTCGCGGCCGTAGGCCACCAGCACCGGGTCGTCCTTCGGGTCCTGGCCCAGGCGGTGCAGCAGCACCGGCGAGCGCTTGTAGTAGTCCACCGAACCCAGCTTCGCAGGGTCGGCCACCCGGGCGTAGAAGAAGCCGCTGCCATCGGGCAGCCAGGAGGGACCGGCGTACTGCGTGCCGGGGATGCGCTCGGGCAGCACCCGGCCGCTGTCGACCTCCATGATGTGCAGCACCGAGTTCTCGCTGCCCGCGCTGGACAGGCCGTAGACCACGTGGCGGCCGTCCGGCGAGGCCACCCACCAGTCCAGCGAGACATGGGCGCCGTCGTCTCCCTTCATGCCGGTGGGGTCGATCAGGATGCGCTCCGGCGCCTGGGCCTGCAGCCGCACGGCCAGCTTGAAGTTGTCGGCACCGGCCGGGCGCACCTGGTAGAACACCCGCCCGCCGGCCGACTGCACCCCGTAGGCCACCGCGGTGCCTGCCGACAGCTCGGTGATGCGCTGGCGCAGCCGGTCGCGCCCGGGAATGCCGCCCAGCACCTGGCGCGCGTAGGCATCCTGGCCGCGCATGAAGGGCTCCCAGTCGGGATCCTTCGGGTTCTCCATCCAGCGGTAGGGGTCGACCACGGTCTCGCCGTGGAAGGTCTCGCGCACCGGCTCGACGCGGGCGACCGGCGGGCGCAGGCGGGGGCTGGCGCCGGCCTCCCGGGCCGCCCGGGCGAGGGTGGACAGCGGGAACAGGCCGGCCAGGGCGCTGCCGGCGATCAGGCTGCGGCGGCGCAGGCCGCGGCGGGGGGGCAGGGGAGGGGTCACGGACACTCCGGCGCAAAGCTGCACAGGGCGCCGATCTTGCCAGTTCCGCGGCGCTGGCGCGTGGTGCAGGGCCCACCGCCGGGCTGGCCGCACTGGGCAGCCCCGGTCGGCTGGGCTAGCATCCGGGCGGGGCGAGCGCGCCCCGTCCCGTGACAACCGTCACGCCCCAGGAGCAACGATGAGCGACTACCTGCCGGATATCCAGAAGTACAGCGCCAACGTGAACGAGGCTGCCGTCAAGACCATCGTCAACTACTGCGGCATCGCCCTGCGCAATGCCGACTCGTCGCTGGTGTCCTCCACCGACAAGTCCGAACTCGACCGGGTCCGCGACGGCTTCGCCGCCAAGAAGCTCGGCCTGAGCTCCGAGGCCGCCGAGGCCGCCATCGCCCAGGTGGTGGAGAAGATGAAGGGCGTGCCGCGCAAGCACCGCGTGACCTTCTACTACCTGCTGGCCGAGGCCAGCGGGACGATGGGCAAGCTGGGCTGAGCCGCGGCGCCGGGGTCGGGGCGGCGACAATCGCGGCCGCAGCCGGCCCCCCGGTCTGCGAGGATGCCGGAGATTGCCCGATGACCGCCCCCGAAGACCTGAACCCCACCTACACCCGCGTCGCCCTGATCACCCGCCCGGACGGACGGGCCGACTGGGAGGAGACGCCGATCGCGCTGACCGAGGGCTCGCCGCTGGCGCGGCTGTCGCCGCTGGCGCCCAGCAGCGGCTGGCAGCTGCGCCACAGCCCGGTGGGCTTTCGCAGCGACTTCCACTGCACGGGGCACCCGCAGTGGCTGTTCGTGCTCGGCGGTGCGATGGAGATCGGCCTGCAGGACGGGCGCAAGCGGGTCTTCCGCGCCGGTGAAGGCTTCTGGTCGGCCGATGTGCTGCCCGAAGGGGCCACCTTCGACCCCCGCCTGCACGGCCACTGCAGCGCCCAGGTGGGCGACGAGCCGCTGGTGACGCTGTTCGTGCGGGCATGAGCGCACCCGCTGTGCCGCAGCGGGGCCGGCGCGTGCTGCTCCGGGCGCGCAGGTCATGCCGTGACCGGAGGGCCCGCCGGTGAGCGCGCTGGCGGCAGCCCCGACGAACCTGGCCGAGGCGCGGGCCCTGATCGCGCAGCTGCAGGCGGCCCTGCAGGGGCAGGGTCTGGCGCATCGCGCCGCGCCGCCCGAGCCGACCACCTGCTGCGGGCGCGGCTGCAACGGCTGCGTCTGGGAGGGTTACTACGCCGCGCTGGCCTTCTGGTGCGACGATGCGCAGGCGCTGCTGCAGGCGTCGCCGTCGGCCGGGAAAGGCTGACGCCGCAGCGCGGGGCCGAGGCCGGGCCGCGACCGGCGCGGCGCAGCGATCCGCGTCAGTCCACCTGCAGCTTGGCGCCGCCGGCCTGCGGCAGGGCCTCGACGCGGCCGACCACCGCCGCCTGTTCGAAGCCGTGGCGGGCGAACACCGCCCGCACCGCGTCCAGCGTGTCCGGCCTGCAGGACACCAGCAGGCCGCCGCTGGTCTGCGGGTCGGTGAGCAGGGCGCGGTCGGCCTCGCCGAAGCCGGCGGGCAGCGCCACCTCGGCCCCGTAGCCGGCCCAGTTGCGCCCGGAGGCGCCGGTCACCAGGCCCTGCTCGGCCAGCGCCTGCACGCCCTCGAGGCGGGGCACGGCGGCCCAGTCGATCACCACCCGGCAGCCCGAGCCGCGCGCCAGTTCCAGGCCGTGGCCGGCCAGGCCGAAGCCGGTGACATCGGTGATCGCGTGCACGCCGTCGAGCTCGGCCAGTTCCGGGCCCGGGGTGTTCAGCCGCGTGGTGGTGGCGATCATGCGGGCGTAGCCGGCCTCGTCGAGGCGGCCCTTCTTGAGCGCGGCCGACAGCACCCCCACGCCGATGGGCTTGCCCAGCACGAGCAGGTCGCCGGCCTGTGCATCGGCGTTGCGGCGCACCCGCTTCGGGTGCACCAGGCCCAGCGCCACCAGGCCGTAGATCGCTTCCACCGAGTCGATCGTGTGGCCGCCCGCGATCGGGATGCCGGCGCTGCGGCAGACCGAGGCGCCGCCTTCCAGGATGCGGCCGATGGTGGCGGTGGACAGCACATTGATCGGCATGCCCACCAGCGCCAGCGCCAGGATCGGCCGCCCGCCCATGGCGTAGACGTCGCTGATGGCGTTGGTGGCGGCGATGCGGCCGAAGTCGAAGGGGTCGTCGACGATCGGCATGAAGAAGTCGGTGGTGGCGATCAGCGCCTGCTCGTCGTTGAGCTGGTAGACGGCCGCGTCGTCGGCGGTCTCGATGCCCACCAGCAGCTCCTTGGGGATGGGCATGGCCGCCGTGCCCTTCAGGATCTCGGAGAGCACGCCCGGTGCGATCTTGCAGCCGCAGCCGCCACCGTGCGACAGCGAGGTCAGACGGGGCTCGGCGGCGGGGGCGGGGCAGGCGGCAGGGGGCGTCATGGGCGGGGTTCTCCGGGGGTGTTCGGGGCGCCGGTCAGGTCGGCCAGCAGGCGCAGCAGGTGGTCTCGCTCGCGCGCGGGCTCGAAGCGCGCGGCGCGCTCGGCGCACTGGGCGCGCAGGGCCGGCAGCATAGCGGCATCGTCGCGGGCGCGTTCGATCAGGGCCGCCAGCGCGGCGTCGTCGCCCCAGTCGAACAGGCCGCCGTAGTCCTCGCCCAGCAGGCCGAGGTTGCCGTCGATGCGCGAGGCCAGGACGGGGGTGCCGCTGACCAGGGCCTCGGTCACCACATGCGCGCCGCCTTCCATGCGGCTGGGGTGCACCAGCAGCTGCGCGTCGCGGATGCGGCGGCGTGTGGCCGCGTGCGGCAGCGCGCCCAGCCAGCGGTAGTGCGGGCACTCGGCCTGCAGCGCGCGCGCCTGGTCGGCCAGGGCCGGGTCGAGCGCGGCGCCGATGTGGTCGAAGCGCAGGTCGGTGCGCGCGGCCAGGCGGCGCACCGCGGCGAAGAAGGTGGCGGGCGACTTCTCCTCGCGCAGGTGGCCCACCATCAGCGCGCGCAGGTGGCGCCGCGGCCGCTGCGTTGCGGGCTGCAGGGCGCGCGCGGACTGCAGGATCACCGTGGTCTTCGCGCGCAGGGCGGGCGCCAGCCGCTGCGGGCCGCAGTCGTTGAGCACCACCAGCCGGTCGGCCAGTGCCAGCGAGCGCTGCGCGTCGGCGTCGGCGTCGATGTCGCGGTACAGGTCGGTGCCGGTGAGCACCAGCACCAGCGGCCGATCGGGATGCGTGGTCTTCCAGGCGAGGATCGACGCGGCCGAGCGACGCGCGTGCAGCGCGATCATCAGCGCGGCGTCGGCGGCGCCCGGGCCGGCATGATCCGCCGCAAGCCCGTCCCAGCGGTCCCGCAGCTGCACTCGATAATGGCCCGCCAGCATGCCGGCCCAGCGTCGGGCGGTCTGCCAGTTGCCGTTGTTGGCGTCGGCCAGGGCTGGCGTCACCAGGACCAGGGCGGGGCGCTGCATCGTTCGAGCCATGCCAGGAGGTTAACCCCGGATGTCGATCCACGATCGCCTGCACCACCCCGAGGCCGCGCTATTGCGCCAGGGCGACGCGGCGGCGCTGGGCGCCGCGCTGGCGGCCAGCCGCGCCGACACGCTGGCCACCTTCGAGGCCTGGCGCCGCGCCCTGCCCGAACTGGCCGTGCCGCTGCGTGACGCGCTGAACCCGCCGCTCTGGGAGCTCGGCCACATCGGCTGGTTCGAGGCGTTCTGGCTGGCGCGCAATCCCGAGCGCCACCGCGGCGTGGCCGCCGATCCCGAGGCGCCTCGCCCGGACAGCCTGCGCCCCGGTGGCGACGCGCTGTACAACTCCAGCCGGGTGCCGCACGACAGCCGCTGGGCCCTGCCGCTGCCCGATGCGAGTGCGACCCTGGACGATCTGGCCCGCCAGCGCGCGCAGACGCAGGGCCTGCTTGCCCAGCTCGGGCCGGGCTGCCGCGACGATGCGGCGCTGTACTTCTTCCGCCTCGCGCTGGCGCACGAGGACATGCACCACGAGGCTGCCCTGTACATGGCGCAGTCGCTCGGCCTGCCGATGGCCGATGTGCGCTGGCAGGCCGCGCGGCTGAGGCTGCCGCGCCAGCCCATCCGCATGGCGGCGCAGCGCTGGCGGCTCGGCTGGGCCGGGCCGGGCTTTGCGTTCGACAACGAGCTGCAGGCGCAGGAACGGGAACTGGACGGCTTCGAGATCGACAGCCGCGTGCTGACCTGGGCCGAGTTCCTGCCCTTCGTCGAGGCGGGCGGCTACCGGCAGCCGCAGTGGTGGGACGAGGCCGGTCGGGCCTGGCTGCGCGGCAGCGCGGCCGAGGCGCCGCGCTATCTGCGCTGCGCTGGCAGCGGCTGGCAGCAGTGGCGCCACGGCGCCTGGCGCGCGCTGCCGGCCGACGAGCCGGCCTGCCACCTGACCTGCTTCGAGGCCGAAGCCTGGTGTGCCTGGGCCGGACGCCGCCTGCCCACCGAAGCCGAATGGGAGTGCGCCGCGCTGGGGGCGCCGCAGCGCTTTCGCCACGGCGACGTGTGGGAATGGACCGCCAGCAACTTCGAGCCCTTCGCCGGCTTCGAGCGCCATCCCTACCGTGACTACTCGGCGCCCTGGTTCGGCGGCAGCCGGAGGGTGCTGCGCGGCGGCTCCTTCATGACCCAGCCGCGGCTGCGCCATCCACGCTATCGCAACTTCTTCCCGCCCGGGCGCAGCGACGTGCCGGCCGGCTTTCGCACCTGCGCCCGGCAGGGCGACTGAGCATGCCGCCCGAGTTTCCGGGGCGTGCGGTGTAACTTTCGCGCCGACGGCCGCGACTGGCAGGGCACGGGCGAACCGATGCGTTGGCGCCCGGTCGAAGCGGCAGTGCCTGGCCCGCCATGCCCGCCGCGACCCCTGACCTGCAACCTGGATCGGCAACACCATGACCCTGCTTTCCACCTCCTTCCTGCGCGGCCTGTGCGCCGCCGTGGCCCTGACCGCCAGCGCCTGGGCGCAGGCCCTCGAGGTCAAGCCCTTCAGCGCCGAGGCGCTGGCCGCGGCCCAGCAGGCCGGCCAGCCGGTCGCGGTGCACTTCCATGCCGAGTGGTGCCCCACCTGCAAGCTGCAGGAGAAGGCGCTCACGCAACTGAAGGGCGAGTCCGGCCTGGACCTCACCGTGCTGGTGGCCGACTACGACAAGGAGAAGGAGCTGAAGAAGGCGATGCGGGTGCGCACCCAGTCCACCCTGGTGGTGTTCCGCGGCACGCAGGAGAAGGCCCGGCTGGCCGGCGACACCGCGGCCGACAAGATCCGCGCGGCCTTGAAGGCCGCCCTCTGAGGCGGGGCGGCGCGTCATGGAGCTGTCCCTGCCCCAGATGGGCCTGAGCCTGGCCGCCGGCAGCCTGACCACGCTGAGCCCCTGCGTCTTCCCGCTGCTGCCGCTGGTGCTGGGCGGGGCGCTGCAGGGGCACCGGCTCGCGCCGGTGGCGCTGGGGCTGGGCATGGCCGGCTCCTTCGCGCTGATCGGCATGCTGCTGGGCGCGCTCGGCCCTGCGCTGGGGCTGGACGGCGACGTGATCCGCCTGGCTGGCGCCTGGCTGCTGATCGGCTTCGCGCTGGTGATGCTGATCCCGGCCTGGAGCGAGCGCTTCACGAACTGGATGATGCCCCTTGCCAGCAGCGCCAACGCCGCCTCGTCGCGGCTGTCCGGCGCATCGCTGGGCAGCGCCCTGCTGCTGGGTGGCGTGCTCGGCCTGGTCTGGAGCCCCTGCTCGGGCCCGCTGCTGGCCTCCGCGCTGACGCTGGTGGCCAGCGAGGGCGGCGTGGCCCGCGGCGGCCTGGTGCTGGGCCTGTTCGGCATCGGTGCGGCGATGCCGCTGGTGGCGGTGGCCTATGCCTCGCGCGCCGGCTTCGACCGCGCCCGCGGCTGGGTGCTGGGCCACATCGAGCGGGTCAAGAAGGGCTTCGCGCTGCTGCTCGGCCTGATGGGTCTGGCCATCCTGAGCGGCGCCGACAAGTGGCTGGAAGCGCGCGTGAACAACTGGCTGCCCGAGTCCTGGCTGGGGCTGACGGTGGCGATCTGAGGCGATCGGCCGTCCGCTGCCGGACCTCAGGACGCCAGGAACACCGCGAAGTCGCCCGCCGCATCGCACCAGTGCTGCAGGCGGCGCCAGCCGGCGTCGTGCAGCAGCGCGGCAAAGCCCTCGGTCGTCCACTTGCAGGCGTTCTCGGTGTGGATGCGCTCGCCTGCCACGAAACGGCGCGCGCCGCCGGGCCAGCGCAGCGTCAGGTCGCGGCGGGCCTCGAGGTGCATCTCGATGCGCGAGTTCGCCGCGTCGAAGAAGGCGACGTGGCGCCAGTCGCGCAGGTCGAAGTCGCAGCCGGCCAGGCGGTTCAGGTGGCGCAGCAGGTTGAGGTCGAAGGCGGCCGTGACGCCCAGCGGGTCGTCATAGGCCGCCTCCAGACGCGCCTGGTCCTTCACCAGGTCCACGCCGATCAGCAGGGCGCCGGCCGGCGCCAGCGCGCGCGCCTCGCGCAGCAGCCGCAGGGCCTCGGGGGGCGTGAAGTTGCCGATGCTCGAGCCGGGGTAGAAGATCAGTGCGCGGGGATCCTCCCAGCCCGCCGGCAGCGCCAGCCGGGCCGAGAAGTCCAGTCCCAGGCCGGCCATCTCGATGTCCGGGTGGCGCTGCTGCAGCTGGCCCAGCGCCTCGCCCAGGTAGTCCACCGAGATGTCCAGCGCCAGGTAGCGGCGCGGCTGCAGGACCGGGAACAGGCGCGCCGCCTTGGCGCAGTTGCCCGCGCCCAGGTCGATCAGCGTGCGGTTGTCGCCACAGGCCGCCCGGGCGGCCGCTGCGATCTCGGCCTCGTGGGTGGACAGGATCTGCGCCTCGGCGCGGGTCAGGTAGTACTCGTCGAGCTCGGTGATGGCATCGAACAGCCGCGAGCCCAGCGCGTCGTAGAAGAACTTGGGCGACACCCGCGCGGCGGGCTGCTGCAGGCCGGCCAGGGCCTCGGCGGCCAGTTGCCGGGCATCGATCTGCAGGGTCTGGAGCAGGGTCGGCGAGCGCATCGTTCGAGTCGGCCGCAGCGGCGGGCAAGACACGGTTCGTGCAGCATGCCACGGCTCGAGGTCCAATCGGGGCCTTGCGGCCTGCGTTCGTCGTTGCCGTCGCCGTTCCCGGTTCCCCCGGTCCCCCCGTTTCCGTTCCCCGCCCCCGTCCATCCGGACCCGCTTCCAGGAGATTTTCGTCATGCTGAGCCTGTCGCCTTCCCGCACCTTCAAGTCGCTGCTGACCTGCGCCCTGCTGGCCTTCGGCATCTCGAGTCATGCCCAGCAGGTCTTCCGCGTCACGGCGATTCCCGACGAGGCGCCGACCGAACTGGCGCGCAAGGCGGCCCCGCTGATGAAGTACCTGGAGAGCAAGCTGGCGGTGAAGGTGGAGTTCACCCCGGTGACCGACTACGCCGCCTCGGTGGAGGCGCTGGTCAACCGCAAGGTGGATCTGGCCTGGTTCGGCGGCTTCACCTTCGTGCAGGCGCATGTGCGCTCCGGCGGCAAGGTGATCCCGCTGGTGCAGCGCGAGGAGGACGAGAAGTTCCGCTCGGTGTTCATCACCAGCGATGCCTCCGTGAACAGCCTGGCCGACCTGAAGGGCAAGGACGTGAGCTTCGGCTCGCAGAGCAGCACCTCCGGCCACCTGATGCCGCGCAGCTTCCTGCTGCAGGCCGGCGTCGACCCCGACAAGGCCTTCCGCCGCGTGGCCTACAGCGGCGCCCACGACGCCACCATCGCCGCGGTGGCCGCAGGCAAGGTGCAGGCCGGCGCGCTGAACATCTCGGTGTGGGAGAAGTTCGTTGCGGAAAAGAAGGTCGACACCAGCAAGGTGCGCGCCTTCTACACCACGCCGGCCTACTACGACTACAACTGGACCGTCCATGCCGACATGCCGGCCGCCCTGCAGGCCAAGCTGCGCGACGCCTTCCTGGCCCTGAGCAAGTCCACGCCCGAGGGCAAGGAGATCCTGGAGCTGCAGCGCGCCACCCGCTTCGTGCCGACGAAGGCCGACAACTACAAGGGCATCGAGGCCGCGGCGCGCAGCGCCGGGCTGCTCTGAGTGCAGCGGCGATGAGGGTCGAGACCCAGGGCCTGGGCGTGCGCCATCCGGCCGCCCGTGCCGAGGCCCGCGCGGCGCTGGCGCCGCTCGAGTTGCGCATCGACGCGGGTGAGCAGGTGGCGGTGATCGGGCCCTCCGGCGCCGGCAAGACCAGCCTGCTGCATGCCCTGGCCTGTGCGCTGCCGCCGGCCCAGGGCCGGCTGCGGCTGGACGGCGTCGATCCCTGGGCGCTGCCGCGCCGCGGCCTGCAGCGGCTGCGTGGCCGGCTGTTCCTGGCGCCGCAGACGCCGCCGCTGCCGCCACGCCAGCGCGTGGTCACGGCGGTGCTGGCCGGTCGCCTGCCCGCGATGGGACTGGCGGCCAGCCTGGCGTCGCTGTTCTATCCCCGCGACATTCCGGCGGCGCACGAGGCACTCGCCGCTTTCGACCTGGCCGACAAGCTCTTCGAGCGGGTCGATCGCCTCTCCGGCGGCGAGCGCCAGCGCGTCGGCCTGGCGCGCACGCTGCTGGCGCCGGCCTCGCTGTGGCTGATCGACGAGCCCCTGTCGGCGCTGGACCCGGCGCGCTCGCGCCAGGCGCTGGCCGCGCTGACCGGCCAGGCCCGCGCGCGCGGCGCCACGCTGGTGGCCACGCTGCACCAGGTCGAGCTGGCGCTGCAGGCCTTCCCGCGCGTGATCGGCCTGCGCGACGGTGCACTGGCCTTCGACCTGCCGGCGTCCCAGGTGAGCCCGGCGCGGCTGGCGGCGCTCTACGCCCAGCACGAGGAGGAGCTGCGCGCGCCGCCCCCGCCCGCCGAGGCGTCGCTCCCGGCCGCTGCGGCCCCGGTGGTGATGCACTGCCGCTGAACGTTGCCGACGATGCCCGGCTGCGACGTTCCCCTCCACCCGCGCGCTGCCCCCGGATCGCGACGCGTGCGATCCCGCCTCGGACACCACCTCGGGTATCCTGTGCAGCCCTTTTCCCGTCCATGAACGCTGCCACCCTGTCTTCCTCCGACCCGCGGCTGCGCGACCCGGCGCTCTGGCCCCGCCTGGCCTGGACCAGCGCCGCACTGGTGCTGCTCTGGCCACTGGCCGTGGCCTGCGAGTTCCGGCCCTGGCGGCTGTTCGAGGCGGAGAACCTGCGCGTGGCGGGCCGCTTCCTGGCCGACTTCCTGCCCCCGGCGCTGGGGACCGAGTTCCTCTGGCTGGTGGCGCGCGAGACCTGGCGCACCGTGGCCATTGCCACCGCCGGCATCACGCTGGCATTGCTGATCGCGCTGCCAGCCACCCTGATGACCGCCCGTGCGCTGTCGGTCTCGGCGCTGTCGGGGCGCATGGCCACCGCGCCCTTCCTGCTGCGCCAGGCGCTGCGCTGGAGCCTGATCGTGCTGCGCTCGGTCCCGGAGCTGGTCTGGGCGCTGGTGTTCGTGCGCGTCGTCGGGCTGGGCCCCACCGCGGGCGTGCTGGCCATCGCGCTGACCTACGGCGGCATGCTCGGCAAGGTCTACGGCGAGATCCTCGACAGCGGCGAGCCCCAGGCCACCGAAGCGCTGCTGCGCAACGGCAGCGGCCGCCTGCAGGCCTTCTTCTACGGCCTGCTGCCCCAGAACGCGGGGGAGCTGACCTCCTACACCGTCTACCGCTGGGAATGCGCGATCCGCTCCTCGGTGGTGCTCGGTTTCGTCGGGGCGGGCGGGCTGGGCCAGCAGCTCGACAGCTCGATGAAGATGTTCGCCGGCGGCGAAGTGGCCACCATGCTGGCGGTCTTCGTCGGCCTGGTGGCGCTGGCCGACCGGGGCAGTGCGGCGCTGCGCCGTGTGCTTGCCTGAAGCCGGAAGGCCGTTCCGATGCGCGACCAGCCCGCTGCCAACCCACCGTACAAGCTGCCGCCGCCGCTGTTCGACGCCCGCTGCCGGGCCTGCTGGATCGTCGCCGGCCTGATCGGGCTGGTGCTGGCGAGCTTCTGGAGCCTGGACCTGCAGGTGGCGGCCTTCTTCTCCGCCGAGTCGGCCCGCTCGATGGGCCGCTTCCTGGGCGAGTTCTTCCCGCCGGATCTCGCGACGCCCTTCCTGGCCAAGGTGGCGGCGGCCACCGTCGAGACCCTGGCGATGTCGGCGCTGGGCACGCTGCTGGCGGCGCTGGCCGGTCTGGCGCTGGCCCTGCCGGCAGCGCGCCTGCACGACGGCGACCGCGCCCTGGCCCGCGCGCCCACCCGGCTGCTGCTCAATGCGCTGCGTGCCATTCCCGAGCTGGTCTGGGCGGCGCTGCTGCTGATCTCCGCCGGCCTGGGTCCGCTGGCCGGTACGCTGGCACTGGCCCTGCACACCACTGGCGTGCTCGGCCGCCTGTTCGCCGAGGCGATCGAGAACGCACCGCCCGGGCCCGGCGACGCCCTGCGTGCCCAGGGCGTGGGCCTGCTGAAGGTGACGGCCTACGCCACGCTGCCGCAGGTGCTGCCGCAACTGGTCAGCTACAGCCTGTACCGCTGGGAGAACAACATCCGCGCCGCCGCGGTGCTGGGCGTGGTCGGCGCCGGCGGCCTGGGCCAGCTGCTGGCCTTCCACATGGGCCTGTTCCACATGAACAAGACCGCCACCATCCTCGCGGCCATGCTGCTGCTGGTGGCGCTGGTGGACGCGCTGAGCTACGCCTCGCGGCGCTGGCTGATGCGGTGAGGATCTCGGACCCGCCGACCGCATCGCCGCCCTATCGCCTTGCCCCCATGAGCCGGCTCCCTCGCGTGGGTACCCTGTTCGCCTTCGACTGGGACGCCCAGGGCTACGCCGCGCTGGCGTCGCGCTGGCGCTGCGACCGGGCCGGCTTCGACCTGTTCAGTTTCCCGAGCAATGCCCGGCTGATCGGCTTCGACCTGGATCGCTTCGCCGCGGCGCAGGCCCGGCGCGGGCGGCGGCTGGGCTGGGCCGGGGTGGTGTCGCACCACGAGCAGTTCGGTGCGCTGGCCGCCGCGCTGGTGGCCGAGCGGCTCGGCCTGCCCGGCCCGCGGCCCGAGGCCATCCTGGCCGCCCAGCACAAGCTGCATGCCCGCCGCGTGCTGCAGCAGGTCGCGCCCGAGGCGGCCCTGCCGGCCCGGCCGCTGCCCTGCGCCTACGGCGAGGACATTCCGCAGGGGCTGGACTACCCCGCCTACGTCAAGCCGGTCAAGGCGGCGTTCTCGGTGCTGGCGCGGCGGGTGGATTCGCGCGAGGAACTGCAGCGCCACACCCGCTTCGGCCGGCGCGAGCTGTGGGTGATCCGCCACCTGGTCGAGCCCTTCGAGCGCGTCTGCCGCCGCCGCCTGCCCGAGGCCGGCACGGCGCACCGGATGATGCTGGAGGCCCCCTTGCCGCCCGACACGCCGCAGTACAACCTCGACGGCTGGGTGCACCGCGGTCGCGCCCATGCGCTGGGTGTGGTCGATGCGGTGATGTACCCGGGCACCCAGGCCTTCATGCGCTGGGAGCATCCCAGCCGGCTGGACGCGGCGGTGCAGGCGCGTGCGCTGGACGTGGCGCAGCGCTTCCTGAGCGCCATCGGCTTCGACCAGGGGCTGTTCAACCTGGAGTTCTTCCACGACCCGGTGACCGATCGCCTCAGCGTGATCGAACTCAACCCCCGCCTGGCCTCGCAGTTCGGCGACCTGTACCGGCGTGTGCAGGGGCGCGATCCGCACGAGATGGCGCTGCAGCTGGCCGTGGGCGGCGACCCCGACGCCCTGCCGCGCCGCCGCCCCACGGCCGGCGCTGCGGCCAGCCTGGTCTACCGCAGCCTGCGCCCCGGCGACGAACCGCCGATGCCCGATGCAGCCCGGCGCGCCGCCTTCGCGCGCGCCCATCCGGACGGCCTGCTGTTCACCCTGCCCAAGACCGGCCATGCATTGGCGCGCGAGTACAAATGGCTGGGCAGCCACCGCTATGGCCTGGTGCACCTGGGCGGGCGCGACGCGCAGCACCTGCGCGAGCGGGCCGAACACGCCAGCCTGCTGCTGGGCTGGCCGCCGCCTTATGCCGCCGAGGCCTTGCGGTCGACGGCCGCGCCGGGGGCCTCGAAGGCTTCGACCGGCGGCCTTGCGCAGCGCTTGCCTGGCGCGCAGGCCCGCGGTCCGGCGGGCGAGCGGGCCGGGCCGGCGGCGCGCATCCAGCCGCTGCGCTGATCCGCAGGTCGCCGCAAGGGCCCCGGGCGGCGGCCCTGCGGGGTATCGGCAGTGGCGGCGGCCGAGCCCGAAACCGGACAATCGCGCCCCATGTCGCCATTCACCTTCCTGTCCGGCCGGCGTGCGCGTGGCGGCGCCCTCGCGGCGCTGGCCCTCCTGCCGGCCCTGCCGCTGGCGGGCCCCGTGGCCGCGGCCGAGGTGGCCGCCGCCGCGCCTGCCGCCGCGGCCCCGCTGGCCGAGTTCCCGCCGCTGTTCGCGGTGCGCCTGGGCGCGGGCGAGCAGATCCGCCTGGACGGCCGCCTGGACCACCTGGCCTGGCAGCGCGCGCCGGCCTTCGAGGACTTCGCCGAGAAGGATCCGCAGTTCGGCGCCCCGCCGGCCCAGCGCACCCGGGTGCAGGTGCTGTTCGACGACCGGGCGATCTACGTGGGCATCACCGCCTTCGACGACGCGCCCGACAGGATCCGCGCGCCACTGGTGCGGCACGACCAGGTGTTCCGCACCCAGGACTTCGTGGTGGTCTTCCTGGACGCGATCGGCCAGCGCCGGGCCGCGCAGTTCTTCCGCGTCGGCGCCTCGGGCAGCCTGGGCGACGGCATGTACACCGCCGACGACGACACCGAGGACTTCGCCCCCGACTTCGACTGGGACGCTGCGGTGCAGCAGGGGGACGGGGGCTGGACGGCGGTGCTGCGCCTGCCCTTTGCCTCGCTGCGCTTCTCGGAGGACCCGGGAGCCGTCTGGCGCATGCTGGTGGCCCGGCGCCTGCCGCGCGAGCAGTTCCACCTCTTCACCTCCGCGCCGGTGCCGCGCGAGGCGCCCAGCTTCATCCAGACCATGCCGCGCCTGGAGGGGGTGCAGCTGCCGCCGCAGCACCAGTTCCTGACGCTGCGCCCCAGCCTCACGGCCCGGCACGACAGCGCCAGCGGCACGCACTGGGACCTGAGCCTGGACGCCAAGTGGCGTGCCAGCGCCGAGTGGGTGGTGGACGCCACCCTGAACCCGGACTTCTCGCAGGTGGCGCTGGACGTGCCCCAGCTGCGTGGCAACGAGCGCTACGCGCTGCAGCTCAGCGAGAAGCGGCCCTTCTTCTTCGAGTCCAGCGACCTGCTGCGCTCACCCACCGAGGCGCTCTACACCCGCAGCCTGACCCAGCCGCGCTGGGGCCTGCGCGGCAGCTGGCGCTCGGCCGGCCTGGCCGGCACCGCGATGGCCATCGACGACCGTGGCGGCGGCCTGGTGCTGCTGCCCGGCCCCTACGGCACCGACTACGCCGAGCAGCCGGGCTCGCAGGCCTGGGTGGCCCGGCTGCGGGCCGACCGCCCGGGTCTGCAGGGCGGCCTGGTGGCGGCGGCGCGGCGCTACGACGACGGCCGCGGGAGCAACGAGGTGGTCGGCCCGGACCTGAACTGGTCCTTCGCCGACGGCTGGCGGCTGCACGCCCAGTGGCTGCACGCCCGCAGCAGCGCGCTGCCGGACGCGCAGGGCGAGCTGCGGCGCGCCGCCGCGGTGGACGCCGACCGCGTCTACCTGCGCAGCTACTACCAGGGCGACGCACTGGAGGCCCACCTGGGCGTGGACGACATCGGCGCGGGCTTTCGCGCCGACAGCGGCTTCGTCGGGCAGTCCGGCGTGCGGGAGTGGAAGGGCTGGCTGGCGCGGGCCTGGCGCGGCCAGCCGGGGCTGCACCGCATCGGCCTGAACGAGTTCTGGCTCAACCTCGAGCTGCAGCAGGTGCGCGACCGCCGCACCGGCGAGGTGATCCAGGAGCGCCTGCGCCCGGGCCTGTGGGTGAACGGGCCGCGCAACTTCGAGGCCTGGCTGGAGTGGTACGGGCACGAGCGCCAGCGCCTGGCCGCTGCGGCCCCGTTGCTGGCCGAGCGCTACACCACGCTGGGCTTCATCCATTCGCCGGCGCCCTGGCTGTCGCACGTCGAGGCCAACCTCACGCAGGGCCGCCTGATCGACGCCGACCAGGGCGTGCTGCGCCCGGGTCGGCGCAGCTACCTCTTCATGCGCCTGCGCCCGCTGCCACGCCTGGAGCTCGAGCCGACGCACTCGACCGCCCGGCTCTGGGGCGGCGAGCGGCCCGGCTACCGCGAGAGCGCGCTGCAGTGGCTGGCGGTCTGGCACGTCGATGCGCGCAACCACCTGCGCGTCATCACGCAGCGCAGCCGCCTCGAGCGCGGCAGCCAGGTCGAGCCGGCCCAGCGCGTGGCCTCGCTGACCTGGAGCCGGCGGCATTCGGTGGGCACGGTGCTGCACGTCGGCGCCAGCCGCTCGCAGGCCGGCGGCCCCGAGCACCGCGTCACCGAAGGCTTCGTCAAGCTGCAGGTCGACCTGGGGGAACTGCGCGCCGGCTGGTGAACGCTGCGCCGGTTTCGCCATACGGCTCCCGACCGCGGGAGCGGAGGGCACAGGCTCGCCGCCGCCGCCGCCTCCGGAGCCGGGAAGCTCCGTATACTTCATGGGGTATCTTGCGACGCCCTTGGATCGGACCCCCCATGGACATTCCCGGCTTCCTGCGCGACAACTGGCCCCTGCTGCTCCTGGCCGCCTGGTTCGGCCATAAGTGGTGGCGCGCGCGGCGCGTCAAAGCCCTGCTGCCGACGCTGAAGCAACAGGGGGCGCTGCTGCTGGACGTGCGCTCCGCCGCCGAGTTCGCTGCGGCCAGCGCGCCGGGCACGGTCAACATTCCCCTGGGTGAACTGAGCAGCCGCCTGGCCGAGATCCCCAGGTCCGCTCCCGTCGTGGTCGGCTGTGCCAGCGGCACCCGCAGCGGCATGGCCCGGATGCTGCTGCGCAAGAACGGCTATGCGCAGGTCTACAACATCGGGGCGTGGAAGCAGTTTCTGTGAGCTGAACCTGTGACCCACCCCTCCACGCCCACAGGCGCACGATGCGTCGTGGGCGCGGCAGATGGAACCGGGGTCGGTCCGTGTGTCAGTCCAGGCTGCTGATCGACTCGCCGATCACGAAGATCTCCGTGCGGCGGTTGGCCGCCCGGCCCTCCGGCGTGCCGTTGTCTGCCAGTGGCTTGCCCATGCCCAGGCCGCGGGCGGAGATGCGACTGGCGGCGACGTTGCGTTCGATCAGCGCCTGACGCACGGCCAGTGCCCGTCGTTCCGACAGGCTGTCGTTGTACGCAGCCGTGCCGACGTTGTCCGTGTGCCCCTCCACCAGGACGTTCGCCTGCGGCTTGTCCCGCAGCGCCTTGGCCAGCTTGTCCAGGAACTGCAGGCCGCCAGTCTTGACGGTGGCTTTGCCCGTGTCGAACAGCAGGCTCTCGTCGCCGGTGATCTGCGTACCGTTGCCGATCTGCTTGATGCGGACGCCGTTCTGGCTCTTCGCTTCGGCCGGGGCCTCTGCCTGCGCCGCGCGGCGCCGGCCGCCACAGCCGGGCAGCACCAGCGCACCCGCGCCGCCCAACCCCAGCCAGGTCAGCCAGGCTCGGCGGGTCGTGATGGCCGTGGCTGGAGTTGCGTGTGCGGGCATGCTGGCTTCCTCTCCTGTCGATGGGTAGGACGCCAGTCTAGCGGCTGAAAGTGAAAAATGTGACGCATTGCACACGAGACTTGCCCCATCGTCAGGGTCGCCACCGTCCCGATGGCCGCACCGAGGGACCCGCGCCATGGCAGGTTGCGTGCTCAGCGCGCCTCGGCCACGATCTGCGCGGCCAGCCGGCGCAGCGCCTGGCGCATCGCCAGCGCCAGCGCGTCCGGCGGCGGGCCGGCCAGCGGCTGCGTCAGGCGGGTGCTGCCGACCTGCGGCGGCTGGGCGCCGTCGGGCGCCGCCAGGCTCCATTGCGCCTGCAGCAGCAGGTTGCGTCCTGAGGGGTCGGGCTGCAGCGCGAGGATCTGCAGGCGCAGCTGCCGGCCGATGCGCAGGCCGGGCGGCAGCGGGGCGCGCCAGACCTGCCCGGGCCCGCCCAGGGCGTCGGCCAGGTCCTGCTGCAGGACGCGCGGCAGCGCGTCGCGCAGCGGCTCGGCCCAGCGCAGCCCGGCGACGGGGCGCAGCCCGGCGGTGCCGTCGGGCTGCCAGACGCGCTCGTCGTCCAGCCAGGCAGGCAGCGCCAGCGGCTCCATCAGCTGCCAGGGCCGCCCGGGAGGGCCGGGCCGATCCGTGGCCCCGGGCGGCCGGGCGGGCTCCGCGGCCGCGGGCAGATCCGGCAGGCGCAGGCGCCGCAGTTCGGGTGCGGGGCTGGCGCAGCCGGTCAGCAGCGTGGCCAGGGCAGCCGGCAGGGCGACAGGCAGCGCGAGGGGAAGGGTGAGCGCGCGGGTCAGCAGCGCCCGGCGGGTGGGCGCTGCGTGCCCATGCAGCGGCGGCGGGCAGTGGCGGGCGGCAGGCTTGGGGTTCACGCGGGCTCCGGTTCAGCGCGGATCGCCGGGTTCGGGGGTGGCCGGGGCGGCCGTGGCAGCCGGGGCGGCCGGGGCGCCGCGCAGCAGGGCATCGGGGTGGTCGCGTAGCAGCTCGGCCAGCTCGCGCAGCGAGCGGGCGGCGCGGCCCACCTCGCCGACGCTGCGCTGCAGCTCCGGGGTCAGGCTGGATTCGTCGCCCAGCGTGCGGCGCAGCAGCGCGGCGCTGCGCGCCAGCTCCTCGGCGGCCTGCTGCCAGGCCTGCGGCAGCGGGGCCTGCGGGGCCAGCGTGGCCTCGGCCCGGGCGGCGGCCGCGCCGATCTGCCCGGCGGCGCTGGCGGCCTGCTCGCCGGCCCGGGCCAGGTCGCCGGCGGCCTGCCGGCCCTGCGCCAGGGTGGCCTGGGCCGACTTCGCCAGCGGGCCGACCTGGCGCTGCAGTGCCTGCGCCAGCTCGCCCAGGCGCTGCGCAGCCTGGCCGAGCTGTGCCAGCGTCTGTTCGGTGCGCGCACCGCCGGCCAGGCTGCGCAGCGCTGCAGCGGCACCACGGGCCTCCTGCAGCAGGCCGTCCAGGTCGAGCCGGGCGATCTGCTCCTGCAGCGACAGCGGCGCGGTCACGGTGGGAATCTCCGGCAGGCCGTCGCGGCGTGGCGCCACGGCGGCCGTCGCCCCCGCCGGCGGCGGCCCCAGGTCGAGCTCGATGTAGCGCTGCCCGGTCAGCAGGCTGCTGGTGGCCAGCTGCGCGCTCAGGCCGCGCTGCAGCAGCCGGGGCAGGGCGGCCGCCTCCGGCTGGGCCGCGGCGCCGAGCAGGCGGTCGAGCATCGGGCCTTCCAGCGTCACCTCCACCGGCAGGCGCAGTGCACCGCCGGGGCCGTCGTGCGCGACCCCGATGCCGGTCACGCTGCCCACCGGCAGGCCACGGAACAGCACCGGCGCGCCCGGCGCCAGCCCGTACAGCGAGCCTTCGAAGTGCAGCAGGGCGCGTTCGCTGCGCTCGAACACGCGCAGGCCGAACACCGTCACCACCGCAGCCAGCAGTAGCGCCAGGCCGAGCAGCGTGAACAGGCCGAGCCGCCAGGCGCGCCGGAGATCGGTCATGCCGACGCCTCCACCGCGTCCGCAGGGTCCGCCGGGCCTGCTGCCGGACCTGCCGGGCTCGCCGCTGCGGCGACGCGCAGCGGTCGCACCGCCCGCCCGCGTGCCAGGAACTCTCGCACTGGCGCCGGCCCCTGTGCCAGCAGGGCGGCGGGGGTGTCGAAGGCGGTCATGGTCTGCTCCTGTTCGTCGAGAAACAGCGCCCGGTCGGCCACCGCGAAGACGCTGTCGATGTCGTGCGTGACCATCACCACCGTGCGGCCGAGGTCGTCGCGCAGGTGGCCGATCAGCTCGTCCAGCCGCGTCGCGTTGGGCGGATCCAGCCCCGAGGAGGGCTCGTCCAGGTACAGCAGCGCCGGGTCCAGCACCAGCGCCCGGGCGATCGCGGCGCGCTTGCGCATGCCTCCGCTCAGCGCCGAGGGCGCCAGGTCGAAGCCGCCGGGCAGCCCCACCAGCGACAGCTTGTGGCGGGCGCGCCGTTCGCGCTCGGCGGCCGGCCAGTCGGTGAACAGGCGCATCGGCAGCATCAGATTCTCGCCCACGCTCATCGAGCTCCACAGCGCGCCGGCCTGGAACATCACGCCGAAGCGGCGCCGCAGCGCGTCGCGGGTGGCTGCGTCGCAGTGGTGGAAGTCGTGCGCGCCGTAACACACCCGCCCGGCCAGCGGCGCCTGCAGCCCGATCAGGTGGCGCAGCAGCGTGCTCTTGCCGCAGCCGCTGGCGCCGACGATGGCCAGCACCTCGCCGCGCCGCACCGAGAAGGTCAGGTCGCGCTGCACCACGCGGCCTTCGTGTCCCACGGTCAGCCCCTCCACGCGCAGCAGCGGCAGCGTGGGGTCGTCGTGCAGCAGGTCGGCGGGCGCCATGCGGATCAGTACCCCAGCGAGGTGAAGAACACCGTGGTCGCGCAGGCCGCCGCGACGATCCACACCAGCGCCTTGACCACCGCGCGGGTGGTGGCCTCGCCCACCGCCTCGGCGTCGCGGCCGGCGTACAGGCCCTCGCGGCAGCCGGCCAGCGCCACCAGCGCGGCGTAGACCAGCGCCTTGAACTGGCCGATCCACAGGTGCGTCCAGGTCAGCGCCTTCAGGCTGCCGTGCAGGTACTCCGCCGCCGGCACGCCGAAGGCGCCCACTGCGGCCGGCAGCCCGGCCAGCACGCCGGCCAGCATGCCGAAGCCCACCAGCAGCGGCGTCACCAGCAGCAGCGCCAGCAGCCGCGGCAGCACCAGGTGGTCCACCGGGTCCACGCCCAGCACACGCAGCGCGTCGATCTCCTCGTGCGACTGCATGCTGCCCAGTTCGGCGGCGAAGGCCGCCCCCAGTCGGCCCGCCAGGATCACCCCGGTCATCAGCCCGCCGAGCTCGCGCACCATGCCCACCGTCACCACGTCGGCGATGTAGGCCTGCGCGCCGATGCGCTCGAGCTGCGCGCCGCCCATGTAGGCCAGCATCAGCCCGACCAGGAAGCAGGTCAGCAGCACGATCGGCAGCGCCAGCGGGCCGGTGCGGTCGAGCTGCTGCAGCAGGTCGCGCCCCTGCATGCGGCTGCGCCCGCGCAGCAGCCGTCCCGTGGCCAGCAGCACCTCGCCGAAGAAGGTGAGCGTGAGCTGGGCCGACGACGGGCGGCGGTAGGGCGTGGGCAGATCCGGCACGGTGCGGATGATGCCTGGGCCCGGGCCGCTGCGGCACCGCCGATGGCCCCCGGATAGGCCCGTGGCACACGCCCGCCACCCGGATGTGGACAATGCGGCCGGCCGACGCCGCGGCACGCTGGCCTGCGGGTGCGGGTCGCATCCCGGAACCTGCGCCCATCGGCCGGATCTCCCTCTCGCTCTGCCCTCGAGGAAACCACTCATGGAGAAAATGCTCTCGGCCGTCGGATCGCTGCTGTACGGCATGCGGTTCACGATGATGTTCTTCTACGTCGGCCTGGTGGTCATCATCATCGGCATCCTGGGCAAGTTCCTGGTCGAGACCTACAAGCTGATGACCACGCTGCTCTTCGGCGACCTCGAGAAGATCGGCCTCATCATCAAGGTGCTCGAACTGGTGGACATGACCATGGTCGCCCAGCTGGTCTGGGTGGTGGCGCTGGCGGGGATCTCCCTGTTCGTCACCACCGGTCACTTCGACAACCGCAACATCGCCAAGCCCGACTGGCTGGACCACGTCAACACGTACAACCTGAAGCTGAAGCTGGCCTTCGCGATCATCTCCATCTCGGGCGTGCACGCATTGAAGACCTACCTGAGCGGCGACCTGAACCTGGAGAGCATCCAGATCATCACCCTCGTGGCCGTCATCCATTTCACCTTCGTGCTCTCGGCCATCGGCATCTCCTACGCGGAGAAGCTCACCCGGGAACAGCACTGAGGCCGTTCCGCCGAGCACAAGGCAACGAGGCGCCGGGGCCGGCATGACAGGTGGCGCGCGCCTGCCGGCACGGGCCCTGCCCCATCGACGCAGGAGACATCGATGCGCTTTGCCATCCTTCTCATCGCACTGGCGTCCGGGCCCTGGGCGGCCGCGGCCCGGCCCGCCGGCGGCGTGGCCGTGAACCCCGCCGCCACCCCTGTCGCAACCTCTGCCGCCAACCCCGCCGGAATCGACTGGCAGCCCGTCGGCGGCTTCGCCATGGCCCGCACCGAAACCACCGTCGGCCAGTTCCGCCGCTACGTGCAGGCCACCGGCCGCCTCACCCGGGCCGAACGCCAGGGCGGCGGCGAGGTCTACGAGGCCGGCTGGGTGCGCCAGCCTGGCTGGACCTGGCAAACCCCCTTCGGCGCGCCGGCCGCCGATGACGAGCCCGCGGTGCACCTGGGCTTCGACGAGGCGCAGGCCTTCTGCCGCTGGGCCGGTGGCCGGCTGCCCCGCGACGAGGAATGGGTACAGGCGGCCTACCTCGAGCAGCGCGCCGACCCGCCGGCGGGCTTCGAGCGCGGCCGGCGCTACGCCTTCCCCAGCGGCGCAAGCCCGGCGGGTGCCCAGTGCCTGGACGACTGCGGCAGCGCCGCCCGCACGCGTGCCCTGCGCCACGGGGCCACCCTGTGGCGCGGCCACGGCCATGCCCGCGTCGGCCAGACCCCGGCGGGCGTCAACGGCCTGCACGACATGGGCGGCAACGTCTGGGAGTGGGTCGACGAGCCCCCCAGCGCCCCCGCCGAGGCCGAGCACCGCACCCGCGGCGGCTCCTGGTGGTACGGCCAGGCGCAGATGCGGGAAGGGCACCTGCAGGGCAAGCCGGGGCACACCGCGGTGGTCTACATCGGGTTCCGCTGCCTGCGCGAGTCGTCGGCCGGCCCCGCGGCGCCGCAGGCGGCCACCGGCTCCCCCGGTCCGACGGGCGCCTGAAGGGCCCCTGACTGCGCGGCTCAGCGCGGCGCTGACGCCGGGTCCACTGCTGCCGAGGCTTCGGCCGCGGCCGCAGCCCCGGCATGCCAGCGCAGCAGCCAGTCCTGCACCGCCTGGCGCACCGGTGCCTGCGCCACCGCCAGCAGCAGGTGCCCGCCGTGGTCGAAGGCGACCAGCCGCGCCCCGGGGATCGTGCGCTCACCGGCCAGCGCATTGCCGAAGACCTGCAGGCTGTCGTCCCGGGCATGCAGCAGCAGCGTGGGCGCGCGGATCGCGGCCAGTTGCACGGCCTGCGGCATCGCGGCCCGGTTGTCGAAGGCGGCCCCGGCGGCGCGCCGTGATGCGGGGTGCATGCCGTCCACCAGCCGATCGACCAGGGCGCGCTGCGCCGGCGACAGGCCGGCGCGCACCTTGGCGTCGGCCCCCATCAGCCCCAGGAAGCCGTCGCGCCAGAGCGTGGTCAGCCCCCAGTAGCGCCAGTCCTGCTGGAACAGCGCCTTCAGCGCATCGCCCTGGCGACCGGCCTGTGCCTGGGCCGGGTCCTGCGTGCCCGTGACGCCCGCCGAGATCAGCACCAGCGCACTCACCCGCTGCGGGAAGCGCGCCGCGAACAGCAGCGCCGACGGCCCGCCGTGCGAGAAGGCCAGCACCGCCACCCGATCGATCCCCAGGTGATCCAGCAGGCGGGCGTAGGCCTGCGCCTGCGCGTCGAAGTCGGCCTGCGGCGGCAGGCTCGAACGCAGGTAGCCGAAACGCGACGGCGCCACCCAACGCCACTCGGCCTGCAGCGCCGCTTGCGCCAGCAGCTCGCCCTGGTCGAAACCCCCGCCGCTGCCGTGCACCACCAGCACCGGCGGCCCCCGATCGCCGCCGCCGACGCGGGACTCCACCCGGCCCCAGGCGGTCTCCAGCAACTCGCTGCGCCCCTCCACCCGAAGGCGCGCCTGCGCCATCTCGCGCTGAAACTCGCGCACCCCCCAACCCGCCAGCAGGGCTGCCCCGACCCCCAGGGCCGCCAGGCCCGCCACCCACAGCCGCTTCGCCATCGCATCTGCCTCTTGGGCACACACTGTCGGCCTGGGGCCCCGGTGACGCGTTGCGCCCGGTCAAGCCGGGCGGCCCGCGGTGGGGTTCGCGGCGCCGATCGACCAGTTCCCCGGCCGGCGACACCCGCGAGGGCGCCGACGATCTGCACGTGCCGCTGTTTCAATCCACGCCGACCGGTTTCCCGGCCGGCGACAGCGCGGCGGGCTACGTCGCGAAGTACGTCGCCAAGTTTCAATCTACGCCGACCGGTTTCCCGGCCGGCGACGACTGCCCTGCGGCCGATCGCGATGCTATCCCCATGTTTCAATCCACGCCGACCGGTTTCCCGGCCGGCGACGATGTGGTGGATGGGCATCTCCGCGTCGAGCAGCAGTTTCAATCCACGCCGACCGGTTTCCCGGCCGGCGACGCGAGCACGCGCCCTGCTGTCGAGCGCTTGCCCTCGTTTCAATCCACGCCGACCGGTTTCCCGGCCGGCGACGCCGCCAATGCGGCACGCAGCGGCATCACGGTGCAGTTTCAATCCACGCCGACCGGTTTCCCGGCCGGCGACCGACGTAATCGCAGGGTTGTCCGCCGACTGGCAAGGTTTCAATCCACGCCGACCGGTTTCCCGGCCGGCGACCGTGAGCCGTCGTCGCTGGTCTCCCAGCCTGCCCGTTTCAATCCACGCCGACCGGTTTCCCGGCCGGCGACCGTGCTCGGGCAGATCGACCTGGCGTGGGTGCGCGAGTTTCAATCCACGCCGACCGGTTTCCCGGCCGGCGACTGGATGGTCTCGCGGACGCGCTGGCCGCTTTCGAGGTTTCAATCCACGCCGACCGGTTTCCCGGCCGGCGACCGACCACGCGGGCGGCCTGCGCCTGGTCGGCGAGGTTTCAATCCACGCCGACCGGTTTCCCGGCCGGCGACGTCCGCCGCGGCCGTCGTCGGGCTGTACAAGGCCGTTTCAATCCACGCCGACCGGTTTCCCGGCCGGCGACATGTGCAACTCGAGGAATTGCAGATCCTGGATCGTTTCAATCCACGCCGACCGGTTTCCCGGCCGGCGACCTCGAAGCACAAACTGGTGGCCATGGCCGCGGCAGTTTCAATCCACGCCGACCGGTTTCCCGGCCGGCGACGAGGATCATGCTGGCAACTCAAGCCCCGACAGCGGTTTCAATCCACGCCGACCGGTTTCCCGGCCGGCGACGCCCTGCTGCTGGCTCTCGAGGATGAGCATGTAGTCGTTTCAATCCACGCCGACCGGTTTCCCGGCCGGCGACGCGCCCACGCGGGCGGCCTGCGCCTGGTCGGAGAGGTTTCAATCCACGCCGACCGGTTTCCCGGCCGGCGACGGCTGCTGATGCATTTCGACGGGGGGTTCACCGATGTTTCAATCCACGCCGACCGGTTTCCCGGCCGGCGACGCCGCTCGGTCGGTAGGGCCCATTGCACGCGGGTGTTTCAATCCACGCCGACCGGTTTCCCGGCCGGCGACATCGATGCTCAGGGTGGTGCGGCCGGACATCAGCACGTTTCAATCCACGCCGACCGGTTTCCCGGCCGGCGACTGCGCGGCGGGCGAGAGATCGATCGGCACCAGGTAGTTTCAATCCACGCCGACCGGTTTCCCGGCCGGCGACTCTTATTGCCCTCGATGAGTCGCCCTCATACCGTCGTTTCAATCCACGCCGACCGGTTTCCCGGCCGGCGACGGCACGCAGATCACGGACGGGGCGATCAGCACTGCGTTTCAATCCACGCCGACCGGTTTCCCGGCCGGCGACCGGCCGGACCAGCACGACCCGATCACCACGTGGCTGTTTCAATCCACGCCGACCGGTTTCCCGGCCGGCGACCGGCTGGATCGGGTGCGCAACCTGAAGCCGACGCCGGTTTCAATCCACGCCGACCGGTTTCCCGGCCGGCGACCGCAGGCAACAGCAGCCACGCCACGCACAGGAAGTTTCAATCCACGCCGACCGGTTTCCCGGCCGGCGACAGGATCTTGCAGACGGCAAGATCCGCGCTGTATGGTTTCAATCCACGCCGACCGGTTTCCCGGCCGGCGACGGTGCCCAGCGTGACCGGGCACTTCTCGTCCATGTTTCAATCCACGCCGACCGGTTTCCCGGCCGGCGACCATGCCTTCCTGCTCACGCACGCTCGGGGCAACCCGTTTCAATCCACGCCGACCGGTTTCCCGGCCGGCGACGCGGGGCTTGGCTCTCTGTTCAGGGGGTGGGGGGTTTCAATCCACGCCGACCGGTTTCCCGGCCGGCGACCGCCGCTGGGCGGGCCGCAGCCGCGCGGGCGCGTGTTTCAATCCACGCCGACCGGTTTCCCGGCCGGCGACCGGTGTGCGTCCACGGCGCCTCCAGGTCCAAAACGTTTCAATCCACGCCGACCGGTTTCCCGGCCGGCGACCACTGCGAAGCTGTCGGCCGGAGCCGTCACGACCGCGTTTCAATCCACGCCGACCGGTTTCCCGGCCGGCGACCATGCGCGCCAGGTCGCCCGACACGACGAGCGAGCGGTTTCAATCCACGCCGACCGGTTTCCCGGCCGGCGACGCGTCGACGTCTCGGTGATCCCTGGCACTACGCGCGTTTCAATCCACGCCGACCGGTTTCCCGGCCGGCGACCAAAAGCAGTGCCCGTCCACGGCGCCTCCAGGTCTAGTTTCAATCCACGCCGACCGGTTTCCCGGCCGGCGACTCGTTGGTTTGCAGTTCACCGATCGGCCTTAGGGTGTTTCAATCCACGCCGACCGGTTTCCCGGCCGGCGACTCGGCCACAGCGGCCCTTCTGGGCCGACGCGCAGTTTCAATCCACGCCGACCGGTTTCCCGGCCGGCGACACCGCCAACGACGCCTACAAGGCCAGCTTCACACTCGTTTCAATCCACGCCGACCGGTTTCCCGGCCGGCGACAGTTCGACGTCATCGTCCGGGATGCTTCCGGCCGGTTTCAATCCACGCCGACCGGTTTCCCGGCCGGCGACCGCGCTCGCGCTCCAGCCGCTTGAGCTTCTGCTCGTTTCAATCCACGCCGACCGGTTTCCCGGCCGGCGACACCATCTCGCCGCGATGGCCCGCCGCAAACTGTCGGTTTCAATCCACGCCGACCGGTTTCCCGGCCGGCGACCGGCTGGTCTGGCTGCGGTTTACAGGGGGTGGGGTGTTTCAATCCACGCCGACCGGTTTCCCGGCCGGCGACCAGGATCTTGCAGACGGCAAGATCCGCGCTGTGTGGTTTCAATCCACGCCGACCGGTTTCCCGGCCGGCGACGCCATCGAGCAGGTGAGCATCGCCCGCCTGCGCGAGTTTCAATCCACGCCGACCGGTTTCCCGGCCGGCGACTTGACCGGGCGCAGCTGGGGATCGTCGACAAGTCGTTTCAATCCACGCCGACCGGTTTCCCGGCCGGCGACAGCCGGACCGCGTCAGGAGACCGCCAGGCCTCGGTGTTTCAATCCACGCCGACCGGTTTCCCGGCCGGCGACGACGGCGATGGGCGATGGCGGCGTGGCGGCTGTGTTTCAATCCACGCCGACCGGTTTCCCGGCCGGCGACCGTCGCTGAGGTTCTCGGCGTCGCCGGACAGGGCGTTGTTTCAATCCACGCCGACCGGTTTCCCGGCCGGCGACCGAGCCGTGCCGAGCTGGCCACCGGCACGTCGTGGTTTCAATCCACGCCGACCGGTTTCCCGGCCGGCGACGCCGCCTGCTCTGCCGCGAGGCGGCGCCTCAGGTTGTTTCAATCCACGCCGACCGGTTTCCCGGCCGGCGACCGGCGCGCCACTCGGCCACTTGCTCGGCCTGGCAGTTTCAATCCACGCCGACCGGTTTCCCGGCCGGCGACTCGTGTACCAGCCGCCCAACCCAGCGTTGGAGCCGTTTCAATCCACGCCGACCGGTTTCCCGGCCGGCGACCGCAGCAGGGCGATGTGGTGCTCGACCCGTTCATGGGTTTCAATCCACGCCGACCGGTTTCCCGGCCGGCGACTTGATCGGGTCAGCTTGGTATTCACCGAAACCGCCGGTTTCAATCCACGCCGACCGGTTTCCCGGCCGGCGACACGTGGCGCAGCGCGAGAAGAACAGGTACATGGCGTTTCAATCCACGCCGACCGGTTTCCCGGCCGGCGACTCGGCAACGCCGACAGCGTGACGGCCGCCTCCATGTTTCAATCCACGCCGACCGGTTTCCCGGCCGGCGACCGACGCCGTGGTGGCCGTGCCCACGGCGCCGTCGTTTCAATCCACGCCGACCGGTTTCCCGGCCGGCGACCGCCCGCTGCGCGCCGGGGTGGACGGGCCGTTGATGTTTCAATCCACGCCGACCGGTTTCCCGGCCGGCGACCCGGCGGCCAGCCGCAGCGCAACCCGTTCCACCCGTTTCAATCCACGCCGACCGGTTTCCCGGCCGGCGACCGCGCCGACGCGGCGGATGCCTGCTCTTGCGATGTCGTGTTTCAATCCACGCCGACCGGTTTCCCGGCCGGCGACCGCGGCGTTCTCGGGGCGGGCCGCGCCTCGCACTGTTTCAATCCACGCCGACCGGTTTCCCGGCCGGCGACTTCCCTGGCCGAGGCGCGCGACGCCGCCAGGCAGGTTTCAATCCACGCCGACCGGTTTCCCGGCCGGCGACCCAGCAGATGATGTCCAAGGGCATCGTCAGCGCGGTTTCAATCCACGCCGACCGGTTTCCCGGCCGGCGACGCGCGTTGCTGAGTGTGGTCACCCACCTGGGCAAGTTTCAATCCACGCCGACCGGTTTCCCGGCCGGCGACGGAAACGGGCTTCGGGTCAGCACTGGAGGTGCTGGTTTCAATCCACGCCGACCGGTTTCCCGGCCGGCGACGCGTCGTGCCAAGGTCGATCGACTGGCCGGCCAGGTTTCAATCCACGCCGACCGGTTTCCCGGCCGGCGACTGGACATGCCCGGCCCGCCGGACAGGTACGCCGTGTTTCAATCCACGCCGACCGGTTTCCCGGCCGGCGACGGTGGCTCCAGTGGTCGGTGTGTTGCGATGACTGTTTCAATCCACGCCGACCGGTTTCCCGGCCGGCGACTGCAGGACTGGGCTCTCTGTTCAGGGGGTGGGGGGTTTCAATCCACGCCGACCGGTTTCCCGGCCGGCGACCGTCGTCCAGCCCGTTCGAGGCGACGATCACCGAGTTTCAATCCACGCCGACCGGTTTCCCGGCCGGCGACTCCGCGCTTCCAACGTGTTGTCGGGCTGGCGAGAACCGGGCGGTTCTCGCGAACCCGGGCGTCTCACGACGCCGGTCGGGTGTCTGGTTGGCGGTGAGGAGCACGGACTCCCTTGCAAATCAGTCACTTGCGCGGTGCGCGAACCTCCCGGGTGGCTTGGCGGTCACTGGGGGTTCGCGCGGGCTCCATCATAGGACGAGCGGGTCCTCGAAGTCGGTGGCGCGGAAGCGCCCGTGTTCGCGCACTTCGCAGCCTTTGCCGTCGGCCAGGCGGTACAGGCGCAGGCAGTCGGTATCGAGGTCGATTTCGGCCAGCAGGCGGCGCTCCAGGTCTTCCATCTGGGCCAGGGTCACCTGGCACTCGAAGACGGATTTCTGGACCCGCTGGCCGGTGCTTTCGCAGACCTTGGCGACGCGGCGCAGGCGTCGGCGGCCGGCGCGGTCCTCGGTGTTGACGTCGTAGCAGACGATGACGAGCACGGGATCCTCCTCTCCGACAGGGTGTTGTGCGGGGCAGCTTCGGGTGCCGGACGGTTCAGCGCATGGCGAAGGGCAGGTAGGTGGGCGCCTCGCCGCGAAGGTGGCGTGCCAGCAGGCGGGCCTGCACCAGCGGGACCAGGCCCAGGGGCAGGCTTTCGGCCAGCAGGGGGTGGGTGACTTCGTCCTTCTTGCGCTCCTGGTAGGCCACCACCACCGCCTTGCGGGCTTCGCCCTGCAGCAGCACGGCGCCACCTTCGCGGCAGTCGAAGTCGTCCGCGCCGACCTGGCCGCGGTTGACCAGGGTGAGCGCCAGCCGGTCGGCCCAGGGGCGGAACTCTTCCATCAGGTCCAGCGCCAGGGCCGCGCGGCCGGGGCGCAGGGCATGCAGGTGGCCGAGCTGGGGGTCGAGGCCGGCGGCCTCCAGGGCGCTGCGGCAGTCGTTCATCCACATGGCGTAGAAGAAGCTGAGCAGGGCGTTCATGCGGTCGCGCGGCGGGCGGCGGCTGCGACCGTCCAGGCGGAAGTGTTCGCGCCGCTCGGGTTTGACGAGCAGGTTCAGCGCCTCGAAGTAGCCGCGTGCGCCTTCACCTTCCACGCCGCGCAGGGTGTGCAGGTCGGTCGCGCCGCGGCAGGCGCGCAGGCTGGCGGCCAGGTTCTGTGCGGCGCGCACCAGGCGGGCGCGTTCGGCGTCGTCCCTGGTTTCGCGGGCGCCGCGCATCAGCACCTGGCGCTGGTTGCGCAGCTTGCCGGCGACGATGTTGCGCGCCAGCTCCAGGGTGAGGGCCGCATCGTCCACCGCCCGGTGCTGGGCGCGGCGCAGCAGCACGTTGCCACTGACCGCGCCTTCCAGCCGGGCCTTGAAGCGGCCGTTGGCGTCCAGCAGCACCAGGGCGATGCCTTCGTCGGCCAGGCGGTGCATCAGCGGGGCGCTCAGGCCGACGTGGCCGAAGCAGACCACCGCCTGCAGGTGGTGCAGTGGCACGCGCAGGCGGGTCTCGTGGGCGTCGTCGACGACGCGCAGGGTGTCGTTGTCCAGCCGCAGGTAGCTGTCGGGCAGGGTGACGTAGAGGGTGTTGAGCAGTTGCATGGGGTGCAGGCTCCGGGCGGGCGAACCGTGCGTCAGTCTTCGGGCGTGAACAGGTCGGTCCGCAGGTCTCGCTCACCGTGCAGTTGCCGCCAGGCCTCGGGTTGGCAACGTTCGCGCAGCGAGCAGCCGTGGCAGCGGCGGGTGTCCGCGATGGGAGGCGGCAAGACAGCGCTGGAAAGCATCCGTCGCACGGCGTTGGCGGTGTCGGCAACGGTCTGGCGCAACGCGGTGGTGATCGGCACGACGCGGCGGCGTTTGGACGCGGCGTAGAACAGTGCACCCTCGGGCACGGCGCGGCCGGTCATGGCCTCCAGGCACAGCGCCTGCGCGGCGAGCTGCACATCGTCCGCAGCGGCGATGTCGGTCGCCTTGTGGCGCGAGCCGTGTTTGTATTCCACCGGGTAGGGCGTGCCGTCGGGCTCGAACTCCACCACGTCGGCCTTGCCGATCAGGTTCAGGCCCTCATGCCACACCGGCAGGGCGCGTTCGACGCGCAGGCCCTTGCGGATCTCCACGCCCGGCTGGTCCACCTGCCGGTGCACGGCCTGGCCGCGCAGGGTGTGCAGGTTGTCGTCGAAGGCCTGCTCCAGGTGGATCAGCCCGCACTGGCGCGGGCAGTAGGCCCAGTGCTGCAGGGCGGACAGGGGCAGGGGGTCGTCGGGGTCGGTGGGGTCGCTGAGATCGGCATTCATGGCGGTTCAGGGCTTATGGACCTAGACTCTCGGCATCCCTCGAGCACTCGTGACGGAGCCGTGTATGTCATCGACGCTGGAACAACTGACCGCCCAGGCTCTGACGCTGCCGCCGGAGCAGCGCGCCGCGCTCGCGGAAACGCTGCTCGAGAGCATCGATCCGGCGCCGCCGCTGAGCCCGGAGTGGGAGGCTGAGATCGCCCGCCGGGTGGCGGATACGGATGCGGGCAGAACTCGGTTCACCCCCGCCGATGAGGCCATGGCGGAATTGGCTGCCTACATCCATAGCCGCCAAAGCCACCGTTCGGCCGCATGATCGTCAGCCTGAGCGACGAGGCCTAAGCCGACGCCCGCGAGGCCGCCGATTGGTACATCGATCAGGACGCCTGGTCCTCCGCTGAGGCTCTGCAACTGGAAATCAACCGGGCTTTGGCGCGCCTGTCCCTCTCTCCGGGCTTGGGGACGCCGGGGCCTGAGGGAACCAGGATCTTGCCGATCCATGTGTTTCCGATTTCTTTGGTGTACCGGTTGGAGGGCCATTTGCTGCGTGTCATCGCCGTGGCCGTACAGCGTCGCCGGCCCGGGTACTGGGCTGGGCGACGCTGACCGCTGCCACCGGGTATTCCGTTCAGCAGCGCCGCGTCAGCCTGACCCCCGGCGCCGCCTCGACCGTGGCTCCCACTTCCAGCTGCTTGCCATCGAAGGTCACGGCGTAGGCGCTGAAATCCCGTGCCGGTGTGCCCGGTGCGGTGGGCGTCACCACCAGGCGGTCGAACAGCGCATGCGCGGGCGCGTTGCCCAGTTCGCTGTCGTGCTCGAACACGTACAGCCCGCGCGTGCTCATCTGCCCGCGCGCGGCCGAGCGGTCGTGTTCGAACATCTGCTCCAGCGCCTTCAGCAGCAGTTCCAGGTCTTCGGCCGAGAAGCCGGTCTGGCGTGCCAGGAAGCTGGAGATGAAGCCGTGCGAGCGGTACAGGCCGTAGGGCACGGTGTGCTTGCGGCCCATGGTGCGGTTGTCGCCGCCCTGCTTCTCGGCCTCCGCCTCGGTGGCCACGGCCATGCGGGTGATGGAATGCTCCAGCGCGACGATGGGCTCGATCGAGCGGGCAAAGGTCATCTGCACCGGGCCACGGACCTGGCCGCAGTTCACGCCCAGCGACATGACGGCGCCAAAGGTGCGGATGTCGAAGAAGTTCTTGCACATCCAGGCACGCGCCTGCTCTATGACGTCGCCAGCACCCTTGCGCTTCTTGTCATCGCCCTTCAGCGATTCGGCATTGCCGGTTTCAACATAGGCGCGCTCGTGGGTGCGGTTCAGAACTGCCTTTTCCTTCACGTAGATTTCGAAGGGCGCCTTTTCCTCGTGAACCAGCCCGACGAAATTGCGCACCTTGCGCTTGAGCGCCACGTCGGTCATCAGGCCGTGGCCGGTTTCGGCGTCCAGCCGGGGCAGGTTGCCGGCGTCCGGGTCGCCGTTGGGGTTGCCGTCCTTCACGTCGAAGAGCAGCACGAAGTCGTAGCGGTGGGCGAGGGGGGTCATGGGGTTCCTCCTGTTGGGGTGACGGTCAGATCAGGCTGGGTTGCACGGGTGTGGCAGGCGGTGTGGGTGCCGCGGGCGCATCGGCGGATGTTTCGGCAGCCTCGTGTTTGGTGAAGAAGTCCTGCCGCTGGTGGTAGTAGCCCAGGGCGAAGCGACCCTGCTCAGGCAGCGGCAGGTGCAGCGGGAAGTCGGCGATGCCGCCGGTGATCTCCCCGATCAGCTTCTCGAAGTTCGTGGCCCGGCCGCGGTTCGTCAGCTTGGCGAGGTGGTGGTTCTTCAGCCGCAGCAGCGTGGTGAACACCGCCACCGGGGTGCTGGAAGCGGCGCCGTAGTAACGCTCGCGGATGGTGGCGTTCAGGCCGGGGTTGGCCTCTTCCTGGATCTTCTCCAGCACGGCGAAGAGGCGGCCGAGGCGGTAGGCCGCGTTGGGGTTGTCACGGTCGAGCATGGCTTTCGGGTCCTCCTGGGGTGAAAGGGGGTGGCCGCGCAGCAGGCAGGCCTTGATGGCCGCTGCGCGCAGGTGGGTCACGCGCTGCTCGGCCCGGCAGCGCTGCACCGCGGCGTTGAGCCAGAGGGCGGGGAAGGGCGTGCCGCTCAGGATGGCGCGCATCACGTCGCCACCCAGGTTGGGCGGGATGTTGTCGGCCTTGCCCTGCAGGGCGACGGCGGTCAGAAGGCGGAACAGCGACGGGTAGGCCGGATCCTTCGGGCCGCGCACGATGTCCAGCTCGTCGAACCAGCGCTGGATGCGCTCTCCCACCTCGGCCAGCGGTGCGGCGTGCCAGAAGCGGATCGAGATGCGCGCGGCGTTGGGTGCCAGGCCGAGCACGAAGAAGCGCCGGTCGCCGGTGGTGCCGCCCGCACCACCAAAACGCCCGCTGTGCACCGAGCCCAGCAACGCCCGCACCTGGGCGGTGTGCGCATCCGGGTCGTCGTGCTGGTCGTTGAAGAAGGCGGCGAAGGCGTTCTCGAAGTCACTGTCTTCTTCCGACTGCGCCCAGAACACCGTGCTGGCGTCGCCCACCTGCATGCGCTGGGGCGAGCCCTTGGCCAGCAGGTGGTTCAGCGCGGTGGTGTAGGCAAAGGCTGCCGCCGGGCTGACCGGGGCGTTGGCACCCTGTTCCTTGCCGAAGGAGCGGAAGGCGTCCAGGTTGAACGACACGATGTTGGCGCCCGAGGTCTGCGCGCCCCACACACCCTTGATGGCGCTGTGCAGGCGCTCCGGCTCTCCGGCGGTGCCTGTGATCAGGCAAGGCAGGCCCTGGGCTGGGCCGTCCTCCGCGCTGCTTGTGGTGCCTGACGAAGCCGTGATGGCCGCAACCACCGCCGGGCGCTGGCAGACCAGGTCCACCGGATCTTCGCTGGTGAGGCGGAAGCTGAGCAGCGGGTTTGTCTCGGCGATCTCTCTGCCCAGCGGATGGGACGAGACTGCATCGCCGGGAGACGACTCGAGGAATGCGACCACGGCTGCAAGGCCGGAATCGTCCGACGCAACCGTTAGCAGGTCGGTCACTCTCTGCGAGAAGGCCTGCTGCATGTCCACGAGCCGGGCCCGGTAATCGGATGCCGATCCCTTGGCTTCTGCTGCAGACAGCTTCTTGACGTCCGGCAGTGCTAGAACGTACTCGGCGCTGTCCCAAAGCAAGTTGGCAGCAATGCCGGAGGCGCGCTTGACGCCCTGCGGCACCTGGAAGCGCCGAGCGACCTTCTTCTTGCCCTCCTGCGTCCGGGTGTCGCTGATGCCGATCAGCCGCCCGTCGGCCGCCAGCTCCAGGATGAAGGGCATCTCTTTCTCCTCCAGCCCGGCGGCCGGCAGCCGCCGCGCCGGGTCGGGGTCGCGCATCTTGCGCAGGTAGTACGCGTGCAGTGCCTGCAGGATCATGACCGCACCTCCGCTTTGGTGAGGTCCAGCACCCCGCGCGTGACCTGGGCGCGGAAGAACATCGGCCGCGGGTCGCTGGGGCGGCTGAAGTCCATGTCGTAGAGCATCCAACCGAAGTCGCCGTCCACCGCAGCCAGCGGTTCCGGCTCGCCATCGGGCGAGGTCACCAGCCGCACCCGGGCGTCGAACTCACGGCAGCCGAGGTAAGGCTGGTTGACGCACTGGCCCTTGGCCGCGCGGCGGCTGAACATCTCGGCGTACTTGGCCGGGTTGTGCAGCGCCTCGCCCTTCACCGCTTCCATGCGCGCATGCAGCCGGTAGGCCACGTCGCGCAGGAAGAGGCCGGCGCGCTGCTGCCGCTCGTCCTCGATGTACAGGCCCAGCTGTCCGCTGCCGGACTGCATCGCGCTGGTGACGTTGCGGGTGGAGACCACCGCGCCCACCTCGTTGCGCCGCACGCTGATCCAGCGCACGGGCGCGAGCACCTCGATGCGCTCGACCCGCCAGCGGATCTCGGGCTTCCAGAGAATGGCCTCGAACACCGCGCGGGCGGCCGAGGGGGTGATGAAGTCGTAGGACACGCGCTCGACCTTCATCTCGGGTCGGGTGAAGCAGGCGTAGTCGCCGCGCACGTCCAGGCAGAAGCTTGTTGTCGTCGCCATCGTCGGGTTCCTCCTTTTCGGTTCAGGTGAAGTACGCAGCCGGGTCACCGGGCGCGCCGCCCAGCAGGGCGCCCAGCACCGGGTCGTAGAACACGTCGCTGTCGGTCTGCACGTACAGGCCGGGCAGCAGTTCGCGCACGTCTCCGCTGTCGAGCAGGCGCTTCAGGTCCTGCTGGTAGATCGTCACGCCGTAGCGCTGCAGCCGGCGCATCAGCCAGCGCGAGGGGCCGTCGCGTTCCAGCATTCCGAGCAGCGCATCGACGTCCTCCCGGCAGCGCGGGCTGTGCCAGCGCACGAAGACGGTGGCGGCGTCCTGGTTGTCGATGAGGCGGAACCTGTCGGCGGCGCTGCGGAAGTTCAGGGCCAGCGTGCCAGCGCGGCGGTCGATTTCCAGCCTGAGCAGTTCCGTGATGCCGTGTCGGTCCAGTTCGGCACCGCCGTAAAGCCGGGCGAAGTAGCGCGATACCCGCTCCAGCGCGAGCGGATCGTCGTCACCGGAAGCATCCAGCCCGTCCCATACCAGCGTGCAGGCCTGGGCTGCCTGGCGCAGCAGGCCGGACGGTGGTGCCTTGGGCGGAACAAAGACGTGGACCTCGCCGCGCTCCAACCTGCCTTCGCGGTTGCAGCGCCCGGCCGCCTGGGCGATGGAGTCCAGGCCGGCCAGCGCCCGGTAGACCACCGGGAAGTCCAGGTCCACGCCGGCTTCCACGAGCTGGGTCGAGACCACCCGCACCGGCGCGGCCGGCTCGCCGCGGGACAGAGCCTCGCGGCGGGCGGCCAGGGCGGCCTTGATGTCGGCGATGACCTCGCTGCGGTGCTGCGGGCACATCAGTGCCGACAGGTGCCACAGGCCTCCGCGTCCGGTGGGCAGCTCGCGGGCGAGACGCTCGTACAGCTCGCGGGCGTCGGCGCGGCGGCCGACGATCGCCAGCACCGCGTCGTGGTCGGCCAGCGCCTGGGCGGTGACCTCCCAGGGCTGGGGCTGCGTCAGGCTGGCCGGCAGGTGCACCCGCACGCGCTGCAGGGCGTCGTACAGCGCCGGCTCGTCGTCGATGATCGCGGTGACCTCACCGGGTGCGTAGCCGCGCAGGCCGCGTCCGCCGAAGTGGCGCTGCTCGGTCAGCGTCGGCTGCGTGGCGGTGCAGAGCACGACGGTGGCGCCGTGGTCGCGCACCAGCAGGCGCAGCACGTCCACCACCGGCTGCAGGAAGTCCACCGGCAGCAGCTGGGCCTCGTCGATCACGATCACGCTGCCGCGCAGGGCGTGCAGCTTGCGGCAGCGCGAGGTCTTGCGGGCGAACAGGCTCTCGAAGAGCTGCACGCTGGTGGTCACCACGACGGGCGCATCCCAGTTCTCGCAGGCCAGGCGGGAACGGGCGGTCTCCGTTGCCTCACCCGGTTCGGCGGCGTTGCTGTGGTGCTCCAGCACGACTCGCTCGGCGACGTCCGGGCCCAGCGGCGCGAAGACCTCGCGATAGACCTCGGCAGTCTGCTCGATGATGCTGGTGTAGGGGATCACCATCACCACCCGGCGCAGGCCGTGCTGCTGCGCGTGGGTGAGCGCAAACGCCAGGCTGGCCAGCGTCTTGCCGCCGCCGGTGGGCACGGTCAGGGTGTAGGTGCCGGGGGCGTCCGTCGCCTTGGCTCGGCAGGCGGCCAGCACCTCGGCGCGGCGGCGGTTGACGGGGCTCGCGGCCAGCCCGGCGGCCTCGACCGCGGCGGTCTTGTGCGCCATGTAGGCGTCGAAGGCGGCGAGCAGCTCGGTCATCGACGGCGCCGCAGCCTCGCGCCGCGCTGCGGCGCGCGGGTTCATGAAGGCCTCGGTGTCCAGGAAGTCCGCGTCCACCAGGGCCGAGAAGAGCATGCGCACCCACAGGGCGAGGCGGCCGGGGATTTCTTCGCGACCTGTTCGCAGGTCGATGGGCAGGCTGGTCGGTTCGGGCACGCTGCGGCTTGGAGCCAGCACGTCTGCGGGAGGGTTGGCGTCCAGCGCTTCAGAGAACTCGCGCAGTGTTTCGGGTCGGATCAGTCGCTCTGCCAGACCGTCGTGCCAGTCGTCCAGGCCGGCATGGTGGCCCGCGATGACGTACTGCAGCAGCCGCGCGCTCAACAGTCCGGCGCCGCCGTGGATCTTGCGCAGCCACTGCTCGGCGTGCAGCGCCCCCGCGGCCGAGTGGCTCTTGTCGCTGCCCTGCGGCAGCCTGCCTTCGATGTGCGCCTCGGCCACCTGCTGGATGTAGCGCTGAAAGCCGGCACGGTACTTGCCCAGGTCGTGCCACAGGCCGGCCAGTTCGGCCAGGGCGGCCAGCGCCGGATCCGGGTGGCCGGCCTGCACGGCCGAGGCTGCCAGCCGGGCGACGCACCGAAGGTGCTCGGCCAGTCCATGGGGTGCGCCGCCGTCCGGCGCGCTGTGGGCAATGGGCGTGTTCTGCACTCTGAAGCCTCCCTGAAGCGAATTTTTCACTCAGGAAGGCACGATACAGGTGCAAAGGCTCACCAGATGAGCCTGTCGAGTTCCCCTTCATGTGACATTCGTCACAGGCGGCGGTGCGGCGTGCCGCCGACGGCCGGTCGGCCGCCCGGCGGGTGCCTTACAGGAAGCCGAGGTCCGTCTGCGAGAACTGCCCCAGGTTGGGCAGCACGGTGGTCAGCTCCGACGGGGTCAGTCCCATCCAGCGGCCCAGGGTGGCGGCGTACTGGGTCACCGAGGTGGTGGGCAGCAGGCGGCCGGAGCCGACGTCGGTGTCGGTGCCCAGGGCGGTGAGGGGGAAGCGGCCGTAGAGGTCGCCGCCGCGCACCGCGCCGCCGGCGATGAAGTGGTGCGAGCCCCAGCCGTGGTCGCTGCCGTCGCCGTTGCTGCTCAGGGTGCGGCCGAAGTCGCTGGCGCTGAAGAGGGTGACGTTGCCGAGCATGCCCGCGGCGTCGAGCGCGCGCAGGAACCAGTCGCTGGCGTTGGCCACCCGCGACATCAGCACGGGCTGGTCGCGCATCTGGTTGTTGTGGCTGTCGAAGCCGCCGAGGCTGACCATGAAGACCTGCCGCTTCATGCCCATGCGCGGGCCGGCGGCGATCATCTGCGCGACGACGCGCAGCTGCCTGGCCAGGGCGTCCTCGGCCAGGGCGGTGCTCAGGGCCGGGATGCCGGCGCCGTCGATGGCGCTGCGCAGCGTGGCGGTGGTGTCCAGCGAGCGCTGCACGATGCGTGCGTACTCCGCCTGGAAGTCGTTGCTGCCGCTGCTGCCCAGCACGCGCCGCAGCACCGGCGCGACGCTCGAGGACCCCAGCACCCAGGTTTTGGACAGGGCGTCCACGCCGATCGGTCCGTTGGCGCCGGCCTGGTACTGGGTGACGCTGCGGCCGGTCAGGAAGACCGCGTTGCCGTTGGCCGAGACTGCGGTGAAGACCGGCTGGGCGTTGGCCGAGCGCAGCAGGTCGCCCATGCGGCCGCCCCATCCGGAGAGGGCGCCTTCGGGTGCCAGGGACTGCCAGGTGGACTGCTGGTCGTTGTGCGAGAACAGCTTGGCGGGTACTGCGGCACCGCCGTTGCGGTACTCGGCCTTGGTGAGCGGGCGCACCAGCGGGCCGACATTGGCCAGCAGCGCGGCGCGGCCCGATTCGTACCAGCTGCGCAGCGCAGCCAGTTCCTGCGGCATGCCGAAACTGCGGCCGCTGTCCTGCCTGGGGGTGCGGATGGGCTGCAGCCGGGCGCTGGGCCAGGCCAGTTCGGCGCGCACGCGGGCGTACTCGGCATAGCCGGCGGCGTCGGTGGGCACGATCCAGTTGTGGCTGTCGCTGCCGCCCAGCATGAACAGGCAGACCAGCGCGCGGTAGCCGCCGGTGTCGGCCGCTTCGGCCCGGTCGGCGGCGAGCGCACCCAGCCCGGCCAGGCTGAGGGCCAGCGGGGCCCGGGCACCCGGCAGCGTGGCAGCCAGGCTGGCCGCGGTGCGGAGGAGATGGCGTCGCGAGGCGTTCATGGCGTCAGCGTTGGACCAGGTATTCGGGGGAGGCCATGGCGATGAAGACGGCCATGCGGGCGCGGTTGAGCTGGCTTTCCGGGCTGTTGCCGCCCACGCTGCTCATCGCCTCGACGATCAGGCCGCGCAGCTCGGGGGACATGGTGGAGCCGAACAGCAGGTGGTCGATGTCGTCGAGCAGGCCGGCCACGTCGCCGGCCATCAGGCGCTGGGTCAGTGCGCTGTAGTCGGCCGCGACCTCGCGGGTGCCGTTGGACCAGCCCAGCCCGCCGCTGCCCATGGCCTCGGCCGCGTTGACCCAGCCGGCGGCGCTGATCTCGTCGGCGATCTGGAACTCCGGCGCGGTGGCGCCGCGTGCGGCAAAGCTGGAGTTGGGTGGGATGTAGCCGGGGCGGAAGTCGCCGAACACCGACGGGGCGTGGAACACGCGCTGTCCGGACGTGCTGGTCTGCCAGGTGAAGTTGTACTCGCCGCTGACCGAGCGGGCGTCGAAGGCGCGGCGCCACTGGGCGATGCGCAGGGTGGGTTCGCGCAGCTTGCCGAAGCCGGGGCCGGGCTCGCCGCGGGCCTCCGGGTCGAGCAGGATGGCGCGTACCACGGCGCCCAGGTCGCCGCGCACGCCGCGGCCGTTGTCGGCGAACACCGCGGCGATGCGCGCGACATAGGCCGGGCTGGGCTGGCTGGTCACCAGCTTCTGGATCAGCTGGCGGCCGATGAAGGGGCCGACGTTGGGGTGCCGGAACAGGGTGTCCAGCGCGCTGCGCAGGTCGTCGGCCGCGCTGGCACCGGCCGGCAGGGTGACGGCCCAGGGCTTGCCGGCGAAGAGCACTTTCTCGGCGGTGGAGTGCTGGCCGGGGTAGGCCTTCATCGGCTGCAGGTCGACTCGGGTGTCGGTGGCCGGCGCGTAGCTCGGGTTGGAGCGGAAGGTCTTGTCGGTCAGGGCCGAGTCGGGGAAGCCCCAGGCGTAGCCGGTGAAGACCTTGGCCATCGCCATCACGTCGGCGTTGCCGTAGGTCTCGATGGGGCGGCCGTCGGCGCCGAGCTTCTGGCTGCCGTCGGGGTTCAGCTCGTACAGGCCGATGGTGAACAGCTGCATGATCTCCCGCGCGAAGTTCTCGTCGGGCATGCGGCCCTTGGCGAGGTCTTCCTTCTGGTTGCGCAGGTGCGAGAGGTACAGGCCCATCGCCGGGCTGAGCGCCATGTGCTCGAGCAGCTCGCGGAAGTTGCCGAAGGCGTGGCGGTTGATCAGGTCGAGGTAGCGGGCATAGGCGCGGCTGTGGTTCCACAGGCTGCCGTCGGCCTGCGAGACCATGAAGATCTGGTGCAGCGCGTAGGCGACCCGGCGGCGCAGCGGGTCGGGGGCGTCGAAGGAGACGCGCCAGAAGGCCCGCGAGACCTCGTAGGGGCTGTACTGCCGCCCGCCCGGACGGTAGTCGGCGCCCAGGTCGTAGCGCGCCTGCACTGCGTTCACGAAGCTGTCGGTGACCGGCAGGGCCATCTGCTCGTCGATCCAGGCGGCGTAGGTCTTGGCGGTGAGGGCCTCGATGGTCGCCGGCGTGGGGCCGAAGGTGGTCTGCAGCAGGAAGCGCGAGGCGTCCTGGCGGCGCAGCCGCAGCGCGTCGGAGACCCCCGGCGTGGCCGGCCAGATCGTGCGCAGGGCGCCACTGCCGTACATCTCGCTGCGCCCGGCGATCAGGTTCAGGCCGTCGAAGGCCTTCGCGCCGACGCCCTGGTCGATCATCGCGATCGGCGTGGTCGGCAGCAGCACGGTGCTGCCGGCGCCGAGCAGGGCGACGAAGAGGTTGCGGTCTTCGCTGCCGATCTTGGCATCGTTGGTGTAGACCACCTCGACCTTGGAGCCCGGTTGCAGCGTCGGCGCGGTGAAGCGGTAGTCGGCCCAGTCGGCGAGGTTGCGCACCTCGACCGTGCCGATCAGGGTGTCGTCCACGCGCACCTGCATGATGGGGCCGACGTCGGCGGCCAGGCTCGCGCGGGCGCGCACGGTCAGCACCGGCACGACGGGGGCTGCCACCGCCTGGGCCCGCATGCTGCCGCTGCGGCGGTAGGCGGCGGTTTCGGCCAGCGCCTCGGCGGAGGGGTCGGAGGACGTCGCCACGGCCGTGCCGTCGGGCTCGTCCGAGCCGCCGCCGCAGCCGGTCAGGAGGGTGGCCAGGGCGGCCGTCGCGAGGGCGTTCCAGCACCAGGAGGGATGTCGTGCCATGGGGAGACCTGTCGCGGCGCAGGCGGCCCTGCACCTCTGGGGGAAGACGAAAATGAAAAAATCGCTCGGCCCGATTTTCTCCGGTCGCGGCGGGGGGCGGCCGCGGTGTTCAGGTGCTGGCTTGTGCGATTCTTCACGCGGGCGCCGCGCTGCACCGTTTGCCGGTGTCGTGTGGGACGACGCTTCAGCGTGACCCCGGCGCGGCCCGGCCCGCACGGGGGCGGCGGGCCCGGGCTCGGGCGTCAGCGGGGGCTGCGCCCGGGTGTGGTGGCTGTCCCGAGCCTGAGGGTCGGCGCCAGTTCGGGGGTGTGGGGTCGAGGCGCAGGCTGCGCTCGATGCTGCCGATGTGCGGGTCGATCGGACCCGCCGCGACAGGAACAGCAGCTGTCACGGCTCCTGGGGATGCGCCGGCCGCTTCGTGCCGCCGGCCCCCGGCCGCTCAGCCGGCCATCTGGTTGAAGCCGCCGTCGACGTAGGTGATCTCGGCGCTGACGCCCGAGGCCAGGTCCGACAGCAGGAAGGCGGCGACGTTGCCGACCTCCTCGATGGTCACCGGCCGGCCGATCGGCGTGACCTCGGAGAAGTGGCCGATCAGGCGGCCGAAGTCCTTGATGCCCGAGGCGGCCAGGGTCTTGATCGGCCCGGCGGAGATGCCGTTGACGCGGATCTGCTTCGGGCCGAGGTTCTTGGCCAGGTAGCGCACGCTGGCCTCCAGCGAGGCCTTGGCCAGGCCCATGGTGTTGTAGTTGGGCACGTACTGCACGGCGCCCAGGTAGCTCATCGTCAGCAGCGAGGCGCCCGGACGCAGGCGCGGCAGCGCCGCCTTGGCCATGGCCGGGAAGCTGTAGGCCGAGATGTCGTGCGCGATGCGGAAGCCCTCGCGCGACAGGCCGTCGAGGAACTCGCCGCCGATGGCCTCGCGCGGGGCGAAGGCGATGGCGTGCACGAAGCCGTCGAACTCGGGCCAGTGCTCGCCCAGCTGATCGAACAGGCCGGTGATCTGCGCGTCGTCGGCGACGTCGCAGTCGAACACCAGCTTGGAGTCGAATTCGGCGGCGTACTCGGTGATGCGGTCCTTGAAACGCTCGCCCACGTAGCTGAACGCCAGCTCGGCGCCTTCACGGTGGCAGCACTTGGCGATGCCGTAGGCGATGGAGCGGTTGTTGAGGAGGCCCGTGATCAACAGGCGCTTGCCGGCGAGAAATCCCATGAGGTCTCCGTGCGGGGAACGGGTCGAGAAAGGCGGGATTTTGGCACGGGCCGTGCTCGGGGCCTGCGGACGCGACCTCCGAGGTGCCCCGGGGGGCCCGATCGGGGGGAGCGGCACCGTGCGGCGCGCGGCCTCAGTCGCCGAAGAAGTAGCGCTTCAGCCCGGCCAGGATCATCTCGATGGCCACCGCGGTGAGCACCAGCCCCATGAGCTTCTCGATGGCCGAGACCATCGAGGCGCCCAGCCAGCGGCGCAGCCGGTCGGCCGCCAGCAGCACCACGCCGCAGACCGCCAGCGCGGCACTGACCGCACCCACCCACTCGAGCATGCGCTCGGGCTGGCGCGAGGCCAGCAGCAGCACCGTGGCCATCGCCGAGGGCCCGGCCAGCAGCGGCACCGCGAGCGGGAAGACGAAGGGCTCGCGCGTGCCGTCGCTGGGATACATCGCGTCGCCGCCGACGAAGATCATCTTCATCGCGATGATCAGCAGGATCACCCCGCCGGCCACCTCCAGCGAGCGCTCGCTCAACCGCATGACCTGCAGGAAGCCCTGCCCGGCGACCATGAAGAGCATCAGCACCGCGAAGGCGATGGCCAGCTCGCGCAGCGCCACGCGGGTGCGGCGCTTCGGGTCGACGCCGCCGAGCACGGAGATGAAGATGGGCAGGCTGCCGAAGGGGTCGAGCACGAGCAGCAGCAGCACGAAGGCGGAGAGGAAGCTGTGGTCCATCGGAGCGGGCGCACGCGGCGCGTCGAGGGCAGGTCGCGCATCGTAGACGCTGCGCCTGGGCCTGCGCCGGGCCGTTCGGCCGGGCACTCGCCCGGGCGCGCAGCCGGGCGCCCACCCGGACGTTCACGCGGTCGGCCCTCCGCGGCTTCGGCCGCAGGTTCAGCCGGATCAGCCGGATCAGCCGCCCGACAGGTAGGCCACCAGGCCGCGCAGGGTATACAGGCGCGGCACGTCGGCATCCGGGATCGGCCGGCCGCTGCGCTGCGACAGCCCGACCACGAAGTTGAAGAAGTCCATCGAGTCGAGGTCCAGCGCCTCGCGCAGGTCCTCGTCGTCGCCCACCGTGGCCAGGTCGGCCTCGGGGGCGATGCCGGCCAGCACGTCGGCGGTCAGGGCGCGGATGTCGGCAGGGGTCATCGGGGGGGCTCCTCGTCGGGGCGTGGCGGACGCTGCAGGGCGCGGTCGATCGCGGCGAGCAGCTGCCCGCCCAGGTGGCCGTCGCTGGCACGGTGGTCGCCGGCCAGCGTCACCGTCAGCAGGCGGCGGGCCTCGAGGCGGCCATCGACCACCCAGGGCCGCCAGGCGATGCGGCCGAAGCCGATCAGCGCCACCTGCGGCGGGTAGATGACACCCAGCACGCTCTCGGCGCCGCGCTCGCCCAGGCTGCTGACCGTGACGGTCGGATCGGTGAGTTCGGAGCTGCGCAGCCCGCCGCTGCGGGCGCGCTGCACCAGGTCGCGCAGCGCGGCCATCAGGCCGGGGCGGTCGAGCCGGTCGGCATGGTGGATCGCCGGGGCGACCAGCCCGCCGCCGCGCAGCCCGATCGCCCAGCCGATGTGCACGCCCGCGCCGGGCTGGAAGCCCTGGGGCGTCCAGAAGCCGTTGAGCTGCGGCACCTCGACCAGCGCGCGGGCGGTGGCCTCGAGCAGCAGCACCGCGGGCAGCAGGCGCTCGGACGCGGCGCGCGGGGCGTTGTAGGCGTCCAGCGCCTGCTGGGCGGCGGTGAAGTCGATCGTGCTCGACAGGTAGTAGTGCGGGATCTCGCGCTTGGAGCGCGCCATTGCCGCGCCGATGGCCTCGCGCATGCGGGCCGGATCGAAGCCGCCGCGAGCCGCGCGGGAGGCCGCCGGCGCGGCCGGCGCCGTGAGGGCGGCCAGCGGGGAGATCCCTGCGGCGGCCGCCGCCACATCGGCGCGGATGACCGCGCCATCGGCACCGTGGCCCGCCAGGGTCTCCGGATCCAGGCCGCGCTGCGCCGCCAGTTGCCGCGCGGCCGGGCTGACGGCGCGGCGTGGGCGCGCGGCCGCCTCGGCGGGCGCCGGGGGCCGCAGGGGGGGCTCGGTGGTCTCGGCGGCAGCGCTGGCGGCGCTGGCGGCGGTGGCGGCGCTGGCCGCGGTGGCCGCGGCCGTTGCGGCTGCCGCCACGGGGGCCACCGGCGGGGCTGCCGGCGCGGGCGCTGTGGCCGCCCGTTCCACCTCGTCCAGGGCCTGCACCTGCGCCAGCACGGCGCCCACCGGCAGCTCGACGTCCAGCGCGGCGAGGCTGTGAATCACGCCGTCGAGGAAACACTCGACGTCGATGGCGCCCTTGTGCGTCTCCACCACGGCGACGATGTCGCCGGGGCGGACCCGGTCGCCCGGTCGCACGCGCCATTCGACCAGCTTGCCGGTCTCCATGTCGGCGCCCAGTGCGGGCATCGTGAATTCGGCCATGTGCGCTGCCTGGCAGGGGGGTCTCAGGCCCGCGCGGGCACGATGTCGCGCACCGCGGCGACGATGCGCGCCACGCTGGGCAGCGCGGCGGCCTCCTGCGCGGCGGCATAGGGCACCGGTACTTCGCGGCTGCAGACGCGCCGGATCGGTGCGTCCAGCTCGTAGAGCGAGTCCTCGGCCAGCCGGGCGGCGATCTCGGCCGAGAGGGAGCCGCTCTTCCAGCCCTCGTCGACGATCACGATGCGGCGGGTGCGGCGCAGCGAGGCGTTCACGCTGTCCATGTCCAGCGGCCGCAGCATGCGCAGGTCGATCACCTCGGCCTCGATGCCCTGGCCGGCCAGCTGCGCGGCGGCCCCCAGGCAGAGCTGCAGGCCGTGCCCGTAGGTGACCAGGGTGACATCGCGCCCCGGGCGGCGCAGCCGGGCCTGCGCCAGGTCCACCGCGGTGACGGTCGCGTCGAGCTCGTCCTCGAGGTTGTAGAGCATCACGTGCTCGAAGATCAGCACCGGGTTGGGGTCGGCCACCGCCGCGGCGAGCATGTGGCGCGCGTCCTCCACCGTGGCCGGCACGGCCACCTTCAGCCCCGGGATGTGCGCGTACCAGCCCTCCAGGCTGTGCGAATGCTGCGCGGCCAGCTGCCGCCCGCCGCCGGTGGCCATGCGGATCACCAGCGGCACCGCGAACTGGCCGCCGCTCATGTGCGCCAGCGTGGCGGCGTTGTTCAGGATCTGGTCCAGCGCGAGCAGGCTGAAGTTGCAGGTCATGATCTCCAGCAGCGGTCGCAGCCCGGCCAGCGCGGCCCCCACCGCGATGCCGGTGAAGCCGTTTTCCGCCAGCGGGGTGTCGACGATGCGTGTCGGGCCGAACTCCTCCAGCAGGCCCTTGGTGACCGCGTAGCAGCCGCCGTACCGGCCCACGTCCTCGCCCAGCACGAAGCAGCGCGGATCGGCGTGCAGCGCGTCGCGAATGGCCTGCCGGCAGGCCTCGCGGTAGGTCAGGCGCAGCGGGGGGGCGGCGAGGGGGGGCGTGGGGTTCATCACGCACGCTCCTGGACCACATCGTCCATCAGCACGAAGCGCTCCAGCTCGTCGGCCGGCTCGGCGCTGCCGGCCTCGCCAAATGCCACCGCGGCGTCGATCTCGGCGGCGATCTGCGCGTCGATGGCGGCGCTTTCGGCCTCGGTCAGCTGGTGGTTGGCCTGCATCCAGCGGCGCAGGCGTTCGATCGGGTCGAGCTGCCGCCACGCGTCGATCTCGCTGCGGCTGCGATAGGCCTGGGTGTCGAACATCGAGTGGGCCCGGAAGCGGTAGGTGCGCATCTCCAGGAAGTACGGGCCCTGGCCGCTGCGGATGTGCGCCAGGGCGCGCCGCGTGGCCGCCTCGACCTCGACCGGGTCCATGCCGTCGACCGGCTCGGCGGCCATGCGGTAGGCGCGGGCCTTGCGCCAGAGGTCGGTTTCCACCTCGCTGTCGGCCAGCGGCACGCCCATCGCGTAGAGGTTGTTCTCGCAGACGAACAGCAGCGGCAGGCGCCACAGCTCGGCCAGGTTCATCGTCTCGTGGAAGGCGCCTTCGCCCACCGCGCCCTCGCCGAAGAAGCAGGCCGTCACGGCGCCCGGGCGCAGGCGCTGGTCGGCCAGCGCGATGCCGGCGGCCAGCGGCAGGCCACCGCAGACGATGGCGTTGCCGCCGTAGAAGCGGCGCTCGCGGTCGAACAGGTGCATCGAGCCGCCCCGGCCGCGGCAGCAGCCCTCGACCTTGCCGAGCATCTCGGCGGTGATGCGCTCCATGGGCACCCCGCGCGCCAGGGCCTGGCCGTGCTCGCGGTAGGTGGCCACCACCGCGTCGCGCGCCTCCAGGGCGCTCATCACGCCCACGGCCACCGCCTCCTCGCCGTCGTACAGGTGCAGGAAGCCGCGGATCTTCTGGGCCTGGTAGAGCTCGACGCACTTGGCCTCGTAGCGGCGGATGCGCAGCATCTGCCGGTACAGCCGGTGCAGGTGGGCGCGGTCGAGGTGGAGCTTGTCCGTCATCGCCGGCCTCCGTCAGGGCTGCTCGTCGTTCTCGAGGGTGGACAGGTCGCCTTCGGGCAGGCCGAGTTCGCGTGCCTTGAGCAGCCGGCGCATGATCTTGCCGCTGCGCGTGCGCGGCAGGCTGCTGCGGAAGTCGATCGCCTTGGGCGCCACCGCCGCGCCCAGGCGCTTGCGCGCATGGCCGAGCAGTTCGCGGTTCAGCGCCTCGCCGGCCTCGAAGCCGGGCTTGAGCGCCACGAAGGCCTTGACCACCTCGCCCACCGTCGGGTCGGGGATGCCGATCACGCCGGCCTCGGCCACCGCGGGGTGCTCCATCAGCGCGCTCTCGACCTCGAAGGGGCCGATCAGGTGGCCGGCCGACTTGATCACGTCGTCGGCGCGGCCGACGAACCAGAAGTAGCCCTCGGCGTCGCAGCGCGCCAGGTCGCCGGTGAGGTACCAGCCGTCGACGAAGCACTTGCGGTAGCGCGCCTCCTCGTGCAGGTAGCCGCGCATCATCGACGGCCAGGGCGCCTTCAGCGCCAGCTCGCCGTCGCGCCCGGCCTCGTCCAGCACCGCCACGTGGCCGTCGGGCCGCCGCTCGACGATGGCCGCGGTGATGCCCGGCAGCGGCTGGCCCATCGAGCCGGGCTGGATGTCCATCGCCGCGGTGTTGGCGATCATGATGCCGCCGGTCTCGGTCTGCCACCAGTTGTCGTGGAAGGGCAGGCCGAAGGCCTCCAGCCCCCAGACGACGCCCTCGGGATTGAGCGGCTCGCCCACGCTGGCCATGAAGCGCAGCGCCGACAGGTCGCGTCCGCGCAGGGCGTCGGTGCCGAGCTTCATCATCATGCGGATCGCGGTGGGGGCGGTGTACCAGACGTTCACGCGTTCGCGCTCGAGCACGTCGTACCAGGCCTGGGCGTCGAACTCGGCCTCCACCACCACGCTGGTGACCCCGGCCACCAGCGGGGCGATCAGCCCGTAGCTGGTGCCGGTGACCCAGCCCGGGTCGGCGGTGCACCAGTAGACATCGCCGTCGTGCAGGTCCAGCGCCCAGCGGCCGGTGACCGCATGGGCCAGCACCGCCTGATGCACATGGATCGCGCCCTTGGGCCGGCCGGTGGTGCCGCTGGTGAAGTGGATCAGGCTGACCGTCTCGGGGTCGGTGGGGCCGATGACATAGTCCGGCGAGGCCCGGGCCATCAGGTCGTCCCAGGCATGCAGGCCGGGGTCCGCGGCCAGGTCGGCGGGCAGGGCCGCGCCGGTCAGGATCACGTGGCGCAGGCCGCCCAGGCGTTCGCGCAGCCCCCGCACCTTGCGGCGGTACAGCTCGGGCGTGGTCACCAGCACCCGGGCGTCGCCCATCTCGCAGCGCGTGGCGATCGGCTCCGGACCGAAGGCCGAGAACAGCGGGCTGACCGCACAGCGCGCCTTCAGCGCCCCGAGCACGGCGGTGTACAGCTCGGGCAGGCGGCCCATCAGCACGAAGACGCGCTCGCCCGGCGCCAGTCCCAGCGCCGCAAGGACCTGGGCGAAGCGCGCCGTCTGCCGCGCCAGCTCGGCATAGCTCAGCTCGATGCGCTGGCCCGCCTTGCCGATCCAGCGGATCGCGCAGCGATCGCCCCGGCCGTGGCGCAGGTGCCGGTCGACCGCCTCGTGGGCGATGTTCAGCCCGGCGCCGTCGGGCAGACCGTCGAGCAGGGCAGCGGCGTCCTCCCAGCGGAAGCGGGCGCACTCGGCGGCCCGGTCGGGCAGGTTCGGCGTCGGCATCCCCGGGCGGGGCTGCTTGACGATGCGCTGGAAGCGTTCGGCGGCTTCGCCGCCCGAGGACCTGGTCATCGGCGCGCTCCTCGTCACGTTGTCTCGGCGTGAAGGGCGGCCGGCGTCGATCGTGCGCGCCGGCCTGCCTGCTGCGCATGATCGGCCGCTGGCGCGGCGGCGCGTTGATGCGGGTCAATCGGTGGCGGTGGCGGTGCGGTCCTGGCGTTCGTGCAGCGCGTCCCGCGCGGGCGCCGCCGGCGCCTGCTGCCGGGCCTGCCGGAACGCGGCGGCGCGGGCCTGCAGCTGCGCCAGCGCATCCGGACCGGGCGCCTGGCCGGCGCGCAGCGCCGCCTCCTGCCGGGCGGCCTCGGCCGCCAGGGCCAGCGCGCCGACCTGCGCGGCGCTGGACTTGAGGGTGTGCAGCGGGCGGCGCAGGGCGTCGCCGCCCGGATCGGCCCGGGCCCTCTCGATCGCGTCGAGCAGCGCGTCCAGCCGGGTGTCGAACTGCGCCAGCAGCTCCTGCGCGAAGCCGGGGTCGGAGCCGTCGGCCACCATCGGCAGCGCGGCCAGCACCGCCGGATCGAAGTCGACCGCGCTGCGCAGCGGCCCGACGTCGGCCGGCGTCTGGGCCGACGGTGCCGGCGGCGTGTCCGCCGGCACGCCCGCCGGCAGGGCGGCGGCCTGCCCGTCCGCGCGCTCCGGCGACGCGTTGCCGTCCGAGCCCCCGCTCCAGACCGGGCGAGCCGGGTCCTGCGCCAGGCTGTGCGCCGACGCCGTGCCGCCACCGTGCCCCAGCCAGCGCTGCACCGTCGCGATCAGCAGGGCCGCCTGCACCGGCTTGGTCAGGAAGTCGTTCATGCCCGCGGCCAGACAGGCGCTGCGGTCTTCGGCGAAGGCGTTCGCGGTCAGCGCGATCACCGGCAGGTGGCGCGCGGCCGCTCCGGCGGCGCCCGCACGCAGGCGCCGCGTGGCCTCCAGGCCGTCCAGCTCGGGCATCTGCCAGTCCATCAGCACGAGGTCGTAGGGCCGCTCGCGCAGCCGCGCCAGGCCCTGGTGGCCGTCGCCGGCGATCTCGCAGTGCCAGCCGGCGTGCTCGAGCATCGAGCGCAGCACGCTCTGGTTGATCGGGTCGTCCTCGACCAGCAGCAGGCGCGGGCGGGCTGGGTTGCCACCGGCATCGTTCGGTGCCCCCGGCAGGGCTGCGGTCCCGGCCCGGTGCGCCGTCCGGTGCGCGGCCGCCGGCGCGGCCGCTTCCTGCGGCGTGGGTGCCAGGCCGAAGGCGCGGCCCAGCCGGCTCACCAGCGCGGCGCGCAGCAGCGGCCGCGGCAGTGCGCGCGCCAGGCCCGGCAGCCGCTCGATGCCCGAGCCGCCCGCGCTGCCGGCGCTGCGCCCGCCGACGACGATCACCCGCTCGGGCGGCAACCAGTCGGCGCAGGCCTCCAGCAGCGCGCGGCTGCGCGGCTCGTCGGCGGCCAGCAGGCACCAGGGCAGCCGGCCCTGCCGGTCCGGCTGCGCCATCGCGGCGCGCAGCTGCGCCGGGTCGTCGCAGCGCAGCGCCTCGCAGCCCAGGCGCTCCAGCAGGGCCGCGGTGGCGGCGGCCTCGCTGGGATGCGGTTCGCACCAGGCCACGCGCAGCCCCAGGGGCAACGGGGCGGGCGGCGCGTCGGGCGCCACCGGCAGCGGCAGCTCGAGGGTGAAGCTCGTGCCCGTGCCCGGCTGCGACTGCACGGCCAGATCGCCACCCAGATGCCGGGCCAGCTCGCGGCAGATCGTCAGGCCCAGACCGCTGCCGCCGAAGCGCCGGGTGGTCGAGACGTCGGCCTGCTGGAAGGGCTCGAAGATGCGCTGCAGCGCCTCGGCGGGAATGCCGATGCCGGTGTCGGCCACCTCCAGGCTCAGGGTGCCGCTGCGCGCTCCGGCACGCACCGTCAGGCGCACCTCGCCGTCGCGGGTGAACTTCACCGCGTTGCCCAGCAGGTTGAGCAGCAGCTGGCGCAGCCGCAGGCCGTCACCGTGGCGCCAGGGCGGCAGCGCCGGGTCGACCACCGAGACCAGCCGCAGCCCCTTCGTGGCGGCGCTGGCCGAGCTGGCCAGCAGCACGGCGTCGACCAGCTCCAGCAGGTTGAAGTCCTCCTCGTGCACCTGCATCGCGCCGGCCTCGATGCGCGAGAGGTCGAGCACGCTCTCGATCAGTCCGAGCAGGCTGCTGCCGCTGGCACGGATGATCTCGACCAGCTCCTCGCGGCGCTGCGCATCGGCACCCTGCAGATGCAGCAGCTGGGCCGCGCCGATGACGCCGTTGAGCGGGCTGCGCAGTTCGTGGCTCATGTTGGCCAGGAAGCGGGTCTTGGCCTGCGAGGCCGCCTCGGCCTGGGCGCGGGCGCTGCGGGCGTCCTCGGCCTCGCGCTGCAGCTGGCGGTGCAGCTGGCCGAGCTGGGCGTCGCGGCGCTGCAGCTCCTCGATCATCTGATTGAAGGCCTGCACGGCGCGACCGATCTCGTCGCGCCCGGTGGCCTCCAGGCGACGGTCGTAGCGCTGGTCGGCGGCGATGGCCGCGGCCGCGGCGGCCAGTTCGCGCGCCGGACGGCTGATGCGCAGGGCCAGGCGCCGCGCCACCACCAGGCCGGCGCCCAGACCGGCCAGCGCCACCAGCGCGGCTGCCAGGGCCTGGCGGCGCAGGTCGTCGAGGCGGTCGGCCAGCGACACCTGGATCAGCAGCCGGCCCTGCGAGCCCGGCGCGGCGGCGCCGCCGCCGGGCACGGCGATGTCCTCGGTCACCCGCAGCCAGCCCTGGCGCAGGCCGCCGCCGGAGCGGGCCTGGTCGGGCGGGGCGAGGTCGCCGGCCGCGTAGAGCAGCGCGCCTTCCTGGCTGTAGACCCAGGCGCCCTGGATGTCGGGCGCCACGCGCAGCACCGCCATCGCCTCGCGCAGGCCACGCTCGTCCATGAAGGCCACCGGCGCCTGCAGCGCGAAGGCGATCGAGCGCGCCAGGGTGGTGTTGGATTCGCGCTCGTCACGCTCGGCCGCCCAGGCCGTGAGCGCCAGCGTGGCCGAGGTGGCCACCGCCACGCTCAGCCCGGCGGCCAGGGCCGCCAGCGCACCGATGCGGTGTCCCAGCGGCTGGTCACGCCAGCGCCGGCGCGACGGGACTGCGGCAGCCGGGCGTGCGGCAGCAGGCGCGGCGTCCAGGGGCCGCGGGGTCTGAAGCGGAGCGGTCATTCGCGCACCTGGCGGGCCAGGCGCAGTGCCTGGCTGGAGAGATCGAGCCCGGCACCACGCAGGCTGCCCAGCTGCACGTCGAAGCGCAGTGCATCGTGTACCAGCAGCAGCTCGACCATGCCGCCGCGGCTCAGGAAGCCGTCGCTCTCGCCGATGGTCAGCACCGGCGCACGCGCGCTGGCCCGCAGCAGCGCGGTCGCCTGCTCGGCCGCCTCCGGCAGGAAGAGCAGGTGGCAGTGCTCGCCGGGGGCGGCGCGCAGCACCTGGACCCGCCAGGCGCCGCTGCGCTGGCCGTCGGCCGCGGCGAAGGCGGCCGGCAGCTCGTTGCGCACCGGCGCCACGCACAGGCGCAGCGTCTGTTCCGGGGCGGCGGCGTCGGGCCACTGGGTGAAACGTGCCAGCGCCAGCACGATGCGCAGCACCAGCGCGTCCTGGCCCGGCGCGGCCTCGGCATGGGGCGGCAGCGCCAGCAGGGTCGCACCGAACAGGGCCGCCAGCAGGCCGGCGCGCGCGCGCCCGGGCCTCGACCGGGGGGCGGTCGGGGGGGCGTTCGGGGGGGCGTTCGGGGGGGCGGACCTGGCGGCGGGCCGCGGCGGTCGGAGCCGGGCGGCCGGCAGGCGGCGCAGGGCGGCGGAGATCACGGCGGGCTCGTGGGCGCGGGCGGCTTCAGAACGACAGCGTCCAGCGCAGCGCCAGGCGGCGGCCGTCCTGCGTGATGACGTCCTGGCGGTGCTCCGGGCCGGCCGGGTCGGCATGGCGGCGGTCGGTCAGGTTGTAGACGCTGCCGCCGACCGACCAGGGCTGGCCGGCCGGCTCGTAGTTCAGCGTGGCGTGGGCCAGCGTCACGGCGTTCAGCGCCGCGCCGGCCAGCGTGCGCCGCTGACCGGTGCGCTGCAGTTCCAGCCCCAGGCGCAGCGCAGGCGCCAGCGGCAGCTGCGCATGCAGCCGGGTCAGCGAGCGCGGCGCGTTGGCCACCGGCCCGGTGCCGTCGACCTGCACGCGCTGGCGCGACCAGCTCGCACGCAGCCGCCAGCCGGCCGCGTCGAGCCACTCGGTCTCGGCCTCCAGACCGCGCACCCGGGCATCGCCGACATTGCGGTAGACCAGCTCGCCGCTGTCGGCGTGCTCGATCTGCTCGATCAGCCCCCGGGTGCGGTTGCGGTACAGCGAGCCCGACAGGCGCAGGCGGGGCATGACCTGCCAGTCGCCGGTCAGCTCGACGCTGCTGGACTGTTCGCGGCGCAGGGAGTCGTCGAAGCGATCCACGCTGCTGGCCGGCAGGCGTTCGTAGACATTGGGCTCGCGCCAGGCGCGGCCGTACAAGGCCTTGAGCACCGTGTCCGGGTCCGGCCGCCAGAGCAGCGCCAGACGCGGCGACAGGTGGTGGCGGCCGTCGGTCTGGCGGTCCAGCCGCAGGCCCAGGTCGGCCCGCAGTCCGTCCGCGAGCAGCAGGTCGCTGTCCAGGTACAGCCCGGCGCGCTGTCCCTGCGTGCCGATGTGCGCGTCCTGCCGCGGCGTCGGCTCGTACTGCAGCGTGCGGGTGTCCTGGCGCAGGTTGCGCTGCAGGTCCAGGCCCAGCGTCAGGCGGCTGGCCTGGCCCAGGCGCAGGCTGCGGCGCAGGTCCGCCTGCCACCAGCGGCCCTGGTTGCGGTAGGCCATCAGGCTGCCGTCTTCGTAGCGGCCGAGGTCCTGGTAGTGGTAGTCGCCCAGGCCGGCCTGCAGGCTCCAGCCCAGGCCCTGGCCGTCCAGGCGCTGCCAGTGCAGGCCGAGCAGGCCGAGGCGGTCGGTCCATTCGGCCGCGCGGTCGCCGAACTGCAGGCCGTAGGCGGCGGTGGGGATCTGCTTGCGCCGCTCGGAGGCCAGCGCGGCCAGCGACCAGTCGGCGGCGCTCCAGCGGGCGTAGACCTTGCGGTCGCGCTCGCCGTCCAGGCCCCGGGCCATGCCGTCGCCGACGCCGGGTGCGGCGTATTCGGGGTAGAACAGGTCGCTGCCGCGGCGCCGGCCGGCGCTGGCCGACAGCAGCAGGCTGCCCGAGGCCAGCTCGCTGGCCTGGCTGAATTGCAGGCGGCGCGTGCCGTCGTCGTCCAGCGTGAGGCCCACGCGGCTGCCGCGCAGGCTGGCGGCGCTGCGGGTGACCACGTTGATCACCCCGAACACCGCGTTCGGGCCGTACAGCACCGAGCCGGCGCCGGGGATGAACTCGACGCGCTCGACCAGCGCCAGGTCGAGCGGGAACTCGTGGCCCACCAGCACCGAGTCGTAGATGTTCTCGTTGGCGCGCTGCCCGTCGATGAGCAGCAGCAGCCGCGAGCTGTAGTCGCCCGGGCGGCTCAGCCCGCGCACGCCGGCGTAGGTATAGGCGCGGTCGTAGCGCAGGAAGACGCCGCGCACCGCGCCGAGCAGTTCGCCCAGCGTGCGCCAGCCGAAGGCGCGGATGTCGCCCTGCGTCAGCACCGTCACCGCGGCCGGCGCGTCGGCGACGTCCTGGCTGTACTTCGCGGCGGCGTAGACCGGCGTGCCCAGCAGCTGCTCGAGTTCGTCGGCGGGTGCCGCGTCCTGCGCGGCGGGGGCGGCCGCCGCCGTGCCGGCGACGCCGGCCAGCAGCAGCGCCCGCAGCGCCCGCAGCGCGGCGCGGGGCTGGCGCGGGACGCCGGTCCGGCGGGCAGGCAAAGGCAAGCGTGGGGCAGGCATGGTGGGTCCGGTTCAGGCGGGCGGCGCGGCGGCGGGCGGCGCGGCGGCGGGCGGCGCGGCGGCGGGCGGCGACGCGTGGGTCGGCGTGGATGGCGGCGTGGATGGCGGCGTGGATGGCGACGTGAATGGCGGTGCCGGACCGAGCCGCGCGGTCAGTTCGTCCTCCGGCAGCGGCCGGGCGTAGAGGTAGCCCTGGTGCAGGTGGCAGCCCAGTTCGCCCAGCACGGCGGCCTGCTCGGCGGTTTCCACCCCCTCGGCCACCACGTCCAGCGCCAGCAGTCGGGCCAGCGTGACGATCGAGGCCACCAGCGCGCGGTCGCGGCCGTCGCGGTGCAGGTCGCGCACGAAGCTGCGGTCGATCTTCAGCTCGTGCAGCGGGAAGCGCTTGACCTGCGCGAGCGAGGAGTAGCCGGTGCCGAAGTCGTCCAGCGAGAGCCGGTAGCCGCGCTCGCGCAGCGCGTGCAGGCGCTGCACGCCGGCCTCGGTGTCGGCCATCAGCATCGACTCGGTCACCTCCAGCACCAGCCGCGCCGGGTCCAGGCCGTGGCGGGCCAGACGCGCGTCGAGCCGCTCGACCAGGTCCTCGGCCGCGAAGGAGGGCGCCGAGATGTTCACCGCCACGGTCAGCGTGGCCGGCCAGCGCGTCAGGGCCTGGCAGGCCGCCTCGAGCACCCAGTCGGTGAGCGGCAGGATCAGCCCGCTTTCCTCGGCCAGCGCGATGAAGTCGCCCGGCATCACCAGGCCGAGCCGGGGGTGCTGCCAGCGCACCAGCGCCTCGACCCCGACGATGCGCTGGCTGCGCGCGTCCAGCTTGGGCTGGAAGTGCAGGCGCAGCTGGCCCTCGGCGATGGCGTGGCGCAGCTCGGTCTCGCGCTGCAGGCGCTCGCGCGCGCTGTGGTTCAGCCCCTCGTCGAAGTAGCGCAGCTGCGAGCGGCCGGCGCGCTTGGCCGCGTACAGCGCCTGCTCGGCGTGGGCGGCCAGCTCGGGCGCATCGGCGCCGTCGCGGGGGTGCACCGCGATGCCGATCGCCGCGTTGAGCACCACGTCGCGTCCGGCGATCAGGATGGGCCGCTCGATGGCGCGCACGAGCCGCTCGGCCACCGTGCCGGCATGGGCATGCTGGGCCAGGTCCTGCAGCAGCAGCATGAAGCCGTTGGCGCCCACGCGCGCCAGCAGCGCCGCGCTGCGGCCGGGCGTGCCCACCGGGGCGAGGTCGCGCTGGCGCAGGCCGGCCTGCAGGCGCTCGGCCACCACGCGCAGCACGCGGTCGCCGCCCTCGCGCCCCAGGGCGTCGTTGACGCTGCGAAACTGCAGCAGGTCCAGGTGCAGCAGGGCGCACAGCGTGCCGCCCGGGCGCTCCTGGCGCAGCGCCGACCGGGCCAGTTCGAGGAAGAACTGGCGGTTGGGCAGGCCGGTCAGGCCGTCGTAGAGAGCCAGCTGGCGCACCTGGCGCTCGGCCTCGGTGCGCTCGCTGATGTCCTGCGTGATGCCCTCCACGCCGATCTGCCGGCCCAGCGCGTCGTGCAGCGGCGCAGCCTGCTCGCAAACGCTGCGCAGGCCGCCGTCGAAGCGCTCGATCGTGAAGGTGAGCTGGTAGGGCACGCCCTCGTGCAGCACCGCGGCGCGTGCGCGGGCGACGCGCTCGCGGTCGGCCGGCACCACCCGTTCCAGGAAGGCCTGCGGCGAGGCGCAGTGCATCGCCTCGCCGGACACCGAGAACAGCCGCGCCAGCTCGTCGGAGCAGGCCATGCGGCCCTGCAGGTCGAATTCCCAGCTGCCCATGTGGGCCAGGCGCTGAGCCCGCAGCAGGCTGGCGCGGCTGCGTTCGACGGCATGGCGCACCTCGGCATTGCGCAGTGCATAGCGGATGCGGTGCGCCAGCAGGCCCCAGTGGATCGGCTTGGTGACGAAGTCGGTGGCGCCGGCCTGGTAGGCCTGCTCGACCGAGGCCGCGTCGTCCAGCCCGGTGAGCATCAGCACCGGCACCTCGGCCCCGCCGGGCAGGCGGCGCAGGCGGCGGCAGGTCTCGAAGCCGTCGATGCCCTCCATCATCACGTCCAGCAGCAGCAGCTCGGCCGGGCGCCGGGCCCAGGCGGCCAGCGCGGCCTCGCCGCTGTCGACCTCTTCGACCTCGAAGCCGGCGTGCTGCAGGCTGCGCAGCGCCATGCTGCGCAGCAGCGGATCGTCGTCCACCAGTAGCAGGCGTGGGCGCGTGGAAGGGGGGTCGAGCTGGGCGAGGGGGGTGGCCATGGCGCAGCCTTCAGCGTCCCGGCGTGCCGCCATGGGCGGGGTCTCGGCGGCGGGGATGACGGATTTCAGGCACGGAAGGCGGGGTGGGCATCGCAGATGTCTCGACATCGGCCGATGCGGCGCGGACTTGAGCAGGCGCAAGGCGTTGTCCCTGCCGCGGCAGGGGTATGCTCGGCGCGCTCCCGAGTGCGTCGAGCCACCGGATGGGCCCGGCGGCGTGGCGGCTGTTTCCACACTCACCGTTCCTGCCGATGGCTGTGCGTAGGTTGTTCCGGATCTGGGCGGTGTGGGCCGTCCTGCTGCTGGCCGCGGCGATCGCTGCGTGGCAGCTCGACCTGCGGTGGCCCGGCGCGACCGACCGCCGGGTCGTGACGGTGGGCCTGTACGAGAACGCCCCCAAGATCTACACGGGGGCCGACCGGCGCCCGGCCGGGCTGTTCGTGGCGCTGCTGGAGGCGGTTGCCCGGGCCGAAGGCTGGTCGCTGCGCTACCGGGCCTGCGAATGGTCGGACTGCCTGGCGCAGCTGCAGGCCGGTCAGCTCGACCTGATGCCCGACGTGGCCTTCTCCGACGAACGCGCGCAGCGCTTCGATTTCCACAGGGTGTCGGCGGCCAGCAGCTGGTCGCAGGTCTACAGCCGCCGCGACCTGCGTGTGGCGACACTGGCCGATCTGGCCGGCCGCCGGGTGGCACTGCTCGAGGGCGGTATCCAGCAGCAATTCTTCACTCAGCTGATGACCGGCACGAAGTTCGACTTCCAGCCGGTGCAGGTGGCTTCGCTCGACGAGGGCTATGCCGCGGTGGTGGCCGGGCAGGCCGATGCGGTGGTCACGAACAGCTTCTTTGCCGCCCGCAACGGGGCGCGGTACGACCTGCAGGAGACGCCGATCGTCTTCCAGCCCAGCAACCTGTACTTCGCCGCCGGCAAGGGTCGCAACGCCGACCTGCTCGACCGCATCGACGCGCACCTGTCGGCCTGGCGGCACGAGGCCGATTCGGTCTACTACCGGGCGCTGTACCGCGCCATGGCCGCACCGTCTCCGCCCAGCCTGCCGCGCTGGCTCTGGGGCGCGCTGGCGCTGGCGGCCGCCGGGTTGCTCCTGCTGGGTGCGATGACGCTGCTGCTGCGCCGGCAGGTCGCGCAGCGCACCCGGGCGCTGCTGGCCAGCACGCAGGCGCTGCAGGCCGAGCGGGCCAACCTCGAGTCGCAGGTGGCCGCCCGCACGGCCGAGCTGCGCGCGTCCAAGGAGGAGGCCGAGCGGCTGACGCAGGTCAAGAGCGAGTTCCTGGCCAACATGAGCCACGAGATCCGCACGCCGATGAACGCGGTGCTGGGCATGCTCTACCTCGCGCAGAAGGAGGAGATGGCCCCGGCGCTGCGCAACCGCATCGCCAAGGCCCAGGGCGCGGCGCAGGCGCTGCTGGGCATCGTCAACGACATCCTGGACATCTCGCGCATCGAGGCGGGCAGGATGCAGCTCGAGGAGGTCGAGTTCGGCCTCGAGGCGGTGCTCGAGCAGCTCAGCGATGCGGTGGCCTTCCAGGCCGAGCAGAAGGGCCTGGAGTTCCTGATCCGCTACGACCCGGCCATTCCCACGCGGCTGATCGGCGATCCGCTGCGGCTGGGCCAGGTCCTGCTCAACCTCTGCGGCAACGCCGTCAAGTTCACCTCGCAAGGCGAGATCGAGCTGGCGCTGCGCTGCCTGCGGCTGGGCCCCGCGGACGTGACGATCCAGGTGAACGTGCGCGACACCGGCATGGGCATGGACGCGCAGGCGCAGCAGCGGCTGTTCGAGAAGTTCAGCCAGGCCGACCAGACCACCACGCGCCGCTTCGGTGGCGCCGGGCTGGGGCTGGCGATCTGCAAGAACCTGGTGGCGCTGATGGGCGGACGGCTGTGGGTGGAGGACTCGCAGCCCGGCCAGGGCACGACGATGAGCTTCACGGCGCAGCTGCGCATCGCCGAGGGCGCGCTGGCCAAGCGTCTCGAGCTGGCCGAGCAGGCCGGCCCGCTGCTGCAGGGCCTGCGGGTGCTGGTGGTGGACGACAACCGGGTGTCGCTGGAGATCCTCTCGGGCATGCTGCGCTACTTCCGGCTGGAGGTTGCCACCGCGACCAGCGGCGCGGCGGCGCTGGCGGCGCTGCGCGACGCGGCCGAAGCGCCGTTCGACCTGGTGCTGATGGACTGGCGCATGCCGGGCATGAACGGCGACGAGACGACGCGGCGCCTCCATGCCGACGGCGCCATCGCCCGCCAGCCCAAGGTGGTGATGGTCACCGCCTACGGCCGCGAGGACGTGCTGCGGCTGGCCGAGCAGGCCGGCGTGGACGGCTTCCTGATCAAGCCGGTGTCGCCGTCGTCGCTGCTGGACACGGTGCTGTCGGTGCTGGGCCGCGGGCGCATCTTCCGCGCCGACGCGGCCGGCCGCAGCAGCAGCGCGGCCCCGCCGGCGGTGCCCACCGGCCGCATCGCCGGGGCGCGCCTGCTGCTGGTGGAGGACAACGACATCAACCGCGAGTTCGCCACCGAGCTGCTGCGCAGCGAGGGCATCCAGGTCGACGAGGCGGTCGACGGCGAGCAGGCCCTGCACCAGGTGCAGCAGCAGGACTACGACGGCGTGCTGATGGACCTGCAGATGCCGGTGATGGACGGGCTGGAGGCGGCCCGCCGCATCCGCGCGCTGGCGCAGCAGCCCGGCGGCGAGCGCTTCGCCACCCTGCCGATGATCGCCATGACCGCGCTGGCGATGCCGCAGGACGTCGAGGCGAGCCGGGCGGCCGGCATGAACGACCATGTCACCAAGCCGATCGTGCCGGAGCGGCTGCTGGCCACGCTGCAGCGCTGGGTGCGGCCGCCTGCGGCCCGCCCGGCCGCGCGCGCGGCCGAGGGGGCATCGGCGGCCCCGCCCGCTGCGCCGCCCGGGCGCGCGCTGCCGGCCGACCTGGCCGCGCTGACCTGCGTGGATGCCCTGGAAGGGGTGCGCCGCATCGGCGGCAAGGCCGATGCCTACCGCAAGCAGCTGCTGCGCTTTCGCGAGCGCTACGCCGATGCCATCGCCGAGCTGCGCCAGCTCACCGTCACCGAGGGCGTGCGCCAGGCCGAGGAGCGCTGCCACGCGCTCAAGGGCGTGGCGGGCAACCTCGGCGCCCATGCGCTGTACCGCCAGGTCACCGAGATCGACGACCAGCTCAAGCAGGGTCGGCCGGCCCAGGCCCAGGCGCTGGACCAGGCGCAGGCGCTGCTGCAGCAGCTGATGCAGGAGATCGACGGCCTGGCCCGCTCGGCCCCGCCGCCACCACCCCCGCCGGCCGAGCCGGCCACCCCCGCGCAGCTGCAGGACCTGCTGGCGCGCCTGGCGCATGCGCTGGACTACGACATCGGCGCGGCCGAGCCCCTGCTGCTGGCCCTGCGCGGCGGCGTGGCCGGCACGCCGCTGGCTGCGCCCGTGGAGGCGATCGCCGAACAGGTCGACGGCTTCGAGATCGAGGCGGCGATGGCCGCCATCCAGCGGCTGCAGGACCGCCTGGCGAAGTCGGCGTCATGAGCCCGTCCCCGCACACCGAGCCGCACCCCGACCCGCACGAGGCCCGGGATGCCCGTGCGCGCCTGCTGATCGTCGACGACGTGCGCGAGAACCTGCACGCGCTGATGAACGTGCTGCGCGACGACTACCTGCTGCTGGCGGCCACCAGCGGCGAGAAGGCGCTGGCGCTGGCGCGCCGGCACCCCCAGCCCGACCTGATCCTGCTGGACATCAAGATGCCCGGCATGGACGGCTACTCGGTGCTGACGGCCCTCAAGCTCGATGCGGCCACGGCGGACATCCCGGTGATCTTCGTCACCGCGCTGGCCGAGGCGGCCGACGAGGCGCGCGGCCTGAAGATGGGTGCGGCCGACTACATCACCAAGCCGGTCAACGCCGAGCTGCTGCGGGTGCGCGTGCGCAACCAGCTGGAGCTGCGGCGCTACCGCCGCCAGCCGGTGCTCTACGACATCGCCGCCCACGCCGACCCGGCGCACCCGCCCTCGCTGCTGGTGGTCGACGACGTGCCGGAGAACCTGCACGCCCTGATCGAGGCGCTGAAGGGCGAGTTCCGCATCCAGGTGGCCAGCCACGGTGCGAAGGCGCTGGAGGTGGTGCTGGGCCCGGCGCCGCCCGACCTGATCCTGCTGGACATCCTGATGCCCGACATGGACGGCTACGAGGTCTGCCGCCGCGTCAAGGCCTCGCCTTCGGGCAACCGCATCCCGGTGATCTTCGTCAGCATGGTGGGCGCGGTGCAGGACAAGGTGCGCGGCTTTGCGCTGGGGGCCAGCGACTACATCACCAAGCCCTTCGACATCGAGGAGGTGCGCGCGCGCATCCGCGCCCACCTGGAGCTGGCGCGGCTGCGGCGCTTCCTGGAGGATCTGGTGGCGCAGCGCAGCGCGATGCTGCAGGTCAGCGAGGAGAAGTACCGCACCCTGGCACACCGCGATCCGCTGACCGGCCTGTCCAACCGCGTGCTGTTCGCCGAGCAGCTCGACCAGGCCATCGCCCAGGCCGAGCGCAGCCAGCGCCAGTTCGCGCTGCTGGTGCTCGACCTGGACAAGTTCGCCGCCGTCAACGAGAGCTTCGGCCATGGCCTGGGCGACCAGCTGCTCATCGAGGTGGCGCGCCGGCTGCGGACCCTGCTGCCCGAGGGGGACGCGATCGCCCGCGTGGGCGGCGACGAGTTCCACATCCTGCTCGACCGCGACGAGGCCGCGCCCTGGATGGACCTGTCGGCACAGCGGCTGATCGAGGCGCTGTCCCAGCCCTTCGACCTGGAGGGCCAGCGCCTGTACGTGGGGGCGAGCATCGGCATCGCGCTGTACCCCGACGACGGCCGCAGCGCCGCCGTGCTGCAGAGCCACGCCGATGCCGCGCTGCACCGCGCCAAGGCGGAGGGGCGCAACACGCTGCGCTTCTTCTCGCCGGACATGACCCGCCAGGCACGCGAGCGCCTGACGCTGGAGGCCGACCTGCGCCATGCGCTGCAAGACGGCCAGCTGCGGCTGCACTACCAGCCGCAGCTCGACCTGGCCAGCGGGCGCATCGTCGGGCTGGAGGCGCTGGTGCGCTGGCAGCATCCGCAGCGCGGCCTGGTCTCGCCGGCGGCGTTCATCCCGATGGCCGAGGAGAGCGGCCTGATCGTGCCGCTGGGCGACTGGGTGCTGCGCGAGGCCTGCCGCCAGATCAAGGCCTGGGAGACCCAGGGCCTGGCGCCGCGCCACACGGCGGTCAACATCTCGGCGGTGCAGCTCGGCCGTGGCGATCTGGTGCACTCGGTGCGGCAGGCGCTGGCGCAGGCCGATCTGGCCCCGCAGCGGCTGGAGCTGGAGATCACCGAGAGCTTCCTGATGGGCGACCGCGACCGGGCGATCCACGCGCTGGCCGAGCTGCGCGGCCTGGGGCTGCGCCTGTCGATCGACGATTTCGGCACCGGCTATTCCTCGCTGGCCTACCTGCAGCAGCTGGCGGTGCACAAGCTGAAGGTGGACATCTCCTTCGTGCGCGACATCACCACCAACCCCGGCAACGCCTCCATCGTCCGGGCCATCGTCGCGCTGGGCCACAGCCTGGGGCTGGAGATCGTCGCCGAGGGGGTGGAAACCGCCGAGCAGGCCGAGCAGCTGCGCGGCCTGGGCTGCGAGGCGATCCAGGGCTGGCTGGTGAGCCGCCCGCTGCCGGCCGAGGCGATCACCGCCCTGCTGGCGCAGGCCGCGGCCCGGGCGGACGGCGCCTGAAGGGCCGATCGACTACTGCGCCGCCAGCATCATCAGGCTGGCATTGCCGCCGGCGGCGGCGGTGTTCAGGCTCAGCGTGCGCTCGACCAGCAGGGGCAGCAGCGGCAGGTCCGCCGCATCCTCGCCGAGCGCGGTGACGCCGACGATCGGGCCCGGGCGCTGCGCCAGCGCCCGGCAGGTCGCCTGCAGCGAGGCGGCGCTGCCCTGGTGCAGCACGGCGTCCAGGTCGACGTCCAGGCCGGCCGCCAGCGGGTCGGCGTGCAGCGTGATCTCGGGCTGCAGTGCCGCCGGCAGGCGCGCGCGCAGCGCGGCGGCCTCGGCCGGCCAGACGGCGCGGCTGCCGGCGGCCAGCACCGCGGCCAGCTGCAGCAGCCGGGCCTGCGGCTGCTCGGCCAGGCAGAGCACCGCGCGGCGCGGCAGCAGGCGCCAGAGGTTGCGCTCGCCGGTCGGGCCGGCCAGCGCCAGCCCGGCGCGGGCGGCGGCCAGCCGCCCGGCCTGCCCGGCCAGCCGGGCGCAGGCCTGCTGCAGGGTCGTGTCGCCGGTCTGGACCGCCCAGTCCTGCAGCGCCTGCAGGGCCTTCCGCGAGGCGTCCGGCGGGGAATCCGACGGGGAGGGCGGCGGCGGGTCGGCGGCGGCAACCGGCCGGCCCGATGGGGCCGCGCCGTCGGGGCCCTGCAGCGCCCGGGCGAAGTCCAGCGCGCGCCCGAGCGCGTCGGCTGGGCGCCGCGCCAGCAGGCGGTACAGGTAGAGCGGCCCGCCGGCCTTGGGCCCGGTGCCCGACAGGCCCTCGCCGCCGAAGGGCTGCACCCCGACCACGGCGGCGACCATCGGGCGGTTCACGTAGAGGTTGCCGACCCGGGCCCGCTCGGCCACCGCGGCGATGGTCTCGTCGATGCGGGTGTGCAGCCCCAGGGTCAGGCCGTAGCCGCGCGCGTGGATGGCGTCCAGCAGGGCCGGCAGCGCGCTGCGGCGCCAGCGCAGCACGTGCAGCACCGGGCCGAAGACCTCGCGCTGCAGCGCCTCGACGCGATCGATCTCGATCACCGCCGGGGCCACGAAGTGGCCCGGCGGCAGCCCGGCCGGCAGGGCCAGGCGGGTGACGCGGTGGCCCTGGGCGCGCAGGGCGTCGATGTGCTGCTCGAGGGCGGCGCGGGCCTCGGCGTCGATGACCGGGCCGATGTCCACCTCGAGCGCGTCCGGGCGGCCCAGGCGCAGCTCGGCCAGCGCGCCGTGCAGCATGGTCAGGATGCGCTCGGCCACCTCCTCCTGCAGGCACAGCAGGCGCAGCGCCGAGCAGCGCTGGCCGGCGCTGTCGAAGGCCGAGGCCAGCACGTCGGCCACCACCTGCTCGGGCAGCGCCGAGGCGTCGACGATCATCGCGTTGAGCCCGCCGGTCTCGGCGATCAGCGGCAGCGGCTGGCCGTGGCGGTCCAGCCGGCCGGCCAGGCGGCGCTGCAGGAGGCGCGCCACCTCGGTGCTGCCGGTGAAGAGCACGCCCTGCACCCGCGCATCGCCGATCAGGCGCTCGCCCACCGTCTCGCCGCGCCCGGGCAGCAGCTGCAGCGCGGCCGGCGGCAGCCCGGCGGCGTGAAAGGCCCGCACCGCCGCGGCGGCCACCAGCGGCGTCTGCTCGGCCGGCTTGGCCAGCACGGTGTTGCCGGCGGCCAGCGCCGCGGCGACCTGGCCGGTGAAGATGGCCAGCGGGAAGTTCCAGGGGCTGATGCAGGCCACCACGCCGAGCGGCGCGTGGCCGGCCGCCTCGAACCCGTGGCGCAGCTGCGCGGCATCGAAGCGCAGGAAGTCCACCGCCTCGCGGATCTCCCCCTGGGCGTTGGCGCAGGTCTTGCCCGCCTCGCGCACCAGCAGGGCGAGCAGGGCCTCGGCCTGGGCCTCCAGGTGGTCGGCCGTGGCGTCGAGCAGCGCGGCGCGCTGCCCGGGATCGGTGGCGGCCCAGTGCGGCGCGAAGGCCTGGGCCGCGGCGAGGGCGGCCTCCAGCTCCGCCTCGCTGGCTTCGTGCACCCAGCCCACCGTGTCGCGGGCGTCGGCCGGGTTGGTCACCGCGGTGGCCGGGTGGCGGGGGACCGCCGGCGGCTCGGCCAGCAGCGCGGCGGCCTGCCTGGGGTGCGCGGCCTGGGCCGGCAGGGCTTGGGCCAGGCGGGCCAGCGTGGCCTCGTCGGCCAGGTCGAGGCCGCGCGAGTTGCGCCGCAGCCGGCCGTACAGGTCGGCCGGCAGCGCCAGGGCCGGGTGCGGCAGGCCGGGGCGGCCCTCGCGCGCGGCCAGCGCATCGACCTGCGCCACGGGGTCGCGCACCAGCTCGGCCAGCGGGGTGGACGCATCGGCCACGCGGTGCACGAAGGAGCTGTTGGCGCCGTTCTCGAGCAGGCGGCGCACCAGGTAGGCCAGCAGGGATTCGTGGCTGCCCACCGGGGCGTAGATGCGGCAGGGCCGCTGCAGGCCGGCGGCGCCGACCACCTGCTCGTACAGCGGCTCGCCCATGCCGTGCAGGCACTGGAACTCGTACTGGTCGGGGCGCCAGCGTGCCGGGTCGGCCAGCGTGTGGATCGCCGCCAGGCTGTGCGCGTTGTGGGTGGCGAACTGCGCGAAGACCGCATCCGGCGCGGCGAGCAGGCGGCGTGCGCAGGCCAGGTAGGCCACATCGGTGTAGGCCTTGCGGGTGTAGACCGGGTAGCCGGCCAGGCCCTCGGTCTGGGCACGCTTGATCTCGCTGTCCCAGTACGCGCCCTTGACCAGGCGCAGCATCAGCCGCCGCCGGGTGGCACGCGCCAGCCCGATCAGATGGTCGATCACCGCCGGGCAGCGCTTCTGGTAGGCCTGCACGACGAAGCCCAGGCCGTTCCAGCCGGCCAGCGCCGGCTCGTGGCAGAGCCGCTCGAACAGGTCCAGCGAGAGCTCGAGCCGGTCGGCCTCCTCGGCGTCGAGGTTCAGGCCGAGGTCGTAGCGGCAGGCCAGCGTGGCCAGCCCGGCCAGGCGGGGGTAGAGCTCGTCCATCACGCGGGCCTGCTGGGCGCGGCTGTAGCGCGGGTGCAGGGCCGACAGCTTGATCGAGATGCCTGGTCCTTGCAGCGGACCGCGCCCGCCGGCCGCCTGGCCGATGGCGTGGATGGCCGCCTCGTAGGCGCTGCGGTAGCGCTCGGCGTCGGCGGCGGTGAGGGCGGCCTCGCCCAGCATGTCGTAGGAGTGCCGGAAGCCCTGCGCCTCGCGCCGGCCGGCGCGCTGCAGGGCCTCGTCGATGCTGCGGCCGCTGACGAACTGTTCACCCATCAGCCGCATCGCCATGTCCAGGGCGCGGCGGATCAGCGGCTCGCCGCCGCGCGCGGTCAGCCGGGCCAGCGCGGCGCCCAGGCCCTGCTCGCTGTGGGTGGCCACCAGCCGGCCGGTGATCAGCAGGCCCCAGGCGGCGGCATTCACGAACAGCGAGCGGCCGCGCCTGAGGTGGCGCTCCCAGTGGCCGGGGGCCACCTTGTCGCGGATCAGCGCGTCGCGGGTGGCGTCGTCGGGGATGCGCAGCAGGGCCTCGGCCAGGCACATCAGCGCCACGCCCTCCTGCGACGACAGCGAGAAGGCCTGCAGCAGCTCCTGCACCAGGCCGCCGCGCCAGGGGCTGCGGGAGCGCTCGCGCAGCCCGCGTGCCAGCCGGGTGGCCAGGGCCTCGGCGGCCTGGGCCTGCGCCGGCGTCAGGCGCGCCTGCGCCAGCAGTGGCGGCAAGGCCTGCGGCTCGGGCAGGCGGCAGGCCGCGGTGATGGCCTGGCGCGAGGCGCTGCGCCGCGGCAGCGGGGTGAAGGCGGCGAAGGGCGGCGGCGCGGCGTCGGCCGAGGCGGCAGGATCGGCCGGCCGGCCGGAGGTCGGGGTCGGGTGGGTTCGGCAGTCCATGGCGGCAGGTCGGGCGTTGAAAATCGCCATGATCGAGCCGCGGCTGCCGAATTACTCGCTAAAGTTCAGGCCATTCACCGCAGAAAGTTCGTCATGCCGATGGCCGACGCCGTTGCCAGTCTGGATCGCACCGACCTGCGCATCCTCGCCCTGCTGCAGGCCGACGGCCGGCTCTCCAACCTCAAGCTGGCCGAGGCGGTGGCGCTGTCGCCCACCGCGGTGCTGGCGCGGGTGCAGCGGCTCACGCGCGAGGGCTTCATCCTCGGCTACGAGGCCCGCCTGGACCCGCAGCGCCTCGGCCTGGGCCTGCTGGTCTTCGTGGAGGTGCTGCTCGACCGCACCAGCGCCAATGTCTTCGAGCAGTTCCGCGCCGCGGTGCAGGCCCGGCCCGAGATCATGCGCTGCCACATGGTGGCCGGCGGCTTCGACTACCTGCTCGAGCTGCGCGTGGCCGACATGAACGCCTACCGGGCGCTGGCGGCCGCGGTGCTCTGGTCGCTGCCGGGGGTGCGCGAGACCCGCACCTACGCCGTGATGGAGGAGGTCAAGAACAGCGCCCGGCTGCCGTTGCCGGGCGGCTGAAGCCTGCGCTGGCGCATGGGCCGCGGCGCGCTGCTGTCCATCCCGGGTTTCGGGGGGTGGTCCTCGCCGGTGGGGGCCCGCACTCCGTTACGATCGCCTCAGCGTGCCCGAGGGAGCGCCGAAGTCGGCGCCCAGGCCGCCGCCCGTGAGGCGCTGGAGGAACAACGTGCTCGACGCTCAAACTGAGTCCCGGCCTCGATTCGGCTGGCTGCGCACCCTGGGCGTGGCCCTGCTGTCGGCCGGATGGCTGGTGCCGGCCGGCCTCGGCGTGGACCGCATCCTCACCTTCCTGAACGAGGACATGGCCCGCCTCAGCCTGCTGCGCAACGTGCGCCCGGGCTTCACGCTGCCCACCGAGTTCAATGCGGCGCCCAACATCGTCGAGGCCCGCGAGTTTCTGGCGCTGGCAGCCCTCTGGTTCGCGCTGGTGATCGCCGGCTGGGCGGTCTACCTGGTGCGCAGCCGGCGCGCGCTGCAGGCGCAGTGGCCCGGCGGCGAGATGCTCGCGGCGCACCGGCACGCGCTGGACCACCAGATCTCCCAGTTCACCGAGCAGCTCGAACGGCAGCGCCGCGACCTCGACACCGGCTTCGGCCAGCTCGGCGTGACCGCGCAGGGCGCGCAGTCGGTGCTGCAGCAGCGCTTCGAGGCGCTGCAGTCTCGCCTGGGCGAGGTCGATGCCTCGGTGGCGCACCACGGCGAGACGCTGCGCGCGGTGGCCACCCGCCTGGAAGGGGCCGTGCAGGCCGGCACCGAGCGGCTGGGCGAGCAGATCCGCGGTGCGCGCGAGGCCGAGCAGGCGCACCAGCGCAGCGAGCAGGACCAGCGCTTCGTCTCGATCCACAACGCGGTGCAGGTGCTGGGGGCGCAGGTCGAATCCCGCCTCGAGGCCGCGCAGGCGGCCCTGGCCGCGCGCGAGCAGGACGCCGATGCCCGCGCCGAGGGTCGTGTCGAGCAGCTCCAGCAGGCCGTGCAGGCCGACCTGCAGGCCCTCGGCGAGACCGTCGCCGGGCGCCTCGAGGCCCGGCTGGAGGCCCACGAGCAGCGTCTGGCCCAGGCCCAGGCCGAGGCGGCCGAGGGGCAGGCGCGGGCACAGGCCGCGCTGCACGAGACCCTGCAGGCGGTCGCGCAGGCGCACTTCGGCCAGGCCGGACAGCTGGCCGCATCGCTGCAGAGTCTGCAGGACCGCCTGCTGCAGGCCCTGCACGAGGGCCAGGCGGCCTGGGACGAGGCGCTGGCCGCACGGCTGGAGGCCGACCGCGGCGCGGCAGCCCCGGCCTGGGCCGAGCAGCTCGAGCAGCGGCTGCAGGCGACTGCGGCACCTCAGCAGGCCCGTGTCGAGGCGCTGCAGACGGCGCTGCTGGCACTGCGCGAGCAGCTCGGCCAGGCGCAGCAGCTGCAACTCGAGGCCGGCAGCGAGGCGGGGCGCCGCTCCGAAGCGGATCTGGCCGAGCGCCAGGCGCAGCAGCAGGCCCAGACGGCGCTGCTGACCGACATGGCCGAGCGGGTCGCGCAGCTCGAGACCCTGGCGCGCACCCTGGACGAGCGTCGCGCCGAGGAGTCGCGGGTGCGCAGCGAGGCGCTGACCCGCCAGCTGCAGGACTGGGCCGCGCAGGCCGATGCCGCCGCGGCGGCGCGCGCCGAGGCGCTGGCCGCGCCGCTACAGCGCCTGGGCGAGACGCTGGACACGGTGGCCGGGACGGTGGCCACGACGGTGACCGACGTGCTGGCCGGACCGCAACAGGCCCTGTCGGGCCGCCTCGAGGGTCTGTCGGCCCAGCTCGACGGCCTGGCCCGCGACGCGCAGGCCCGCACGCCGCTGCCCGCACTGCTCGAGCAGACCGCCGAGGCGGCTGCCCGGCGCGCTGCCGGCGAGGCGGTGGCCCAGCTCGGCGACACGCTGGCGGCGCGGCTCGTGCCGCAGCTGGCCGAGCCCTGGCAGGCGGTGCCGGCGCAGCTCGGCGCACTGGCCGGGGAGCTGGCGCAGATCGCCCAGGCGCAGCAGCGCCAGAGCGAGGGGCTGGAAGCGGTGCGCGCGGCGGCCGAGTCGGGCGCCACCGCGGTGTCGGGCCTGCTGCCGCAACTCGAGCAGCAGGGGGCGGCGCAGCGTCAGCGGCAGGCGGCGGAGCTGCAGGGATGGCAGCAGGCCCTGCAGCAGGGGTTGCAGCAGCTGCAGGAGCGCCTGGAAGCCGGGCAGCGCCAGGCGCAGGCCGAGCTGCAGGCGCAGCGTGAGGCGCTGGCCGCGCTGGGCCAGGCCGAGGGCGAAGGCCGGCAGGGCCTGCTGCAGGCGCTGGCACCGACGCTGCAGGCGCTGGGGCCGCAGTTGCAGTCGCAGGCCGCCTCGCTGCAGGCCGGTCTGCAGTCGCTGGAGAGCCTGCAGGCCGGCCAGGCCCGGCTGCAGCAGGCCCTGGCCGCACTGGCCGAGGCCCAGGCCGGTGACCTGCCGCCACCGGTCCTGGCGCTGGCCGACGGGCTGAACGGGCGGCTGGACGCGCTGGGGGCGCAGATTGGGGCGCAGCTGGGGTCGCAGCTCGGCGAGGGCTGGCAGGCACTGGCCGGGCGGATGCAGCAGCTGCGCCAGGAGCTGCAGGCCGATCTGGCGGCGGCCGCCTCGGCCCTGCCGCCGACGGTGCCTGTGGCCGTCGGCGAGGCCGCGCTGCAGCGTCTGGCGGACCTGCAGGCGTCCTTGCAGGACCTCGGTCAGCGGCTGGAGCAGCAGCGCCAGGCCCAGGAACGGGCCTGGCAGCAGGAACCGGGTCAGCGCGCCGAGCTGCTGCAGGGCGCGACGCTGCAGTGGCAGCAGCAGCTCGACGCCGCCCAGGCGCGGCTGCAGACGCAGCTGCAGGCGCAATGGCAGGATCAGCTGCAGGCCGGCCTGCGCCAGCAGCAGGCGCTGCAGCAGGGCGAGCTGCAGGCGCTGTCGCAGCGCCTCGAGGTGCAGCAGGCCCAGGCCCTGCAGCAGCGCCAGGCCGAGCAGAGCGCGATGCTGCAGGCGCTGGAGCGTCGCCTGGCGGCCATCGACACGCTGGAAGGACAGCTCGGGCGCGTCGAGGGGCTGATCGGCCAGGCGGGTCTGGCCGGCCTGGCGCAGCGCCTGTCGCAGATCGAGACCATCCTGTCGGTGCAGGGGCCGGCCCGTCTGGAGACCCGCCTGGCGCAGCTCGAGGCGGTGCTGCTGCGCGCCGGCGAGCGGCTGGACAGCCGGCTGGGCGAGCTGCACGAGCGGGTCACGCAGCACGGCGGCTTCGCCGACACGGCGCCGGGCTCGGAACGCTCGCTCGACGAGCGGCGCCTGCAGCAGCTCTGCCTGAACCTGTCGGACCTGCAGGAGAACCTGCGCCTCGAGCGTCGGCTGCTGCGCAAGAAGGCCGAAAGCCTGGGGCAGCAGCCCCCGACGGCGCACTGAGAACACCACCCCCCGGCGGCGCTGCGCGTTCTCAGCGCAGCAGCGGCAGCGTGTCCAGGCGCTGCTCGATCTGTTCGAGTTGGGCCTGGTAGGCCGGTGAGCCGATCGTGCCGTAGCGCTGGCGGAACTCGGCCTCGGTGAGGAACTGCGGCAGGTCGTCCACCGCCGGCATCAGGTCCGCGTCGCGCAGCGGCTGCGCCTGCAGCGCCGCGGCCAGGGCGCCGGCGTCGCGGCGCACCCGCTGGCCGAGGCGTGTGCCGGCGCGGTCGGCGGCGATGTCGTTGAAGCTGAAGCCGCTGCCGGCACCGCGGGTGTCGGCCATTTCCTTGTACAGGCCGATCATGTCGGCCAGCCGTCCGCCCCCCTCGGCGGCCAGCACCGCCGAGACCAGGAAGTGCTGGGCGAAGTCCTCGCGCTCGCGCAGCGTGAGCACGCGCGAGTGTGCCGCCGGCCACTCGCGCGCGCTGGCCACCAGGCGGGCCGGCGACTGTCCGGTGGCGTACAGGGCCAGGGTGATCAGCAGCGCACGCTGCTCGGCGGCCTCGTCGGCCACGCCGCCGAGGGCGGCCGAGGCCATCGCGCGTTCGGTGGCGCGCTGGAACAGGGTCTGCAGCAGCGGCGCCAGTGGCAGCGCCTGGCCCGCCGGTCGTCCCGGTGCGGGCGCGACCAGGGCGACCAGGTCGGCATGGCTGGCCTGCAGGCGGGCCTGGTCCGCCGGGGGCAGCAGGGCGCTGCGCAGACGGTCGCGCCATTCGGGTTGCCAGTGCCAGCTCAGCTGGACGGCCTGCGGGCCGATCTGCACCTGCTCGATGGCGTCCAGCGCCAGTCCGGCCGGCAGGCCGGGCAGCTGATGGGCCAGCAGCGCCTGCAGGGCATGGCGCGCCAGCGCCGGGTGCACCGGCAGGCGACCGATGCGCAGCGACTGCAGTGCCGGTGGCCCGGCGGGCGTGGCGGCCAGGGTCAGGTCCAGGTTCAGCCAGGGCCCCAGGGCGGCCAGCGGGCGCAGCAGCGGCTGGCGTGCCAGCGGGCCCTGCCGCAGCGGCAGGCTGGCCTGCAGCCGGGCCTGCCCCTCGCCGAGCTCGAGGCGGGCGGCGCCCTGCAGCGCCCGGCGGGCGCCGTCGTGCAGCAGGGTGTCCAGGTCCGCGCGCGTCAGGCGCAGGCGGCGCGTGGGCGCACTCGCGGCCTGCGGCACGGCGGCCTGCTGCAGCTGGGCCTTCAGTCGGCCGGCGGCGGCGTGCGACAGCGGCACGTCGTCGCGCTCGACCTGCGGCAGCGGCTGGACCAGGGCCCAGAGCAGTGCCAGCGTGGCCAGCAGCACCCCGCCCAGGACCAGCAGGATCGACCAGAGCAGACGGCGCAGCCAGTGGGGCATCGGCAGGATCTCGACGGGGCAGGAGGCGGGGGCGCTGCGGCGATTCAGCGCGCCGGCTCGAAGCGCATCTCGCCGCCGCGCTGGCTGAACTGCAGCCGGCCGAGCACGTCCATGCCCAGCAGCGGCGATTCCAGATCGGGCAGCACGGTCACGCGCAGGCGCGCGACCCGCACGCCGCCGGCCAGTTCGAGGTCGACCACCGATCGGTAGCCCTCGGCAATGCCCCCCGCGGTGCGCGAGCGCACCGGCTCGCCCACCGGCAGACCGGCCTGGCGGGCCAGGCGCAGCGGCAGCGCGGTGCCGGTGGCACCGGTGTCGACGAGGAACTCGACCTCGAGACCGTCCAGGCGACCCGGCCAGTGGAAATGGCCGTCGGGGGCGCGACGCAGCACGATGCCCTCGGGACCGGCCTCGAAGCGGCTGCGCTGGCGCTCCCACTGCAGCCACTGCACCCCCAGCCAGACGGTGGTGAGGATGAGCAGCCAGACGGTGACGATCTTCAGCGTGCGGGGCAGTTCGTTCACCCGGGCTTCCTGGCGGTGGGCCGGCGGCGGCCGGTGCCGTGGCCGCTCGGCCGGCTGTGCGCCTGCCGGGCGGCCTTACTTGGCCCAGCCATCCTTCAGCCCCGTGATGCGGTTGAACACCGGACGGCCGGGGGCATGGTCGACGCGGTCGGCCACGAAGTAGCCGAAGCGCTCGAACTGGAACTTCTGGTCCGGCTGTGCTGCAGCCAGGCTCGGCTCGACGTAGGCGGTCACGATGCGCCGGCTCTGCGGGTTCAGGCTGGCCTTGAAGTCCCGCCCGCCGGCGTCCGGCTGCGCCTCGGTGAACAGGCGGTCGAACAGGCGCACCTCGGCGGCCACGCCGTCGGCGGCGCCCACCCAGGTGATCGCGGCCTTGGCCTTGACGCTGTCGGCGCCGGGCGTGCCGCTCTTGGTGCCGGGCAGCACGCTGGCCAGCACGGTGGTCACGCGGCCGTCCGCATCCTTCTCGCAGCCGCTGCACTCGATCACGTAGCCGCCCTTCAGGCGCACCCGGTTGCCGGGGAAGAGGCGCTTGTAGCCCTTGGGCGGCACTTCCTCGAAGTCCTCGCGTTCGATCCAGACCTCGCGGCCGAGCAGGAACTGCCGGGCCGGCGGGGGCGCCTGGCCCTCGGCGACGTGCGGCAGGGCCGGCAGGCTGCAGGGCTCGAGGTGGCCGGCGCCCATCACCTCGTCCCAGTTCGTCAGCACCAGCCTGACCGGGTCGAGCACGGCCATGCCGCGGTGCGCCTTGGCCTCCAGGTCGTCGCGCAGCGCGATGTCCAGCGTGCCGTAGTCGATCCAGCTGTCGGCCTTGGACACGCCGATGCGCTCGGCGAAGAGCTGGATCGCCTCGGGCGTGTAGCCGCGCCGGCGCAGGCCGACGATGGTGGGCATGCGCGGGTCGTCCCAGCCATCGACGATGCCTTCGTCCACCAGTTGCTTGAGCTTGCGCTTGCTGGTGATGACGTAGGTGAGGTTGAGCCGGGCGAACTCGTACTGCCTGGGCAGCGGGTGCGCCAGCAGCGGGCCGATCACCCGGCCGTCGGGCAGGGTGTGGCGCTCGGTCAGGCGCTCGAGCACCCAGTCGTAGAAGGGGCGCTGGTCCTCGAACTCCAGCGTGCAGATGCTGTGGGTGATGTTCTCCAGCGCGTCCTCGATCGGGTGCGCGTAGGTGTACATCGGGTAGACGCACCAGCGGTCACCGGTGTTGTGGTGCGTGGCGTGCTTGATGCGGTAGATGGCCGGATCGCGCAGGTTGATGTTCGGGCTGGCCATGTCGATCTTCGCGCGCAGCACCATCGCGCCGTCCGGGTGCCGGCCGTCGCGCATCTCGCGAAAGCGCGCCAGGTTCTCGGCCGGGCTGCGGTCGCGGAAGGGGCTGTCGGTGCCCGGGGTGGTGAAGTCGCCCCGCGCCGCGCGCATCTGCTCGGCGGTCTGCTCGTCCACGTAGGCATGGCCGGCCTCGACGAGGAACTCGGCCGCCGCATACATGAAGTCGAAGTAGTGGCTGGCGTAGTAGAGGTGGCTGCGGCGCTGGCCGTCGAAGTCCGACTCCCAGCCGAAGCCCAGCCACTTCACCGCGTCCAGGATGCTGTCGACATACTCCTGCTCCTCCTTCTCGGGGTTGGTGTCGTCGAAGCGCATGTGGCAGACGCCGCCGTAGTCGCGCGCCAGACCGAAGTTCAGGCAGATGCTCTTGGCATGGCCGACGTGCAGGTAGCCGTTGGGCTCGGGCGGAAAGCGGGTGCGGATGCGTGCGGGGTCCGGGTCGCCGGCCTGGTGGTGCGCGGCGTCGCCGGGGCTGCCGGCGAAGCGGCGCTGCGCGTAGGTGCCGGCGGCCAGGTCGCGTTCGATGATGCCGCGCAGGAAGTTGCTCGGCTTGGAGATCTCGGGGGCCACGGGGGGCTTGCTCGCGTCGCTCATGGACTGGAAGACGGACGGCCGGGCCCGCAGAGGCCGGCAGGGTGACGGGGCAGGGCGCCGGGGGCGCCGCTGCGGCGTCGGATTGTAGCCAGGGGGTGGCGCCCGCCCGGGCGCCCCCGGGTCTGCAGGTGCCGCCGCGCTGGTCACGCGAATCGTGACAAAGTAACATCTTGAAACGATCGATCCGCCGGGTTCCGGCCCATCCCATGCCCCAGCTCCCGCTGCGCGCGGCCCTCGGTGCCCGCGTCCCCGTCCTTGGCCCGGCCTATCCGCGACTGGAATCCTGGTGGCCGATCGGCCCCATCGTGGCGCCGGGCCTGCCGGGCGGTGCCGCAACCGGCTCGCCTGTCGAGGCCACGCAGCCCGTCGCCACGCAGACTGCGGCGGGCCCGCTGCCCGAAAATGTCGCAACGGTTGTCCTGCAAGCAACGCCGGAGCGCCTAAACGGTAACCCCGCTGTGCAACCGACGGTAACGCAGTGCACAATGAATTTGCATATTGCGGGCTCAGGAGTCACGATGGACGGAAAACCGGTTTCTTCCGACGAGCGAGCGTTTGCACGCACGGAGGTGGCCGGCCTCGACGACGTGCCGAACGACAAGCGAGGTGTCATGGTCGAGCGCAGGGGTGCGCCCGCAACGCAGGGTTTCCAGGGGACACAGCCGCCCGCGCTGGCAGGTGAGCGGCTGGATCCGGATGGTCAGCGCTGGCTCAGGTCGCTGCCGGTGGCGGTGCGCCCGCTGATCACCGCGAAGCGCCACCCGCACATCGTCAACAAGCTGGCGCGGGTCTGGGACCGGCCCGCCGCGCTGGCGGCCTACATGGACGACCTGCTGATCAGCAGCCGGCCGGGGCGGCGCGGCTTCGCGATGGAAGTGCTCGACGAACTGGTGCTGCTGCAGCACGAGATCGCCGAGCGCAGCCGGCGCCGCTGAGCGACGCCTGTCGTCGGGGCCGTGACCCCGCGCGGGTTCACATGCCCTTGAAGCGCGCCGCGTGCAGCCGGCTGACGATGAGTCGTTCGGGGCGGTCGCGCAGGCGCAGCTGCACGCGGCCCGTCTCGTCGCGCAGCGCGCTGTGCACCGCACGGATCTGCACCACGGTGCCGCGGTGGATCTGCCAGAAGCGCTGTGCATCGAGCTGCGGCAGCAGCTCGCGCAGGCTGCCGCGGATCAGGTGGTCGCGCTCGGCGGTGACCACGCGCAGGTACTTGTCGGCGGCCTCGAAGTACAGCACCTCGTCCACCGGCACCAGGTGCACCGCGTTGCCGACCTGGGCCTGGATGACTTCGAGACGCGGTGGCGGCGCCGCCGCGGCCTGCGGTCCGAGCAGGGCGCGCAGCTGATCGAGGACCTGGTTCAGGACCTGGGGGTCGGACGGCGCCGGGGCCGACACGACGGCCGACGAGGCGGGCACGGTCGGGTGCGGCCACCGCTGCAGGCGCTGGCGCAGGCGGCGCAGGCAGTCGGCCAGCCGGTCGGGCTGTACCGGCTTGAGCAGGTAGTCCACCGCCTGCTGCTCGAAGGCCTGCAGCGCGTACTGGTCGTAGGCCGTCACGAAGACCAGCAGCGGAAAGCGCCCGGCGTCCTCCGTCGGCCACTCCTCGGCCAGGGCCTCGGCGACTTCCAGGCCGCTCAGCCCGGGCATGCGGATGTCCAGGAAGGCGATCTGCGGCTGCTGGGCCAGCAGCGCTTCCAGGGCGGTCTGGCCATCGCCGGCCTGGGCGACGACCTGCAGCTCGGGCCAGAGCCGGGCCAGCTCGGCGCGCAGGTGCGCGGCCAGCAGCGGCTCGTCCTCGGCGATCAGGGCGGTGGGGGCGGAGTTCATGGCGACGGGCTGGGCGACAGGGGCAGTGTCACGGTGGCCCGGGTGCCGCCGCCTTCGGCCGGCGCGATGGACAGCGAGGCGGCGTCGCCGTACAGGGCGGACAGGCGCTCCTGCACCAGCGTCAGGCCGACGCCGCTGTGGGTGCCCAGGGGGCCGGCCGGGTCCGATGAACCGGACAGGCCGGCCGGCCCCGGGCCGACGCCGTCGTCCTGCACGCTCAGGCAGAGCTGCGCGCCGTCGCGCCAGGCACGCAGGCCGATGTGGCCCGGGCCGACCTTGGGTTCCAGGCCGTGCCGGATGGCGTTCTCCACCAGCGGCTGCAGCAGCAGCGGCGGCACGCGCTGGCTGCGCAGGGCCTCGGGCAGCTCGAAGGTCACCGACAGGCGCGGCCCCATGCGCACCGCCATCAGGGCGAGGTAATCGGCCAGCCGCTCGAACTCCGCGGCCAGTGGGTGGGTGGTGCTGCGCGAGGCGTTCAGCGTGGCGCGCAGGAAGGCGATCAGGCGGTCGAGCATGGCCTGTGCCTGCGCGGCGTCCAGGCCGATCAGCACGCGCAGGTTGGCCAGGGTGTTGAACAGCATGTGCGGCTCGAGCTGCGACTGCAGCAGGCGCAGCTGGGTCTCGGCGGCGGTGCGCCGGGCGGCCTCGGCCTGGGCCTGCACGGCATCGAGCCGCCCGCGGGCATAGAAGACCCAGGTGGTGCCGGCCGAGACGGCCAGCACCACGATGGCAATGATGGCCAGGGGGCGCAGGCTGCCGGTGAGCAGATCGCCCAGGTGATCGGTGTCGGTGAGCCAGCCGGCCAGCGAGGCGCCCCAGAGGTAGCCCAGCAGCACGCTGGCCAGCACCCAGGGGCCCATGAGGTGCCAGCCCGGCCAGGGGCGAACGGCCGCGGGGTCGCCAGGGTGGTGGCGGCGCAGCCAGCGGCCGTGGCCGAGTCGGCCGGCCTCGATCAGGCCCTGGATCGACAGGCCGATGCACAGCGAGTAGGCCAGGTTCAGACCGAAGGGATCATGGAACACCACCGTCAGGAACAGCGCCACCCCCGCGCACAGCGGCACGCCGATGCGCAGTTCGCGCCAGAGCACCCCGGTCCAGGTGTCCTGGGTGTCGGGGCTGGGAGCCGGGGGGACGTGCGGCAGGGGCATGGCAACCCGATTGTCGGCCCGCGCAGGGTCGGCCGGGAGCGATCCTGCACCGAAGGTTCGAGGCCGGGCCATCAGAAGTTGCGGGTGGCCGCCAGCACCGCCTGCCGGCGGTGGGGCAGCTGGGCGATCACGCTGGCGGTCGGACCGCCGTGGCGGCGCCAGGCCGCCTCCAGGCGCCATCGGTCGCCCTGCCACTGCAGGCCGAGCGTGACGATGCGTCCGTCGTCGGCGGGCTGCCAGAGCAGGTCGGCCGAGGCCTGCCAGCCTGCGGGCATCCAGCTCAGGCGGGCAAAGAGCTGGTCGCGCTGCAGCGAGGCGCCGTCCAGCGGCGTGGCCTGCCAGGCCAGGTTGCCGGCGGCCGCGGCGCCCAGCGCCGGCGGCGCGGCCGGCGCAGCGCCGAGCCGGGCAAGTGCGGCGTTGCGTTGCGACCAGTCGCGCCACTGCCGCCGGCTGGGGGCGCTGCCGTCGTGCCAGGCCTCGACCAGCAGACCCAGGCGGCTCTCGCCGGTCCAGGTCGCCCCGATCAGGGCCTGAGCCCGTGGGCCCTGCAGTTGCAGCTGCCAGGGGTTGGCCGCCAGCAGTCGAGCGCCGGAGGCCGGGGCATCGGCGCCGAAGCGCCAGCCGTCGTGGCGCTGCAGCCAGCGCAGCGAGCCGTGCAGGGCCACCTCGTCATGCGCCACCCAGGCGAAGGCGGCGCCCAGGCTGGCGCCGCTGCGCCGCCCCAGCCGGGCAAAACCGTGCAGGTCCAGTGCGCCGTGGCGGCGCCAGGCGCGCAGGGCCAGCGCCGACTCGTCGGCGCGGCGCTGCCGCTGCACGCCTGCGTTCAGCCGTTGCGGGTTCACCCAGACCAGGCTGAGCGCGTCGTCTGCACCGAAGTGCTCGGCCTGCAGCAGCCAGCGCCCCTGCAGCGGCGCGGGCAGCAGGCGGCGGCGCGGCTCCTGCTGCACCAGGTCGTTGGGGCGAAAGCCCTGGCCGACGTCCCAGCCGACCACCTGCCGGCCGGCGCTCCAGGCCCAGGCGCCGCGCTCGCCCGACAGGGCCAGTTCGTCCAGGCGGAGCTCGTCGCGGCGGCGGCTGTCGTCCTGCTGCAGGTGGGCCGCCCAGCTGCGCGCCGACAGCGCGCCCCAGCGCAGCCGGGCGCTCCATTCGAGCGCGCGGCTGCCCGGCGCAGGCAGCGCCAGCCCCGGCTGCAGCGCCTGCGCGTCGGCCAGCGGACCCTGCCGCCCCGGCGGCTGCCAGTGGCGCAGGCCGCGCACCTCGTGGTCGAGCGTGAAGGCGCCCGGCCGACCGGCAGCGGCGGTCTCGGCGCCGACCTCCGGCTGCGCGGCCTCGGTGCCGCCCGCAGCGGCGGCGACGCCGGCCCACAGGGCCGGCAGCAGGCGCAGCGCGATCCTGGCTCGGGAGGGCATGCGGCTCACTCCAGCGTGGGGTTGCGGGCCAGGAACATCGGGTTCAGCCAGGCCTCGGGCACCTTCCAGGCCCGCCGCTCGAGGTAGCGCACCCGGGTTTCCTTGCCCCCGCCCAGGTGGTCGGTGAGGATCATCGCGTCGATGCGCTGCGGTCGCTCGGGCCGGTCGGTGACGAAGCGGGCCTGCTTGGCCAGCCGGTCCGAGTGCAGGTAGAGCTCGGCGCGCAGCGGCTCGTGGCGCGGCAGGCCCAGCCAGAGCTCGATGCGCTGGTAGCTCACGCCCTTGCGGCGCGCCTGCAGGCTCAGGTGCAGGCAGGCCTGGCTGCCGCCGGCCGCGGCGGGGGCGTCGCAGCGGGTCTCGCCGACCCGGCGGCCTTCGTAGTCCTCGGCCCAGCGCAGCGTGGCGATGTCGCCGGTGGAGGCGTCGCCGAGCAGCTTCTGGCTCGGCGTGATGCGCATCGGCCGCTGGCTGCCGGGCAGCAGCAGCCAGAAGTCGTCGCCCAGCATCAGCACCTTCTGGCCGGCCTCGGCGGGCGAGCGCATGCGCACCAGCGAGCGGCGGCCGGACTGGGCATAGACGGTGTAGCGGCGCTCGCGGTCGAGGCTACCGTCGGGGTGGTGCACGCTCACCAGGGTCTCGACGACCAGGTCGTCGCTGCCGGTGCGGTAGCGGTCCGCCGCGACGAGCAGGTCCGCCACCTCGGGCTCGGTCGCGTGCGCAGTCCCGAGCGCCGGCAGCAGGGCCGGCAGCAGGGCGGAGCAGGCCGCGAGCGCGGTCGCGCGCAGCGCGCGGCCGAGCCGGTGGGCGGCCCGGCGGGGCCGCATCGAAGGGGCAAGGCGGGGGAGGGCAGGGGGGGGCACGACGGGCTCCGGCATGGGGTTCCAGGGGACGCGGCGGCGGGGTTCAGACATGGCCCAGGGCATCGACCACCGGCAGTCGCACGGTGCGCCGGGCCACCCAGGCCGAGGCCAGCGCGCTCAGCAGCAGCATGGCCAGCAGCGCGGCGGCATACAGGGTCGGGTCCACCGCGATGTGCAGCGGGTAGCCCTGGCTGCGCCCGGGCGGCGGCGGCATCTCCACCGGGAAGACCCACAGCGCCGCGCTCACCGCCAGGGCCACGCCCGCGCCCGCTGCGCTGCCCGCCGCGCCCAGCAGCAGGCCCTCGAGGGCCAGCACGCGCTGCATCTGGCCCGGCAGGGTGCCCAGTGCGCGCAGGCTGCCGATCTCGCGGGTGCGCTCGACGATGGCCATGGCCATCGCGTTGGCGACCACGAAGACCACGATCACGCCGATGATCAGCCCCAGCGCGCCGAAGATGCGGTTGTACAGCGCGCGCACGCTGCGATAGAAGGGTGCCTGCTGCTCCCAGGTGCGCAGCTCGAGGGCGGCGAAGGCGGTGGCCAGCCGGTCGCGCAGCGGCGCGGTGGAGGCCATGCGGTCCAGGTAGACGCCCAGGCTGGAGACCCGCGGGGTGACCAGCAGCTGCTGCGCGGTGGCCAGGTCGGTATAGACCAGCCGCTGGTCCAGCTCGGGCACGCCGGTGGAGACCACGCCGCGCACGGTCACGTCCAGCGCGTTCAGGGCGCCCTCGGTGGTGCTGGCCAGCAGCGTCAGGCCGCTGCCCGGCACCGCCTTCAGGCTGCGCGCCAGGCCGGCGCCGAGCATCACCTCCAGCCCGGCGCGGCCCTCGGCTGGCGTGGCCAGCACCTGGCCGGCCTGCAGGGTCAGGAAGGGGCCCTTGATCGCGAACTCGGCATCGGGGTCGATGCCCACGCCCATCATCACCAGGGTCTTGTCGCCGTTGCCGATCAGGCCGCCGAAGTCCAGCCGCGGCAGCACCTGGCGCACCTCGGGCTCGGCCAGCAGGCGCTGGCGCAGGCCGGCCAGGTCGTCCAGGCCGTGCTGCAGAGGCAGGTCTTCGTCGCCCTGGAACTGGGCGGCGCGCGCCATCACGAGGTGGCCCGTGCTGCGTGCCGACTCCTGTGCCAGCCCCTCGTAGGTGTAGAGGGCGAAGCCGCCGGCCAGCAGGAGGGCCGCGGTGCCCAGCGCCGCGACCGCCGCGGTGACCGCGGAGCGGCGCCGGTTGCGCAGCGTGTTCAGCGCCGCGAAGCGCAGCCAGGCGGCGGCATCGTGCAGGTTCAGTCGCATGTCGGGCTCCTCGTCTCGGCGTCATGGGTGTCGGCGGCGCCGGGCGGCGGGCCGTCGCGCAGTCGGCCGTCGAGCAGGCCCAGCACCCGGTCGCAGTGCTGCGTCAGCCGGCTGTCGTGGGTGGCCATCAGGAAGGCAGCGCCCTGGCGGTGGCCCAGGTCGCGCATCAGGTCGAGCATCTGCAGGGCCGTCGCGCTGTCCAGGCTCGCGGTGGGCTCGTCGGCGATCACCAAGGCGGGGCGCTTGACCAGCGCGCGGGCGATCGCCACGCGCTGGCGCTGCCCGCCCGACAGGGCGTCGGGTCGGTGCCCCGCGTGCGCCCCCAGGCCCACCGCGTCGAGCATGGCGGCCACCCGCTCGCGCCGCTGCGCGCCCGGCAGGCCGGCGAGAAAGAGCGGGTAGTCGACGTTCTCGGCGGCGGTCATCACCGGCACTAGGTGGAAGGCCTGGAAGACGAAGCCGATCGCATCGCGTCTGAGCAGGGTGCGGGCGGTCTCGTCGTCGCGCGGCACCGGGCGGCCGCGCAGCTGCACCTCGCCGCGGTCGGGCGCGTCGACCAGGCCGGCGATGTGCAGCAGCGTGCTCTTGCCGCTGCCCGAGGGGCCGGTGAGTGCCACCAGTTCGCCGGGCTGCAGCGCCAGGTCGACGCCGCGCAGCGCCTCGATGCGGTGGGCGCCCAGCGTGTAGGCGCGCTGCACGCCGTGCAGCGCGAGGACGGGCGCGCTGCTCACGGCTGCACCGTGGCGGCGAGTTGCCGCACGGCCTCCTGGAAGCGTGCCGGCGTGCCCGCCAGGGCCGGATCGGCCTGCACCTGGGCGAGCAGCCGACGGCCGCGCTCGCCGCGCTGGAACATCGCCGGCAGGGCCAGGAAGGTGCTGGCCGCGGTCAGGCGGGTCTCCAGCGCCACCGGCACCTGGCGGTGCAGCTCGTTCATGTGGGCCGGCGTCAGCAGGGCCAGCGCCTTGTCCAGCAGCGCCAGGCCGTCCTCGGCGTAGGCCATCTTCTTCCAGGGCTGCCAGGTGGTCCGGGCCTGCATCGCGGTGGCCGCGCCGGCGTAGGCCAGCCAGAGCGGATGGCCCGGGGCCGCCTGGCTGAGTGCCTGCAGCTGCACCACGGCCGGGGCGATGCGGCCCTCGTCGCCACCGCGCGCGGCCGCGAAGGTGGCCAGGGCCTCGGCCTGCGCGCGCGTTTCGCCGGCGCTGCCGTCGGCCAGGGCCGGACCGGCGAGCCCGGCACATCCGGCCAGAACGAGGGTCAGCGCAGCGGCCAGCGCCGGCATCCGCCGACTCGCCCGGCGGCGCGCCGCGGCCGGCGTCTGCGGCCACGGCGGCGTGGCGTGCGCGTGGCGGGAGGGGGCGAGGGGGCGGTGGTCGGGCATGCGGGGCTCCAGGGCAACGGGGTTGCGATGGAGCCCATGCTCGGGGCCACGGGCGGCGGCGTCGACGCCGCTGCGACGAACGGTCGGGCGGCGCCGTGAAGGGCCTGCAGCCGGGCGCGAACGGCGCCCCGCTGCGGCGGGGGTGTCAGCGCCGGCGCGTGCCGCCCAGCAGGCCGCCGAGCACGCCGCGCACGATCTCGCGGCCCACGGCCGAGCCGACGGTGCGCACCGCCGACTTCACCACCATCTGCGCCACGCCGTCGCGCCGCCCGCCGCGCGGGCCGGTGCTGCCGAACAGCAGGTCGCCCAGGCCGCTCATCAGGCCGCCGCCGGCCTCCTCGGCGGCGGCACGCGCCCCGTCGGCGGCCGCCTGGCCGGCCTGGCTGCGCAGGTTGTCGCCCAGCTCGGCGGACTGGGCGGCGCGCCCCTTGAGCTTCTCGTAGGCCGATTCGCGGTCCACCGCCTTCTCGTAGACGCCGGCCACCAGCGAGCCGGCGATCAGCGCCTGGCGCTGCGCCGCGTCGATCGGGCCGATGCGCCCGCCCGGGGGCAGCACGTAGACGCGCTCGGTCACGCCCGGGCGGCCCTTCTCGTCGAGCAGGCTGACCAGGGCCTCGCCCACGCCCAGCTCGGTGATCGCACCGGCGATGTCGAGCTTCGGGTTGGCGCGCATCGTCTCGGCGGCCGACTTGACGGCCTTCTGGTCGCGCGGGGTGAAGGCGCGCAGCGCATGCTGCACCCGGTTGCCCAGCTGGCCGAGCACGGTGTCGGGGATGTCCAGCGGGTTCTGCGTCACGAAGTACACGCCCACGCCCTTGGAGCGCACCAGCCGCACCACCAGTTCGATGCGCTCGACCAGTGCGGCCGGTGCATCCTTGAACAGCAGGTGCGCCTCGTCGAAGAAGAACACCAGCTTGGGCTTGTCGAGGTCGCCGACCTCGGGCAGGGTCTCGAACAGCTCGGAGAGCAGCCAGAGCAGGAAGGTGGCGTACAGGCGCGGCGCGGCCATCAGCCGGTCGGCGGCCAGGATGTTGACCACGCCCTGGCCGTCCACGGTCTGCATGAAGTCGGCGATGTCGAGCATCGGCTCGCCGAAGAAGCGGTCGCCGCCCTGTTCCTCGATCTGCAGCAGGCCGCGCTGGATCGCGCCCACCGAGGCGGCGCTGATGTTGCCGTACTCGGTCTGGAACTGGCTGGCGTTGTCGGCTGCGTACTGCAGCATGGCGCGCAGGTCCTTCAGGTCCAGCAGCGCCAGGCCGTTGTCGTCGGCGATCTTGAACACCAGCGAGAGCACGCCCTGCTGCGTCTCGTTGAGGTTGAGCATGCGCGCCAGCAGCAGCGGGCCCATGTCGGAGATGGTCGCGCGCACCGGGTGGCCCTGCTCGCCGAAGACGTCCCAGAGCGTGGTCGGGCAGGCACCCCAGGTGGGCTCGGGCAGGCCGCGCTCGGCCAGCACCTTGGCCAGCTTGGGCGTGCTCTGGCCGGTCTGGCTGATGCCGGTCAGGTCGCCCTTGACGTCGGCCATGAACACCGGCACGCCGCGGCGCGAGAAGCCCTCGGCCAGCGCCTGCAGCGTGATGGTCTTGCCGGTGCCGGTGGCGCCGGTGACCAGCCCGTGGCGATTGGCCAGGGCGGGCAGCAGGTGGCATTCGATCTCGCCGTGGCGGGCGAGCAGGATGGGGTCGGCCATCGTCGGTTCTCCGTGAGCAGGCGCAGGCGCGGCGGCAGGTAGCCCGCAGCCCGAAAAGTAGAATGGCAGTCTAGCGAAGAAACCCGGCGGCCCGCGTGGCGGCGCTGCCTGCCCCCCTACAGGGCGCCGGCCCTGACTCTCTGTGAACGGCCGGCGCCCGAGCCACTCCAGGAGCATTCATGGCCGGACATTCCAAATGGGCCAACATCCAGCACCGCAAGGGCCGCCAGGACGAGAAGCGCGGCAAGGTCTGGACCCGCATCATCCGTGAGATCACCGTGGCGGCACGCCAGGGCGGCCCGGACGTGACGGCCAACCCGCGCCTGCGCCTGGCCATCGACAAGGCCAAGGCGGCCAACATGCCGGCCGACCGCATCAAGTACAACGTCGACAAGGCCAGCGGCAACCTCGAGGGCGTCGACTACGAGGAGATCCGCTACGAGGGCTACGGCATCGGCGGGGCGGCGATCATCGTCGACACGATGACCGACAACCGGGTGCGCACGGTGGCCGAGGTGCGCCACGCCTTCTCCAAGCACGGTGGCAACCTCGGCACCGAGGGCTCGGTGGCCTTCCAGTTCAAGCACTGCGGCCAGCTGGTCTTCGCGCCGGGCACCTCGGAGGACAAGGTGATGGAAGTCGCCCTGGAGGCCGGTGCCGAGGATGTGGTGGCCGACGACGACGGCGCCCTCGAGGTGCTGACCGCACCGGGTGACTTCGAGACGGTGAAGAACGCCCTCGAGGCCGCCGGCCTCGTGCCCGAACTGGCCGAGGTGACGATGCGCGCCGAGAACCCCATCGACCTGAGCGGCGAGGACGCCGAGCGCATGCAGAAGCTGCTCGACGTGCTGGAGGATCTGGACGACGTCCAGGCGGTCTATCACAACGCCGTGATGGGCGACTGAGGCCCGCAGGCCGGGGGCGGGCGTCGGCCCGCCGATGCGGCCGCCCGGGTTGGCGGTGCACCTTTGTGGTGCAAACGCGACGGGTGCCCCCGCGGCTGTGGCGTATGTACCACTTTGCAGCGCCCCTCGGGAACGCGGGTCGGACCGGCGGGGGTGGCAGCGAGCGGTTACGATCGCTGCCGTAGCGATGCAGGTCCGGGAGCGACGTGGTGACGATGCCACGATCGGCCACGCAGGCATCGATGATTCGAACGAACAGGTTTCCCAGATGAAAGTTCTCGTGATCGGCTCCGGGGGGCGCGAACATGCCCTGGCGTGGAAGCTGGCCCAATCCCCGCGCGTGCAGAAGCTCTACGTCGCACCGGGCAATGGTGGCACCGCGCTGGACGGTCGGATGACCTCGCTGGCGATCACGGATCCGGTGGCGCTGGCCGATTTCGCGCTGGCCGAGAAGATCGGCCTGACCGTGGTCGGTCCGGAGGCACCGCTGTCGGCCGGCGTGGTCGACGTCTTCCGCGACCGTGGCCTGCGCATCTTCGGCCCCACGCGGGCGGCCGCGCAGCTGGAGAGCTCGAAGGCCTTCGCCAAGGACTTCATGAAGCGCCACCGCATCCCGACGGCGGCCTACGAGACCTTCTCCGACCCGGTGGCCGCGCATGCCTACGTCGACCGCATGGGTGCGCCCATCGTCGTCAAGGCCGACGGCCTGGCCGCGGGCAAGGGCGTGGTGGTGGCCATGACCCTCGAGGAGGCGCATCAGGCGGTGGACTGGATGCTGGCCAGCGAGGGCGACAACCGCCTGGGCGTGCAGCACAACGCCGGCGGCGCGCGGGTGGTGATCGAGGAGTTCCTGCAGGGCGAGGAGGCCAGCTTCATTGTCATGGTGGACGGCCGCCACATCCTGCCCCTGGCCACCAGCCAGGACCACAAGCGCCTGGGCGACGGCGACAGCGGCCCCAACACCGGCGGCATGGGCGCCTATTCGCCCGCGCCGGTGGTAACGCCCAACGTGCATGCCCGGGTGATGCAGGAGATCATCCGCCCCACCGTCGAAGGCATGGCGCGCGACGGCGTGCCCTTCACCGGCTTCCTCTATGCCGGTCTGATGATCGACGCGAAGGGGCAGGTCAAGACCCTCGAGTTCAACACCCGCATGGGTGACCCCGAGACCCAGCCGATCCTGATGCGCCTGAAGAGCGACCTGCTGGAGGTGCTGCTGGCGGCCACCGAAGGCAGGCTCGACCAGGTGGAGCTGGACTGGGACCGCCGGGTGGCGCTGGGCGTGGTGCTGGCTGCGGCGGGCTATCCGCTCGATCCGCGCAAGGGCGACGTGATCCGCGGCCTGCCGCCGGCCAGCGACGACTGCGTGGTCTTCCATGCAGGCACGGCCGCCTCGGGCAGCCAGACCGTGACCTCGGGCGGGCGGGTGCTCTGCGTCACCGCGCTGGGCGACTCGGTGCGCACCGCGCAGCAGCGTGCCTACCAGGTGTTGCAGGGCATCCAGTTCGACGGCATGCAGTTCCGGCGCGACATCGGCCACCGCGCGATCAAGCGCTGAGAGGCCCGGGCGCGAGCCCGGCCGCGCCCGCCATGCTGCACTGCATCGTGACGCCGGTCGGGGGCTGCGCGTATCGTCGCCCGCCAGACAAGACGACGGATTCCTCCGATGGCGCAAGACAAGCGTGACGGGCCGGAGCTGCGGCTGGCCGGCTCGACCTGGGCGGGCCGACTGCTGCGCCTGGTGGGTTGGCGCATCGAGTTCGACGGCCTGCCGGCCCGCCAGGGCGTGATCGCGGTCTACCCGCACACCTCCAACTGGGACTTCCCGATCGGCCTGCTGACCAAGTGGGCGGTCGGCCTGCCGGCGCGCTTCTGGGTCAAGGACAGCCTGTTTCGCCTGCCGCTGATCGGGGCCTTCATGCGCCGGGTGGGTGGCATCGCGGTGGACCGCAGTGCCGCCAACGGCCTGGTGGGCAGCACCGTGCAGCAGATGGAGTCGGCGCGCCGGCGTGGCGAGTGGTTCTGGCTGGCGGTCGCGCCCGAAGGCACGCGCCGGGCGGTGCCGGGCTGGAAGTCCGGCTTCTACCGCGTGGCGCTGGGCGCGGACGTGCCGCTGTGCGTGGCCTCGATCGACTACGGCCGGCGCGTGGTGCGCGTGGCCGACTTCCTCTCGCTCAGCGGCGACGAGGCGCAGGACATGGCCCGGGTGGCCGCCTGCCTGGACGGCGTGCGGGGCCTGCATCCGGATGCGGCCGCCCCGATCCGCCTGATCCGCTGAGAACCCGCGAACCCGACCAGGATTCCTCCCGATGACACATTCCGAGCTGTCCACCGACACGGTGCGCGACTGGCTGCTGGACCTGCAGGCGCGCATCTGTGCCGAGGTGGGCCGGGCCGACGGCCGCAGTTTCCTGACCGACGCCTGGGAGCGCCCGCCCGGCGGCCGCCTGGAAGGCCGCGGCATCACCCGGCTGCTGGAGGACGGTGCGCTGATCGAGCGTGGCGGCTGCGCCTTCTCGCAGGTGCGCGGCGCGGCCCTGCCGCCCTCGGCCACCCAGCACCGGCCGGAGCTGGCCGGCGCGCCCTTCGAGGCGATGGGCGTGTCGCTGGTGTTCCACCCGCGCAACCCCTACGTGCCCACGGTGCACATGAACGTGCGCATGCTCGCGGCCACGCCCAGCCAGGGCCCGGCGGCGGGGCAGACGGTGCGCTGGTTCGGCGGCGGCATGGACCTGACGCCCTACTACGGCGAGGAGGAGGATGCGGTGCACTTCCACCGCGCCTGCCGCGACGCGCTGGCGCCGCACGGCGCCGGGCTCTACCCGCGCTTCAAGCGCTGGTGCGACGAGTACTTTTTCCTGAAGCACCGCAACGAGGCGCGCGGCATCGGCGGCATCTTCTTCGACGACTTCGCCGAGCTGGGGCCGGCGGGCAGCTTCGCGATGCTGCAGTCGGTGGGCGATGCCTTCCTGGGCGCCTGGCTGCCGATCGCCGAGCGCCGGCGTCACCGCGCCTACGGCGAGCGCGAGCGCGAGTTCCAGGCGCTGCGGCGCGGGCGCTATGTCGAGTTCAACCTGGTCTGGGACCGCGGCACCCTGTTCGGCCTGCAGTCGGGCGGGCGCACCGAGTCCATCCTGATGTCCATGCCGCCGCAGGTGCAGTGGCGCTACCAGTGGGCACCGGAGCCCGGCACGCCCGAGGCGCGGCTGTACACCGACTTCCTGCCGCCGCGCGACTGGCTGGCCTGAGAACCTGTGAACCTGCGACCGAACGCAGCCGGCCCAGCCCGTGACGAGGGACCGATGACGGACCCCCTGGCTCAGGCCCGCTCCTCCGCCCCGGAGCCGCTGCAGCCCCGGCCGCGGCGCATCGGCCTGTTCGGTGGCAGCTTCGACCCGGTGCACCGCGGCCATCGCGTGCTGGCCGACGCGGCGCTGGCGCAGCTGGGGCTGGACGAACTGCGCTGGGTCGTCGCCGCCCAGCCCTGGCAGAAGGCGCGCCGGCTGGCGAGTGCCGAAGACCGCGCCGCGATGGTGGCGCTGGCCATCGCCGACGAGCCGCGCCACCGCCTGGAGAGCTGCGAACTCGAGCGAACCGGGCCGAGCTACAGCATCGACACCGTCGAGCAGCTGCAGGCCCAGGCCGCCCGCGACGGCGTGGCCGCACAGTGGTTCCTGCTGATCGGCCAGGACCAGTACGCCAACCTCGCCACCTGGCGGCGCTGGCCCGAACTGCTCGACCGGGTGACCCTGGCCGTGGCCGCGCGCGACGGCCGGCGGCCCACTCCGGGCGAGGCGCTGGCGGCGCATCCGCACCGCATCGTGCAGGTCGCGATGCCGCCGGTGCCGCTGTCGTCCACCGCGCTGCGCGCGGCGCTGCAGGCCGGCTGCGACCCGCTCGCGCTGGTGCCCGACCAGCTCTGCGCGCCGGTGGCGCAGTACCTCGCCCGCCGGCAGCTGTACCATCTCGACCCGGCGCAGTCGTCCGACGCGGCGCCGGAGGGCATCTGCCCCCGCCCCTCCCCCCCTTGAACTTGCCCCGACGGAGCTGAATGGACATCCGCAAGCTGCAACGCGCCATCGTCGATGGTCTGGAAGACGTGAAGGCCCAGGACATCGTGGTCTTCAATACCGAGAAGCTCTCGCCGCTGTTCGAGCGGGTCGTGGTGGCCTCCGGCACCAGCAACCGGCAGACCAAGGCGCTGGCCTCGAGCGTGCGCGAGGCGGTCAAGTCCGCCGGCGGCCAGGTGCTCAGCGTCGAGGGCGAGGACAACGGCGAGTGGATCATCGTCGACTGCGGCGCCGCGGTGGCGCACATCATGCAGCCGGCCATCCGCCAGTACTACCACCTCGAGGAGATCTGGGGCGGCAAGCCGGTGCGCATGAAGCTGGGCGCCTCGGCAGCCCGCGGCCTGCCGAAGGCTTCCGCGGCCGAGGCGGTGGACGAGGAGGACGATGTCGGCGAGGCCGTCGAGCTGCTCGACAAGCCGGCCCGCCCGGCGCGCCCGCGCCGCAGTGGCAGCGCGGCCGAGGCCAGGGCGCCGGCGCGCAAGGCTGCCGGCGAGCCGACGTCCCGCGCGGCGGCGAAGAAGGTCGCGCGCAAGACCGCCGCCGGGACGCCGGCGAAGAAGGCCGCCCGCAAGTCCCCGCGCCCGGTCGAGGCGCCGGTGGAGACGGTGATCGTCCAGCCCACGCGCAAGTCGCCGGCGCGCAAAGCCACCGGCAGGACCTCCGGGAACGCGCCCGGCACGCCGGCGCGCAAGGCCCCGGCACGCAAGAGCGCGACCCGCCCGGCGGCCAAGGCGCCCGCGCGCAAGACCGCCGCGCGCGGCTGAGCCCCCGCCCGTCGCGATGAAGCTCTGGCTGATGGCCGTCGGCCAGCGCCTGCCGGCCTGGGCCGAGACTGCCTACGAGGACTACGCCAAGCGCTTCCCGCCCGACTGCCGGCTGGAGCTGCGCGCCGTCAAGACCGAACCGCGCAGCAGCGGCAAGCCGGTCGAGGCCCTGATGGCCGCCGAGCGAAGCCGCCTCGAGGCCGCCCTGCCGCGGGGCTGCCGGCGCGTCGTGCTCGACGAACGCGGCACGCGGCTGACCACCGCCCAGCTGGCCGAGCGCCTGCAGGCCTGGCAGCGCGACGGCCGTGACGTGGCGCTGTTCGTCGGCGGCCCGGACGGGCTCGACCCGGCGCTGCGCGACGCCGCCGACGAGGCGTTGCGACTGTCGGACCTGACCCTGCCGCATGCCTTCGTGCGCGTGATGCTGGCCGAGGCGCTCTACCGCGCCTGGTCGCTCAACGCCGGACACCCCTACCACCGCGAATGAAGCCGTGGCGCCCTCGCCGTGCTGCGTTGCCCCCGCCCCCGATGGACTTCGTCTACCTCGCCTCCCAGAGCCCGCGCCGGCGCCAGCTGCTCGACCAGATCGGCGTGCGCCACGCGTTGCTGCTGCCCGAGCCGCACGAGGATGCCGAGGCGCTGGAGGCCACCCGCCGCGGCGAATCCCCGCGCGCCTACGTGCTGCGCGTCACCGCCGCGAAGCTGCAGGCCGCCTGCGCGCGGCTGGCGCGCAGCGGCCGGCCGGCCGCCCCCATCCTCTGTGCCGACACCACGGTGGCGCTGGGCCGCGAGATCCTCGGCAAGCCGGCCGACGCGGCGCAGGCGGCGCGCATGCTGGCGCAGCTCTCCGGGCGCGAGCACCGCGTGCTCACCGCGGTGGCGCTGGCCTGGGGCGGGCACAGCGCGCTGCTGCTCAGCCAGTCGCGCGTGCGCTTCGCCGAGCTGAGCGCCGCCCAGATCGACGCCTACGTGGCCAGCGGCGAGCCGATGGGCAAGGCCGGCGCCTACGCGATCCAGAGCCAGGCGGCGGCCTGGGTGCAGCGCATCCAGGGCAGCTATTCGGGCATCATGGGCCTGCCGCTGTACGAGACCGCGCAGCTGCTGCGCGGCATCGGCTGGGCGCTGTGAGGCGCATCGGCGCCGGCCGCCGGCCCCGACCGAACAAGACCGAACCCGAGACTCCCACCCCCATGCTCCCCACCTCGAACGCCGCGTCCATGCAGGACATCCTGGTCAACTGGGCTCCCCAGGAGACCCGCGTGGCCATCATCGAGAACGGCGCGGTGCAGGAGCTGCACCTCGAGCGCACCCTCGAGCGTGGCCTGGTCGGCAACATCTACCTCGGCCGGGTGGCGCGCGTGCTGCCGGGCATGCAGAGCGCCTTCATCGACATCGGCCTCGAGCGCGCCGCCTTCCTGCACGTGGCCGACGTGCACGTGGCCGGCCAGGCCGCGCGCCCCGGCCCGCGCGGCGATGCGCCGCCGACGCCGCCGATCGAGAAGCTGGTCTTCGAGGGACAGTCGCTGGTGGTGCAGGTCATCAAGGACCCGATCGGCAGCAAGGGCGCGCGCCTGTCCACGCAGATCAGCATCGCCGGGCGCATGCTGGTCTACCTGCCGCAGGACGACCACATCGGCATCTCGCAGAAGATCGGCTCGCACGAGCTGCGCGAGCAGCTGCGCCAGCGCATGGCCGCGCTGGTGGGCACGCGCGAGCAGGGCGGCGGCGGCGGCTTCATCCTGCGCACCAACGCCGAGGAGGCCGGCGACGCCGAGCTGGCCGACGACATCGCCTACCTGCGCAAGACCTGGGCGCACATCCGTGCCCAGGCGCTCAAGTCGCCGCCGGCCACCCTGCTGCACGAGGACCTCAACCTGGCCCAGCGGGTGCTGCGCGACCTGGTCAACGAGCGCACCGCGACGATCCGCATCGACTCGAAGATGCAGTTCGACGCTCTGCGCGAGTTCGGCCAGCAGTACACCCCCAGCGCGGTCAACCGCCTGCAGCACTACAAGGGCGAGCGGCCGATCTTCGACCTCTTCGGCGTCGACCAGGAAGTCGAGAAGGCGCTGGCGCGCCGGGTGGAGCTGAAGTCCGGCGGCTACCTGGTGGTCGACCAGACCGAGGCGCTGACCACCATCGACGTCAACACCGGCGGCTACGTCGGCGCGCGCAACTTCGAGGAAACGATCTTCAAGACCAACCTCGAGGCCGCGCTGGCCATCGCCCGCCAGCTGCGCCTGCGCAACCTGGGCGGCATCATCATCATCGACTTCATCGACATGATGCGCGCCGACCACCAGGAAGCGGTGCTGGCCGAGCTGCGCAAGCAGCTCGCGCGCGACCGCACCAAGATCACCGTGAGCGGCTTCACCCAGCTGGGGCTGGTCGAGATGACGCGCAAGCGCACCCGCGAGTCGCTGGCG
>JAKLLA010000034.1 GCA_023150375.1 Burkholderiaceae bacterium
CGCCACCGTCCGTCGGTCGAATACTCGGACCAGAAGCGCTTGTCCTGCGCACCCCAGGTGGCCAGTTCATGCGGCATCACGCTCTGCCAGCGATCGGTCGGGAACACCACCGGGAAGCGGTAGAGGCGCCGGCCCTCGCCACGGTCCTCGCCATGGAGGTCGAGGATCTGCGTCGCCAGTTCGGGGTTCGGGAAGTCCTGGGCGCGCACGGTGAACCACGGCACGTTGCGTGGAACCAGCGGGCTCCTGAGCTCAGGGCAGGCCTCGGCCAGCGCACGCTCGATCTGGTCGAACGACTGGCCCCGGCTCAGGCCCTGGTCGTAGATCGCCTGTGCACGCGGCACCTCGGCGGCCCGGCGGGTCAGGACCTTGATGCCCGCGCGGATCTTGCCGCCCGTGGGCAGGCGGGGCGTTCCGTTCGTACCATGACCCAGCAGGGTGGGCAGAGCGACAGGCCCGCCGTGCAGCACGACGGCGGGCCGGGGATCGGGGGATGGAGAAGAGGCCATCGGCGTTCCTCGGTGGGCGTCGGGGGATTCCGACGAACCATCGTCCCGCCTCGACCCGTGTTTTCAACCCCGGGTGCCGTCCGGATGCCATGATGCGACTCGGTCCGCACGCCAGGGTCCCGTGCAATCGCATCGCCCGGACCCGCCCCTTTCATGCAAGCCGAGTCGCCCTCAAGCCCACAAGACAGCGCAGACATAGACGACGAGGAACTGCGGCGGGTACTCGCCGCCTCCGAGGCCTTCGACGATGATCTGCTTGCACTGCTTCGAGCCGGTTGGAACATGTCGTCCCGACGCTCGACCATATGCCTGGCCTTCTGTCGTTCGGCGATCGAGCATGCGATCGCGCAGCGGGTCCTGATCGAAGCCGGCCTGACGGGAACCGCACTCAGCCTGATCCGCCTGCAGTTCGAGGCGGTTGTCCGTGCCGCCTGGGTGCTTCACGCCGCCAAGGAGGACTGGCTGGAAAAGTTCTCCGCGCCGGTGCCGGAGGGCGAACTCTCGGAACCCCAGATGGGGCCACCGATCCCCGCCATGATCGATGCCATCGGTGCGGTCGCCGGCCCGGCGGCCACCGAACTGAAGCGACTGCATGGCACCGTCAAGGTGATGCACTCGTTCGTGCACGGTGGTGTCCACCTGGTCGTCCACGCCCTGCGGGGTTACCCGGCAGGAAAGCTGACGTCGGTGCTGCAGAACCGCAACCTGCTCTCGCTGATGCTGGCCAACGTCATCGTGATCGTCAGCCAGGATCCCGGCCTGCGGGGTTCGGTCGGACGGTTGTCGGGCCTGCATGCGGCCTGCATGCCGCCGCTCCAGCGGTGAGCCTCGTCGAGGGGCCGGGCAGGACCGGCATGGCCTCGCCAGGCAACCAGAGCCAGGATCTCGGCCGGGCAGTCTCGAATGCCCTTCGCTTGGCACCCTGTTCGGCCTCGCCCATGAAGCCGCTGACGACATGGAGGTCGACCGGCTCCGCGCCCACGTCCAGCAGGATGGCATTCGCGAACCCGGCCACCGATCGCGCGTCGTACCGCAGGGGCTTCACGAACCGCCGCCCCTGCGCCACCAGCGCTCGAACCAGCGGCGCCTCGTGCACACCCTCCAGCGGAATCCACTCCTCGCTGGTCAGCATCAGACTGGCGAGGTCGATCTCGTAGGTGTGCTCTCGGCGCGCCCGGATCAGCGCCGCCAGCATGAGACGCAGCCCTCGCCCTCCGTCCGAGTCGAGCGCCTCGAAGAGCGGCGCGAAGCTGCGCTGCACCCGCGCCCAGGTCCGCGCGTCCGCCAGCAAGGGGGCGTCCGGCATGTGGCGGATCCAGATGCGCGCGCCCGCGGGTACCGGCTCGCAGGCCTTGAACTCGCCCAGAACCACCGCCAGCGGCTGTCGCCCGTCGCGCGGCTGCAGCAACGACAACCGGGCACGGCGCCGTTCGGCCTGCTCGGCCTTCGCGGTCTCGCTGAAGGCTTCCGGCACGTACAGCCGGTTCGATAGCGGCTCGCCCTTCACCTGGATCGCCTCGGCGGCCTGCATCAGGTACTTGTGAAGCACCGCCTGGTTGCGCTTCCCGGCCATTGCCGGCGACCAGCGGTTGAAACCGGCCCGCTCGAACAGGAAGTGCATCAGCGCCCGCAGGCTCATCCGGCGACGGGTGCGGCCGACCTCCGACGGCTCTGCAGGTTCGCGGCTCACCCCAGGCCGCCCGGGCACACGCGCCCATGGGAAGTCCACGTGCAGTTCCACCCGTGCCGGATCCAGTTGGACGACGGCCTCTCCGACCAGTTCGCCCAGGCCCGACATCGCAGGCCCCGGCTCGTAGCTCGGGCAGGCGGGATGGTGCCGGTCCCCGGTCTCGGGCATGCGCTTGATCTGGAAGTGGCGATGGAAGGCGACGTACATCTCGACGCCGCCGGCCACGCACAGGCAGCGCGGCCGGTCCGGCGCCTCGTAGGCCTGGGCCAGCAGGTCCTGCAGCTGCGGGTCGTCGGCGTCGACCACGCGCCCACCGATCGCAAAGCGCTGCCCGTCCACCCCCGACTCCTTCCCCGACTCCAACGCCGTTGCAGCCCTTCAGCCGGCGCGCCGTGTCACGTCAGCTCCTCGAGCACCTTGGCCAGCTCGGGTCGCGGCCTCGGCAGCTGCTCGCGCACGGCACTTCGATCGGCGATACCCAGCACCAGCCCGACCTGGTCCTCGTCGGCGCCCCGCTCGTACATCCGCGACATCAGGGTCAGCCGTGCCGACTGCGTGCTCAGTCCCGATATCGCCGCCAGCCGGAAGATCCGCCGGTAGCTGTCGAGGATCGGACGGCATACATGCCGCTGCCCCTCTCCCGGACCGGCCGTGATCGGGTAAGGCAGTCCCCGGGCATCCAGCATCAGCCTGCTGCGCGGGTCCAGGCCCCTCCACTCGCCCGATCGGCCGACACCGTGACCGCCATGCAGACGTTCATCGATGTAGGCCGCCAGCGCCCGGTCCAGCGCCCCGTGCCTGAAGTGCAGCGGCCGGCTCCGGCCGTTGATGGCCACATCGTCCCGAACGATGGATGCCTGCCTGACATCGCCCGCCTCGTCGAGGTAGTCGCGTACCTCGAGCCGCGCCACCTCCAGGGGCCGCAGGCCGGTCGCAAACGAGAGGTGGTACAGGACCAGGTCGTGCCGAGGCCTGGGCGCACGGGCCTGCACCCGCATGGCGCCGAGCGCCACCTCCTCCCGGGTCAGCACCCGCGCTGCGCGTGTCGACGGTCGCGGCGCCGGTTCGAAGCGTTCGAGTGCCTCGAGCACTGCCGTGCGGCGCTGGCGAAGCCGCTCAACGAACGCGGTGCCTTCCTGCTTCAAGCCGTCGACGCCGACCGACCGGGTCAGCTGCAGGGCCAGATGCTTAACGCGTCTGTCCACGGTGGAGCGCGAGACGCCCAGCTTCGCGGACACGACGCCCAGCGGCTCGCCCTCCAGCACCCGTTCGAGCATCTGGACCGACTGACGGAACCGGGCGTCGCCCTCTGTTTCCTCGCTCATGGCTTCCCCCTGTCCAGCTTGCTGCGACGTCCAGGCACCGCGCCCGAACGACGGGACGCGACCCCGACACCGGAAGCATCGAGGCCCGACGCCAGCAGTCGCTCCAGTGGCATCTCCAGGATCGCGCGGTCCTCGGCCCGGGACCGGCAGGCAGCCATCTGTTCGCACAGCGTCGCCTTGGCCTTGCCGTAGTGCCGGGCCACCACGGCTGCCGCACACACGCCATGTCGAACCGCGAGGCTGGCGACGAGCGCCCTCGCGCGCGTACGCAGGGCGTCTGAACCCTCGTAGCTGGACAGCAGCGTCGGCTTCCCGAGACACAGCGCCACCCACTTCTCCAGCAGCCCCAGCACCGCGTCGAGTCCGCCGGGACCGGCGGCCGCAAACAGATCCGCTGCCGCGTGATCCACCACACCCCGTCCCGGCGGGCCCGCACTACGGGTGCGGCCGTGCGGAAGGCCATGAATCAGGGCCCAGCGCATCAGATCCCGGTCACCGGGCCTGCGTGCAATCCACGATCGCATCGACGCTCGCGCGCCGATGACAGACTCGCCGAAGTGATTCAACAGCGGCCGCGCGTTGAAGCCGGACGCGGGCGACAGCCCGAGGGTGATGCGCAAGGCGCCCTGCGCATGGTGCGTCGGCGTGACACATTCGCCCTGCACCACCGGGCGCCACGCCAGGATGCGCAACAGCACTCGCAGGTCGGCATCGGATTCGACCGGAAACGCCCGATAGGGCTCGGCAAACACCGGGCCTCGCACGCGCTGGACCTGGCGCACCCAGCGCGCAACCACGTGACCGAAGGCTCTCGCCACGCGCTCTGGCGCATCGCCGGCCTGCAGCCTGCACACCACATGGATCTCGCCCGGCAGAACGAGGTAGTCGAGCAACTGACGGCCCCTGTACCGGTGTGCATCGATCAGTCGGTCGCGGATGCGCGCGAACAGCGCGGGGTGCGCAAAGCAGTCGCGGCCGAACGCCGCCTGCCAGAGCAGGTGCCATGTGGCCGCCCCATCGTTGCCGGATTCGTCGTCAGCGTCTGGCTCTCCCATGAGAACTATGACGATCTGGCGGCGCCAATCCTCAACAGACTTGACGCAACAACACCGCCGATGTTCGGTCCGAGCCCATTGCACCGGGTGCGCCGAACCGGCATTGCGGCCATCGCGGGTCGGTCCAGGGCTGGTCTGGGCCGTCACGCGGCCGCGATCCCCGCATGAAACCCCGATCCGCTGGCGGCGAGTTCGACCGAACGGTTCAGACCATCCCGCCACGACGCTGGTTCTCGGGCGAAGACATCCCTATGGTGCAGATGCCCGCGGCGATTGCCCAAGGCGATTCGCCACCGGGCCAACGTGTCAGCAACCCAACCGCAAAGGAGTTCGTCATGAACGAGACGCTGGAACTGGAGTTCACCGACCTGGGTGACGCGAAGGAGGTGACCAAGGGCACCATCGATCCGCAGAACTCGGAAGAGCACCCGGTGCTCAGCCGCCGCCTGGAGAACTGAAGGCGCGGCCTGGCCGGGGCGGACGCCATCGCCCGCCCAGAGCCACCGGATCCGTCGCTGATGCCGCCGTTGCAGTGACGGATCCAGGACCGGGTGCGGCGCCCGGTCCATTCCCGCCGGGCATTGCCCGCATGGCCAGCCCCTCTCGGCCAGGCATCGCCTGCCTTCAGACAAGTACCCCACCTCGCTGGACCCGACATGCCAGAGCCTGCCGTTCACGCGTTTGCCGCCCGACACATCTGGCTGGCCCCGCACATGCGGGTGTGCACGCTGGATGCCTTGTCGATCCTGCTCGACCTGCGCCGCGGTCGATACCTCGGCCTGGGGGCCGAGCAGTCCCGCCACCTGTCCGAGTGGGTCCAGGACTGGCCGTCCGACGAACACGCCAGCTCGCCAGAGTCGCCGTGCGACCTGCCGCCCGCCTTCGTGACCCGGCTGCTGAATCGCGGCGTGCTGACGACGGAAGCCCCATCGCAGACGAACCGCGTCAGGCTTCCCGCCGCATGCCATTCACTCGACACGCGAGACCTGTCGACGGAACTGCAGGTCAGCCCCGGCCGAGTCGCCAGTTTCGTCCGGGCCGCGGCGTCGGCCACGCTGTGGCTGCGCTGCAGATCGCTGCAGGCCATCGCGGCACATCTCGAGCGGGTACGCGGCAGCAGGACCAGGACCCGTGCCGAGGGTGCCTCGACGTCACTGAACGGGCAGGCCGCCATGTTCGTCTCGGTCGCCACCTTCGACATGCTGCGGCCGCTGGCCTTCACCTCGCGCGATCGCTGCCTTTTCGACTCGCTGGCGCTGATGAACCTTCTGCATCTGGACGGCCTCGATGCGCGGTGGGTGATCGGTGTGAAGGATCGCCCGTTTGCCGCGCATGCCTGGGTGCAGCAGGACGACCTGGTGCTCAATGACCTGCATGAGCACGTGCGGCGTTTCACGCCCATCCTGATCGTCTGAGCCGTCGCCGGCACCCGCCGTGTTCCGCTACCTCGTCCTAGCCTGGGACCCCCTGCGGCCCGACTGCAGCGCAAGGGTCGTCCGGCTGCGGCAGCGCCTGCTGCGGAGCGGCGCGTGGTCACCATCGATCGACGTCTCCGGCCTGTTCGTCGCCACGACGGGCAGCGACCGCCGCAACAACGGCGCGTGGCCGTTGACAAGCGGTCGAGGCGTGATCCTGGGCCGCCTGTTCGATATCCGCGGCGCTGCCCACCCATCCGGCTCCGGCGCGGCGCCGAACGACGCCCTGCTGGAAGCAGTCGCGCAGACCTCGGGTGCCTCGCTGATCGGATCGCACTGGGGGCGCTACGTCGCGGTGCTGCAGGACGACGCCGGCATCACCGTCGTGCGCGATCCTGGTGGGGCACTTCCCTGCTTCTTCCGACACCTCCGCGGGATCTGGCTGGTGTTCTCGTGGCTGGAAGACAGCATCGATCTGCTCGGCCCGGAAGGGGTCCCACCTCTCGACTGGGAGGCGATCCGCGCCCTGCTCCTCCTGGGTGCTCTCGGCGGCCACGCAACGGCACTGGACTGCGTGACCGCCGTGCTCCCCGGCCAGCGCGTTCGACTCGGCGCACATGCCGCCCGCGGGGAGATGCTCTGGGCGCCAGCGGCCATCGCGCGGGACCCGCTGGACCTGCCGGCGTCACGGGCGGCGGACCTGCTCCTGCAGACGTCAGAACGCTGCGTCGGTGCGTGGGCGGGTGATGGTGGCCGCATCCTGATGCGGCTGTCAGGCGGAGTCGACTCCGCCATCGTGCTGGCGTGCCTGACGAAGAAGCTCGACCCCGATTCGATCATCTGCCTGAACTACCACTCCCCGGGGGCCGATGGCGACGAGCGAGGGTACGCGCGGCAAGCGGCGTCGATGGCCGGCTGCCGGCTGATCGAGGCCCCACGCGACACCGGGTACCGACTCGAGCGCGTGCTGGCACTGGCGCTCACCCCGTGTCCCACCAGCATCGCGGGCCGGCTGACGGCCGACACGGATGCGGCACATGCGAGGTCCGTCGATGCTCTGGCCATGTTCACCGGCGGCGGTGGCGACCAGCTGTACTTCGAATTCCGTCGCTGGTGGCCGGCAGCCGACTACCTGCGGAACCGAGGCTTCGGCCCAGGGTTCCTGCGCGCAGCCATGTCTGCAGCGCGTCTTGGCGGCCAGTCGGTCTGGCAGACCATGCGCCTGGCCTTGTCCGATCGACTCCGAAGCGGCGCGCCGAGCATCGCCGCTGGCGGATCGCTGTCACTGGCAGGCCCAGGCCTGATGGACGGAACACCGGACCTTGCCCGATTCGTCCATCCGCTCAGCCGCGCCACGCACGGCCTGCCCATCGGCAAGTCCGTCCAGCTGAGCCAGCTGCTCTTCCCCATGGAGTACTACGACCCGATCGCCCGCGAGGCTGGACCGGAACTGGTCAATCCCTTGCTGTCCCAGCCACTGGTCGAGCTCTGCCTGCGGTTGCCGACCTACCTGCTCACCGCGGGTGGTCAGCCGCGAGGTCTGGCACGGCTGGCGTTTGCCCATCACATCCCTCGCGCGATCGCCCTGCGTCGCTCCAAGGGCGGCATGGAGGAACACCTCTCGGCGGTCGTGGCACAGAACCGGGATGTCGTCCGCACGCTGCTGCTGGAAGGACAGCTCGTGCAACGCGGCCTCATCGACCGGCGGCGCATCGAAGAGTCTCTCTCCACTGCACGCCAAGCACCTGCAGCATCGACCGCTGAGATCCTGACCTGCGTGGGCATCGAGGCGTGGCTCGGCCGTCACGAGGCACTGCGGAGATCCGCAGGCCCACGGCCCGAAAGCTGATCCGGTACATGACGCGCCGGATGTCCCGATCTACGCCCGCGTTCGACCTTGCGCGTGACGTGCGCCGCATGGCCACGTTGCTGATGTCGGCGACGACCTCATCGATCCGCTGGCGCATTGCTCTGGCGTTGGGTCTGGTGATCGCTGGCGCGGCCCTCTCCGCGCTGGCGCCACTCGCACTCCAGCTGACGATCGACACGTTGACCCGGCCGGCCCTCGGCACCGCCGAGTCGATGCCGCAGTACGACCCGACCCTGGCCATCGGGCTTGCCCTGGCCTACGTGCTGTCCATCTGCGCGGCTCGATGGATCAATGACATCCGTCCCTGGATCGCGGGGGCCGCAGAACACCAGCTCCTGGCCCGGGTGCAGCAGCGCATCTACGCCCACCTGATGGCCCTGCCGCTGCGCGACCATCTCGACCGGTCATCCGGCGCGCTGAGCCAGAGTCTGCAGCAGGCTGTCACCGGTCTGCAGCTCCTGCTGATGAACACCGTGCATGGCGTCGTACCCGTCGTGGTCGAACTCTCCGTGGTCCTGGCCGTCCTGACCACCCAGGCCCCCACGGCGCTCGGCGTGACCTTCATCGTCACGGCCGCGTGCTACCTCGTGATCTTCACGTCAGGCACGTCGCACACCGGCCGGCGCGCTGCCGAGGTGACCTCGGCCAGCCAAGACCTGCAGGCCGCTGTCACAGACGGTCTGCTGAACATCGAGGCCATCAAGCTGTTCGGCGCCGAGTCCCAGGTGGGACAGCGACAGGGCGACCGGGTCTGGCGGCTCGGCGCCGCATGGATCGCCTTGCACCGCCAGCGGGCAGTGGTCGGTTCGGCCATCACGGCGGTCTTTGCGGTGTCTCTGGCCATTACCCTGGTCCTCGCAGCCGATGCCGTCGTCCGGGGCGACATGAGCATCGGCGCCTTTGTGCTGACTCAGGTCTACATGCTGCAGATGGTGCGACCGCTCGACATGCTCGGTGCCGCAGCCCGTGACATCGTGCAGGCACAGGCCTTCGTGCGGCCCGTGCTGGCGCTGCTGGCCCGCCCGCGTGAGCCGGTCTCGCACAAGCCGACGACGGACCCGCTCGATGTCTTGCCCGACGCCAAATCGACGCCGCCACGTACACCGACGCTCAAGCCAGCTTTCGGCACGCGGCCAGCGCCGTCGACAGAACCCTTACGCGACATCCGATGCCTTGGACCGCGCGAAGGACTGCGTCTGGAACTGCGGCAGGTTCATGTGCGCCATGGACCGCACCGGTCGGTCCTGCAGGACCTTGATCTCGTGCTAGATGCGGGCCAGACCCTTGCCATCGTCGGCGCCAGCGGCGCAGGCAAGACGACGCTGATCCGGCTGCTGACCGGTCTGATCCCACCGGACCGTGGCGAGGTGCTCATGGATGGGCAACCGGTGTGCCCTGTGCAACCCGCCGCGTGGCGAGCCTGCATCGGCGTGGTGCCGCAGGACCCGCTGCTGATGGACGACACGCTGGCGGCGAACATCGCGCTTGGCCGTCCTGACGCCTTGCGGCAAGACATCATGCGTGCTGCCGTCGCCGCACAGCTGCACGCCGCCATCGAGCGCATGCCGGATGGCTACGACACGCGTGTCGGTCAACGCGGCCAGCGCCTGTCGGGCGGTGAACGCCAGCGTGTCGCCATAGCCCGTGCGCTGCTTCGGCAGCCCAGGTTGCTGGTGCTCGACGAAGCCACGTCGATGCTCGACACGGAAACCGAGCGCCGCGTCCTCGAGCAGGTCACGAAGGCGTGTCAGGGACGGTCGACGCTCATCATCGCCCACAGACTGTCGACGGTACGGCACGCCGACGAGATCGTCGTGCTCGCGGGAGGTCGAGTGGCAGAGCGCGGCACACATGAGCAGCTGCTGGTGCGCCGTGGCCTCTATGCCGACATGTGGGAAGCGCATGCCATGCGCTCGACGTTCCCAGCGCGTGGACCGTAGCAAGACGCCGATCTCGCGGCCACGTCGTGCTGCCCGCAGGATCTCGCCGAGCCGACGACTCGAACGTCGGGTCCACCACATGTCCATCTGGGTATGCGGCGCGGCCCGTCACCCTCCGGCATCGCGCCGGGCCGCGCACGGAGGCTTCGCATCGTCGGCACGTTTCAGGTCCACCATCTGCCGCCATCGCAGGTACTGCTGACGGAGGTCTTCCGCCGTCTCGCCCGGCACCACCACCTCTGAACGCTCCTCGCCCTTGAGCCAGAAGCGATGCCAGTCCACGTTCCCCTGCAGCGACACCATGCGTTCCGCCGGACGGGACAAGGCATGCGATCCCCCAGGGATGACCACCATCTCCACCGGCTTGTACTGCCGGCGCATCAGGGCGTAGACGTCCCAGTTGTTCAGCACCCAGGGCCCGTAGGTCTCGATGCGCAGGGCGGCGCGGATGCAATCGGTATGCAGCGACGGGTCGTTGCGCACCCAGTCCGCCAGAGAGGCCCCGAACGGCGAGCCTTCGTTGGTGCGTTCCTTGCGCGCCAGGACGTTGTCGCTGGCCGCATAGGTGATGGCCGCGGAGAACAGCGTGTTTGCATCACCGTCCAGGATCGAGGCCGCCTTCATCGGCACATCCCCGAAGGTCACCAGGTTCAGGACACGCTCCCCGGTCGCGCTCCAGCCCAGGATGCCGACCCGATCCCGGTCGACGAGGCCGTCCGCCACCAGGGTATTGACTGCGCCACGCACAGCGTCGATGAAGGCCAGGATGGCCTCCCGCTCGCCCTTCGGCGCGCCCGTCGCGGCCCGGATTGGCAGCGCCAGCACCAGAATGCCCTCGCGCAGGAAGGCCCGGCCTGCAAACCCGCTGCTGTGACCGTCGCCCCGGTTCGAGCCATCGAGGTAGAAGCGATCCGGCGCGAAACCGTAGGTCTGGATCACCAGCGCATGGCGCGCTGTCCGGTCCACCCGATGCGACGTCATGAGACCACCGTCCCAACGCCTGCCCTTGTCATCGGACCAGCTGAATGGCTGCATGCGACCCCACCGATCCGGGTCGAACTGAGGGTTCAGCGTCGTGAGCTTCACTGACCGTCCCTCCGGGCCGTCGGCGACTACGTCCGGTGGCAGGTCCAGCCCTTCCGCCACCCTCAGGCGCCACTCGGGTTCGCTGGCCGAGGGTCCGGTGGATGTCGCCGCGGTCTCCTGGGTTGCGCGAACCTGCACCCATCCCCCATCCGACTGTCGCTCGAACAGGCGACGCCCGGCGGCATCGGTCACGATGAACCGGTCGGGCCGCCCCCGGACGGGCAGCAGTTCGCCCAGGCGACCGGACAAGGCAGTGACGATCCGGCTGCGGTTTTCGTCCGGCCAGTACTCGACGACATGGCTTCGTCTGACGCCCTCCGGTCCGTCGGGGGTGTCCGACACCGGCAGGTGCGTTCCACCGACGAGCACCGATCGGCCACCGTCCAGCCACAGGCGGTCCCCGCGCCGCTGCAGGTCGCCGGGCAGCGCGTCATCCGGCGCATCGATGACGTCCTGCGGTCTGGCGTCCTCCAGCCGCCAGGCCACCAGGCGGCGCGGCACGTAGTGCGATGGGCGCGAGAAGTAGCCGAGCGGGTCCACGCTCACGGAAGGACCGTAGCGGCGCGTGGCCACGGCAACCAGTGGATAGTCCCTGCCCCACGCCAGCTGCCGTTCCGGCTCCCAACGATGCAGCAGCGCCCAGCGGCCGTCCGGCGAGATGTCCACGCCCGGCAGGGCGTTGCCCGCCTCGGGGAAGACCTCACCCAAGGGACGTGCCGGCCGGTCGGCGCCCGCCTCGGCTACGAAGTACTGGTAGTACCTGCGCTGGGCGCGCCAGTCGTCCTGTCCGTGCTTGACGCTCCAGAAGGACTGATTGCCGACGACCACCGCGTGCCGACCGGGCAACATCGGCGGCTGTGGCACCTGCGCTGCATAGACGACACGGTCAAGCGACTGCGACACCGCAAACGAGACCAGCCGCCGGCTCTCGAAGGTCAGCTGTCTGAGGCGACGCGTCGCCACGTCCAGGCTGTAGACCTGGAAGCCGGCATCGTCCATCCGGGCGCGCAACAGCAGCGTCCGGTCACCAGCCCAGCGCACGTCCTGGACGGACGGGTCCATGTAGTTCTCGTCGGTCCTGGCCTCGACGGTGATCAGCGTCTGCACCGGGTCGGGCTTGCCGTGCGACAGGCGCTCGGGGCGTACGTCCAGAAGCAGGATCTCGTACCGGTTGGTGTCGGTGGCGACGTCGGCGCGGCGTGTCACGATGAACGCCCGCTTGCCGTCCGGCGACACCTGCGCCGCCAGCTGGTCCGGATCCCCGTTGGGTGGCTGGACGATGCGGGTGAACTCGACGACGTCGCGCACGGTCGGGCCCTCACCGGCAGCTGCCGCTTGTCCCAGCGAGGTGACCGCTGCCAGGCACAGCGCAGGTGCGACGCGCCCGGACACATTGAAGAATCTGAACGGCAGGCGGACATGGCCAGGTTCACGCGATCGCGGCATGGACAGGAACCTCGTGGGCAACGCCTGTCCGCCAGCAGAGGGCTGCCGGTCGGACCAGGCCAGGAAACAGGGGCAACGGCTGACAGCGCAGCCATCGAAGGCCGGTCGCGCCGGCGCACGGCGCGCCGACTACCAGTCGACGGAGAGCCTGACGCTCGCGTAGCGGCCGCGCCAGTCGGCCTGCGTCACGTCGTAGTACGGCGAGGAATTGGCGAACTCGGGCAGCCGGTCCGTGAAGTTCACGATGGCCAGCGACACCGTGGCTGACTTCGCCGCGCCGATGTCGAACCCGAGCTTGCGCAGGTCGACGCCGCCGGCAAGATCGTGCAGCCAGAACCCGCCCAGGCGACGCGTGCTGGTGCCGGCGTCCTGGTAGGCGCCGACATACCGGCCCGTCCAGCCCAGCCGCCAGGCCCCGGCATCGAAGCCCGCCGACAGCCGCCCCTTCCACTCCGGCGCCCAGTAGTCGGCGAAGCGCTTGCCCAGGCGGGACACCATGGGCGCGCCCGGGGCGATGACCACGTCGTAGCGGCTGGTGCGCGTCGCGCTGGCGCCGACGTTCCAGCGCCCGCCGTGGGCCTGCCAGCCATAGGCGGCCTCGAGGTCGAGGCCGGCCGTCTCCACCCGCCCGAAGTTCACTTCGGTGTAGAGCACCCGCGACACCGAGCCGTCCGCGGCCCGCGTCACCAGGCCGGGGAACTGGGCCTCGTTGTCGAGGGTCACCTGGGGCCACAGCAGCGCGATCAGGCCGTTGATGCGGACCCGCCACGCCGTCGCCCCGAACCTCATCCCGGGCTGCGACACCGGCTCCCAGATGGCCCCGAACGACACCGCACGGCCTTCCTCGGGCTCCAGGGCCGCATTGGTGGTGCGCACCACCTCCCCGCCCACGATCGGTGCGCCACCTCGCGCCGGATCGACCAGCCCGAAATCGTCCGTGGTCAGCCGGATCTCGTCGACGCTCGTCTGCAGCAGCGTGGGCGGCTTGAACGACGTAGCCGCCGACGCGCGCAGCAACGTGGAGCGCGAAGGGCGCCACTCCAGGCCGGACTGGTAGGTGCTGGCGGATCCGAAGTCGCTGTAGCGGTCACCACGCGCAGCCACCGTCAGCGCAGCCAGCTCACGCCCACGATCGGGCCCCTCGCCCGCGCGCATAAGCGGAAGCCTGAGCTCACCGAAGATGGCACGCGCTCGCCGGCTGTCGACGACGCTCACGTCGCCCGGGATGGACGTCTCGTAGCGGTCCCGTGCCAGCTCCGCGCCGGCCACGGCCTCCACCTCGCCGGCAGGCAGCGCGCCCAGCGACCCGCGCGCCAGTGCCGTCACGAGGTCCTTGCGCCCGCGGTTGGCTCGCACGGAGTCCGTCCAGATCGCATCCAGGACATCCTGCGAGGCCGCCTGACCCACGGTGAAGGGGTTCAGCGCCGTCGCCGGACTCGCGGACGCCAGCGCGGCGTTCCGCGCTGCTGCGCTGGTGTTGCCGTTGCCGAGCACGCGCTCACCAGCATCCCGAGAGTTCGAGACCGTCAGCTCGAGATCCCAGCCCGCGGGCAGTTCACCGCGCAGACCCGCCAGCAGCCGGGTGAACCGCGTCGTGCGGGCGAAGAACTGCGTGCCGTTCGCATCGCCCAGGCGGGCGCTCACGCGCACCGGCACACCGAAGGGGTTGTACGGATTGGTCTCCGGGACCAGCACATTGCTCAGCACCAGGCCGCCCTGCTCCGCCCGCAGCCGGTCGTCGGCCAGGGTGAGCTCGGAGAAGATCGACCAGCGGTCCGACAAGCGCAGGTCACCGACCGCATGCAGACCGAGCGCCTCGCTGCCGTGCACCAGTGCCGAGCCGCGGCCACTGGCCAGGCTGTTGCACAGGTTCGGCTGCCCGGCCGAGGCCGCGAAGTCGGCCGGCGTCAGCGGGGCCCCTGGGGCCCGCTGCGGGATGCCCGCCACAGGCGCCGGCAGTCCGGGCAGGTTGCTGCCATCGGCGGTGGTGACGGTCCCCGGGACGCAGTTGCGCGACCGTGCGTCGGGCCCGCCCAGCGGCCGGTAGTCGGCGTCGTCGAAGAACGAGCGCTCGGCCATCGTCAACGGCGTCGACCTGCTGTATGTCCCGACCACCGTGAACCCACCCGTCGGAGTGCGTCCACCGGCCGCCAGTGACACGCTGCCGTCGCCGGTGCCCCTGGCCGATGCCAGCCGCATGTCGAGCGCCACGCCGTCCATCGACTGGCGCAGGATCACGTTCACGACGCCGGCCAGCGCATCGCCGCCGTACACGGCGGACGAGCCCACGGGGACGATCTCCACGCGCTCGACGGCCGCCATCGGGATCAGGTTCAGGTTGAAGAAGTTTGCCGACGAGGAACCCACCGCCTGCACGCGCCGCCCGTTGATGAGGATCAGCGTGGAGCCCAGGGGCAGACCGCGCAGCTGTACGGAGCCCTGTCCCGCCGTGGCACCAAATGCGCCTTCGCCCGGCGACACCGAGGTTTCGTTGAGGCTGCCCAGGAAGCGCTCGAGCGTGGCCTGTCCGCTGCGATCGATGTCCTCGCGACGGAAGACGCGCGCCGGCACCGCACCCTCGCTCTCTACCAGCCGCAAGCGGGTGCCGGTGACCTCCACCTTCTGCGAGGTCGAGGTCGTGCCTGGCTGCCCAGCATCCGACACGACGCCGGAATCCTGGGCCTGGGCAACCACCTCCACGTCGCGTTGAATCTGGCGCAGCGAGGTCTTGGTACCTGCCGCCGGCGCAGCCGGAGCCACCGCGGGTTTGACCACCACGGCGCCGTCGCCCATCACCTCGACCATCAGGCCCGAGCCCTGTAGCGCCTGCGAGATCGCCTCCGCCGCCGACAGCCGGCCCGAGACCCGCGGCGCCACCAGCCCCCGGACCGCCGCGGCATCGAACAGCACGGAAGCACCGGTCTGGCGGGCGATCGCACGCAGGGTCTCGGCCATCGCCTGAGGCGGCTGCTCGACGACATGGCGGGCGGCCTCGCGAACGTCGGCCGCCAGCGCCGGCAGGGCACACGCCATGCAGGCGGCCAGCGCCGGAATCGTCAGGACATGGTGGGAGGATCGACGGCGGACCCTGGGCGATCGGTGCATCTCGTGGCCTTCTGGTGTTGTCGTTGGGGTGACAACGAGATGACGAGTCTGTCGAGCCGGGACCCGACGGTGGTTTCACGGGTGTGGACGGGTCAGCTCCAAACGTCCATCGTGATGGCGGACCTGCAGTCCATGCAAGTTCGCAACCGCATTGGCGAATCCTTCGGCATCACCGGTGCCATACAGCCCGCTGACCCGCAGACCCTCGAGCCCGGAACCGTCCAACAGCACGATCGGCGTTCGGCTGTACCGGTTCATCTCGGCCACCGCCTTCGGCAGCAGGTCGTCGTCGAACACCACCTGCCGCCGCCGCCAGGCCGTGACCTGATCGACATCCGGCCTGTCGACGCGGACTTCTGCGGGCGCGCCGCGCCCCACAACTGCACCACCGACCCGAACCCGGTCGCCCGCCTCCATCGTCACCACCCCGACCGGCGTCGCGTCGCCGCCCTGCTCGACCGGGCGCACCGCGACCCTGCCCTCGATCAGCGTCACCGCCAGGCGGTCCGCGGTCGGCTCGGACATGGCGGCATATCGCACCGTGAACACCGTGCCCAGCGCCTCCACCTCGCTCTCGCCGGCGCGCACGACGAAGGGTCGACCCGGCTCCTTCGCCACCTCGAACAGGGCCTCACCCCGCTCAACCGTCACCGAGCGCCGGGCGGCGTCGAGGTCGACACGCAGCGCAGTACCCGTGTTCAGCGTCAGCCTGGAGCCATCGTCCAGCACCACCAGCCGCTGCTCGCCGACACCGGTGACGTAGAGGTCACGATCGCGCCACTCCTGGTAGCCAAGCCCGACGGACAGCACGACGAGCACGGCGGCGATGCCGGGCGCCCATCGGGCGGCCTGTCTTCGCCAAGCGCCGACCGCACCGAGGGGGGCCTCGCCTGACTGCGCGGCCGCGAAGGCATTGGCCAGGGTCAGCCGCGGCACGCTCTCCCAGGTTTCGGTGCAGCGCTCGAAGGCTTCACGGTGCGCCGCCGAGCGCTGCTGCCAGGCCAGGCACTCCAGCTCGATCTGGCGCGTGCGGCCAGGCCCGTGCAGCCGCGTCACCCACACGGCCGCCTCGGCCGCAATCTCCCGCGTGACCTTTGGCGGGTCATCCGGTGCGGGACGGCCCGAACCCGCCGCCTGCGGCCGACCCATGGCTACCAGCCCTGCATCCAGCCGGTGACGAGCAGCATGGCCTTGGCGATGTGCTTCTCCACCGCGCTGACGCTGAGGCCGTGCCGGCGCGCGATCTCCTCCCGGCTCAGGCCCTCGACCCGGTGCGCCAGGAAGATGTCGCGCGTCTTGCCGTTCAGCCGCGAGAAGCACACGCTCAGCCGCTCCAGACGCTCGCGCGCCAGCAGCGTGGTCTCCGCGCTGGGTGTCGTGTCGATGAGCACCACGTCTTCGAGCATGACTTCCTCGCCGCGTGTCAGGCGCGCCCGGTGGGCGTCGATCGAGAGATTGAGCGCAGTCCGCATCAGGAACGCCTCCGGTTCGTCGACCGGATGTTCGCGCCGGTAGCACTCGAGCCGGATCCAGGCCTCCTGCACCAGGTCGTCGGCATCCTGCTCCGACCGGCCGCGGCGCACCAGGGCGGCTTTGACCCGAGAGAATACGCCCTGCCAGTACTTGACCATCGGAATACCCGCGTGCGAAGAAGACTGATGGTTCAGAGGCTGGCCGACATCGTAGTGGCAAGCGCCCTGCGCGTGCGCATACGAGCGGTAGGGGCCCCCTTGTCCGAACCCCCGATCGCGCGGAGCCGCCGTTCGAGCGCCACGCGGACGAAATCGACCGCATCGTCGGAGCTCACGAACGGCCGCCGTCGCGCGATCGCCCGGCTCAAGCTTCGGTTCATGTCCAGTGACAGACCATCGCCCGAATGGACCACCCTCCGAAGGGGGGGCGCCGCATCGAACAGCGGGCTCCCCTGTTCGAGGATGTGGCGCCAGGCAGCCACAACGTCCGGGTAGCGTTGACCCAGTCGACTCGACTCCAGATGGTCAAGCGCCTGACCAGCCTCGTGCGGTGACCCGGCGTCGATGATGTCCTGCAGCAGAAGAGCCATCGATGCCCGATGGTTCGGTGCGACTCGCGACACGCTCAGCTCGAACTGCAGTGCGAACGACGGCAGCGCCGCGGCGCCAGGGAAACATTCGCGCAGTTCGCTGGTAAAGCTCGGCGAATCGGGTCCAACCACAAGGCGAACACGCTCGAGTCCGCGAGCACGCATGTCGGCGAGATGGGCATGCCAAGCAGGTGGCGGTCCAACATGTCTCGCCGAGTTGCCCGCTGCCGCCAGCGCGCCGGTGGCGGGCCGTGGGCCAACAACTGAGGGCCCCCAAGCCCCGAGCAACTCGCAATCGCCGTTCGCGGCGATGCCCACCGCCCAGCGGATCTCGCCGCAACCGACCATCGAGGTACCGGACACCCTGACCGGCGACGAAAGAAGGGTTGCCAAGAGGTATCGATGACATAGCAAAGCGCCGCTGGCACCGTCTTCTCTGCAGTAGCCGCCGTCCATGACAGACATCCGAGTTGCCTCCTCTCCACACACTCCACGCTGCGCACAACAGGGCTAAGCGGCAGGCGCGTGCTACTTTAAGTCTGTAGACCTAAAGTCATCAACCCAAGACGCTCGATGCATGGCGTTTGGGACGGTAGGTGACGACAGCGCGCGAGCACGATTGGCGCGCAATCTGCGGGCCAAGCGCGCGGAACAGGGACTCTCCCAGGAGGCACTGGGGGAACGGTCCGAACTACATCGGACGTATGTCGGTTCGGTAGAGCGTCAAGAACGGAACGTCTCCCTGGACAACGTCGAACGACTGGCGGAGGCGCTGCAGGTGGACATCTGCGATTTGCTTGCTCGAGAGCCACGCTGACGCTTTCGGCGGCCTGGGTGCGGTGCCCCATCGTCGAGGCTCCGCCCCCCCTGGACGTGCCACCGCCGATGTCAGTGCCAATCACCGAGAACGCCTGATGCTACTTTAAGTCTGTAGACCCAAAGTCATCTGAACGCGAACCTCCGGCGCGATGCGAAGCCAAGGAGGAGCCGTTCAATCTGCGCGTGAGCGTCTTGCTCGCAGACTGCGTGCGCTCAGGGCGGAGCGTGGCCTGTCGCAGGAGGCACTTGCCGATCTGGCCGACCTGCATCGCACCTACGTTGGCTCCATCGAACGCAGAGAGCGAAACGTCTCGCTCGACAATGTCGAGCGTTTGGCTGCGGCCCTCGACGTCGACATTGTCGAACTGCTGGCGCCGACCTGAGACTTGGGTGTCGTTGGCCTCACCTCGGTCGCCAACGAGTTCCTGGATTGCTCACGAGTTCAACACCAGGGTTCGAGTTGCCTCGCCCATCTCCGCGCTACGCCCAAGCACCGGCGCTGGTGGCATTCGGCTCCGCTGTTCGCGAGCGACGCCTTGCTCTCGGGCTATCGCAGGAGGCGCTTGCACATGAGGCGGGCATCGATCGCTCCTACATGAGCAGCGTCGAACGCGGCGGTCAAAGCGTTGGCCTGGTGCTCGCAGCGCAGATTGCACAGGCGCTCGATGTGACAACGGCCGAACTGGTCGCCAAGGCACGCCTGTAGCGTAGCCCGCAAGGCACCCAGATCCCTGCAGCGCCGGGCAACGGCACGGCAGTCTCAGGAGTGAGCGGCGCGGCCGGCGGTGCGCCTGCGACGTTCATCCGGCGCCGCCGCGACATCGCTTACCTTGAGCCACATCCGCCGACTGCGTAGTATGCGAGTGGGCGGTTCGTCCCCTGCTTTTCCTCCCTGAGCAGGCGCCGCGCCGCAGGAACGCGGTAAGGCTTCCAGCCCCGACCGGATGAAACCGGTCGGGGCTGCCTTTTGTGGCGTGCGACATGGCAACCACGGCGTCCAGCACGGCCTACGCCACGGCCTGGAGCGAATCCGTCAGCGACTACTGCGATGAAGCCCCCTGCTGCGCCATCCACAGTCGAACGTCTTCGACGCGCCAGACGGTCACCCGCTCGGAGAGCTTCAGCGGCGCGGGGAACGTGCGTGCATGCACGCGCCGCCAGAGCGTGGACTTGGAGATGGGGACGAAGGACAGCACCTGCAGCTGGCGCAGGAAGCCGGTGTCCGGCAAGGCAGGGCAAGGCGGTGCAGCCGGGGAATCCGCCGAAGGTGTGGCGGGCAAAGTAGCGCGGGACATGATCGGCCTCTCATCGGCATGCAGCCGGCAAAGGTCATGACCTGCTCTGCTGCGGCGGCGCTCGGTCAGGAAACGCGCCAGCCGCCCGGGAACGCTCGACTCCTGGACCACCGCGGGCGTTCCGTTCGCGCGGTGGATGAAGATGCCTTCCGAAGAGGGCCCCTGCCGAGGGCCCTCTTCGGTGTGATTCGATCGCCACCCCCTTGGGGATGCATGCCGGCCGCCAAGCGGTGCGGGTCCGCGTGTTCGATGCCGCGGAGGGCCGAGTCCGGCACCGGGTGCGTTCGGTCGCCGAGCGGGGCAAGGCGGGTCCGCCGGAACTGGCCGGCACGCCGGAGGCAGCGTGCCGACGTTGGACAAGGCAGGTATCGACTGCGACGCCACCCGATGCGGGTGGAGGCCCGGGGCGATTCGCCCGTTGAACGGGTGATCGGCGCTACGGTGGCGCCGACTTGCCTCTACGGGCAACCCATGGCCTGAACACACGGTAGCGTCCGCACCGCTCACGGGCAACACGCCCGCGCCGATTGCCCGCGCAAGCGTCGGTAGGTACCGCCGCTTGGGAGAGACATCGGACGGCCTGCAATTCCACCGCCTACTCCGCCACCGCAGCAACCGCCGCCGGCGCAGGCAGCAGCTCCACGTCGCGGCCCGCTGACGGTGGGGGCTCTGCGGGTCCGTCCGGTGCCCTGGTCGTCGAATCGACGGCTTCGCCGATGGCGGCACCGTGCGCAACGTCAGGACCTTCAGCATCGTCGGGCGAAGTGGCGCGCGCATCGAGCGCGTTCATGCGCCGCCGCAGGCCGGTTGCGAAGCTGCGCGCGCCGTTGGCGATGTCGCGCACCTGGCGCTTGAGCCCCGCACGCTGCATGTCCACCGCCTGCGCCGACACCACCTCGTGGATCTCCAGCGTCTGCAGCAGCGGCATCAGCTGGTCGAGCTTGACCAGCACCTCCAGGAATCGGCGGCTGATCGACGACAGCACGCGCACGTCCACGTCCAGCGGCACC
>JAKLLA010000002.1 GCA_023150375.1 Burkholderiaceae bacterium
GAGTGGAAGGAGTTCCGCACGCCCGACTTCGAGGTGCTGCGCGAGCACCTGAAGGACCGCCGCGTCTTCGACGGGCGCAACCTCTACGAGCCGGCGCTGATCCGCAGCTTCGGGCTCGAGTACCAGGCCATCGGGCGGCCCTGAAGGAGGCCCCGACGCCCCTCGGAGACCGCGCCGCCGCCGCGCCCTTCAGGGCGCCGGCGGCCGCGTCGAAGCCCTTCTGCGGCGCAGGCGTCGGCGCAGTTCAGCGCAGGAAGGCCTGGGCGTAGCAGCCCAGGCTGTTGTCGCTGTAGGCGTAGGTCAGGGAGGACAGCTCGTTGCTGACGCCGCGGTTCTCCCAGCTCAGGCTGCAGCCCAGCTCCAGGTTGCGCAGCAGCTCGTAGTTCACCCCGAGCGAGGCGGTGGTGGTGCGGTCGCGGGTGGTCTGGGTGAGCGTGTCACCGGGCACCTTCAGGGCCGCATCGAGGGTGCGGCGGGCATAGCCGATGCGCGCGTCGAGCCGCACCTTCGAGGTGGCCTGCCAGCCTGTGCTCAGCGTGACCGAGTCGCGCATGCGGGCGTCGCTGGCATCGCTGTAGGCCAGGCCTGCCTCGCCGTAGCTGCCCACCGTGCTGTCGCGGCTGACGCGCAGGCCGATCGAGGACTTGCCGCTGGCCTGCCAGGTCCAGCCCAGCGCGCCGGTCCAGCTGCTGCCGTCGCGCTGCCGGGCCCGGCTGTGCGACTCGCGGGTGCGCGCCAGCGTGGCATCCAGCGTGCTCGCACCGCTGGGGCGCCAGACCAGGCCCAGGTTGACGTCGTCGCGGTCGACATCGTTCGCACCGGCGGCGCTGTACTCGGGGTAGCGGGCGTCGGTGTGCCGCAGGCCGAGCCGCGTGGACAGGTCCGGGCTGGGCGCCCAGACCAGTGCGGCGTTGTAGCTGGTCTGATCCAGGTTGGAGCTGCGGTAGGTGCTGGAGGAATAGCGGTTGCGGTTGGCAGCGGCGCCAGCCTCGAAGGTCAGACGCGTGACCACGCCCAGGCGGGCCTGCGCCGACAGCCCCTCGTTGCGCAGCAGGGTGCGCTGGGTGTCCGCGCGCGAGGTGTCCTGGTACAGCGTCTGGTTGGCCGTGGCCACCAGGTTGCCCGACAGGCGCTCCACGGTGGCCCAGTCGAGCCGACCCAGCAGGCTGTAGTCGGTGTGGTCGTACTCGCGCACCCGGTTGTAGCGCCGGTGGTCGGCCGACAGGTCCACCAGCAGTCGCGAGCGCCCCAGCGGCTGGTCGATGCCGGCGCGCAGACCGGCGGTGGTGATGGTGTCGCGCTGCTCCTGGCCGTCACGGGCGCGCCGCACGTTGCTGTCCGACGTCACCCCGAGGTTGGCGCCGAGGTAGTAGGGACTGGTCTCGGCCTGGACGGCCGCACCCACGCAGGCCAGTACAAGCAGCACCGGTGCGCGACGCAGGCCGGCGGGAAATCGGGAGGAACTCGACATCGGAAGCCTTTCGCGTGAGGAAGGGGCAGGAAACGGAGGCCATGCGCCCGAGCGCCGCACCCGCCCGTGAAGGCCGTGCGCTGGCGGCCGGAGACCCGGATCCCCGGGATCCGGGCGGAGCGACTTGCGGGCGCAGCTTTTCGATATCGTAGGCGACGCGCACGCCGATCGTCTCGACCCGTCCCGATTCGCCGCGCTGGCCGTGAACCTGTGCCCAGCCGGCGAGGCGGCCCCGAGGGCGCGGGCTCTCAGGCCGGCGCCCAGACCGTGCGGGTCGGCGCCCCGGGCGTCCCCAGCCAGTCCGCCAGCGCCGCGGCCGGCAGCGGCTCGGCGAACAGGTAGCCCTGCATCGTGTCGCAGCCCAGCCGGCTCAGCACCTCGCGCTGGCGATGGTTCTCGACGCCCTCGGCGATCACGCGCAGTCCCAGCGAGCGCGCCAGCGCGAGGATCGCCGAGATCACCGCCGAGCTCTGCTCGGTGATGCCGAGGTTGTGGACGAAGGAGCGGTCGATCTTCAGCTCGCTGATGGGGAGCTGGGTCAGGTAGGCCAGCGACGAGTAGCCGGTGCCGAAGTCGTCGATCGAGATGCCCACGCCGCTGCGCGTCAGGCGGTGCAGCGCCGGGATCACCTCCTGCAGGTTCTTCATCAGGCCGGTCTCGGTGATCTCCAGCTCGAGGGCGCGCAGGGGCACGCCATGCAGCACGGCCGCACGCTGGATCTGCTCGACCAGGTCGCTGCGCTCGAAGGCCCGGCTGGGCAGGTTGATCGCCACGCTCAGGTCCAGCCCGGACTCGTCGCGCCAGCTGCGGATCTGCCGCGCGGCCTCCCGGATCGCCCATTCGCTCATCGGCACGATCAGCCCGGTTTCCTCGGCCAGCGGGATGAAGTCCGCCGGCAGCACCAGTTCCGTGCCGCGCCGCCAGCGCATCAGCGCCTCCACGCCGGTGACGCGGTGCCCCCCCACCTCGACCTTGGGCTGGTAGTGCAGCACCAGTTCGCCACGCTCGAGGGCCTTGTGCAGGGCACTCTCGAGTTCGAGCTTCTGGCGACTCTGGCCGGCCAGGTGCGGGCGGTAGGCCTGCGCGGCGTTGCGTCCGGCCGACTTGACCGAATACATCGCCACGTCGGCGTTGCGCAGCAGGTCGACCACGCTGTGGCCGTCGCGCGGGTAGATCGCGATGCCCACGCTGGCGGTGACGAAGTACTCCCGCCCCTCCAGCAGCACCGGCGCGCGGGTGGCCTGCAGCAGCCGCTCGGCCAGCCGCTTGGCGCAGGCCTCGCCGTCGATCTCGGGCAGCAGCGCGACGAACTCGTCGCCGCCCAGCCGTCCGACCGCCTCCAGCACGCGATGGCTGTGCAGCGGGTTGAGCTCGACGCCCAGGTCACCCAGCGCGTCGCCCGGGTTCAGGCAGGCGCGCAGGCGCCGGCCGATCTCCACCAGCAGTTCATCGCCGGCGCCGTGCCCGAGGGTGTCGTTGATGCCCTTGAAGCGGTCCAGGTCGATGAGCAGCAGCGCGAAGCGGTGCCCGAGCCGGCGCGCATGCTCGAGGGCGCGCTCGGCCCGCCACATCAGCTGGCGCCGGTTCGGCAGGCCGGTGAGCGAGTCGAAGTTGGCCAGGTGCTTGATGCGGTCCTCGATCATGCGCCGGTCGGTGACGTCCTGGATCACCCCGGTGTAGCCGCAGAGATTGCCATGTTCGTCGAATTCCGGCTCGGCCTCGATGTGGATGATGCGGCGGCGCCCGTCGGGCAGGGCCACGGTGGCATCGGTGTCCAGCACGGTGCTGTGACGCAGCACCTCGCGCAGCAGCGCGGCCATGCCGTGCCGCTCCGCACCCACCAGCATGCGCAGCATGCGGCGCAGGCCGAGGCGGCGGTCGCGCGGACTGCGCCCGAGCACGCGCAGGGCCTCGGGCTCCAGGCGCAGGCCACGCGGCCCGAAGCGCCAGTCGAAGCTGCCCATGCGGGCCAGGTCCTGCGCACGCGCCAGCTTGGCACGGCTGCGCAGCAGCTCGTGGTGGGTGCGCGCCGAGCGCAGCAGGTTGCGCACCCGGCCGCACAGCAGGCTCCACTGCGTGGACTTGACGAAGAAGTCGGTCGCCCCGGCGTCGTAGGCCCGCTCGATCGAGGCGTCGTCGTCCAGGCCGGTGAGCATGAGCACCGGCAGCAGCTCGCAGCCGGGCAGGCTGCGCAGGCGCCGGCAGGTCTCGAAGCCGTCCAGCCCGGGCATCAGGGCGTCCAGCACGATCAGGTCGGGCGTCCAGTCCTGCAGCAGGCGCAGCGCCGCCGCGCCGCCGGAAGCCTCGCGCACCTGCATGCCGCGCGAGCGCAGCGCGCTGGCGGTCAGCAGCAGATTGACCTCGTCGTCGTCGACCAGCAGCACGCCCGGCGGTGCACGCTCGTCGTCGCCCTCCTCGCGCGGCAGGCTCATCCGGCGCTCCCGCCGCCGGATCGCATCGGGTCGGGCGGCAACAGCGCGCGCAGGGCGTCGCGGGCCTGGCCCATGGCCAGTTGCAGGCGGTCGAGCCAGGGCGCCAGCGCCTCGACCGACTCACCCGCACGCAGGCGGCGGTCGCATTCGCGGCTGTCCTCGCTCAGGCGCAGGGCGCCGACATTGGCCGCGGAGGACTTCAGCGTGTGGGCGATGCGCTGCAGGGCCGCGACATCCCCGCCGGCGCGCGCCTGGGCGAGGTGCAGCAGATCGCGCGCCACCGAGGCGTCGAAGGCAGCCAAGACTCTTTCCACCAGGTGATTTTGCCCCTCGGGGTCCAGCTGGCGCAGGCGCTGCAGCGCAGCAGGATCCAGGAGCGGCAATCCTTCACCGTTTTGCGCTGGCACGTCGGTCTCGCAGGCCTGCGAGGGCTGCGGCCGCACCGCCGCCGGCAGCAGGCGCTGCAGCAGCGCCAGCAGCTGGCCCATGCGGAAGGGCTTGGGCAGGTAGGCCACAAAGCCCAGGCCGAGCAGGTGGGCCTCGTCGCCCTGCTGGGTGTGCGCCGTCACCGCCACCACCGGCGGCACCGGGCGGCCGTTCCCGGCCGAGGCCTGCAGCTGGCGCAGCGCCTCGATGCCGTCCATGCCGGGCATCTGGATGTCCATCAGCACCAGATCGAAGGATGCCCCTTCCAGCGCCTGCAACCCCTCGACGGCCGAGGCGCAGACCTGCACCTGCGCGCCGCAGCGGCGCAGCATCTGCGCCATCACCTCCTGGTTGACCGGATGGTCCTCCACCACCAGCACGCGCGCGGCCACGCCCACCTGCGCGACCCGCTGCGGCGCTGCGGACAGCGCGGGCAGGTCGGGTCCCGGCGAGGCCAGCCGGCCCACCTCGAAGGTGAAGCCGAAGGTCGAGCCCTGTCCGGGCTGGCTGTGCACCGTGAACTGCCCGCCCATCAGCTCGACCAGCTGGCGCGAGATCGCCAGCCCCAGCCCGCTGCCGCCATGACGCCGCGCCATGCCCTCGTGCAGCTGCACGAAGGCGGCGAACAGCCGGGGCAGTTCCGCCGCGGCAATGCCGATGCCGGTGTCGTGCACCCGGCAGCACAGGCGCAGCCGATCCTCGGCCGCACAGACCGCCGGCTCGGCCAGACCCAGCGCGACGCGCACCTCGCCACGGTCGGTGAACTTGATCGCGTTGCCCACCAGGTTGGCCAGCACCTGACGCAGGCGCAGCGCATCGGCACTGACCTGTCCGGGCAGCGCCGGGTCGGCCTCGAAGTGCAGCTGCAGGCCTTTGGCCTGCGCGCGCGGCGCCATCAGCTCGAGCAGATCCTGCACCAGGGGGCGCAACGCCACCGGGGCAGGCCTCAGCTCGAGACGGCCGGACTCGATCTTGGCGAAGTCCAGCACGTCGTTGAGGATCTCGAGCAGGTGCTCGCCGGAGCGGTACACCGCCTCGGCGAAGCGGCGCTGCCGCTCGCCCAGCGCGGAGTCGAGCAGCAGCTCGGTCATGCCGAGGATGCCGTTCATCGGCGTGCGGATCTCGTGGCTCATGGTTGCCAGGAAACGCCCCTTGGCCAGGCTGGCGGCCTCGGCGGCGTCGCGCGCAGCCTGCAGCTGCAGGGCCTGCAGGTGCGCCTGCGTGACGTCGTCGAGCAGCCCGTAGACGCGCAGCCCGCCGTCGGGCAAGGCCAGCGTGCGCGTGCGCCGGCGCAGCCAGCGCAGGCCGCGCCGCGGGTGCTGCATGCGCACCGTGACGTCGGAGGGCTCCAGGCTCAACTCGCGCGCACGCTGGGCCTGCAGCAGGGGCCGGTCCTCCTCCAGCACCTCCGACAGCAGCAGCGCATCGGCCGACAGCGCCTGCAGGTCGTCGATGCCCAGCATGTCCAGCACGCGCGGGCTGAGGTACAGGCAGCGCCCCTCCAGCGGATCGGCGACGAACACCCCCTCGTCGATGGACTCCACCAGTTCGCGGTAGCGCTGCTCGGATTCGCGCAGCGTCTGCTCGCTGCGGCGCAGCTGCGTCACATCGCGCAACTGGCTGATGACGATGCGCGCACCGCCGCCATGCCCGCCGACGGCGACATGGCGCGCCGCCACCACCCGCTCGCCGTCGACGCTGCGCCAGCGGAACTCGTGCTCCACCGGCAGGCGCCGCCGCAGCGCCTCGCGCACCTGGGGGGCAATCAGCTCGGCCAGCCCGGGGCCCAGGGCCTGCGTGAGCGGCTGGCCCGAGACCAGATCGCCGCTGGCGCCGAACTCGAGTTCGGCGTGGCGGTTCAGCGAGATCACCTGCAGGTCGCGCGCATCCAGCGCCACCAGGCTGATGGGCAGGTTGTCGGTGAGCGCCTCCAGGATCTCGCGGCCCTCGTCCAGCCCGACCTGGCGCAGCCGGCGTTCGCTGACGTCCTTGCACAGGCAGATGTACTGCAGCCGTCCGCTGCTTTCGTCCATGGCCAGCTGCGCGTCCACCTCCAGCCAGTAGGCCTCCGCCGGCGCCAGGCAGACCGCGCCGCGGCGGGCCAGGAACTCGAGGCGAAAGGCGCTGCCCGCACCGAAGCGCGCGCGCAGCAGCTGGGCCGGGCGCAGGTCGTCGGCATCGCGCACCAGCACCTCCCAGAGCGGCCGGCCGCGCACCTCGGCGCTGGGGTGTCCGGTGAGCTCGGCGAAGTCGGGATGGGCCCACTCGATCACGCCCTCCGCGTCGGTGATCACCGCGCCGCGCGCCGTGCGCGAGGCCAGCATCGCCAGGCGGCCGTACTGCTGGGCCTGCAGCCAGGCGGCGCGCTGGGTGTCCTCGCGCCGTGCCACCTCGCCCAGCTGCAGGCCGGCCAGCTCCAGCTGCATCCAGGTCGCCGGGTCCGGCGGCACCGGATCGTGGAACTCGAGGGCCGCCACCGCACGCCCCTGCAGACCCACCGGCAGCACCAGCAGCCGCCGGGTCTGCGTCGGGCGCCAGGGACGCCGCGGCAGGACCTGCGGCGGGCCGGCCAGCGTGGCCTGCAGGCCGATCAGGGCCGCGCCCAGGGCGGGCTCGCCCGGGTCGGCCAGCACCAGCGCGTCGAGGTCGATGCAGTCGAGCTCCGCGCTGCCGGCTTCCGGCCAGGTCTGCAGCAGCACGCCGTCCAGGCGCCAGTCGTGCACGCGCAGACGCACGCCGCGCCGGGCGCCCAGGCGGTCGGCGAGCCGCTCGGCCGCCAGCGCCAGCGCCTCGGCCAGCCCCGCTGCCGCGTGCAGGCGCCGGCCGAGGTCCAGCGACTGCGCCAGCAGGTCGTCAGGCGCTGCCCCGGGCTCGGCCGGCGCGGTCGGCCGCGCGGCCACCGGGTCGACAGGGATGGAGGCAGGCATCAGGACGGCTCTCGCTGCTGGAAGGAATCGGGCTGGCCCGCGGGCCACGGGCGGCGCGCAGCATAGGCCGCACAGACCTTCCGGCGCACCCGCCCGGGTGCAGCCGGCTGCACGCGCGCGCCGATGGCGCGGAATTTGCCCGCCCTGGGCGGATCGCGCGGCACGGCACGCGCCGCCGCCCGGGCGCACCCGAAGTCGCTCCCTACAATGCCCCGCATGCCTGCCCCGCCCCCGCCTTCGCCGCCCTCCCCGGCCATCCGGGCGCCGGCAGGCCTCTCGCGGGGACAGGTGCTGAGCCTGGCGTCGGCCGGCCTGGCAGCGCTGCTGGCACTGCTGCTGCTGACCTGGTCGCTGCCGCGGGCCCTGCCCACCGCAGCGCACGCTCCGGCCCTGGCCGCCACGCTGGCCGTGGGGGCCGCCCTGCTGCTGCTGCTGGCGCTGGCCTGGCTGCTGCGCGAAGGCGCGCGCCTGGTCACGGCCGCGGCCGGGCGCAGCGCGCCGCTGCCCGCTCGGCCGCCGGCGCCGGCCGACCTGCCCGGCGGGGCGGGCAACGCTTCGGCCTCACCCCTGCGCTGGCAGATCGACCTGCTGTGCCGGCTGCCCGGCGTCGGACTGCTGCTGCAGCCTGCCGCCGGCGACTGGGTGGTGATCGCGCTGCATCGAAGCAGCGGCCCGGGCCTGCCGGCGGGACAGCCCTGGCCGGACCTGCCCGGCGGCCTGTCGCACGAGCGCCTGCAGCCGCTGGCGCAGCTTCTGGCCGCCCATCCGGCCTGGCCGGGCGAAACCATCCGGCGGGCCCTGGCGGACGAAGCCCCGCCGGGCGACGACGCCCTCGCACGCCGCCTGCCGCTGCTCGACGGCGCCTGCATCGTCTGGCTGCCCGCGCGCGGCGCGCCGGCCCCGGCAGCGACGGCGGACGCCACACCGCTGGACGAGCGCGAATCGATCGCCTACAGCGTCTCGCACGACCTGCGCGCGCCGATCCGCGTGATCGAGGGCTTCACCCGCATCGTGCGCGAGGACTACGGGCCGGTGCTGGACCGCATCGGCAACGACCACCTGGACCGCGTGCTCGGTGCGGCCGCGCGCATGAACGGCATGATCGACGCGCTGCTGGGGCTGGCGAGGCTGTCCACACAGACGCTGGCGCGCCAGCCGGTGCCGCTGTCGCAGATCGCGCTGCAGATCGCCCAGGAACTGCAGCAGCAGACGCCGCAGCGGCGCGTGGAGTTCCAGATCGAGCCGGGCCTGGTGGCCCAGGGCGACCCGACCCTGCTGCGCAACGTGATGGAGAACCTGCTCGGCAACGCCTGGAAATACAGCGCCCGGCGCGAGACGGCGCACATCCGCTTCGGCAGCACGCTGCGCCAGCGCCCGGCCGACCTGGGCAGCGACGCCGCGCCCTGCCGGGTCTTCGAGGTCAGCGACGACGGCGCCGGCTTCGACATGCGCTTCGCCGACCGCCTGTTCAGCCCCTTCCAGCGCCTGCACAGCGCCAGCGAGTTCGCCGGCAACGGCGTCGGGCTGGCGTCGGTGCGGCGCATCGTGCAGCGCCATGGCGGCGAGATCTGGGCCGAGGCCGAGGTCGACCAGGGCGCGCGCTTCTACTTCACGCTGGGGTGATCCCAGCCGGTCGGAGCCGCCCGGTCAGAGCTGCCCGGGCAGCGCCAGCTGCTCGAGGGCGGCCACCATGGCTGCGGCGCTGTGCTCGAGCGGCCGGCCCTCCTGCTCGGCCAGGCGCTGCAGGCGCTGCAGCGCCACCTGGCGCGACAGCGAGAAGCGGTGCATCAGGATGCCCACGGCCAGCGGCACCACCGGCAGGCACTCCTGTGCGGCCCGTTGCGGCGCCACCGCGGACACAGGCGCCGCCCGAGCCGCTGCGGCGAGCGGCTCGGCACGGGCGCGCCCGAGCGCCTGGGCGTAGGCGCGCTCCACCTCCGGCACCACCTGCGCCACGTCCAGCGGCTTGACCAGATAGGCCAGCGCCCCCAGCTCGCGGATCTTGGCCTGCGTGGCCTCGTCGCTGAAGGCCGACAGGAACATGAAGGGAATGTGCAGCTGGTCGCGCAGGTAGGCCGCGACGTCGAAGCCGCTCAGCCCGTCCATGCGGATGTCCAGCAGCGCCAGGGTCGGGCGGTGCTGGCGCGCCAGCAGGATGGCGTCGTCGCCGTTGTCCGCATCGATCACCTCGAAGCCGGCGTGCACCAGGCCATGCACCAGCGTGGCCAGCACCAGCCGGTCGTCGTCGACCACCAGCAGGCGCCGCGCCGTGGCCGGCGTCACGTCGGACGGAGGAGGAAGGGAGGAGTCCATGCGCATGCGCCCGTCGGAAGAGAGGATGAGGCCCGGCCGGTGTCAGCGCAGCGGGGCCGGTTCGGCTGCCGGCGCCGGCACGGTCTGCAGCCGCGCCACCACCGGCGCAGCCAGCGAGACCACCGCCACCACCCGGCTGCCGCGCTGGCCGATGCCCAGCGAGGCGTGCCGGCGCGGCAGCAGCGCGCGCACCAGGCCGAGGCCGGAGACGGTGGCCGGGCGGTGCTCGATGCGGAAGTCCGGCGGCAGCGTGCCCTCGTTGCCGATCTCGACGCGCACGCCCTCGGCCTGGCCGACCAGCCGGCAGCTCACGCTGCTGCCTGCCGGGCTGTGCTTGATCGCATTGGTCAGCAGCTCGTTGAGGGTCAGGGCGATCGGGATGGATTCGGCCTCCGGCAGCGTCCAGGGAAGGTCGTCGCCCGGGCCCTCGCAGGCCAGCGACAGCTCGATCGTGCGGCCGAAGGTGCGCTGCACCGACTGGGCGATCGCCTCGACCACGCTGCGCACCTGCAGCGGCCCCACCGCCCCCACCTGCAGGCCGTAGACCTGTGCGATGGCCTGCACCTGGCCGACCACCTCGGTGATCACCGGCTGCACCTCGGGGCGGCGCTGCCCCACCTGCTGCAGCAGGCCGGCCACGCCCTGCAGGTTGTTCTTGATGCGGTGGTGCACCTCCTGCACCAGCATCTCGCGCTGCGCGATCGCGGCGGCCAGCTCGGCACGCTGGGCGGCGCGCTGGGCCGTGACGTCCGAGGCCACCAGCAGGATCTGGTCGACCCGCTCGCCCGCACGCGCCAGCGGCAGGTAGCGCGCCTCCCAGAGCTGGGGCGCCTGGCCGGCGCGCTCGAAGGCGTACTCGCGCTGCGTCACCTGTTCGGGCGCGGCCAGACTGCCGCGCAGGTCCTCGCGCATGCGCGCGGCGATCGCCGCCGGGTAGAGCTGCTCGGGCGGGCGGCCGACGGCGGCCTCGGCCGCGCTGCCGCACAGCGCGGCGGCGACCCGGTTCATCTGCCGCACCTCCAGCGTGGCCGCGTCGAACAGGGTGATCGCCATCGGCGCGGCCTCGATGATGCGCTGCAGCGAGGCGCGCGCCTCGCCGATGCGCGCCTCGGCCTGACGACGCTGCTCGATGTCCATCAGCGCATAGGTCAGCTCGCGCGCCCCGCTCACACCCACGGTGGCCACGGCGTTGCCGACCACCCAGAAGGTGCGGCCGTCGCGGCCCTGCACGCGGCACTCGAACTTGACCGCCTCGCCGTCGCGCAGCTCCTCGAACAGCTCCAGGCTGTGGCGGAAGGGGTGGTACTCGTCCCGGGTGGCCACCGCGTCGATGGGCTGGCCCAGGAAGTCGCCCAGGTCGCCGCCGAACATGCGCCGCGCCGAGCGGTTCAGCCAGGAGATCGCGCCGGCATCGTCCACCGTGACGATGCCCACCAGCACCGAGTCCAGCACCGCGCGGGTGCGGTCGGCCTGCTGACCCAGCACCTGGGCCATCTGCTCGCGCTCGCGCGCCAGCGCCTCGAGCTGCACCTGCTGCGACTTCAGCCGCGTGATCTCCGAGAGCACCGCGATCGCCTGCGGCGCCTCGCCGCCCGCACCGGTGCGGCGGATGGTCAGCGCATACCACTGCGCCGGACCGCCGTCGCCGGGCACCTCCACCTCGGCCTCGTAGAGCACGCCCTGGTCGAGCGTGTCGTCCAGCTGCGTCGAGGCCTGGATGCCGCTGGTGCGCGTGGCCAGCAGCGCCCGGATGTCCGAGCCCACCGCGGCCCCGGCGCCCAGGCGCAGCATGCGCTCGAAGCGGCGGTTGCAGTGCATCAGCGTGTAGCCGCGCATCGAGGCGATGCCCGCCGGCGAGCTCTCCAGAATCGACGACAGCTCGGCCAGCAGCTGCTCGGCACGCTCCTGCGCCTGGTGCTGGTCGGTGATGTCGCGCGTGACCACCGAGGTGGTCGGCCGCCCGGAAGCCAGCCGGCCCGGCTCGATGCGCGTGACCAGCCAGCGCAGCCCCAGCTCGGGGTGGCGGATGGCGTAGCGGGCCTCGCAGCGCTCGCCGGCCTTCAGGGCCCGCTGCAGACGCTCGAACTCGGGCAGCGAGGCGGGCACCACCAGCTCGCGCCGCACCGAGGCCTGCAGCACACCGCCCGCGGCCGGCGCGCCCAGGGCCTCGCGCTCGGGCGACTCGGGCCCGCGCAGCGTGGCCAGGCCGACACCGGCGGTGTCCACCAGCGCGCCCAGCTGCAGGCGCGCCATGTCGCGCTCCTCTTCGGCGGTGCGGTCCTCCAGCATGCACATGATGCGCCGCTGCGCGCCGCGGTTCTCGACGCAGCGCAGCAGCGCACGCACCCAGCCGGCCGAGCCGTCGCCACGCGGCAGCGAGCCCTCGCTGGCCACCCAGGCGCCGCCGGGCTCGAGGGCCACGGCCATGTGGCCGTCGTCCCATTGCAGCAGCGCACGCACCGCCGCACTGGCCTGGCGCAGTTCGAGCAGGGCACCGCCCACCAGCGCCTCGAAGGCCTGGTTGGCGCGCAGCACCAGCCCGCCCTCCTCGAACAGCGCCATGCCCATGGGCGAGAGGTCGAACCACTGGTCCAGCTCGCGCGAGAAGCGTTCGGCCTGCTCGCGCGCCACGTGCTCGGCGGTGACGTCCTGCATCACCACCATCAGCAGGCGGCGCCGGTCCTGGGTGTGGGTGCGGTAGCGCGCCGAGCGCAGCCAGCGCAGCTGACCGCGGCTGTCGCGCAGGCGCTGCTCGACCAGGGCCGGCACGTGCGGGTCGCCCGGGTCGCGGCGCAGCCGCTCGCGTTCGCGCAGGGCCTCGACCCGGTCCTCGGGTGGCAGCAGCTCGAGAGGGTCACGGCCCAGCAGCGCCTCGCGGCTGCAGCCGGTGAGCGCCAGGTAGGCCTGGTTGACGTCGATCAGGCGGTAGGCCTCGTCCTGCAGCAGCACCGGAAAGGGCGAGGTCCAGAGCATGCCGTGCAGCTCGCGCAGCGCGGCATCGCCGATCTCGAGCAGCGGCATCGGTTCGCGTCGCTGCGGCGCGGTGGCGACGGCCGGCGGCAGACAGAGCAGCCAGTGGCGCGCATCCAGCCGGGTCAGCACCGGCAGGCCACCGGTCGCCGCAGCCAGCGCGGACGGCAGGGGCAGCGGCTGCCCCCGCGCGAGGCTGGCGCGCAGCCAGTCCAGCAGCGCGGCGTCCAGGACCTTCGCCAGATCGGCCAGCAGCATGCCCGGCTCGCAGGGCAGGCTGCGCAGCGCGGCCGCGTTGGCGTACTGCAGCCGCCCCGACGGGTCGAAGGCCAGCACCGGCTCGATCAGGGCGTCGAACAGCGGGCGCGGCAGCGCGTCGGTCGGGGGAAGGCTGGCCATGGGCCGGTGCGTGCGGTGATCTGCGAAAGGCGGCAACAGCCCCGCAGTGTATGCACTGCGCCGCCCACCGCAGCGCCGCGCCGGCCCGAGGGGCTCAGCTCAGCTGCAGGGCACCGCCCAGTGCGTGCAACAGCGCACGGTTGACGCTGCGCATGTCGATCATCGCCGCCTCGGCATGGTGGCGGATGTCGTGGCCCACCCCGCCCTCGGTGCTGCCGGCCAGCGCCAGCGCGTGCGAGCAGGGTCCGCCGCGGCCGGTGAGCGCCATGCCCACGGAGTCGGGCACGGGAATGACCTTCAGCAGCTCCGGGAAGGGCTTGCCCATCATGCGGTCGAGCAGAGAGAACACGCCGCAGATGAACATCTCGCTGCGCAGATCTTCGGTGCCCATCTCCAGCGCCAGCTGCTCCATCAGCAGGCCGCGCCGCACCGCGGCGTACATCAGCGGCCGCTGGTCCGGGTCGTTGCCGGCGGTCACCAGCAGCAGCGCCAGCCAGCGCTTCAGGCGCTGGTAGCCCAGCAGCATCACCGCATGGCTGAAGCTGTTGATCTCCATCGTCAGGCCGAACAGCGGCGAGTTGATGTAGCGCATCAGCTTGTAGGCCAGGGTGGGATCGCGCTTGAGCGTGCCCTCCAGGTCACCCAGCGGCGCCTCGTCGTCGACCAGGTTGATCAGCTCGACGATCACGCCCAGCTCCGAGCGCCCGGACTCGGCCGGCTTGCGTGCCGGCGCGCTGCTGCGCAGGCCGGCGCGCAGCGCCGGCGCGGCAGGCGGCGGCGGCGCGGCGGTCGGCAGGTCGGGCATCGGCCAGCCCACCACCGCGGTGGCGCCGCGCCGGAAGGCCGACTCCATCTCGGCCAGGCTGTGCACCCCGTCCTGCCAGAAGCCGATCGAGCGACGCACCCCCGGCGGCGGCGGGCTGCCGTCGAGTCGGCGCTCGTCGGCGATGTCGATGATCGAGTAGCGGAAGCACCCCAGCATGTCCTTGGGCAGCGGGTGATCCGGACGCCCGGACAGCAGCAGCGCGTTGCCGTTGGCCGCCAGGGTCAGGATGGCCTCGCGGTGCACCGGGTCGCAGGCCATGAACTTGGGCACTTCGATGAGCAGGTTCGGGCTGGGCTGCACCGACAGCAGTTCGGCCAGGACGCTTTCGCTGCGCACCGACAGCGCCACCTGCGGCCCGTCGGCCGGCCAGACCCGGCCCAGCGTGCTGAGCAGCTCGGCCACCGGCAGCCACTGGCCGGGCACGATGGGGAAGACCGACAGCCGGGTCGCCAGCACCTGGCGCTTGCGGTCGATCACCGGGCTGTAGCTGAGGGCCACCTGGGCCAGGATGGGGGCGTCCATGAGGGTTGATTCGTCGTGGGGGGAGAAGCGGGCAGAAGGACCGGGACGCGCGCTCAGCCGCTGATGAAGTCGAACAGCGAGAGCTTCTGCACCATCGAGTAGGACTGCAGCGCCGCCTGGTAGCTGGTCTGCCGGTTGGTGAACTCGGAGATCGCCTCGACCATGTCGACGTCCTCGACGTTGGAGCGGTTGGTCTGCGCAGCCAGGATGCGCGCACCGGTGCGCGACTCGACGCCGTCGATGCGGTTGAGCGTCTCGCCCACCTGGGCGCGGGCCGACTGGAAGCTGCCCAGCACCTGATCCATGTCGGAGATGCCGGTGTTGACCGCCTGCATCACCTGGCCGTTGTTCGCGTTCGGGTCCGACAGCGCGGCCACCGCCCGGTCCAGGGCCTTGAAGACGTTCAGGTCCGGCGTGGCATCGCCGATGCGGAAGCTGTCGCCCGCCGCCGGCGCCCCCGAGATCGAGACCGCGATGCCCGGCAGCAGCGTGACCGACTTGCCGGACTGGAAGGGAAAGCTCGTGGCACCGTCGGCATCGGCCAGCGCACTGCCGGTTTCCTCGTCGACGACGCTGTAGGTGGTCGCCCCGCTGGTGGGGTCCCGATCGAAGCGGATCGCGTACTGGTGGCTGTCCAGGCCGGCCCAGGCCGACGGGTCGGTGACCACCCCGGCGCTGACCCAGCCGCTGCCGCTGTTGTCCTGCGCGGCCGAAGTCTCGAACACCCCGTTGCCGCTGGACACCTGCAGCCAGACCTGCGGACCGTCGATCGACAGCGGCAGGTTCTCGCTGCGCGCTCCGGCGATGCCGCCGCCGCTGGCCTGGGTGGTGACCTGGCCACCGTCGTCGACGAAGGGCGCCGAAGTGCTGCCCTGGCGGCCGAACAGCAGGTTGCCGGCGCCGTCCTTCTGGTTGGCCAGCGCGAAGAGCTGGCCGCGCAGCTCCTGCAAGGTGCCTGCCAGGATGCGCCGCTCCGTGGGGCCGTAGCCCCCGTTGCCGGCGGCCACGAGGGCCTCGCGGGCGCGCTGCGACAGGTCGACCGCCTCGCCCAGCGCGGACTCGGTCTGCGTCATCGTGGTGCGGCTGGCCTCCAGGGTGCGCAGCAGGCTGCGCCCGCGCGACTCCTCGACCAGGGCGCGCTCGACCTGGGCCGCGGCGGTGGGATCGTCGCCGGGGCGGGAGACGCGCTTGCCGCTGGTCATCTGGGCCTGGGCGCGCGACAGCTCCTCCTGGCGGCGCTGCAGCTCGAATACCGAGGAGTCGAAGCTGTAGGCGGTGGACATTCTCATCGTGCGGCCTCCTGGCGGCAGCGGCGCTCAGGGCGCCGGTGGACGGGCTTGCGGCTCATTCAGCTTCCGAGCGAGATCAGGGTGTCGAAGACCCGCTGCGCCACCTGCAGCACCTTGGCCGCGGCCTGATAGCTCTGCTGGAAGTGGATCAACTTGGCGGCCTCTTCGTCCAGATTCACCCCGGTGACGGAACCGAGCTGCTGCTGGGCATCCGAGGCCAGCGTGGCCGAGACATCGGCACGTCGCTCGGCGGTCTGAACCCGCACGCCCACGTCGGCGACGACCTGCGAGAAGTAGTCCGTGAAAGTCGCGCTGCCCACCATCGCCGCGCTGCCCAGTGCCTGCAGGGCCAGGGCGTTCTCGTTGTTGCTGCGCGGCGAGGCGATGTCGGCGCGCTGGGCCGAGGCCGCGATGTCGTCGGTGTGCAGGCCGCTGGCCAGCTGCATCTCGGAGGCCCCGCCGGCACCCAGCGTGAACAGCGCGGCACCGGCCACGGGGTCGCCGGCCGCATCGCGCCGCAGCGACCAGCCCTGCGCCTGCTGGCCGTTGAGCGCCTCGGTGACGCCGGCGGCCATGCTCTCCAGGTGGTTGCTCGCCGCGACCAGGTCCTCGTCCTGGAACTGCATCAGCCCGGCCAGGCGACCGCCCACCAGCGTGCCGGCATCGAGCTGGCGGCTCACCCCGGCGACATCGAGCGACAGGCGCATCTGCGAGCTGTCCTGCGCGTCCGGCGTGGCCTTCATCCGATAGGCGTTGCTGCCCACCACCAGGGTCTGGCTGCCGCCGACGAAGAGGTTCAGCGAGCCGTCGTCCTGCTCGACGCGGTTGACCTGCACGTAGCGGCTCACCTCCTTGACGAGCTGGTCGCGCGCATCCAGCAGGTCGTTGGGCGGCTGGGCGCTGCCGCGCGTGGCCGCGATCTGGTCGTTCAGGTCGGCGATGCGCTGCGACAGGTTGTTGACCTCCGCGACGCTGTTCTTCAGGTCCTGCGCCACGCCGCTCTGCAGGCCCTGCAGCCGGGTGGCGGTATCGCGGAACATCGAGGCCAGGTCGTCGGCGCGCTCGAGCACCACCCGGCGTGCCGAGGCATCGCCCGGCTCGGCCGCGACGTCGCCGAAGGCCTCGAACAGCTGCGTGGCCGCGTAGCCCAGCCCCTCCTCGCCGGTGCCGATGCTCGACTCGAGCTGGCCGAGCATCTGGTTGCGCACCTGGTCGCCGGCCGCCTGCGCGGTGGTCTGGGCCACCTGGTCGGTCAGGAAGCCGCTCACTTCGCGTTCGACCGTGGCCACCTCCACGCCGCGGCCGAAGTAGCCCGAGCCGCTGTACAGCCCGGCGGCCGTGCGCGCCTGCACCGACTGGCGCGAGTAGCCCTCGACGCTGGCGTTGGCGATGTTGTGGCCCACCGTGCTGAGCTGCGCCTGTGCGGCACGCAGCCCGCTGGCCCCCAGGGACAGCAGCGAGGTCGGGTTCATGCCCGCACCCCGCGCACGAAGAGGCGCGCCGGCGCGGCGCGCCGGGCGTCGGGAAGGGCAGGACAGGACATGGTCGGACTCCGGTTCAGGGCGATCAGGCCGTCACGCCCGGCAGGCCGCCGCCGGCCGACGCCCTGGCGGCATCGGCCTGGTCGACGAGTCGGCGGGCGGTCTGGATCACCCGGCCGAGCTTGACGGCGTAGTCGGGATCGGTCGCGTAGCCGGCGCGCTGTAGCCCGCGGGCAAAGGCCTGGGCATCACCCGTGACTTCCATCACGGCGGCGTAGCGCGGGCTGCCCGAAATCAGCCGGGCGTAGTCGCGGAAGCTCTCCTCGTAGGAGGCGTAGGCGCGGAAGGCCGCCTGCACCTTGCGCGGCTGGCCGTCGATGACCTCGGTGGTGGTGGTCACCACCACCGGACCGCGCCAGTTGCCGCCGGCCTTGATGCCGAAGAGGTTGTGCGAGTTGACGCCGTCGGCGCCGCGGATCTCGCGCCGTCCCCAGCCGGTCTCGTGCGCGGCCTGGCCCAGCATGAACTCGGCCGGGATGCCGCTGGCTGCCGCCGCCGAGGCGGCCGCCGCCCGGTGCTGCTCGACGAAGCGGGCCGCGTTGCCGCCCGCGGCGGGCGCCGCGCCGGCCTGCGCCACCGCCCGGTAGGCACCGGCCGCGGCCGCGCCGCCCGCACCGGCCGGCGCCAGGGGGCGCCCCCCGGCCTCCAGCGGCTGCCAGCGCGGCACAGCGCCCGAGACGCCGGCACCGCGCGAGGCCGACGGCGCCGTGCCGGTCTGGCGCTCGAGCTGGCGCGCGATCGCCTCGGCCAGACCGCCGGGCAGGCCCGCCAGCTGGGTGGCGTACTGCTGGTCGAGCATGCCGGTGGCCATTTCGGTGGCCTGGTTGTCGAGCATGCCGGTGGCCATCGTCGAGGCGCGCATGCTCTTCATCAGCTCCTGCATGAACAGGGCCTCGAACTGCCGCGCCACCTCGCGGATCGCGGCCTTCGGATCCTGGCGGGCACTGGCCCGCAGGGCATCGAGGCCCGCGCCGCTGGCCGCCAGGGACTGGGTGGAGGCGACCATGTCAGTTGCCCGAGGCGCCCCGCAGCCGGGGGGCCGGACCCCGCGCGCGCATGGCTGCGTCTTCGTGCCGCGCACGACGGAATTCGCCCTTCGGGCGGCCGGGCGGGCTCATGCTCAGATCACCTCCAGCTCGGCCTGCAGCGCGCCGGCGGCCTTGATGGCCTGCAGGATGGCCAGCAGGTCGGCCGGCGTCGCGCCCAGCGAGTTCAGCGCCCGCACCACCTCGGTGAGCTGCACGCCCGCGGGCAGCTGGATCAGCGAGCCGGGCTCCTGGTTGAGCGTGATGTCGACCTTCTCGCTCTGCACGGTGCGCCCGCCCGACAGCGGCCCGGGCTGGCTGACCACCGGCGTGGAGCTGATCGTCACCGACAGGTTGCCGTGCGCCACCGCGCAGGGGCCCAGCGTGACGGCCTGGTTCACCACGATCGAGCCGGTGCGCGCGTTGATGATCACCCGTGCGGCCGGCGTGGCCAGCTCGATGGGCAGGCTCTCGATGTCGGCCAGGAAGGCCACCCGCTCGTCGGGGGTGGCCGGCATCTTCACCTTCACGACCCGGCCGTCCTGGGCCGCGGCGGTGCCGGCGCCGAAGCGGCGGTTGATCGCCTGCGCCACCGCCCGGGCGGTGGCGAAGTCGGCCGAGGCCAGGTCCAGCTGCAGGCTGTCGCCCTGCGCCAGCGGCGTGGCCACGGCACGTTCGACCGTCGCCCCGCCGGGAATGCGGCCGGCCGAGAGGTGGTTGACCTGCACCTTGGAGCCACCGGCGGCCGCACCCGCCCCGGCCACGATCAGGTTGCCCTGCGCCAGCGCGTAGATCTGGCCGTCGGCACCGCGCAGCGGGGTGGCGATCAGGGTGCCGCCACGCAGGCTCTTGGCGTTGCCCAGCGAGGCCACGGTGATGTCCAGCAGCTGCCCGGGCTGGGCGAAGGGCGGCAGCGTGGCGGTGACCATCACCGCCGCGACGTTGCGCACCTGCATGTTGGTGCCCGCCGGCACGGTCACGCCCAGCTGCTGCAGCATGGCCGTCAGGCTCTGCGCGGTGAAGGGCGTCTGCGTGGTCTGGTCGCCGGTGCCGTCCAGGCCCACCACCAGGCCGTAGCCCACCAGCTGGTTGCTGCGCACGCCCTGCACCGAGGCCACTTCCTTGATGCGGGCCGACCAGGCCGGCTGCGGCCAGGCCAGGGCCACGGCGGCGAGCGCGCAGGCGGCCGCCAGGGCCAGGCGGGCGCCGGATGTTCTGAAGGGATGCATGGGTTCGATCCTTGTGCCGGACGAACCCATTCTGGGCAGCCTCAGACCGGCAGAAGGTTCAAAAAGAATCGCCCCAGCCAGCCTATTCCCTGCGCGTCGGCCTGCTGGCCGCGCCCGCGCTGCTGCACCCGCACATTGGCGATCTGCGCCGAGGCCACGGTGTTGCCGGGCTGGATCGAGCGCGGGTCGACCTGGCCGGAGAAGCGCAGCACATCGACGTTCTCGTTCACGCCGATCTGCTTCTCGCCGGCGATGACCAGGTGACCGTTGGGCAGCACCTCGATCACGGTGGCGGTGATCGTGCCCTCGAACTTGTTGGTGTTCTCGGTGCCGCCCTTGCCGGCGAAGCTGTTGCCGCTGGAGGCGCCGACACCCAGCTTGCCCAGCAGCGGCGCCTTCAGGAAGGGAAAGCCGGTGATCGAGGCGTCGACCGAGCCGCTCTTCTCCACCGAGCTGGTCGAGGTGGCGCTGGCGCTGACCTTCTCGACGATCTGCACGGTCAGCGTGTCGCCCACCAGGCGGGCGCGGTGGTCCTCGAACAGCGGGCGGTACTGCACGGCCTGGAAGATCGCGCCGTTGTTCACCGGCGCGGGCGCCACCACCACCGGGCGGGCGCTGCTGACCGGCGGCAGCTCCACCTGGGCGCTCTGCGGCATCAGGCTGCAGCCAGCCAGCGGCAGCAGCAGCGCGGGCAGCAGGGCACGACGGCCGGCGACGCGGACGACGCACCCGGTGACGGAGTCCGGGATGCGGCGGACCCGGCGCGACACAGTGCTCATGATCGCCCCCGGGCTCACAGCTGCGCCAGACGCTGCAGCATCTGGTCGGACGTGGAGATGGCCTTCGAGTTCAGCTCGTAGGCGCGCTGGGTCTGGATCATCGTCACCAGCTCCTCGACCACGTTGACGTTGGAGGTCTCGACGAAGCCCTGCGTCAGCGCACCCATGCCGTCGGCGCCCGGCGCGCCGGTGTTGGGCGTCCCGGAGGCCGCGGTCTCGGCGAAGAGGTTGCCGCCCTTGGCCTCCAGGCCGGCGGGGTTGACGAAGTTGGCGATCTGGATCTGGCCACGCACCTCGCTGGCCGCCTGGCCGGGCAGCTGCACGCTCACCGTGCCGTCGGCTGCCACGGTGATGGACTGGGCGTTGGGCGGTATCGTGATGCCCGGCAGCACCGCATAACCGGCGTTGGTCACCAGCTGGCCGGTCGAGCTGAGCTGGAAGGAGCCGTCGCGGGTGTAGGCCGTGCTGCCGTCGGGCATCTGGATCTGGAAGAAGCCGCTGCCCTTGATGGCCATGTCCAGCGGGTTGCTGCTCTGCTGCAGGTTGCCCTGGCTGAACTGGCGCGCGGTGGCCACGGTGCGCACGCCCAGGCCCATCTGCACGCCGGTGGGCAGCTGGGTCTGGTCGGAACTGGCCGCGCCGGCCTGGCGCAGGGTCTGGTACATGAGGTCCTCGAAGACCGCATGCTCCTTCTTGTAGCCGTTGGTGCCGACGTTGGCGAGGTTGTGCGACACGACGTCCAGCTGGGTCTGCTGGGCCTCCATGCCGCTCTTCGAAATCCACAGGGCACGCATCATGGCGGGGCTCCTTCTGCGGCGCCGTGCGGCGCCGGATTCAAGCTCAGTTGAGCGACAGCAGCTGCTGGGCCTGCTGCTCGTCCTTCTCGGCGGTCTGCATCGAGCGCATCTGCATCTCGAACTGGCGCGCCGCGGAGATCATCGCCACCATGGTCTCGACCGCACTCACGTTCGAGCCCTCCAGCGCGCCGTCCTGCAGCCGCGCCGCGGGGTCGGCCGGCAGGGCGTCGCCGGCGGCGGCGCGGAACAGGCCGTCGTCGCCGCGCTGCAGCGGCTCGGCCGGCGTGACCAGCTTCAGGCGCCCCACCGGCGTGATCGACCCGTTGGGCGCCCGGGCGGTGATCGTGCCGTCGCCGGCGATCTGCACCTCGCTGCCGGCCGGCAGCGTGATCGGCCCGCCCTCGCCCAGCACGCTCAGGCCGCTGCGGTTGACCAGGGTGCCGTCGCTGGTGACATCCAGCGAGCCGGCGCGGGTGTAGGCCTCGGTGCCGTCGCGCGCCTGCACCGCCAGCCAGGCGTTGCCCTGCATGGCCACGTCCAGGTTGCGGCCGGTGGCGGCCACCACGCCGGGCTCGGGGTTGTAGCCCACCGTGGTCTCGAGCGCATAGGCGCGCGTGGTGGCGCCGTCGCCGCGCACCGGCACGGCCCGGAAGGCCTGCATCTCGGCCCGGAAGCCCTGCGTGGAGACGTTGGCGAGGTTGTTCGACAGCAGCTCCTGGCGCTGCATCGTCGCCTTGGCGCCCCCCATCGAAAGGTAGATCCTGCGGTCCATGTCGGCTCCTGGTCAGGCGGTGGACAAGCCGGTGGCGGTCGCCGTCGTCAACGCAGCGACACCAGCGTCTGCAGCACCGAGTCCTGCGTCTTGATGGTCTGCGCGTTGGCCTGGTAGATGCGCTGGGCGGTGATCATGTTGACCAGCTCGGAGGTCAGGTCGACGTTGGACTCCTCCAGCGCGCCCGACTGCAGCGAACCCAGGCTGCCCGACTGCGGCGCGCCCACGCTGTGCGCCAGGCCGGACTCGCCGGTGGCGCGCCAGAGGTTGCCGCCCAGGGGCTGCAGGCCCTGCGGGTTGCGGAAGTTCGCCAGCGGAATCTGCCCGGCCGCGGCGGTCTGGCCGTTGGTGTAGCTGGCCGTCAGGATGCCGTCGGCGCCGACGCTGATGTCGGCGATGCGCCCGGGCGCGCGCCCGCCGACCTGGTTCAGGTCGGTCACGCTGAACTGCGAGGCGAACTGGGTGATGCCGCGCAGGTCCACGCCACCGGTCTGGGTGGCCGGGTCGTAGGTCATCGTCACCGCGGTGTGCGTGCCGCTGGCCGGAATGGTCAGGCTGAAGCGGGGCGTGCCCACCACGTTGCCGCCCGCGTCGAAGGTCAGCTCCTGCAGCACCGCATTGCCGTCCACATCGGTCAGCAGGGCCCCGTCGGCGGTGGCGTAGACCTCCCAGAGGTCGTTGGTGGCCGGGTCGGCGGAGGGATCGCCCTCCTGCGTCTTGCGGAAGTAGTAGCTCACCTCCACTGCCTCGCCGGCGTCGTCGTAGACGGTCATCGAGGTGGCGTGGTTGTAGGTGCTGGGCAGCGCCGGGTCGAAGTCGGCGGTGATCACGTTGCCGCGCGCGTCGAGGTTGACCTCGGCCGAGACGCCGGTGCTCATCGCCGGCGCGATCAGCCCGGTGGGCAGCTGCAGCGGCGCGAGCGTGCTGCGGTCGATCTGGCCCACCCCGTCCAGGGCGTAGCCCAGCAGCTTGGCACCGTCGGTGGTGACGATGAAGCCTTCCTTGTCGAGCTTGAACTGGCCGTTGCGGGTGTACAGCGGCAGCGCATCGGCGCCGGCATCCGAGCCGGTGTCCTGCACCATGAAGAATCCCGCGCCGTTGATGGCGATGTCCAGCGGGTTGCTGGTGCTGGTGATCGAGCCCTGGCTGAACTGCTGCGCCACGTCGGCCAGGCGCACGCCGATGCCGATGTTGCCGGTCATCAGGCCGTTCACCGAGGTGGCGTACATGTCGGCGAACTCGGCGCGCGAGGACTTCGCACCGTAGGTGTTGGCATTGGCGATGTTGTTGCCGATCACCTCCAGGTTCTTGCTGGAAGCGTTCAGTCCGGACAGGCCTTGCTGGAAGTTCATGGGGGGCTCCTGGGTCGGATGGGTCGTGGCAGCGGGGTCGACGCGCGGCTGCCGCTCAGTTGGAGAAGGCCTTGACGTCGCCGTAGGCCACGCTGGCACCGCTGGCGAGCTGCAGCGTCAGCGTGCCCTCGACGCTGCTGACGGACTGGACCTCGTCGCGCATCAGCGTGGTGGCACCCACGCTCTGGGTGCCGCTGGTGGCGGCAACGCGGAAGCGCAGGCCGCTGGTATCGCCGAGGCCCTCGGGTGCGCTCCAGGTGAAGCCATGGCGCCCGGCGGTCTCGGCCCCCAGGTCGATCGTGTCGACCACCCGGCCGGCGCCGTTGACCACCTCGACCTTCACCGCGTCGGCCGCACCGGCCAGGTCGAAGGCAGCCTGCGCCCGGCCGTCCTGCACGTTCAGCGCGTTGCCTTGCACGAGCACGCCGCGCCCGACCAGCGAGGCGCCCTGCAGCGCCTGCAGCTGCAGGAACTGCGCGCTCATCGACTGGATGCTCTCGTTGACGCGGTCCAGCCCCGAGACGGTATTGATCTGCGCCATCTGGCTGGTGACCTGGGCGTTGTCGGTCGGATTCAGCGGGTCCTGGTTCTTCATCTGCGCCACCAGCAGCTTCAGGAAGCGCTCCGAGGTCTCGGTGGTGGCGCTGCGGCTGCTGCTGCTGCCGGAGAGCTGCTGGTACAGCGCGGCGGCATCGCTGCCGGCGGTGACGGAGGAGGTGCTCATGCGTGGCCTTGTTCGTGATCGACGCCGGGCGGCGTCAGTTGCCCTGACCCATCTGCAGCGTCTTGAGCAGCAGCGTCTTGGCGGTGTTCATCACTTCGACGTTGTTCTGGTACGAGCGCGACGCGGAGATCATGTTGACCATCTCCTCCACCGCGTTGACGTTGCTGTAGGTGATGTAGCCGTCCGCATCGGCGGCGGGGTGCTTGGGGTCGTGCACGCGGCGCCCGGCGCTCTGGTCCTCCAGCACCTGGGCGACGCGCACGCCGGCGGTGCCGAGCTCGCCCATCGGCTGGGTCTGGAACAGCACCTGGCGGGCCTTGAAGCTCTGCCCGTCGGGTCCGGCCACGGTGTCGGCGTTGGCCAGGTTGGTGGCCACGGTGTTCAGGCGCTGGCTCTGCGCGCTGACCGCGCTGCCGGCCACGCCGAAGATGGCGAGCATGGACATGGCTGATCTCCGGAAGGCTCGAAGGGGCTCACTGGCCCTTGATGGCGTTGAGCATCGTGCTCACGCTGCCGTTGAGGAAGCGCAGGCTGGCCTCGTACTTCACCGCGTTGTCGGCGAAGTTGGCCCGCTCGCGGTCCATGTCGACCGTGTTGCGGTCGAGGTTGGTCTGGCTCGGCGCGGCGTACAGCAGGCCGCGCTCGCTGTCCGCCCCGGCGCGCGGCGACAGGTGGCCGGCGTGCGTGGCCGCGAGCATCTGCGGTCGCGCCTGCGTGCCGGTGGCCTGGCGCAGCGCGGTGGCGAAGTCCATGTCGCGCGCCACATAGCCCGGTGTGTCGGCGTTGGCGATGTTGCTGGCCAGCAGGCGCTGCCGCTCGGCGCGCAGCACCAGGGCCTGGGACTGGAAGGCGAGCGTGTCGGACAGACGGTCGATCATGGGGCCGGAGGAAGGAAGGCAGACAGCGGGGTGTCGATCGTGGCCGCGGCGCCCCGGTGGCGGGACGGACGACGGCTTCGCAGCATTCTTGGTGCGCCCTCCTGCGAACATGAGCGCGATAAGCGGCGCGACAACCGGCCATCTCCGCGCTTGCCGCCCGGGCGGCCGACCTACAGTGACGCCCCATGATCCCCTGCCCTGCCCTGTCCGCACGCCCGCCGTGCCGGCGCGCGCCCGCGCTCCTGCGCGTGCTGCGGCCTGCCCTGGTCGTCGCGGCGCTGGGCACGGCCGGGCTGGTCACGGCAGCCGCCGCAGGCGATGCCGTCGGATCGCCGGCCCAGGCGAACCCGGCCGCGCCGGCCGCCGACCTGGCCACGGCCGCCCTGGGCTCGATCCAGCAGGCTCTGGCCGCCGCGCAGCGCGAGCAGCCGCTGCCCGCCGGGGCGCGGGTGGAGGTCGTGCCGGGAACGCTCGACGCACGACTGCGCCTGGCGCCTTGTCGGCGCATCGAACCCTACCTGCCGGCCGGCAGCCGGGCCTGGGGCCGCACCCGGGTGGGGCTGCGCTGTATCGACGGCCCGGTGCGCTGGAACGTCTACCTGCCGCTGACGGTGCACGTCTGGGCCCCGGCCCTGGTCAGCACCACGGCGCTGCCGGCCGGGCATGTGCTCTCGGCGGCCGATCTGCGCAGCGCCGAAGTCGACCTGGCCGAGCGCCCGGCGCGGGCCTACCGCACCCCGGCCGAGCTGATCGGCCGCAGCCTGGCCGTGGCCCTGCCGGCCGGCGCCACGCTGCGCAGCGACCTGCTGCGCCTGCGCCAGTGGTTCCAGGCCGGCGACCGCGTGACCGTGGTGGCGCAGGGGCGCGGCTACAGCGTTTCCGGCGAGGCCCAGGCGCTGGGCAACGGCATCGAAGGCCAGAACGTCCGGCTGCGCACCGACAGCGGCCGCATCCTGACCGCCCGGCCGGTGGCCGAGCGCCGTGTGGAGCTGCTGCCGTGATGCCGCGGGCCCGCCCGGCGCTGCCGCCCACCGCTTTCGCGGGGCCCTGCCTCCCCCTCATCGAAAGGGGGCGGCCCTCCCTCAAGTCCGACCCGAGCGCTCCGAAAACGGGTGGGACAGCGCTGCGGAGCCTTCGCAAGCGCAGAACCGAAGTCGTCGACGGCGCAAATCGCCGGGCCATGCCCCCGGACGATCGACACCCTGACGCACAATCGGCGCCGGCAGATTCCCGCATGAGCCCTCCCATCGGCGGGCCGATTCCGGCGCGAAGGAGTACGTGATGAAAATCGGCAACACGGCAAACACCCCCAACGTCGCCCCCGTCGGCCAGCCGGCCACCCGGGGAGCGTCGGAAGGTGCACGCCCAGGCGGTGCCGCCCCCGCGGGCCAGGCCGGCGAGGCCAGCACGACCGTCAGCCTGTCGGGTGCAGCCAAGGCCCTGCTCGACGGCGTCGACCCGGCCGACGGCAGCTTCGATGCGCAGAAGGTCGAGCAGGTGCGCCAGGCGATCGCCGACGGCCGCTACCAGGTGAACGCCGAAGTGATCGCCGACAAGCTGCTTGCCAACGCCCAGGAGATCCTGGGTCGCGGCAACCCCGCCCGCTGATGCCCGGCGGCCTGCTGCGGCCGCCCGCCGTCCCCGCCGCACCGACCGGCCTGCGCCCGGGTCGAGCCGCGGCATCGCCAGACCCCTCGCCGAGCGACCTGCCATGAACGCCATGCTGCCCCCCTCCGCCCCGAACGAGGGCCCCTCCGACCGCGGTGCGCCGGAGGGTGCCCTGGAAGGGTTGATCCTGGCGGTGGAGTCCGAACTCGGCGACCTCGGCGAAGCCCTGCGGCGGCGCGACATCGGGGCGATCGAATCGCATGCCCAGGCCCTGCACCGGGCGCTCGAGCAGGCGGTCGACGGCTTCGGGCGGGCCGCCCGCGGCGGCGGCGGCGTGCCGCCGGCCCTGCGCTCGCGGCTGATGTCGGCCAGCGGCGCCGTGGCCGCGCAGCGCGAGTCGCTGGCGCGCGCCACCGTCGCCCTCGACCGGGCCATGGAGGCCCTGATGCCCGGCGGCACACCGGCCTTCTACGGCAGCACCGGCAACCGGCGACTCGGCCTGTATCAGAGCTGACCGGTCCGGACGACCGCGCCGGCAGCCCCTTCAGCGCCCTCGGCGCGGGCGCTGAAGGGGCGCCAACGCCAACGACAACGGCCCCCGCGGGGGCCGTTGTCGTTGGCGTTGGCGTCATGGTCCACCGCGACGCGGACCCGGGCCGGGAGGAGGTCAGTCGTCGCGCCGCGACACGCCCACGGCCACCGCCGCGCGCACCAGGTCCTGCACCAGCGCCGCATCCACCGGCTGGCTGTAGCGCTGCTTGAGATGCCGGATGCCCTTGCCGACCCCCTCGAGCTCGGGGAACTCGGCCCCGAGCAGGGCACCGTTGAAGACCTGCAGGTGCGCATGCGCCTTGTGCGTGACGATGGCCAGCAGGTTGCGCCCCTCGCTCACGAAGGTCAGGTTGCCCCACTTCACGCTCTGCTCGAGCTGCGGCGCCGCCGCCAGCACCGCCTGCTGCAGCGCGCGCGCCGTCGCCACCTGGTTGGGAGCGAGCGTGTCGAAGTAGGTCGCCACGAGGGCGCTGGGTCGGACTAGATGGCGCATGGGAGGTTTCCGTCTCGCACGAGGCGACCGTCACCGCCCCGCAGGGCGGCACGACCGGGCGCTGGGCCCGGCCGGACAGGGGAGCGCAGCCGGTCGGTGCGGCGGGATGCAAACCCGCCGGGCAGCGGCCCGAACTGAGAAAAATGAGGGATCTGCGTGCAAGTCGTGAACAAAATCACATCAATGCTAACAAACTGCCCCGCGTGATGCCGCAGCGGCATGGTCGCAGGCCCTGTCAGTGCAGGTCCGCCGCACGCTGCGGCCACAGCTGCACGGCCAGCTGGCGCAGTGCACCCCGCCCGCGCCCCAGGGCCAGGCCGAGGCGCTCGCGGGCGTAGACCGGGTCGTCGAGCATGCGATCGACCTGCACCGGCCAGCCCTCGGCAGCCATCAGGCGCTGAAAGCGCTGCAGCCGGTCGCGTGCCGGCGACGCGCGGCCGGCCTCGGCCTGTCGCGGCGCCCAGGCCGCCATCAGAGGGGCGAAGGCGGAGGCGCAGCGGAACTCGGTGGGCAACTCCTCGGGCAGGTGTTCCGTCACCTCGGGTCGGGGCAGCATCATGGCGGTCGATCAGGCTGGGTCTGCGATGTCAAGCAGCTTAGAGCCCCGCCCCCGCGAATGAAGGATGGAAATGCGCGACCGGGACCGCCCACTCCCGCGCCACCGGCGCCGCCAGGGCCTCAGGTCTTCGGCAGCGTGACCCCGACCTGGCCCTGGTACTTGCCGCCGCGGTCGCGGTAGCTGGTCTCGCAGACCTCGTCGCTCTCGAAGAAGAGCACCTGCGCGCAGCCTTCGCCCGCATAGATCTTGGCCGGCAGCGGGGTGGTGTTGCTGAACTCGAGGGTCACATAGCCCTCCCACTCCGGCTCGAAGGGTGTGACGTTGACGATGATGCCGCAGCGCGCATAGGTGCTCTTGCCCAGGCAGACCGTCAGCACGCTGCGCGGGATGCGGAAGTACTCCACCGTGCGCGCCAGCGCGAAGCTGTTGGGCGGGATGATGCAGACATCGCCCTTGAAGTCCACGAAGCTCTTCTCGTCGAAGTTCTTCGGATCCACCACGGTGGAGTGCACGTTGGTGAAGATCTTGAATTCGTCCGCGCAGCGGATGTCGTAGCCATAGCTGCTGGTGCCGTAGCTGACGATCTTGTGGCCGTCCGCCGCGAAGCGCACCTGACCGGGCTCGAAGGGCTCGATCATCCGGTGCTGCTCGGCCATGCGCCGGATCCACTTGTCGCTCTTGATGCTCATGCTGCTGATTCCTGAGAGAAGCTCCCAGGTCCGGGCGCCGCCCGGCATCACCCCGGGAGGGGTCGCGCGCGTATTTTAAGGAGGCCGCCCGGGGAGCCGCCTTTGTGACGTCGCCGCGACAGCCGCCGCGCCGCCGTGGCGCCGATGCGGCAATCCCCCCCACGGGCATGCGGTTTCGCGTGCATCACGCTGGCGCGGCGCGCCGGTTCGTGGTGCAGTCAGGCCTGCAGGGGTTGCGCGAGCCGGTCGAGGCGACTGCCTGTGCGTTCTCGTTCCCCCCGCCCCGGGAGTCCCGCCATGGCGCCCACCTCCAAGCTCCTGCGCCCCGCCGTCGATCTGCTCGTGCAGTACGCGGCCTATCACCGCGACCAGCGCAACATCGCCACGCACCAGGTCGGCGTCCCGCTGATCGTCTTCGCGCTGGGCGTGCTGCTGGCCCGGCCGGCGCTGGCCCCGCTGCCCGCGCTCGACTGGGCGCTGACGCCGGCCTGGGCGGCCTGGGGCCTGGCCACGCTGTGGTACCTGAGCCGCGGCGAGCCGGTGCTCGGCGCGGCGGTGAGCCTGGCCATCGGCGCCCTGGTGGCGCTGGCGCAACCGCTGGGCGCGGCCTCGACCCCCGCCTGGCTCGCCCTGGGGCTGGGCTGCTTCCTGCTGGGCTGGCTGATCCAGTTCGCCGGCCACTACTACGAGGGGCGCCGGCCGACCTTCGTCGACGACCGCATCGGCCTGCTGGTCGGGCCGATGTTCGTCACCGCCGAGGCGTTGTTCGCGCTGGGCTGGAAGCCGGCGCTGCAGGCCACCATCGAGCGCCGTGCCGGCCCGGTGGTGCTGCACGACCTGGCGGCGCGGGCCTGACTCCCGCCCGAGAGCGCCGGCCGGCTCGAGCGCCCGACCGGCGCCCGATCGACGCCGCGGCCTCGGCGCTCACTGCAGGTCCCGGAGTTCCTGCAGCGTATTGACGTTGCGGAACGCCGCCGCTTCGTCGAAGCGCACCAGCACGTGACGCTGCTGGCGTGCCCAGCGGTCCACGCCGCGCTGACCGGCCTGCAGGCTGTGCGCCAGGCGCTCGGCCAGCTCGCGGCGCAGCAGGCAGAACACCGGCTGGCGACGCAGCTCGCCGTCCACCTCCACCACGGCCATCGCCAGTTCGGCCTGCTCGGCCTGCGCGGCCCGGGCGAGCCGGGCCACCAGGTCCACCGGGAAGTCCGGCGTGTCGCAGGGCACGCTGGCCAGCCAGGGGGTGCGACACTGCCGCAGCCCGGCCAGCAGGCCGGCCAGCGGGCCGGGGTGGTCCGGCAGCGCGTCGGGCCAGACCGGGACGCCGAAACCGGCATAGGTGTCCAGATGACGGTTGGCGCTGAGCATCAGCGTGCCGACCTGTTGCGCCAGGCGCTGCAGGGCATGCGCGGCCAGCGGCTGACCCCGGTGCGGCTGCAGCCCCTTGTCCAGCCCGCCCATGCGGCTGCCGCGCCCGCCGGCCAGCACCAGGCCGGTGATGTGTGATCGGGCGATCGGGCCGTCCGTCGCGGCCGGCAACGCGGCGTGCCTCGACGCGGTCGACCGGCCACGCTCCGATTGCGCACGCTGCGGCCCCGGGTCGCTGCGCGACGCGGGTGCGCCGGCGGGGGCGGGGACAGCGGGCATGGCAGGCTCGTTCACAGGTTCTCAGGGCAGGCGCGCCAGCAGCGCCTCGAAACCGGGATAGTCGCTCGGCCGGAGCGTGAACTTGCGCGCCGCCGCGGCGGTGGAAGCCCCGCGGCGCAGCGCCTCGACATAGGCCGGCGCATCGGTGATCCAGCTCCCGCCCAACGCGGTCACGCCGCGTGCGAACAGGCCGTCGGGCAGGCAGCCCGCGCCCGGGCCGAGCATCACGAAGTGGCGCGCCTGGGCGCAGGCCTGCAGCACCGCGTCCAGGGTGTCGTTGAGCAGCACCGTGCTGGTGCAGATCACCTGCGCACAGCCGCGCAGGCGGGCCGGATCGAGCGTCACCTCCAGCCCGGGGCGCGACTGCTGCAGATCCTCGCGCAGCTCCAGCACGGTCAGCGCCACGCCGCGCGCCAGCAGCCGCTCGACCAGCGGGCCGAACAGGCCGACCATGCCGATGCGCTCGCCCGGCTGCGCCACCAGCGCCCCCACCGAGTCCGCGCTGGCCGGTGGCACGAAGCCGGCGCGGTCGAAGGCACAGCGCGTCAGCGCCGCCGCCGCGGCCCAGCCGGCCGAGCGCAGCGCCCCGCCGGGCGCCGCAAAGCCCGCGCGCACCAGTGCCAGCGCGTCGGCGCCGGGGCACACCCAGCCTGCCCCGCCGGTCTCCAGCGCGGCCAGGGTGTCGTCGAGCAGCACGTAGGCCAGCCCCAGCGAGCCGTCGTCGAGCTCGATCGCGCAGAACTCGCCGCGGGCCTGCGCTCGCGCGCCGTCGGCCGCCTCGCGCGGAGGCAGGTGCAGGGCGCGCACCACCGGCAGTGGCTGGCGCCGGGCCAGGCGTTCGAGCTGGGCGAGGTAGTCGTGCAGGTAGGCGTTCATGGTCGGGGTCTCCGGCCCGGCCGAGCATAACGGCGCGACGGCTGCGACGCGGTGTTCACGCTGCACCTGCCGGCGCCCCGACGGACGGACCCGCCGCGCCGCCGGCGGACTCGGCCAGCAGCCAGTCGCGAAAGCCCTGCAGCAGCGGCTGCGCCGCCTTGCGCTGCGGCACGATCAGCCAGTAGGCCCGGTCGCTGGGCAGCAGCGTCGGCAGCAGCCGCTCGAGGTCGCCCCGCGCCAATGCCGGCTCGGCCAGCAGATGGGGCAGCAGCGCCACGCCCAGGCCCTGGCGCGCCGCTTCGCCGACCATCGAGAACAGCTCCATGCGCATGCCCGCCATGGCCTGCGGCACCTCCAGCCCGGCGGCGGCAAACCACTGCCGCCACAGCCGCGGACGGGTGCTGATCTGCAGCCGCGGCAGGGTGGCCAGATCGGCCGGCTCGAGCGCCCGGCCGCCCCGCTCGCGCCGCGCCTGCGCCGCCAGCGCCGGACTGGCCACCGCGACCAGCGTCTCGGCCATCAGGAAATGCGCCTCGGTGCCCGGCCAGCCCGCCTCGCCGGCGTAGATCGCGGCGTCCAGCTCGGTCTCGTCGAAGAGGAAGGGGCGGGTGCGCGGCGTGAAGTTCACCGTCACCCCGGGATGCGCCTGGAGGTAGCCGCGCAGCCGCGGCAGCAGCCACTGGGTGGCGAAGGTGGGCAGCACGGCCAGCTCGATCACGCCACCGCGCCCGCCATCGGCCTGCAGCTCCAGGGTGTCGCGCTCCAGCTCCTCCAGGCGGGCCCGCACCCGTCGGCTGTACGCCACACCCGCCTCGGTCAGGCGCACACCGCGGCGGGTACGGGCGAACAGCGGCACGCCGACGAAGGCCTCCAGCGCGGCCACCTGGCGGCACACGGCGCTCTGCGTCAGCGCCAGCTCCTCGGCGGCGCGGGTGAAGCTCTGATGGCGGGCGGCCGACTCGAAGGCGGCCAGGGCAGCGGTGGAAGGCAGCTTGCGGCGCATGGCCAGGGCGAAGAGACAGCGAGAGCTCGGTTGCCCCCTTGCACAGCAGTGTACGCAGCCGACCCGGGGACCGCGCTCCCGGGACTGCGGCGCATCCTGGCCCGCGCCGGAACCGCGCCGCCGCAGCCGTTCCCGCGGCCTGCGCCTCCCCTGCCACGGCGGTCGTCTCACCCGAAACGCAAATTGACGCATGTCATCCGATGAAATTACAGTTGGATACAAAAGCGTGATTTCGTCACACCTCGACCCCCGACCGACCTGGAGACCCGACTCATGCACTCCGCCCCGACCGCAGCGCCGACCCGCGGCGCCCCGAACCGCGCCGCCCCGACCCTGCCGCGCTGGAGCGCGCTGCCCGCCCTGCTGCTGGCCGCCGGCACCCTGCCCGCGCTGGCCCAGACCCCGACCTCGCTGGCCCGGGCCTCGCGGCCCGAGCCGTCCAACCTGGGCCAGTTCGTCGCCGACCGCGGTGCCGCCATCGCGCTGGGCAAGGCGCTGTTCTGGGACATGCGGGTGGGCAGCGACGGCAAGACCGCCTGCGCGTCCTGCCACTTCCACGCCGGCGCCGACACGCGCTCGAAGAACCAGCTCTCGCGCGGGCCGAACGGGCAGAGCTTCGCCTTCGGCGGCCCGAACTACCAGCTGCGGCCCAGCGACTTCCCCTTCCACCAGTTCGCCGACGCGAACAACCGCGACTCGGCCATCGTGCGCAGCCTGGCCGCGGTGTCGAGTTCGCAGGGGGTGTTCCGCGAGCGCTTCAGCGGCATCGTGCCCGGCCAGGCCGAGGACACCCGCCAGGTGGTCTACGACCCGGTGTTCCATGTCGGCGCGGTCAACACCCGCCAGGTCGAGCCGCGCAACACGCCCAGCGTGATCAACGCGGTGTTCAACCTGCGCAACTTCTGGGACGGCCGCGCGCAGACCATCTTCAACGGCGTCAACCCCTGGGGCAAGCGCGACACCGGCGCGCGGGTCTACCGCAACGACCGCTACTGGAGCCTGCTGGGCTGGCGCGACAACGTGCGCGCCGTGCAGGTCACGATCAACGACGCCAGCCTGGCCTCGCAGGCCTCCGGCCCGCCGCTGAGCGACCTGGAGATGAGCGCCGCCGGCCGCCGCCTGCCCGACCTGGGCCGCAAGATGTACGCGCTGCGCCCGCTGGCCGGCCAGCAGGTGGCCAGCGACGACAGCGTGCTGGCCTCGCGCCGTGCCGCCAACGGCGACGGGCTGTCCAGCAGCGACTACGCCCAGCTGGTCAAGCAGGCCTTCCGCTCCGAATGGTGGAACGGCAGCCAGCGCGTGACCATCGCCAACACCTCGTACAGCCAGACGGAGGCCAACTTCAGCCTCTTCTTCGGGCTGGCGCTGCAGATGTACCAGGCCACGCTGGTGTCCGACCGCACGCCCTTCGACCGCTTCGCCGAAGGCAGCAGCACGGCGCTGACCCCGCAGCAGCTCACCGGCTGGGGCGTCTTCCTCGGCAAGGGCAAGTGCGTCAACTGCCACGGCGGCGCAGCCTTCACCAACGCCAGCATCCACCGCCGCCTGATCACCGACCGGCTCAACCGCATGGTCATGGGCGACGGCAACGTGGCGGTCTACGACGAGGGCTTCTACAACATCGGCGTGACCCCCACCGCGGAGGACCGCGGCGTGGGCGGCAACGACCCCTTCGGCAACCCGCTGTCCTTCGCCGGGCTGGCCAAGAAGTCGGTGCTGCTGTTCAACCTGTACGAGCAGGCCTTGCTGGACAACCTCGTCACCCCCTTCACCCGCATTTCGGTGCAGGGCAGCTTCAAGACCCCGGGACTGCGCAACGTCGAACTCACCGCGCCCTACTTCCACAACGGCGGCACGGCCACGCTGATGCAGGTGGTGGAGTTCTACAACCGCGGCGGCAACTTCGCCCGCGCCAACATCGCCGACCTGGATGCGGACATCCAGCCGCTGGGCCTGACGCAGAGCGAGAAGGAAGCGCTGGTGGCCTTCATGAAGGCGCTCACCGACGACCGGGTGCGCAAGCACGCCGCGCCCTTCGACCATCCGCAGCTGGCCGTGCCCAACGGCCACCCCGGCGACACCTCGACCGTCACCAACGACGGCTGGGGCCGCGCCACCGACGACTGGCTGGTGATCCCGGCCGTGGGCCGCGGCGGCTACAGCGCCGAGCGCATCCCCACGCCCTTCCTGGGCCTCGCGCAGTAAGCGCGGCGTGACCGGCGGGCCGACCTCCCCGGAGGCCGGCCCGCGCCGCTGCACGGGCATCGGCGGCTGCCTATCATCGGACCTCCGCCAAGATCCGAGACGCCCGATGCAGACCTTCTGGGACCAACGCTTCGCCGAACCCGGCTTCAAGTACGGCACCACCCCCAACGCCTTCCTGCGCGGACAGGCGCAGGCGATTGCCCCCGGCGCGACGGTGCTGCTGCCCGGCGACGGCGAGGGCCGCAACAGCGTCTGGCTGGCCACGCGCGGACACCCGGTGCTGGCGGTGGACTATTCCGAAGTCGGCCTGGCCAAGGCGCGCCGCCTGGCGCAGCAGGCCGGCCCCGAAGTCGACGCCCGCCTGCGCACCCAGTGGGTGGACCTGGCCGAATGGACCCCCGAGCCGGCCAGCGTCGACGCCGTGGCGGCGATCTACTGCCACCTGGACCGCTCGATCCGCCGCGACGCACACCGCCGCCTCGCCGCCGCGCTGCGCCCCGGCGGGCTGCTGCTGCTCGAGGCCTTCCACCCCCGGCAACTCGGCCGCCCCAGCGGCGGCCCGAAGGACGAGGACATGCTCTACACCCTGGACGACCTGCGCGGCGACTTCGCCGGTCTGCTCGACGAACGCTTCGGCTGGGAAGGCGAGGTGCTGCTGGACGAAGGCCCGGGCCACCAGGGTGCCGCTGTGGTGACGCGCTATGTCGGCCGCCGCGTCTGAGTCCCGGCGCGGCGCGCTGCGCCGGCTCGGCGGCTGGGGCGCCGCCGCCCTGGGTGCCGGCACGCTGGCCGCGGCCGGCGCGGCGACGTTTCCGGCACGCGCCCAGACGGGCAGCGGCCCACGCCTGCGCGTGGAGACGCTGTTCGACGGCCTGGACAGCCCCTGGGGCCTGGCCTTCCTGCCCGACGGCCGCTGCCTCGTCAGCGAGAAGCCGGGCACGATGAAGCTGCTGTCGCCCGATGGCCGGCGCCTGCTGGCACGCCTGAGCGGCCTGCCACCGGTGGTGGACCGCGGCCAGGGCGGGCTGCTCGACGTCGCCCTCGACCCCGAGTTCGAGCGCGACCCCTGGGTCTACTGGGCCTACAGCGAAGCCGGCGAGGGCGGCCTGGCCGGCTTCGGCGCCGGCAGCAGCACCGCGGTCGCGCGCGGGCGCCTGCAGGGCGACCGGCTGGTCGATGTCGGCGTCATCCTGCGCCAGCTGCCGCGCCACCGCGGCAACGGCCACTTCGGCTGCCGGCTGGTGTTCCGGCCCGACCAGACGCTCTTCGTCACGCTGGGCGACCGGCAGATGGACAGCCCGCGCGCGCCGGGTCGCGAGCACGCGCAGAACCTCGCCTCGGGGCTGGGCAAGGTGCTGCGCATCCGCCGTGACGGCAGTCTGCCGCCGGACAACCCGGTGATCGCTGCCCCCGCCGGCGTCACCCCGGTGCCCGGCCTGTGGAGCTGGGGCCACCGCAACCCGCAAGGCGCCGCGCTGCACCCGGGCAGCGGCGAGCTCTGGCTGGTCGAGCACGGCCCGCAGGGCGGCGACGAGCTCAACCGCGTGCGCCCCGGACGCAACTACGGCTGGCCGCTGCGCAGCTACGGCTGCCCCTACGGCTCGCCGGTGGGCGAGGCCTGCCGGGTCGGCGGGGGCCGGCACGCGCCGGACTTCGAGGAACCGGTGGCCACCTGGGTGCCCACCTCGATCGCCCCCTCCGGCCTGGCCTTCCACAGCGGCCGCGCGCATCCGGCCTGGCGCGGCCAAGCCTTTGTCACCGCGCTGGCCGGTGCGGCCCTGTGGCGCGTCGAACTCGGCGGCAGCGCCGAGGCGCCGCGCGAACTGGCCCGCGAACGCCTGCTCGGCGACCTGGGCGAGCGCCTGCGCGCGCTGCGCGAAGGGCCGGATGGCCACTTCCGCCTGCTCACCGACAGCGGCCGGCTGCTGCGCCTGTCGGCCGCCTGAGCCTGGGGAGCGCGGCCCCGCGGCGCAGCCGCCGCAAGCCGGGCAGGCGGCCCGCCCACCTCAGCCGCCCGCGTCCACCCGCCCGGCGTGCGTGTACAGCGTGGCGCGGTCCTCGCGCACGAAGCCGGCCAGCACCAGGCCGGCCGCCTCGGCGGTGCGCACCGCCAGCGCGGTCGGCGCCGACACCGCCGCCAGCAGGCCCAGCCCGGCATGAGCCGCCTTGTAGACCATCTCGTAGCTGGCCCGGCTGGTCACCGCCACGAAGGACTGCGCGGGGTCCAGCCCGGCCCGGGCGGCCGCCCCGATCACCTTGTCCAGCGCGTTGTGGCGGCCCACGTCCTCGCGCGCCAGCCGCAGCCGGCCGTCGGCGTCGAACCAACCCGCGGCATGGGTGGCCCCGGTGAGCCGCTGCAGCTGCTGCGCCGCATCCAGCGCGGCCATGGCCCGCTGCAGCGCCGCCGCCGGCACCCGCAGCGGCGCCACGGGCCGCGGCACCGGGCGCACCGCCTCGCTCAGGCTCTCGGTGCCGCACAGCCCGCAGCCGGTGCGCCCGGCCAGCGTGCGGCGGCGCTCCTTCAGGCGCATGAAGCAGCGCAGCGTCACGCGCAGCTGCAGCGCCAGCCCCGGCCCGCTGGCCTCCACCTCGCAGTCCAGCAGGTCCTCGGGCCGGTCGATCAGCCCCTCGGACAGCGAGAAACCCAGCGCGAAGTCCTCCAGGTCCAGCGGGCTGGCCAGCATCACCGCATGCGAGATGCCGTTGTAGACCATCGCCACAGGCCACTCCTCGGCCAGCCATTCCTCACGCCGGCGGCCCTGCCCGGCCATCACCTGCAGCGCCGTGGCCGGCTGCGTACCGGCCGGCCCGGCCTCGGCGGCCGAGGATCCGCCGGGACCCAACGCGGCGTCGCCACGGTCGTGGTCTCGGGCGGGCAGAGGGGCAGTCGCAGTCATCGCGGCATTGTGGCAGCGCCGTCCCGGCCGGCAGGCACAATGGCGCCGAGCCCCCACCCCGAGGAGACCCGCATGACCCCTTCGCCCATCGTGCTGGTGCACGGCGCCTGGGGCGGCGCCTGGATCTGGCGCCGCATGCTCGCGCCGCTGCGCGCCGCCGGCCACGAGGTGCACGCCGTGACCCTGACCGGCGACGGCGAGCGCGCCCACCTGCGCCGGCCCGGCATCACGCTGCAGACCCACATCGCCGACGTGCTGGGCCTGCTCGAGGCCGAGGAACTGCGCGAGGTCGTGCTGGTCGGCCACAGCTACGGCGGCATGGTGATCACCGGTGCGGCCGACCGGGCGACGGCCGCCGACCCGGCGGCGATCCGCCGCCTGATCTACCTCGACGCGATGATTCCGCTGCCCGGCGAAGGCTGGGGCCAGCAGCACGATCCGGCCGTGGTCGCGGCCCGCACGGCCGCGGCGCGCGCCCACGACCACGCCCTGCCGCCGCCCGACCCGGCCGACTTCGGCCTGACCGGCCCGGACCGAGACTGGCTGCTGCGCCGCCAGGTGCCGCATCCCTTCGGCCCGCACCCCGACGGCCCCTACCAGGAGCCCTTGCCCTTCGACGGCGAGCGCTGGCAGCGTCTGTCGCGCCATTTCATCGACTGCCACGACCCGGCCTACCCCACCATCGCCACCATGCGCGAGCGCGCCCGCCAGCTGCCCGGTTTCACCGTGCACGAGCTGGCCACCGGCCATTGCCCGATGGTGAGCGCGCCGCAGGCGCTGGCGCGGCTGCTGATCGAGCTGGCGGGCTGACGTCGGGCACGCCGGCCACCCGGGCGCCCCGGTCTCGGGGGATGCCGCCCGCCGCCGGCGGCGGGCAGGACTTTCAATCCGCCGTGATCCTGCGTGCCTCGATCAGCTGCTTCCAGCGCGCGTTCTCCCGCTGCTGGAAGGCGGCGAACTGCTCGGGCGTGTTGCCGACGATCTCGAAGCCCACGCCGGTGAGCTTGCCGCGCAGTTCGGCGTCGTTCAGGGCGGCGATCAGGGCGGCGTGCAGCTTCGCCTTCACGTCGGCGGGCAGCCCTCTGGGCGCGGCCACGCCCTGCCAGGAGTAGACGTCCGCGTCCTTCACGCCGGCCTCGGTCAGGGTCGGCACCTGCGGCAGCAGGGTCGAGCGCTTGTCGCCGGTGACGGCCAGGGCGCGCAGCTTGCCCGAGTTGATGTGCTGGATCACGGCGTTGACGTTCTGGAACGAGGCGTCCACCTGGCCGCCCAGCAGGTCGCTGATCGCCGGGGCGCCGCCCTTGTAGGGCACGTGCACGCCGGTCGTGCCGGTCTGCAGCCAGAACAGCTCGGCCGTCAGGTGGTCCGACGAGCCGTTGCCCGAGGAGGCGAAGGTGAGCTTGTCGGGGGTCTTCTTTGCCTCGGCCACCACCTCGGCCACGCTCCTGAAGCGCGAGGCGGCCGGCACCACCAGCACATTGGGCGCCTGCACCGCCACGGTCAGCAGGTCGAAGTCCTTGGCCATGTCGTAGGGCACGTTCTTGATCAGGTGCGGCGCGATCACGAAGGGCCCCAGCGAGGCCACCAGCACCGTATGGCCGTCGGGCGGTGCACGCTTGACCTGGGCGGTGCCGATGGTGCCGGTGGCGCCGGCCTTGTTCTCGACCACCACCGGCTGGCCCAGCCGCTCCTGCATCTTGGCCGCCAGCCCGCGGGCCAGCGAGTCGGTCGAGCCGCCCGGCGGGAAAGGCACCAGCAGGGTGACAGGCTTGTCCGGCCAGGCCATGGCCGAGGCAGACAGGGCCAGCGCAGCCAGGCCGGCTGCGAGACGGGGAAACAGTTCGATCATCGGGTTCTCCGGCAAAGCAGTGGGCGACCCGCAGCGCGGGCCGGAAGGCGACAAGGGTCTTGCCCGTTGTCTCATATGTCGTCGTACAACCAAATCATCCAATTCGCCCCATTCGACGTCAAGATCGGAGCCCCCGGGGTTTTCCCTCGATTCATTCATCTCCTTTTCTGGAACGCGCAGCCAAGACCGGACAGGGCCGGAAGCTCCCCTCGGATGAAGTCCAGGCTTGACAGCCAGTCATCATGTTGTACGATGACTAGACTTACCGCCCTCCTCCCCGCATCGGCCCCGCCCTCCCCCATGAGCATCTCTGCCCTTCCCGTCGTGACGCAGCTGCGCGCCATCCCCGTTGCGGGGCGCGACGGCATGCTGCTCAACCTCAGCGGCGCGCACGCGCCCTTCTTCACCCGCAACCTGCTGGTGCTGACCGACTCGGCCGGCCGCACCGGCGTGGGCGAGGTGCCCGGCGGCGAGAAGATCCGCCAGACGCTGGAGGATGCCGCGGCCCTGGTCGTCGGCCAGCCGGTGGGCAACCACCTCGCGGTGCTGCAGGCGGTGCAGCGGGCCTTTGCCGACCGCGACAGCGGCGGGCGCGGCCTGCAGACCTTCGACCTGCGCATCACCATCCACGCGCTCGCCGCGATCGAGTCGGCCATGCTCGACCTGCTCGGCCAGCACCTGGGCCTGCCGGTCTGCGACCTGCTGGGCGAGGGCCGGCAGCGCGACTCGGTGGAGATGCTGGGCTACCTCTTCTTCGTCGGCGACCGCAGCAAGACCGACCTGCCCTACGCCAGCGAGCCGGACGCCGACAACGCCTGGTTCCGCCTGCGCCACGAGACGGCGATGACCCCGGAATCGGTGGTGCGCCTGGCCGAGGCGGCGCGCGAGAAGTACGGCTTCAACGACTTCAAGCTCAAGGGCGGCGTGCTGGCCGGTGATGCCGAGGTGGACGCGGTCACCGCGATCCACCAGCGCTTCCCGGACGCGCGTGTCACCCTCGACCCCAACGGCGGCTGGCTGCTGAAGGACGCCATCCGCCTGGGCCAGCGCATGCGCGGCGTGGTCGCCTATGCCGAGGACCCCTGCGGCGCCGAGGGCGGCTTCTCCGGCCGCGAGGTGATGGCCGAGTTCCGCCGCGCCACCGGCCTGCCCACGGCCACCAACATGGTCGCCACCGACTGGCGCCAGTTCGTCCACGCGCTCAGCCTGCAGAGCGTGGACATCCCGCTGGCCGACCCGCACTTCTGGACCCTGTCCGGCAGCGTGCGCGTGGCGCAGACCTGCCGCGACTGGGGCCTGACCTGGGGTTCGCACTCCAACAACCACTTCGACGTCAGCCTGGCGATGTTCACCCACGTCGGCGCCGCCGCGCCCGGCAAGGTCACCGCCATCGACACGCACTGGATCTGGCAGGACGGCCAGCGCCTGACGAAGGAGCCGCTGCAGATCGTCGGCGGCCACGTCGAGGTGCCGAAGAAGCCCGGCCTGGGCGTCGAGCTCGACATGGCCGAGGTGGAGAAGGCCCACCAGCTCTACCTGCAGCACGGCCTGGGCGCGCGCGACGACGCCATCGCGATGCAGTTCCTGATCCCGAACTGGAAATTCGACCCGAAGCGGCCCTGCCTGGTGCGCTGACCGCAGAACAGGACCTCCCATGAGCCGCCCCCCTTATTCCCCCTTCCCGAACACCTTCCGCCAGGCCCTGCGGGCCGGCCGCACCCAGATCGGCTGCTGGCTGTCGCTGGGCAGCCCGATCACCACCGAGGTGGTCGGCGTGGCCGGCTTCGACTGGCTGCTGCTGGACGCCGAGCACGCGCCCAACGACGTGCTCACGCTGATCCCCCAGCTGATGGCGCTCAAGGACAGCCCAAGCGCGCCGGTGGTGCGCCCCTCCTGGAACGACACGGTGCAGATCAAGCGGCTGCTGGACGCGGGCTGCCACAACTTCCTGATCCCGATGGTGGACAGCGCCGAGCAGGCCCGCGCCGCGGTGGCCGCCACCCGCTACCCGCCGCAGGGCGTGCGCGGCGTGTCGGTGTCGCAGCGCAGCAACCGCTACGGCGCGGTGCCGGACTACTTCCAGCGCGTCAACGACGAGATCAGCGTGATCGTGCAGATCGAGACCCGCGCCGCGGTGGACAGTGCCGCCGAGATTGCCGCGGTGGAGGGCGTGGACTGCCTCTTCATCGGCCCCTCGGACCTGGCCGCCGCCTACGGCCACCTCGGCCAGCCCAACCACCCGGAGGTGCAGGCCGCGATTGCCGCGGTGCAGGCCGCTGCCCGCTCCGCCGGCAAGCCCACCGGGATCCTCTCGCCGGCCGAAGCGGATGCGCGCCGCTACCTCGCCCAGGGCATGACCTTCGTCGCCGTGGGCAGCGACCTGGGCGTGCTGCGCATGCAGACGCAGGCCCTGGCCGACAAGTTCCGCGATACGGCAGCCGCCGCCATCGCTCCCCAATACTGATTCAGCAAGGACTTCTTGATGACCACCGCTTCCTCCGCTTCGCTCAACCTCGGCTTCATCGGCCTGGGCATCATGGGCGCGCCGATGGCCGGCCACCTGCTGGCCGCCGGGCACCGGCTGTTCGTCCACACCCGCAGCGCCGTGCCGGCCGCGCTGACCGACGCGGGCGCCGTCGCCTGCGCCAGCGCCCGGGAAGTGGCCGAGCGCGCCGACATCGTCTTCACGATGCTGCCGGACACGCCGGACGTCGAGAAGGTGCTGTTCGGCGAGAACGGTGTTGCCGCCGGGCTGGCGTACAGCGGTGGCGCAGGCAAGACCGTGGTCGACATGAGCAGCATCTCGCCGATCGAGACCAAGCAGTTCGCCGCGCGCCTCGCCGCCCTCGGCGCCGACTACCTGGACGCGCCGGTCTCCGGCGGCGAGGTGGGCGCCAAGGCCGCCAGCCTGACCATCATGGTCGGTGGCAGCGAGGCGGCCTTTGCCCGCGTGCAGCCGCTGTTCGCGCGGATGGGCAAGAACATCACCCACGTCGGCCCGGTCGGCGCCGGCCAGACCACCAAGGTGGCCAACCAGATCATCGTGGCGCTGAACATCGCCGCGGTGGGCGAGGCACTGGTCTTCGCCAGCAAGGCGGGCGCGGATCCGGCCAAGGTGCGCCAGGCGCTGATGGGCGGCTTCGCCTCCAGCCGCATCCTGGAGGTGCACGGCGAGCGCATGATCCAGCGAACCTTCAACCCGGGCTTTCGCATCGCGCTGCACCAGAAGGACCTGAACCTGGCGCTGCAGGGCGCCAAGGCGATGGGCGTGGCACTGCCGCAGACGGCCAACGCCGCGCAGCTGATGAACGCCTGCGCCGCCCAGGGCTGGGACCAGCTGGACCACTCCGCGCTGGTCAAGGCGCTGGAGCTGATGGCCGGCCACGAGGTGGCCCCCGCCCCGGTGGCCGCAGCCTGAGCTGGCTTACCCTCGGCCACCCGTTGCGACTCCTGTCACGCGATGACCACCACCCCGACCGATGCCCAGGCGCGCGCGCTGCTGCGCCGCCTCTTCGATGCCGCCATCGCCTCGGCCCAGCCCGCGCTGTGCCTGCCGCCGCACCTGCCGTCGGCCGAGGAGCTGGCGGCGGTGCGGGCCGCGGGCGGGCGCATCGTCGTGATCGGCGCCGGCAAGGCCTCGGCGGCGATGGCCGCGGCGCTGGAGGCGCACTGGCAGCCGCTCGTCGAGACGATCGGCCTGCGCTGGGAGGGCCTGGTGGTGACGCGCTACGGCTACGCCCAGCCCTGCGCGCACATCCGCATCATCGAGGCCGCCCACCCCGTGCCCGATGCCGCCGGGCTGGCCGCGGCCGAGCAGCTGCTGGCCTACGTGAAGGGCCTGAGCGAGCGCGACCTGGTGATCTGCCTGATCTCCGGCGGTGGCTCGGCGCTGCTGCCGCTGCCCGCGCCCGGGCTGACGCTGGCCGACAAGCAGGCCATCAACCGCGCGCTGCTGGCCTCGGGCGCGACGATCCGCGAGATGAACGGCCTGCGCCGCCACCTCTCGGCGATCAAGGGCGGCCGCCTCGCCGCCGCCTGCCACCCGGCGCGGCTGCTGACGCTGGCGATCTCCGACGTGCCGGGCGACGATCCGGTGGACATCGCCTCGGGACCGACCGTGGCGGACGCGACCACCTGCGCCGACGCGCTCGCCATCGTGCGGCGCTTCGGCATCGAGCTGCCGGCGGCGGCGCTCGCGTGGCTGGAGAGCGGCCAGGGCGAGTCGGTCAAGCCCGGCGACCCCCGGCTGGCGCGTGCCGAGCTGAAGCTCGTGGCGGCGCCGCAGCTGGCGCTGGAGGCGGCGGCCGAGGTGGCGCGTGCGGCCGGCTGGTCGGCGCACCTCCTGGGTGATGCGCTGGAAGGCGAGGCGCGCCACGTCGGCAAGGTGCTGGCGGGCATCGCGCTGCAGACGGCACGGCGCGGCCAGCCCTTCACGCCGCCCTGCGTGCTGCTCTCGGGCGGTGAAACCACCGTGACGCTGCGCGGCCAGGGCCGCGGCGGGCGCAACGTGGAGTGCCTGCTGTCGCTGGCGCAGGCGCTGGGCGGCGAGCCCGGCGTGTGGGCGCTGGCGGGTGACACCGACGGCGTGGACGGCGCGGAGGAGATCGCCGGGGCGATCGCCACGCCCGACACGCTGGCACGGGCCTGGACCCAGGGGATGAACGCGCTGGACCGGCTGGCGGACAATGACGGCCACGGGTTCTTCGGTCGTCTCGGCGATTCGGTGGTCACGGGGCCGACGCTCACCAACGTGAACGACTTCCGTGCCATCCTCATCGGTGGTCGTTGAGGGGCACGGATGTCCTGGTCGCCCCCCACCGTTCTGCCGCCGTCCAGTCCGCCCGCCCGACTGTCTTCACGCCTGCCCATGTCCGATCCCGCCGCCACGTCGCCCATCCCCCGACGCCGCCCCCGCACGCTGGCACTGGAGCTGGTCGACGCGCTGGCCGAGCGCATCCGCGACGGCCGGCTGGCCACGGGCGCCAAGCTGCCCACCGAGGCGGCGGTGATGGCGGAGTTCGGCGTCAGCCGCACCGTGGTGCGCGAGGCGATCTCCAAGCTGCAGGCCGGCGGGCTGGTCGAGACCCGCCATGGCGTGGGCACCTTCGTGCTCGGCGCCGAGGCGGCAGGCGAGCGCGGCGGCTTTCGCATCGGCCCGGAGCAGATGGCCACGCTGCGCGACGTGATCGCGGTGCTCGAGTTGCGCATCGGCGTCGAGACCGAGGCCGCCGCCCTGGCGGCGCAGCGTCGCAGCGAGGCCGACCTGCGCGCCATGCGCGTGGCGCTGGACGCGGTCGAGGCGGCGGTCGAAGCCGGGCAGGACGCCGTCGGGCCGGACTTCCAGTTCCACCTCGCCATCGCCCGCGCCACCGGTAACCCGCACTACGCCGAGCTGATGAGCGCCTTCGGCAGCCGCGCCATTCCCCGCGCGCGGCTGGCTGCCGACGGTGGCGCGGAGGATCCCGAACGGCTGCGCTACCTGCGTCGCGTCAACGCCGAGCACGAGAGCATCCTGGACGCCATCGCCGCCCAGGATGCCGACGCCGCCCGCGCCGCGATGCGCACCCACCTGGCCAACAGCCGGGAGCGACGGCGGCGGCTGGAAGCGCAGGCCACGGGCCGCTGAGACGGCCGCGCGGCAGGTCTGTCTCGTTCACTGGTGACTCAGCCGGCGTCGGCAGGACCTTCGCGCTGTGGCGCGGCCTCGGTGGGCTTGCCCAGCAGCCGCCCGTACAACCGCTGCACCGGCGCCAGCGGCAGCAGCATCACCAGCAGCGCGGTCAACGCGATGCTCTGCACCACCACCATGTAGGCCAGGTCGCGGATCACCTCGCCGCCGGCCACGCCCCGCTCCAGCGGCAGCGAGGCCAGCACCGCCGCCGCCAGGCCCTTGGGCGCCATCATCGAGGCGATCGCCGCATCGCGCAGCGAATGCTCCGGCGCGCGGAACACCCAGCGCACCAGCGGCAGGCGCAGCAGGAAGAGCAGCACCACGATCGCCAGCCCCACCGCCGCGATCTGCAGGTCGCCGAAGCGGATCGAGATGCCCAGGTAGACGAAGAAGTAGGTCTTGAGCAGGAACACCGCCTCGCGGAAGAAGGCCAGGTCCTGCGCGGTCAGCGGCTCGAGGCGCATGCCCGCCGCGGCGATGCGCCCGTCCAGGCCCAGGCGGTGGTGGTTGGTCAGCGTCACCCCCAGCGCCAGCGCCGCGATCGCCCCGGAGAAGCCCAGGAACTCGGTGGCGCCGTAGACGATGAAGACGAAGGCCAGCGTGGACGACAGCGTGTTCGGAAAGCCGCGCACCCGCCCCAGCACGAACAGCCAGGCGATGCCGCCGAGCACGCCGATCACCGCGGCGAAGACCAGCGCAGCCAGCACCGAGCCGAACACCTGCCCGGCATGTAGCTGCCCCTGCGCGGCCGCCTGCAGCAGCGCGAAGACGCCGACGATGCACAGCACGTCGGTCAGGGCCGACTCCATCACCAGCACCGTGCCGGGCTTGGGACCCACCCGCAGGGTGGCCACCAGCGGGATCACCACCGCCGAGGCCGTGCCGCCCAGCGTCGCCCCCAGCATCAGCGCGGGCAGCAGCTCCAGCCCGTAGATTCCTTGTGCGATCCCGGCCACCACCAGCGCCGACAGCACGAAGCACGACAGCGTCAGCTGCACCGTGCTGACCGCGGTGCGCCCCAGCGTGGCCAGGTCCAGCGCCGTGCCGCTCTCGAACAGGATCACCACCAGCGCGATGGTGGCCAGCACCGAGCCGACCTTGCCGAAATCCTGCGGCTCGACCACGCCGGTCAGCGGCCCGATGACGATGCCCAGCAGCACCAGCACCAGCACGTCCGGAATGTGGGTGCGGCGGAACTGCAGTGCCAGGAAATGCGCCAGGAACACCACCACGCCGATGGTCAGGACGGTCGTCGACATGCCGGAGGGCCTCCTTGCGGCCACGCAGCATAGCGCAGCGCCGCGATGCCCTGCAGAGCCCATCGGCCATGGTGCCGGGGCCTCGGTAGAATCCCTGCCCGCCATGTGGTCGCGCCTGATTGCCCTCCTGCTTGCCCTGTGCGTGTGCTGGTCCGGCCTGGCCACCCACGAGTCCGCCGTCGCCTCGGTGCTGGGCACCGACACCGTCGACGTGGCCCCGGCGCCGGTCGATGCCGGGTCGGTCGAGGCCCATCACCTGGACGACCTCCCGGCGCAGACGCTCTTCGGCGACCTGCCCGCCCTGCTCGGCAGCAGCTTCGGCCCGAGGCGGCTGCATGCCGACGACTGCGGCCCGGTGGACCGCGCCGCCCGGCCCCTTGCGCATCGCGCGCCCGAGGTGCCCCTGCGGCCACCGCGCTGAAGCGCCCCCGGCTGCGCAGCGCCATCGGCCGCCCCGGCGCGGCCTGCAGCAGCCCCGCGTTCCTGGCCCCCCTGCGCCCCGGTCGGGCGACGCCCCTGCGTCGCGCTCGCCCCGACTCCGCTCTTTCCGACCTGCCGGGCCCGGCCCGGCCCCCCCATGGAAATCGCCCTCCTCTTTGCCCTGATCGTCCTCAATGGCCTGTTCGCCATGTCGGAGATCGCCCTCGTCACCGCCCGCCGCGCCCGCCTGCAGAAGCTGGTCGATGCCGGCGACAGCGCCGCCGCGGCGGCCGTGAAGCTCGGCGAGGATCCCACCCGCTTCCTGTCCACCATCCAGATCGGCATCACCTCGATCGGCGTGCTCAACGGCATCGTCGGCGAGGCGGCCCTGGCCGCGCCGCTGGCCGCCTGGCTGGAAGGTCTGGGACTGCAGGCGCCCCTCACCCAGTACCTGGCCACCGGCCTGGTGGTCGTCACGATCACCTACTTCTCGATCGTGGTGGGCGAGCTGGTGCCCAAGCGGCTCGGCCAGAGCCACCCCGAGACGCTGGCGCGCCTGGTGGCCCGCCCGATCGACTGGCTGGCCCTGGCCACCCAGCCCTTCGTGAAGCTGCTGTCGATCTCCACCCACGCGCTGCTGCGGCTGCTGGGCGTGCGCGACAGCGGCACTTCGACCGTCACCGAGGAGGAGATCCACGCCGTGCTGGCCGAAGGCGCCAGCACCGGGGCGATCGAGTCGCAGGAGCATGCGATGGTGCGCAACGTGTTCCGCCTGGACGATCGCCAGATCGGCTCGCTGATGGTGCCGCGCGGCGACGTGGTCTGCCTGGATGTCGACCAGCCCTTCGAAACCCACCTGACCAGCGTCGAGCAGTCCGACCACGCGCGCTTCCCGGTGGTGCGCGGCGGCCTGCACGATGTGCTGGGCGTGGTCAACGCGCGCCAGTGGCTGTCTCGCACGCTGCGCGAGGGCCAGCCGCCGGCCCTGGCCGAACAGCCGCTGCAGCCGGCGCTTTACGTGCCCGAGACGCTCACCGGCATGGAGCTGCTCGACCAGTTCCGCTCCTCGGACGTGCAGATGGCCTTCGTGATCGACGAGTACGGCGAGGTGCAGGGCATCATCACCCTGCGCGACCTGACCGAGGCCATCACCGGCGAATTCCAGCCGCGCGACCCGGCCACCTCCTGGGCCGTGCAGCGCGAGGACGGCTCCTGGCTGCTGGACGGCCACATCCCGGTGCCCGAGCTGAAGGACCGCCTGGGGCTGGACAGCGTGCCCGAGGAGGACCGCGGGCGCTACCACACCCTCAGCGGCATGATGATGCTGCTCACCGGCCGCCTGCCGAAGGTGGCCGACGTGGCGCGCTGGGAAGGCTGGCGCTTCGAGATCGTCGACATGGACGGCCGCACCATCGACAAGGTGCTGGCCTGCCGGGAGCAGGAAGCCGGCGACACCCCCATCCAGAGCACGGCGGAGGGCGCGTGATGGCCGAGGCCGCAGGGGCAAAGGGCTGGCGCCCCATCCTGCCTGCCTTGCTGCTGGCCGCCTGCGTCGACGGCTACCCCACCGAAGACGAGGTGCAGCCCAGCGCCTACGAGATGACCAATGGGCAGCGTGCTGCAGCGCTGGCCTTGCTGGCCGGACCGGCTGCCGATCGGCGGCAACCAGATATCCGCCTGGAGGCCGGCTGCGCCCTGGTCCTGGAGCGCCGCGAACGCTGGTGGCAGCCGAGCCGATCCGAGCGGCACGACCTGTCGGGCCTGACGCCGCGCGTACAGGCCGGCGAGGAGGCCGCCCGTTTCGATGTGGCGCTGCACACGCACGACGGCCAGGAGCGGCTGACGCTGCTGGCCGGCCTGCCGCGCAGCGAGGCGCTGAGGGGTCATCTGCTGCTGCAGTTGATCAAGCGCGACTGCGGCCGCCCTTCCGGCGGCTGACCCCTGGACGCCATGCGCCGATTCATCACCGACCGCTGGCAGGGCCGCGTGCCGCCCGGCCCCCTGCTCTGGCGCGACATGCTGCTGGCCGGCAGTGCCGTCAACCTGGCCTGCAGCCTGGCCGCGCTGGGCTGGCTGGCGCAGGGCGGTTCCGGCGGCGTCGCGGCCACGCTGCACTTCCTGCCGCTGCCGTACAACCTGTTCCTGTGGGCCAGCCTGTGGCGCCACCCGGCGCGCAGCGCGCTGCAGGTGCTGCTGGGCACGCTGTGGGCCGCGGTGATGGTGGTCGCGTAGCGCTCAGCACTCCAGGTTGTCGATCAGCCGGGTGCTGCCCAGCCGCGCCGCGCCCAGCGCCACCAGGGGCTCGCCGGCCGCGCGTTCGTCGTCGCCGGGGGCGAGCAGGTCGCGCCGACGGCGCAGGGTGAGGTAGTCGGGCTGCCAGCCACGCTGGCGCAGCTCGGCCTGCGCGGCGGCCTCGAGGTCGGCCAGCGGGCGCAGGCCATCGCGGCCGGCGGCGGCCAGTGCGGCGAGCACGCGCTGCAGCGTGGGCGCCTCGGCGCGCTCTTCGGCCGAGAGGTAGCCGTTGCGCGAGGACAGCGCCAGGCCGTCCGCAGCGCGCACGGTGGCGCCCGGCACGATCTGCACCGGCAGGGCGAACTGGCGCACCATGGCCTCGATCACCTTGAGCTGCTGGTAGTCCTTCTGCCCGAACACCGCCACCGCCGGCTGCACGCAGTGCAGCAGCTTCATCACCACGGTGCACACGCCGGTGAAGAAGCCGGGGCGGAACTCGCCCTCGAGCAGGTCGGCCAGCGCCGCGGGCGGCTGCACCTTGTAGGTCTGCGGCTCGGGGTAGAGCTCGTCCTCGGCGGGGGCGAAGACCAGGTCGCAGCCGGCCGGGGCGAGCAGCTCGCAGTCGCGCGCCAGGGTACGCGGGTAGCGATCGAAGTCCTCGTGCGGCAGGAACTGCAGGCGGTTGACGAAGATGCTCGCCACCACCGGAGCGCCGCGGCGGGCGGCCTCGCGCACCAGGGCCAGGTGGCCCTCGTGCAGGTTGCCCATGGTGGGAACGAAGGTGGTGCGGCTCTGGCCGGCCAGGGCGGCGCGCAGCTCGGCGAGGGTGTGGACGACTTGCATGGCAGACGCAACGAAGGGCAAGGAGAGCGGGACGGGCACGCCGCGGGCGCTGCGGCGCGCGGCGCCCGGGATCAGAAGGCGTGCACCGCCTCGTCGGGGAAGACGCCGGCCTTGACGTCGTGCACATAGCGCGCCACGGCCGCTGCAATCGTCAGGCCGGGCGCCTCCGGTGCACTGCCGGGCTCGCGGGTGAAGTCGCGCACGAAGCGTGGCCGCCGGCCGGGCGTCAGGCCGAGCAGATCGTGCAGCACCAGCACCTGGCCGGCGGTGCCAGCGCCTGCGCCGATGCCGATGGTCATCATCTGCGGGTGGGCCTGGCTGATCTCGCGCGCCAGCGCCGCAGGCACCAGCTCGAGCACCAGCATCGCCGCGCCGGCCGCGGCCATCGCCGCGGCATCGGCGCGCAGGGCGGCGGCGGCGGCCTCGTCGCGGCCCTGCACGCGAAAGCCCCCCAGCGCGAAGACGCGCTGCGGCGTCAGCCCCAGATGGGCACAGACCGGAATGCCGCGATCGACCAGGAAGCGCACCGTCTCGGCCAGCGCGCCGCCGCCCTCGAGCTTGACCATGCGCGCACCGGCGCGCATCAGCGTCACTGCCGCGTCGAAGGCCTGCTGCGGGCTGGCCTCGTAGCAGCCGAAGGGCAGATCGGCGATCAGCCAGGCCGCCGTGTTCGCCCGCGCGACGCACTCGGTGTGGTAGGCCATGTGGCTCAGGCTGACCGGCAGGGTGCTGGGCTGGCCCTGCACGACGTTGCCCAGCGAGTCGCCCACCAGCAGGGCGTCGACGCCGGCAGCGTCGAGCACCCTGGCGAAGGTGGCGTCGTAGCAGGTGAGCATGGCGATCTTCTCGCCGCGCGCGCTCATCTCGCGCAGGCGCGGCAGGCTCAGGGCGGGGCGGGCTGCCGGGGAGGCGGCGCTGGCACTGGGGTGGACGCTCATCGCAGGAAGACGTGAAGGAAGGCCGGAACGGGCGCGACTGTACCTGCATGGCACAGCCGGTGCCGCTGCGCCGGCGCCGCCCCGGTTCGGGGCTTACCCGCAGATCGGCCGGTCGTGCGCCAGCGGCAGCCCGACCGGCCAGGGCCCGGGCGCCTGCCAGTGGCCCGCAGCGTTCAGGCGCAGCCAGTCGGCGCCCTGCGGCGGCGCCGCTGCGACGGGACCGCCCGGATCGAGCCGCAGGCCGCTGTCGAGCTGCAGCGCCGCACCGGTCATCGGGTGGTGCAGGGCCAGCGTCCAGGCGTGCAGCCAGAGCCGCTGCAGGCCCAGGCGCTCGGCCCACCAGCGGTTGAGCGCGCCCTTGCCGTGGGTGGCGTCGCCGACGATGGGGTGGGCGATGTGCTTCAGGTGGCGCCGGATCTGGTGGCGCCGGCCGCTGTGCGGCTCGGCCAGCACCAGCGCCGCCCGGGTGGCGGCAAAGCGCGCGTCGCTGACCTCGTCGCGCTGCAGCCAGGCCAGGGCGTGCAGGTCGGTGCGCGCGGGCTGCGCGGCGGCCTCGGGCGGGGCGTCGTCGGGGCGCAGGGCGTGGTCGACCTCGCAGTGCCGCGGTGCCCAGCCGCGCACGAAGGCCAGGTAGCGCTTGTGCACCTGCTGCGCCGCGAAGGCCTCGCCCAGGCGGCGCGCCGCTTCGGCATGGCGGGCCAGCAGCAGCAGGCCGCAGGTGCCCTTGTCGAGGCGGTGCAGCGGCCACAGCCAGGCACCACCGAGCTGGTCGCGCAGGCGCTGCAGGACGATGCGCGGCTCGTGCGGATCGAGCGGGCTGCGGTGCACCAGCCAGCCCGCCGGCTTGTACACCGCCAGCAGGTGCTCGTCCTGCCAGAGCAGGTGCAGCGCAGGCAGCTCGCCGTCGGACCGGGCGACGCTCTGCCCGGTCACGCCAGGCCCAGCCGAGCCAGGAAGGCCGGCGGGACGGGCACCGCACGGCGGGTGGCACGGTCGGTGAAGACGATGCCGGTCTTGCCGCGCGCCACCTCGCGGCCGCTGTCGCGCTCGCTCATGCGGAACTGCAGGTCGAAGCCGCAGCGGCTGCGCTCGGCCGGTGCCATCTCGATGCGCATGGTCTCGCCGTGGAAGCCCTCGGAGAGGTACTGCACGCCCAGGTCGCCGACCACGATGGGGCAGCCCTCGACATCCCCTTCGCGGTAGCCCAGCGACAGAAAGAAGCGCACCCGGGCCTCCGACAGCAGCGTGAGCAGCTGGGCATGGTCGAGGTGACCACCCTGGTTGACATGGCTGATGTAGATGGCCAGGTCGGTGCAGAAGGTGACGGGGGCTTGGAGCTGGAACTGCAGGCGGGGCATGGTCGGAAGGCAAGGCGACAGGCACGGCCCGGGTCGGCCGCGCGGTGTGCCATTGTCGACGCGCAGCGGCCAGCTGCGGCAGATGCAGGCTGCGCAAGCCGCTCGGCGCGCTCGGGTGGGCATCGGCCGGGGTGGGGCGCGCGTTATAGTGGGCGCTCACGATTTTTTCATTTCAGCCAGCCCACCGGCCCGCCTGCACAGTCGCATGGCAGGCCGGCCGGCAGCGTGTACGCTGCCGGCAGCCCGCCAAGACGATTCTCAAGGACCCGCTGGAGGCGGCGCACCGCGCCGGGACCCGATGACAAGTCAGGAAAGCGACCCCCTGGCGGCCAAGCGGCCGACCTTGGCTGCGCAGGACGACAGCCGCCCCTGCGTGCTGCTGGTGGACGACCAGCCACAGAATCTGCAGCTGCTGGTGCAGGCGCTGGGCGGGGAGCACCGCATCCTGGCCGCCCCGAACGGGCAGCGTGCCCTCGAGCTGGTCGACGCCGGGCCGTCGCCCGACCTGGTGCTGCTGGACGTGGTCATGCCCGGGATGGACGGCTACGAGGTCTGCCGCCGGCTCAAGGCCGGTCCCGGCTGCGACATCCCGGTGATCTTCGTCACCGTGGCCGACTCGGTGGAGGACAAGCTGCGCGGCTTCGCTCTCGGCGCAGCGGACTACATCACCAAGCCCTTCGACCTGGAGGAGGTGCGCGCCCGGGTGCGCACCCACCTCGAGCTGGCCCGGCTGCGCCGCAGCCTGCAGGACCTGCTGGCCGAACGCACCGCCCGCCTGCAGGCCAGCGAGGAGCGCGTGCGGGTGCTGTCGCAGCGCGACGCCCTCACCGGCCTGCCCAACCGGCTGCTGTTCGCCGAGCTGCTGGGCCATGCGCTGGCGCAGGCCGAGCACGGCCGCGGCAGCCTGGCACTGCTGGACGTGGACCTGGACCGCTTCGCCACCGTCAACGACAGCCTGGGCCACAGCGTGGGCGACCGCGTGCTGGTCGAGGTGGCCGAGCGGCTGCGCCACAGTCTGCCCGACGTGGACGCGATCGCGCGCGTCGGCGGCGACCAGTTCAGCCTGCTGATCGAGCGACCCGACGGCGGCAACGGCATCGACCTGGCCGCGCAGCGCATCCTCGATGCGCTGGCCCAGCCCTTCGAACTGGGCGGCCCGCCGATCTATGTGCGCGCGAGCATCGGCATCGCGCTCTACCCGGACGACGGGCGCAGCGTCGAGGCCCTGCAGGCCAGCGCGGATGCCGCGCTGCACCGCGCCAAGGCCCAGGGCGGGGGCATGCTGCGCTTCTGCTCGCCCGACCTGACGCAGCGCGCGCGCCGCCGCCTGCTGCTCGAGGCCGAGCTGCGCCGTGCCCTGCAGCGCCAGGAACTGAACCTGCACTACCAGCCCCAGGTGGACCTGGCCAGCGGCGCACTGGTCGGCCTGGAGGCGCTGCTGCGCTGGCAGCACCCGGCGCAGGGGCCGATCGCGCCGGTCGAGTTCATCGCCCTGGCCGAAGAGAGCGGCCTGATCGTCCCGCTGGGCGAGTGGGTGCTGCAGCAGGCCTGCGCGCAGCTGCGCGGCTGGCTCGACGAAGGGCTCGAGGTGCCGCGCATCGCCGTCAACGTCTCGGCAGTCCAGCTGGGCCGCGCGCCGCTGCTGCACGCCACCCGGGAGGCCCTGGCGGCCAGCCGGCTCAGCCCCGGCCAGCTCGAGCTGGAGCTGACGGAAAGCTCGGTGATGCTCGAACGCGAGCTGGCCCAGCAGGTCCTGGCGCAACTGCGCGAGCTGGGCGTGTGCCTGTCGGTGGACGACTTCGGCACGGGCTACTCCTCGCTGGGCTACCTGCAGCAGCTGGACGTGCAGAAGCTCAAGATCGACATGTCCTTCGTGCGCGAGATGCTGCAGCGCCCCGGCCATGCCTCGATCGTGCGGGCCGTCATCGCGATGGGCCACGGCCTGGGCCTGGAGGTGGTGGCCGAGGGCATCGAGACCGAGGCACAGGCGCACTTCCTGGCCGAGCAGCACTGCGACGCGATCCAGGGCTATTGGGTCGGCCGCCCGATGCCGGCGACCGTCGCGGCGGACTACCTTCGGCGATTTCGCCCGGAAAAGCTTGCCGGCATCCCGGCTGAATGACAAGGATCAAGTGCGCAGACGAATCCCTGTCCCGTGCATGTAACACCCGGCACCGGCACGATCGCCCCCGAGGCGGGGCCCTAGACTCGCGGTCTGACCCGCTGGCAGTGCCCGGGTCCTTCGGGCGCCCAGCCTGCTCACGCTCACGTGATGGAAACAGGGTCGAGAACCGCTTCGCAATCCACCCGCCGACCTGGGCCGGCGCGGCGGCGCTTTGCCGCACAGCTGCTGGCAACCCTGTGCGCCGCCGCCGCAGGGGCCCGGACCGCCGAGGCGGCCACGCCCGAACCTGCCGCCACGCCGCGCCCGCTGCGCGTGGTCACCGACGACAACTACCCGCCCTACCTGTTCCGCGACGCCGACGGCCAGGTGGCCGGCTACCTGGTCGACTATTGGCGGCTCTGGGAACAGCGCACCGGGGTACGCGTGCAGCTGCAGGCCACGGCCTGGGCCGAGGCGCAGCGCCGCGTGCAGGCCGGCGAGGCGGACGTGATCGACATGATCTACCGCACCGCGCCGCGCGAGCCGCTGTACGACTTCTCGCCGCCCTGGGCCGAGCTGCCGGTGGCCATCTACACCCACCAGGGCATCAGCGGCATCGATGGGGTGGGCACGCTGAAGGGCTTTCGCGTCGGGGTGCAGAAGGGCGACGCCTGCATCGACCAGCTGCGGCAGTCCGGCATCGACACGCTGGTGGCCTACGACAACTACGACGCCCTGATCGGCGCGGCCCAGCAGGGCGAGGTGCGGGTGTTCTGCCTCGACGAGGCGCCGGCCAATTTCTACCTGTACAAGTGGGGCGCGCAACGGCAGTTCAAGCGGGCCTTCGAGCTTTACCGCGGAAAGTTTCACCGCGCGGTGCGCAAGGGCAACACCGCCACGCTGCAGTTGGTGGTGCAGGGCATGCAGGCGATCTCCGCCGAGGAGGACGAGGCCCTGCGACGCAAGTGGATCGGCACGCCGCTGGCCGCGCCGCTGCCCGTCGAGCTGGCCTGGGGCGGTGCCGCGCTGCTGGGCGGCGGTGCGCTGCTGCTGCTGTGGAACATGGCCCTGCGCCGCCGTGTGACGGCCCGCACGGGGGAGCTGCGCCAGGCGCTGGATGCGCTGGCCGGCGCCCACCAGGCCACCGAGCAGGCCCGCGCCAACCTGGCCGCCACGCTGGCGGCGATTCCGGACATGCTCTTCGAGTTCGACGCCCAGGGCCGCTACCAGGACGTCTACGCCGGCAGCACCCCCGAGCTGCTGGTGGAGCAGCGCGGCCGCCTGATCGGCCAGCACGTCACCGACATCCTGCCCAAGGCGGCCGCGCAGGAGGTGCTGGCATCGATCGCCGCAGCCCTGGCGCAGGGCAGCGACTACGGCCGCAGCATCCATATCGAGCTGGGCGGACAGTCGCACTGGTTCGAGCTGTCCACCACCCGCAAGGGCGCGGCTGCGGCCACCGGACGGGTGCTGATGCTCTCGCGCGACATCACCGCCCGCCGCGAGGCCGAGCAGGCCCTGATCGAGAGCCGCGCTGCGCAGGCCACCGCCGAGCGCGACCGGCTGTTCCGCGCCCTGATCGACGTGGCACCGGTGGCACTCGCCTACGTCAAGGACGGCCGCATCGAATGGCGCAACCGCGCCTTCGATGCCCTGATCGGCCTGGACGCCGAGCGCGCGCTGACGCTGCAGGACTGGTGGTCGCTGGCCTACCCCGACCCCGGCTACCGCGCCGAGGTGCAGCAGCGCTGGGGCCTGGCCCTGGAGGCCGCAGCGGCCGACGCCGGCCGCGTGCAGCCGCAGAAGTACCAGGTGCGCCGTGCCGATGGCGGCGAGCTGACCCTGCTGATCGGCGGCCAGCAGGTCGACGGCGGCCTCATCACCACCCTGGCCGACGTCACCGCCCTCGAGGAGGCGCAGCGCAGCGCCGAGGCGGCCAATGCGGCCAAGAGCGCCTTCCTGGCGACGATGAGCCACGAGATCCGCACGCCGATGAACGCGATCATCGGCATGACGCTGCTTGCGCTGGACACCCCGCTGGACGCGCGCCAGCGCGGCTACCTCGAGAAGATCCAGACCGCCGGCCAGATGCTGCTGGCCACGATCAACGACATCCTCGACTACTCCAAGATCGAGGCCGGCCGCCTCGAGCTGGAGGCGCACGAGTTCGACCTGCACGAGCTGCTGGACAACGTCACCGCCCAGCTGGCCGGGCGTGCGGCCGCCAAGGGGCTGGAGCTGGTGGTCGACCCGGACGCGCAGGTGCCGCGCCGCCTGGTCGGCGACCCGGTGCGCCTGAGCCAGGTGCTGCTCAACCTGGGCGGCAATGCGATCAAGTTCACCGAACAGGGCGGCGCGGGCATCCACCTGCGGGTGCGCCAGCGCGAGGGCGACCGGCTGCTGCTGTACGTGGAGGTGCGCGACAGCGGCATCGGCCTGAGCGAGGCCCAGCAGGCCCGGCTGTTCCAGCGCTTCCAGCAGGCCGACAGCTCCATCACGCGCAAGTTCGGCGGCAGCGGCCTGGGCCTGGCGATCTGCAAGCGGCTGGTCGAGCTGATGGGCGGCGAGATCGGCGTGCACAGCCGGCCGGGCGAGGGCTCGACCTTCTGGTTCACGGTGCGCCTGGGCGTGGGCCGCAGCGCCGAGGCAGCGCCGCGCGACACGGCCCTGCTGCGCGGCCTGCGTGCCCTGGTGGTGGACGACCACGCCCCGGCACGTGAAGTGCTGAAGGCCCAGCTGCAGGCCCTCGGCCTGCAGGCCGACAGCTGCGAGGACGCCCTGCAGGCCCTGGCCGAGGTGGCCGCCGCCGATGCGGCCGGCCACCCGCTGGACGTGCTGCTGGTGGACTGGCAGATGCCCGGCATGGACGGCCTGGCGCTGGCTCGCGCGGTGCTGGCCCAGCAGCTCGACCACCCACCGGCCATGCTGCTGGTGACCGGCCACGATCATGAGGCGCTGCGGCCCAGCGCGCGCGCCGCCGGCCTGCGCGCCCTGCTGCTCAAGCCGGTGACGCCCTCGGCGCTGCTCGAGGCGCTGCTCGGCGCCCTGCGCCCGGGCAACGGACTGGCCCCGGTGCCGCCGGCCCCGCCCCAGCGCCTGCCCAGCCCGCCGGCCCTGCACGGCCGCCGCGCGCTGCTGGTGGAGGACAACGAGCTGAACCAGCAGGTGGCCACCGAGCTGCTGGTCGCCCTCGGCCTCGAGGTGACGCTGGCCGAGCACGGCGCCGCCGCGCTCGAGCGGCTGCGCGACGGCCGCTTCGACGTGGTGCTGATGGACATGCAGATGCCGGTGATGGACGGGCTGACCGCCACGCGGGCGATCCGCGCCCGGCCCGGCCTGGCCGACCTGCCGATCCTGGCGATGACGGCCAACGCGATGGTGAGCGACCGCGAACTCTGCCTGCAGGCCGGCATGAACGACCACATCGCCAAGCCGATCGACCCGCAGGACCTGGCCGCCAAGCTGCTGCGCTGGGTGCCGGCCGGCCCGACGGCGGCGGCCGACACTCCGCCGGCGCCCGCACTGGCACCGGGCGGCGCGGCGCCGGTCGGGGCCGCCGACGGGGCGGCGCTGCCCGACACCCCGCCGGCGGTCGAGGTGCTCGACCTGCGTACCGGCCTGCGCCTGGCGGCCGGACGGGAGAAGCTCTACCTCAGCCTGCTGGCGCACTTCCTGGCCGGCCAGTTCGAGGCCCCGGCCCGGGTGCGCGCGGCCCTGGCCGCCGGGGACCGTGACCGGGCGCGCCGCGAGGCCCACACCCTGAAGGGCAGCGCCGCGCAGATTGCCGCCCCCCGGCTGCGCGCCGCGGCCGAGGCGCTGGAGATGGCCATCCGGGCCGAGGCCGCCGGCGAGGCGGCCACCGAGGGGGCCGAAACCCCCGAGTCGTCCGCTGCGGGCGCCGGCCCCGGCGCGGCGCTGGAGCGCCTGCTGGCCGACACCGAACGCGAGCTGGCCTGCCTGCGCCCGGTCCTCGAGGCGCGCTGCGCCAGCGAGCCGGGTCCACCCGCCTGAACCCGCCCGAGACACGCACCCGGGGCAGGCCCTCCCCGGCGCCACGGCACCGGCGTGACGAATGACCGCATCGTCGGGCTGGCACGTCGACTGCTTGTGTGCCGGGTCACAACGCTGCCGCGCGGATGCACCAGACTGCGCGACCTCGGGGCCCTGTGCCCCTTTCGAAACAGGAATGCACCATGCCGCAAGACCCCAACCTTCCGATCGACCCGCTGCCCAAGGTCTGGGATCCGGACAGCCGCATCGGCGACATGCTGCGCGGCAAGCGCGGCCTGGTGGTCGGCGTGGCCAACGCCCAGAGCATCGCCTTCGGCTGCGCGGCCAAGCTGCGCGCCTTCGGGGCCGAGATCGCCCTGACCTACCTGAACGAGAAGGCCCGGCCGCACGTGCAGCCCCTGGCCGAGCAGATCCAGGCCAGCCTGCTGATGCCGCTGGACGTCACGCAGCCCGGCCAGCTGCAGGCGGTGTTCGAGCGCATCCGCGCCGAGTGGGGCTCGCTGGACTTCGTGATCCACTCGATCGCCTTCGCGCCACGCGCCGACCTGCACGGGCGCATCACCGACTGCTCGCAGGCCGGCTTCCTGCAGGCCATGCAGGTGTCCTGCCACTCCTTCATCGAGATGGCGCACCTGGCCGAGCCGCTGCTGAACCCCGGCAGCGCGCTGATCACGATGAGCTACTACGGCGCCGACAAGGTGGTGAACCACTACAACCTGATGGGCCCGGTGAAGGCAGCGCTGGAGTCCTCGGTGCGCTACATGGCCCACGAACTGGGCGAGCGCGACATCCGCGTCTTCGCCGTCTCGCCCGGGCCGCTGCACACCCGCGCCGCCTCGGGCATCGACCACTTCGACGAGCTGATCGACATGGCCGTCAAGCGCTCGCCGGGGCGCCGGCTGGTCGACATCGCCGAGGTGGGCCGGGTGGTGGCCTTCCTGGTCGGCGGCGCGGCCTCGGGCATGACCGGCGACGTGATCTACGTGGACGCCGGGCTGCACCACGTGGCCTGAGGCGGCGCCACGGCGCGCGGCGCGGGCCGCTCAGGCACTCGGCACCGCCGGCAGCGCGCCCTGCGCCAGCCACTGGCGCCAGAGCTGGCGCCAGGGCGCCCAGTCGTGGCCGCCCGCCACCTCCAGCACCCGCTCCGGTGCCAGGGCCGCGGCCATCAGCCGGTGCCCCAGGCCGAGGCGGTCCTCGCGACCGTAGCCCAGCCAGACCGGCGGCGCGTCGGCCGGTGGCGCAGCCAGCCAGCGCCAGATCTCCCGCTCGAGCTCGTCGCCCGCCGGCGGCCGGGCGCCGGCCTGCCAGGCCTGCACCCCGCCGGCGCGCTGGATCTCGCGCAGCAGCGCGTCGGGCCCCAGGTAGGGCGCCAGCGCAACCACGCCATCGATGTCGGCGCCATGCCGGGTCGCGTAGCCCAGCGCGCCGAAACCGCCCAGCGAGATGCCCACCAGCCAGATCTGCCGGTAGCCCCGCGCGCGCGCCGGCACGATGACGTCCGCCTGCAGGCGACGCAGCACGCTGCGGTCGAGGAAGTAGCCCAGGTGTGCGTCGGCCATCACCACGTCGGCGGCCAGGCCCTGGCGGCGCAGGTCGGCGACCAGTCCCTCCTGCACGAAGGATTCCGGCCGGCTGGCCACACCGGGCAGCATCACCAGCAGCGTGTCGGCCCGCCCGGGCGCCGCATCGCGCAGCAGCGGCATCGGCACCTGCGCGGTGCGCGGCAGCCAGGCGCAGCCCCCCAGACCCAGCAGCGACGCCCCACCCAGCCAGCCGGCAGCCCGGCCGAGCCAGTGGCGCCGCGAGACCCCGACGGACATGCTCGCCCCGTTGACGTTGGACAAAATGGTGTTCATGACCCATTCTGTCCTGGACAAAATACCTCTATCGTCGAGGGGTCGAACGCTGTCGACGCCGCAGAGCGACGGCGCCGGGGTCACGCCCCCCGTCGACCGTCAGCGCACCGGTCGCCCCGGCCCCTGGGTGCCCTCGGCACGCGCAGCCAGGTAGACGTACAGGTCGGCGATGTGCGCACTCACGCGCGGCTCGCCCTCCCAGGCCGGCATCTGCAGCGCGCCGCTGCGGCGCTGCAGCGCGGCGTCCACCTGGGCGTCGCTGCCCGGCGCCGTGCCCTCGGCCACGCCGCCCCAGTCGTAGCGGCGCAGCACCCGCGACATGAAGCGGCGCTCGCCCAGGTCGCGCACCCGCACCCGCAGGTCGGGCGCCTGCGGGCCGCCCGAGGCATCCGGGCCGTGGCAGGCCGCGCAGCGGTCCTGGTAGACCCGCCAGCCGGTGTAGACCGAACCGGCCGGCTCGTTCTGCCGGGCCAGCTCCTGCGCGGCGCGCGGGTTCTGCCAGGCACTGCAGCCGGCCAGGCCGAGCAGGCCGGCGAGCAGCAGCAGGCGGGCGGTGCGGCGGGGGCGGACAGGGCTCATCGTGGTTCTCCTCGGTCGGCGGGCGCGGCACACCGGCGGCCGCGTCACACCCCAGCGTAGCGCGCAACGGCCGGGCCGTGCAGGCCGAGCGCCGTCGCAGGGCCGCGGGCCTTGCGGCAGATCAGGCCCGGGGAACGCCGCCCCGGCGGCGCGCCGCAGCAGCCCTCGGCCGGCCCGGCAGGTCCCGGCCCCGTACCATCGCCGACATGGACTCCCTTTCGCAGATCGCCCTGGGCGCCGCGGTGAGCGTGGCCGTGATGGGACGGCGCAGCGCCGTGTGGAAGGCCGCGCTCTGGGGCGCTGTGGCCGGCACCCTGCCCGACCTGGACGTGCTGCTGCGCCACGGCAACCCGGTGCACGACATGGTGCTGCACCGCGGCCACTCGCATGCCCTGCTCTGGCTGGCCCTGGCCGCACCGCTGCTGGCCGGGCTGCCGGCCGTGCTGCACCGCGAGCGTGCGCTCTGGCCGCGCTGGGCGGCGGCGATGGCGCTGGCGCTGCTCACCCACCCGCTGCTCGATGCGATGACGGTCTACGGCACCCGGCTGGGCCTGCCCTTCACCGACCACCCCTTCGGCGTGGGCAGCATCTTCATCATCGATCCGCTCTACACCCTGCCGCTGCTGCTCGGCTGCGGCTGGGCGCTCGCGCGGCGCGGTGCCGGCCGGGCGCTGGCGGTCAACCTGGCCGGTCTGCTGCTGTCCACCGCCTACCTGGGCTGGGGCATGGCGGCGCAGCGCCAGGTCGAAGCGGTGGCGCGGGCCTCGCTGGCCGCACAGGGCATCGTCGCCGAGCGGCTGCTGGTCACGCCCACGCCGTTCAACAGCCTGGTCTGGCGGGTCGTCGCGCTGGAAGGCGAGCGCTACCACGAGGGCTACCGCGCTCTGCTCGACCGCCAGGCGCTGATGCACTTCGACGCCTTTCCCCGCGGGCTGGCGCTGGCCGAGGGCCTGCAGGGGCTCGACGCACTGCAGCGCGTGGCCGCCTTCAGCCAGGGCTTCTACCGGCTGGAGCTGGGCGACGACGGCCGGCTGCGGCTGGCCGACCTGCGCATGGGGCAGGAGCCGACCTACTTCTTCACCTTCGTGATCGCCGAGCGGCATTCGGCACTGCGGCCGGTCGAGCCGCCGCTGCGCATCGGCATGCGACCGGATGCGCAGCGCTGGCTGCCCTGGCTGGTGCGCCGCGCCCTGGGCGAGCCACTGGCGCCGCCGCGCTGAGGAACCCCATCGCGCGGTCGGCTTCAGAGCCAGCCGGTGACGGCCTGCCAGGCCGGCTCCACACCCCAGGCCCAGGCCGCGGCGCCGAAAGCGGCTGCGTAGGCCAGGCCGGCGGCCCCCACCGCCAGCGCCAGCAGCACGGCCAGCCCGTCGCGGCGGGCCAGGCCCAGCCCGAGCAGCACCAGTGCCAGGGCCGGCAGCAGGTTGCCCAGCGGCAGGGGCAGGAAGATCACCGCCCCCATCGTCGCCACCTTCGGGGCCAGCCAGCCGCGCGCTGCCGGCTGCGCCAGGGCCTGCCAGCGCTGGCGCAGCAGGCGCGCGGCCAGTTCGTGCAGCGTGGCGAGGAAGCGCAGCACCCTCGCGCTCCAGCTTCCCGGCAGACACAGCCCGGCCACCTGCGGCGGCAGTTGCACCGTCTGCCGTCGCCACAGGCCCAGCGCCAGCAAGAGCAGCGCGGCACCCAGCACGTTGCCCACGCCGGGCACCGGCAACACGCAGGGCGCCGCCAACAACACCAGCAGGGTGCCGGGCGCCGCCTGACCGTGCAGGTCCAGCAGGCGCTCCAGGCTGAGCGGCTGGCCGTCGCAGTCCCGCGCGGCCGCCCGCAGGCGACTCGGCAGATCGTCTTGCATCATGGCCGCGAAGTATCGCCGCAGCCCCGTGACCGCGCGACGAAAGCCCGATCGCGGCCGGGCGTTTCCCGCTTCACCGCAGCCGCAGGATGCGCCAGGCGCCGAAGGCCACCAGCGCGGCGATGGCCGTGCCGATCAGCAGGTCCGGCCAGGCCGCGCCGGTCCAGGCGACCAGCGCCGCGGCCAGCAGCACGCCCAGATTCGCCAGCACGTCGTTGGCGGTGAAGATGGCACTGGCGCGCATGTGCGCGGCCTCGTCGCGCTGGCGCAGGACCAGCCACAGGCAGACCAGGTTCACCGCCAGGGCCAGGGCTGCGACGCCCGCCATCCAGGCCGGCTCCGGCTCGCTGCCTCCCAGCAGCCGACGCCCCACCTCCACCAGCACGCCCAGCGCCAGCCCCAGCTGCAGCCAGCCCGACAGATGGGCGGCGCGCAACTGGCCCGCCGGGCTGCGCCCCACCGCGGCCAGCGCCAGCCCGTAGACGGCCGCATCGGCCAGCATGTCGAGCGCGTCGGCGATCAGCCCGGTGGACTCGGCCCACCAGCCCAGCAGGCCCTCGAGCAGGAACATCGCCCCGTTGAGCGCCAGCAGGGTCCACAGCAGGCGGCGCTGCCCGGCCTGGGCCTGCGCGTCGGCGGCCGCATCCGGAGCCGGCGGTGCCAGCGCGCCGGTGGCATCGCCCGTCTCCAGCCAGCGTGCGCCCAGCTGCAGCGGTTCGAGCCGGGCCCGCAACGCATCGGGCTCGCCGTGGTGCCAGATGCGCAGGCGCCGACCGGGCAGATCGAAGTGCAGCTGCTGCACCGCGTCCTGGCCCTGCAGGGCCAGGCGGATCAGGTTCTCCTCCGAGGGGCAATCCATCTGCGGCACCGCGAACAGGCTGCAGCGCAGCGCCGCCCCGGCATCGCCGCGCCGCGCCCGCGCGGCATCCGGGCGGCGCATCGGCACGGGCGAACCCACGGGCAACCCCACGGGCGCCCCCACGGGCAGCGTCGTCGGCGCCGCGGCCGGAGCGCCGCAACCGCAGGAGGCGCCACAGGGAGACGGGGCCACGCCCGGGGCGGAAGAGGAGGTCTCGGTCATGGTCACACGGGCAGGTCAGGCCCCGCGAGACTAGCGCATCGCAGGCAGCGCCGCGGCCGATGCCAGCATGGCCAGCCCCCCGCCGTCCACCCAGGCCCCGTACAGCCAGCCCGCCAGCATGCTGAACAGCGCGACCAGGGCGACATAGGCGGCGGTCTGGCGGCGCCCGATCACGCTGGCCACCATCAGCATGCTCTGCAGGCTGAGCTCGGGGTCGGCCATCAGGTAGGCCAGCAGCGGCCCGGGGTGCATGCCCAGGTCGAGGAAGAGCCGCGCCACCGGCACCTCCACCAGCGTGGGGAAGTACATGAAGACGCCGAACAGCACCGCCACCGCGTTGGCCCCGAGGCTGTTCTGCCCGGCCAGCCCCTGGATCCAGGCCGGGTCGATCAGGGGCCGCAGCACCCCGACCAGGAAGACCCCGGCGACCAGCAGCAGGAAGATCTGCCGCACGAAGCGCCAGGACTCCCACAGCCAGCTCTGCAGTGCATCGGCGTCCAGGCGCCGGGCAAAGGCCAGCACCGCCGCCAGCGCGGCCGCCACCGCCACCGCCCGGCCGGTCAGCACCCACTGCAGCCCGCCCGCCACCGGCTCGAGCCGCATCGCCGCCACCAGCAGCGTGGCCGCGGCCAGCGCGAGGGCGATCCAGGTCCAGCGCCCGGGCCCTTCGAAGATGGTCTCCAGGCCACGCCAGGCGGCCACGCCGATGGCCAGCAGCAGCACGATCAGCAGCGAGCCCTGCAGGCTCACGCCCTCCTCGCCGCGGGCCGCGTCGAAGGGCACCCAGGCGTGCAGCGTCGCCTGCCAGGCCGGCGCCCAATCCAGCGCCCAGGCACCGGAGGCCAGCGGCGCAGCCAGCAGGTCGACCTTCAGCGTGCCGGCCACCAGCACCGCCACGCAGGACAGCAGCAGGCCGAGCGCCGCCGGCTCGAGGCGGGCCCGATCGGCGAACAGCGCGTCGGTCTCGGCGTCCCGCGCCGCATCCTCGCGCCAGAACAGCCGGGCCATCGCCAGGCCGATGCCGATGCCGAAGACCAGGCACAGCAGCAGGCGCGCCAGCGCGAACTCCGCACCCAGGATGCTGCCGGTATAGGCCAGCGCCAGCACGTTGCCGGCCGGGGCGAAGAACAGGAAGGTCACCGCCGGCCCCAGGCCGGCCCCCTTGCGGTGGATCCCGGCGAACAGCGGCACGATGGTGCAGGAGCACACCGCCAGCAGCGAGCCCCCGGCCGCCGCCGCCGGGTAGGACACCCGCCGGGGCGCGTCGCGACCCAGCCAGCGCGTCACGGCAGCCTTCGGGATCAGGGCGGTCATCGCGCCGGCGATGAAGAAGGCCGGCAGCAGGCACAGCAGCACATGCGCGGCCAGATAGGCCGCCAGATTGCCCGCGCCGGCGCGCAGCAGCTGCAGCAGCGTGTCCATCGTCATGTCCTGGCAGTCGCCATCGGCAGGGCCCGGGCTCGCACCCGGCCCTCACCCGCCCATCACCCGCCCTCAGCTTCTCAGGCCGGGAACCAGCCCTGGATCTTCTCGGGCGAGGGCACGCCACCGGCGTGCACGACCTTGCCGTCGACCACCACGCCCGGGGTGGCCATCACCCCCCAGGCCACGATCTCGCGCATGTCCTGGACCTTCTCGACCGACAGCGGCACCCCGCGCTCGCGGGCGGCCTGCTCGATCAGCGCGATGGTCTTGCGGCAGTTGGCGCAACCCGAACCCAGCACCTTGACGTCCATGATCAGACTCCTTTGCTCCGGCTGCATCGTCCGATGCAGGCTTTCATTGTGCGAGTCCGGGACCGCCACGGCGCGACATCGGCGTCGCCAAGCCTGTGCCAGATCAAGTGCGCGCCGACGCCACACGGCGTTCGTAGCCGGCCCGGCTGCGGTTGGCCAGGGCCACCAGCGACAGCATCACCGGCACCTCCACCAGCACCCCCACCACGGTGGCCAGGGCGGCCCCGGAGTGCAGCCCGAACAGCGAGATGGCCACCGCCACGGCCAGCTCGAAGAAGTTGGAGGTGCCGATCAGGCAGGCCGGCGCCGCGACCTCGAAGGGCAGGCGCAGCCAGCGCGCGCCCAGCGCGGTGAGGAAGAAGATGCCGTAGGTCTGCAGCAGCAGCGGCACGGCGATCAGCGCGATCACGCCCGGCTGCTCGACCAGGGTGCGGGCCTGGAAGCCGAACAGCAGCACCACCGTCCCGATCAGCCCGGCGATCGACCAGGGTCCGAGCCGGGCGACGAACTGCGCCAGCGCCTGCGCGCCGCGCCGCTGCATCGCCCGGCGCGTGGCCATGCCGGCCAGCAGGGGCAGCACCACGTACAGCAGCGTCGACAGCAGCAGCGTCTGCCAGGGCACGACCAGGTCGGTGACCCCGAGCAGGAAGGCGGCGATCGGCGCGAAGGCGAACACCATCACGAGATCGTTCACCGACACCTGCACCAGCGTGTAGCTGGCATCGCCGCGCACCAGCTGGCTCCAGACGAAGACCATCGCGGTGCAGGGCGCCACGCCCAGCAGGATCATGCCGGCGATGTACTCGGATGCCGAGCGGGGATCGACCCAGCCGGCGAACAGGTGCTCGAAGAACAGCACACCCAGCGCGGCCATCGTGAAGGGCTTGATCAGCCAGTTGACCCCCAGCGTCAGCAGCAGCCCCTGCGGCCGGCGCCCGACCTCCTTCACGGCCGACCACTCGATCTGCACCATCATCGGGTAGATCATCACCCAGATCAGCAGCGCCACCACCAGGTTGACATGGGCCCACTCGAGGGCGGCGACGGCCTGGAAGAACGCGGGCCACTGCAGGCCCAGGCCCACGCCGGCCAGGATGCCCAGGCCGACCCAGACGGTGAGATAGCGTTGGAAGAAGGTCATGTCGGTTCCCCCGGTCCCCCGGCGGCAGCGGGCCCGCGCAGCATTGAGAAGGGATCAGCGCCGGCCGATGTCGCGCACTTCGCGCTGGATCGCCAGGCGGTCCAGCGAGGCCAGCGGCAGCGCCAGCATCAGCTCGATGCGGCGCTTCAGCACCACGGCCGCGTCCCAGAAGCGCCGCGCCTGCGCCTGGCTGTCGCCCTCGCCCACGGCCGGATCCGCCACGCCCCAATGGGCGGTCATCGGCTGGCCGGGCCAGACCGGGCAGGTCTCGCCGGCGGCCTGGTCGCACACCGTGAAGACGAAGTCGAACACGGGCGCGCCGGGCTCGGCGTAGATCTCCCAGCCTTTGCTGCGCGCGCCTTCGGCGCTCACATGCATCGACGCCAGGGTCTGCAGCGCCAGCGGATGCACCTCGCCGCCGGGGTGGCTGCCGGCCGACCAGGCCCGGAAGCGCCCCCGGCCGAGGCTGTTGAGCAGCGCCTCGGCCATGATGGACCGGGCCGAGTTGCGGGTGCAGATGAAGAGGACCTGGTAGACCTTGTCGCTCATGGTGGACTCCTGGGAATCGACGGGACGGACGATGGGCGCAGCGATGGACGTAGCGATGTAAGTAGCGATGGGTGGGGCGATCGGCCGGACGATCGGACCGCCGGCCGGACACATCGGGGCAGGCACGGGGTCATCGGGCTCCGGGCAGCACCGGAGGGGGCAGATCGGTCGGCCCGCCCCCGGGCCTGGCAGCGCCCTGCGCCGCCACCGCCGTGGGCAGGAACAGCGTCACCCCCCAGCAGACGAGCAGCATCGCCCCGGAGCCGAGCAGCGCGGCCAGCAGTCCGCCCCACTGGTAGAGCAGGCCGGACAGCAGGGTGCCGAGGAAGCGCCCCAGCGCATTGGCCGCGTAGTAGAAGCCGACGTCCTCGGCCGCCTTCTCCGAGCCGGCGTAGGCCAGCACCAGGTAGGAGTGCACCGAGGAGTTGACCGCGAAGGCCACGCCGAACAGGCCCAGGCCGGCCACCACCACCCATTCGAGCTGCGGCACCTGCGCGGCCACCAGGGCGGCCAGCCCGAGCGGCAGCAGCGCCAGCAGGGCCGACCACAGGCGCGCCGCGGGCACCTCCCGGCTCAGGCCGTCCGCGCTGCGGCGCACCAGGGCGGGCGCGGCCGCCTGCACCAGGCCGTAGCCGATGGTCCAGGCGGCCAGGAAGCTGCCGACCATCGTGAAGGTCCAGCCCGAGGCGTAGAGGAAGACCGGCACGCCGACGACGAACCAGACATCGCGCGCACCGAACAGCGCCACCCGCGCGGCGGCCAGCGCGTTCAGGCCCGGCCCCTTGGCGAACAGCTCGCGCGCCGACCCGGAGGCCCGGGCCTTGCCCATCAGCGGCGGCACGCAGGCCAGCACCCCGACCAGCACCAGCGCCAGCAGCGCGGCCATGAGCCACAGCGAAGCCTGGAAGCCCAGCCCCTGCAGCAGCAGGCCGCCGAGGAAGAAGCCCACGCCCTTCATGGCGTTCTTGCTGCCGGTGAAGAAGGCCACCCACTTGAACAGCCGCCCGGAAGCCGACCCCGCGGTGAGCTTGATGGCCGACTTGCTCGCGGTCTTGGTCAGGTCCTTGGCCACGCCGCACACGCCCTGCGCCAGCACCACCCAGGCCACCGACAGCACGGCGCCCCAGTCGGGCGACAGCGCCGACAGCAGCAGGAAGCCGGTGATCTGCGTGCCCAGGCCGACCGCGAGCATGCGCGCGATGCCGTAGCGCGTGGCCAGCCAGCCGCCCAGCAGGTTGGCCACCACCCCCATCGCCTCGTAGAGCAGGAAGAGGAAGGCCAGCGTGAACGGCGAGTAGCCCAGCCGGTAGAAGTGCAGCAGCACCAGCATGCGCAGCGCACCGTCGCTGAGGGTGAAGCCCCAGTACGCGGCGGTGACGATGGCGTAGTCGCGCAGCCCCCGGCCGCCGGCGGCGTCCTCCGCCGCGGCGACGGGCGTGGCGACGGGCGCAGCAACGCGCGCCTGCGCCTGCGGCGCCCCGCCGACCGGCGCTGTCGCCCCGGCGGGCGCGCGCGCCTGCTCCTCCTGCAACCTCACAGACCCTGCTCCTGCAGGTGGCAGGCCAGGTCGACCATGCGGCAGGCGTAGCCCATCTCGTTGTCGTACCAGGCGTAGACCTTCAGCAGCGTGCCGTCGGTGACCAGGGTCGACAGGCCGTCGACGATGCTGCTGCGGGTATCGCGAGCGTAGTCGGCGCTGACCAGCGGCCGTGCCTCGTAGCCCAGGATGCCGGCCAGCGGCCCCGCGGCCGCGGCCTGGAACAGCGCATTCACCTCGGCGGCGCTGGTGGCGCGCTGCAGCTCGAACACGCAGTCGGTGAGCGAGGCATTGAGCACCGGTGCGCGCACCGCATGGCCATCGAGCTTGCCCTTCAGCTCGGGGTAGATCAGCGCGATCGCGGTGGCGCTGCCGGTGGTGGTGGGCGCCAGGCTCAGCATCGCGCTGCGCGCGCGCCGCAGGTCCTTGTGCGGCGCATCGACCACCCCGTTGGTGTTGGTCGGGTCGTGGATCGTGGTGATCTGGCCGTGGCGGATGCCCAGGGCCTCGTGCACCACCTTCACCACCGGGGCCAGGCAGTTGGTGGTGCAGGATGCCGCGGTCACGATGCGGTGGCGCGCCGGCTCGTAGAGGTGGTGGTTGATGCCGACCACGATGTTCAGCACGTCGCCCACCTTCACCGGCGCGGCCACGATCACCCGCTTGGCGCCACGGTCCAGGTGGCCTTGCAGCGTCTCGGGGGTGAGGAACTTGCCGGTGCACTCCAGCACCAGGTCCACGCCCAGGTCGCCCCAGGGGATCTCGGCCGCCGTGGCGTGCGAGGTGAAACCGAGCCGGCGCTCGCCGATGCGCACGCTGTCGTCGCCCTCGGCCGCGATGTCGGCGCGCCAGCAGCCCTGCACGCTGTCGAAGGCCAGCAGGTGGGCGGTGGCGGCGGCGCCGCCCTTCAGTTCGTTGAGGTGCACGACCTCGAGCCGGTTGCCGGCGCGCGGATCGTCCGCCGGCCGCTCGGCCGCTCCCATCGCCGCGCGCAAGGCCAGACGGCCGATGCGGCCCATGCCGTTGATGCCGACTCTCATCGTGTGTTCACCGGATTGCATGCTGATCTTGTCGATGATTCCAGAAAGCTCGAATCATCCTGCCGGAATGTGACGGATGCATGACGGACGGGGCGGGCTGCCCCGCTCGCTCAGCCGCAGCAGGATCCGCCGGCCGACCCCGCCGCGCCGGTCGTGGCGCTGCCCGCAGGCGTGCAGCAGCCAGCGGCCGGGGCTGCAGCCAGCGCGATGCCGATCGGCCGGCCGCGGGGGCGATCCGGCGCCGCCGCGTCGGTGCGGGCGGCCGCAGCCGGCGCCGCCGGGGTGCAGCAGGCGGCGGACGACGCGTCGCCCTCGCGGAACATCGGGATCTGGCCCAGGGTGTGGAAGTGCTCCCAGGCGATGCCCTGCGGGTCGGTGACCCAGTGCTTCTCGCTGCGCGCGTAGCAGCAGGTGGTCTCGCCCTCGTCGAGCAGCGCGAAGTCGGCCGCCTCGGCCCGGGCCTTCAGCGCGGCCAGCTCGTCCGCGTCGTCGGTCTGGATGCCGAGGTGGTCGATGCCGGCCTGCGCACCGCGCGTGGAGATGGCGAAGTTCAGCGCCGGGTCGTCGAGCATCCACTTGGCGTAGTCGGCCTCGACGCGCGCCGGCTCGGCGGCGAAGAGCTTCGAGTAGAAGGCGATGCTGCGCGCGAGATCGTCGACATGCAGGTGGACGTGGAAACGCTTCATGGCAGGCTTCTCCGGGCTCAGCACGAGCCGCAGGTCGGGGTGGGAAGGACGGACAGATCCGGCTGCTGCGCACAGCCCTGCCCCTGGCAGCAGTGCGCCGTGAGGTAGGCCAGCAGGTCGTTCATGCGCGAGAGCACCGGGCGGTAGAGCAGGTGCCGGCCTTCGCGGGCCTGCTCGACCAGGCCGGCGTGCAGCAGCTCCTTGAGGTGGAAGGACAGGGTCGAGGCCGGCACGCCCAGCAGCGCCGCCAGGCTGCCGGGCGTGCTGCCGGCCGGCCCGGCGCCCACCAGGGCGCGAAAGATGCGCAGCCGCTGCGGCTGCGCCAGGGCGGCCAGGGCCTGGATGGCGGATTGTTCTTCCATGTTTCGACTTTGATGGAAACGTGGAAGAACGTCAACCCCGACACGACCGGGCGGCGCCGCGCGGCAGACCGTGGCGTGGCCGGAAACGACGCGGGCGGCGACACCCTTGCGGATGTCGCCGCCCTGCGTTCTGGGCGACAGCGCTCGGCGCGATCAGCGCGGCAACATGAAGGTCGACTTCTCGCGCAGCACCCGGGCGCCCTCCTCGGCGCTGGGCAGGCGCTCGATGGTGAAGTGCACCTCGTGCGCGCCGGGCTTCAGCGACGCGGCCGTCTCCGGCGGCACGCGCAGCGACACGGTCAGCCAGTGCGCCTCGGCGGGGCCCAGGGTGATCTCGGGCGCGCCGCTGGCCTGCAGACCGGCCAGCCCGTCGGCGGCGATGCGGTAGCGCTGCTGGCTCTCGGTGGCATTCATGACCTGCAGGCGGTAGACGTTCTCGACCCAGCCGTCTTCCACCACCCTTGCCAGCGAGGCCCGGTCGCGCACGACGTCGGCCTTGAAGGGGCTGCGCATCGCAATGCTGGTGCCCACGCCCACGCAGATCAGGATCAGGATCACGGTGTAGATCAGCACGCGCGGGCGGAAGACCCGGCGCATCAGCTGCTGGCGGGTCAGCTTCTGCGCCACGCCATTCTGCGTGTCGTAGCGCACCAGACCGCGGGCGTAGCCCATCTTGTCCATCACCGTGTCGCAGGCATCGATGCAGGCGGCGCAGCCGATGCACTCGTACTGCAGGCCCTTGCGGATGTCGATGCCGGTGGGGCAGACCTGCACGCACAGGCCGCAGTCGACGCAGTCGCCCAGGCCCTGGGCCTTGTGGTCGTTCTTCTTGCTGCGCGTACCGCGCGGCTCACCCCGTTCGACGTCGTAGGTGATGATCAGCGTGTCCTTGTCGAACATCGCGCTCTGGAAGCGCGCGTACGGGCACATGTACTTGCAGACCTGCTCGCGCATGAAGCCGGCGTTGCCCCAGGTCGCGAAGCCGTAGAACAGCACCCAGAACCATTCCCAGGGGCCGAAGCCCAGGGTCATCGCGGCGGCCCAGAGGTCACGGATGGGCGTGAAGTAGCCGACGAAGGTGAAGCCGGTCCACAACGAGATCAGGATCCACACCGAGTGCTTGCCGAGCACGCGCCAGGCCTTCTCGGCCGACCAGGGCGCGGCATCGAGCTTCATGCGCTTGACGCGGTCGCCCTCGAACTTGCGCTCCACCCACATGAAGATCTCGGTGTAGACCGTCTGCGGGCAGGCGTAGCCGCACCAGAGCCGGCCCGACACCGCGGTGAAGAGGAACAGCGCATAGGCCGACACCAGCAGCAGCGCGGTCAGGTAGATCAGGTCCTGCGGGTAGAAGACCAGGCCGAAGATGTAGAAGCGCCGCGTGGTCAGCTCGAAGAGCACCGCCTGCCGGTCGTTCCACATCAGCCAGGGCAGGCCGTAGAAGACGATCTGCGTGAGCCAGACGAAGGCCCAGCGCCAGTTGTTGAACAGGCCCTGCACCGACTTGGCGTAGATCTTCTTGTGGGCCTGATAGAGCGAGACGTACTTCTTCTCGCCGGGGTCACTGCCGCCTGTGGCGGCTGCGGGTTCGGGCTGCTTGCTCATGGAGGAGGTGCTGGCTGGATGGGAGGAATCTCGGCGCGGGCCCGCGGGAATTCACCGGACCCATACCCACAAAGGTATCAAGATGCATGCCACCCTAGTCTTGACGCAGGACATCCATCGAAACAAGCACTTGCGTCGAAGCACCGCAGCGTACTCGGCTTTTGACGGTCGTCAATCAAGACACAAATGGCAGTTCATGCCAAAAGCGTCAGATTCTGGTCGCAGAGGCGCCCGGCCCGACGGGATCAGAACGCCAGCGTGCGCACGCCGGGTTTCATCAGGTGCGCGGCCACGTCGGCAGGCTTGGCCGGCGTGACGCCGCTGATCAGGTCGGCAGGCTGCTTGCCGCTGTTGGGCAGGTACAACGCGCAGACCTCGACCTTGGCACCACCGGCCATCACCTTCTGCAGCAACTGCTGCGGGGTGACGTTGCGCGGCTTCAGCGCCGGCATTTCCTTGCCCTGCAGCGCGATGTCGCCGGCCGCGTCGCACAGCAGCACCCGCACCGCCACCTTCTGCTCGAGCGCCTGGCCGGCCAGCACCAGGCCGGCGCCCTGCGCCATCACGCCGGCCGAGTGAATCGAGACGAACAGTTCATCGGCCTGGGCGGCCAGGGCGGCGCAGGACAGCAGGGCGGCGGCAACGAGGGATTTCTTCATGGGTCGGTTTCCTGTGTGAGGAGGGTGGAAGGAAGGGATCGAAAGGAAGGCAAGGCGCTCAGGCCGGCTGCGCCAGCCGGTCGGCGACCCGGCGCAGCGCGGCCCGGGCCACTTCGCAGGCAGCGCGCACCTCGGGGTTGTCGGTGGCCGCACCGATCAGGCGCGGGTCCTGCATCGCGATGCGGGTGTGGCCGGGGCGGGGCTCGCTGACCGCGCAGCCGCAGGGCAGCAGCGCGGCGATGTCGGGCTCGGCCCGGGTGATGGCCTGCACGACCCGCGGGCTGCACACCCCCAGCAGACGCTGCGGCGGCGTGGCCACGCCGAGCTGGGCTGCCAGGGTGGCCTGCAGATCCACCTCGCTGACGATGCCCAGCTGCTCGGCCGCCAGCGCCGCGCGCAGCGCCTCGACCGCCTGCGTCATGGGCTGCGCCAGCTCGACGAGCAGGGCGTAGGGCGTGTTCATGCCGATGCTCCTCAGGCCGCGTCCTCGCCGATGCGCAGGCGGGCCTCGCCGAGCCAGCCGTGCGGCGGGATCTCGAGGTTGGTCGGCGCCGGCTTGTTCTTGAACACCCGGCCGGCCAGGTCGAAGGTGGAGCCGTGGCAGGGGCAGAAGAAGCCGCCGGGCCAGTCGGCGGGCACGCTGGGGTGGCCGCTGCCGGCGGCCACCGCGTTGGGCGAGCAGCCCAGGTGGGTGCAGATGCCGATGGCGACGAACACCTCGGGGCGGATCGCCCGGGCCGGGTTGCGCGCGTAGTCGGGCTGCTGGTTCTGGCGCGACTGCGGATCGGCCAGGTCGTCGTCGTGGCCGGCCAGCGCGGCCAGCTGCTCGGGCGTGCGGCGCACGATCCACACCGGCTTGCCGCGCCATTCCACCGTCTTCATGCCGCCGGGCGGGAGGTCGCTCACCTCCACCTCCACCGCCGCGCCGGCGGCGCGGGCCCGCTCACTGGGCGCGAAGCTGGAGACGAAGGGCACCGCCGTGGCCGCCACCGCCGCCGCACCGGCCGCGCTGGAGGCCAGCAGCCAGACGCGGCGCTGGGCGTCGTCGGGCAGATCGAGGGAGGGAACGGCGGTGGCGTCGGACATGGTGGTCGGCTCCTGCAGGCAAGGAAGGGGGCGGGGGCCACCCGCGCTCGGGCGGGCGGCAGGGTGGCGCGGGTCAGTGCGTCCTGGCACCGTCGGCGTGGGGCGCCGCGGCAGGATCGGGGCCGTGCGGCTCGAGATCCTCCCAGCCGGTGATCATCGACTTGATGTGCGCCAGCGGCGTGTGCCCGGTGGTGGTCAGGTACACGTGCACGATGAAGAAGGTCAGCATCATGAAGGCGCCGGCCGTGTGGGCCCAGGCCACCCATTCGAGCGTCAGCCAGCGGTCCAGGCCGAACTGCGGCCAGAAGGCCCGGAACAGGTAGAGCAGGCCGGAACCCCAGATCAGTGGCGACACCGCCGCCAGCAGCGCCAGGTAGGCCAGCCGCTGCAGCGGGTTGTGCTTGCGCTGCACCGTCTTCTGGTAGGGGTGCGGCGCGCCGCGGAACATGCCCCAGGCGTAGTAGCGCGCCATCGCATCCACCTTCTTGAGCGTGGGCAGGTACTGCCGCCACTCGCCGGTGGTGAACTGCCAGAAGATGGTGAAGGCCCACAGCAGCAGCAGCGCCCAGGCCGCCAGGGTGTGCAGTCGCACCGCCTGGGCAAAGCCCAGCAGGGTGTAGCTGCCGTGCACCTCGAAGCCGGTGAGCAGCATCGTGATGATCAACCCCGCCTGCGACCAGTGCCAGAAGCGCTCGTAGCGCTTGAAGATGTAGATGCGCCCTGCCCCGGTTTCGCCCGGGGTCCCGGCGGCCCGCGGCGCGGGGTGAAGGGTGGCGTCAGACATGGCGGTGCTCCGGGGATTGGCGACGACGGGTCAGGACACGGGCACCGGCGTGCAGCAGCACACCGGCCAGCGATGCGACCACCACCAGCCAGCCGATGCGGTCGATCCAGGGGTGGGCGTCGCGCGCGGGCAGGTAGACCCCGCCCAGTCCGGCCAGGCGCCCCTGGGACGAGCCGGTGTGGCACTGCACGCAGGAGACGGCCTGCTCCTTGGGCGCCACCATGTGCGTGATGGGCCAGAGCATCTCGGTGCGCACGAAGTCGTGCTGGCCGCTGTAGGGCTTGCCGGTGGCCTCGGCGCCGGCCTTCAGCGCCTTGGGCCAGTCGAAGTTGAACCAGAAGGCCGTGTCGTCGGGCGTGGCGGTGTGCGGCACCAGCAGGTGACCGTGCACCTTGTCGTAGGGCTGCTTGCCCTCGAAGCGCTTGACCGGCCAGATGCGCGCGGCGGGGTCGTCCGGACTGCCGTGGAAGGTGTTGATCTTCACCACGCTGCCAGGCTGGATCTTGTCCTCCTGCGTGGTGTAGGTCACCCGGCCGTCGAACCAGAGGTACTCGGGCACCACGTTCTCGCCCAGCTTGAAGTCGCCCTTCTTGCTGTCGTAGATCACGTGGCCGTGTTCGTCCTTCTTCTGGATCGGCTTGCCTTCCGGGGTAAGCCGGCCGGCGGTGGACCAGTCCCAGGCCATCTTGGTGGCCACGCCGCCGCGCGCAAAACTGGGCACATGACAGCTCTGGCAGGCCAGCTTGTTCGTGTGGTTGTTCAGCAGCTCGACCTGCAGCAGCCCCTGCCGGTGCGGCTTGTCGCCGTGGCAGGACTGGCAGGTGGCGGCATTGCGCCCGGCGTTGTGCACGCTGTCGCCGCGCAGCATCGGCCCATGCGGATCGGAGGCCGTCATCGTGATGCGGCTGCCGGCGATCCGGTGGCCGTCGGACTGGTGACAGGTCGCGCAGCTGAAGCCGGCGCCGCCCTGGGCCTTGCTGGCCATGTGCACATCCAGCTCGCGGCTGGCGCGGTTCAGCGAGGAGTCCAGGTCGCCGTGCTTGACGCCGTCACCGCCACCGCCGTAGTAGTGACAGCTGCCGCAGGTGGCCGTGCTGGTCCTGCCCACGTGTTTGGCGACCAGCGCCAGATCCACCGGGTCGAAGAACTTGCCCGAGCCGGGCGGGTACTCGGTGCGCTCGGTGGGCACCTCGCCGGCCATGCCGGCGGGCTTCCGGTAGCCGCCGGTCTGGTGGCAGACCAGGCAGTCGACCTTGCTTTCGGCCGTGAAGTCGAAGCTGGCATCCTTCCAGCCATAGCCGACGTGGCAGGACTGGCAGAAGGCCTCGTTGGAGCGGTCGCCGATGCAGAAGCTGTTGAGCATCGACTTCTTGCCCAGCTTCTGCCCCGTCTGCGGGTTGGTGTACTCCCAGGTCCAGTGGCGCGTGCCCATCACCTGCCGGGCGGCCTCGGTGTGGCAGCCGATGCAGGCCTGGGTGACCTCCTCACCGCTCTTGAAAGGCCCCTGCAGTTCCTTGAACTTGCTGTGATCGGCCGTGCTCACCCGCCAGCCCCCGGCCGGCGCCGAGGCCGCCGAACTCGCCGCAGCGGCCGAGGCGACGGCCGCCGGCGCTGCGACCGATGCCGCCGCAGGTGCCGATGCGGCCGGGAAGGCCAGCGCAGCGCCCGACAGGCCCAGCAGCGCGAGACCGGCGGCCAGACGGCGCAGCGGTTGCCACCGGCATCGGCGCACAGCGCCGACCCGGTGGGTGACAGGGGCGGCATCGCGCGGTGGCGACGCCCAGGGCGGCGGGTTCATCGGATCGGCCATGCTTGTCTCCTGGATGTACGGTGACCTGGAGCCCGACCCTGCGCGCCACACCGTCAGGCAAGGAGGAAAGGAAGGAGCGGACACACAGACCGGACTCCAGGACCGATACCCACCCTTGTATCAAGAGCCGTGCCAAGGCCGAATCTGCCGCCGCGCACAGGGAGAAGCGCGCCGCACCGCCGCTCCTGGCGGCGCCCGCCTGCCGGAAGTGTCAGATCGCCTCGGCCAGCGATGTCAGCCATTGGCAGAGCCGGCGGGGACCTGCGGGCCGCCACGCAGCGACCGAGCCAGGAAGTCGAGCAGCGGCGCCTCGTGGTCCGCCAGGGCGGCCCGCAGGTCGTGGTCGCCTGGCACCCCCAGCAGCTGCGCGCCGGGCGGGGCCGCGGCCTGAAGGCGCAGGGCATCTTCGAAGGGCACCGTATCGTCGTCGCGGCCATGCACCAGCAGCAGCGCGGCCGGCAGCCCGGCCACCGTGTGCAGCGGCGCGATGGCATCGAAGTCCGTGCCGATGACCCGCTGCACATGACGCAGCACGGCACGGCCGATCGGCACGTAGGGAATGCGCCGGGCCGCCAGCCAGCGCCGCATCACCTCCTGCGGGTGGGCGAAGGCCGACAGGCTGATCACCGCCCGCGGCGCCTCGCCGGGACCCGCCAGGCGGGCGGTGTACAGCAGGGCCGCCGCCGCGCCGACCGAATGGCCGACCAGCACCAGCCGGGCGCCGTCCACGCCGATCTGACCGCGCAGCCAGGCCACGCCGGCGCCGATGTCCTCGGCAAAGCGCGGCATCGAGGTGAACTCCACCGGGTCGCTGCAGCCATGCCCGCGGGCATCGAGCAGCAGCACGGCCAGCCCGGCCCGCAGCAGCGGGCCGACCAGCGGCGCCATCGCCGAGGCGTTGGAGCCCCAGCCGTGCATCAGCAGGGCCACCGGGAACGTCTGCCGATCGGTTGGCGGCGCAGGACGCAGCCACCAGGCGGCCAGGGTCTTGCCACCGGGGCCCGGCAGCCGCAGGGCCTGCAGCGCGGCGCCGGCCGGCGCCTGTTGCAGGAGCGCCGGCAGCGGGTCGTGCGGCTCCTGCGCAGCCCGCAGCCCCCGCAGGATCGCGTGGTGAAACAGCCGCGGCCCCAGCCCCATGGCCAGTGCGGCCGCCAGCCCCAGGGCCCCCATCCCCCCCACCGCAGCCGCCCCCGGCAGGCTCGCGGCCGCGTCCATCATGGCCAGCCCGCGCCGCGGCGTTCAGGCCGGGGCATCGTCGGTTTCGACCAGCTGGGCGGCGGCAGCCATCATCACCTGCCAGATCGCATCGCGCAGGGCGATGTCCGATACGGCCGCCTCCAGCGCCAGGCGCATGCACAGCAGCCATTCGTCACGCTCTTCGGCGCGCAGGCGGCAGGGCCGCTGCGACAGCACCACGCCCGGCCCGCCCGGTGCCGATGGCTCCAGCCAGTCGTGCAGGTAGGCCATGAGCAGAGCCTCGCGGGCCGGGCGCTCGCGCTGGCCGAGCCGGTGCAGCGACCAGCTGCCCGGCATCTGCTCGATCAGGCTGTGGAAGTGCTGCACCAGCCTGCGCAGCCCGTGCTCGCCACCCAGGCGGACGAGCAGGCTCGTGCCTGCCACACCGTTCTCGGCGCTGCGGCCGGCGTCGAACGCCGTCACAGCCCGAGCGCGCTTCGCAGCTGCGCCTCGCTGCCGGCAAACTCGATGCGCTGCACGCGGCCCTGTTCCAGGTGGATCAGCGTCACCGCCTCGGCCTGCCGGGGCCAGTCGGCCAGAGCCGCCTCGTCCAGCGAGACGCCGACGCGAAAGGGCTGCTCGCGCAGCGCCGGCAGCGCGAAGGTGCGGGTGATCAGCCCGGGCATGCGGCTCATGTCGGCCAGGTAGACCGCCCGCCGGCTGGCCAGGAAGTCCTTCGGCTGCGTGCCGAGCACCGACTGCACCCGGTTCGAGGCCTGGCGGCTGGCCGCGAAGATCAGCAGCCGGGTCTGCGCCTCGATGCGCCACGGCTGGCCGTGCTGGTCCTCCAGCCGGAGCTCGGGCAGCGGCTGGCCGGCCTCGACCGGGGCGGCCTGGGCCGCCAGGGGCAGCGCCAGGGTCAGGGACAGGCTGAGCGTCAGAAGGAGCTTGCGCATGGTCGTTCAGGCCGCCAGGCGATGCGAGCCGTCGCCGCAGCCGCGGCCATCGGTGTTGACCATGTGCTCGGCCATCTGCGTGAAGGCCTGCAGCAGGCCGTCGCGCAGCGCCTCGTCGGCCACCTGTTCGGTCAGCGCGCTGCGCATGCACAGCATCCACTCGTCACGCTCGGTCGGTCCGATCGCATAGGGCAGATGGCGCATGCGCAGGCGCGGATGGCCGTGTCGCTCGATGTACAGGGCCGGGCCGCCGAACCAGCCCGAGAGGAACTCGAACAGGCTCTGGTTGGCCCCGGCCAGGCTTTCGGGGTGGATCCTGCGCGCGGCGTAGGCCTCCGGCAGTTCGTCCATCAGCGCATAGAAGCGGTCCACCAGGCGGTGCAGGCCCTCGGCGCCGCCGAGCGCTTCGTAGGGGGTGAGGGTTGGGGAGGGAGATGACATGGCAGTGGCCTTTCGGATGCCGGGAACAGGGGCCTCAGCCCGCCTTGGCGGCAGGTGGGGCCGCCGGTGAGACGACGGTGGTGGCATTCGGTCCGGCGGCGGGGCTTGCCGGCGGGCCGAACAGACGGTCGGTGAATCGCACGTACCAGGCCGCCGCCTGCACCTGGACGATGTAGGCCAGCGCGATCAGCAGCGCCGCCTCGGCCCCCCGGGCGCCGAACACCCCCATCGCGATCGCCAGCGCGATCGAGAGATTGCGCATCACCGTGCCGTAGACCAGTGCGATGGCATCGCCGCGGCGGAAGAAGACCTTGCCGATCAACGTGCTGAGCGCGAAGTTCAGCGCGTACACCCCGAGCAGCGGCAGCAGCAGGCCGGGCAGCATGGCCGGCTGGGCCAGCAGGTCGCGCGACTTCAACGCCATCGAGACAAACACGATGCCCAGCACGCCCAGCGTCGAGAAGGGTGGAAAACGCGGCGCCAGGCGCTGCTTGAACTCGGCCTCGCCATGGCGCGCCACCAGGCGCCGCCGCGTGAGGTGACCCAGCGCCAGCGGCAGGAAGACGATCAGCGCGATCTGAGCGAACACCTGCAGCACCGGGATCTCCACCACCGCACCGAGCAGCCCCTTCAGGTACAGCGGCGCCAGCAGCGAACCGGCCACCAGACCGAGCACGGTCATCTTCACCGCGGCGGGCACGTTGCCCTTGGCGAAACCGGTCCAGGAGATCGTCATGCCCGAGGTGGGCAGCAGCGCGGTCAGCAGCAGCGCCAGACGCAGCATCGGCTGCTCGGGGAAGAACAGCAGGCCGGCCCCGTAGCCGATGGCCGGCACCAACGCGAAGTTGATCGCCAGCGTGGTGGCCTGCAGGCCGCCGCCGCCGCGCCCGAGCAGCTGGCGCAGGTCCAGCGAGACCATCATCGGGTAGACCATCAGGAAGGTCAGCGGCAGGATGGCCGCGCGCAGGAAGGCCGGATCGGCCGCGGCGCCGAACAGCAGCCCGGCGAGCATCGCGGCCGGAATGCTCCAGACCAGGTTCTTCTGCGCCCACATCAAGGCGTTCCACATGGCAGTCTCCCCGGTGAAGGTGGGCCGATCAGGCGTTGCGCAGGGCCAGCGCCCAGGACTGCATGGCGTCGTTGGCCGGCTTCATCGGCGCGTCCATGAAGCTGACGACGAAGTGTTCGCCCAGGTCGGCGATGCCGATCGAGCGCGGACGCACCGCCAGCACCTGCGCGTTGGGCAGCGCATGGCCGAAGCAGAAGATCACATTGGTGGCCGCCTGGATCTCCGGCGCGATCTCGCCGCCGATGGCCCGGGTGTGCGCGTGGTGGTCGAAGGTGCCGATGTACTGCACGCGCGGGGTCTCGGCGATACGCTCGCGCAGCCAGGCGGCGATCTCCTCGACGCTGCGGAAGGTGGTCTCGGACTTGGCGATGTCGACGACCGTGATGGGGTATTTCTGCTGAAAGTGGAGTTGCTTCATGGTGAGGTGGCGGGACAGGTAGGAGAGCAGGCGCGGCGAACAGCCCGAGGTCGCCCACAGAATACCCCCAAGGGCATACGAATGCCAGAGCCTGAGGGCATTCAGAGGCCCCAGCGCAGCCAGGCTGCCAGCAGCAGGGCGGCCGCACAGGCGCTGGCCGAGAAGAAGCGGCGCCAGAGCCCGTGCCGCGGCACGAAGCCGACGCCGCGCACCAGCCCGGCGCTCATGGCCCAGAACAGCGCCAGCGCGAGGCGATGGTCCGCCTGCCCCTGCGCGTCGGTGAACAGCAGCGGGTGCACGCTGCCCACGGTCATGATCGACAGGCCCACGATCAGACCGGGCCAGTGCAGCGACGCCACGGGCGCCGGGTGCGCGCCGCTGTTCATCGCGGCTCCTCGTCGGCCTGCTCGCGGGCCTGGGCGTGTTCGCCCCACATTGCGTTCATGACGGCCAGCAGCACGGCGAAGCCGACGCCGAGCATCCAGGTGAAGTACCACATGGTTCGATCTCCGGGTTCCGAAGGGTGCGTCGCGGATGACCGGCCCACCGGGTGGGGAGCAGGCGGTGCGACGCGAGGATCAGTAGGCGGTGTGCTCGTTGGCGCGGATGTGCGCCACCGTCACCTTGCCGCGCATCACCCGGTAGGCCCAGGCGGTGTAGGTCACGATCAGCGGCATGAAGATCAGCGTGGCCCAGAACATCAGCCCGAGCGTCAGGTGGCTGGAGACGCTGTCCCAGACCGTGAGGCTGTGCGAGGGATGGGTCGACGACGGCAGCACGAAGGGAAACAGCGCCACCCCGGCGGTGCCGATCACGCCGAGCACGGCCAGCGAGGAGGCCACGAAGGCCCAGCCGCTGCGCCCCCGGATCAGCAGCCCCATCGCCGCGATGGCCCCGCCCACGCCCAGGACGGGCAGCAGCCACAGCGCAGGCTGCCACTCGAAGTTGATCCACCAGGCATTGCCGGCGCGCACCACGGTCTTGGCCAGCGGGTCGGGCAGCGCCGCGGGGTCGACCGCCGTGGCGATCGCGAAGCCCTCGATGCCGCCCAGGCGCAGCCAGAGCCCGGCGGCCAGGAAGGTCAGCACCATCACGCAACCGGCCGCCAGCGTCGCCCCGATGGCCCGGCGCTGCAGAGCGCCCTCGGTGCGGTGGGCGAGGTAGGTGCCGCCCTGCAAGGTGATCATCGCGCTGGACACCACGCCCACCAGCAGCGCGAAGGGATTGAGCAGGGCCCAGAAGCTGCCGGTGTAGGTGGGCACCAGGAAGTCGTCGAAATGGAAGGGCACGCCCAGGAAGAGGTTGCCGAAGGCCACGCCGAAGATCAGCGGCGGCACGGCACCGCCGACGAACAGGCCCCAGTCCCAGGTGCGACGCCAGAGCGGATGGTGAATCTTGCTGCGGTAGTCGAAACCCACCGGCCGGAAGAACAGCGCCCAGAGCACCGCCAGCATGGCCCAGTAGAAGCCGCTGAAGGCCGTGGCGTAGACCAGCGGCCAGGCCGCGAAGATGGCGCCCCCGCCGGTGATGAACCAGACCTGGTTGCCGTCCCAGTGGGGACCGACGGTGTTGATGACGACGCGGCGTTCCTCGTCGCTGCGCCCGACGAAGGGCAGCAATGTGCCCACGCCCATGTCGTGGCCGTCCATGACGGCAAAGCCCACCAGCAGCACGCCCACCAGCAGCCACCAGATCAGTTTGAGGGTTGGATAGTCCAGCATCGCGCAGGTCTTTCAATGGGGTTGAACCGAGCCCAGGCGCGGATCCGGCTTCGCCGGGCCGCCGACTGAGCCCCCGTGGGGGGTGGCGAGCGCCTGCGAGCCTGGGGGCTCCCTGTCGTAGCGCCCGGTCCCCAGGCTGCCGGGGCCCATGCGCGCGAACTTGACCATGAGGTACATCTCGACGATCAGCAGCACGGTGTAGAAGCCGACGAAGCCGGCCAGCGAGCCGTAGAGGCTGTTCACGCTGAGCGTGGAGACCGACAGGTGCGTGGGCAGCACGCCGTAGATGGTCCAGGGCTGCCGGCCGTACTCGGCGACGAACCAGCCCAGTTCACAGGCGATCCAGGGCGCCGGCAGCATCCACACCGCCCAGCGCAGCAGCCAGGGACGGGCCCGGCACTGCGACTTCAGCGTGCTCCAGAAGCTCAGGCCGAACAGCAGCAGCATCGCGAAGCCCAGCGCCACCATGACCCGGAAGCTCCAGAACATCGGCGCCACGCGCGGCACGGTGTCGTTCACCGCGCGGTCGATCATCGCCGGCGTGGCCTGGCGCACGTCGGCGGTGTACTTCTTGAGCAGCAGGCCGAAACCCAGGTCGGCCTTCTTCGCCTCCAGCGTGGCGCGTGCGGCCGCGTTGCCGCGGTCGCGCCGCAGCGTCTCCAGCGCCACCACCGCGTCGATGCCGTTGACGATGCGCTCGCGGTTCCTGGCCTTGATCTCGTGGATGCCGGGAATCTGCCGGTCCAGCGAACGCGTGCCGATCAGCCCCATCACCCAGGGAATCTCGACCTCCCAGCTGTTGCGCTGGTTCGCTTCGTCGATGCCGGCGATCAGCTTCAGCCCGGCCGGGGCCGGCTCGGTCTCCCACATCGCCTCGAGCGCCGCCATCTTGGTCTGCTGCGCCTCGCCGACCATGTAGCCGCTTTCGTCGCCCAGCACGATGACCGAGCACACGCTGGCCAGCCCGAAGGCCGAAGCCACGCGGAAGCTGCGCCGGGCGAACTCGACGTCCCGCCCCTTCAGCAGGTACCAGGCCGAAATCGACAGCACGAACATCGCCCCGGTGACATACCCGGCGCTGACGGTGTGCACGAACTTGGCCTGCGCGTCCGGGTTGAAGACCACCGCCCAGAAGTCGGTCATCTCCATGCGCATGGTCTGCCAGGAGAACTCCGCGCCCACCGGGTTCTGCATCCAGCCGTTGGCAATCAGGATCCACAGCGCCGACAGGTTGGTGCCCACGGCCATCAGCGTGGTCACCAGCAGGTGCTGGGTCTTGCTCAGCCGGTCCCAGCCGAAGAAGAACAGGCCGATGAAGGTGGACTCGAGGAAGAAGGCCATCAACCCCTCGATGGCCAGCGGGGCGCCGAACACGTCGCCCACGTAGTGCGAGTAGTAGGCCCAGTTGGTGCCGAACTGGAACTCCAGCGTGATGCCGGTGGTCACGCCCAGCGCGAAGTTGATGCCGAAGAGCTTGCCCCAGAAGCGGGTCATGTCCTTCCACACCACGTTGCCGGTCATCACGTAGACCGTCTCCATGATGACCAGCAGCCAGACCATGCCCAGCGTCAGGGGCACGAAGAGGAAGTGGTACATCGCCGTGGCAGCGAACTGCAGCCGCGACAGGTCGACCAGGTTGTCCGGGATCATCGGGTTTCTCCTTGCGAGAGGGACGGCGCGCGGCCGAGGTGCAGGCCGGCAGCGTCGGTGTCGACCGGCACGCGCGCATCGCGCACGAAACCCCACCACAGGAGGGTCAGCAGCAGCAGCTTGACCCCCACGGCCAGGACCAGATGCCGGAGCAGACGACGGTCGGAATTTGTCATACCGCAACCCGTATCAAGCATCATGCCAGGCCTGAGAAATGGAAAAATATTGTTTTAATTCAAAGGCTTGAACTCATGGCTCCGTCCCTCGACTCAGGCATTGGGCGGCAATGAAAGCCATAGTTGTCACAAGCAGACGTCTGTGTCAGCATAGTGGCAGTAGGTCCTGACGAAGCCGCCTCGATGAATCCCTGCCGATGAACCCGTCTTCCACCGCCCCGCCCTTCCCCGAGCTGGTCTCGTACCTGGAAGGCCTGCCCGAGCCGCACATCCTGTTCGACCGCAGCTACCGCATCGTCGCGGCCAATGCGGCCTACCGGCAGCAGTTCGGCACCGGCACACCCGTGGTCGGGCGCACCTGCTACGCGGTGTCGCACCACATCGACGTGCCCTGCGACGAGGCCGGCGAGAGCTGCCCGCTGGCGCGCTCGCGGCACAGCGGACGGCGCGAGCGCGTGCTGCACCTGCACCACACGCCGCAGGGCGAGGCCTACGTCAACATCGAACTGGTGCCGCTGCGCAACGCCGCCGGCGAGATGGCCTGGTTCATCGAGAAGATGGAGCCGCTGCGGGTGGCCCAGGGCGTGCCGGCCGCCGACGGGCTGATCGGCCGCTCGGCGCCCTTCCAGGCCATGCTCGAGCTGGTGGCCCGCGTCGGCCCGTCGGAGGCCAGCGTGCTGCTGCTGGGCGAGTCGGGCACCGGCAAGGAGCTGGTGGCCCGCGCGGTGCACGAGGCCAGCGCCCGCGCCGACCGGGCGCTGGTGGTGGTGGACTGCGCCAGCCTGCCCGAGACCCTGTTCGAGAGCGAGCTGTTCGGCCACGAGCGCGGCGCCTTCACCGGCGCGCACGCGGCCCGCGCCGGGCTGGTCGAGGCCGCCAGCGGCGGCACCCTCTTCCTCGACGAGGTGGGCGACATTCCTCTGACCATGCAGGTCAAGCTGCTGCGCCTGCTGGAGAGCGGCACCTTCCGCCGCGTGGGCAGCACCGAGCTGCGCCGCGCCGACCTGCGCCTGGTGTCGGCCACGCACCGCGACCTGCACGCCATGGTGGCCGAGGGGCGCTTCCGCGAGGACCTGTTCCACCGCCTGGGCACCTTCCCGATCCCGCTGCCGGCGCTGCGCGAGCGTCGCGGCGACATCCCGCTGCTGGCCACCTCGCTGCTGGCCCGGCTGGCGCCGCGGCGCACCCCGCAGCTGGGCGAGGCTGCGCTGGCGCGGCTGTGCGCCTACGACTTCCCGGGCAATGTGCGCGAGCTGCGCAACGTGCTCGAACGCGCCGTGCTGCTCAGCGACGGCGCACGCATCGAGGTGGCGCAGATCGAGCAGGCCCTGGCGCTGGGCGCCCGGCGTCGCGCCGCCCCGCCGGCAAGCGCCGAGGCCGCAGCGCCCGCGGCCGAACCCGCCACAGCGAACCCGCTGCGCGCGGCCGAGCGCGCCGCGCTGCGCGCCGCGCTGGCGCGCCACCAGGGCAGCCGGCAGGCGCTCGCAAAGGAGCTGGGCATCAGCCCGCGCACCCTGTACCGCAAGCTGCGCGAGCTCGACGCGGCCGAACGCTGAAGGGCCTTGCGACCCGGGTCGCGAAAAATGCCCGCGCCGATCCGCCGATCTCCGGGGTTGCACGCTTCAGGGTAAACCCTAGTATCCTCCGGCCCGGAGCCGCTGCCGAACCGGTGGCGAAGGCTCCGTCACTGCCCTGCCGGCCTTCACCGGGCCGGACCGGGCGCGAGGAGAGATCGTCATGACCTGCTGCCCTGCCCCCACCCTCACCGCCCTGCCCGCGCTCGGGCCGGCCCAGCTCTGGCTGGACTGGTCCCAGCAGACCGGCGCCCGCCTGGCCCGCCTGCCCTTCGACACCGCCCGTGCACAGTACGCCGGCGCGGTGCGGGCCGGCTGGATGCCACGCTCGATGCTGGCCGCGCGCGACTTCGAGCGCCAGCTCGACACCCTCGAACGCCTGACCCTGGGCCCCTGGGCGCGTCAGGTCTGACAATCGGGGCCTGGCGCCCTGGCTCCGTCGCAGCCCCCTTCCCCGCCCGGGGCGCCTTCCCTGGAGGAGCCCCATGCAAGCAGCCTATCTGACCGGCCACGGCGGCAACGAGGTGGTCGCCATCGGCGAGCGCCCCATGCCGCCGCGCGGCCGCGGCGACGTCCTGGTCCGCCTGCACGCGGCCACGCTCAACCGCGTCGACCTGTACATGCGCGACAGCGGCGCGGGCATCACGCACAGCCTGCCGCAGGTGATGGGCGTGGACGGCGCCGGCGTGGTCGAGGCGGTCGACGACGACGAACCGCTGCTGCGCCCGGGCATGCGCGTGGTGCTCTACCCGGGCGTGACCTGCGGGCGCTGCGAGTTCTGCCGCCGCGGCGAAGGCGTGCTCTGCACCACGATGAAGCTGCTGGGCGAGCACCGCGACGGCACCTTCGCGCAGTACGTCAGCCTGCCGGCGGCCAACGCGCTGCCCATTCCCGACACGCTGGACTACGCCCAAGCCGCGGCGCTGGGCGTGAACCACCTCACCGCCTGGCGCATGCTGGTGGGCAAGGCCCGGCTGCAGCCCTGGGAAACGGTGCTGATCTTCGGCATCGGCGGCGGGGTCTCGCTGGCCGGGCTGCAGATCGCCCGGCTGATCGGCGCGCGGGTGATCGTCACCTCGCGCGACGAGGGCAAGCTCGAACGCGCCCTGCAGCTCGGCGCCGATGCGGCGGTGAACAGCGCCCGCGAGGATGTCGCCCGGCGCGTGCTGGCCCTGACCGACGGGCGCGGCGTCGACGTGGTGCTGGAGAACGTCGGCGCGGCGGCCTGGCCGGCGGCGCTGAAATCCCTGGTGCGCGGCGGGCGCCTGGTCACCTGCGGCGCCACCAGCGGCGACCAGCCGGGCGCCGACCTGCGGCGCGTCTTCATCCGCCAGCTGCAGATCTTCGGCTCCACGCTGGGCGACCTGCGCGAGTTCCACGACCTGCTGGCGGTCTGCGCGCGCGGGCAACTCGTGCCGCAGATCGAGTCGCGCTGGCCGCTGGCCGAGCTGCACGGCGCGCTGAACCGCCTGGAAGCCGGCGAGCAGTTCGGCAAGATGGCCCTCGAGATCCCCTGACCCGCAGGCCGCGGCCACCCTCGGCAGCGGTACTTCGTCACGCCGCCGCGCCCCGATGAGGGCGTCACCCTGAAGGCGGGGATGGAAATCGGCAGAGTAATGCCGATTGTCGATCCCTATGGATCGACATCATGCTGCCGGGCCGGCCTGGCGCCGCCGTACCCTGACCGCTCTCGGGCTGAGCCTCTGGGTGGCCAGCACCGCCGCCGCTGCCACGGCAACTGCCGAACCCTGGCAGATCGAAGGCGAGGTGGTGCGCGTGGCCGACGGCGACACCCTGACGCTGCGCGATGCGCAGCAGCAGCTGCACCGTATCCGCCTGGCCGGCATCGACGCGCCGGAGCGCCGCCAGGCCTGGGGACCGCAGGCGCGCGAGGCGCTGACCCGCGCGGCCCGGCGTCAGCCGGTACGCGCAGCCTGCCACAAGCACGACCGCTACGGGCGCGCCGTCTGCACCCTGCACCGCGACGGCCACGACCTCGGGCTGAACCTGCTGCGCGCCGGCCTGGCCTGGCATTACCTGGCCTACCGGCACGAACAGTCGGCCGACGAGGCCGCCGCCTACGCCCAGGCCGAGGCCCAGGCACGCCGCAGCGCGCAGGGCCTGTGGGCCGACGACGAGGTCGTCGCCCCCTGGGACTGGCGTCGTCTGGAACGCGCACAGGCCGCCGCCCGCCGCACCGCAACGCCGGCTGAGGATTGACCGGCCACGGGCGCAGCAGGGACCTCCTGCGCGAAGACGCCCCTCAGGTTTGCCCGCCGCCGGCCGATGTCGGCAGCATGTCCGCCGCCCCGTCCGCCCAGTCTGCCCCGCCCCGTGCCTCCCGTCACCCGTCGACGGCCTCGACCCCGGCCCAGCCCGGCACGCAGCGTGAGGCGCGCGGCAGCGCCGGCACGGCCGCCAGCCCGGCGCAGGCCGAGCTGGTGCGCCAGGTGCAGCAGGCCCTGGACGCAGCGATGGCCCGCCTGGACGTGGCCTGCGAGCGCTTCCGTGCGGTGGGCGATGCACACGAGCTGCGTCTGGAGCGGCTCGGCAAGGCCGTCGATGCCGAACGCAGCGGCCGGCAGGACCAGACCGCGGCCCTGCTCGAAGGGGCCACCCGGCTGACGCTGAAGCTGGAAGCCGAGACCGTCCGTCTGCAGGACGCCGACCGGATCCTGGCCGGCCGCCTGTCGGCGCTGGCCCGGCAGGGCGAGGCCGAAGGCGCCCGCCTGAACGAACTCGAAAGGCTGTGCCGCCACCAGCAGGACCGGCTGCACGCCTGCGAGGCCGCGCTGGAAGCGCTGCAGCAGGCCCAGGCGCAGGACCGGGCAGACCAGCGGCGCCGCACCCGCCGGGGGCGCCTGCTGGCGTACGCCCTGCTCCTGGCCACGCTGCCGGGGCTGGCGGCCCTGGCGATGCGGCTGGGCGGGACACGGCCGCTCTGAACGCACGCTCCGAGCGGTCGAACCGGGCGCGGTCGCTCGGCGCGCCGCGGACGCACCGGTCCGCGCCGGCGCCTGGGTGAACGTCAGAGCGACTGGAAGACGCTGTCGGTGCCGGCCGGGCGCTCGCCCATCGTGGCGCGAAACAGCAGCTCGTCGGTGACGCGCAGGCGGCGACTGAGCTCGCGGGCGATGTTCATCTGGATCAGCGCGAACTGCTCGGCATCGTGCTCGAACAGGCGCAGCAGGTCGCCCGGCGAGAGTTCGATGGCCAGGCAGTCGCTCTCGGCGCGCACCGAGGCGCTGCGGGCGGACAGGTCGAGCAGCGCCATCTCGCCGAAGCATTCCCCCGCGCCCAGGGTGCGCAGCAGCAGCTCGTGGTCGCCCCAGTGGCGCCGCACCGACACCCGGCCGGCCTCGAGCACGTACATCACCAGCGCCTTCTCGCCGTGGCGGAAGAAGTAGTCGCCCCGCGCCACCTCGCGCTGCCGGGTCTGCGCGAGCAGGAACTGCAGCGCATCGCCGCGCACGGCGCCGAAGATCGGCATGCGCTGGAGCATGTCCAGCCGGCGGTCGGAATCGGAAAGGTCGAGGGGCACGGGCAGCGGCAGGCCGTCGGAAGGCGCCAAGCATGCCCGCGCCGACGGCCGCGGTCTGCATCGAGTTGTATCGGGCGCAGCGGCGGGCGCGGGACCGAGCGCTGCGCCCGGTGCCGGCCCGCCGACCCGCCTCACTCGCCCAGGTCGATGCAGCCGGCCAGCGGCAGCCCCTGCAGCGCGGCAGGCAGGCCGTAGTCGGCCACCACCCAGGCGCGCCGCGGGTCCTCGGCCGCCTCGGCCAGCAGCTCGTCGAGCACCCGCGCGGAGCGCGCATCCAGCGCCGCCCAGGGCGCATCCAGCAGGGTCAGCGCCGCCCCGCTGGCGGCCGCCGCGACCAGCCCGACCTTGCGCCGGCTGCCCGTGGAGAGCATCTCCATGCGCTTGCCCAGGTGCTCGCCCAGGCCGAAGGCCTGCACCAGCGCCTCGGCCCAGTCGGTGCGCCAGCCCGGAAAGCGCGCCCGATGCGCCTCGAGCCACTGCGCGGCCACCACGGCATCGTGCTGCGGCTCGGCCGGCTGCGCCCACGCGCAGTGCGCCGCGGCGCGCCGCAGCTGCCCGGCCGTGGGCGTCAGCTCGCCGGCCAGCAGGCGCAGCAGGGTGGTCTTGCCGCGGCCCTCGCCGCCGCGCAGCAGGGTCAGGCCGGGGCGCAGCGTGAAGGTCAGGTCCGCGACGACCGGCCGGCCCCAGCCGTCGAACCCCAGTCCCTGCGCCTCGAGCAGCACGGGCGGCGCAAGCCCAGCAGGTGCATCGCCGATCGATGCCATCGACGCCCCCGCGCTCAGGCGCCGCGGCGGCGCCGCTCGGCCACCGCCTGCGCCAGCTGCTGCAGCACCGGCTGGGTCTGCGCCCAGCTGATGCAGGCATCGGTGATCGACACGCCGTGCGCCAGCGCCTGGCCGACCACCAGGTCCTGGCGGCCCTCCTGCAGGTGGCTCTCGATCATGACGCCGGTGATGCGCGTCTCGCCGGCGGCGATCTGCGCGGCCACGTCGGCGGCCACCTCGATCTGGCGGCGGTGCTGCTTGCTGCTGTTGGCGTGCGAGCAGTCGATCATCACCTGCTCACGCAGGCCCGCGTCGCGCAGCGTCTTGCAGGCCGCGGCGACATGCTCGGCCGCGTAGTTGGGCGCCTTGCCGCCGCGCAGGATGACATGGCAGTCGGCATTGCCGCGGGTCTCGAAGATCGCCGCCTGGCCCATCTTGGTCATGCCCATGAAGGCATGCGGCGCACTGGCCGAGAGGATGGCGTCGCTGGCCACCTTCAGGTTGCCGTCGGTGCCGTTCTTGAAGCCCACCGGGCAGCTCAGGCCGGAGGCGAGCTGGCGATGCGTCTGGCTCTCGGTGGTGCGCGCGCCGATGGCGCCCCAGGCGATCAGGTCGGCGATGTACTGCGGGCTGAGCAGGTCGAGGAACTCGGTGCCGGTGGGCAGGCCGATCTCGCCGATCTCGAGCAGCAGGCGGCGGGCGCGCTGCAGCCCCTCGTTGATCGCGAAGCTGCCGTCCAGGTGCGGGTCGTTGATGTAGCCCTTCCAGCCCACCGTGGTGCGCGGCTTCTCGAAGTACACCCGCATCACCACCAGCAGCTCGCCGGCAAGCTGCTCGGCCTCGTGCTTCAGCAGCCGGGCATAGGCCAGCGCCTGGTCGTGGTCGTGGATCGAGCAGGGGCCGACGACGACGATCAGGCGGTCGTCGCGGCCGTGCAGCACGTCGGCCAGCGCGGCGCGGCTGGCCTCCACCAGCGCCAGCGTGGCGTCGGGCACCGGCAGCCACTCCTGCAGCAGCGCGGGGTTGACCAGCGGGCGCACCGCGCCGATGCGCACGTCGTCGATGCGGGTGGTGTCGTGGGTGGCGTCGCGGGAACCGGCTTCGCGGTCGTGGCGGGGGTCGTCGAGGGTGGACATGGCGCGGGCTGGGGCAGTCGGTGCGGTCGGGGCGGATCGTCGGGACGGTGGCCGCCGCGACGCGAAGCTGCGGATTATCCCGGTCGGGCGGTGCCGCCGCGGGGCGCCAGAATCGGCCCTGCCGCGCCCGGCCCGGCGCCGTTGCCGGCCCTGCATCGCCCACGCGCCCCCGAGAGAGCTCCGTGAACCGCCCGCTGCCCCTGGACCTGCCCCGCCTCGTGATGCGCCGCGCCACCGTGGTGGGCGCGGCCGTGCTGCTGCTGGCGCTGGCGCTGGGCCTGCAGCGCCTCGAGGACGATGTGCGCGAGGAGGTCGACGCCGCGATGCACCTGGCCACCCTGGTCAGCCGGCTGGGCACCCTGGCGCCGCTGGACGACGCCTCGGCCCTGGCCACGCTGCGGGCGATGCAGCAGGAGGCCCCGCTGCGCCACCTGTCGCTGCACATCCACCGCGCCGACGGCCTGACCCTGCTGGCGCCGCCGCCGGCGCAGGACGACGACGCGTTGGCCGCCCTGCTGCGCCTGCATGCGCGCATGGCCGCGCCGGACGAGCCGCGCCGGGTCTCCTGGCTGGTGCCGCGCCCGCAGGGTCCGGCCTGGGTGCTCTCGCTCGATGCCACCGGCGACAGCGAACGGCGCGAGGCCCTGGCCAGCCTGGTCGACACCCTGGCGCTGCTGCTGCTGGCCATCGGCGGCCTGCTGGCGGTGATGCGCTGGAACGTGCGGCGCGCCCTCGCACCGCTGGCCGGACTGGTGCAGGCCATCCAGGGCCTGGAGACCACCGGCACCGCCGCGGTGGCGCGCCTGCCGGCCATGCCGGTGCGCGAGCTGGGCGCCATCGCCGCGGCGCTGCGCCACCTGGCCGGCGCGCTGGACGCGGCCGAGCACCGCCGCCGCCTGCTCGGCCAGAAGCTGCTGACGCTGCAGGAGGACGAGCGCCATCACCTCGCCCGCGAGCTGCACGACGAACTCGGCCAGCGCCTGACCGCGCTGCGCTTCGACGCGGCCTGGCTGCAGCGCCAGCTGGCGGCACCGCAGCCCGATCGCAGCGCCGGCGCGGCCGAGCTGGGTGAGGTGGTGCAGGGCATGGCACAGCGCTGCGCCGAGCTGCAGGCCGACGTGCGCCAGCTGCTGGTGCAGCTCGACCCGCTCGGGCCGGTGGCGCGCGACCGTGCCGCCGACGGCCAGGCCGCCGGCCTGCCGCTGGCGCGCCTGGTGCAGCTGCTGGCCGCCCTGGTGCAGGGCTGGCAGGCCACCCCGGCCGCCGGGGATGGGCCGGCGCCGCGCTTCCAGGCCAGCTTCGGCCTGGGCGGCGAGACCGGACCGCTGCAGCCGCTGCCGCCCGGGCGGGCGGAGTCGCTGCGCCTGCCGCATGCGCTGGCGCTCGCGCTGTACCGCATCAGCCAGGAAGCCCTGACCAACGCCGCCCGCCATGCCCGCGCCAGCCGGGTCGAGCTGCGCCTGGCGCTGGAGGAAGACCGGCCCGCTGCTGCCAGCGCCTGGCTGCACTGGTCGGTGCAGGACGACGGCACCGGCATCGCGCAGGCCGACGCCGCGCTGCAGCGCGGCAACGGCCTGGCCGGCATGCAGGAACGCGTCTGGGCCCTTGGCGGCATCTGGCACAGTGGGGCAGCCGGTTCCGGCACGACCGGCGGCGCATCCGGCGGCGCGCGCCCCGGCTGGCGCCTGCAGGCCCGCCTGCCGCTGCCGGCCGATCCTCCTTCCGCTTGCTCCCATGGCTGACTTCCGTCCCTACCTCGCCAGCCTGACCGCGCCGCTGGCCGCGGCAGTGGCCCACCTGGCCCGGCTGCCGGGCGCGCAGGCCTTCCTGTCGACCTGGGGCGCGCTGTCGGCCCTGTTCGTCGTCTCGGCCCTGCCCAGAGCGGCCTGCTGGTGGTGGATCGCCGGGCCGGGCCGGTCGAGCCTGATCGGACCTTCCCGGGACCGCGCATGAACACCCCACCGGACACGGGCCTGCGCATCGCGCTGGCCGACGACCACGCCATCGTGCGCCTGGGCTTTCGCCGCCTGCTCGAGCTGGAACCCGGCCTGCGCGTGGTGGCCGAGTTCGGCGACATCGGCACGGCCGCCGCGGCCCTGCTCGACCCCGCCGCGCCGGCGCTGGACGTGCTGATCCTCGACCTGTCGATGCCCGGGGGCAACGGCCTGGACCTGCTGCGCCGCCTGCATGCGCAACGCCCGGCGCTGCGCGTGCTGGTGGTCAGCATGCACGACGGCGCGGCCCTGGTGGCGCAGTGCCTGCGCGCCGGCGCGGCGGGCTTCGTGCCCAAGAGCAGCGACCCGCAGGCCGTGGTGGAGGCGGTGCAGCAGGTCGCCCGCGGCGAACGCGCGCTGCCGCCGGCCCTGGTGCGCGCACTGCGGGCGCTGGATCCGCAGCCGCCGCACGAGCAGCTCACCGCCCGCGAGGCCGAGCTGCTGCGCCACCTGCTGGACGGCCAGCCGCTCGAGGCCATCGCCCGCCGCATGGGCCTGAGCGAGAAGACGGTGTCGAACTACCAGACGCTGGTGCGCCAGAAGCTCGGCGTAGGCAGCGCCCACGAGCTGCTGCGCTACGCCCGGGAGCACGGGCTGGTCGATTGAGCGCCTGCCGGTTCCGGCTGTCCCAGCCTGGCACAGCCGGCGGGACCGGCCCGCGCCGTGCCGCAACGCTGTGGCGAAGAGGACGCAGGGGGTTTCCAGCAGCCGGGAAGAATTCCCTGTCGGGGCGCGGACACGATCGGTAACTTGTCCGTCACCGGAGCGCTGCGCTCCTCCGCGCCTGCATCGCCATGTCCAACCTCGCCCCCTCCTGCCTGCCTCCCTCCTGTGCCGATCTCCCCGCCGCGGCCGCGCCGCCCGCCTGGCGGCGGCGGTCCCTGGCGCTGGCGGCCGCAGCCTGCTGCCTGCTGTCGGGCCAGGCCGCGGCACAGTCCGCGGCCGCCCCGCTGGAACGCGTCGAGATCGTCGGCAGCACCCCCCTGCCGGGTGCCGGCGTCGAGCGCGACAAGCTGCCCGCCAATGTGCAGCACCTGGGCGGCACCCGGCTGCGCGACGCCCAGGCGCAGAACCTGCCGGAACTGCTGCGCGGCCAGGTCGGCTCGGTCAGCGCGGTCGAGACCCAGGGCAACCCCTGGCAGCTGGAAGTGAACTTCCGCGGCTTCAACGCCAGCCCGCTGCTGGGCCAGCCGCAGGGGCTGTCGGTGTTCCTCGACGGCGTACGGCTCAACGAAGCCTTCGGCGACGTGGTCAACTGGGACCTGGTGCCCCGCAATGCCCTGGCCAGCCTGACCGTGATGCCCGGCTCCAACCCGGTGTTCGGCCTGAACACCCTGGGCGGCGCGCTGGTGCTGACCAGCAAGCGCGGTGACACCCATGCCGGCGGCGAGGTCGAGTTCGGCCTGGGCGCGCACGGCCGGCGCAGCCTCGAGCTGGCCCACGGATCGACCCTGGCCGAGGACACCCACCTCTTCGTCGCCGGTGCCGCCTTCGACGAAGACGGCTGGCGACAGCACTCGCCCTCGAAGCTGCGCCAGGTCTTCGCCCGCGTCGACCACCGCCGCGGCCCGCTGGACCTGACCCTGACCGCCCAGGGCGCCGACAACGACCTGATCGGCAACGGCCTGCTGCCCGAGACCCTGCTGGCGGTCGACCGCACGCAGATCTACACCCGCCCCGACCAGACCCGCAACCGCCTGGCGGCCCTGTCGCTGCGCGGTGGCTGGGAACTGGGCGCCGGCCAGCGCCTGGAGGCCCAGGTGCACACCCGCCAGCTGCGTGCCCGCACGGTCAACGGCGACCTGAACGACGACTGGGACGGCCTCTCGGAGGAGACCGGTGTCGAGAACCGCACCGCCGGCAAGCAGCGCGGCAGCGGCCTGACGCTGCAGTGGCAGCGCCGCAGCGCCGACCAGCTGCTGGTGGTCGGCGCCTCGCACGAGCGCAGCCGCACCGAGTTCGAGCAGACCGAAGCCGAGGGGGTGCTCGACGCCACGCGGGCCGTCGGCGAGCTCGAGGACGAGGAGCTGAACGCCGCCATTTCCGGGCGCAGCCGCACCCACAGCCTGTACGCGACCAGCACCGTGCAGCTCGCCCCCGCACTGGCGCTGACCGCCTCCGGCCGCTGGAACGAGACGCGCGTGACCACCGTCGACGAAGGACGCCGCCAGGGCCTGGACACGAACCTGGACAGCGACCACCGCTTCCGCGCCTTCAACCCCGCGCTGGGCGCGACCTGGAGCTTCGGCCCGGCGCTGAGCGCCTACGGCAACCTCAGCCAGGGCAACCGGGCGCCCAGCCCGATCGAGCTGGGCTGCTCCGACCCCGACGACCCCTGCGTGCTGCCCAACGCCCTGCAGGCCGACCCGCCGCTGGACCAGGTGATCTCGCGCAGCCTGGAGGCCGGTCTGCGCGGCGAGCTGGCGCCGGGCTGGCGCTGGAACGCCGGCATGTTCCACACCACCAACCGCGACGACATCCTGTTCGTCAGCAACGGGCGCGCGGCGGGCTACTTCGCCAACTTCGGCAAGACCCGCCGGCAGGGCCTCGAGCTGGGCCTGTCCGGCCGCAGCGGCGCCTTCGATGCCGCGCTGCACTACACCCGCCTGGCGGCCACCTTCCAGAGCAGCGCCTGCCTGGTGTCGGAGGGCAACAGCACCGCCGGCAGCAGCGCACGCTGCACCGGCGAGGACGAGATCGAAGTGCGCCCCGGCGACCGCCTGCCCGGCCTGCCGGAGAACCTGCTCAAGCTCGACCTGGGCTGGCGCGCCCTGCCGGCCCTGCGCCTGGGCGCCAACCTGCAGGCCCAGTCGGGCGTGTACCTGCGCGGCAACGAGAACAACCGCCACACCCCCGACGAGGACGACGCCGGCAACCGCGGCCGGGTCGGCGGCTTTGCCATCCTGAACCTGCAGGCGCGCTGGGAGCCCGCACCGGGCTGGACCCTGCTGGCGCGCGTGAACAACGTCTTCGACCGCCGCCATGCCACCGGCGGCCTGATCGGCGAGAACGCCTTCGACGCCACCGGCCAGCTGCGCGCCCCGGACGACTGGAGCGACGAGTCCTTCCTGGCCCCGGGCAGCCCGCGCAGCTGGGGCCTGGCGCTGCAGTGGCGCTTCGGCGGCTGAACGCGCCGGTCGGCGGCACGACGCCAGGGCGGAGCTTCTGCGGCCGCCTTGTTCCAGTACAAGGACAGCCCACGGCCGCCGCGGCAGACTGCGGCGCGTGAATCCCGCGTGCCTGCCCTCGACCTCTGGCCCTGCCGCCTGGCTGTGCCGGCTCGCGCTGTGGCTGCTGCTCGTGGCCGGCGCCATCGCCCTGCCGGTGGCCCCGGCCTGGGCCGCCGACGGTCATGCGGCGCATGCGGCTTCGGCCGACACGGCTGACACGGCCGCTGCGGCCTGCCCAGGCCGGGCCACGGACCACCGGGCGTTGCCCACGGCTGCGGCGGCAGACCCCCGCACCGCAACGCCAGGCAGCGACGGCGCCCGGGCCGAGGCCCCGCCCTGCCCCTGCGACGGGCCGGACCGTGATTGCAGCGCTGCCTGCAGCGCCGCCTGCGCGGCGGGCTGCCTGCTCGCCCTGCCCGCCGCAACGCCTGCGACGCCGCAGCCGCCTGCCGCCCGATCCGGGCGCACGCCGGTGGCGCAGCCGCTCGGCACCCTGGCCGGCCCGCCGGACGGACCGCCCCCGAAGGCCTGAGCGCAGAAGGTCCAGCCCCCCACGAACGCCCCGCACCGCGCCCCGGTGCCGGCGGGGTGAATCCGGCCGGTGCACGGCCCCAGGCCGCCGCACCCGCCCCTGCCCCTTCCCTTCGGATCCGGCCGTCGCGCGCCGCATGGCGCGGCCCGGCGCCGCCCCGGCGCGACGGCCCGAGGAGCCCTCACATGAACATGACCCACTACATGCAGCTGCTGGCCGAGAACCAGCCCTGGAACCTGATCCTCTTCATGGCCGTCCCGGTCATCCTGGCCGAGACCGTGGCCATCACCGAGCTCTTCGTGCTGCTGCACCGCCTGCGCAGCGGCCGCCTGCTGATGCTCAACCGCGCCGCCAGCATCGCCGGCGGACTGTACTTCCTGGGCGTGTTCGCCTGGCTGATGGTCACCGCGGTGATCCCGATCACCCAGGGCGACCAGTGGCGCGGCCCGGCCGACGTGATCGCGGTGGGCTTCTACCTGGCCGGGGTGCTGCCACTGGTCGGCATGGCCCTGCTGGACCTGCGCTGGGTCGGTGGCCACTGGAGCGACGAACGCCGCATGACCTGGCATGCCATCGCCGTGGCGACCTTCCTGGTGGTCGCCCATGTGGCGATGATCTTCGGCATGCTCGACCCGACGATCCTGGGCGGTGCCGCGGCCGCCGACGGGCACGGCGGCATGGCGCACTGACGGCCAGGGACGGCCCCCGACGGCGCGCCTGCGCGGCGCGACCGGCCGGGCCCGGCCTGCGTGGCGCGCACGGCGCGAACGAGGTCGGTCAGCCCAGCGCGTCGGCCCAGATGTTGCGCGCCCAGGTGTGCGCGTAGGTGGCCTCCAGCGTGTTGCGCGCCGCCGAGAGGCCGCCCGCGCCCGGCACCGGCACCAGGGTCTTCTGCGCTGCGTCCCATTTGTGCACCGAGGCCACGTGCACCGCCTCGCTCTCCGAGACGAAGCTGTAGCAGGTGTTGGTGATGATGGGCGAGTCGTTGAGCGGCTGGCCGGTCAGCCGGGCGATCACCGCATCCGCCGTGGCCTTGGCGTGGTTGTTGGCCATGAAGCCGGACTTGGGCATGGCCGGTGCGGAGGCGGTGGCGTCGCCGATCACATGCACACCGGGCACCCGGGTGGATTCGAAGCCCTGGAACTCCACCCCCACCCAACGGTTGTTCACCGTGACCAGCGGCTGGGCAATGCGCCCGGCGCGCTGCGGCGGGATGACGTTGAACAGATCGGCCTTGACGTCCTCGGTCTCGAGGCGGGCCACGCCCTTGGCCGCGTCGAACTCGAGCAGCGCGCTGTTGGGGCGGTACTCGATGATGCCCGGATACAGCTCGCTCCAGGCCTTCAGGAACAGGCCCTTCTTGGAGACGATGTCCGGGTTGCCGTCCAGCACCAGCAGCTTCGCGCGCGGCTTGGCGCGCTGGAAGTACTGCGCGATCACGCTGGCACGCTCGTAGGGCCCGGGCGGGCAGCGATAGGGGGCCTTCGGGATCGAGATCGCGAACACCCCGCCGTCGGGCAGCGCCTCGAGCTGGCGGCGCAGCGCCACCGTCTCGGGGCCGGCCTTCCAGGCGTGCAGCACGCGGCCGCTGGCATGCGCGGCCGCCAGGCCCGGCACCGCGTCGAGATCGACATCGATGCCCGGCGCCACGATCAGCCGGTCGTAGGGCAGTGGCTCGCCGCGCGCCAGGCGCACTTGGCGGCGCTCGAAGTCGATCGCCGTCGCCTCGTCACGCACCCGGCGCACGCCGTATTTGTCCAGTCCGTCGTAGCCGCGCGTGATGTCCTCGATGCGGCGGCTGCCCGCCAGCACCAGGTTGCTGATCGGGCAGGAGACGAAGTGCTCGTTGCGCTCCACCAGCGTCACCTCGAGGCGGGGCTCCCACAGCCGCAGGTACTTCGCCGCGGTGGCACCGCCGAAGCCCGCGCCGATCACCACCACGCGGCCGAGGGGTTTCACGCCGGTCAGGCTGGCACAGCCCGACAGGCCGAGCGATGCGGCACCGGCCAGGCCGGCGCCGAGAAGGGAACGTCGTTGCAGGGTCATGGTCGCTCTCCCTCAGCGCACGGGCAGGGCCGCGAAATAGTCGGCCAGGCGACGCAACTCCTCGTCGCTGTAGCCCTTGGCGTGCTGGTGCATCACGGTCGCGGCCGGCCGCTGGCCGGTCTTGAACTCGATCAGCGCACGGTACAGCGTCTCGGCGCCCCGCCCCGCGATCGCCGGAATCGCCCCCTGGTCGCGCCCCTCGGTGCCATGGCAGGCCGCACAGGTGGCCGCCCAGGTACGCACCTGGCGCTCGGCCAGGCTCGGCGTGGCCGCGGGCGACTGCGCCTGGGCAGCCAGACAGGCCCCCAGGCCGGCGGCCAGCAACAGGCCGCGCAGCGGAAATCGGAAGTTCGGTGTCATCGACAGCTCCATGGATGCCGGTACGGCTTGCATGAACGGAGCCGCACTGTGCCCGCACCCGGCCGGTGCGCCAAATAGAGAAGTCGAGGAAGCTTATGCGCATGGGTGATAAGGGAGAGCCTCGCCGCAGCGCGACGTATGCTCGACGTCTCCCCATCCGACGTTTCCCGGAGCCCCGCCGATGTCCCTCACCATGACCGCCGCCCACAGCCGCCTCGTGCTGGTCGACTACCAGGGCCCGCTGATGCCGGCGATCCACGAGGGCGAGCGCCGGCTGTCGCAGGCGCTGCTGCTGGCCGATGCGGCGCGGGTGCTGGGGGTGCCGGTGCTGGGCACCGAGCAGAACCCGCAGCGGCTCGGGCCGAACGCGGCGCCGCTGCGTGCACGCTGCGACGAGACGCTGGCCAAGACGCACTTCGACGCCTGCCGCGACGGCCTGGCCGAGCGGCTGCTGGCGGATGCGCCGGCCGGGACGCGGCCGGAGGTGGTGATCGCCGGCTGCGAGGCGCATGTCTGCCTGCTGCAGACCGCGCTGGGGCTGCTCGGGCACGGTTTCCGGCTCTGGGTGGTGGCCTCGGCCTGCGGCTCGCGCCGCCCGGAGGATCGGCTGGCCGGCCTGCAGCGGCTGCAGCAGGCCGGCGCGACCCTGGTGAGCGCCGAGATGGTGCTGTTCGAGTGGCTGGGCGACTGCCGCCACCCGCAGTTCAAGGCGCTGCTCGAACGGGTGAAGGCACAGCCGGTGGATTGAGGCCGACGGCTGCCGATGCCCCGGGCCGGGCGGCAGGTCGGCGATGGGGGAACAATCGCGCCGGTCTCCTCACGAAAGCTGCTCCATGAACCTCCACGACATCGAAGTGCGCCGCATCGACGGCAAGCTCCAGAGCCTGGCCGAATACGCCGGTCAGGTGCTGCTGATCGTCAACGTGGCCAGCCGCTGCGGCTTCACGCCGCAGTACGGCGGGCTCGAGGCGCTGTACCGGCGCTATCGCGAGCGCGGCTTCGCGGTGCTGGGCTTCCCCTGCGACCAGTTCGGCCACCAGGAGCCGGGCGACGAGGAGGAGATCCGCAGCTTCTGCAGCCTGAACTACGACGTGACCTTCCCGATGTTCGCGAAGGTCGAGGTCAACGGCCCGGACGCGCACCCGCTGTTCCAGCACCTGAAGAAGGAGGCGCCCGGGCTGCTGGGCACCGAAGGCATCAAGTGGAACTTCACCAAGTTCCTGGTCGATGCACAGGGCCGGGTGCTGTCGCGCCATGCGCCCACCGACAAGCCCGAGAGCCTGGCCGCGGCGATCGAGCCGCTGCTGCCGCGCTGAGCACGCCGGCCGGCGCGCCGATCGCCCGAGCAGCGGGCGTCGGCCTCAGCGCTGGCCGGTCCAGCTCTGGTCGGGCGGCGCGTCGTTGTAGCCCCATTCGCCGGTGAAGCTGGAGAAGTCGGCGCTGAAGCGCAGCACCACCCTGCCCTGGCCGTTCGACTGCGTCCAGCGGCCGGTGAGCACCCGGCCTTCGAGCGTGCCTTCGATGCGCCCGTCGCGGTGGGTGTAGCGGCCGGTGACGCGGGAGCCTTCGCGGGTGAGCGTCATGTCGCCGAAGGTGCTGCGGTAGGGGCCGAGGCGCTGCGGGGCGACCGGTGCCGCCGGCGGCGGCGGTGCCGGTGTGACGGGGGCCGCGGCCGGCGGCGGCGTGCCGGCCTCGCCATCGCCCTCGAGGTCCAGGCACACCGCGGTGCAGGCCTGGGTCTCGCCCCGGTCGGGGTCGATGGCCTTCAGGAACCAGCCCTTCGGGCCGCCGCCGACCTGGCAGGCGCTGCTGAAGCCGCCACTGTGCACATAGGACAGCGCACAGAAGCTGTGGCGGCCCAGCTCGATGCGCTGCTCGCCGCAGCCGTCGCAGGCGGCCTGGTGGTAGGTGATGCGCCCCGCCGCATGGGCGCAGCCCAGCGCGAGGAGGAGGGACAGGGCGAGAAGGGAGCGGCGCATGGGGCAACCCGGAAGTCGTCGGTGAGTGAAACCCCACTCTAGTCCCGGGCTCCCCGGGGGGTGGCGCGAGAAGCGGGCCCGTCCGTGCCGAATTCGCGCCGGACGGCGCTGCCACGCGGCCTTGCGGACCGGCTCGACGCACCGGCGCCGCACGGCACCGGGCGTCCACCTGCGACACTGTGGGCCTGCGCCAGTCCCTGCCCACGAAGCGATGAAGACCTACCAGATCGAGATCCAGCGCCTGAAGTCCATCACCCACGACCACGGCAGTCTGGAACTGCGCATCGACGCCCTCGTGCTGCCCAGCCCGAAGCCGCGCGGCGACGACGACGCGGCCGCCTCACCCAGCAGCGTGATCCGCCTGAGCGAGAAGGATGCGCGCTCGCTGCTGCACCTGCTGAAGGCCCAGCTGGCCGAGCTGGAACCCCGCAAGGGGCGCAGCCAGCGCTGATCCGGCCGTGGTCAGCCGAGGGCGGCGCGCCGGCCCGCCCGGGCCGCGCTCCCCGGCGCCTGCCGGGGCACCGCGCCTCAGCGCCCGTAGTAGGCGGTGAACGAGGCCTTGCCCAGCAGCTTGTCGCCCAGCCCCTTGTTCAGCACGAAGCCGTGCAGCGCGGCCGAGCCCGTCTTCGGAATGCCGGCGGCGGCATGCAGGTTGTCCACGCCCAGCGCAAAGACGGTGAAGACGTAGCGGTGCGGCTTGTCGCCCACCGGCGGGCAGGGGCCGCCCCAGTTGCCGTTGCCACCGGTGGCGCCGGTGTCGAAGAAATCGCTGTGGCCGCCGTTCGCCCCCGCAGGCAGGCCGGCGGGCGAGTTGCCGGCGCCGCGCGGCAGCGAGGTCACCGAGGCGGGGATGTTGTAGACCGTCCAGTGCCAGAAGCCGCTGCCGGTGGGCGCATCCGGGTCGTAGACCTGCACCGCGAAGGACTTCGTGCCCGCCGGCGCGTTGGACCACACCAGCGCAGGCGACACGTTCTGCCCCTTGCAGCCGAAGCCGTTGAGCACATAGGCGTTGTCGATGGTGCTGCGCGCGGGGATGTCCGGACTGCTCAGCGTGAAGGCCGTCGCCGGCGCGGCGGCGGGCAGGCTGGAGCAGCCGGTCATCAAGGCAGCCGCTGCCAGACCACAGGCCAGGGCAGTCGAGCGAAGCAGGGGCAGGTTGTTCATGTCGTGGGTGATCCAGCAGAAGGTTCCGGGTTGCGGACGCCCGCCGTGGCGGGGATCGGCGCCTTCGATCTTGCCAAAGGCGGGCAAGACGGCCAGTGCACGCAAACCCGACCTGACGCTCGCCGGCCACGTCCGTGGCCACGATGCAACGCCTCTGCGCGCCCTGCGCCACGGCCCCCGAGCGTCACCGCTCGTTCGGCAGCCGGGCCACCCCGGCCGCGATGGACCGCAAGCAGAAAGAAGCCCGACCGGCTCGCACCGATCGGGCTTCTTCGTCTGGATACCCGCTCGCGCGGGTACGACCGCTTCAGCTCATTTCTTCTGCGGCGGCAAATCCGTGCACGACCCGTGCGCCACTTCCGCGGCCATGCCGATGCTCTCGCCCAGCGTGGGGTGCGGGTGGATGGTCTTGCCGATGTCCACCGCGTCGGCGCCCATTTCGATGGCGAGCGCAATCTCGCCGATCATGTCGCCGGCGTGGGTGCCAACGATGCCACCACCCAGGATGCGGCCGTGGCCGTGGGCCTCGGGGCTGTCGTCGAAGAGCAGCTTGGTGAAGCCCTCGTCGCGGCCGTTGGCGATCGCGCGACCGGACGCGGTCCAGGGGAACAGGCCCTTCTTGACCTTGATGCCCTGCGCCTTGGCCTGGTCCTCGGTCAGGCCGACCCAGGCGACTTCCGGATCGGTGTAGGCCACCGACGGGATCACGCGGGCGTCGAACTGGGCCTTGGCCAGGGCCGCGTCGCCCTTGAGCTCGCCGGCGATGACTTCAGCCGCCACGTGCGCCTCGTGCACCGCCTTGTGGGCGAGCATGGGCTGGCCGACCAGGTCGCCGATGGCGAAGATGTTCGGCACGTTGGTACGCATCTGCACGTCCACCGGGATGAAGCCGCGGTCGGTCACGGCCACGCCGGCCTTGTCCGCGGCGATCTTCTTCCCGTTGGGCGTGCGGCCCACGGCCTGCAGGACCAGGTCATAGAGCCCTTCGCTCTTCGTGCCATCCAGGCCCTCGAACTGCACCTTGATGCCGTCCGGGGTGGCCTCGGCGCCGACCGTCTTGGTCTTGAGCATGATGTTGTCGAAGCGGTGGGCGTTCATCTTCTGCCAGACCTTGACGAGGTCGCGGTCGGCGCCCTGCATCAGGCCATCCAGCATTTCGACGACGTCCAGTCGTGCGCCCAGCGTGCTGTACACCGTGCCCATTTCCAGGCCGATGATGCCGCCGCCGACGATGAGCATCTTCTTGGGCACCTGCTTGAGCGCCAGGGCGCCGGTCGATTCGACGATGCGCTCGTCATCGGGGAAGAACGGCAGGCGCACCGCCTGGGAGCCGGCGGCGATGATGGCGTTCTTGAACTTGACGACCTTGGTCGTGCCCGTCTTGTCCTGGCCGCTGCCGGTGGTCTCCTCGACCTGCACGTGGTACGGGTCGAGGAAGACGCCGTAGCCGCGCACGGTGGTGACCTTGCGCATCTTGGCCATCGCCGCCAGGCCGCCGGTCAGCTTGCCGATGACCTTTTCCTTGTGGCCGCGCAGCTTGTGAATGTCGAGCTTGGGGGCACCGAACTCGACGCCGAGGTCGCCCAGGTGCGCCACCTCGTCCATCACCGCCGCGACGTGCAGCAGCGCCTTGGAGGGGATGCAGCCCACGTTCAGGCACACGCCGCCGAGCGTCGCGTAGCGCTCGACGATGACGGTCTTGAGGCCGAGGTCGGCGGCGCGGAAGGCGGCGGAGTAGCCGCCCGGGCCGGCGCCGAGCACCAGCACGTCGCACTCGACGTCCACCGGGCCGGCGTAGCTGCCCGCCGGACCTGCGGGTGCAGCCACCGCAGGGGCCACGGGTGCCGGGGCCGGCGCGGCGGCGGCCGGGGCCGCTGCGGGAGCCGGAGCCGCCGCAGGGGCTGCGGCGCCCGCGGCCGCTTCCAGCGTCAGGATCACGGAGCCCTGGTTGACCTTGTCGCCCAGCGCGACCTTGAGTTCCTTGACCACGCCGGCGGTGGACGAGGGGATCTCCATCGAGGCCTTGTCGGACTCGACGGTGATCAGGCTCTGCTCGACCAACACCCGGTCGCCCGGCTTGACCAGGATCTCGATGACGCCGACGTCCTTGAAGTCGCCGATGTCCGGGACCTGTACTTCGATCAATGCCATGTCGTGCTCCCGGTCACAGCGCGATGCGGCGGAAGTCCGCCAGCAGGGACGCGAAGTAGACGTTGAAGCGCGCCGCGGCGGCGCCGTCGATCACGCGGTGGTCCCAGCTCAGCGACAGCGGCAGGATCAGGCGCGGCTGGAAGGCCTTGCCGTCCCACCTGGGCTCGATGCTGCTCTTGCACACGCCCATGATCGCGACTTCCGGCGCGTTGATGATGGGGGTGAAGTAGCGCCCGCCGATGCCGCCCAGCGAGCTGATGCTGAAGCAGCCACCGCTCATGTCGGCCGGGCCGAGCTTGCCGTCGCGCGCCTTCTTGGCCAGCTCGGACATTTCCTGGCTGATCTGCAGGATGCCCTTCTTGTCGGCGTCCTTGATGACCGGCACCACCAGCCCGTTGGGCGTGTCCGCCGCGAAGCCGATGTGGAAGTAGTTCTTGAGCACCAGCGTGTCGCCATCGAGCGAGGCGTTGAACTCGGGGAACTTCTTCAGCGCCGCGACCGCCGCCTTGATCATGAAGGCGAGCATCGTGACCTTGACGCCGCTCTTCTCGTTCTCCTTGTTCAGGGCGACACGGAAGGCCTCCAGGTCGGTGATGTCCGCGTCGTCGTGGTTGGTGACGTGCGGGATGACGACCCAGTTGCGGTGCAGGTTGGCGCCCGAGATCTTCTTGATGCGCGAGAGGTCACGGCGCTCGACCGGGCCGAACTTGCTGAAGTCCACCTGCGGCCAGGGCAGCAGGCCCGGGAAGGCGCCGCCAGCTGCCGCAGCCGGTGCGGCGGCCGGGGCCTTGGCCTTCTGGGCCGCGGTCTGGGTCGCGCCGGCCATCACGGCCTTGACGAAGGACTCGATGTCGGTCTGCGTGATGCGGCCCTTCGGCCCGGAGCCGCTCACCTCGGCCAGCGGCACGCCCAGTTCGCGGGCGAACTTGCGGATGCTCGGGCTGGCGTGCGGCAGGCTGGCGCTGGGCGTGCCGGGCTGGTGCGCCGGCAGCGCGGAAGCGGCCGGTGCGGGGGCCGCCGCGGCGGCAGCAGGGGCTGCGGCCGGCGCAGCAGCCGGGGCGGGCGCGGCGGCCGGGGCGGGCGCGGCGGCCGGGGCGGCCGACGACGCAGCCACCGCACCACCGGCGCCTTCCAGGATCGCCACCAGCGAGCCCTGGCTGACCTTGTCACCCAGCGCCACCTTCAGCTCCTTGATCACGCCGGCGTGCGACGACGGGATCTCCATCGAGGCCTTGTCGGACTCGACGGTGATCAGGCTCTGCTCGGCCTTCACCGTGTCGCCGACCTGGACCAGCAGCTCGATGACGGCCACGTCCTTGAAGTCGCCGATGTCGGGCACCCGCACCTGGATCGGGCCGCTGGCGGCAGGAGCCGCTGCGGGAGCCGCCGCCGCGGGCGCCGGAGCTGCCGCCACGGGAGCCGGGGCCGGGGCTGCGGCAGCGGGGGCCGGGGCCGCAGCGGGTGCGGGAGCGGCGGCAGCGCCCGCCACTTCCAGCAGCAGCACCAGCGAGCCCTCGCTCACCTTGTCGCCCAGGGCGACCTTCAGTTCCTTGACCACGCCGGCGTGCGAGCTGGGGATCTCCATCGAGGCCTTGTCGCTCTCGACGGTGATCAGGCTCTGCTCGGCCTTGATCGAGTCGCCGGGCTTGACCAGCACCTCGATGATCGCGACGTCCTTGAAGTCCCCGATGTCGGGGACCTTCACTTCAACGATTGCCATGTGTGTGTCTCCGTGTCCGTCGCGTCAGGCGTACAGCGGGTTGATCTTGTCGACGTTCAGGCCGTACTTGGCGATCGCCTCGGCCACCTTGGCCGCCGGCAGCAGGCCCTCTTCGGACAGCGCCTTGAGCGCGGCCACGACGATGTAGTGACGATTGATCTCGAAGTGCTCACGCAGCCTGCTGCGGAAGTCGCTGCGGCCGAAGCCGTCGGTGCCCAGCACCTTGTAGGCGCGACCGGCCGGGATGAAGGGGCGGATCTGTTCCGCGTAGCTCTTCATGTAGTCGGTCGAGGCCACCACCGGGCCGACGCGGCCGGCCAGCTGGCTGGCGACGAAGGGCACCTTGGGCGCTTCGGTCGGGTGCAGCAGGTTCCAGCGCTCGCAGGCCTGGCCGTCGCGGGCCAGTTCGTTGAAGCTCGGGCAGCTCCAGACGTTGGCCGAGACGCCCCAGTCGGCGGCCAGCAGCGTGCGCGCAGCCATCGACTCGCGCAGGATCGAGCCGGAGCCCAGCAGGTTGACCTGCAGGCCGCCGGTGGTCTGGGCGGGCTCGAGCAGGTACATGCCCTTGAGGATTTCCTCCTCGGTGCCGGGCTTCAGGCCGGGCATCGGGTAGTTCTCGTTGAGCAGCGTCAGGTAATAGAAGACGTTTTCCTGCCGCTCGACCATGCGCTTGAGGCCGTGCTGCATGATCACCGCCACCTCGTGGGCGAAGGTCGGGTCGTAGCTCACGCAGTTCGGGATCGTGCCGGCCAGGATGTGGCTGTGCCCGTCCTCGTGCTGCAGGCCTTCGCCGTTCAGCGTGGTCCGCCCCGACGTGCCGCCCAGCAGGAAGCCGCGCGCCTGCATGTCGCCGGCCGCCCAGGCCAGGTCGCCGATGCGCTGGAAGCCGAACATCGAGTAGTAGACGTAGAACGGGATCATGATCCGGTTCGACGTGCTGTAGCTGGTGGCCGCGGCGATCCAGCTGGCCATGCCGCCGGCCTCGTTGATGCCTTCCTGCAGGATCTGGCCGGCCTTGTCCTCGCGGTAGTACATCACCTGGTCCTTGTCGACCGGGGTGTACTTCTGCCCTTCGGGGTTGTAGATGCCGACCTGGCGGAACAGACCTTCCATGCCGAAGGTGCGCGCCTCGTCGACCAGGATGGGCACCACGCGCGGGCCCAGCGCCTGGTCGCGCAGCAGCTGCGTCAGGAAGCGCACGTAGGCCTGGGTGGTGGAGATCTCGCGGCCCTCGGCGGTGGGCTCCAGCACGGCCTTGAAGGTCTCCAGCGACGGCACGGTGAAGCTCTCCTCGGCCTTCGTGCGCCGGCTGGGCAGGTAGCCGCCCAGTGCGCGCCGGCGCTCGTGCAGGTACTTCATCTCGACGGTGTCGTCGGCGGGCTTGTAGAAGGGGATCTTGGGCAGCTCGCTGTCGGGGATGGGAATGTTGAAGCGGTCGCGGAAGGCGCGGATGTCCTCGTCGGTGAGCTTCTTGGTCTGGTGGACGGTGTTCTTGCCCTCGCCGACCTTGCCCATGCCGAAGCCCTTGACGGTCTTCACCAGGATCACGGTGGGCTGGCCGGTGTGGTTCACCGCGCGGTGGTAGGCCGCATAGACCTTCTGCGGATCGTGGCCGCCGCGCTTGAGCGCCCAGATGTCGTCGTCGCTCATCTTGGCCACCATCTCGAGCACCTTCGGATCCCGGCCGAAGAAGTGCTTGCGCACGTAGGCGCCGTCGTTGGCCTTGAAGGCCTGGTAGTCGCCGTCCAGCGTCTCCATCATGACCTTGCGCAGCGCGCCGTCCTTGTCACGCGCCAGCAGCGGGTCCCAGTTGCTGCCCCACAGGCACTTGATGACGTTCCAGCCCGAGCCGCGGAACTCGCTCTCGAGCTCCTGGATGATCTTGCCGTTGCCGCGCACCGGGCCGTCCAGGCGCTGCAGGTTGCAGTTGATGACGAAGATGAGGTTGTCCAGCTTCTCGCGTGCGGCCAGGCCGATGGCGCCCAGCGACTCCACCTCGTCCATCTCGCCGTCGCCGCAGAACACCCAGACCTTGCGGCGGCTGGTGTCGGCGATGCCGCGGGCGTGCAGGTACTTCAGGAAGCGCGCCTGGTAGATCGCCATCAGCGGGCCCAGGCCCATCGAGACGGTGGGGAACTGCCAGAACTCGGGCATCAGCTTCGGGTGCGGATAGCTCGACAGGCCCTTGCCGTCGACTTCCTGGCGGAAATGCAGCAACTGCTCCTCGGTCAGCCGGCCCTCCAGGAAGGCGCGTGCGTACACGCCCGGCGCCACATGGCCCTGGATGTAGACGCAGTCGCCGCCGTGGTCGCCGTTCTCGGCATGCCAGAAGTGGTTGAAGCCGGCGCCGAACAGGTGCGCCAGCGAGGCGAAGGAGCCGATGTGGCCGCCCAGGTCACCCCCATCCTCGGGGTTGTGACGGTTCGCCTTGACCACCATCGCCATCGCATTCCAGCGCATGTAGGCGCGCAGGCGCTCCTCGATCTCGATGTTGCCGGGGCAGCGCTCCTCCTGCTCGGGCGGGATGGTGTTGACGTAGGCCGTGTTGGCCGAGAAGGGCATGTCCAGGCCGCTCTGCCGGGCGTGGTCGAGCAGCTGCTCGAGCAGGAAGTGGGCGCGCTCGCCTCCTTCGGTGCCGATCACCGCGCTGAGGGCCTCGAGCCACTCGCGGGTTTCCTCGGCGTCGCTGTCCTGGGGGGCCGAGCCCGGCTGGCTCGACGGCATTGCAGACATGGTGTCTCCTCGTGCTGCTGCAGATGGGGCGCACCGCGGGGGTGCGGAATCGGTTCGCCGCAACGGCATCCCGCGGCGCGGACGAAGTCTCGCACAAGCGCCGCTGAATTTCAAATGATGCGTAACAGTTTCGCATCATGAAATGCCGGTCCTCCTCCGGACCAGACCGCCCCGGCGCCGATAATTCCCCCATGCAGCCCAGCCCGCCCGTGCTCCCCCTGACCGCGACCCACCGCAGTCGTCCCAGACGCTGGTTCTGGTCGTGGTGGCGGCGCCAGTCGCCGGCCCGGCAGGACCGCGTGATGACGGTGGCGCCGCTGGTGTCGGTGCTGCTGTTCCTGGCAGCGATCGTGGCGGCGTTCTGGTACCTGCGCAACGAGGAGGTCGAGCGCGAGATCGAGTCGGTCAAGCGCGACGCCGAGCTGGTGCAGCAGCAGATCCGCCTGCGGCTGATCGAGAACCAGGAACAGCTGGTGCGCATGGCGCGCGAGCTGGGCACCCGCACGCTCGAGCGCGAACAGTTCCTGGCCCAGGCCGAGGGCCTGGTGCGTGCCCGCCCGGAGATGATCGGCATCTCCTGGCTCGACACCCGCCAGCGCGTGATCGTGCGCCACGTCACCTCGTCGCTGGTGGAGGCGCTGCCGCGCGAGCCGGCCGCCTCGTCGCCCGGCGACGACCGGCCCCGGCCGAAGGAGACGGTGGAGGCCTTCCGCGACGCGCGCGACCTGCGCCTGCCGGTGTATTCGCGACCCTTCCGGCAGCATGCCCAGCTGCTGCTGTTCCAGGTGCACGTGCCGGTGATCGACCACGGCGCCTTCGCCGGCACGCTGGTGGCGGAGTACTCGGTCGAGGCCATGCTGCGCCACTTCGTGCCTGCCGAGGTCTCGCGGCGCCACGTCATCAGCCTGGTCGACGAGAACCGGCGGGTGCTGGCCAGCACCGTGGCCACGCAGCCGCACCGCAGCCCGGCGACGCTGCACTACAGCGTGCCCTTCTCGCCGGTGGACCACGGCGTGATGCTGCGCGGCGAGGGCTACCGCACCTCCTTCGGCCTGATCGGCAACACGCTGTTCTGGATGGTGCTGGCCCTGTCGGTGCTGACCGTGTGGATGCTGCTGGGCACCTGGCGGCACATGCGCCGGCGCGCGCAGATCCAGGGCGCGCTGGTGCAGGAGACCAACTTCCGCCGGGCCATGGAGAACTCCATGCTCACCGGCATGCGCGCCATGGACATGGAGGGCCGCATCACCTACGTGAACCCGGCCTTCAGCGCGATGACCGGCTTCACCGAGGCCGAGCTGATCGGCCGCCTGCCGCCCTACCCGCACTGGCCGCCCGAGCTGCTCGACGAGAGTGCGCGGCTGCTGCGCCAGGAGCTCGCCGGCCTCAGCCCGGCCGGCGGCTTCGAGGTGCGGGTGATGCGCAAGGACGGCACCCGCTTCGACGCGCGCATGTACGTCTCGCCGCTGATCGACGCGCGCGGCCACCAGACCGGCTGGATGACCTCGATGACCAACATCACCGAGGCCAAGCGCGTGCGCGACCAGCTCACCGCCTCGCACGAGCGCTTCACCACCGTGCTCGAGGGCCTGGACGCGGCGGTGTCGGTGCTGTCGGTACAAAGCGGCGAGCTGCTGTTCACCAACCGCTCCTACCGGCTGTGGTTCGGCGTCGATGCGCGCTGGCATGCCCAGCTGGCGGGCGAGTCCTCGCCGGCCGCCGACGGCGACCGCGACGATGCGGTGGACAGCCTGTCGGGCCTGCCCACGGCCGAGCTCACCGAGCAGGGCGCCGACGCCCGCGAGGTCTTCGTCGACACCCTGCAGAAGTGGTTCGACGTGCGTGCCCGCTACCTGCAGTGGACCGACGGCCGGCTGGCGCAGATGCTGATCGCCACCGACATCACCGCCCGCCGCCGCATGGAGGAGCAGGCCGCCCAGCAGGCCGAGCGCGCCCAGGTCACGAGCCGGCTGGTGACGATGGGCGAGATGGCCTCCTCGGTGGCGCACGAGCTGAACCAGCCGCTGGCGGCGATCGCGAACTACTGCAACGGCATGATCTCGCGCGCCAAGGCGGGCACCCTGTCGCACGAGGACCTGCTGGGCGCACTGGAGAAGACCTCGCGCCAGGCCCATCGGGCCGGCCAGATCATCCACCGCATCCGCAACTTCGTGAAGCGCAGCGAGCCGCAGCGCACGGCATCGAAGGCGGCCGACATCGTCGAGGACACCCTCGAGCTGGCCGGCATGGTGCTGCGCCGCCACAACGTGTCGATCCACAGCTACGTCGCCCAGCGCCTGCCGCCGCTGATGGTCGACCCGATCCTCATCGAGCAGGTGCTGCTCAACCTGATCAAGAACGCCGCCGAGGCCATCGACAACGCACAGCAGCCGCCGCAGCGCCGCACCATCGAGCTGCGTGTGGTGCCGCGGCACACCCCCGAGCTCGGCGGGGTGATCGAGTTCGGCGTCACCGACACCGGCCCGGGATTGAAAGAAGAAGTCATCGGCCGCCTCTACGAGGCATTCTTCTCCACCAAGACCGATGGACTGGGCATCGGGCTGTCGCTGTGCCGCTCCATCGTCGAGTCGCACCACGGCCGGATCCGCGCGGAGAACCTCTACAATGGCCCGCAGGTCAGCGGTTGCCGATTCACCGTCTGGCTGCCGGTGGGCGGTCTGACGGGTGCGGAACCTTCCCAGTTCACAGAGCATTTATGAGCCTGATTCCCAAACGCGGCACGGTGTACGTGGTGGACGACGACGAAGCGGTGAGGGACTCGCTGCAGTGGCTGCTCGAGGGCAAGGACTACCGGGTGAAGTGCTTCGACTCGGCCGAGGCCTTCCTGTCGCGCTTCGATCCGCGCGAGGTGGCCTGCCTGATCGCCGACATCCGCATGGACGGCATGACCGGCCTGGAACTGCAGGACCGCCTGCTCGAGCGCAAGAGCCCGCTGCCCATCGTCTTCATCACCGGTCACGGCGACGTGCCGATGGCCGTGACCACGATGAAGAAGGGCGCCGAGGACTTCATCGAGAAGCCCTTCAAGGAAGAAGAGCTGGTGGCCCTGGTCGAGCGCATGCTCGAGCGCGCCCGCAGCGCCTTCTCGCAGCACCAGGAGCAGATCAGCCGCGACGCCCTGCTGGCGCGCCTGACCACCCGCGAGGCGCAGGTGCTCGAGCGCATCGTCGCCGGCCGGCTGAACAAGCAGATCGCCGACGACCTGGGCATCAGCATCAAGACGGTGGAGGCGCACCGCGCCAACATCATGGAAAAGCTCAACGCCAACACCGTGGCCGATCTGCTCAAGATCGCCCTGGGCGCGCAGGCCAAGGCCTGAGCGACCCGCCGAACCCTCAGGCCGCTGCTTCAGCGGCCTTTTTTGTTTTCCAGACAGTCCGGAAGGATCCGACCATGACCGCCCAGCTCATCGACGGCAACGCCTTGTCCCAGCAGATCCGCGCCGAGGTGGCGCAGCGCGCCGCGGCACTCACGGCCCGGGGGGTGAAGCCCGGCCTGGCGGTGATCCTGGTGGGCGACAACCCGGCCAGCCAGGTCTATGTGCGCAACAAGGTCAAGGCCTGCGAGGACAGCGGCCTGCATTCGGTGCTGGAGAAGTACGATGCGGCGATGACCGAGGCCGAGCTGCTGGCACGCATCGACGCGCTGAACCGCGACCCGGCGATCCACGGCATCCTGGTGCAGCTGCCGCTGCCGAAACACATCGACGACCACAAGGTGATCGAGGCCATCTCCCCGGCCAAGGACGTGGACGGCTTCCACGTCTCCTCGGCCGGCGCGCTGATGGTGGGTGAGGTGGGCTTCAAGGCCTGCACGCCCTACGGCTGCATGAAGATGCTCGAGAGCATCGGCATGAAGGACCTGCGCGGCAAGCATGCCGTGGTGATCGGGCGCAGCAACATCGTCGGCAAGCCGATGGCCATGATGCTGCTGGCGGCCAACGCCACCGTGACCGTCTGCCACAGCGGCACCGCCGACCTGGGCGCGATGACCCGCCAGGCCGACATCGTGGTCGCCGCGGTGGGCAAGCGCAACGTGCTGACCGCCGACATGGTCAGGCCCGGTGCGGTGGTGATCGACGTGGGCATGAACCGCAACGACGCCGGCAAGCTCTGCGGCGACGTGGACTTCGATGGCGTGAAGGAAGTCGCCGGCTGGATCACCCCGGTGCCCGGCGGGGTCGGGCCGATGACCATCACAATGCTGCTGGTCAACACGATCGAAGCTGCCGAACGCTGCGCCGCATGAACGCCTCCGACCTGAACGCCCCCTCCAACCCCCTGCTGGCCACCGGGCCCCTGCCCGCCTTCGACGCGATCCGGCCGGAGCACGTCACCCCCGCCATCGAGGCCCTGCTTGCCGATGCCGACGCGGCCCTCGAGCGCGCCGTCGGCGAGGCCACGCCAGCCGACTTCGACGCCCTGTCGCGGGTGCTGTCGGTGGCCACCGAGCGCCTGGGCTGTGCCTGGGGCGCCGTCAGCCACCTCAAGAGCGTGGCCGACACGCCGGCGCTGCGCGCCGCCTACAACGAGAACCTGCCCAAGGTCACCGAGTTCTACACCCGCCAGGGCGCCGACGAGCGGCTCTACGCCAAGTACAAGGCCATCGCCTCGGGGCCGGCGGCCGCCGGGCTGAACCCGGCGCGCCGGCAGCTGCTGGCGCACTGGCTGCGCGACTTCGTGCTCTCCGGCGCCGAGCTGCAGGGCCAGGCCAGGCAGCGCTACACGCAGATCCAGGAAGAGCTGGCGCGCCTGTCGCAGCAGTTCTCCGAGCATGTGCTGGACGCCACCGACGGCTTCGAGCTGGTGGTGGGCGCCGAGCGGCTGGCCGGCGTGCCCGAGGACGTGCTCGCCGCCACCCGCACCGACGCGGGCCACCGCCTGACGCTGCACATGCCGGTCTACCTGCCGGTGCTGCAGTACGCCGACGACCGCGCGCTGCGCGAGCAGCTCTACACCGCCTACGTCACCCGCGCCAGCGAGGCCGGGCCGGCCGAGCGCGACAACAGCGCGCTGATGGTGCAGATCCTGCGCCTGCGCCAGGAGGAGGCGAAGCTGCTGGGCTACGCCAGCTACGCCGAGGTGTCGCTGGTGCCGAAGATGGCGCGCGACCCGGCCGAGGTGCTGAAGTTCCTGCGTGACCTGGCCGCGCGGGCGCGGCCCTACGCCGAACGCGACCTGGCCGAACTGCGCACCTTCGCCGCCGAACGGCTCGGCCTGGCCGACCTGCAGGCCTGGGACGTGCCCTACGCCAGCGAGAAGCTCAAGCAGGCGCGCTACGCCTTCAGCGAGCAGGAGCTCAAGCAGTACTTCACCGAGCCGAAGGTGCTCGACGGGCTGTTCCGCATCGTCGAGACGCTGTTCGACGTGCGCATCCGCCCCGAGCCGGCCGCCGTCTGGCACGACAGCGTGCGCTTCTACCGCATCGAGCGCCCCTGCCCGCAGCCCGACGGCGTGCCCACGCTGATCGGCCGCTTCTACCTCGACCCCTACGCCCGCCCCGGCAAGCGCCCCGGCGCCTGGATGGACGATGTGCGCAGCCGCTGGCAGCGCCCGGACACGAACCGGCTGCAGACCCCGGTGGCGCACCTGGTGTGCAACTTCTCCGCCCCGGTGGACGGCAAGCCGGCCCTGCTGACGCACGACGAGGTGCAGACGCTCTTCCACGAGGCCGGCCACGGCCTGCACCACCTGCTCACCCAGGTCGACGAGCTGGGCGTCTCGGGCATCTCCGGCGTCGAATGGGACGCGGTGGAACTGCCCAGCCAGTTCATGGAGAACTTCTGCTGGGAATGGGAAGTGCTGCGCCACATGACCGCCCATGTCGAGACCGGCGCGCCGCTGCCGCGTGCGCTGTTCGACAAGATGATCGCGGCGAAGAACTTCCAGAGCGGGCTGATGACGCTGCGCCAGGTCGAGTTCGCGCTGCTGGACATGCGCCTGCATGCCGAGCCGGGCCTCGAGGCGGACATCCAGGGGCTGGTGGACGCGGTGCGCCGTGAGGTGGCGGTGCTGATTCCGCCGGCCTTCAACCGCTTCCAGCACACCTTCTCGCACATTTTCGCAGGCGGCTACGCGGCGGGCTACTACAGCTACAAGTGGGCCGAGGTGCTGAGTGCCGACGCCTGGAGCGCCTTCGAGGAAGAAGGCGTGCTCAACCCCGAGACCGGCCGGCGCTACCGCGAGGCCGTGCTCGAGGCGGGCGGCGCGCGCGACGCGATCGACAACTTCCGGGCCTTCCGCGGCCGCGAGCCGAGCATCGACGCCCTGCTGCGCCACCAGGGCATGGCCGGCTGAGGCCCGGGCCGAGGGCGCGCCGTGGTCCTGCCGCGCGCTGCCCCGGACCGCCGGCGCTGGCTCGGCCAGGCGGCCGCCTCACTGGCCGGGGCCGCCCTGCCGGGCGCGGCGCGCAGCGACGGCGCGCTGCTCGAACTGCGCGTGGACAGCCGCGCCGCCGGCCGCCCGATCAGCCCGCTGATCTACGGCCTGAACTGGGCTGATGTGGCCACGCTGCGCGACCTCGACACCCCGCTGAACCGCCAGGGCGGCAACAGCTGCTCGCGCTACCACTGGCAGCTCAACGCCCACGCCGCCGGCGCCGACTGGTACTTCCAGAGCCTGCCCAGCGAGGGCGAGGGCGCCGGCGCGCGGGTGCACCGCTTCGTCGAGGCCACGCGGCAGGCCGGTGCGCAGGCCATGGTCACGCTGCCGATGATCGACTGGCTGGCCCGCCTCGGCCCCGGGCGGCGCAAGCTGGCCAGCTTCTCGCAGGCGCGCTACGGCGCGCAGAGCGGCTTCGACGCGCAGTGGTTTCCCGACGCCGGCAACGGCCTGCGCCGCGAGGACGGCCAGCCGCTGCGCGGCAACGACCCGGCCGACGCCGGCAGCCCGAACAGCCCGGCGCTGCAGCAGGCCTGGGTGCAGCGGCTGCGGCGCCGCCACGGCAGCGCCCTGCGCTGGTATGTGCTGGACAACGAGCCCAGCCTCTGGCACGTCACCCACCGCGATGTGCAGCCCGAGGGGCTGACGATGGACGGCGCACTGCGCCGCATGGTCGACTACGCCCGGGCGATCCGCCGCGCCGATCCCGAGGCCCGCATCGCCGGTCCCGAGGAATGGGGCTGGAGCGGCTGGTTCCACAGCGGCTACGACCAGCAGTGGCGCCGCGCGCAGCAGTGGTGCTGCCCGGGGCCCGACCGCGAGCGGCACGGCGGGGCCGACTACCTGCCCTGGCTGCTTGCAGGGCTGCACGAGGCCTCGCAGCGCGAAGGGATGCGGCTGCTGGATGCCTGTTCGCTGCACTTCTACCCCGAAGGCGGCGAGCACGGTACGGATGTCAGCCCCGCGATGCAGCGCCGCCGCAACCGCTCCACCCGGGCCCTGTGGGATGCCGGGCATGTCGACGAGAGCTGGATCGGCGAGCCGGTGCGGCTGATTCCCCGCCTGCGCGACTGGGTGGCGCAGCACTTCCCCGGCCTGCAGCTGGCCCTCACCGAGTACAGCTGGGGCGCCGAGGCACACATGAACGGTGCCACCGCGCAGGCCGACCTGCTGGGGCTGTTCGGCCGCGAAGGGCTGGACCTGGCGGCACGCTGGGAGGCGCCTGCGGCGGGCACGCCGACCTACCTGGCGATGAAGCTCTACCGCAACCCGGACGGCCGGCGGCGGGGCTTCGGCGACCGCAGCCTGCCGGTGCAGGGCGACGACCCGGACCGCCTGGCCGCCTTCGCCGCGCGGCGCAGCGACGACGGCGCGCTCACGCTGATGCTGGTGCACAAGGAGCTGGCGCAGGACCAGCCGCTGCGGATCCGGGTGGACGGCTGGCCGCACCGCCCCGCCGCGCCGGCCTGGCAGGCCTGGCAACTCGCCCGCAGCGGCTCGGACGGTGCGGACGGCCGCTCACGTGCGGCGATCTCCCCCCTGCCGCTGCCGACGCACGACGCGGGCGAGGCGCTCGCCCTGACGCTGCCCGCGCAGAGCGTGACGCTGCTGGTGCTGCCCCGCCCGGCCTGAGCGAGGCGGGCCCAGCGCCGCCGATGCCGCCACTGCCGTCACCAAGGTCTCCTCAGCCCGGCGGCGACGCCGGATTCGACGCCGAGCTGTAGAAGCGGTAGCGGTTGCGGCCGGACTGCTTGGCCTCGTACATCGCCAGGTCGGCATGGCGCATCAGGGCCTCCTCGTCCTCGCCGTCGCGCGGGAACAGCGCGATGCCGATGCTGAAGGCCGCGCTCAGCCGCGGTGCGCCGCGCAGGTGGTAGGGCTGCCCGACCACCTCGAGCAGGTGGGCGGCCACGGCAGCCGCCCCGGCCTCGCCGTCGATCTGCGGCAGCAGCACGACGAACTCGTCGCCGCCCAGGCGGCAGGCGGTGTCGCTGCTTCGCAGGGCGCTGGCCAGGCGCTGCGCCACCTCGCGCAGCAGGGCATCGCCGCAGGCGTGGCCGTGCCGATCGTTGACCGCCTTGAAGTGGTCCAGGTCCATGAACATCAGCGCGAAGGGCTGCTGGCTGCGGCGCGCCAGCTGCAGACACTGCTGCAGACGGTCGCGCAGCAGCAGGCGGTTGGGCAGGCCGGTCAGGCCGTCGTGCTGGGCCTGGTGCGCCAGCTGCACCGCCAGGGCATGCGCCTGCGTGACGTCCTGGAAGGTGGCCACCGCCCCCACCAGCGCACCGGCGGCATCGAACATCGGCGCCACCGACTCGTGGATCGGGTGTTCCCGGCCGTGCCGGTCGCGCAGCAGCACCGTGGGCGGCAGGGCCGGCCGCTCGCGCCGGTGCAGGCACAGCGCGATGGGGTCGGGCAGCTCCGCCCCGCTGTCGACGTCCAGCCGCAGCAGCACCTCGCCATAGAGCGCACCGTAGACCGCCTCCAGCGTCCAGCCGGTCAGCGTGGTGGCCACCGGGTTCAGGTACTCGATGCGGCCCTGCGCGTCGGTGGTGATCACCGCATCGGCCACGCTTTCCAGGGTGACGCGGCTGCGCAGGTGCTGCAGCGCCAGCTGCTCGGCCAGGCGTTTGCGCGTCACGTCCTCCAGCACGGCATGCAGGCGCACCGGGCGGCCCTCGGCATCGACCTCGCAGGTGGCGGCGAACAGCACGTCCAGCCAGCGCCCGTCGGGCAGCGGCAGGCGGTACTCGATGTCGCGGCAGGCCGCGCTCGACAGCAGCGCCGGCAGGTCCTGCTCCACCCAGCGCCGCCGCGAGGCCTCGTCGAGGAAGTCGCCCGCCAGGCGGCCGATGACCTCCTCGCGGCGCCGTCCCAGCCGCTCCAGCCAGAGCGTGCTGACACCCAGCACACGGCCATCGGGGCTGCAGGACATCAGCATCGCCGGCGTGCCCTCGTACAGGGTCAGCAGCCGCTCGTGGCTGCGCTCGAGCACCTCCCGCTGGCGTGCGGCCTGCTGCACCGCAGCGGCCAGCAGCAGCGGCGGCAGCAGCACCGCCAGCAGGGGCAGCGTCAGCAGCACCGGCTGCCAGTCGGCCGTCCAGGGCGGCAGCGGCACCCAGCCCTGCGCGACCATCGCCCCGACCGCCAGCGCCAGCAGCAGCAGCAGCGCGGCCAGTGCCACGAAGGGCAGCGCCATGGCCGCCAGTGCCAGCGGCAGCACCAGGTAGACGAAGGGAAAGGGAACCTGCGGCAGCACCAGCATCGCCGTGCCCAGCGCCAGCAGCAGCAGCGCCGGCAGCTCCCAGCCGCCCAGCTGGCGACGCAGCTGGTCGCGGCTGTAGGCCAGCAGCCCCAGGCCGAGGGGCAGCAGGGCGGTCGAGCCGAGCAGTCCGCTGGCGAACCAGGTCGGTGCCAGGCGGTACCAGGGGCCCAGCCCCTGCAGCGACAGCAGCAGCGTGGCCGCCAGCGCCCCGGCCGCCGCCGGCAGCAGCGCCCCCTGCCAGAGCACCTGGGCGCAGTGCAGCGGGCCGTCCTGCACGCGCCGGTAGGCCCCGGAGGCCGACAGCGCCAGCGCGCCCACCAGCGTCTCGATCAGGTTGGCCGGCACGAAGCTGAAGGCCAGCAGCCAGCCGTCGCCCCACCAGAGGTTGGCCAGGCCGATGGCCAGCCCCTGCAGCGCCAGCAGCCCCGGCCAGTGGCGCCGCGGGGCGACGGTGAGCAGGCACATGGCCCAGGCGTTGGGCAGCCAGAGCATGGCGACGTGGCCCGGCATACGCGACAGCGCCAGTGCCAGCATCGCCAGCAGCAGGGCCCCGCCGAACTGGGCCCCCAGCACCCAGGCGGGGCGCCGCGCCAGCAGGCCGAGCAGCTCGGCCTCCAGCACGGGCTGCAGCGGTGGCGGTGCGGCGGCCGCGGCGGCAGGCGGCACTGCCGGGCCGAGGACTTGCGGATCGGTGCTCATCGACTCCCTCCACCGGCAGAGCCCCCGGGCCGCGGACCGGCGGCCCGCTGGCGCCGGCGCCGCAGCAACCACCACAGCCCCGCCCCCAGCCCCATCGCGGCCAGACCGGCGCGGCCGAGCCAGCGACGCGGCGAGGTCGGCAGCGTCGCGGAGTCGGGACCGATCCAGCGCTCCACCAGCGCATCCCGCTCGGCCAGCGGCAGCGCCGCCAGAGCGGTCTGCAGATCCTGGCCGATCTCGGGCCGGTCGCGCCGCCAGGCAAAACTCAGCGCGTAGTCGAAGCCCACCGGCTCGCCCAGCGCCAGCCCGTCCAGGCGCAGCCGGGCGATCAGGAAGCGGGCGCTGGCCACATCGAGCACGGCCGCGTCGACCTCGCCGCGGCCGAGCAGGCGCAGCGCCTGTGCATCGTCGCTCACGGCCCGCCAGCGCACTCCGGGGTGGGTGCGCTGCACATGCGCCTGAACCGCATAGCCGGCGCCCACGGCCACCGGCCGGCCCGCGTAGCCGCCGAGCGCCGCCGGCCCGGCACCGGCACGGTGCAGCAGCAGCGCGGGCACCGAGACATAGGGGGCACTGAAGTCCAGGTACTGCGCCCGCTCGGGGGTGGGCCGCAGCGAGGAGAGCAGGTCCACCTCGCCGCGTCGGGCGGCCGCCAGGTTCTCGGCCAGCGGTCGCGGCGGCAGCACCTCGAGCTGCCAGCGGGCCTGCGCGGCCAGCCGGGCCAGCAGGTCCATCGACAGCCCCTGGATGCGGCCGTCCTCGTCGCGGAAGACGAAGGGGCCGTAGTCGGCCTCGGGCGCAAAACGCACCCGCAGCGGGGATGCTGGCGGCGCACGTTCAGTTTCCGGCATGCACATTCCCCCGCGTTGCCCGGCGCTGCCGCTGCAGCGCCGCCGGCCGCGAGCATGACCCGCACCGGCAGCTTTGGCAAGAAGCGCGGCGGTCGATGCCCGCCACGGCCTTCAGCGGCGCCGTCGCGCCGCGCTGGCCGGGCGCCGGGCGGCCGCCACCCGGCGCGGGTCGGCCGGCCAGTCGGCGGGGACTGCCGTCGGCCGCGACGGCTGCGTCGATGCGGCCGGCTCGGCGCCCTCCCGAGCCGCCCCGCCCTCCTCCTCCGTGCCCTGCGCACCGTCCACATCGACGCCCGGATCGCCGCGGCCGGCCTGCCAGGCCAGCGCCTGCTGGTACAGCGCGTTGCGCGGCTGGCCGCTGGCCTGCGCGCACAGGGCCACGGCCTGCCGCAGCGGCAGTTCTTCCAGCAGGGTCCGCAGCAGGCGGTCCACCGGCACCGCCGCCGGCTCGGCCGCGGCGTCGGCAGCCTCGCGCAGGGGGGCATGCAGCACCAGCACGAACTCGCCGCGCCGGTGGTCGGCCTGCAGCGCCAGCCAGCCCGGCAGCTCGGCGGCGAGCAGGCTGTGGATCTGCTCGAACTGCTTGGTCAGCTCGCGGCAGACCGTGACGCGCCGCCCGGGCAGGCTGGCGGCCAGGTCGTCGGCCAGATCGGCGATGCGGTGCGGCGCCTCGAACAGCACCACGCTGGCGCGCTCGCCCTCCAGGGCCGCCAGCCGGGACCGCCGCGCCGCCGACTGGGTGGGCAGGAAGCCCTCGAAGCGGAAGCCCTGCGCCCGCACATCGCCGGCCACGCTGAGCGCGGTGACCACGCTGCTGGCCCCGGGCAGTGGCAGCACCCGCAGGCCGGCGGCCTGCACCGCCGCGACCAGCCGGGCCCCGGGGTCGGAGACCGCCGGCGTGCCGGCATCGCTGACGTAGGCGATACGCTCGCCGCGCTGCAGGCGCGCGACGATGCCGGCCGCCGCCGCCTCCTCGTTGTGCTCGTGCACCGCCAGCAGCGGGCGGTACAGGCCCAGGCGCTGCAGCAGCGCGCCGCTGAGCCGGGTGTCCTCGCAGGCCACCGCGTCGACCACGCCGAGCAGGTGCAGCGCGCGCAGGCTGAGGTCGGCCAGGTTGCCGATCGGCGTGGCCACGACATACAGTGTGGCAGCGGGCAGGTCCTGGCCGGCGGTGGCCAGCGCGGCGGCCTGCTGCAGCAGGTGGGAGGGGTTCGAGATGTCCAGGGTCACGCTCGGGCGGGTCGGAGAACGGCAGGAGGACGCCTCGGCCGCGCAACGCGGGCAGGCGGGCGAGGACCGGGCGCTGGCCCATCTGCAGGCACAGGGGCTGCGGCTGCTGACGCGCAATTATCGAGTCGCGCGAGGCCCGTCGGCCCCCGCCGGCGAGGTGGACCTGGTGATGTGGGCGCCCGACGGCACGCTGGTCTTCGTCGAGGTGCGCCAGCGCCGCAGCCTGCGCCAGGGCGGCGCGGCCGCCAGCATCGGCGCGGGCAAGCGCGCGCGCATCGTCTATGCGGCGCGGCACTACCTGAGCCGCTGGCGCGGCCCGCTGCCGCCCTGCCGCTTCGACGTCGTGGCCATCGACGACGGCGTGCTGCAGTGGCTGCCGGCGGCCTTCGATGCGGCTTGAAACGCCCGGCCCTGCCGCGCCTGCGGGAAAGCCCGGGGGCCTCGGTATCATCGGCGCATGCTCGAACAACGGATCCAGCAGCACTTCTTCGACAGTGCGGACCTGAAGTACGCTGCGGTGGACGTGCTCACCCGCCCGATCCACGACGCGGCGCATGCCCTGCTGGGCTGCATCACCTCCGGCAGCAAGCTGCTGGTGGCCGGCAGCGGGCCGGCCGCCGCGCTGGCGCGCCATGCCGCGCAGTGCCTGGTCGGCCAGTTCGAACGCGAACGCCCGCCGCTGGCCGCGCTCGCCCTGGACGACGGCCCGGGCAGCGACTGGTCGCGCCAGGTGCAGGCCCTGGGCCATCCTGGCGACCTGCTGCTGCTCGTCTGCCCGGCCGCGGCGGAGCCCGCCGCGCTGGAGGCCGTCTCGGCCGCACACGACAAGGAAATGGCCGTGGTGGCGCTGACCGGCCAGTCGGCGGCGGCACTCGGCCGGGTGCTGGCGGAAACCGATGTGCACATCGCGGTGCCGCATGCCCGCAGCGCCCGGGTGCTCGAGGCCCAGTTGCTGGTGATCCACTGCCTGTGCGACGCCGTCGACCTGCAATTGCTCGGAGACCACTGACGATGATGAACCCCGCCTGCTCCCCGTCGCGCCGCGGCCGTTCGCGCCGCCCTGCCCGCACCCTGCTGCTCGCCCTGCTGGCCGCCGGTACGCTGTCGGCCGGCTGCGCCCCGCTGATCGTCGGCGGCGCGGCCCTCGGCGGCGCGCTGGTGGCCACCGACCGCCGCCCCTCGGGCGTGCAGTTCGACGACCAGGCGCTGGAGGTGAAGGCGCGCAGCCGCATCCGCGAGGCCCTGGGCGAGCGCGCCCGGGTGTCGGTGAACGCCTACAACCGCCTGATCCTGCTCACCGGCGAGGTGCACCGCGACGAAGACCGGGCGAGCGCCGAGTCCGCGGTGGCCCGGCTCGAGAATGTCAAGGTGATCAACGAACTGGTGGTCGACTGGCCGCGCGGCGGCAGCGAACAGCAGTCCGACCTGGTGCTGGCCGGCAAGGTCAAGGCCCGCTTCGTCGACACCCGCGGGCTGGAATCGAATGCCTTCAGCGTGGTGGTGGACCGCGGCGCGGTCTACCTGATGGGCAAGGTCACCGAACAGGAGGCCGCCATCGCCGCCGAGGTGGCCCGCACCGTGCCGGGCGTGCGCAAGGTGGTGCGGGTGCTCGAGATCATCAGCGACGAGCAGCTGGCGGCGATCAAGGGCAAGTGATCAGCGCAGGCGGCGGATCAGGCTGGAGGTGTCCCAGCGCCCGCCGCCCAGGGCCTGGAGGTCGGCATAGAACTGGTCCACCAGCGCGGTGACCGGCAGGCGCGCGCCGTTGCGCCGCGCCTCGTCGATCACCAGGCCGAGGTCCTTGCGCATCCAGTCCACCGCGAAGCCGAAGTCGAAGCGGTCCTCCACCATCGTGCGGCCGCGGTGGTCCATCTGCCAGCTCTGCGCGGCGCCCTTGCCGATCACCTCGAGCACCTGCGGCATGTCCAGGCCGGCCTTCTGGCCGAAGGCGATGGCCTCGGCCAGACCCTGCACCAGCCCGGCGATGCAGATCTGGTTGACCATCTTGGCCAGCTGGCCGGCACCGCTGTCGCCCAGCCGGGTCACCGCACGGGCGAAGGCCAGCGCCACCGGCCGCATCGCCTCGAAGGGCCCGGCGTCGCCGCCGCACATCACGGTGAGCACGCCGTTCTCGGCGCCGGCCTGGCCGCCCGAGACCGGCGCATCGACGAAATGCAGGCCCCGCGCCGCGCCCAGCCCGTGCAGCTCGCGTGCCACCTCGGCCGAGGCGGTGGTGTGGTCGACGAACACCGCACCCGCGGCCATGCCGGCATAGGCGCCGTCCTCGCCGAGCACCACCGAGCGCAGGTCGTCGTCGTTGCCGACGCAGGCGAAGACGAACTCCGCCCCCAGCGCGGCCTCGCGCGGCGTCGCCGCGGCCCGCCCGCCATGCCGGGCCACCCAGTCGGCCGCCTTGGCGGCGGTGCGGTTGTAGACGGTGACCGCGTGGCCGGCGCGGGCCAGATGGCCGGCCATCGGGCCGCCCATCACGCCCAGGCCGAGAAAGGCGACGCGGCGTGCCGGGATGGGTTCGTAGACCTTGGTGTTCATGCTGTGCTCCTGGGGCGGATGCCCTTGCCAGCGCGCATTGTCACCAAGACGGCGGTCACCGAGCGCCGGCCGAGCGGCCGGCACGGGGTTCAGCAGGACATCACGGCGTGCGGCGATCGAACTCGATGCGGCAGGCCTGGTTGTAAACCGAGTTGAGCGTACCGCCTTCGCGCTGCACGTTGCTCAGGTCGACCACGGTGACCTCCGGTACGGCGGCCGACGGAGCGGCCGACAGAGAGATGCTCTCCAACGACCCTATCGCCCGGCTCAGGGTGGCGGACTGCACGAAGGCGCTCCTGAAGGTGCTCAGGTTGGTGAAGCCGCTGGCGCTGCTGAAGCTGAAGGTGTTGGTCTTGACACCATCGTCGAAGCGGAAGGTCTGGGCGCTGCTGTCGATGGTCACCGTGCAGGCCTGCCCATCGATGCCCGTGCCCACATAGGTGCCGGCCAGGCAGCCGATGTCTCCGAAGGTGGCACCGATGGCATTGGCGCCGATCGAGCACCCGGCCAGACCGGCCGCGGTGACGGTGGTGCCGGCCCGTGGACGCCAGTCGGGGATGCGGTAGCTGCCGCTGAGGGTGGCCGGCTGCTGCGAGCCGCTGAGGAGTGTGGCGGTGAGCGGGGTGTCCGTGAAGGTGACGGTGCCGGCGGTGGTGTCCACCGTCACGCCGCTGCAGGGGCCGCAGGTGGCCACATAGTTGGCCGTGCCGACGGGCTGGGAAGGGTCGGGAACGAGGGCCACGGAGGCCGACAGCACCACGCCGGTGGCCGCCACATACCGTACACCGACGATGTCCTGGCCCGCATCGCCCTGCAGCGGGTTGGCGCTGCGAGCCATCGACAGGTGGCGCGCCGCACCGAAGGAGGAGGTTTCCCACTTCAAGGTGGGCAGCAGGTTGGGAGAGATGACCCGATCGGCTGCCAATGCCGTGCTGCGCACCGTGGTCGTGCCCCAACCCGAAGGGGCCGGGGAAGGGGCCGGCTCCCCGGCTCCCGTGGTGGCCTGCACGTAACGGGCGGTGCCGTCGCTCTGGCTGAGATCGCTGCCGGAGACGTACAGGCCATTGAAGGCCGGGGCGAAGAAGTCCATGTGCCGGTCACCGGACAACATCGCAGTCACGCCGATGCGATCCCCGCTGCTGTTGGTGTTGGCACAGACGGCCGTGACCTCCGCAGGGGTTGCACTGCCGCTCACCCCGCTGCCCGGGGTGACGGTGAGGGTGGTGCCGGCCAGGGTGAGCGTACCGCTGCCCAGTTCGGAGCCGGTGCTGCTGTCGAAGTGCCGCACGGCATAGCTGCCGGCAAAGGGCGCCAGGTCCGCGGTGGTCAGGACCGCCCGGGTGCCGCAGGCGTCGGAGGGCGCGGGGGACGGCGTCGGAGATGGCGCCGGTGCAGGCGCAGCGCCCCCCCCATCGGATCCCCCGCCGCCGCAGGCGGCCAGCATCACCGCCGCCATCAGGGCCGACAGCAGCGCGGTGCGACTTCCGGCGGGAACCGCCGACGAGCGGCCGAAGTTCCCTGCGGTGGAGTCGCCGGATTCGCGGTCGTCGGTCGGGCATGGGCAGAGCGTCGGGTTCATGGGGTTCCTCATCGGAGAGTGGCTGGGGCCGTCGGTCTTCGACCGCCATGACAGTCATGCTAGGAAGGCCCCCTCGAGGCGACCACCGTCATCCTGCGGGTGCCCGCCCCTCAGAACTGACCCCCTTGGCGTGCGAACTGCACGACGCCGCCACCCGCGATCCGAGCGTCGCGATCGAGCCGCCGACCGGTCACAATCGCCGCACCATGTACGACAGCGCCCTGATCGTCGAAGACCTGGAAGAACCCCGCCTCTGGCTGGTGGATGTGATCAGGCGCGCACTTCCGACCCTGCGCCGGGTGGATGCTGCCGCCGACCTGGCGCAGGCAGACGCCTTGACACGGCAGCGCCACTACGGACTGGCGGTGGTGGACTGGGGCCTTCCGGACGGCACCGCGCAGTCGCTGATCGGCCGGCTGGCGCGCACGATCCCGCCCACCCTGGTGGTGGTCGCCACGATCCACGACGACGACCGACATGTCTTTCCGGCATTGCAGGCCGGTGCGAGTGGCTATGTCCTCAAGTCCCAGCCCCGTGCGGTCGTGGAGTCCCAGCTGCAGCGCATCGCCCAGGGCGAACCACCGCTGTCACCTTCGATCGCCCTGAGGGTGCTGGCGCATTTCCGGCAGACCTTCGGGGAGGGCGTACAGCCGTCCGACGGCCCGGGGCCCGTCGGACAACCCGCCTCGTCGACGCCGGGGCCGGCAGATGCAGCCCTCCCGCGGCTCACACTGCGCGAAGAAGAAGTGCTGAGCATGATGGGCCGGGGGTTGAAGGCCGCGGAGATCGGCCGGCGCCTGTCCATCAGCGTCAACACCGTCAACGGCTACGTCCGCGAGGTCTACCGCAAGCTGGGCATCTCCAGCCGCGCCGAGGCGGCACTGGAGGCCACCCGGCGCGGCCTGATCGACTGAGCGCAGGCGACCGTTCAGCCCTGCCGGGGCACGGCGCAGGGCAGCGGCAGGACCAACGCCACCTGGATGCCGCCGCAGTCCCGCTCCTGCCAGACGATGGACGCGCCGATGGCCGAGGCGCGACTGCGCATCGAGCGCAGACCCAGGCGGCCCTGGGCCGCATCGACCTGGACGTCCGCCTGGGCCCCCTCGGGCCAGCCCCGACCGTTGTCGGCGACCCGAAGCTGCAGCCTCCCGGCCGGAAGCTCCACCTGCACCGCCACCTGGCTGGCCCGGGCATGCTTGACCGTATTGGTCACCGCCTCCTGGAGAATGCGCATCAGCTGCAGCACCAGATCGGCCGGCAGGTCCAGGCCGCCGACGCCCTCGTCGACCTGCCAGATCAGCTCGATGCCCAGCGCCTCCAGCCGCGGATCCCAGCGGTACCGCCAGGACGCCAGGGCCGGCAGCAGTCGGGTGTCGGCCGCGGAGGCGTCGATGATCAGGCGAAGGTCATCCAGGCTCTCCTGCAGCAGGTCGGCCAGACGCTGCTGGCTGAGAGCCCCCCGCTCCACTCCCCGCAGGGCGGTCATCAGCTGGCCACCGATGCCGTCGTGCATCTCGCGCACGATGCGTTCGCGCTCCTCGGCCCGGGCGCGCTCGCGGGCCTGGCCGATGCGGTCCTGCTGTTGCTGCTCGTAACTCCGTGCAAGCGCCGCAGAGCGCTCGGCCACCCGCTGCTCCAGCACCTGATTGAGGTCCCGGGCCAGCGTGAGGGCCTGCATGACATGGTCCGCCCCCACCACCGCCATGGCCATCAGGAGCACCAGATACCCCCAGACCAGCAGGGACTGCATGTCGTCCTGAACGTCGAAGACGCCCTGCACCAGCAGAAAGTCGCGGCAGGCTCCGGCCAGCAGGACCGCATAGCCCGCCACCAGCAGCCAGCCTCGCCACTGCCCGATCACCTGGCGGTGCCGCAGCGTCATCACGCACTGGGTGAGCATCCACAGCAGCATGGCCTGGTAGACCAGCGTGCGGCAGGTCACCTCCAGCTCCGGACGCCACAGACCCAGCCCCAGCAGCCCCAGCACCAGCAGCAGGGTCGCCAGCGCCAGCCCCTGCCAGAACCGATTCCACCGGCCCAGCAGGTGCAAGGTGGCGATCGCCAGTGGCAGCGCCAGCAGAAACACCAGCAGGGCCACACCGGACTCGAACAGCGGCGCGGGCAGGGGCAGCGTGGTCGCGGTGCTGTAGACGCCCCGGCCCACCCAGGCGGCGCAGGCCAGCGTGAACCATGCCAGACCGGGGTGGCGCTGGCGGCGTACCAGCGCCAGCATCAGCGCGATGGTCCCCACCACGGTGACCACCAGGCCAGCGCTCTGGGTCCACTCGATGCTGCGACGGTAGAGCTGCGCCTGTCGCTGGGCCGTCTCCTCGATCGGTCCGACGGTCGGCGCCCAGCTGCCCACAGGGATGAAGAGCGAGCCCTCGAGCAGGATCCGCACCTCGCGGGTGCCGGGCGGCAGGCGGTACAGGGCGGGGACCCGCGGGTTGGTCGCCGCGTGCTCGCCCGGATCCGGCTGCCACCCGGTGTCTGCAGGAGCGATGCGCTGGACCCGTTGCCCATCGGCCAGCACCCGGTAGGCAGCCCCCATGTGCGGCACCAGCAGACCCAGTTCCCGCGCGCACTGTGGCGGGGCGAACAGATAGTGCGCCCGGCTCCGGCCCGAGAACCGGTCGCGCGGCAGGTGGTCCGGCAAGGTGACCGGCTCCGCAACGGTTGCGTCCTGCCAGAGTCGCTGTGCCTGCGTCATCCGCTGGAGCTGGGTGCAGCGCCCATCGTCACCCGCCTTCGCCAGGCCAGGCAGCGACAGCAGCAGGAGCACCCCCAGGATCAGCCCCGCCAGGTACGTCCTCGGCCACGGGCACCTGCCCCGAGCTGCGCAGGCCGCCGGTGACGCAGGGCCGCAGTGGGAGCCGTGCGTCACCGTCCGCGCCGAATCAGACGATCGCCAGATGCTCGGTACCGGCGCCGAAGTCGGTGTTGCGCGCGCGTCGGCTGTGCAGCTTGATCTGCAGGCGCAGGTCGTTGACCGAGTCGGCGTTGCGCAGCGCGTCGGCGTAGCCGATGTAGTGGCCCTCGTAGAGGTCGAAGAGCGACTGGTCGAAGGTCTGCATGCCGTGCTCGCGGCTCTTCTTCATGATCTCCTTGATGGCCGTGACCTCGCCCTTGAAGATCAGCTCGGAGACCAGCGGCGTGTTCAGCAGCACCTCCACCGCGGCGATGCGCCCCGCTCCCTCCTCGCGCGGCAGCAGGCGCTGCGAGATCATCGCGCGCAGGTTCAGCGACAGGTCCATCAGCAGCTGGTCGCGCCGGTCCTCGGGGAAGAAGTTGATGATGCGGTCCAGCGCCTGGTTGGCGCTGTTGGCGTGCAGCGTGGCCATGCACAGGTGGCCGGTCTCTGCGAAGGCCACCGCGTGCTCCATCGTCTCGCGGTCGCGGATCTCGCCCATCAGGATCACGTCGGGCGCCTGGCGCAGCGTATTCTTCAGCGCTGCCTCCCAGTTCAGCGTATCGATGCCCACCTCGCGCTGGGTGATGATGCAGTTCTTGTGCGGATGCACGAACTCCACCGGATCCTCGATCGTGATGATGTGGTCGTAGGCGGTCTCGTTGCGGTGGTCCACCATCGCCGCCAGCGTGGTGCTCTTGCCCGAACCGGTGGCTCCCACCATGATGACCAGCCCGCGCTTGGCCATCGTGACCTCCTTGAGCACGCTGGGCAGGCCGAGCCGGTCGATGGTCGGCAGCTCGCGCGGGATGGTGCGAAACACCATGCCCACCTGGCCCTGCTGCATGAAGGCATTGACCCGGAAGCGCCCCACCCCCGATGGCGAGATGGCGAAGTTGCACTCCTTGGTGCGCTCGAACTCGGCCGCCTGCTTGTCGTTCATCACCGCGCGCGCCAGCGCCAGCGTGTGCTGGCCGGTGAGCGGCTGCGGCGAGACCTTGGTGACCTTGCCGTCCACCTTGATCGCCGGCGGAAAGTCGCAGGTCAGGAAGAGGTCCGAGCCGCCGCGCGAGACCAGCAGGCGCAGCAGGTCGTTGATGAATTTCGATGCCTGATCGCGTTCCATGGATACATCCTTCGGCGGGATCCGGTGTGCGCCGAGGCCGGGGCCGACGCAGGGCCCGCCGCCCCGCGCGCGCCGGCCTCCTCGCTCAGCCCGGGAAGTTCTCCGGGCTGCGCGCCTTGCTGCGGGCCTCCGCCGGGGTGATCACACCCTTGCGTACCAGTTCGGTGAGGTTCTGATCGAGCGTCTGCATGCCCTGGGCCTGGCCGGTCTGGATGATCGAGTACATCTGCGCCACCTTGTTCTCGCGGATCAGGTTGCGGATTGCCGCGGTGCCCAGCATGATCTCGTGCGCGGCCACGCGGCCGTTGCCGTCGCGCAGCTTGCACAGGGTCTGCGAAACCACCGCCACCAGCGACTCCGAGAGCATCGCCCGCACCATCTCCTTCTCGGCCGCGGGAAAGACGTCGACCATGCGGTCGATGGTCTTGGCCGCGCTGGAGGTGTGCAGGGTCGCGAAGACCAGGTGCCCGGTCTCGGCGGCCGTCAGCGCCAGGCGGATCGTCTCGAGGTCACGCAGCTCACCCACCAGGATGGCATCGGGGTCCTCCCGCAGTGCCGCGCGCAGGGCGTTGGAGAACGACAGCGTCTGCGGGCCCACCTCGCGCTGGTTGATCAGGCACTTCTTCGACTCGTGCACGAACTCGATCGGATCCTCGACGGTGAGGATGTGGCCGTACTCGCTGTCGTTGCGGTGGTCGACCATCGCCGCCAGGGTGGTCGACTTGCCCGAGCCGGTCGGGCCGGTCACCAGCAGCAGGCCGCGCGGCTTGAGCGACAGGTCGGCGAAGACCTTGGGCGTGCGCAGCTCCTCGAGGGTCTGGATCTTGCTCGGAATGGTACGGAACACCGCCCCGGCGCCGCGCTGCTGGTTGAAGGCGTTCACCCGGAAGCGCGACAGCCCCTGGATCTCGAAGGAGAAGTCGCACTCCAGCGTCTCCTCGTAGACCTTGCGCTGGGCGTCGTTCATCACGTCGTAGATCATCTCGCGGACCTTCTTGTGGTCCAGCGGGTCGACGTTGATGCGGCGCACGTCGCCGTGCACGCGGATCATCGGCGGCAGGCCGGCCGACAGGTGCAGGTCGGAGGCCTTGTTGCGCACCGAGAACGCGAGCAGCTGGGTGATGTCCATGCGGGCAGGATGACAGCGGTGTGACGGCCGGCGCAGGCAGACAGCGACATTGCGGTGGAGCCAGCCGGCTCCGCCGCATCGCCGCAGGCCGCCCGCACCGGGTCGGGAGCGGATTGCTCTAAGCTCGGTGATTATGACGACGATCTCCGAGCGCCTACAAGCCGTGCACCGGCGACTGGCCGAGGCCTGTGCGCGGGCCGGCCGAAGTGTCGACAGCGTCACGCTGCTGGCCGTGAGCAAGACCCAGCCGGCCGACGCCCTGCGCGCTGCCCACGCCGCCGGCCAGCGGGCCTTCGGCGAGAACTACGTGCAGGAAGGTCTGGCCAAGATCGAGGCGCTGGGCGACCTGCGCCGCGAGCTCGAGTGGCACCTGATCGGGCCGCTGCAGAGCAACAAGACCCGGGTGGTGGCCGAGGCCTTCGACTGGGTGCACAGCCTCGACCGCCTGAAGATCGCCCAGCGCCTGAGCGAGCAGCGGCCGGCCTGGGCCGCACCGCTGCAGGTCTGCCTGCAGGTCAACATCAGCGGCGAGGCCAGCAAGAGCGGCCTGGCGCCGGCCGAGGTGCCGGCGCTGGCGCAGGCCGTGGCCGCGCTGCCGCGGCTGCGCCTGCGCGGCCTGATGGCCATTCCCGAGCCGGCCGGCGACGAAGCCGCCCAGCGCCGCCCGCACCGGGCGCTGCGCGAGCTGCTGGAGGCCCTGCGGCAGCAGGGCCTGGCGCTGGACACCCTGTCGATGGGCATGAGCGCCGACCTGGAGGCCGCCGTGCTCGAAGGCGCGACGCTGCTGCGCGTGGGCAGCGCGATCTTCGGCGCACGCGGCTGAAGGGCGCGCCGCGGGCAGCGGCACGACGCCCGGCACACCGGTGCGCCAGCTGCCTACACTGGCGCCATGAACACCTCCTCCCCCCTCCTGGCCTTCGTCGGCGGCGGCAACATGGCCAGCGCCATCCTCGGCGGACTGATCCGCGCCGGCCATCCCCCCGAGCAGCTGCTCGTGATCGAGCCCTGGGAGGCGCAGCGCGAGCGCCTGCGCAGCGAGTTCGGCCTCGAGGCCCTGCCCGCGGCCGACGCCCGCCTGGCGCAGGCGCACACCGTGGTCTGGGCCGTCAAGCCGCAGAGCTTCGCCGAGGCCGCAGCCCCCTGCGCCGGCCGGGTGGCGCACGCCCTGCACCTGTCGGTGATGGCCGGCATCCGCAGCGACGCGATTGCGCGTGCCACCGGCAGCCAGCGCATCGTGCGCGCCATGCCCAATACGCCGGCCTTGATCGGCCAGGGCATCGCCGGCCTGTACGCGCGCCCGGAAGTGCGCCCGGCCGAGCGCGAACGCGTGGCCGCCCTGCTCGCCCCGACCGGCGCGGTGCTCTGGGTGGCGCAGGAGTCCGACCTCGACGCGGTGACCGCGCTGTCCGGTTCCGGCCCGGCCTATGTGTTTTATTTTGTGGAGGCCATGATGGCCGCGGCCGAGCGCATGGGGCTGAGCGCCGAGCAGGGCCGCCAGCTCGCCCTGGCCACCTTCGGCGGCGCGACCGAGCTGGCGCGACGCTCGCCGGACAGCCCCGCCACCCTGCGCGAACGGGTCACCAGCAAGGGCGGCACCACCTACGCGGCCCTGTGCGCCCTGGAGGCCGCCGGCGTCGGCACGGCCTTCGTGGAAGCCCTGCTGGCCGCCCAGCGCCGCGCCCGGGAACTGGGCGACGAGTTCGGCCGCTGAAGACCGGCCGGGGCCGCGCCGTACACCCTTTGTCACAGTCCGGACAGCGTTGTCGCAGAGTTGAAACTTTTCGGGCTCAGAGTCGCTCTGCCAGCGTGGAAGTGCGCCGGCATGTCGCACGGGAGCCCACGATGAAACGCTTCGCCCACCGCCTCGCCTCTGCCCTGCGCCGCCCGTCGGCGCAGCCGGTCGTCGCCGACGAAACGGCGCCGGACGACGACCAGGCCCGCCTGGATGCCTGCCGCCGCAGCGAGGCCTTCGCCGAGGATCTGGCCGAACTGGTGAGCCGCCAGCCCCGCGTGCTGGCGCGTCGGGACCTGCGACTGGCGCTGCGCCGCTCCGCCGGGCTGTGACGGCGTGTGCGCCGTCACAGCGGCGACGGACAGCCCCAGCCCGGATGCAAACAAGGCATGAAGCGGCCATGCCGCGGGGCGGGCGGCGCCCGTAGAGTGCGGCAGCGTCCTGCCAGGACCCAGCGCCCCCCGGCGCGGCAGGCGCTCCCCCTCCCCGGAACCCGCAGAGGCCCCGCCGCATGAACCCACCGCTTCCCACCGCCGTCGCGACTGCCGCGCAGTCCCCCCTGTCGTATGTCTCGTCCGAGCCCCACTCGCCCTGGGGCACCTATCTGGCGCAGATCGACCGCGTGCTGCCCTACCTGGGGCGCCTGGCGCGCTGGGCCGAGACGCTGCGCCGGCCCAAGCGCAGCCTGATCGTCGATGTGCCCATCGAGATGGACGACGGCACGATCCGCCACTTCGAGGGCTACCGCGTTCAGCACAACCTCAGCCGCGGCCCGGGCAAGGGTGGCGTGCGCTATCACCCGGAGGTCACGCTCGCCGAGGTGATGGCCCTGGCCGGCTGGATGACGATCAAGAACGCCGCGGTCAACCTGCCCTACGGCGGCGCCAAGGGCGGCATCCGGGTCGACCCGCGGCAGCTGTCGATCAAGGAGCTCGAACGCCTGACGCGGCGCTACACCAGCGAGATCGGCATCATCATCGGGCCGCAGCAGGACATCCCGGCGCCGGACGTCAACACCAACGCCCAGGTCATGGCCTGGATGATGGACACCTACTCGATGAACATCGGCGCCACCGCCAGCGGCGTGGTGACCGGCAAGCCCCTCGACCTGGGCGGCTCGCTCGGCCGGGTCAAGGCCACCGGCCGGGGCGTGTTCGTCACCGGCCGCGAAGCGGCACGCCGCCTCGGCCTGTCGCTCGACGGGGCGCGCGTGGCGGTGCAGGGCTTCGGCAACGTGGGGTCGGCCGCGGCAGAGCTGTTCGCCGGCGCCGGCGCGAAGATCGTCGCGGTGCAGGACCACACCGGCTGCATCGCCGATCCTGCCGGCCTGGACATGGCCGAGCTGATGCCCCATGTGCGCCGCGAAGGCGGCGTGGGCGGCTTTCCCGGCTGCGAGGCCCTCGACCCCGAAGCCTTCTGGGATGTCGACTGCGACATCCTGATTCCCGCTGCGCTGGAAGGCCAGATCGATGTCGCCCGCGCCGGGCGCATCCGCGCCCGCGTGATCCTCGAAGGCGCCAACGGGCCGACGATGCCCGATGCCGATCCGGTGCTGGAGGACCGCGGCATCCTGGTGGTGCCCGACGTGATCTGCAATGCCGGCGGCGTGACCGTGTCCTACTTCGAGTGGGTGCAGGATTTCTCCAGCTTCTTCTGGAGCGAGGACGAGATCAACGTCCGGCTGGACAAGATCATGATCGACGCGCTGCGCCGCATCTGGGACATGGCCGACCAGCACCGCATCGCGCTGCGCACCGCGGCCTTCGCGGTGGCCTGCGAGCGCATCCTGACCGCGCGCGAGGTACGCGGCCTCTATCCCTGAAGGCCTGAAGCTGCGGCCCCTCGGGCCGGGGTCCGGCGACTTGACCGCACGCAAGCCCGGCGCCTGCCGGGTTTGCTAGGCTCGCGGCTGCGTCTTGCCGGCCCCGGGCCGGCGTTTTCCTGCCTGCCCACACGCCATGACCCTCCTCGCCTGGAACGACCAGCTCGCCAACCAACATCCGCAGATGGACCAGACGCACCAGGAGTTCGTGCTGCTGCTGGACGCCCTCGACATCGCGCAGCGCGAGGGCGCGCCCGACGTGCTGGCGCGCTACGACGCGCTGGTGGCGCACACGGTGGAGCACTTCGCCCAGGAAGACCGCTGGATGGCCGCCACCGGCTTCACGCCGGAGAACTGCCACAGCAACCAGCACCGCCAGGTGCTGGACCTGCTGGGCGAGGTGCGCCGCCGCGTCGTCGAGGAAGGGCAGACCGAGCTGGTGCCGCGCCTGCTGCCCGAACTCGCCCAGTGGTTCGAGCAGCATGCCCAGAGCATGGACGCGGCCCTGGTGTTCCACATGAGCCAGGTGGGCTACGACGCGGCCAGCGGCCGCATCGAACGGCCGATCCAGCCGGAAGCCGCGATTGCCGGCTGCGGCAGCAGCAGCTGCAGCTGAGCGGCCGCTCGGCAGCGCGTCCGAACGGCAGCGCGGGGCAGCGCGGCCGCGGCGATCAGAACTGGTAGGCCAGCCGCATGCCGCCCCAATGGCGTCCGGCCACCTGGATCGGCGCGCAGACCTCCTTCATCAGCACGTAGCGCCCACCGCCCATGTCGCGGCGGTAGGTCTGCAGCAGGAAGGGCCGGGTGTTGCGCGCCGAGGCCAGCCCGGTGCGGTCGTCGAAGATGCGGCGATAGCGGCTGTTGGCGGTGTCCCAGGCCAGGTCGCCGCGCTGCGCCTGGCAGTACTTGCGGTTGTGGGTGGCGATGTAGCCGTTGCGGTCGGCGGCGATGCAGAAGGCCACCTTCGGGCTGAAGTTCAGCATCGGCTCCTGCAGCGGCGGCAGCAGGCGGTCGGTGAGGGCGACGAAGCGGGTCGTGTGCTGCGCCGGCCGGGTGCCGGCGATCGGCCGGTACTGCTCGTCGAACAGCGCCTCGAGCGTGATCTCGCCGCGCGCCAGGGCCTGCTCGAAGGCCTGCGACACCTGCCCTGCCACGCGCTGCACGGCTTCGATGTAGGGGCTGTCCTCGGTGGCCACGCCGCTGGCGGCCAGTTCGTCGATGAGCTGCTCGGACACGCGCAGGAAGCGGTCGCTGCAGGCCATGGCGCTGTCCAGTCCGATCATCGCGTGCTGCATGTCGCCGGCCAGCGCCGCAGTGCGCTCGCTCACGCGCTGGCAGGTTTCGCGACTGGCGACGGCCGCCGCGTCGATGCGCTGCACGTCGCTCTCGACGTCGGCGAAGGCCCGGTGGATCGCACCGGGCTGACCGTCCCGACCGGCGTCGATGCGGATGTCGCGCGAGAAGGCCTCGATGCGCTGGTCCAGCTGGGCCAGCGTGCCCATGATGGTCTTGGAGGAGACCTCGACCCGGCCTGCCAGGTCCTTCACCGCGTCGGCCACGACGCCGAAGCCGCGACCGGCCTCGCCGGCGCGCTTGGCCTCCACCGAGGCGTTGAAGGCCACCAGACGGGTCTGCAGCGCGATCTGGCTGATGTCGCCGGCCGCGGCCGCCACCTCGTGCAGCACCTGCACGATGCCGGCCACCTCGCGGGCCACCTGCTGGGCCACCGCGCGGGCGCGCGCCACCGCCTCGAGGCTGGCGCCGGTGGCGCTGCCGATGGCATCCTGCGCGGTCTGCACCTCCTCGAGCTGGTCCGACAGGGCCTGCATGGCCTGCACCTGCGAGACCACGACATGCTGCGTGTCCTCGATGACGCCGCGCGCCTCGGCGGCATCCCGGCCGATGTGCGACACCTTGCCCGCGATGCGTCGCACCACCTCCTGGGCCTCGGCCACGCCGACGGCAGAAGGGGCCGGCAGCGGCGCCTGGTCCTGGGGGCGGGGGCGGCGCAGGCGCGGCAGGCTCAGCATGGCGGGATTCTCCGGATCACGACGGAAGGGGGCGGTACGGCCTGGCGATCAGGTCGTGGGGACAGGTCGTGCGGCGTGACCCGGGCACGCGGATCGGGCCGCGCCGTCACCAGGCGCGCAGCTTGGCGCGCAGCCGGGCGATCGACTGGCTGTGCAGCTGGCACACGCGCGACTCGGTCACGCCCAGCACCGCCGCGATCTCCTTGAGGTTCATGTCCTGCTCGTAGTACATGCTCATCACGAACTGCTCGCGCTCGGGCAGGTTCTTGATCGCCGCCACCAGGGCCTCGCGCATGCGGCGATCGTTCAGCCGCGCCAGCGGGTCGGAGCCCTCCTCGGCCACATGGCGGTCGAGGAAGTCGTTGTCGCCGTCGTCACCGCCCATGTCCTCCAGGTAGATCAGCTGGGTGCCGCGCACCTTGTTGAGCAGGTCCTGGTAGTCGGTCAGCGAGATGCCCATCTCGCGGGCGATCTCGCTTTCCTGCGGCGCGCGGCCCAGGCGCTGCTCGAGACGGTGCACCGCCGACTCGATGTCGCGCTGGTGCTTGCGGTTGCCGCGGCTCATCCAGTCCGCGCCGCGCAGCTCGTCGAGCATCGCGCCGCGGATGCGCTGGGTGGCGAAGGTCTCGAACTGCACGCCCTGGTCGCTGTCGAATCGGCTGAGGGCGTCGGTCAGCCCGATCATGCCGACCTGGATCAGGTCGTCCAGCTCGACGTTGGCCGGCAGCTTGGCGATCATCTGGTGCGCCAGGCGCCGCACCAGCGGGCTGTACTGCTTGAGCATGGCATTGGCGTCGAGACGACCCTTGGCGGTGTACATACCGAGGCTCCGAACGGTCACAGGTAGGCCTGGCGCGGCGAGGGCAGGGCGGCCCGCAGGCCTGCATAGCCCGCCTCCTCGCGCGCGGTGCAGGCCGCGGCACTTTCGAGCAGGCCTTCGACGAGCCGTACCAGATCGCGCGACGGCGCGGCGGTGGGGGGTTCGGCGGGATCGACCTGCACAGCGGCATGTTGCACCCCGCCCAGGAAATGATCGGCGCAATAAGCAAGGCGCGAAGCCACCATCTCCCCCTGCGGCGACGCCATGGGTGCGCACATCAGCAGGTCGTAGGACAGCCAGTCGGCGCGCTGCGCGAACAGCTTGAGCGCCGCGTAGGCATGCTTCATCGACTCGGCCCGCTCGTCGCACAGCAGCACCGGACGCGGTCGGCTCAGGCCCTCGTCGCCGCGGCCGAACAGGCGCACCAGATCCACCGCCGTACCGTGCACCAGCACCACCTGGCTGGCCGGCGCGGCATCGACCACCGCGTCGAGGAAGGCCCGGGTCGAGCCCCGGCTGTCCACCCAGCGCACCGGCAGGCCGCGTGCGGCCAGGTAGGACACGCGCGGCGACAGCGGCTCGATGCCCTCGGCGAGGTCGAAGGCGGCCAGCTCGCGCGGCGGCCCGCCCCGCTCGGAGGCATCCACCAGCAGGGTGTCCAGGTCCATCTCCTCGAGCACGCTGCACAGCCGCTCGACGAGCACGCCGCCGTGCACGATGAAGGGGTTGGAGACGATCGGCACGAAACGCGCCGCCCGGGTGGCGAAGAGCCGTCGCAGGCCGTCGGCCTGATCGGCCGGCATCGTGCGACGAAAGCGTGGCGGATAGGACATGGTCGGTTCCCTGGAGCGCGTGGTCGCGATGCAGGCCTTCTTCAGCGCACGCTGCCCGGCGCGGCCGCACCGCCGCGTGCGCGGCGCGAGCTGCCGCCGCCGGTCGAAGGCGGCGCCGCGAACAGCAGGTTCACGTCGTTGGCGTCCATGCGCCAGGCCTGCGTGCCGGCATTGCGCAGCGCACGGTGCATCAGCGCCTGGGCGGTCAGGCGGTGCCAGTCCTCCGGCACGCGCTGGCCGTTGGCCACCGCGACCACCTTCAGGCGATGGCGGATCAGTGCGTCCAGCGCCGGGCCGAGCTTGACGGCCTCGTCGAGCTTGGACAGCACGATGCCCTTGGCCTGCGCGGCCTTGTAGGCCACCAGCACATCCTCGATGGTCTCGCCCTGCTGGGCGGCGTTGACCACCAGCAGGCGCTGGATGCTGGGGTGCGAGAGCATCTCCAGCAGCTCGCGGGTGCGGGTGTCGCGCTGCGCCAGGCCGGCGGTGTCGATCAGCACCATCTTCTTGGCCGACAGCAGGTCCAGCAGGTCCTCCAGCGCGACACGGTCGTGCGCGGTGTGCACCGGCACGCCCAGGATGCGGCCGTAGGCGCGCAGCTGCTCGTGCGCGCCCAGCCGGTAGGCGTCCAGCGTGATCAGGCCCAGGTTGGCCGCGCCGTGGCGGGTCGCGAAGGCCGCCGCCAGCTTGGCGGTGGAGGTGGTCTTGCCCACGCCGGTGGAGCCCACCAGCGCGAACACGCCGCCCTGGTCCTCCAGGGCCGCATCGGCCTCGCCGGTCAGCAGGTTGCGCTGCAGCACCTCGCCGGCCCAGGCCAGCTCGTCGACCACCTCGTCGCCCAGGCTGTCGACCAGCTTGCGGATCAGCGCCGGCGAGAAGCCGCAGCCCAGCAGCCGGGTGGTCAGCTGGGCCTGCTTGGGGCTCTTCTGCAGCCGCTCCATGAAGGCCAGGGCGCCGAAGCGCTCCTCGATCAGGCCCTTCATGGCGCGGATCTCGTTCATCATGTCGGCCTGCTGGCGGCCCTCCGCCGCACTGGACGGCGCATGGGCCGGCACGGCCGGCGCGGCCGCCTTCGGACGGGCGGCGCGGGCACGCGGTGCGGGCTCGGGCAACGGCGCGGTATCGGTGAGCAGGAAGTCGCTGTCGGGCGAGAGCGCGTCACCGTGCGCGGGAGCACGGGCAGCCCCGCGTTCCGAAGGCCGCTCGGGGGCACGCTCGGAAACCCGTTCGGAGGCCCGCTCGGCGCTGCGGTCGTGGCCTGCCAGGGCCCGTTCGTGGGCGCGATCCGCGTCCCGCGCCGGCCGGGCGGCGGCCGCACGGGGTCGCGGGGCCATCGCCTCCTCGGGCATGGCCGGCGCGGCGCCGCGTGCCGCGGCGGCCAGCAGCGCCTCGTGGCGCAGCGGGGCGCGTGCGGGAGCCGCAGTCGGCGCCATCGGTGCGAGTGGCTCGTCCAGCGGCAGGCCATCGGCCGCCGCGGCAGCCGCCAGTTCGCGGTAGCTGGGCAGCGCGGCCTCGCGCTGCGCCAGGCGCTGCTCGATCGCCTCGGGCGACACCGGCACGGGGCGGCCGGCCTGCTCGCGCAACTCGGCCTGGCGCTTCTTGAGCATGCGCTCGCGCACATAGTCCTGGAACGACAGGGTGCTCATCGCCAGCGTGCCCACGTCCTCCTGCACCGGATCGGCCGCGGCGCGCAGGCTGCTGCGCGCGTCCTGTTCGGCCACGCGGGCACGCAGCGAGGCCGGACGGGGCTCGACCGGGCGCTCCGATGCGCCCGCCTGCGGTCCGGCCGGCTCGCCGCGCGGGGCGCGGCGCGGCGCCACCGCAGCCTCTGCGGCGGCGCGGGCGGCCTCGGGCAGGCTGCCCTGCCCGCCCTGCCCGCCCAGGCGCTCGATCGCCTCGAGCGTCTCGGGCGGCATCGCCAGCACTTCGATGCCCTCGTGGCAGGGCTTGGTGGACAGCACGACGGCGTTGTCGCCGAAGGCCAGACGCACCTTCTGCATGGCCTCGCGCGAGTTGCGGCCGACGAAACGCTTGACGTTCATGGGGCCTCCTGCCGGAGCGACTCAACGGGGGGTTGGGCGGTGGACTTCATGCGTTGCCTCCGATGAGCGATCCGATGCGGATCGAATGGGTATCCGGGATCTCGCTGTGCCCGAGCACGCGCAGGCGCGGCGCGGCACGCCGCAGCAGCCGCGCCACGGGAGCGCGCATCGCATCGGGCACCAGCAGGCAGGCCGGCAGGCCCAGGTCTTCCTGGCGGCGCGCCGCATCGGCTGCGCCGCGCGCCAGATGGTCGGCCACGCCGGGGTCGAGCACCGCGCCGTTGGCCGAGTTCAGCGCCTGGCCGAGCAGGCGCTCGAGCTCCGGCGCGATGGCGATGACATCCAGCTCGCGCTGGCTGCCGTAGATCTGCTGCACGATGGCCGGCGCCAGCGCGATGCGCAGCCGGCGCGCCAGCTCCTGGGCGTCGGTCAGGCCGGCGCCGGCATGCTCGGCCAGGGCCTCCACGATCGAGCGCATGTCGCGGATGTGCACGCCCTCCTCCAGCAGCAGCTGGAGCACCTTCTGCAGGGTCGCGATGCCAACCATCTTCGGTACCACGTCTTCGATCAGCTTGGGGGCCAGCTTGGTCACGTGCTCGACCAGTGCCTGGGTCTCGGTGCGGCCCAGCAGACGGGCTGCGTGGGTCTGCATCAAGTGTGAGAGATGGGTCGCCACGACGGTCGAGGAATCAACCACCGTGTATCCAGCCATTTGAGCTGTTTCTCTTTGTCTCTCGTCGATCCAGACCGCCGGCAGCCCGAAGGCCGGATCGGTGGTGGCCTGGCCCTGCAGCTTCGTCTTCGCATGGCCTGGATCGATGGCCAGGTACATGCCCGGGAAGGCCTCGCCCTCGCCCACCACCGCGCCGCGCAGGGTCAGGCGGTACATGCTGGGCTTGAGTTCGAGGTTGTCGCGGATGTGCACCGCCGGCGGCAGGAAGCCGACATCCTGGGCGAACTTCTTGCGCACGCCCTTGATCCGGTTGAGCAGGTCGCCGCCGCGGTCCTTGTCGACCAGCGCGATGAGCCGGTAGCCCACCTCCAGGCCCAGCGTGTCCACCGGCTGCAGGTCGTCCCAGGTGGCTTCGGCGTTCGGGTTGGCCGGATCGGCCGCGGCCGGGGGCGCCTCGTCGGCGGCCGGCGCCTGCGCGCGGCGGAACATGCCGTAGGCCAGTGCGCCCAGGCCCGCGGCCATCAGCAGGAAGACCAGGTGCGGCATGCCCGGCACGATGCCCAGCAGACCGATCACGGCCGCGGCGATGGCCACCGCGTGGGGCGACTTGAACATCTGCCCCAGGATCTGCGTGCCGACGTCCTGTTCCTTGCCCACCCGCGAGACCACCATCGCCGCGGCCACCGAGATCAGCAGCGCCGGGATCTGCGCCACCAGCGCGTCGCCCACGGCCAGCACGATGTAGGAGTTGGCCGCCTCGCCGGCGCCCAGGCCGTGCTGCGCCACGCCGATGACGAAGCCGCCGACGATGTTGATGAACAGGATCAGGATGCCCGCGATGGCGTCGCCGCGCACGAACTTCGAGGCACCGTCCATCGAGCCGAAGAACTCCGCCTCGTTGCTCACCTCGGCGCGGCGGCGCTTGGCCTCCTTCTCGTCGATCAGGCCGGCGTTCAGGTCGGCGTCGATGGCCATCTGCTTGCCCGGCATCGCATCCAGGGTGAAGCGCGCGCCCACCTCGGCGATGCGCTCGGCACCCTTGGTGATGACGATGAAGTTGATCACCACCAGGATCGCGAAGACGATGATGCCCACCGCGAAGTTGCCGCCGATCAGGAAGTGACCGAAGGCCTCGATCACCGCGCCGGCCGCACCGGGGCCGGTATGGCCCTCCATCAGCACCACGCGGCTGGAGGCCACGTTCAGCGACAGGCGCAGCAGCGTGGTCAGCAGCAGCACGGTCGGGAAGGCCGCGAAGTCCAGCGGCCGGATCATGTAGGCCGCCACCAGCATCACCATCAGCGCGGTGGCGATGTTGAAGGTGAAGAACAGGTCCAGCACGAAGGCCGGCAGCGGCAGCACCATCATGGCCAGAACCATGAGGATCAGGATGGGCGCGGCCAGCGCCTTGGCCGCATCGGCGTGCGGCCCGAGACGGGCCTGCAGCTGCCCCTGCAGGGATTGGATCAGCGCGTTCATGCCGGTTCAGCCGAGGCAGCCTGTGCCTTCGGGTGGTGGGGGTCGAGTTCGTCGGGCACCGCGATGGGCGGCAGGTCGGCCGGCCAGGGCGCACGCCCGGCCAGCGCGGCACGCAGCTGGAACACGTGGGCCAGCACCTGCGCCACCGCGCTGTACAGCGCGTAGGGAATCTCGCGGTCGAGTTCGCCGTGGGCATACAGCGCGCGCGCCAGCGGCGGGGCCTGCAGCACCGGCACCTCGGCCTCGCGGGCGACGTCGCGGATCTTCAGCGCCAGCAGGTCGGCGCCCTTGGCGACGATGCGCGGCGCCGCATCGCGGCCGTCCTCGTACTTCAGTGCCACGGCATAGTGGGTCGGGTTCATCACCACCAGGTCGGCCGTGGGCACCGCGGCCAGCATGCGCCGGCGGGCCACCTCGCGCATGCGCTGGCGGATGCGGCCCTTCACCTCGGGGCTGCCTTCCTGCTGCTTGTGCTCTTCCTTGACCTCCTGCAGGCTCATCTTCAGGCGCGAGCTGTGCAGGAAGCGCTGCAGCGGCACATCGATCAGCGCGAAGGCCGCCAGCACCAGCACCAGCAGCCACAGGCCCGAGAGAATGCGCTCGCCGGTGGTGACGAAGGCCGCCGGCAGGCCGACCGCCTGGGTCAGGGCGAAGGCGTCCAGCTGCTGCCAGAGGTAGGCACCGCCCACCACGCCGAGCAGCAGCGCCAGCAGCACGGCCTTGAGCATCTCGCCGATCTGCGCCTTCGAGACGATGCGCCCCAGCCCGGTCAGCGGGTTGAGCTTGCCGAAATTGGGCATCAGCGGCTTGAGCGTGAAATTCCAGCCGCCGCACAGCAGCGCGCCCGCCAGCGCGACGAGCGCCATGGCCGCCCCCAGGGCCAGGGCCAGCAGCATCGCCGGCCCGAAGAGCTGGCCGAGGCGGTCGAGCATCGCCGCGGGTGTGGCCACGGTGCGCACGTCGAAGCGCAGCCCGGCGGCGAGCAGGTCGCGCAGCCACTGGGTCAGCGCGGGCGCAGCGGCCATCAGCAGCCCGAGCCCGGCCGCCACCGCGGCAAAGTGCCCGAGATCGCGCGAGCGCGCCACCTGCCCGTCCTCGCGCGCCTGCTGCAGGCGTTTCGCGGTCGGGGGTAGGTGCTTGTCCTGTGCGCTGTCGGCCATGGCAGGGGGAGATTCGAATGCCCGCCATTCTTCCGGGCCCCCTGCGAAACTTGAGCGCGATAAGCGCGGTGATTCGGTCCGTATTCGGTCCCGGATCTGCCACGACGATCCGGGACCCGCCGAAAACGAAAAAAGCGGCCGACCGGCCGCCTTGTTCGTCGCCGCGCCGGCTCGGCGCGGTCTGGCGCGGCGTCAGGCCGCGGCCGGGTAGCCCTCCTCCTCCAGCGCCAGGCGCAGCTGCTCTTCGCTGGCGCGGCTGTCGATGCGCACCCGGTGGCTGGCCAGATCCACCTCGACCCGCGCCTGCGGGTCGAGTTGCTGCACGGTGCGCTGCACGGTGGCCACGCAGTGGCCGCAGGTCATGTCGGGAAGGGTCAGTTCGATCATCACGGCTCCAGGGCCTGGCATTCGGGCAAGATCCTCGGGTGCGCACGGGGCGGCCGGTCGACCGGGCTGGCCGGGCATGACACCCCCTGCGGTACCCTCGGCGGCCATCATCCCAGAAGCCCGCCCGGCCAACTTGATGCAGGACAAGATCGAAGCCCCCATGAGCGCAGCCACGCGCGCCCCGACGAGCGCCCCCTCCCCCAGCCCCGCCGTGCGCCCGCCCGCCGGGCCCCTGCAGACCTGGCAGCTGCCGGTGCAGGGCATGACCTGCGCCACCTGCGCGACCCGGGTGGAACGGGCGCTGGGCAAGCTGGCCGGCGTGGCCAGCGCCACGGTCAACCTGGCCACCGACTCGGTGACGGTGCAGGGTGAGCGCAGCCTGGCGCCGCTGCAGCTGGTCGCAACCATCGAGCGGGCCGGCTACCAGGTGCCGCAGCGCGAGGTCGACCTGGCCGTGGGCGGCATGACCTGCGCCTCCTGCGTCGGCCGGGTCGAGCGCTCGCTGCGCCGCCTGCCCGGCGTGCTGGACGCCGAGGTGAACCTGGCCACCGAGCAGGCCCATGTGCGGCTGGTCGAGGGCCAGCTCGAGGTGGCCGACCTGCTGGGCGCGATCGGCCGGGCCGGCTACGAGGCAACCCTGCGGGAGGCGGACGGCACCGCCGCGGGCACACCGGCCACCCAGCGCCCCCGGCGCCTCGGCGAGGGCGCGCGGGTGGTGATCGCCGCCCTGCTGGCCGCTCCGCTGGCGCTGCCGATGGTGGGCGACCTGTTCGGCGCGCACTGGATGCTGCCGGGCTGGCTGCAGTGGCTGCTGGCCACGCCGGTGCAGTTCTGGCTGGGCGCACGCTTCTACCGCGCCGGCTGGCATGCGCTGCGCGCGGGCACCGGCAACATGGACCTGCTGGTGGCGCTGGGCACCAGCGCGGCCTACGGTCTGTCACTGTGGCTGCTGCTGGACGCACCGCCCGACGCCATGACGCACCTGTACTTCGAGAGTGCAGCGGTGGTGATCACGCTGGTGATGTTGGGCAAGTGGCTGGAGGCGCGCGCGCGTCACCGCACGGTCGGTGCGATCCATGCGCTGCGCGCCCTGGCCCCCGAGACTGCCCACGTGCGCCACGCCGACGGCCGGGTGGAAGACCGGCCGCTGGCCGCGTTGCGGGTGGGCGACCTGGTGGAGGTGCGCCCGGGCGAACGCATTCCGGTGGACGCGCAGATCGTCGAGGGCGCCAGCCACGTCGACGAATCCCTGCTCACCGGCGAGAGCCTGCCGGTGGCACGCGAGGCCGGCCAGTCGGTCACCGGCGGTGCGGTCAACGGCGAGGGCCGGCTGCTGCTGCGCACCACCGCGGTGGGCGCGGAGACGACGCTGGCGCGCATCGTGCGCCTGGTCGAATCGGCGCAGGCGAAGAAGGCCCCCATCCAGCGCCTGGTCGACCGTGTGGCGGCGGTGTTCGTGCCGGTGGTGCTGGGCATCGCGCTGGTCACGCTGCTGGGCACCGGCTGGGCGCTGGGCGACTGGACCGAGGCGCTGCTGCGCGCCGTGGCGGTGCTGGTGATCGCCTGCCCCTGCGCCCTGGGTCTGGCCACGCCGGCTGCGCTGATGGTGGGCACCGGGGTGGCGGCGCGCCACGGCATCCTGATCAAGGACGCCGAGGCCCTGGAGCTGGCCCATGCGCTGCGCCTGGTGGCCTTCGACAAGACCGGCACGCTGACCGAGGGTCGCGCAGCGCTGGCCGGCTTCACCGCGCTGCCGGGCATCGACGAGGCCGAGGCGCTGAGGCTGGCCGCCGCGCTGCAGGCCGGCAGCGAGCACCCGCTGGCCCGCGCGGTGCTGGCCGCTGCGGCCGCGCGCGGCCTGACGCCCCCGGCCGCGAGCGGGCTGCGCGCCCAGCCGGGCCGTGGCGTGGCCGGCGAGGTCGACGGCCGCGCGCTGCGGCTGGGCAGCCGGCGCTGGATGGGCGAGCTGGGGCTGCCGGAAGCGGCCTTCGCCCCGCAGGCGCAGCAGGCCGCCGCCTGGCAGGCGGCCGGCTTCACGCTGTCCTGGCTGGCCGAGCTGGACGCGCAGGGGCAGGCGCAGCTGCGCGCCGCGCTCGCCTTCGGCGACACGGTCAAGCCGGGCGCGGCCCGGGCCGTGCAACGCCTGCACACCCTGGGGCTGCGCACCCTGGTGGTCAGCGGCGACAGCCGCGCGGCGGTGGCCGCGGTGGCGCAGCAGGTCGGCATCGACGAACTGCGCGCCGAGGTGCTGCCGGGCGACAAGGCCGCCGTGATCGCAGCCTTGAAGGCCGCCGCCCGCCCCGGCGAGCGCGTGGCGATGGTCGGCGACGGGCTGAACGACGCCCCGGCCCTGGCGGCCGCCGATGTGGGCATCGCGATCACGCACAGCGACGGCCGCGGCACCGACGTAGCCATGCACGCCGCCGGCATCACGCTGATGCGCGGCGACCCGGGCGCGGTGGCCGATGCGATCGACATCTCGCGCCGCACCACCCGCAAGATCCGCCAGAACCTGTTCTGGGCCTTCTTCTACAACGTGGTGGGCATTCCGGCGGCCGCCCTGGGCCTGCTCGACCCGGTGATCGCCGGCGCGGCCATGGCCGCCAGCAGCATCAGCGTGCTCGGCAACGCCCTGCTGCTGTCGCGCTGGCGCCCCCGGCGCGACTGAACGGGCCGCGGCGCCGTGCTCGGGCACGCCGCTGCAGCGCTCAGCGCGGCGCCGCGTCTTCCAGCCAGAGCCGCTCGAGGTCCTTGAAGCCCCAGCGCTCGGACAGCTCCACCCCGGCGATGCGCTCCGCGCAGGCAGGGTCGGCCAGGTCCAGCTCCACCGGCGGCAGACGCTGCATGGTGCGGGTGCAGAAGAACACCTTCAGGCGCGGCGTCAGCAGCGACGCGCCGTTCTGCTCCACCACCACGCCGAGCCGCCCGGACTGCAGCCGCACCAGGGTGCCCAGCGGATAGATGCCCACCGTCTTGACGAAGGCCTGGAAGATCAACGGATCGAAGTGCCCCTTCCACTGCGCCATCTGGCGCACCGCGTCGCCGGCATCCCAGGGCGCCTTGTAGGGCCGGGCCGAGGTGATGGCGTCGTAGACGTCGCACACCGCCCCCATGCGGGCATGCAGCGGGATGGCCTCGCCGGCCAGACGGCCGGGATAGCCGCTGCCGTCGAGCTTCTCGTGGTGGTGCAGACAGACCTCCAGCATCAGCGGCGAGCAGCCGCCGCCGGCCGACAGCATCTGGTGGCCCCACTCGGGGTGGCGCTTCATCTGCTGCCATTCGGCGTCGGTGAGCCGGCCCGGCTTGTTCAGCACCGACAGCGGCACGCGGGCCTTGCCCATGTCGTGCAGCAGACCGGCCAGGCCCAGCTCGCGCAACTGTTCGGGCGGCAGCCCGAGGGTCCGACCCAGCGCCACCATCAGCGTGCACACCGCCACCGAATGCAGGTAGGTGTACTCGTCCTGGGTCTTGAGCCGCACCAGGCTGGCCAGCGCGCCCTGGTTGCGCACCACCGAGCCGATGATCTCGTCGACCAGCGGCAGGCAGCCGTCGGGCTCGATCACCCGGCCGAGCCGGGCCTCGCGGTACAGCGACTGCACCTGCTGCTTGGCCTGGCGGCACAGCTGGGCGGCGCGGGCGTATTCCTCGCGGGCCGAGACGGGCAGCTGCGGCGCCGGCGCCTCCATCACGGCGACCAGCTCGCGCTCGACCGCCTCGTCGGCCTCGGCCTGGCTGACGCCGCCGGCCACGTCCAGGCCCCGGGCAGTGTCGATCCACACTTCACGGATGCCGCAGTCGCGCAGGCGCTGCAGGTCATGGGCGTCGTCGAGCGCAAAGCTCGAGCGCCAGAAAGGATGGTCCATCCACGAGCCGCAGAGCTCGTGCACATGCATGCCCAGCCGCAGCTGTTCGGTCGGAATACGCTTGAGCATCGATGAATGGCGCCCGCTGCAGCGGCGGATGCGGCGGCCTGCCGGATTTTTCGATTCAGGTTGCAGTATCGGCGATGTCCGAGGCTCCGGCCGGACCCTCGGGGCCCCCTTTGGGGGGATGTGCATGTTGTCGACTCCAGGGAAGCCCGGAACAGCGCAGGATGCATCGACCTCCCGCCGACGTGGATTTGTACCCACAATCGGGAATGCGGCGCCCCACTGACCGGGCGCCCGGGAGTGCCTGATGACCTTGACCGAACTGCGCTACATCGTCGCCGTAGCCCGCGAGCGACATTTCGGACGGGCGGCCGAGGCCTGCTTCGTCTCCCAGCCCACCCTGTCGGTGGCGATCAAGAAGCTCGAGGAGGAGCTCGAGATCAAGCTCTTCGAGCGCGGCGGCAGCGAGGTCAGCGTCACACCGCTGGGCGACGAGATCGTGCGCCAGGCCCAGGCCACCCTCGAGAGCGCCGCGGCCATCAAGGAGATTGCCCGACGCGGCAAGGACCCGCTGGCCGGACCGCTGCGCCTGGGCGTGATCTACACCATCGGCCCCTACCTGCTGCCCGAGCTGGTGCGCCACGCCATCGAGCGCACCCCGCAGATGCCGCTGATGCTGCAGGAGAACTTCACGGTCAAGCTGCTGGACATGCTGCGCACCGGCGAACTGGACTGCGCCATCCTGGCCGAACCCTTCCCGGACACCGGCCTGGCGATCGCACCGCTGTACGACGAGCCCTTCATGGTGGCCGTGCCCACGCGCCACCCGCTGGCCGCGCGCAGCGAGATCTCCTCGACCGAACTGAAGCAGGAGACCATGCTGCTGCTGGGCAACGGCCACTGCTTCCGCGACCACGTGCTGGAGGTCTGCCCCGAGTTCGCGCGCTTTGCCAGCGACGCCGAAGGCATCCGCAAGAGCTTCGAGGGCTCGTCGCTCGAGACCATCAAGCACATGGTGGCCTCGGGCATGGGCATCACGGTGGTGCCGCAGCTGTCCATTCCCGCCGGCGAGGCGCAGCCCGGCCAGGCGCTGGTGCGCTATGTGCCCTTCTCCGACCCGGTGCCCACGCGCCGGGTGGTGCTGGCCTGGCGGCGCAGCTTCACGCGCTACGAAGCGATCGCGGCGCTGCGCAACGCCATCTACGCCTGCCGCCTGGAAGGCGTGAAGCGCTTGACGGCCTGAGAGGCCGGGACGGCTCGACCCCCGCGAACCGGGGGTACGGTGCAGACGCCGCACGCGGATGCTCAAGCCCCGCGGCCGGACGCCGAAAGTAGCGGGACTGGGTCGGACGCCGCGGCCCTGCCCCGACACCATGACCGCCACCCGTCCTCCCAAAATCACTGCCAAGGCGCCTGCACGCCGCGTGTCCCAGCGCCGGGCCACCGACCGTCGGCGCTCCGTGCAGGCCACCGACGAGTCGATCGGCATGCGTCTGTCCGCACGGCAGTCGAAGGCCGTGATGCGGTCCCAGCCCTTCGTGGCCGGCGCGAGCCTGTTCAACATGCTGGTGGTGGGCCTGGCGGCGCCGCAGGACCTGCCGAACGCGCTGGTGCTGGCCTGGATGGTGGCGTTGATCGTGCTGCAGGGCGTGCAAGTGCAGCGCTGGATGGCCTGGCGGCGGACTGCCGCCTCGACCTCCGCCCCACGCGGCAACGGCCAGGCCGCCGCGCAGGACCTGCGCCTGCAGCTGGTCCTGGCCGGGCTGCACGGCCTCCTCTGGGGCGTGGTGCCCCTGCTGATGCTCGACCATCCCGGCGAGCGCCAGCAGACCCTGCTGATGACCAGCCTGGCGGCGATGCTCGCCGTCGGCGCGCTGGGCCTGGCGGCCCTGCCGCGCGCGGCCTGGCTCTACATGGGCCTGCTCGGCAGCGGGAGCCTGGCGGCCTTCGTGGTCAGCCCGCAGTGGGTCTTCGGGATCGGCGTGGTGCAGTGGCTGCTGCTGGGCGGCCTGGCGGTGATGCTCGGGCGCTCGGTCGCCAAGGCGCTGCACGCGCGCGTCAGCGCCGAGGTCAAGGGCGAGCACCAGAACCAGCTCATCGGCCTGCTGCTGCGCGACTTCTCCGAGCAGGGCAGCGACGTCATCTGGGAGATCGACGGCAGCGGGCGGCTGCGCCACGTCACCCGGCAGCTGGCCTTCGCGCTCGGACGCGACAGCGCCGAACTGGAAGGCGAGAGCCTGATGAACCTGCTGGGCGACATGCAGAAGGGCATGAGCGACAGCGACCGCGAGACCACGCTGGCGCTGCACGAGCGACTCACCGAGGGGCACCCCTTCCGCGATGTGCAGGTCGGCGTGATGATCGACGGCAAGCAGCGCTGGTGGTCCATGACCGCCAAGCCGCTGGTCGACGAACGCGGCCGCTCGCTGGGCTGGCGCGGCGTGGCGCGCGATGTCACGCAGGCGCGCATGGCCGACCGCAAGCTGGCCTGGCTGGCGCATTTCGATGCGCTCACCGGGCTGACCAACCGGGCACACTTCCGTGTCCTGCTCGAGAAGGCCCTGTCGCACACCCGCCGCTACGGCGGCGGCGGGGCGGTGATGTGCCTGGACCTGGACGGCTTCAAGAACGTCAACGACACGCTCGGCCACGCCACCGGCGACGTGCTGCTCACCGAGGTGGGCAAGCGCCTGCGCAGCGCGGTGGGCAATGCCCGCAGCGACGTGGTGGCCCGCCTGGGCGGCGACGAGTTCGCGGTGCTGCTGCGCACCGCCACCACCGAAGCCGACGTGGCCGCGGTGGCGCAGGCCATCCTCGACGCGATGAAGCCGCCCTGCGTGACCCAGGGCGCCGAGATCCCGGTGCGCGCGAGCATCGGCATCGCCCGCTTCCCCGAGGACGGGCTGAGCGTAGACGAGATGATGCAGCACGCCGACCTGGCCCTGTACGATGCCAAGGCCCATGCCACCGGCTCGATGCGCTTCTTCGCCCAGCGCATGGGCGAACAGGTGCGCCGCCGCCTGATCCTCGAGCGCGACCTGCGCGAGGCGCTCGAGCGCAAGCAGCTGCACCTGTACTTCCAGCCCAAGGTGGACCTGAACGGCTGGCGCGTCACCGGTTTCGAGGCCCTGCTGCGCTGGACCCACCCCGAGCACGGCGACATCCCGCCCTCGGAGTTCATTCCGGTGGCCGAGGAGGCCGGCCTGATCCTGGCCATCGGCGAGTGGGCGCTGCTGGAGGCCTGCGTGCACGCGGCGCGCTGGCCCGACGATCTGCAGGTGGCGGTGAACATTTCGCCGGTACAGGTCATGGCGCAGAACCTGCCCGACGCGGTGCAGAACGCCCTGCGCGTCTCGGGCCTGCCGGCGCACCGGCTGGAGCTGGAGATCACCGAGTCGGTCTTCATCAACGAGACCCGCGGCACCGTGGGCCGGCTGCACGCGCTGCGCCGCCTGGGCGTGGCCATCGCGCTGGACGACTTCGGCACCGGCTACTCCTCGCTGGCCTACCTGCGCCGCTTCCCCTTCGACACGCTGAAGATCGACCGCGCCTTCGTGCGCGAACTGCTCGTCAGCCGCGACGCGCGGGCCATCGTGCGCAACATCCTCGCGCTGGCCAAGGCGCTGCGCATGTCCACCGTGGCCGAGGGCGTCGAGGAGCCCGCCCAGGTCAAGGTGCTGGAGGCCGAGGGCTGCGACCTGGTGCAGGGCTTCTACGTCGCCAAGCCGCTGCCGGCCGACCAGGTGCTGCACTTCGCGCTGACCTGGACCGGCCGCGACCGGCCGGCGCTGCCGCGCGACTTCTCGCTGGGCCAGACGCAGACCGCCGACCTGGTCACGATGATGCCGGCCACCGTGATCTGAGAACCTGTGGGCGGCCCCGCGGCGGCCCCTCCCTGGCCTCGCCGCAGGCCCCGGGACGCGGATAATGCAGGCCGATGCAAGCGACCGCCCCCCGCCCGTCCCGCCTCGGCCTGTACCTCGACCTGATCCGCTGGGACCGACCGGCGGGCTGGCTGCTGCTGCTGTGGCCGACCCTGTCGGCGCTGTGGCTGGCCGCCGGCGGCTTCCCGGGCTGGCACCTGCTCGCGGTATTCACGATGGGCACCATCCTGATGCGCAGCGCCGGTTGCTGCGTCAACGACGTGGCCGACCGCGACTTCGACCGCCATGTCAAGCGCACCGCGCAGCGCCCGGTCACGCGCGGGGCCGTCTCGCCGCGCGAGGCGCTGGGCGTGGGCGCGCTGCTGGCCCTGGCGGCCTTCGCGCTGGTGCTCACCACCAACGCCGCGACGATCGCCTGGTCCTTCGCGGCGCTGGCCATCGCGCTGGCCTACCCCTATGCGAAGCGGCTGGTCTCGATGCCGCAGGCGGTGCTGGGCGTGGCCTTCAGCTTCGGCATCCCGATGGCCTACGCGGCGGTGCGCGGCGAAGTGCCCGCCGAGGCCTGGGTGCTGCTGCTGGGCAACCTGTTCTGGGTGCTGGCCTACGACACCGAATATGCGATGGTCGACCGCGACGACGACCAGCACATCGGCATCCGCACCTCGGCGCTCACGCTGGGGCGCTTCGACGTGGTGGCGGTGATGGCCTTCTACGCGCTGTTCCTGGGGGTCTGGGCCGCACTGGGAATGCAGGCGGGGCTGGGCGTGCCCTATGCGCTGGGTCTGGCGGCGGCCGCCGCGCAGGCGGTCGGCCACTACGGCCTGATCCGTACACGCAGCCGCGAGGGCTGCTTCCGCGCCTTCCGCCTGAACCACTGGGTGGGCTTCGCGCTGTTCGCCGGCATCGTGGCCGACTTCCTGCTGCGCTGACCGCTGCGCCGGTTCAGCCCGGCGCCAGCCGGCGCGCCATGCGCAGCGCCGCCTGCAGGCTGGCCGCGTCGGCCCGGCCGCTGCCGGCCAGGTCGAAGGCGGTGCCGTGGTCCGGGCTGGTGCGCACGAAGGGCAGGCCCAGCGTGACGTTGACACCCTGCTCGACCCCCAGGTACTTCACCGGGATCAGTCCCTGGTCGTGGTACATCGCGATCACCAGGTCGAACTCGCCGCGGCGTGCGCGCATGAACACCGTGTCGGGCGCGAAGGGGCCGCGCGCATCGATGCCTTCGGCCCGCGCGGCGGCGATGGCCGGTGCGATCACCTCGATCTCCTCGCGGCCGAACAGACCGCCCTCGCCGGCATGCGGATTCAGCCCGGCCACCGCGATGCGCGGCGCCGCCTGGCCCCAGGCGCGGGCGGCCGACTGCGCGATGCGCAGCGTCGACAGCACCGCCGCGGCATCGATGCGCTCGATCGCCTCGCGCAGCGCGCAGTGCACCGTCACCAGCACCGTCCGGAGCTCCTCGTTGGCCAGCATCATGCGCACCTCGGCGGGCAGGCCGTGCCGGGCGCTCTCGGCAGCGAGCATCTCGGTGTGGCCCGGGTAGGGCTCGCCCGCCGCGGCCAGGGCCTCCTTGTGGATCGGCGCGGTCACCAGGCCGGCGGCCGCGCCGGCCATCGTCCAGGCCACCGCCTGGCGGATGCAGGCCGCCGCGGCTGCACCGGCACGCGCGTCGACGCGGCCCCAGGGCAGCTCGGCCAGCGCGTCCCAGCCGGTCGGCCGGACCTCGGGCTCCAGCACCGCCAGCACCCCCGGGGGCAGCCCGGGCAGATCGTCGGGGTGCTCGATGCGGGCGATCACCAGCTCGGGCACGTCGGCGCGCGCGCGCAGCACCCGGGCGGCGCGCTGCAGCACGGCGGGCGACCCCAGCACCGCCGCCGGGCCCTGCGCCTGCGGCGCGAAGGCGCCCTGCAAGGCAGCGCGCACGATGATCTCCGGCCCGATGCCCAGGGCATCGCCCATCGTCACGAGCAGGGGGGCGGGGCCGCCGGGGCGGCAGGTGGGGGTTTCGGCCATGCCGGCATTGTCGCGAATCGCCGGCGCTGCGGCGGGCGCCGGGGCAGGGCCGCGCCGGCGGGGGTCGCCGAGCCGTCACCGTCGGCCGGCTACACTGCGCGGCATGGATTGGCTCGACGAAGTGGCCTGGACGGCCGACGGCCTGGTGCCGGTGATCGCCCAGGAGGCCGGCAGCAAGGACGTGCTGATGTTCGCGTGGATGAACCGCGAGGCGCTGGCGCGCACGGTGGCGCTCGGCGAGGCGGTGTACTTCAGCCGCTCGCGCGGGCGGCTCTGGCACAAGGGCGAGGAGTCCGGCCATGTGCAGAAGGTGCACAACATCCGCCTGGACTGCGACCGCGACGTGATCCTGCTCACCGTCGAGCAGCTCGGCCACACGCCGGGCATCGCCTGCCACACCGGCCGGCATTCCTGCTTCTTCCAGCGCCTGCAGGACGGCGCCTGGCAGAGCGTCGAGCCGGTGCTCAAGGACCCGCAGAGCATCTACGCCCGATGAACCGTCCGACGACTTCCCCATCGACCGCTGCGCTCGACGGCGCAGGCTTCGACAGCGCCGACGTGCTGGCCCGCGTGGCCGAGGTGATCGCCTCGCGCCGCGGCGGCGACCCCGAGCGCAGCTACGTCGCCCGGCTGTTCCACAAGGGTACCGACACCATCCTGAAGAAGGTCGGCGAGGAGGCCACCGAGGTGGTGCTCGCCGCCAAGGACGGCGACCCGGCCAAGATCGTCTACGAAGTGGCCGACCTCTGGTTCCACTCGATGGTGGCACTGGCACAGTTCGGCCTCGGCCCGGCCGACGTGGTGGCCGAACTGGCACGCCGCGAAGGCCTGTCGGGGCTGCAGGAGTTTGCCCAGCGCAGCACCCGGCCGCCGGCCTGACCGACGCCTCCTTCCTTCCCCGTTCGCAGCGACCCCACGACCATGAACCGCGACCCTGACTGCATCTTCTGCAAGATCGCCGCCGGCGAGATCCCCTGCCAGAAGGTCTACGAGGACGACGAACTGCTCGCCTTCAAGGACATCCGCCCGGCCGCCCCGGTGCACCTGCTGATCATCCCGAAGGTGCACCTGCCCAGCCTCGAGGAGGCCGGCGCCCAGCACCACGACCTGCTCGGCCGCATGCTGACGCTGGCGCCGCGGCTGGCACGCGAGAACGGCGCCGACAACGGCTTTCGCACCGTGATCAACACCGGCCGCGACGGCGGGCAGGAGGTCTACCACCTGCACCTGCACGTGATGGGCGGCCCCCGCCCCTGGAAACACGGCTGACCTAGAATCCTCGCTTGCCTCGCATCGGGCGGCTTGCCGCCCGCGCGGGGCCTTCCCAGTTGCCGGAGCAGTGCCATGGGCTTGTCGACCACCCACCTGATCATCTTCCTCGTCATCATCGTGCTGATCTTCGGCACCAAGAAGCTCAAGAACATCGGCTCCGACCTCGGCGGTGCGGTCAAGGGCTTCAAGGACGGCATGAAGGATGGCGACAAGGCTGCCGCCGGCGAAGCCGCCGCGCCGACGCAGCAGGTCACCGCCGAGAAGCGCGCCGACGCCCAGACCATCGACGTCGAGGCCAAGAACAAGTCCTGAGCGCGCGCCCCCGCCCGCCCTCCGAGGACCTCCGCGCATGTTCGACATCGGTGTCTCCAAGCTGCTGCTGATCGGCGGCATCGCCCTGGTCGTGATCGGACCGGAGCGGCTGCCGCGCGTGGCCCGCATGGCCGGCACGATGCTCGGGCGGGCGCAGCGCTACGTCTCCGACGTCAAGGCCGAGGTCAACCGCTCGATCGAGCTCGAGGAGCTCAACCGCGTCAAGCGCGAGTTCGAGACCGCGGCCCAGGATCTCGGCAGTGCGGTGCAGGGGGGCCTCGACCAGGCCAGCCGCGACATCGACGAGGCGGTGGGTGCGCTGGGCAGCCCGCTCGACGGCTCGGACGGGCTGACCGCCGACGACCCCGGCGAGGCCTGGACGCCCCCTCCTCCGGTGTATCAGCGCCCGAACAAGCACTGGCGCGCCAAGCGCAGTGCGGTGCCGCGCTGGTTCAAGCAGCGCAGCGGCGTGCGCCAGCACGTGCAGTCGGGCGCCGCCCGGGTGGCCCGCCATCGGCCGCGGCGCCAGGGCTGACCGTCGCCCCGCCGGGGTCGGTCCGGCCCGACGCGTCGCCGCCAACCTCACCCTCCTGCCCTCCCTCCCCTGCCTCGCGCCTGGACGCTTCCCTTGAGTTCGCCTCCGCCCTCCCCCCAAGACGAGCTGTCGGGCACCGAGCAGCCCTTCGTCAGCCACCTGATCGAACTGCGCGACCGCCTGCTGCACGCGGTCTACGGCGTCGGCGCGGTCTTCGCCCTGCTGTGCATCTGGCCCGGCCCCTCGGGCATGTACGACCTGCTGGCCAAGCCGCTGGTGGCGGCGCTGCCGCAGGGCTCCAAGATGATCGCGGTCGGCGTGGTCTCGCCCTTCCTGATCCCGATCAAGGTCACCCTGCTGGCCGGCTTCGGCGTGGCGCTGCCCTGGGTGCTCTACCAGGTCTGGGCCTTCGTCGCCCCCGGCCTCTACCGCCACGAAAAGCGTCTGGTGATGCCGCTGGTGGTGACCAGCACGCTGCTGTTCTACACCGGGGTGGCGTTCTGCTACTTCTTCGTCTTCGGCCAGGCCTTCCCGGCGATCCAGTCGATGGCGCCGGAGTCGGTCGCGGTGAGCCCCGACATCGAGGCTTACCTGGACTTCGTGATCACCATGTTCCTGGCCTTCGGTGTCGCCTTCGAGGTGCCGGTGGCGGTGATCATCCTGGCCCGCCTGGGCATCGTCACCGTCGAACAGCTGCGCGAATGGCGGCGCTATTTCTGGGTGGCCGCCGCGGCGGTGGCCGGCCTGGTGACCCCGCCCGACGCGGTGTCGATGATCGCCCTGCTGGTGCCGATGGGTCTGCTCTACGAGGTCGGCATCTGGGGCGCACAGATCTTCATCCGCCACACCCAGGCACCGGACGACGGAACGGCCGACGGCGGCACAGCGCACTGAGCGGTACGCGCCGCCTCGCGCCCCTCTCGGACGCGCGCGACCGTCGCCACAGGCACACGGAGGATCCGACCGGGCCGCTCAGCGCGGCTCGTCCGGCTCGCCCTCCGCCGCCCGGCTGACCACCCGGGGACGCTGCGCCACCTGCACGGTCAGATCCAGCGCCTTTCCTTCGCGCAGCACCGACAGCGTCGCAGGCCGGCGCGGCTCCAGTGCCGCCACCGCGTCGAGCAGCTGCGAGGTGTTGGCCACGCGGCGACCGGCCACGCTCAGCACCACGTCACCCGGGCGCACACCGGCGGCGTTGGCCGGTCCGTCCTGCAGCACCCCGGTGATCAGCACGCCGTCGGCACTCGGCAGGCCCAGCGCGCTGGCGCGTTCGGGTGTCAGGTCGCTGGGCTGCACGCCGATCCAGCCGCGCTTGACCACACCGTCGCGGATCAGCCCCTCCATCACCTGGCGCGCCGTGCCCACGGGGATCGCGAAACCGATGCCCATGCTGCCGCCGGAGCGCGAGTAGATCGCGGTGTTGATGCCCATCAGGTGGCCACCGGCATCGACCAGCGCACCGCCGGAATTGCCGGGGTTGATCGCCGCATCGGTCTGGATGAAGTTCTCGAAGGTGTTCAGCCCCAGGCCGCTGCGCCCCAGCGCGCTGACGATCCCGGCGGTCACGGTCTGCCCGACGTTGAAGGGATTGCCGATGGCCAGCACCACGTCGCCGACCTGCAGCGCCGCGGCATCGCCGAAGGTGATCGCCGGCAACCCCTGCGCCTCCACCTTGAGCACCGCCAGATCGCTCTCGGGGTCCGTGCCCACGGCCCGGGCCGGCAGGCGCCGGCCGTCGGCCAGCACCACCTCGATGCGCGCCATGCCTTCGACGACGTGGTTGTTGGTCAGCAGGTAGCCGTCGGGGCTGACGATCACCGCCGAGCCCATGCCCGACTCGGGCTCGCCGAAGTAGCGCCGGAACCAGGGCTCGCCGGCATGCGGCGAGCGGCTCACCGCCCCCTGCGTCAGCACGCTGACCACCGAGGGGGCCGCACGGCGGGCCGCCGCAGCATGCCCCTGCCCACCCGGGTAGGCGCCCGAGGCCGCCGGAACCGCGGCCGGGGCCACGCTCTGGACCATCACCGCCACGCCGCCGGCCGTGCTGCGGCCGGCCAGCCACTGCGGCTGCAGGGTGGCCAGCACGAAAACCACCGCCAGCGCCACCGTGACCGCTTGCGAAAATACCAGCCAGACTCGGCGCAGGGTCATCGCGGCTCCCTCGGGCCCGGACCAAGACCGCAGCGGGGAACACTCATCGACCGCGCCTCATGGAAAGGATCGAACACATGGACATTCATCGCGAGACGCTCGGGGCGCACCTGGATCGGTTGCTGGAGCCCTCCCGCTTTGCCGATTATGGGCCGAACGGCCTGCAGGTGGAGGGCCGGGCCACGGTGCGCCGCCTGGTGACCGGCGTGACCGCCAGCCTGGCGCTGATCGACGCGGCCGTCGACGCCGGGGCGGACGCGATCCTGGTCCACCACGGCCTGTTCTGGCGCGGGCAGGACGGCCGCGTGACCGGCTGGATGAAGCAGCGCCTGGCCCGGCTGCTGGCCCACGACATCAACCTGTTCGCCTACCACCTGCCGCTGGACGCCCACCCCGAGCTGGGCAACAACGCCCAGCTGGCTGCGCAGCTCGGTCTGGTCGGCGAGGGCCGCTTCGGCGACCAGTCGCTGGGCTGGCTGGGCCGCCCGCCGGCCGGCCTGAGCGATGCAGCCGCGCTGGCCCGCCATGTCGGCGAGCGGCTGGGTCGCCCGGCGCTGCTGCTGCCCGGCGACGGCCGGCCGCTGCAGCGCATCGCCTGGTGTACCGGCGGCGCACAGGGCTGGTTCGAGGCGGCCATCGCGGCCGGCGCAGACGCCTACCTGACCGGCGAGGTCTCCGAACCGCAGGCGCACCATGCCCGCGAGACCGGCGTAGCCTTCCTGGCCTGCGGCCACCATGCCACCGAGCGCTACGGCGTGCAGGCGCTCGGCGCCCACCTGGCGCAGCAGCTTGGTCTCGAGCACCGCCACATCGACATCGACAACCCGGCCTGAGCCGCGCGGCGCAGGCCGCGCGAGGCCGGGGGTCAGTCCACCAGCCGGTGCGCTTCGGGGCCGAAGGCAAAGGCGTCCATGGCCAGCAGCCCGGCATCGACGCTGGCGTGGATGCGCCGGCCCGGCCATTCGGATCCGCCGGCGCCCGCGGCGATGTAGAAGGGCAGCCAGTGCTCGTCGGTGGGGTGCTGCTCCACCGCGTGCGGGGCCTGGCTGCGGTACTGGCGCAGCGCCTCCCAGTCGCGCGCGGCGGCGTGCTCGACCACCCAGTCGCGGAAGGCCGCCACATCGGGCTCCTCCGGGCGCCCGACCGCACCGCGCTGGCCGAAGAAACGGCGCAGGTTGTGCGTCATCGCCCCGCTGCCGACGATCAGCACCCCCTGGCCGGCCAGCGGGGCCAGCGCCTCGCCGACGGCCCACTGCCGCGCCGGCGACCAGTCGGGCACCAGGGTGAGCGGCAGCACCGGCACCTGCGCCCCCGGCCACATGCGCTGCAGCAGCGTCCAGATGCCGTGGTCCAGGCCCCCGGCGGCCACCGCCTCGCCGCCCAGGCCGGCCTGCACGAGGCGCTGCGCCACCTCGACGGCCAGCGCCGGGGCGCCCTGCGCGTCGTAGCGCTGTTCGTAGAGCTCGGCCGGGAAGCCGCCGAAGTCGTGGATGGCCGCGTGGTGCGGCGCGGCCAGCAGCATCGGCCGGCGCGTGGACGAATGCGGCGAGACCACCAGCACCGCGCGCGGGCGGCCGAACAGGGCGTCGATGCGGGCACCGAGGCCATCGAGGAAGTCGCTGGCCGGCGAGCGCGAAATGGCGATCATCGGCGAGCCGTGCGAGAGGTAAAGCGGAGGCAGCGAGGTCATGATGGCGCCATTGCATCACGCCGCACGCTCGCGCAGGTTCGTCGGCTTTGCACGCAGCGTTCGGCAACGGCCATGCCGATGGTGTACCTTGAGCGCATGTCGACCGCGCCGCTGTCTCCTGCCCTGCCCGCCCTTGCGATCCGTCCGCTGCGCCCGCCGTCGGTGCTGCGCCTGGCCGCACGCCAGTTGCTGCGCGACTTCCGCGCCGGCGAGTTGCGGCTGATCGGGCTGGCCCTGCTGCTGGCGGTGGCCGCGCTGAGCTCGGTGGGCTTCTTCTCCGACCGCCTGCAGGCCGGACTGGCGCGCGACGCCCGGGCCCTGCTCGGCGGCGATGCGGTGGTGGCCAGCGACCAGCCGCTGCCCGCCGTGTTCGAGCGCAGCGCGGCGGAGATGGGCCTGCGCAGCGCCCGCACCGCGAGCTTCCCCAGCATGGCGCGCGCCCCCGACGCACAGGGGGGGCAGAGCCTGCTGGTGTCGGTCAAGGCCGCCAGCGACGGCTATCCGCTGCGCGGGCAGCTGCGCATCGCCGAGGCCGCCGGGATGGCCGGCCGGGAAGTCGGCCAGGGGCCGGCGCGCGGCCGGGCCTGGGCCGATGCCGCGGTGTTCGATGCGCTGGGCCTGCGCCCGGGCGACACCCTGCTGCTCGGTGAGGCCGCGCTGACGCTCGAGGCCGTGCTGCGCGTCGAGCCCGACCGCGGCGCCGGCTTCGTCAACTTCGCGCCTCGGGTGCTGATGCACGCGGCCGACCTGGACGCCACCCGCCTGATCCAGCCCGCCAGCCGGGTGACCTGGCGGCTGGCGGTGGCGGCCCAGGAGGGCCGCGGCGGCGCCACCGCGGTGAAGGGCTACGTGGCCTGGGCCGAAGAGGCGCTGCAGCGCGAAGGCGTGCGCGGCGCGCGCGTCGAATCGCTCGACAGCGCCCGCCCCGAGATGCGCCAGACGCTCGACCGGGCCGGCCAGTTCCTGCAGCTGGTGGCCGTGCTGGCCGCGCTGCTGGCGGCCGTGGCGGTGGGCATCGCCGCGCGCGGCTTCGCGCTGCGCCACCTGGATGCCTGCGCGATGCTGCGCGTGCTGGGCCAGCCGCAGCGGCGCATCGCGGCGATCTACGCGCTCGAGCTGCTCGGCGTGGGCCTGCTGGCCAGCCTGGCCGGGGTGGCGCTGGGGCTGGCGGTTCACCAGGGCTTCGTCTGGCTGCTGGCCGGGCTGATCGACGCGCAGCTGCCGGCCCCGGGCCCCTGGCCGGGCCTGCTGGGCCTGGGCGTGGGTCTGATCCTGCTGGCCGCCTTCGGGCTGCCGCCGATCCTGCAGCTGGCCCGCGTGCCGGCGCTGCGGGTGATCCGCCGCGACCTGGGCGAGCCGCGCGCAGCCTCGCTGGCCGTGCTGGCCACCGGGCTGGCGGGCTTTGCCGCGCTGCTGATGCTGGCCGCGGCCGACCTGAAGCTCGGCGGCATCGCAGTGGGCGGCTTCGGGCTGGCCTGGGGCCTGTTCGCGGCAGCGGGCTGGCTGGCGGTGTGGGCCCTGCGCCGCCTGGTGCCCGAGGCCGGCGCGCCGCGCTGGCTGACGCTCACGCGCCGCCAGCTCGGCGCCCGCCCGGGCCTGGTGGTGCTGCAGGTCAGCGCGCTGGCGGTCGGCCTGATGGCCCTGCTGCTGCTGGTGATGCTGCGCACCGACCTGATCCGCAGCTGGCGCGCCGCCACCCCGCCGGATGCGCCGGACCGCTTCGTCATCAACGTGCTGCCCGAGCAGGGCGAGGACTTCCGCGCCAGCCTGCAGGGCGCCGGCGTGGCCCGCTACGACTGGTACCCGATGATCCGTGGCCGCCTGATCGCGGTGAACGGCCGCGAGGTCAAGGTGGACGACTACGCCGAGGACCGGGCCCGCCGCCTGGTGGACCGCGAGTTCAACCTCAGCCACGACGCGGCGCTGCCGGCGCACAACCAGGTCGTGGCCGGGCGCTGGCAGCCCGACGAGGCCGGTGCGCTCAGCGTCGAGGAGGGCCTGGCGCAGACGCTGGGCCTGAAGCTGGGCGACCGGCTGCGCTTCGACATCGCCGGCAGCCCGGTGGAGGGACGCATCACCAGCCTGCGCAAGGTGGACTGGGCCTCGATGCGGGTGAACTTCTTCGTGCTCTTCCCGCAGGCCCGCATGGACGAGCTGCCCTCCACCTACATCGCCGCCTTCCGGGCGCCCCCCGCGGCCGCACAGCCGGGCTTCGACGCGGCGCTGACGCGGCGCTTCCCGAACATCACCAACGTGGACGTGTCCGCGCAGATCGCCCAGGTGCAGCGGGTGCTCGACCAGGTGATCCGGGCGGTGGAGTTCCTCTTCGCCTTCACGCTGGCAGCCGGGCTGCTGGTGCTGTTCGCGGCGGTGGGCAGCAGCCGCGAGGCCCGGGCGCGCGAGTTCGCGCTGCTGCGCGCGATGGGCGCAGGCAGCCGGCTGCTGGCCCAAGTGCAGCGGGCCGAACTGCTCTCGCTGGGCGCGCTGGCCGGCCTGCTGGCCGCAGCCGCGGCGATGGCGGTGGGCTGGGCGCTGGCGCGCCAGGTGTTCGGCTTCGACTGGGCGCCGCCGCTGTGGGTGGCCGCCGCCGGCGCGCTGGCCGGGGCCCTGCTGGCGCTGGCAGCCGGCTGGTGGAGCCTGCGCGGCCTGCTGCGCCGGCCGGTCAGCGAGACGCTGCGGCGCGCCGCCGACTGAGCGTCACGCCAGCGCGCGGCTCACGGATTCTCGGGAAAACGCCGGGCCACCCCGGATCTTCCCGAGCCCCGGCGGGGGCCGGGACGGACAGCGCCCGGCCTTCGGGGGTGCTCAGAACCCGCCGTCGAGCAGGCTCAGCTCCTCGCCGGTGAGCACGGCCTCGATGTCCACCAGGATGAGCATGCGCTCGGCCACATTGGCGATGCCGCGGATGTAGCGGGTATCGACCAGCGCGTTCATCGGCGGCGCCGGCTGCACCTTGGCCGCATCGAGCTGCATCACGTCGGACACCGAGTCGACCACCGCGCCGACCACGCGGTCGCGCACGTTCAGCACGATCACCACCGTGGTGGCGCCGATCTCGGCGCTCTCGCAGCCCAGCTTGAGCCGCAGGTCGAGGATGGGCACGATCACGCCGCGCAGGTTCACCACCCCCTTGAGGAAGGCCGGAGCATTGGCGATGCGCGTGGGCGCCTCGTAGGAGCGGATTTCCTGCACCTTGAGGATGTCGACGCCGTACTCTTCCTGGCCGAGCCGGAAGGTCAGGAACTCACCGGCCAGCACGGCAGCCGGGCGAGCGGCGGCGGCTCGCGACGAGGCCCCGGCGGAAAGGGCGGAGGCGGCAAGGGGACGGTCCTGGACCAGGTTCATGGGAACTCCTGACAAGCAAGATGGGCGCGGCGGAGCCGGGCGCTCGACGGGTTATCGGCAGGACGGCGTCGCAGCTGCAGGGCCCGCGGCGGCCGGACCCGTCAGAACGTGGTCCAGTCGTCGTCGGCCGGGGCGACCACGGCCGGTGGCGGGCTCGCCGGCCGGTCGGCGGGGGCCGCCGCCGCAGCGGGGCGGCGTGGCGCAGGCGTGACGGCGGCGGCCGCGAGCAAGGCTGGCGCCGGTGCCACGGCACCGCCCGAGGCAGCGGTCGCGGCGGGAGCCAAGGACGGCAGCGCAGCGCCCCCCCCGGCCGGCCGAGCGACCGGGCGCGGCGCCGGCGCACCGCCGACGGGCGGCAGCGGCGAGCGCGGCAGGGCGGCGGCCGTTTCGCCCAGCTCGAAGGCCGCCACGGCGCGAGCCAGCCGCTGCGACTGCTCGCGCAGGCTCTCCGCGGCCGCGGCGCTCTGCTCCACCAGCGCGGCGTTCTGCTGCGTCATCTGGTCGAGCTGGGTGACCGCACCGTTGACCAGCCCCAGGTCGCGGCTCTGGTCGCTGGCCGCGGCGGTGATCTCGCCGATCAGGTCGTTGACCCGCTGCACGTCGGCCACCAGCGCCCCGATGGTGCTGCCCGCCGAATGCACCAGGCGGCTGCCGCCGTCGACGGTCTCCACGCTGGCGGCGATCAGTCCCTTGATCTCGCGTGCCGCGTCGGCGCTGCGCTGCGCCAGGCTGCGCACCTCGCCGGCCACCACCGCGAAACCGCGGCCCTGCTCGCCCGCCCGCGCGGCTTCCACCGCGGCGTTGAGGGCCAGGATGTTGGTCTGGAAGGCGATGCTGTCGATCACGCCGATGATCTCGCCGATGCGCCGCGACGAGCCGCTGATGCGCTCCATGCTGTCGACCACCTGGGCCATTACCTCGCCGCCGCGCTGTGCGGCCTCGGCCGCGGCGTTGGCCAGCTGGTTGGCACTGCGTGCCGTGTCGGCCGTCTGCCGCACCGTGGCGGTGAGCTGCTCCATCGAGCTGGCGGTCTGCTGCAGCGAGCTGGCGGTCTGCTCGGTACGGCCGGAGAGATCCTGGTTGCCGCTGGCGATCTGGCTGCTGGCGGTGGAGATCGATTCGGTGCTGGTGCGGATCTCGCCGACCACGCCACGCAGCGAGTTCTGCATGTCCTCGAGGGAGCGCATCAGGTCGGCCGTCTCGTCGCGGCCGTCCAGGTCGATGCGTGAGTCCAGCCGCCCGGCCGCGATCGCGCGGGCCAGCGCCACCGCCTCGCCGAGCGGGCGCAGGATGGCCGCGGCATTCCACAGCGTCAGCGGCACCACCCCGGCCATCACCAGGCCCAGCACCGAGAAGAACAGCGTGGCGGAGCGCCTGTTGGCCTGATCCAGGCTGGCGGTGGTGTGTTGCGCCTCCGCATCGACGATGCGCTGGATCTGCCCGACCGCAGCCTCGATCCGGGTGAAGGCGCTGCGCGCGCCATCCAGGGCGGCGTCCATCGCCGCCACGCCCTCGTAGCGCCCGGCCAGGGCGCCTTCGAGCACCGGCGTGGCCGCGCCGACGTAGGCCTGCAGGGCCTGCAAGGCCGCGCGGGCCTGCATGTTGTCCTCGTCGTCCTCGCCGTCCTGCAGGGCCTGCAGGGCCTGCAGCAGGCCCTGCTGCTCGTCGCGCCAGCGCGCCTGGCTGCGCGCGGCCGCCTCGGGCTGGCCGGCGCGGATCAGCACGTCCTTCTCGTGCCGGCGCAGGTTGCCCAGCGCGGCACGCACGTCGCCGAGCTCGCGTACCTCCTGCAGCGTGTGACCGACGATCTCGTCGTGGGCGCGCTGCATGTCCTGCCCCGCCCACAGCGCGGTCAGGCCCACCAGGGCAAAGAGGAAGAGCACCATCGCGATCGCGCCGTTCATGCGCAGGCGGATCGTGAAGCGGCGCATCAGCACCAGGGTCCAGGGCAGGCTCATGGCAATCGTCCAGCAGATTCGATGACGCCCGGCAGGAGGCAGCGGCCCCGGGCGGGGGCCAGGATCGGCGGTCTCAGTGGCGCGAGCGGCGCACCAGCGAGCCGGTGTCCAGGATCAGCGCGACCCGGCCGTCGCCCATGATGGTGGCGCCGGAGACATCGGTGACCTTGCGGTAGTTGGCCTCGAGGTTCTTCACCACCACCTGCTGCTGGCCGAGCAGCTCGTCGACCAGCAGGGCGACGCGTCCCCCCTCGGCCTCGACCACCACCATGATCGAGGAGACCCGCTCGAAGTCGAAGCGCGGCACGTCGAAGACCTTCTCCAGCTCGATGACCGGCATGTACTCCTCGCGCACCTGCACCACGCGGCCGCTGCCGCCGATGGTCTTGATGGTCTTGTCGGTGACCTGGAAGCTCTCCACCACCGAGGCCAGCGGCAGGATGTAGACCTCGTCGCCCACGCCCACGCTCATGCCGTCCATGATCGCCAGCGTCAGCGGCAGGCGCACCTTGACGCTCATGCCGTAGCCCTCGGCCGAGTCGATCTCGACGCTGCCGCCCAGGGCGGTGATGTTCTTCTTCACCACGTCCATGCCGACACCGCGGCCGGAGACATCCGTCACCACCTCCGCGGTGGAGAAGCCGGGCGCGAAGATCAGGCCCCAGACCTCGGCGTCGCTCATCGAGTCGGGCGCGTCCAGGCCGCGCTCGCGCGCCTTGTTCAGCAGCTTCTCGCGCGACAGGCCCTTGCCGTCGTCGCGCACCTCGATGACGATCGAGCCGCCCTGGTGCGAGGCCGACAGCGTGATCGTGCCCTGCTCCGGCTTGCCGCGGGCAAGCCGGTCAGCCGGCATCTCGATGCCGTGGTCGCAGGAGTTGCGCACCAGGTGGGTGAGCGGGTCGGTGATCTTCTCGATCAGGCCCTTGTCCAGCTCGGTGGCCTCGCCCTGCGTGACCAGCTCGACCTTCTTGCCCAGCTTGCCGGCCAGGTCGCGCAGCATGCGCGGGAAGCGGTTGAACACCGTGGACATCGGGATCATGCGGATCGACATCACCGCTTCCTGCAGGTCGCGGGTGTTGCGGTCCAGGTCGTTCAGGCCGGCCACCAGCTGCTGGTAGACCACCGGATCCAGGTCCCGGCTGTTCTGCGCCAGCATGGCCTGGGTGATGACCAGTTCGCCCACCAGGTTGATCAGCTGGTCGACCTTCTCGACCGAGACGCGGATCGTGGTGGAGTCCAGGCCGCCGGTGGGCGCCTTGTCGGAGCGGGTCGCAGCCCGGGCGGCGGGCGGCTCGGCGCGCGGCGCGGCGCTGACCACCGGGGCAGCGGGGGCCGCCGGTGCCGACGCAGACGGCTCGGGCTGGGCAGGCACCGCCGCAGGCAGCGGCTCGGCCGCCGGCCCGGTCGCGTGGGCCGCCCCGGGTGCCCCCGGGGCATCGTCGAAGAAGCCGTAGCCGGGGTCCACCGGCGCGGGCGACGCAGACGGGGCGGACAGCGCCGCGGCGGCCGCCGCAGCCTCGCCCGGCTCGACCGCATCGGCCGGCGCGCCGGGGTTGCCTGGATAGAAACCGTAGCCAGGCCCGAAGGGCGTGATCTGCACCTGCTCGCGCGCTACGTGGAAGGTGAACAGGTCGATCAGCTCGGCGTCGCTGCTGGTGGTCACCACCTTGAAGCGGCGCATGCCGTCGACGGCACGGCCGGTGTCCAGCGGCTCGATGCTGCCCAGGTCGGGAATCTCCTTGAACAGCTCGATCAGGTTGTCGGCCAGGCTGCCGTCGGGCAGCGGACCCACGCGCAGGTCCAGCGCACGCGGCGCGTCGGGCTGCTCACCGGCCAGCGCGGCAGGTGCCGGGGCGGGTGCGACCGGGGCGGGTGCCGCAGCGGCGGCCGCCGGCACGGGCGGCGCAGCCACCGGTCCTTCGCCGCGCGCCAGCGCACGGATGTGCAGCAGCAGCTCGGCGGTGTCCACCGCATCGGCCCCCGAGCCCTGGTGGCGCTCGAGCTGGGCGCGCAGCGCATCGCCGGCAGCCAGCAGCACGTCGACCATGCGCGCGTGCGGCTGCAGCTCGTGGCGGCGCAGCTTGTCCAGCAGGGTCTCCATCTCGTGCGTCAGCTCGGCCACATCGGAGAAGCCGAAGGTGGCTGCGCCGCCCTTGATCGAGTGGGCGCAACGGAAGATCGCGTTGAGCGCCTCGTCGTCAGCTTCGGCCAGGTTCAGCTCGAGCAGCAGCTGCTCCATGCGCTGCAGGTTCTCGCCGGCCTCCTCGAAGAAGACCTGGTAGAACTGGCTCAGATCGATACCTGCCCCGGAGGAGGCGGAACTGTCGGACGTGATGTCGGCCATGGCAAACCCCTTGGAATCCTGCGCTGGAATCGGCAACGTCGGGCGACCGCGAGGGCCGCCGCGACGTTCAGCGGATCACCTTCTTGATGACTTCGAGCAGCTTGGCCGGATCGAAGGGCTTGACCAGCCAGCCGGTGGCGCCGGCGGCCCGGCCGGCCTGCTTCATCTGGTCGCTGGACTCGGTGGTCAGGATCAGGATCGGGGTGGACTTGAACTGCGAGGACTCGCGCAGCTTGCGGGTCAGGCTGATGCCGTCCATGCGGGGCATGTTCTGGTCGGTCAGCACCAGGTCGAAGCTGCGGCTGCCGGCCTTCTCCCAGGCATCCTGGCCGTCCACCGCCTCCACGACGTTGTAGCCGGCGCTCTTGAGAGTGAAGGAAACCATCTGACGCATGGAGGCCGAGTCGTCGACAGCAAGGATTGAATGCATTGCGCTCTCCGGAGGGATTCGGGTTGGCCGCGGGAATATCGGCGGTGGCGTTCGGGTCTTGAGACGGAACTAGAAAAGCTCGATCGAGCCGGCGTCCATCTCGTCCTGGGTGACGGGGTTGGGCCGCAGCGGCGCGGCCTCCACGACCGCGTCGCCCTCGGGGTCCTGGCCCATCGCCTCGCTGGCAATCTGGTCGGCGCAGGCGCGCAGGCGCCGATGCGTGTGTGCGATCAGCTGCGAGGCCATGTCCTGGAACTGCAGCGCGGTCACCGCGCCGGCCAGGCTCTGCATCGCCTCGTGCAGCGCGCTGGTGTCGATGTGCGGCAGCGCCGCCCCGTCGTGCAGCAGACGCACCAGGTTCTGGTTGGCCGTGTAGAAATGCCCCATCAGGGACTCGCTCGCATCGGAAAGCAGGCGCTGCAGCCGGTCGAGGTCGTTGGTCGCGGTGAGCAGGTGGTCCTGCAGATCCGCCGCGACGAGCAGGGGCAGCCCTCCTGTCGGTCCTTCCTGCGGCTCGTCGTTCATCTGCATGCTGGCTCCAAGGGTCGGGGCCCCTTGGCGGAGCCCGTCGACCGTGTGATGGTGGGCGCCGGTCGTCCACGTGCAGCGGCCGATCGGCTGGACGCATTTTTCGCAATGCGGCGCTGCCACGGTGGCCGGAAGATCCGGTGATTCGCCGCCCATTTCCGCCCCGACGCGGCCCGCGGCGCCGGCGCCGCGGGCGCGGCATGCCCGACAATGTGCGCCTGTGCCGAATCTGCCGGATCGCACCGACAGCCCGTCCCTCGTCCCATGCCCCGCACCCAGACCCCGCGCCGACTGCGCATCCTGCACCTGGAGGACTCCGAGCTGGACCACCAGCTCGTGCTGGCCCACCTGCGACGCGGCGGGGTCGAGCCCAGCATGCTGCGCGTGGACAAGGAGGCCGACTACCTGGCCCAGCTCGGCCGCGGCTGGGACGCGGTGATCTCGGACTTCAACCTGCCGGGCTTCTCCGGCCTGGTCGCCCTCGAGCTGCTGCGCGAGCGCGACGCCCTGCTGCCCTTCATCCTGGTCTCCGGCGAGATCGGCGAGGACACCGCGGTGGAGGCCATGCGCAACGGCGCCTCCGACTACCTGCTCAAGAGCAACCTCACCCGGCTGGTGCCGGCGCTGCTGCACGCGGTGGACGCCTGCGAGAGCCAGCGCGCCCGCCAGCGCGCCGACCAGGAGCTGGCCAGCTCGCGCAAGCGCCTGTCCGAACTGGCCCAGCACCTGCAGACCAGCATCGAGATGGAACGCGCCGCGATCGCCCGCGAGATCCACGACGACGTCGGCGGCTCGCTGACGGCGGTCAAGTTCGACCTCGCCTGGCTGGCCCGGCACGCCGAGACGCCCGCCGCCCGCGAGCGCGCGCTGCAGGCCCTCGAGACCATCCGCCACGCCATCGAGGCCAGCCAGCGCATCATGCACAACCTGCGCCCGGCCATCCTCGAGCAGGGGCTGGTGGCCGCCCTGCAGTGGATGACCTCGCGCTTCGAGCGCCGCAGCGGCATCGCCTGCGTGTTCCGCTCCAGCCACGAGCACCTGCGCCTGCCCGCCGGCGTGCCGCTGGTGGCCTACCGCACCGCGCAGGAAGCGCTCACCAACATCTCCAAGCACGCCAACGCCACGCGCGTCGAGGTCGACCTGACCGTCGCCGCCGGCGTGCTCTCCCTCGAGATCAGCGACAACGGCCGCGGCCTGGGCCGCGGCGACCTGGGCAAGGAGCGCTCCTTCGGCATCCGCGGCCTGCACGAGCGCGCCGACACCGTCGGCGGCTGGATCGACCTGTCGAGCTCGCCCACCGGCACCACGCTGATCCTCTCGGTGCCGCTGGCCGGCCCGGCCACTCGCGCCGGCGCGCTGGCGGCCGAATCGGCCCCGCCGAGCAGCGAACACGATCCATCGACCTGGGGGGAACTATGACGACCCGCGTGATCCTCTGCGACGACCATGCCCTGATCCGGCGCGGCATCCGCGACACCCTGGCCGAACAGCCCGACCTGGAGGTGGTGGGCGAAGCCGGCGAGTACGGCGAGCTGCGCGCCCTGCTGCGCAAGCAGCGCTGCGACGTGCTGGTGCTCGACATCAACCTGCCCGGGCGCAGCGGGCTGGACGTGCTGCACACCCTCAAGGAAGAAGGCTCGCCGATCCGCGTGCTGGTCGTCTCGATGTACCCCGAGGACCAGTACGCCCTGCGCGCGCTGCGCGCCGGCGCCTTCGGCTACGTCAACAAGGGGGGCGACCCGGCGCAGATCGTCGCCGCGGTGCGCATGGTCGCGCAGGGGCGCAAGTACATCACCGCCGAGATGGCGCAGATGCTGGTCGAGAACCTCACCGCCCCGGCCACCGAGGCGGCGCACGACAAGCTCTCCGACCGCGAGCTGCAGACCCTGACCATGATCGCCTCGGGCAAGCGCCTGGCCGACATCGCCGAGGAGCTCAACCTCAGCCCCAAGACCGTCAGCGTCTACCGCGCCCGCGTGCTGGAGAAGCTGGGCATGGCCAACAACTCCGAACTGACGGTCTACGCGATCCGCAACGGCCTGGTGAGTTGAGGCCGAGCGCTGGCGGCGCACCCGCCACGGCCGCAGGCCCTTGCGGATGGGACGTCGTCAGCGCCGCCGCGCCTGGGCCCGGTAGGCCCCGGGCGTCTGCCCGGCCAGCGCCCTGAAGGCACGGCCGAAGTTGGACAGGTCGGTGTAGCCCAGGCGGTGCGCCACGGCGGCCAGATCCTGGCCCGGCTGCGCGAGCAGTTCGCAGGCCTTGGCATGGCGCACCTGGCGCGACAGCCGGCCGAAGCTGACGCCCTCGGCCGCCAGCAGGCGCGACAGGGTGCGCTCCGAAACCCCCAGCAGCGCGGCTGCCTCGGCCTGCGTGGGCTGGCGCTCCTCGGTGGCGTAGACCAGCCAGCGCAGCCAGGCGCCCAGCCCGCGCCGGGCCTCGAGTTCGTCCAGCCGCTCGGCACAGCGGCGTTCGGCCTGCGCCATCGCCGCGGCATCGGCCATCGGCAGACCGGCCTCGGCCACCTCGGCGCTCAGATGCAGCTCGGCCTGCGGCACACCGCCCGGACCGAAGGTCACCCCCGCGCCGGCCAGCGCGCGGTACTGCGCGGCATGTGGCGGCGCCGGCCAGGACAGCCGCAGCTGGCAGGGCGTGGCCTGCTCCTGGCGGATGAAGCGCATGAGCCGGTGCGCCACCACCACCACCGCCTCCAGCACCATCACCGCCACGTCGTAGGGCATCGGGTGCGCCAGGCTGAAACGGCTGAGCAGCCCCGCCGCGTCGGCCTGCACCTGCAGGCGCACCGCGGGCGTCACCAGCGCGAAGAAGGGTGCCAACCGCGTGAAGCCCTCGCGCAGGCTGCGGGCGTTGAGCAGCATCTGGCCGATCAGGTCCACCCGGCCCAGGTTGATCGACAGCCCCATCAGGAAGCCCAGGTCGCTGCGCCGGCTGGCACGCGAGAGCGCCTGCAACGCGGCGATCTGCTCGGCACGCGTCAGCCAGGCCTGCGGCGACTCCAGCCGGCCGCGCTCGATGCCCGCCTCGCGCAGCGCCGCAGCGGCGTCGAAGGGCGGCCCCCCCTCCTGCGGCGGCGCCTCGAGCCGCTGCACCAGTGCCGCCAGGTAACGCGCCGACACCTGCGCCACCGGCGCGTCGCGCATCAGCGAGACCTCCCAGGGTTTTCCCGGGACCAACCGGGTTGGCGGGCAATGACCATGTCCTGTCCGGAAATGACCATCGAGTATAGACCCCGGTCGGGACAATGCCGGGTTGGGCGCCGGCCTTGCGGGCGGGCCCGCCGTCCCTCTTCCCTCCCCTGGCACGAGATCCGATGCAAGAGCAGTCCCTCCAGCAACAGCGGCCCTGGCTGAACCGTTACCCGGACGGCGTGCCCACCCACCTGAACCTGGGCCCGGCGCAGGGCGGGCACGGCTCGCTGGCCGAGCTGCTGGAGGAAAGCTTCCGCCAGCACACCGCGCTGCCGGCGATGCGTTTCATGGGCCGCAGCTGGAGTTTCGGCGAGCTGGACCGGCTGTCGCGCCACTTCGCCGCCTTCGCCCAGTCGCAGGGCCTGCAGGCCGGCGACCGGGTGGCGGTGATGCTGCCCAACGTGCCGCAGTACCCGGTGGTGGTCTGCGGCCTGATCCGCGCCGGGCTGGTGGTGGTCAACGTCAACCCGCTGTACACCGCGCCCGAGCTGGAGCACCAGCTGCAGGACGCGGACGTGCGCCTGCTGGTGGTGCTGGAGAACTTCGCCTCGGTGGTGGAGCAGGTGCTGCCCCGGCTGCCTCAGCTGCAGGTGCTGCTGACCGGCGTGGGCGACCTGCTCGGCCCGGTGAAGGGCACCCTGGTCAATGCCGTGCTGCGCCATGTGCGCAAGCAGGTGCCGGCCTACCATCTCCCCGGCGCCCTGCGCTTCGCCGATGCGCTGGCGCGCGGCCGACGCGCGACCTTCGAGCCGCCCGCACTGGGCCCGGACACGCTGGCCGTGCTGCAGTACACCGGCGGCACCACCGGCGTCAGCAAGGGCGCGATGCTGCTGCACCGCAACCTGCTGGCCAACGTGGAACAGTGCGCCGCCTGGTTCGAGCCGGCGCGGCGCACGCTGATCGGCCAGCAGTTCACCATCGTCTGTGCGCTGCCGCTGTACCACGTGTTCGCCTTCACCGCCTGCCTGCTGCTGGGCCTGCGCGTGGGCGGCTGCAACATCCTGATCGCCAACCCGCGCGACCTCGCCGGCACGCTGAAAGAACTGTCGAAGCAGGTGTTCCACTACTTCCCGGCGGTCAACACCCTCTACCAGGCGCTGGCCGACCACCCGGACTGCGCCCAGGTCAACTGGCGCCACCTGCGCGTCAGCGTGGGCGGCGGCATGGCGGTGCAGCAGGTCACGGCCGAGCGCTGGAAGGCCGTCACCGGCAGCGGCATCTGCATGGGCTACGGCCTGTCGGAGACCTCGCCGGTGGTGTCCTGCAGCCCGGTGGACATGACCGACTTCGACGGCACGATCGGTCTGCCGCTGCCCGACACCGAGCTGGCGATCTTCGACGACGAGGGGCGCCGCCTGGGTGCCGGCCAGATCGGCGAGATCGGCGTGCGCGGCCCGCAGGTGATGGCCGGCTACTGGCGCCGCCCGGACGAAACCGCCATCGTGATGCGCGGCGACGGCTTTTTCCTCACCGGCGACATCGGCCTGATGGAGGCCGACGGGCGCTTCCGCATCGTCGACCGCAAGAAGGACATGGTGCTGGTCAGCGGCTTCAACGTCTACCCCACCGAGGTGGAGGAAGTCGTCAGCCAGTTGCCCGGCGTGCTGGAGTGCGCCGTCACCGGCGTGCCCGACGCCAGGAGCGGCGAGGCGGTGAAGCTGGTGGTGGTGCGACGCGACCCGGCGCTCACCGAGGCCGCCGTGCGCGACTGGTGCCACGACCGCCTGACCGCCTACAAGCGCCCGCGCATCGTCGAGTTCCGCGACAGCCTGCCCAAGACCAACGTGGGCAAGGTGCTGCGGCGGGCGCTGCGCGAGCCGCTGAAGGGCTGATGCGATGCAGCCCCACCGGTCCCGTCCATGACGGGCCGGTGATGGGTCCATTTCAGATCCGCACCGTGATCCCGCGCGCGGCCATGACCTGCTTGGCCTCGGCCACCGTGTGGTCGCCGTAGTGGAAGATGCTGGCGGCCAGAACGGCATCGGCGCCGCCCTGCTGCACGCCGTCGGCCAGGTGGTCGAGGTTGCCCACGCCGCCCGACGCGATCACCGGCACCGGCACCGCGTCGGCCACCGCGCGGGTGAGTTCGAGGTCGAAGCCGATCTTGGTGCCATCGCGGTCCATGCTGGTCAGCAGGATCTCGCCGGCGCCCATCTGCGCCATCTGCGTGGCCCAGGCCACCGCGTCGATGTGCATGTTCTTGCGCCCGCCGTGGGTGTAGACGTCCCAGCCCGGGCCCTTGGCAGCCAGGTCCTCGCCGACGCGCCGCTTGGCGTCGATGGCCACGACGATGCACTGCGAACCGTACTTGTCCGAGGCGTCGCGGATCACCTGCGGGTTGGCCACCGCCGCGGAGTTGAAGCTCACCTTGTCGGCCCCGGCGTTGAGCAGGCGACGCACATCGGCCACCGTGCGCACGCCGCCGCCCACCGTCAGCGGGATGAAGACCTGCGAGGCCACGTCCTCGATGATGTGCAGGATCAGGTCGCGCCCGTCGCTGGTGGCGGTGATGTCCAGGAAGGTCAGTTCGTCGGCGCCCTGGTCGTTGTAGCGCGCCGCGATCTCGACCGGATCACCGGCGTCACGCAGCTCGACGAAGTTGACGCCCTTGACGACCCGGCCGCCCGTGACGTCCAGGCAGGGGATGATGCGTTTGGCGAGCATGGGCAGCCTTGGCTCAGGCGCCGTTCAACTCGTCGGCGCGGCGCTGGCCGGCGGCGAAGTCGAGGTCACCGGTGTAGATGGCGCGGCCGCAGATGACGCCCTGCACGCCTTCGTTCTCGACGGCGCACAGCGCCTCGATGTCGGCGAGGTTGCTCAGGCCGCCCGAGGCGATCACGGGGATGCTCAGCGCCTGGGCGAGCTTGACGGTGGCGTCGATGTTGATGCCGCTGAGCATGCCGTCGCGGCCGATGTCGGTGTAGATGATGCCTTCGACGCCGTAGTCCTCGAACTTCTTCGCCAGGTCGACCACCTCATGGCCAGTGAGCTTGCTCCAGCCGTCGGTGGCGACCTTGCCGTCCCTGGCGTCCAGGCCGACCATGATGTGGCCGCCGAAGGCCGTGCAGGCGTCGCGCAGGAAGCCGGGGTTCTTCACCGCGGCGGTGCCGATGATCACGTAGCTCAGACCGTCGTCGAGGTAGCGCTCGATCGTGTCGAGATCGCGGATGCCGCCGCCGAGCTGCACCGGAATCTCGTCGCCCACGGCCTTGACGATGGCCTTGATGGCGCCCTCGTTGACCGGTTTGCCGGCAAAGGCTCCGTTCAGGTCTACCAGGTGCAGGCGCCTGGCTCCCGCATCGAGCCAGCGCCGAGCCATCGCCGCTGGATCCTCGCCGAAGGTGGTGGAATCGTTCATGTCGCCTTGCTTGAGGCGCACGCACTTGCCGTCTTTCAGGTCGATGGCGGGGATCAGCAACATGGCTGTGAGGAAGACAGGGTGGATGAAACGGGAGCGAGGAAACGATGCAGCGCAGGTGCGGAAGATGGGGGCCGTCCGGCGTCTGCGTCAGGGCTTCCAGGAAAGGAAGTTGCGGTACAGGGCCAGACCGTGATCGGCGCTCTTCTCGGGGTGGAACTGGGTCGCAAAAATGTTATCCCGCGCCACCGCACTGGTAAAGCCGGCACCGTAGTCGGTTTCACCGGCAGCATGAGCAGGCTCATCGGGTGCCGCGAAATAGCTGTGGACGAAGTAGAACCAGGCCCCGTCGGGCACACCGGCCCAGATCGGGTGCACGCCACCGCCATGCCAGCCGTGGGCCAGCTGGCGCACGCGGTTCCAGCCCATCTGCGGCACCTTGTAGCGGCTGCCGTCGGGCTGCTGGCGCCCTTCCAGGCGAAAGCGCTTCACCTGGCCGGGGATCAGGCCCAGCCCGGGGGTGTCCTGCTCCTCGCTGTGGTCCAGCAGCATCTGCATGCCCACGCACACGCCCATCAGTGGCTTGCTGGCGGCGGCTTCGAGCACCGCCTCCTTCATGCCAGAGGCAGCCAGCTCGGCCATGCAGTCGCGCATGGCGCCCTGGCCGGGCAGCACCACCCGCTCGGCGGCGCGCACTTCCTCGGGGCGGTGCGTGATCACCACCTCCAGCCCGCTGTCCTGCGCGACGTGCAGCACCGCCTGCGACACCGAGCGCAGGTTGCCCATGCCGTAATCGACCACTGCGACTGTGCGTGCCCCTCGCCGAACGGGTACGTTCGGCGATCCCCCGAGGGAATGCGGGCCGGCTTGGGGCGGCCCGGCGCTCGGCCCGATGGCTTCGCTCATCAGAGGGTTCCTTTGGTCGAGGGAATCACGCCGGCGCTGCGCGGATCGGGCGTCAGCGCCATGCGCAGCGCACGACCGAAGGCCTTGAAGATGGTCTCGCACTGGTGGTGCGCGTTGACGCCCTTCAGGTTGTCGATGTGCAGGCTGACCAGCGCGTGGTTGACGAAGCCCTGGAAGAACTCGTAGACGAGCTGGGTGTCGAGCGCACCGATCATGCCGGCGGTGAACTTCACGTCCATCGCCAGGCCGGGCCGGCCGGAGAAGTCCACCACCACGCGCGACAGCGCCTCGTCCAGCGGCACGTAGCTGTGGCCGTAGCGGGTGATGCCCTTCTTGTCGCCCACGGCGCGGGCGATCGCCTGGCCGAGGGTGATGCCGATGTCTTCCACCGTGTGGTGGCCGTCGATGTGCAGATCGCCCTGGCACTCGACCTCCAGGTCGATCAGGCCGTGGCGGGCCACCTGGTCGAGCATGTGGTCGAGGAAGCCGATGCCGCTGGCGAGCCGGGCGCGGCCCGTGCCGTCCAGGTCCACGCGCACGCGGATCTTGGTTTCGTTGGTGTCGCGCCGGACTTCGGCGCTGCGGGTCGCCACGTGGGGAGAGGAGGTGTCGCTCATGGCAATGGATTCAGGCGGCCGCAGCCGCCAGGGCCTCGATCATGCAGGCATTTTCCTCGGGCGTGCCGACCGTCAGGCGCAGGCAGTTGGCCAGCAGCGGGTGCAGCGCCGAGACGTTCTTGATCAGCACGCCGCTGCGCTTCATGCCGGCGAAGGTGCTCGCCGCATCGGCGACGCGGATCAGGATCATGTTGGCCTCGCTGGGCCACACGCGCTGCACGCCGGGCAACGCCGCCAGCGTGACGAGCAGGCGCTCGCGCTCGGCGCGCAGCAGCGCGGCCTGGCGGGCGTACTCGTCGGCGTGTTCGAGCGCAAAGAGCGCCGCCTCGGCGTTCAGCACACTGACGTTGTAGGGCGGGCGCACCTTGTCCAGCTCGGCAATCAGCGCCGCCGGCCCCACCAGGTAGCCCAGGCGGATGCCGGCCAGGCCGAACTTGCTGAGCGTGCGCATCACCAGCACGTGGTCGCGCCGACCCGCCTGCGCCAGCCGGCTGCGCGCAGCGAAGGGCTGGTAGGCCTCGTCGAACACGACCAGACCGCCCTGCTCGCCCACGGCGTCGACGATCGCGTCGATCACGCTGTCGTCGAAGAGGTTGGCGGTCGGGTTGTTCGGGTAGGCGAGGTAGGTGATCGCCGGGCGGTGCGTGCGGATGGCCGCGAGCATCGCGGCGCCGTCCAGCTCGAAGTCCGCGGTCAGCGGCACGCCGACGAAGCCCAGACCCTGCAGCTTCGCCGACATCTCGTACATCACGAAGCCGGGCAGCGGCGCCAGGATCTTCGCGCCCGGCAGGTCGCAGGCCATGGCCAGCAGGGCGATCAGCTCGTCCGAGCCGTTGCCCAGCATCAGCGCGCAGCCCGCCGGCAGGCCGATGTGCCGTGCCAGCGCGGCCTTCAGGTCGTCGATGCGCGCGCCGGGGTAGCGATGAATCGCCACCGCGCCGAGGCGCCGGCCCAGCTCGGCCTGCAGCTCGCTCGGCAGGGCGAAGGGGTTCTCCATCGCGTCGAGCTTGATCAGCCCGGCGCTGGGCTGCACCGCGTAGGCGTGCATGCCCTGGATGTCGGCACGCAGCGTGGCGCGCAGGCGCTCGGGCAGCGCCCCCGTCGGCGCGTTCATGGCCGCCGGTCCTTCAGCCGGAACTCCGCCGCCTGCGCATGCGCCTGCAGGCCCTCGCCGTAGGCCAGCTCGGCGGCGATGACACCCAGCGTCTGGGCCCCTGCTTCGCTCACCTCGATCAGGCTGCTGCGCTTCTGGAAGTCGTACACGCCCAGCGGCGAGGAGAAGCGCGCGGTGCCCGAGGTGGGCAGCACGTGGTTCGGGCCGGCGCAGTAGTCGCCCAGGCTCTCGCTGGTGAAGGCGCCCAGGAAGATCGCCCCGGCGTGGCGCAGCAGCGGCTCCCAGCGGTGGGCGTCACGCGAGCTGACTTCCAAGTGCTCCGGCGCGATGCGGTTGCTGATCGCGCAGGCCTCGTCCATGTCCTTCGTGAGGATCAGTGCACCGCGGCCTTCGAGCGAGGCGCGGATCACGTCGCGGCGCGGCATGCCGTCGATCAGGCGGTCGATCTGTGCCTGGACTTGGGCGATGTAGCCGGCGTCCGGGCAGAGCAGGATGCTCTGGGCCAGCTCGTCGTGCTCGGCCTGGCTGAACAGGTCCATCGCCACCCAGTCCGGCGGCGTCGTGCCGTCGGCCAGCACCAGGATTTCCGAGGGGCCGGCGATCATGTCGATGCCCACCTGGCCGAAGACGCGGCGCTTGGCGCTGGCCACGTAGGCGTTGCCCGGGCCGGTGATCTTGTCCACCCGCGGCACGGTCGCGGTGCCGTAGGCCAGGGCGCCCACGGCCTGCGCGCCGCCGATGGTGAAGGCGCGGCTCACGCCGGCCACATAGGCGGCGGCCAGCACCAGGGCGTTCTTCTCGCCGCGCGGGGTTGGCACGACCATGATGATTTCGCCCACGCCGGCCACATGGGCGGGAATGGCGTTCATCAGCACCGAGGACGGGTAGGCCGCCTTGCCACCGGGCACGTAGATGCCCACGCGGTCCAGCGGCGTGACCTTCTGGCCCAGCAGCGTGCCGTCCTCGTCACGGTAGCTCCAGCTCAGGCCGCAGGCCTGCAGCTGGCGCTCGTGGTAGGCGCGAACCCGCTTCGCCGCCGCCTCCAGCGCGCTGCGCTGCGCCGGGGTGATGGCGTCGAAGGCAGCCTTGAGCTCCTCGCGGGTCAGCTCGAGCGCGGCCATCGAATCGGCGGCCACACCATCGAAGCGCTGGGTGTACTCGATCACCGCCGCGTCGCCACGGGCCTGCACGTCCGCCAGGATCGCGGCCACCCGCTCCTCGATCGCATGGTCCGTCTCGGCCGACCAGTGCAGCACGCGCTGGAACTCGGCTTCGAAATCGGCAGCGGACGTATCGAGGTGGCGGACGGCGACGGCGGTCATGGTGTCGGTGCGAGGGATGGGGATCAGTCTTTGGCCACCGCAGCGCCGATCGCGTCGATCAGCGGGCGCAGGCGGTCGCGCTCGAGCTTCAGCGAGGCCTGGTTGACCACCAGGCGCGAGGAGATCTCCATGAAGGGCTCCACCTCGCGCAGCCGGTTGGCCAGCAGGGTCTTGCCGGTGGAGACCAGGTCGACGATGGCATCGGCCAGCCCGGTCAGCGGCGCCAGCTCCATCGAGCCGTAGAGCTTGATCAGGTCGACATGCACGCCCTTGTCGGCGAAGTGCTGGCGCGCGATCTGCGTGTACTTGGTCGCCACGCGGATGCGCGAGCCCTGGCGCACCGCGCGCTCGTAGTCGAAGTCCTCGCGCACCGCCACGCTCATGCGGCAGCGGGCGATTCGCAGGTCCAGCGGCTGGTACAGGCCCTCGCCGCCGTGCTCGAGCAGCACGTCCTTGCCGGCCACGCCCAGGTCGGCGCCGCCGTGCTGCACATAGGTCGGCACGTCGGTGGCGCGCACCAGCACCACCCGCACATCGGGGCGGTTGGTGGGCAGGATGAGCTTGCGGCTCTTCTCCGGATCCTCGGTGACCTCGATGCCGGCGGCGGCCAGCAGCGGCAGGGTTTCCTCGAAGATGCGGCCCTTGGACAGGGCCATCGTGATCATGTCGGCGCTCATTTGACTCGCTCGATGTCCGCACCCAGGGCGCGCAGCTTCACTTCCATGCGGTCGTAGCCGCGGTCGAGGTGGTAGATGCGGTCCACGCGGGTCTCGCCCTCGGCCACCAGGCCGGCGATCACCAGGCTCGCCGAGGCGCGCAGGTCGGTGGCCATCACGGTGGCACCCGACAGCTTCGGGATGCCTTCGACGATGGCGGTGTGGCCGTCCACGGCGATGTGCGCGCCCAGGCGCACCAGCTCGTTGACGTGCATGTAGCGGTTCTCGAAGATCGTCTCGGTCACGCGCGAGACGCCCTCGGCGATGCAGTTCACCGTCATGAACTGCGCCTGCATGTCGGTCGGGAAGGCCGGGTACTCGCTGGTGCGGAAGCTCACCGCCTTCGGGCGACCTTCGGCACGCACGCGGATCCAGTCGGCGCCGGATTCGATCGACACACCGGCCTCGCGCAGCTTGTCCAGCACCGCGTCCAGGTGGTCGGCGCGGGTACGGCGCAGCGTCACGTCACCGCCGGCAGCGGCCACGGCGCAGAGGAAGGTGCCGGTCTCGATGCGGTCGGCGATGATCGGATGCGGCGCTGCCGGCGCATGCAGGCGCTCCACGCCCTGGATGCGGATGCGGTGGCTGCCCTGCCCTTCGATGCGCGCGCCCATGCCGATCAGCAGGTCGGCCAGGTCGGTGACCTCGGGCTCCTGTGCGGCGTTCTCCAGCACCGTCTCGCCCTCGGCCAGCGTGGCGGCCATCAGCAGGTTCTCGGTGCCGGTGACGGTGACCATGTCGGTCGTGATGCGGGCGCCCTTCAGCCGGCTCGCCTTCGCCACGATGTAGCCGTGCTCGACGACGATGTTCGCGCCCATCGCCTGCAGGCCCTTGATGTGCTGGTCCACCGGCCGCGAGCCGATGGCGCAGCCGCCGGGCAGCGACACCCGCGCCTCGCCGAAGCGCGCCAGCAGGGGCCCCAGCACCAGGATCGAGGCGCGCATCGTCTTCACCAGGTCGTAGGGCGCCTCGCGGGTGAGGATGCGGCCGGCGTCGATGATGACCTCGTCGTCACGTTCGGCACTGCGTTCGGCGCTGGCGCCCAGATGGCGCAGCACCTTCAGCGTGGTCGAGACGTCCTGCAGCTTCGGCACGTTGGCGAAGGTCACCGGCTCGGCACACAGCAGCGCCGCGCAGAGTTCGGGCAGCGCAGCGTTCTTCGCGCCGGAGATGGTGATCTCGCCGGAAAGCCGCCGGCCGCCGCGAATGAGGAGTTTGTCCATGGAATGCAGTCAGGGGCGCCGGCACGGCGTGCAGGCGCCAGGCCGGGCACGCGTTGGAATCAGGGGTGGGGGCGAATGCCGGCGGCAGCCGCGCCGTGCTGCACAGGTTGCGCCTGCCACTCGGCGGGCGTGAGCGTCTTCATCGACAGCGCATGGATCTCGGCGCGCATTCGATCACCCAGCACAGCGTAGACCTGCTGGTGGCGCTTGATGCGGCTCAGGCCCTCGAAGGCCGGCGTGACGATGGTGGCAAAGAAATGCCGGCCGTCGCCCTCGACCTCGAGGTGATCGCAGGCAAGGCCCGCGGCGATCAGCGCACGGACTTGGTCGGGAGTGGGATCGGCCATGATGGCGTGAATTGTACCGGTGCCCACCCGACCCTTCAGGGGGCCGTCACGACCGCAGCTTGTACCCCGACGCCAGCAGCCGCAGCGTGATGGCCGACACCACCACCAGGCTGCTGCCCACCACCGCCAGGCTCAGCCAGGGCGAGACGTCGCTGACGCCGAAAAAGCCGTGGCGGAAGCCGTCGATCATGTAGAAGAAAGGATTCAGGTGGCTGGCCTGCTGCCAGAAGGCGGGCAGCGAATGGATCGAGTAAAACACCCCGGCCAGGAAGGTCATGGGCATGACGATGAAGTTCTGGAACGCAGCCATCTGGTCGAACTTCTCGGCCCACAGGCCGGCGATCAGCCCCAGCGAGCCCATCAGCGCCGCGCCCAGCACCGCGAACACCAGTGCCCACAGCGGATGCGCCATGCCGGGCGGGGCGAACCACACGGTCACGGCCAGCACGCCCGCGCCCACCACCAGCCCGCGGGTGACCGAGGCGCCCACGTAGGCCACGAACCAGGCCCAGTGGCTCAGCGGCGACACCAGCAGGAACACCAGGTTGCCGGTGATCTTGCTCTGGATCAGGCTGGAGGAGCTGTTGGCGAAGGCGTTCTGCAGCACGCTCATCATCACCAGCCCGGGGATCAGGAAGCTGGTGTAGCCCACCTGGTCGTAGACCTGCACATGGTCCTCCAGCACATGGCCGAAGATCAGCAGGTAGAGCACCGCGGTGAGCACGGGCGCACCCACGGTCTGGAAGCTCACCTTCCAGAAACGCAGGACTTCCTTGTAGAACAGGGTGCGGGCACCGGCGAGCATCAGGCCACCTCCACCGCAGTCGCAGACTCGGCCTCGGCCGGGGACGGCGCCGCCTGGCTCTGCATGATCTCGAGGAAGACATCCTCCAGGTCGGCACGGCCGATCTCGAGATCCTCCACCCGCACGCCGGCACCGCGCAGGCGGGCCAGCACCGCCTCCACCTCCGCGGCGTCGTGGGTCTTGATCTGCGCGATGCGCCCGGTCACCCGCGCCTGGGTGGCCAGCTCGGGCGGCAGCGCGTCGTCGGTCTTGAAGCGCAGCATCGTGCTGGCGCGGCCGGCCAGCAGCGCCGAGGTGCGCTCCAGCGCCACCACCCGGCCCTGCTTGAGCATGGCAATGCGCCCGCACAGCGCCTCGGCCTCCTCCAGGTAGTGGGTGGTCAGCAGCACGGTGTGGCCTGCCTTGTTCAGCCGGGCGATGAAGGACCACAGCGTCTGGCGCAGCTCCACGTCCACGCCGGCGGTGGGCTCGTCCAGCACGATCACCGGCGGGCGGTGCACCAGCGCCTGCGCCACCAGCACCCGGCGCTTCATGCCGCCGGAGAGCTGGCGCATGTTGGCGCCGGCCTTGTCGGCCAGGCCCAGGCCGGCCAGCAGCTCGTCGATCCAGGCATCGTTGTCCTTCACGCCGAAGTAGCCGCTCTGGATGCGCAGCGTCTCGCGCACCGAGAAGAAGGGATCGAACACCAGCTCCTGCGGGACGATCCCCAGCGACTTGCGCGCCGCGGCATAGTCCTCGACCACATCGTGGCCCATGACCCGCACGCGCCCGGTGGTCGCACGCGCCAGACCCGCCAGGATGCTGATCAGCGTGGTCTTGCCCGCGCCGTTGGGCCCGAGCAGGCCGAAGAACTCGCCCGGCTGGATGTCGAAGCTGACGTCGGTCAGTGCCTGCAGCGTGCCACGCGCGCCGCGGTAGGTCTTGCCGACCTGCTGGAATTGGATCGCCGGACTCATCGGGGGGGCATTGTAGGGACCGCCGCCCGTCCACGCCGGCAGCAGGACTCGGCCCCCCCCCCTGCAGGCGCGCGCCGCCGCCCGCTGAAAACCCCCACAGGCGACGCAGCGGGCGGGTGCTAGATTCCCGGCGATGAGCCAAGCCGCCACCGACCGGCCCGCCCCGGCCGGCGCACGCAAACCCCCGCGCCGAACGGCCGAGCGCATCCTCGACCACACGCTGGAGCTGTTCAACCGCTACGGCGAGCCGAACGTCTCGACCACGCTGATCTCGGCCGAGCTCAGCATCAGCCCCGGCAACCTCTACTACCACTACCCGGCCAAGGAAGCGCTGGTCAACGCGCTGGTGGCGCGCTACGAACAGGCGCTGCAGCAGGCCCTGGACGCCGCCGGCCCGGCCGACGATGCCGAAGGCGCCTGGCTGCTGGTGCCGCGGCTGTTCCGCCTGGGCTGGGACTACCGCTTCCTGTTCCGCGACCTGAACGACCTGCTGACGCGCAACCGCCAGCTCGAGACCCGCTGCCAGGCCGCGCTCACCCAGCAGACCGCCGCGGTGCGCCAGCGCGTGGTGCGCCTGTGCGCAGTAGATGGCACCGCGCTGAACGACGAGGAGGCCGACGCCCTGGCCACCTCCATCGTCGTGCTGCTGAACTACTGGCTGAGCTTCGAGTACGTGCGCGACCCGCGCCGCGCCCTGGAGCCCGAGAACGCCGAAGCCGCGATGCGCCGCGGCGCGCGCCAGGTGCAGGCCCTGATCTGGCCCTACCTCAGCGCCGAGCTGCGTCAGCGCCTGCGACCGACGCTGAGCGAGAACGAGCTCAAGCGCGGGAATGTGGCGCTGCGGGGGTGAAGCCCGGATCCTGCCGTTCACAGAAGTAGCACTGAAGTGCTACATTGACCTCCTCGACCGGAGGCGCTCATGTCTGCGACCACCACCATCCGCCTGAACGACGACCTCAAGGCCCGGGTCACAGCCGCAGCTGAACGCCTGGGCACCACGGCCCACAACTTCATCCTCGAAGCGGTGGCGGAGAAGGCCGAACAGGAGGAACGCCGAGCAGAGTTCGAGGCGATCGCCACCGAGCGGCTGGCACGCGTTTCGCAGAGCGGTGAAACCGTGTCCTGGGCCGACATGCGCGACTGGCTGGAACGACGTTCGGCGGGAGAAGCCCCTGCCCGCCCCCAGCCGAAGCGCCGCGCCGGCTGACCCTGCCAACCCCATGACCACGATCGACCTCGCGCCCGAGGTCGCCGAGGACTTCGAGCGCATCCTCGACCATCTGGTCACCCACGGCGTGGACGATGCCGCCGGGCGGATCCAGGACATCGTGGCGGCCATCGACGTGCTGCAGCGCAACCCCTGCATCGGCCGCCCGATCGGCCGGCCTCCAACCGAGTTGCGCGAGCTGGTGATCGGACGCCGCAGCCGCGGCTATGTGGCGCTCTATGCCTACGATGCGCCGCAGGACCGGGTGCTGGTGCTGGCGATCCGGGGGCAGAAGGAGGCCGGGTACGCGCGGCTGTGACTGACCCACCGCAAGCGCAAGGCACACCGGCACCGGCCAAGCGCGCAAATTCGCACACGTGAACCGACGATGCCGGCGAGGTCCCTTCTCGGCCGGTTAGGCTGCCTGGGTTCAATTCGAGCCGATCGATTCCATGAGAAGAGCGGAGGACAGATCGAGAATGGCACGGCCGTTGTTGACACCCCATCAGCGTCAGTACGTTGCCTGGCTGCTCACCCGGCGCGCCGGGGGCGACAGCGTAGAGTCGCTGGCCTCCACCCTGGTGGACTCCCAGGTGGACCTCAACCCGCATCAGGTGGAGGCCGCCCTCTTTGCCTGCAGCAATCCGCTGTCGCGCGGCGTCATCCTGGCCGACGAGGTCGGACTCGGCAAAACCATCGAGGCCGGGCTGGTGATTTCGCAGCGCTGGGCCGAACGCCGGCGGCGCATCCTGATCATCGTGCCCGCCAACCTGCGCAAGCAGTGGCACCAGGAGCTGCAGGACAAGTTCAGCCTGCAGGGTGTTCTGCTGGAGGCCAAGAGCTACAACGTGCTGCGCAAACGGGACCGCCGCAGCCCGTTCCAAGGCGCCTCAGGCCCGGTCATCTGCTCGTACCAGTTCGCCAAGTCCAAGGCCGAGGACATCCGGGCCGTCGACTGGGACCTGGTCGTGCTGGACGAAGCCCACCGCCTGCGCAACGTCTACAAGACCAGCAACGTCATCGCCAAGACGCTGAAGGAGGCGCTGGCCCACGTCCACGCCAAGGTGCTGCTCACCGCGACGCCGCTGCAGAACTCGCTGCTGGAGCTGTACGGGCTGGTCAGCATGATCGACGACCGCGTGTTCGGCGACCTCGACAGCTTCCGCTCGCAGTTCACGGCGCAGCCGCGCGAACAGGCCTTCGCCGCGCTGCGCACCCGCCTGGCGCCGGTGTGCAAACGCACGCTGCGCCGCCAGGTGCAGCAGTACGTGCCCTACACCGCCCGCCGCGCCCTGGTGGAGGAGTTCACCCCAACCACCGAAGAGCGCGAGCTGTCCAGCCTGGTGGCCGACTACCTGCGCCGCCCCAACCTGAAGGCCCTGCCGGAAGGGCAGCGCCAGCTGATTTCCCTCGTGCTCTGGAAGCTGCTGGCCTCGTCCACGCATGCCATCGCCGGCGCCTTGGAGACCATGGCCAACCGACTGGAGGGGGAGCTCGCGGCGGCTCCCGACCTGCCGGATCTGACGGAGGTTCTGGACGACGACTACGAAGCGCTCGACGAGACGGAAGAAGAGCGCGCCGAAGAAGGGGACCAGGGTGACAAGCGCGGATCGACGACGCCGGCTTCCACGGCCAGCCAGCGCGATGCCTTGGCGCAGGAAATCGCCGAGCTGCGCCATTTCAAGGCGCTGGCCAGCCGGATCCGCGAAAACGCCAAGGGCCGCGCGCTCCTGACCGCCCTGGACAAGGCTTTTGCCGAGCTGGCGCGGCTGGGCGCCGCCCGCAAGGCCATCATCTTCACCGAGTCCAAGCGCACACAGGCCTACCTGCTGACGCTGCTGGAGGGCACGGCCTACGGCGACGGCATCGTGCTGTTCAATGGCACCAACAGCGACGCCCGCGCCCAGTCCGTCTACCAGGACTGGCTGAAGCGCCACGCGGGCACGGACCGCATCACCGGCTCCAGGACCGCCGACACCCGCGCCGCTCTGGTGGAGCATTTCAAGGAACGCGGCACGGTGATGATCGCCACCGAGGCCGGTGCCGAGGGCATCAACCTGCAGTTCTGCTCGCTGGTCATCAACTACGACCTGCCCTGGAACCCGCAGCGCATCGAGCAGCGCATCGGCCGCTGCCACCGCTACGGCCAGAAGTTCGACGTGGTGGTGGTCAACTTCGTCGACCGCAGCAACGAGGCCGACGCGCGGGTCTACGAGCTGCTGGCGGAGAAGTTCCAGCTCTTCGAGGGCGTCTTCGGCGCCAGCGACGAGGTGCTGGGCGCCATCGGCTCCGGCGTGGACTTCGAGCGGCGCATTGCCGAGATCTACCAGAACTGCCGTGAGCCGCAGGCCATCCGGGCCAGCTTTGAACAGTTGCAGCTCGACCTCTCCGGCGAGATCAACGAGGCGATGGTCCGCACGCGCCAGATCCTGCTGGAGAACTTCGACGAAGAAGTGCAGGACAAGCTGCGCGTGCGCGCCGAAGACAGCCGTGCCGCCCGCGGCAAGTACGAGCGCCTGCTGATGGACCTGACCGAAGCGGAGCTGGCCGACTGCGCCCGCTTCGACGAGCAGGGCTTCGTGCTCCACCGCAGCCCGGAGGCCGCCCCCGCTGGGGTCGAGCTGGGCCGCTACGAACTCCCCCGCCGTTCCGGCGACGCCCACCTCTACCGGATCGGCCACCCCCTGGCCCGCTGGATCGCCCAACAGGCCCAAGGCCGCGCCCTAGGCCCTGCACGGCTGGTGTTCGACTACGACGCCCATGGAACGCAGGTCAGCACACTCAAAGCCTACCGGGGCCAGACCGGCTGGTTGACCCTGAAACTCGTGTCGGTCGAAGCCCTGGGCGAACAGGAACAGCACCTGATCGCCGCCGCCTGCACCTCGGCTGGCCAGGTGTTGGCAGAAGACGACCCGGCCAAACTGCTGCGCCTGCCCGCACATGAACAGCCGGCCGGCCTCTTCAGCGCGCCCGACGAGGTCCTCAGCGCCGATGTGGACGCCCGCAAGCGCGCCCTGCTGCAGGGCATCAACTTACGCAACCTCGGCTACTTCGACCAGGAAGTGCGCAAACTCGACGCCTGGGCGGACGACCTGAAGCTCGGCCTGGAGCAGGAGATCAAGGCCATCGACGCCGAGATCAAGGAAGTGCGCCGCACGGCAGCCACTTCACCCACACTCGAAGACAAACTGACCCACCAACGCCGCCAGCGTGAACTCGAAGGCCGGCGCAGCAAACTGCGCCGGGAGCTGTTTGCGCGGCAAGACGAAGTGGAAGCGGAACGCAACAGCTTGATTGCGCAACTGGAAAATCAACTGCAACAGCACGTCGTCGAGGACACGCTGTTTACCATTGAATGGGAGCTCGTCTAATGGCTGCACTCGAACCTCAGTACATGGCCATACTGAAGAAGGTATTGACTGACCGCTTCGTGCCCTTTCTTCCCCCTCTACTCGACAAGACGAAACCAGCGAGCGAGCAACAAGCAAAACAACTTTCCCGCGCTTTCAGCGCTTTCACACTGCACAAGCTGCTCGACCTCGCACCCCAGGTTGCGGCAGCCGCTGTCGTCGATGACTTCAACGACAAGGGCATAGATGCCATCTACTACGACGCATCGGAAGAAACGCTCTACCTTCTACAAACAAAACTAAAGGAATCTGAGCAATTCAAACAAGAAGATGCACTTCCATTCTGCGAAGGTGTTCGACTTCTGCTCAAGCAGGATTTTTCCAGCTTCAACAAGAACGTCATCGACCGAAAGGCAGATATCGAGGGCGCTTTGGATGCCTGCAGCTACATCAAGCTCGTGGTGCCCTACACAGGCGATGGCATTTCGAAGACCGCGAGCGACGCATTGCAGTCGCTTCTCGATGACAAGGACTTAGACGAAGAGCGACTCGTAAAGCCGGTGGAATACTACACGGCAACCGAAATCGTCCAACACCTGCTGGCGGAACGCGCCTATCAGCCGGTGCACACGGACATTACCCTCCAGAAGCACGAGAAGGTCGAGACGCCACGAACCACTTACTTCGGCATCGCAAAGCTGGCCGATCTGGTTGCACTGCACCAAGACAAAGGCAAAGCGCTCTACGAGCGCAACATCCGCTACTTCCTCGGCGGTCGCTCGGATGTCAACAAGGCGATCAAGACGACTCTGCGGGACGACCCGGGTAGCTTCTTCTACCTCAACAACGGCGTCACGGCTGTCTGCGACGAGATTGATCAGAAGGGCAAGAATCCGAGCAACGGATTCAGGAAATTCAAGGTGCGCGGCCTGTCCATCATCAACGGCGCTCAGACCATCGCCTCGGCAGCGGAGTTCATGGCCCAGCACCCTGGTCACAGCATCGACGATGCCAAGGTCATGCTCACGCTGATCAAAGCTCCAGCAGACGGCCCCTTTGGCAAGCGAGTGACCAAGGCCCGCAACCACCAGAACCCGGTGCAGGCGGCCAACTTCGCCTCGCTTGACGAGAACCAAGAGCGTCTTCGAAAGGAGATTGCACATCTTGGTTTCGAATATCAATATCGACCCGAAGTAGTTGTCGCAACCGGCACCAAGACTATCACACTCGATGAAGCCCTGCGAGCGCTGGCGCTCCATCAGAGTGATCCTCGCTTCCCTATTTGGGTTAAGAGCGATCCTGCACGACTCGCCGATCCGGACTCAGCCGAGTTCAAATCACTATTTCCCGCCAGTCTGACCGGAGCGACGCTGATCAATGCGGTCGTGTGCCACCGTGCTGTTCGAACCCTCGTCGTGGACTACGAACAGAAGGCACCAGCTCGCAGCCAAGAACGTTTGATATACCGCCACGGTATCTACGTCATTATGGCGGTTTTAATGAAGCGTTTGCGAACTCGCATCGGGACACCAAGCCCAATCGATCCGGCTACAATTCCCAGCTTAGTCAGTTTGCCGCTGGATCAGTTGAGACAAGAAGCAGTTGATCTTGCTGTGGACCCATCGACAAGACGCTCGACGCTGGCCGAGGGGCCTTTGGCACATTTCCGCAAGATGGAACAAGCGATTCCATTTCTCATTGACCTGATGAAGAAGCATTTCGGACTAGGCCACTTTCGTACCGAAACCAATCCGGAACGACTGAATATTCTGGCCGCCGAGAAGAAGTCACTTGCGCACGATTTGGCGGAGCGCTTGGCAAAAGCCGCTCCGCAGCTATGAGAGCGATGTCATGACCAAACAAAAACTAGAACTCACCTGGATCGGCAAGGAAAAGCGCCCCAAGCTGGAGCCGCGCATTCTGCTGGAAGACCCGTCGAAGTCGTATCACGCCCGGCATCGGGTTTCCGACAGCGACCTCTTCGACAACCGCCTGATCTTTGGCGACAACCTGCTGGCGCTCAAGGCCTTGGAGCAGGAGTTTTCGGGCAAGGTGAAGTGCGTCTTCATCGATCCGCCGTACAACACCGGCAGCGCTTTCACGCATTACGACGACGGTCTTGAGCATTCAATATGGCTCGGTCTGATGCGTGATCGCCTCGAAATCATCCGGAACTTACTTTCCGACGATGGTTCATTGTGGATTACGATTGACGACAACGAAGCGCACTATTTGAAAGTTATTTGCGACGAGGTGTTCGGCAGAGCAAACTTTGTTGCCAACTGCCTTTGGCAGAAGGTCTACAGCGAGCGTATGGACGCCAAAGGGTTTAGTGTTTCTCACGACCATCTGCTTGTTTACCAGAGGACCGATGCGTTTTTCCCCACCCAGTTACCCAAAGATCAGAATTCTGCACAATTCGGATTCTTTGATAAGGCCGCAAATAAATATTACCGGCGTCGCTCGCTAAGAAAAGAAGGCTCAGAGTCTCTGAGGCAGGACCGACCATCTATGTGGTATCCCATTCCTGCGCCAGATCGAACAGATATTTGGCCAATCAAACCAGACGGTACAGAAGGCCGTTGGCGCTGGAAGAAGGAAAATGTTCCCGCGAACCTTGATCAGCTGGAGTTTATTCAAAAAGAAGGGCGCTGGGAAATTTACGTTAAACAATACCTCGAAGAAAGCCCAACTCGCCCACCCGCAACCTTTTGGCCTAACGAAGAAGTTGGCCACAATCATGAGGCCAAGCTGGAGGTGCGCGCCTTCAATAGCGGCGACGTCTTTAGTACCCCAAAGCCAGAACGACTACTGAAGCGTGTTCTAGAAATCGCTACCAATCCCTGCGACTTGGTGCTCGACTCCTTCGCCGGTTCCGGCACCACCGGCGCGGTTGCCCACAAAATGGGCCGCCGGTGGATCATGGTGGAGTTGGGGGAGCATTGCCATACGCATGTGATTCCTCGGCTGAAGAAAGTCATCGACGGTGAAGACAAGGGCGGCATCACCGACAGCGTGAACTGGCAAGGCGGCGGGGGTTTTCGGTATTACAGGCTCGCGCCCAGCCTGATCGTCAACGACCGCTGGGGCAACCCGGTCATCAACCCGGAGTACAACGCCGCGCAGCTGGCCGAAGCGCTGGCCAAGCTGGAGGGGTTCAGCTATGCGCCGTCCGAGACGCAGTGGTGGCAGCACGGCCATTCGAGCGAGCGGGATTTCATTTACGTCACCACGCAGAACCTCTCGGCCGAGCAACTGCAGGCGCTGTCGGATGAAGTCGGCAGTGACCAGAGCTTGCTGGTCTGCTGTGCGGCCTTCCACGGCATCATGGCCGCGCAGGCCGCTGCACGCTGGCCGAACCTGACGCTGAAGAAGATTCCGAAGATGGTGCTGGCCCGCTGCGAGTGGGGCCATGACGACTACAGCCTCAACGTGGCCAACCTGCCCCTGGCCGGGCCTGCTGCGGCTGCAACGCCGGCGGCGCCGGTGGCCGATGGCGACGCGGCCGCGGGGAAGAAGGGCGCCCGGCGAGACAGGCACACGGTGGACCTGTTTGGTGATTCGTCCGGGGAGGACAGGCCATGAGCGAGAAGACAGCCGCGGCCCACCACGAGAACCCGGGCAGCGCAGTACCCGCCGGTTACGCCGCCTGGCTGGCGGACATCAAAGCCCGTGTGCAGTCGGCGCGCAGCCGTGCGGCACTGGCCGCGAACGCCGAGCTGGTGGCTTTGTACTGGCAGATCGGCCACGACATCCTGCAGCGCCAGCAGACCGCCAGCTGGGGGGACAAGGTGTTGCAGCGGCTGGCCAACGACCTGCGGGCGGCCTTCCCGGAGATGAAGGGCTTCTCGCTCGCCAACCTCAAGTTCATGCGGACCTTCGCCCAAGCTTGGCCCGATGCACCCATTGGGCAACAGGCTGTTAGCCAATTGCCCTGGGGCCACAACGTGATGCTGCTGACCAAGCTGAAGGACCCGGGGCAGCGCCTGCGTTATGCCGAGCTGGCCATCGCCGGAGGCTGGTCGCGCAGCACGCTGGAGGTCAACATCCGCGACCGGCTGCTGGACCGGCAGGGCCGGGCCGTCACCAACTTTGCGGCGCGGCTGCCGTCGCCCCATTCGGAGCTGGCGCACGAGACCCTCAAGGACCCGTACCTGTTCGACTTTCTGGGCCTGGGCAACACCGCGCAGGAGCGCGCCATCGAGTCCGGCCTGGTGCAGCACATCACCCGCTTTCTGCTGGAACTGGGCAGCGGCTTCGCCTTTCTGGGCCGGCAGGTGCGGCTGGAAGTCGAAGGCGATGAGTTTTTCATCGACCTGCTCTTCTATCACACGCGCCTGAAATGCCATGTGGTGGTCGAGTTGAAGGCAACCGCCTTCAAACCGGAGCATGCCGGCCAGTTGAACTTCTACCTGACCGCCGTGGACAGGCAGATCAAGGCGCCGGACGACCGCCCCACCATCGGCCTGCTGCTGTGCAAGACGCAGAAGCGCACGGTGGTGGAGTACGCCTTGTCGGGCATCGACAAGCCCATGGGGGTGGCCGAGTACCAGCTGGTGCGGGACCTGCCCGAATCGCTGGTGAGCAGCCTGCCGACGGTGGAGGCACTGGAGAGCGAACTGGCGTCGATCGACAACACAGAGGGGGATCCGGCATGAATGCGCGCATCCAGAACCACATCACCGGGCGCCTGTCGCTGCGGGCACCGCAGGCGGAGTCGCTGGCCAGGCTGGTGCGCGCACTGGCCGCAGCGCCGAAGCTGCTCGGCCATGAGCAAGACACGCCGGCCCTCCTTGCCACGCTGAAGGCCGAGTTCCCGACGCTGCAGGACTTCGAGCGGGAGTTCCCATCCCTGTGCTTCGCGCTGGCCACCGGCGTGGGCAAGACGCGGCTGATGGGCGCGTTCATCGCCTACCTGCACCTGGCGCACGGCATCAATCACTTCTTCGTGCTGGCGCCCAACCTGACGATCTACAACAAGCTGATCACGGACTTCACCCGCAACACGCCGAAGTACGTGTTCAAGGGCATCGCCGAGTTTGCGCAGCAGTCGCCCTTGATCATCACGGGCGACAACTACGACCAGACCGGCGCCGTGGTGCAGGACCAGACGGCTGGCTTTGCTCACGATGTCCGCATCAACATCTTCAACATCTCCAAGATCAATTCCGAGGTGCGCGGCGGCAAGGAGCCGCGCATCAAGCGGATGCGGGAGGTGCTGGGCGACAGCTACTTCAACCACCTGGCGAACCTACCGGACCTGGTGCTACTGATGGACGAGTCGCACCGCTACCGCGCACTGGCGGGCATGCGGGCGATCAACGAGCTGAAGCCCCTGTTCGGCCTGGAAGTCACTGCCACGCCCTTCGTGGAATCCACGCGCGGACCGGTGCCGTTCAAGAACGTGGTGATGGACTACCCGCTGGCGAAAGCCATGGCAGACGGCTTCGTCAAGGAGCCGGCTGCCGTGACCCAGCGCAACTTCTCGGCTGCGGCGCACTCGCCCGAGGAAGTCGAGAAGATCAAGCTGGAAGACGGCGTTCGCCTGCACGAGACCACCAAGGTCGAGCTGCTGACCTACGCCCGCGAGAACGGCGTCAAGGTGGTGAAGCCCTTCATGCTGGTGATCGCGCGGGACACCACCCACGCCTCGCAACTCAAGGCGCTGATCGAATCGACGGCCTTCTACGAGGGGCGCTACGCGAACAAGGTGATCCAGGTGGACTCCAGCCGCAGCGGTGCGGAGGAGGAAGAGATGATCACCCGGCTCCTGGCCGTGGAGAGCGTGGACGAACCCACCGAGATCGTCATCCACGTCAACATGCTCAAGGAGGGCTGGGACGTCACCAACCTCTACACCATCGTGCCGCTGCGGGCGGCCAACGCGCGCACGCTGATCGAGCAGTCGATCGGCCGGGGTCTGCGGCTGCCCTACGGCAAGCGCACGGGGGTGGCGGCGGTGGACCGCCTGAACATCGTGGCGCACGACCGGTTCCAGGACATCATCGACGAGGCCAACCGGGGCGATTCCCCCATCCGCCTGCAGCAGGTGATCCTCGAAGCCCCGAGTGCCGACGACAGGAAAGTCAGCGTCCAGGTCGGCGCCGGGGTGATGACGCGCCTGGGCCTGACCGCGGCGCCGACCCTTGCACCAGCGCCGACGCAGGCCATTGCTCCGAGCTCCCCCGAACCCGTCGCAGCAGCGACACCACCGACGCCCCAGACGCCGTCCCCTGTCTTCACCACCGAAAGCGAACGGCAAGCGGCGCTGGTGGTGATGGAGGTGATCGGCAGGTACGAAGTCAAGCGCGACCTGGTGCCCACCAGCCAGGCGCTACTTACGCCCGCGGTGCAATCGGCCATCGTGGCGGAAGTAAGCGAACGGCTGAAGCCTGCCCAGGGGGATCTGCTGGCAGGTGCAGACGGGGCCGCCCCCGCGCTGGATCTGGCCACGGTGGTGAGCAAGACCACCGCGATGCTGGTTCAGCAGACCATCGACATTCCGCGGATCTCCGTCGTCCCCACCGGCGAGGTCACGACTGGGTACCACCCGTTCAAGCTCGGTACGCTGCCCAACTTCCAGCCAGGACAGCGTGAAATCGTGGGGCAGGAGCTGCGCACGAACCAGCAGTTCACGATGCGCCGGGAGTCCGGTATCCGGGAAAGGCGCTTGGAGGACTACCTCGTCAAGAAGCTGATCGACTACGACGACATCGACTACTTCACCCAGGCCGATCTGCTGTACGACCTGGCCGGCCAGGCGGTGGCGCACTACCAGGCGCAGAACTACGCCGAGTCCGAGCTGCACGAGATCTTCGACACCTACGGCGCCGAGCTGGCCCGGCTCATTCGGGCCGAGATGCTGGCCCACTTCTGGGAAGAGGCCAGCGGCTACGAGGTGCAGGTCAGTCGGGGCTTCACGGAACTGAAGGCCTGCAACTTCACCGTGGCGGCAGGTCAGCCGGCCCAGCACTACCGCGCCACCGTCACCGAGCCGGGCAGGATCAAGCAGATGCTGTTCGGCGGCTTCGAGCGCTGCCTCTACCCGCTGCAGAAGTTCGACTCGGACACCGAGCGGCGCTTTGCAGTCCTCCTCGAACGCGACGCGCTGAAGTGGTTCAAGCCGGCCAAGGGACAGTTCCAGATCTACTACAAGCTGGGCAGCGAGCAGCCGGAGTACATCCCCGACTTCGTCGCGGAGACCGACGCCTGGATCCTGATGGTCGAGACCAAGGCCCGGGCCGACCTCGACACCCAGGAAGTGCAGGCCAAGGCCGCTGCAGCGGCACGCTGGTGCCGACATGCCTCGGACCACGCCGCATCGGTCGGCAGCAAACCGTGGCGCTACCTGCTGACGCCACACGATGAAGTGGTGGAGTCGAAGCGACTGATCGACTTCCTGCGGTTCGAGGTGAAGGATCTGCAGCAGGCCGCCCTATCCGCGAGCGCCTGACCGAGGCGTCAGCCCCTTCGACCGCTCAAGCCTTCAGATACTCCATCTTCCCCCCCAGCCAGCGCGACACATGGGCGCGGGCAGCGGCGGGGTGCTTGTCCAGCAGCTCGGGCGCCGCGGCACGGGCGCGCTGCAGCAGCGGGGCGTCCTCGGCCAGGTCGGCGAAGCGCAGCAGGGCGTCGCCGCTCTGGCGCGAGCCCATGAACTCGCCGGGGCCGCGGATTTCCAGGTCGCGGCGGGCGATCTCGAAGCCGTCCGTCGTCTCGACCATCGCCTTCAGCCGCGCCTTGCCGGTCTGCGAGAGCGGGCCGGTGTAGAGCAGCACGCACACACTCGCCACCGCGCCGCGGCCCACCCGGCCACGCAGCTGGTGCAGCTGGGAGAGGCCGAAGCGCTCGGCGTGCTCGATCACCATCAGGCTGGCATTGGGCACGTCCACGCCCACCTCGATCACCGTGGTGGCCACCAGCACCGCCATGTCGCCGCTGGAAAACAGCGACATCACCGCAGCCTTCTCCGCCGCCGGCATGCGGCCGTGGATCAGCCCGACCATGCGCCCGGGCAGCGCGGCGCTGAGGTGCTGGTGCGTCTCGGTGGCGTTCTGCAGGTCGAGGTTCTCGCTCTCCTCCACCAGCGGGCAGACCCAGTAGACCTGCCGGGCGTGCGTCTCCACCTCGTCGCGGATGCGGGCGATGACGTCCTCGCGCCGGTTGTCGGCGAAGACCTTGGTGACCACCGGGCTGCGGCCCGGCGGCAGCTCGTCGAGGGTGGAGACGTCCAGGTCGGCGAAGTAGGTCATCGCGAGCGTGCGCGGGATGGGCGTGGCGCTCATCATCAGCAGGTGCGGCTCCAACGCCCCCGGCCGCCCAGCGGCATCCTGCGCACCCTCCGGATCGCCGGCCAGCTTGCGGCGCAGCTCCAGCCGCTGCGCCACGCCGAAGCGGTGCTGCTCGTCGACGATGGCCAGGCCCAGCCTGGCGAAGCGCACGTCGTCCTGGATCACCGCGTGGGTGCCCACCACCAGCGCCGCCTCGCCGCTGGCCACGCGCTCGACCATCTGGCGGCGCTCACGGCCCTTGCGGCTGCCGGTCAGCCAGGCGATGCCCTGCCCCCGCTCGGCCAGCAGCGGGTCGAGCCACTGCACCAGCTTGCGGAAGTGCTGCTCGGCCAGGATCTCGGTGGGCGCCATCAGCGCGCACTGCCAGCCCGCGTCGATGGCCACCGCGGCGGCCAGCGCGGCCACCACCGTCTTGCCGGAGCCGACGTCGCCCTGCAGCAGGCGGTGCATCGGCTCCCCGCGGCCCAGGTCGGCGGCGATCTCCTCGGCCACGCGGCGCTGCGCCCCGGTGAGCTGGAAGGGCAGCACGGCCAGCAACCGCTCGTGCAGGCCCCCGACCGCCGCCCGCAGCGCCGGCGCGCGCAGCTTGCGGCGCTCGCGCTGCGCCTGCAGCTGGGCGATCTGCTGGGCCAGCAGCTCCTCGAACTTCAGCCGCTGCCAGGCCGGGTGGCTGTGGTCCTCCAGCGCCGCCAGGCTGGCCGAGGCCGGCGGGTGGTGCAGGACATTCAGCGCCTCGCGCAGGCTGGGCAGGCCGGCAGGCAGGACGCGCGCGGGCAGCAGCTCGTCCAGCGGCGCACGCGACAGGCCCGAGGCCACCGCCTTGCGCAGGTAGGCCTGCGGCAGCTGGGCGCTGGTCGGGTAGACCGGCGTCAGCGACGCGGCCAGCGGCGTGGTGGCGTCCACCGCCTTGAAGGTGGGGTGCACCATCTCCGGCCCGAAGAAGCCGCCGCGCAGCTCGCCGCGCACCCGCACCCGCGCGCCCGCGGCCAGGGTCTTCTGGTGCGAGGGGTAGAAGTTGACGAAGCGCAGCACCAGCTCGGCGCGGCGCCGGCCGGGTGCGCCGTTCGCGCCCTGCTCCAGCGACTCGGCCAGGTGGACGATGAACTGCCGGCGCGGGCGCAGCTCCACCCGCGCCTCGCGCACGATGCCCTCGACCTGCACCGTGTCGCCGGGGCGGGCCTCGGCGATCGGGGTGAGCTGGGTCTCGTCCTCGTAGCGCAGCGGCAGGTGCAGCGCGAGGTCGATGTCGCGCCGCAGGCCGAGCTTCTCCATCGCCCGCTGGGGCGCGGATTTCGCAGCCGCGGCGGCGGGGGCCTTGGCGGAGGGCGCCTCAGCGGCGACGCCGTCGGAGACCGATGAAGTCATGCGCGAAGGACTCAGCGCGCGCGCGGCGCGATGTGGTCGCGCAGCCAGGCGGCGAAGGCGGGTTCGTCGAGGTCGCCAGCGGCCAGCGTCATCACGGCCACGGTGGCGTCGGCCTGGCTGGCCGTGAGCCGCCAGCCGTTGAGCGCCAGGCAAAGACCGGTGGCAAGGAAAGCCGCCCGCTTGTTGCCATCGACGAAGGGATGGTTCTTGGCCAACCCGTAAGCGTAAGCCGCCGCCAGGTCGGCCAGATCCGGATCGCCGTACACCGCGACGTTCTGTGGCCGCGCCAGGGCCGAGTCCAGCAGCCCCTCATCGCGCAAACCGGCTGCACCGCCGTGCAACGCCAGGCTCTCGTCGTGCAGCAGCATCAGCATGCGCTTGTCGACCCAGCGCCAGGACTGGTTGACCGCGTCCGTCATGACCCCCTCCGCCGCATCACTTGGCCAGGGCGCGGAAGGTGTCGCGATACTCGCGCATGAACTCGCGGCCCAGCTCCAGTTGCTCCTCGAAGGCCGGATCGAAGGCGGTGAGCGCCACGCCGTCCGGTGTGTCGGTTACGTAGATCGTGTCGCCCTTCTCCAGCTTCAGCCGCGCCAGCACCTCCTTGGGCAGGATGACACCGACCGAGTTGCCGATCTGGGTGAGCTTGAGGGTGTGCATGGCGGGCTCCGTGAGTTGCCGGGGGCGACCCCGGCAGACGTTATAACATTCGTTATATTCTGCCCCTCCCTCCCCCGCCCTGCAAGCCGTCTGCCGTGTCGCACCCGTCCCCTTCGCCCGTCACCGCCCCTGCCACCGCCCCCCGCCCATGGACCGTGGCCGACTTCGATTTCGAGCTGCCACCCGAGCTGATCGCCCAGGCACCGGCCGCCGAGCGCAGCGCCTCGCGGCTGCTGGACGCCGGCCCGGCCGGCAGCGACGCGCCACCGGTGGACCGCATCTTCCGCGAGTTGCCCCACCTGCTCGAACCCGGCGACCTGCTGGTGTTCAACGACACCCAGGTGATCCGCGCCCGGCTCTACGGCGCCAAGGACAGCGGCGGCGCGGTCGAGGCGCTGGTCGAGCGCGTGCTGCCGGCGGCGGATGGGGCGCACAGCCACGAGGTCTGGGCCCACCTGCGCGCCAGCAAGTCACCCAAGGCCGGGCAGGCGGTGCACTTCCGCAACGACGCGGGCGAGTCCTTTCGCGCCGAAGTGCTGGGCCGCTGCGGGCCGGAGAACGGGCTGTTCCACCTGCGCTTCCCGGGCGACGCCTTCGCGCTGCTGGAGCGCTTCGGCCACGTGCCGCTGCCGCCCTACATCACCCACGCCGACACCGCCGAGGACGCCCGGCGCTATCAGACCGTGTTCGCCCGCCACCCCGGCGCGGTGGCCGCACCGACCGCGGCGCTGCACTTCGACGAGGCGCTGCTGGCCGCGCTCGAGGCGCGTGGCGTGCAGCGCGCCGCGGTGACGCTGCACGTGGGCGCCGGCACCTTCCAGCCGGTGCGCGCCGAGCGGCTCGAAGACCACCACATGCACAGCGAGTGGTTCGAGGTGCCCTCCACCACCGTCGCCGCCATCGAAGCCACCCGCGCGGCAGGCGGACGCGTCGTCGCGGTGGGCACCACCAGCCTGCGGGCGCTGGAATCGGCCGGCCGGGCCGCGGCGCAGGCGGGGCTGGATGCGGCGACCACCCCGCTGCTGGCCGGTGCGCGCGAGACCGAGATCTTCATCACCCCCGGCTTCGACTTCCGGGTGGTGGACCGGCTGATCACCAACTTCCATCTGCCCCGCAGCACGCTGATGATGCTGGTCAGCGCCTTCGCCGGCCACGAGCGCATCCGCGGGCTGTACGAGCACGCGATCGGCCAGCGCTACCGCTTCTTCAGCTACGGCGACGCGATGCTGCTGACGCGTGCACCCCACAGCCCCCTGTTCCAGCCCGGCACAACGGCGGAACAGCGCGATGCGGGCGTTGCTCCACTCCGGGAAAACCCGCCGGCGGATTGACATTGCTCAACATCTGGTGCCGGTCATCGCCTAACGATGCGGCCATCGCATCTTTCGAACCCTGCGGAGACCCACCATGAACCACCCGGTACGCACCACCTTCCTCACCCTGGCCGTCCTCTGCACGGCCGCCTCGGCCCAGGCCGCCGGCAAGTCCAACGACGAGGCGATGCTCTCGCTGGCCAAGGGCGCCGGCTGCATGACCTGTCACCACATCGATCCCGGTGCCAAGGGCCCCGAGGGCTTGCCGCCGATCGGCCCGGCCTGGCGCGACGTGGCCGCCAAGTACAAGGGCGACAAGACGGCGCCGACCAAGCTGACCCAGATCGTGCTGAAGGGCTCGAACCCCTACGAGAGCCACTGGAAGGGCAAGGCCTCGGGTCTGGCGATGCCGCCCAACGCGGTGGCCATCCAGGAAGCCGACGCGAAGAAGCTGGTGGACTGGATCCTGAAGCTGCAGCCCAAGTAAGCCGGGCCACGACGCGCCTGGCGCGTCGCCCGGTTCAGCAGCAAGGACGCCCGGCCGGGAGGTCGGGCGCCGGTATCGGCACCGCGGCCGGCCACGCGGCGCCGGCGGTGGCCGGCAGGCCCTGCGCACCGGCCCAGACCACCACCTCCGTGCGGCTGCCCAGGCCGAGCTTCTGGAACAGACTCAGCACGTGGGTCTTGACCGTCGATTCGGCCAGCCCCAGCGCCCGGCTGATCTGCTTGTTCGACTGACCGGCCACCATCAGCCGCAGCACGTCGAACTGCCGGGGTGACAGGCCCAGGCCGGCCAGATCGTCCTGCAGCGCCGGCGACGTACAGAGAATCGGCGTCACGCCCGGCGCCGGCAACTGCGCCGGCAGGATCCGCCCCCCTGCCGGTACCGGCTGCGGCAGCGCGTCGAGTTGCGGCAGCGTGCCGGCCATGGCCAGCTCCTCGCGCGGCGCCCGCCGGCGGCGCCGCCACAGGCCCTGCAGCAGTTCCTGCACGGCCTGCGGCCGGGCCGTCCGGGCAATCACCCCGTCGATCCCGGCGGCCTGCAGCGGGGCCAGCAGCGGCGCGCCGTTGCGCTCGAGCAGCGCGATCATCGGCGTGTGTGGCCAGCGATCCCGACAGGCCTCGAGACGCCGCAGCGGCTGGGCGTCTCGCACGCTCAGCTCCAGGGCCAGCAGATCCCGCGGGCCGAGCGACGGCAGGTCCGCCGGCAGAGTCGCCGACAGATCCTCCTGCAGCCCGACGCCCAGCACCCGCACCCCGGGAAAGTGCGCGCGCACCAACCACGCCAGCCCCTCACGGAACAGCGTATGGTCGTCGAGGATCAGCAGGGTTCGGCGCGGCACGGAAATTCACAAGGTCACGTACCGTCACTATAGGCCGGCTGTCTGTCCCGGCCCTTGCGTCCCCTCAGGCGGGGGACGACGGCGCTTCGCGCTGCCCGCCTCGCAGAGGGGCGACCGTGCGCCGTCCGGGGCTCACGGCCCGTTGTGCGGCTGGCTGACGAAGCCCACCTTGCTCAGGCCGGCGCGCGAGGCGTCGGCCAGCGTCTCGGCCACATGGCGGTAGGCGGCGTCCTGATCGGCGCGCAGGTGGATCTCGGGCTGCACCGGCTGGCGCCCGGCGGCCAGGAAGCGCTGCGCCGCCTCCTCCCGGCCGATCCGCTCGCCGTTCCAGTAGCGCAGCCCCTGGGCGTCGATCGCGAAGTCGACCTTCACCGGCACCGGCGGGTTCTCCTGCGAGCTCACGCGCGGCAGGTCGAGCTTGACCGCGTGGGTGAGCAGCGGCGCGGTGACGATGAAGATCACCAGCAGCACCAGCATCACGTCGATCAGCGGCACCATGTTGATGTCCGCCATCGGTGCACCGGCGGTCTTGCGGTCGAAACTGGCGAAGGCCATGGTCGGCTCCTTGTCGAGGAAGGCAGGCGTCTCAGGCCGCCGCCGGACGCAGCGTCTGCACGGCGGGGGCCGGCGACGGCGCCCCGCTGCGGCCGTTCTCGGCCAGCGGGCTGCCCATCGACAGGAAGGTCAACAGCTCGAAGGCGAAGGCATCCAGACTGGCGCCCAGCACCCGGTTGCTGCGCGAAATCGCGTTGTAGGCCACCACGGCAGGAATGGCCACCGCCAGGCCGATGCCGGTCATGATCAGCGCCTCGCCCACCGGGCCGGCCACCTTGTCCAGCGTGCCCGAGCCGCTCATGCCGATGGCCAGCAGCGCGTGGTAGACGCCCCAGACGGTGCCGAACAGGCCGACGAAGGGGGCCGTCGCCCCGATCGTCGCCAGGGTGGTCAGTCCGTTCTCGAGCCGGGTGGTCTCCTCGTCGAGCACCTTCCTGAGGGTGCGCGTGACGAAGTCCTGCGCCGTGCCGGCCTCCTCCAGCTTGGCCGCGCCGTACCGGGCATGGTGCTGGCGGGCGTGGATCGCATGCGCGGCCAGGTGGCCGAAGGGATCGCGCACGCCATGGGCGCCGATCTCGGCGGCCACCTCGTCGAGCGAGCGGGCGTTCCAGAAGAAGCCCAGGAACTTCTCGCTGCGCCGGCGGCGCAGCCACTGCGTGAGGCCCTTGATGAGGATGAGCGCCCAGGACAGCACCGACATCGCCACCAGGATGCCCAGCAGCGACTTGCCCACCAGGTCGGACTGGGCGATGAAATGGCCGAAGCCCATCGCGGGCAAGGCTTCGACAAAGAGGGCGGCCGACGCGGCCAGGTCAGGTGCAGCAGGGGTCATGGGAATCAGCGCAGGTTGGCAACGACGAAGGGAACGCTCTGCCCCGCAGACGCCGCGGATCCGGCGTCGCGGGTCCGCCGGCGTCGCCCCCCCGAGGGGGAGCGGCGTCAGCCGCAACGGGGGTGGGTCACATCAGTCTTCCAGCTCGAAAGCCAGGGGCATCACGATCCAGAACTCGAAGGGCACGCCGTTTTCGGTGCGCGGCTTGATGCGCGCGGTGACGGCCTTGCCCAGCGCCTCCTGGTCCAGGCGGGCAAATCCCGAGGAGCTCTGCAGCTGGACCTGGCGGGGCACGCCGCGGGTGTCGATCAGGGCGCGCACCAGCACCACGCCCTGCTCGCGCAGGCGCCTGGAGGCCAGCGGGTACTCCAGCTGCGGCACGCGGATCCAGTCGGTGTCCGTCAGCACCACCTGCCGGGGCGCGGCCGGCGCCGGAGCCGGCGGCACGGGCGGGGCCGCAGGCGCGGGCGCCGCCGGGGGGGCCGTCGGCTCGGGCAGCGCCGGCGGCTCGGGCGGCGGTGGCGGCGCGGTGAACACCGGCGCCGGCTGCGGGATCGGTGGCGGCGCGGCCGCGATCACCGGCGCCGGTGGCGGCAGCGTCCGGGGCTGCGCCCTCGGCGGCGGGGGCGCAGGCGGCTGGGGCGCCTCGGGCGATGGGGCGATCAGCTCGACCATGATCGGCGCGAAGGGCCCCGCCGCCTGGCGCACCGCCGGCACCTGCAGCAGCGCCCAGCCGCCGAGCAGGTGCGCGCCGAGCATGCCGGCCACCATCGCCCGCCGGGCCGCCGGCCCGAGCGGATCGACGCTGTGCACCGGGATCACCCGGGGAGTCGACAGGGCAGGCACCGCTGTGGGCGCCGTCGAGGTCGCTGCAGTCGTCATCGCAGGCCCGATGCTTCAGAACCGGTAGGTTCCGGTGACCAGCACCGTGCGGCCCTTGCCCGGCTGGTAGTGGCCGCGGTAGAGCATGTCGGCGTAGTGCCTGTCGGCCAGGTTGTTCACGTTGACCTTGAAGCTCAGGGCGTCGTCGACCCTGTACTCGCCCATCAGGTCGACGGTGACGAAGCTCGGCGCCACCAGCGGCGAGGTGGCCGCCAGACCCGCCGGCTTGTCGCTGCTGCGGGCGTTCAGGCCGCCGCCGATGCGGGCCTGGGGCGTGAGCTGATAAGTCGTCCAGATCGTGCCGGTGTGGCGCGGCGTCAGACCCGGGCGCGAACCCTCGGCCTCGGTGCCGGCAGCACCGCTCGAACGGTCCACCCGGGCCGAGGGGATCCAGGCGTAGGAGCCGTAGACCTCCCAGGCCGGCGTGATGCGCCCGGTGAAATCCAGCTCCAGGCCGGCGGCGTGGCGCTTGCCCGACAGCACGTAGTTGCAGGCGTCGGCCGTCTCGGCGTCGCGGTTGCGCTCGTTGTACTTGGTGGAATGGAACAGCGCCACGCGCATCGTCGCCTGCCCGTCGGCCGCATCCAGCTTGGCGCCCAGTTCGACGTTGCGGCTCGATTCCGGATCGGTGTTCACCGTGCCGGCGTCGTACTGGTAGGCGTCGCCGGAGGTATTGAAAGAGGTGCCGTACGACAGGTGGTACGAGCTGTAGGGCGTGGGCTGGAACAGCACCCCGAAGCGCTTGCTCATCAGCGAGTCGCTGCGGCTCACCTTCGACCGCGGCGCCACGGCGCAGACGTTGGTGCTCGCGGCCGGCGAGAGGTTGTGATAAGTCCCCTCGAAGCGGTCCCAGCGCAGACCGCCCAGCAGCTTCCACATCGGCGCGATCTGCAGCAGGTCCTGCGCGTAGACCCCCAGGCCCTTGGCGGTGAAGGCCCGGTTCTGCGTGATGACGCGGGTGCTCTCGTCCACGCCGCCGCCGTCGTCGGGCGTGCCCACCGTGGTGCGCGGCTTGGTGATGGCGCTGCCGCCGAAGTTCTCGAAGTCCTCCCGCGCCGCATCCACACCGGCCAGCAGCTGGTGCGCCATGCCCAGCGCCTTGAACCTGCGGCTGAAGTCGCTCTGCAGGTACTTCGTGCGCATGTCCTGGATCTTGACGTTGTTGCCGCGCGTGAGCACCGTGCCGTCGCCGAAGGTGGCATGGGTCACCGCCGCGCCGCCGGGCTGCAGGCTGGCCGCGGCGAAGCGGATCGCGCTGGCGCGCAGGTCACGCTCGTACTCGGCGACGCGGGCCTGGGTGCGCAGCTCGCCGCCGCCCTGGAAGCGGTGCACATGCAGCAGGGACAGGTAGTCGGCGCTGCCATGGTTGCGGTCGCTGGCCGCGCCGTAATAGTGGGCGGGATCGGTTTTCCACAGGTGGTTCGCGTCGGCGTTGTTCGACTCCAGCCAGGGCAGGCCGTAGTGGATGCCGTTGCGGTTCTTCAGGTGGTAGAGGCCGACCTGGAACTCGTTGCGCGTCCCGATGCCCCAGGCGTAGGTGGCGGCCAGGCCTTCCTTGTCGATGCGGTTGCCGGCTCCGTCGTTGTCGGCCAGGTTCGACATGCCCACCACGCGCAGCGCAGCGTCCTCGCCGGTGACCACATTGAAGTCGCCCACGCCGCGCAGGTAGCTGCCGCTGCCCAGCGTCACGTCGACCTGATGGCGCGTCACCAGCTCGGGCTGCTTGCTGACCTGATTGGCCGCGCCGCCGGTGGAGCCGCGGCCGAACAGCATCGACGCCGAGCCGCGCAGCAGCTCCAGGCGGTCCCAGTGGAAGCTGTCGCGCTCGTAGAAGGCCGGGTCGCGCATGCCGTCGATGAAGATGTCGCCCGAGGCCTGCAGCGAGAAGCCGCGCAGCCGCACATCCTCCTCACCGCCCTCGGCGGACAGGAAGCTGATGCCCGCGGTGTTCTTCAGCGTGTCCTTCAGCGTGTCCAGGTGGCGGTCCAGGATCAGCTTCTCGGTCACCACGGTGACGGACTGTGGGATGTCGCGCAGCTCCTGCCGGCCCTTGCCGATGCGGGTGGTCTCGGCCTTCAGGCTGTCCTTGCCCGGCGCCTCGCCGCGGCCCTTGACGGTGATCTTGCGCAGGCGGGTTTCGCCGACCACGGTATCGGCCACTGCAGCGGCCGATGCCGCCGGCGCCGAGGCGGCCGCAGCCGGCGCGGGGGGCGCCGTTGGCGTCTGGGCCTGCACCCAGGACGTCAGGCCAAGGCCGGCGGCCAGGGCCGCCAGCGGCAGAGGAGGGAAGCCAGCGGCCGGACGGCGCGGCGCACGATCGGCAGCAATTCGGGAAGGGGCCATGGGATGCACACGAAAGCGTTCAGGTCGGCGCCCGCCGCCACCGCTGCACCTGGGGCAGCACGATGGATCGACTGGCGGTATGAGGGCTGCGGGGCAGGTACTCCGGGCACCTGCGCTTGACCTGGCTTTCGGCTGGGCCGTCTTATCAAATGATAACGATTGCTATTTGCTTGCGCAATCCTTGTCAAAACTGTGGCGGGCCCCCCACAGGCCCGACCTGCGATCGGCCATCGCCCGCGGCCGAACTCATCTCTGGCATGACCCGGCCTGCCACCGGACGGCGCCTGCTGCGGTCTACTTGGTCAGGATCAGCTTGCCCAGCGAGGTGCGACGCAGGCGGTACAACATGCCCTCATGTTCGATCTCCACTTCCCGGGCCCCGGCGAACAGTTCGCGGCTGCTCAGGCGCCGGGGCGTGGTCGGCGGCGCGTCGACGGCCGGGTCGGGCGGGCATGCAGGTGGGCTCTGCGCCACGCGCAGGGGCACGGTGGGGATCTCTTCGGAACCAGGAACAGGGTACATGGAGTTGAATATAATGCGACCTATTCTTATTGGCAAGACTGTTCACATGAACGCCAGTCCGCGTCGCCGTGCCCTGCTCGCAGGGCTGGCCGCCTGGAGTCTGGCCGGCTGCGCCCCGCTCGCGCGCAGCGCAGACGAGCGCCTGATCGACCTGCGCAGCGGCCTCGAGCTCACGCCGGACGAACTGCTGGCGCAGGTCCGCGCCGCCCGCTTCGTGCTGCTGGGTGAACAGCACGACAACCCGCGTCACCATGCCCGCCGCGCCGAGCTGCTGCGCCGTCTGGCGGGCAGCGCTGCCGTCGTGGTGGCCGAGCACCTGACCCGCGCGCGCCGTGTCGCCGCCGACGGCGACCTGCTCGCGGCCCTGCAGGCCGCCGGATTCGAGCCGCGCGGCTGGCAGTGGCCGCTGCACGAGGCGCTGTTCGCTGCGGCGCGGGCGGCCGGCCTGCCGATCCTGGGCGGCAACCTGCCCGCGACCGAGGCCCGCCGCATCGCCCGCGAGGGCGAGGCTGCGCTGAGCGCCGACCTGGCCGGACTGCTGGCAACCGCGCCGCTGCCCGGCGAGGCCCAGGCCCGCCTGGACGCCGACCTGCTGGCCGGCCACTGCGGCCAGCTGCCCGCGGCCCGGCTGCCGGCGATGCGGCTGGCCCAGCGCGCCCGCGACGCGGCGATGGCACTGGCCCTGCGCGACAGCGGCGGTGGTCCGGCCATCCTGCTGGCCGGCAATGGTCATGTGCGCAGCGACTACGGGGTGCCGCGCCTGCTGGCGCAGCTCGAACCCGCCGCAACGACGCTGACGGTGGTGTTCGGCGAGACCGGGCAGAAACCGGCTGACGTGCCGGGCACGCACCTCTGGATCACCGCCGCACCGCAGCGCAGCGATCCCTGCGCCGACTTCGACAGCATGCGCCGTCCGGCAGAGCCAGAGCGCAGCCGCGCCCGCTGAGGCGCGCAGCGAGGCAGGGCACGGCATCCGGCGCCGGCGCGGCGACCGGCTGCGGCCAGGATCCGAGCGGCGCAGTCGGATACCCCATTGTGTATTCGACAGGATCGGTCCAGGATACGAATCGGAACATCTTCACGCGGCGTCGCGTGATCCTGAGCCGGTATCCACCGAGGAGAGCCGATGAAACCGACCCGAATCCCGGACGGCCTGCCGTCCCTCGCCGCCGGCGATCGCCGGCGCTTCCTGCTCGGCGCGGCCGCCGGGGCCGGCCTGCTGGGGGCGGTGGGGGCCACCTCTTCGCAGGCCGCCACGGCGCCGACCCAGCGCAGCTCGGCGCGCATCGTCATCGCCGGTGCCGGCGCGGCCGGACTGACCGCCGCCTCGCGCCTGTCGGCCCAGCTGCAGGGCGCCAGCATCACGCTGATCGACGCGCGCAAGGAGCACTTCTACCAGCCGGGCTTCACCCTCGTGGCCGGCGGCATCAAGCCGAGCAGTTACGTCGTCTCCAGCACGCGCGACTACCTGCCGCAGGGCGTCACGCTGATCGAGGAGGCCGTGGCCGAGTTCGACCCGGTGGGCAGGAAGGTGGTCACCGACAAGGGCCGCAGCGTGCCCTACGACTTCCTGATCGTGGCCACCGGCCTGACGCTGGACTACGCGGCCATTCCCGGCATGGAGACCGGCCGCATCGGCCAGGAGGGCCTGGGCAGCATCTACCACAGCCCGGCGGCCGCCGAAGCGACCTGGCGGGCCATGTCGAGCTTCGCCGACCGCGGCGGCGTGGGCGTGTTCCTGCGCCCGGGCACCGAGATGAAATGCGCCGGCGCACCGCTGAAGTACACCTTCATCACCGACGACCACCTGCGCCGTCGCGGCAACCGCGGCAAGGCCGAGTTGCACTACTTCAACAACAGCAAGGCCCTGTTCGGCGTGCCCATCGTGGCCGAGAAGGTGCGCATGCTGTTCAAGGACCGCGGCGTCAAGGTGCAGCACGAGCATGTGCTGAAGTCCATCGACCTGGGCCGACGCGTGGCCACCTTCCACGACAAGGCCAACGACTTCCCCGCCGAGGTGAAGTACGACTTCATCAACGTGGTGCCGCCGATGCGCGCGCCCGACGCGGTGCGCAACAGCCCGCTGCCCTGGCAGAACCACGGCTGGAGCGCCGAGGGCTGGATCGAGGTCGACAAGGCCTCGCTGCGCCATGCGCGCTTCCCGGAGGTCTTCGCCGTGGGCGATGTGGCCGGCGTACCCAAGGGCAAGACGGCCGCCAGCGTGAAGTGGCAGGTGCCGGTGGCGGTGGAGCACCTGCTGGGCACGATCAGCGACAAGCCCTCGACCGCCGCCTACAACGGCTACACCTCCTGCCCGCTGATCACCCGCCTGGGCCAGGCGATGCTCATCGAGTTCGACTACGACAACAACCTGGTGCCCTCCTTCCCGGGCATCGTGGCACCGCTCGAGGAGCTCTGGGTCACCTGGGTCATGAAGACCATGGCGCTCAAGCCCACCTACCTCAGCATGCTGCGCGGCAGGGCCTGAACACGCACCGGAGAAGCCCATGAAAGAGTTCGATCCCCTGACCTTCCTGGCCGTGTTCCAGGAGATGCTCGGCCCGCTGCTGTGGCTGCTGGTGCTGGTGGCGCTGGCCGGCACGCTGGCCTGCGCGGCCCTGCTGCTGCGCGAGCGCGGCCTGGTGTCGCGCCGGCTGGTGCGCGCCGAGATCGCCGGCCTGTTCGGCGGCGTGCTGGCCCTGGTGCTGATGGCCAAGGTGTCGTCGTCGGGCTTCACCGACGCGGGCGGGCCGGCCGACTGGTTCCTGATCGCGCTGGTCTACGGCCTGGGCCTGCTGGGCACCACCGTGATCGTCTATGCGGTGATGGGCTGGCTGGGCTGGCCGCGCCGCGAGGCATCCGCCTGATTCCATCGGCGCCAGCGACCTCGCCTCGGCGTCCTGCGGCGCTCGAGGCGGTCTGGCCGCGGCGCGGGAGGCTGGCTCAGCCCCCGCCCAGCGCCAGCGCCAGCCGATAGGTGACGAAGGCCAGCACGTAGGCCAGCGCCGTCAGGTAGGCGGCAGCCAGGCCGGCCATCTTCCAGCTGCCGGTTTCGCGCTTGATCGCCGCCAGGGTGCTCAGGCACATCGGCGCGGCCACGTACCAGGCCAGCAGCGACAGCGCGGTGGCCAGGCTCCAGTCCTGCGCCAGCAGCGGCGCGAGCACGCCGGCAGCGTCCTCGCCGGTGGACGACAGCGCGTACACCGTGGCCAGCGCGCTCACCGCCACCTCCCGGGCCGCCAGCCCGGGCACCAGGGCGATGCTGATCTGCCAGTTGAAGCCGATCGGCTCGAACAGCACCGCCAGCGCCCGGCCCAGCGTGCCGGCCAGGCTGTAGGCCACCGCCGGCCCGCTGGCGCCTTCGGGCGGCGCCGGAAAACTCGCCAGCGCCCACAGCGCTACCGTCAGCAGCAGGATGATGCCGCCCACGCGCTTCAGGAAGATCTTCACCCGCTGCCACAGCCCGATGGCGATGTTGCGCGGCTGCGGCCAGTGGTAGCTGGGCAGCTCCATCATCAGCGTGCGCACCTGCCGGCCGGCGGTGAGCCGCTTGGCCACCCAGGCCACCGCCATCGCGCCGACGATGCCCGCGCCGTACAGGCCGAACAGCACCAGCCCCTGCAGCTCCACGCCGCCCCAGACCTGGCGCTGCGGCACGAAGGCGCCGATCAGCAGCGCGTACACCGGCAGCCGCGCCGAGCAGGTCATCAGCGGGGCGATCAGGATGGTCACCCGCCGGTCGCGCGGGTTGGCGATGGTGCGCGCGGCCATGATGCCGGGAATGGCGCAGGCGAAGCTCGACAGCAGCGGGATGAACGACCGCCCCGACAGCCCCACGCTGCCCATCAGCCGGTCGAGCAGGAAGGCCGCCCGCGGCAGGTAGCCCGACTCCTCGAGCAGCAGGATGAAGAAGAACAGGATGACGATCTGCGGCAGGAACACCAGCACCCCGCCCAGCCCGGCGATCAGGCCGTCGACCAGCAGGCTGCGCAGCACGCCGTCGGGCAGCAGGGCACCCACCGCCGCGCCGGCCTGGGCGGTGGCGGCTTCGATCCAGCCCATCGGCGCTTCGGCCCAGGCGAACACCGCCTGGAACACCAGGAAGAGGATCGACGCCAGCAGCAGCGGCCCGGCCAGCGGGTGCAGCACCAGGCGGTCGATGCGGTCGCTGGCCAGGTGCGGCGCCACCTCGGCCAGCCCCAGGCGCTCCAGGATGCCCTGCACGGCGGCATGGTCGCCGCGCGGGTCCACCTCCGGCGCCAGGTCGCGCACGTCGCCGGGCAGCGCCTGGCGGTGCCAGACCTCCGGCTGGTCGAGCAGCGCGCGCAGCGCGTCGGCGCCGTCCGGGCGCACCGCCACCGTGCGCACCACCGTCAGGCCCAGCTCGCGGCCCAGGGCCTCGGGGTCGACCGCGATGCCGCGCTTCTCGGCCAGGTCGGCCATGTTCAGCGCCACCACGCAGGGCAGGCCCAGCCGCTTGACCGCCAGCACCAGCCGCAGGTTGCGGCGCAGCTGGGTGGCGTCGACCACGCAGACCACCAGGTCCGGGCGCTTCTCGCCGGCTGCGTTGCCACGCAGCACGTCCACCGTGACCGACTCGTCGGGCGAGCGCGGCTGCAGGCTGTAGGCCCCGGGCAGGTCCAGCAGGCGCAGCAGCCGCCCGCCCGGGCTGGCGAACTGCCCCTCCTTGCGCTCCACCGTCACGCCGGCGTAGTTGCCCACCTTCTGGCGGCTGCCGGTGAGCCGGTTGAACAGCGCCGTCTTGCCGCAGTTGGGGTTGCCCACCAGGGCCAGCAGCGGCCCGCCCCGGTGCACATGGACCACGGCCTCCTTCACGACAGCGCTCCGGTGGCAGCGCGGCGACGCACCTGCACGCAGGCGGCCTCGGCCACCCGCAGCGCGAAGGTGGAGTCGCCCACCCGCACCACCAGCGGGTCGCCGCCGGGCATCGCCCGGCCGAGCAGCTGCACCCGCTCGCCCGGCAGGAAGCCGATTTCGGCCAGCCAGCCGGACCATTCGGGGGCATGCGTCGGAGCGACCACGCCCACCACGGTGGCGGACTCCTTCATGGCCAGCTCATGCAGATCGCACAAGGGAGATGCGGCGGAAACGGCAGCGCTGCGCATGGTATACGGATGCAAATAATTCTCATCATATCCGCAGACACCCCACAGATCTTGCGCTGCATCAGTGCGGACCGCGACAAGACAGGCAACATCAATAACAATAATCGTTCTTATTTAATTGGATCCCTCTCATGATTGCTCGTCTCAGCCGCCGTGCCCTGCTCGGCCGGGCGGCCCTGGCCGGCTGGTCGCTGGCCGCCCTGTCCCCGGCCGGTCTGGCCCGCTCCCCCGAGCGGGCCGACGCCCACCTGCTCCTCGCATCGCCTCGACAACGTCTGGCCGCCGCCTGGCGCAGCGCTGCGCCTGGCCCTGGAGAAAGCGCCGACCGCGTGGGCATCCTGGCGGTCGACTGGGAAGCCGGCACGGTGCAGGTGCAGGCCGACCTGCCCGCGCCCGGGCGGGCGCACGGCCTGCTCGCGCTGGCCGACGGCGGCTTCCTGGCGGTGGCGGCCCGGCCCGGCCGCTGGCTGCTGCGCTGCGACCGAGACGGCCGCGTGATGCAGCGCGTGCTGCTGGACGACGAGCGCCCGGCGCGCACCCTGACCGGCCATGTGGAGCCCAGCGCCGACGGCCGCTGGCTCTACAGCGGCGAAACCGACCCCGGCGACGGCAGCGGCTGGCTGGGCGTGCGCGACGCGGCCACGCTGCGCCGCGTGGCCGAATGGCGCCTGCCGGGGCTGGATCCGCACCAGATGCTGCTCGACGACGACGGCCGCCTGCTGCTGGCGCTGGGTGGCATCCCGCGCAACGCGGCAGGCCGCAAGGTGCAGCTCGACCGCATGGATCCGTCGCTGCTGCGCCTCGACCCCGCCAGCGGCACGCTGCTCGGCCAGTGGCGCCTGGACGACCCGCGCCTGAGCCTGCGCCATCTGGCCTGGTCGCAGGACGCCCAGGGACGCACCCGTCTGGGCGTGGCGCTGCAGGCCGAACACGACGATCCCGCCCTACGCCGCCGCGCCCCGGCCCTGGCGGTCTGGGAGGGCGAACGGCTGCAGCTGCCGAACGCGGACGCGCAGGCCGGCGGCTACGCCGGCGACATTGCCGCGGGCCCGGGCGGCGGCTTCGTGATCAGTGCGGAAAAGACCGAACGCGGGCTGTGGTGGCAGCCCGGCGCCGCAGGCCGGATGACGCCCATTGCCGAGCTCGGCCAAGCCTGCGCCCTGTCGACCTGGCTGGACGATGCGGGGCAGGAAGGCGTGCTGCTGGCCGCGCAGCAGGGCCTGGCGCGCTGGCATCCGGGCGAGCCGCCCCGCCTGCTGCCCTGGCCGCAGGCCATGGCACCGGACAACCACTGGGTGCTGCTGGGCTGAAGCTGCCTGTGGCGGCGCGACGCGCGAAGGGTCTTTGATGCCGGTCAGCCGTCGGCGCGTCGGCCTCGCCCATGCGCGGCAGCGCGCGCGAAGATCGATGCTGTTAGCCACCTTCGCGGTGGCCTGTGCACCCGCTCCGCGGCGACACCGGCCGTTACAGTTCTAATGGGCACCAGAACAAAAATAGCTTTTGCCTATTCTGCGCCGCAACAATGCCAATTGGCGCGATCCCGGGGCAGCCCCTAAGATTCATCCATCGCTTCGCTCAATCGAGCATCTTTCAACCATAGGAGTCCATGATGAGCCTGATCAACACCCCAGTCCAGCCGTTCAAGACCACCGCCTTCGTCAACCGCGCCGGCAAGGGCGAGTTCATCGAGGTGACCGAGGAGAGCCTGAAGGGCAAGTGGTCCGTGCTGATCTTCATGCCGGCGGCCTTCACCTTCAACTGCCCGACCGAGATCGAGGACGCCGCAGACAACTACGCCGCCTTCCAGGCTGCCGGCGCCGAGGTCTACATCGTCACCACCGATACCCACTTCTCGCACAAGGTGTGGCACGAGACCTCCGCCGCCGTGGGCAAGGCCAAGTTCCCGCTGGTCGGCGACCCGACGCACCAGCTGACCAACGCCTTCGGCGTGCACATCCCCGAGGAAGGCCTGGCACTGCGCGGCACCTTCGTGATCAACCCGGACGGCGTGATCAAGACGATGGAAGTGCACTCCAACGAGATCGCCCGCGACGTGTCGGAAACCCTGCGCAAGCTCAAGGCCGCCCAGTACACGGCCGCCAACCCTGGCCAGGTCTGCCCGGCCAAGTGGAAGGAAGGCGCCAAGACCCTGGCCCCGTCGATCGACCTGGTCGGCAAGATCTGACCTCTCGTCCCTGAATCGATGTCACTGAACGAGGCGGGCCGACGGCCTGCCTCTTTCCAACGGCCCGATCGCCCGATCAGGCCTCGCTGAAAGCGTCCCGCGGCCTGCCGCTGGCGGCTTTCAACGAGGTCGGAAGCACTTCGCCCGATCGAAAGCCATCTCAGCAGCAAAGGATCGCAGCATGTTGGACGACAGCACCCAGGCGCAACTGGCCGCCTATTTCGAACGCATCACCCAGCCGATCGAGCTGATCGCCAGCCTCGACGACTCTCAGGGCGCCGCCGACATCCGCGAGCTGCTCATCGAGATCGCCGCGATCGCCCCGGCCAAGATCAACGCCCGCTTCGACGGCCAGTTCGAGCGCCGCCCCTCGTTCCAGATCACCCGCGCGGGTGCCGACATGGGCGTGCACTTCGCGGCCCTGCCGATGGGCCACGAGTTCACCTCGCTGCTGCTGGCGCTGCTGTGGGCCGGCGGCCACCCGCCCAAGGTCGAGCCGGAGGTCGTCGAGCAGATCCGGGCCCTGGACGGTGATTTCTCTTTCACCACCTGGATGAGCCTGACCTGCCACAACTGCCCGGACGTGGTGCAGGCGCTCAACCTGATGGCAGTGCTCAACCCGCGCGTGCGCCACGTGGCGATCGACGGCGGCCTCTTCCAGGAGGAGGTCGAGCGCCGTCAGATCATGGCCGTGCCGAAGACCGAACTGAACGGCGAGGACTTCTCCAGCGGCCGCATCGAGCTGGGCGAGATCCTCGCGAAGATCGACACCGGGGCGGCGAAGCGCGAGGCCGCCAGGCTCAGCGAGAAGGCCCCCTACGACGTGCTGATCATCGGCGGCGGCCCGGCCGGCGCTGCGGCGGCCGTCTACGCCGCGCGCAAGGGCATCCGCACCGGCATCGTGGCCGAGCGCTTCGGCGGCCAGACCATGGACACACTGGCGATCGAGAACTTCATCTCCGTGCTGGAGACCGAGGGGCCCAAGTTCTCCGCCGCACTGGAAGCCCACGTGCGCCACTACGGGGTGGACGTCACCACGCTGCAGCGCGTGGCCAGGCTCGAGCCTGCCGCCCAGGCCGGCGGCTACGCCACGGTGACGCTGGAGAACGGCGCTCAGCTCAAGGGGCGCAGCGTCATCCTGGCCACCGGTGCGCGCTGGCGCAACATGAACGTGCCCGGCGAAGCCGACTACCGCACCAAGGGCGTGGCCTACTGCCCGCACTGCGACGGCCCGCTCTTCAAGGGCAAGGACGTGGCGGTGATCGGCGGCGGCAACTCCGGCATCGAGGCCGCCATCGACCTGGCCGGCGTGGTGCGCAGCGTGACGGTGCTGGAGTTCATGGACCAGCTCAAGGCCGACCAGGTGCTGGTCGACAAGCTCAGGTCGCTGCCCAACGTGACGGTGCACGTCAACGCGCAGACCACCGAGGTGGTCGGCGACGGCCAGAAGATGACCGGGCTGAAGTGGAAGGATCGCGTCAGCGGCGAAGAGCAGCACAAGGAGCTGGCTGGCGTGTTCGTACAGATCGGCCTGGTGCCCAACACCGATTTCCTGAAGGGCACCCTGGAGCTCAACCGCTTCGGCGAGATCGTCGTGGACGCCAAGTGCCACACCAGTGCCCCCGGCATCTTCGGCGCCGGCGATGCCACCACCGTGCCCTACAAGCAGATCATCATCGCCACCGGCGAGGGCGCGAAGGCCGCGCTGAGCGCCTTCGACTACCTGATCCGCCACCCGGCGGTCTGACTGGCGCGCTGCGCCGAAGCCGCCCCGGCGGCCGGCGATCAGGGGGCGGGACCGGCTGGCGCCGTCGCGGGAGCCGGTGCGAGCGGCGCTGCTGCGCAGGCGGCGCCGGGCAGCGACCAGAGTTCGCCCACATCGAGCTGCAGCCGCCACGTGGCGCGCCAGGCCGCCAACCCCGCCTCGAGCGCGCTGCGCTGCGCATCGATGGCCTGCCGGCGCGCCTGCAAGGTGGGCTGCAGGTCGGCCTCACCGAGCGCATGCGCGCGCTGCATCAGCCGCGCGCTCTCGGCGCCGGCGCGAGCCGCGCGATCGGCCAGGGCCCATCGCTGCACCCCTTCCTCGGCGTCGGCGAACAGTTCCTGCACGGCCAACTCGGTGGCGCGCTGGCGGCCATCGAGCTCGGCGCGTGACGCCTGGGCCTGCTGCCAGGCCTCCCGACCCGCCTGCTCGCGGTAGCTGCCGCCCAGGGGGATGCTCAGGGTCAATCCGAGCACGCGCTCGGTCCGGTAGGCCTCCGCCGCGGTTCGCACGCCGACGGTGGGATCAGGTCGCCGCTCGGCCTCGACACGGCGTGCCGTCAGCTCGGCGCGGTCGGCCATGGCCTGCGCTGCACGCAGCTCGCCGTCGCAGAGGACGAAACGCTGCCGCCAGCTCGCCGCACGTTCACCCAGTGCTGCCGGTGCCGGCAAGGATCCATCCGCCCCGGCGGCGGTCAGCTTCGCCAGCGCGTCGGCCTCGGCGGGGTAGTGCAGCTGGAGCTTGCGAAGCGCCCGTGCCTCGGCCGCCAGCGCACCGGCGAGCTGGCGTTCCACGTCGGCCACGTCGGCCAGCGCGGCCTGCACGTCCAGCTGGGCGGCGTCGCCGGCGCCGTGGCGGCGCCGCACGGTGTCCTGCGATTGACGAGCCAGGGCGAGCTGGCGCTCCTGCAGCGTGCGCTGAGCGCGCGCGGCGAACAGGTCGAGCCAGCGATCGAGCAGCTCGCGCGCCGCGCCCTGCCAGGCAACGGCTTCGCGGGCGGCCGCCTCGCGCAAGCCGGCGTCGCCGAGCTGCTGATCCAGCTCGGCCTTGCCGGGCAGACGCAGGGTGCGCTGCAGGCCGAGCGACCACTCGTTGCCGCGCGCACCGCTGTCGGCGCGGCGCTGCTGCAGGCCGGCGTCGATCGTCCATTCATGCGGCGAAGCCGACAGCATGCCCGCGGCGTGCTGTGCGGCGAGCCGCACGTGGCGGGCCTGCTGGACCGCCGGCTGGCGGTCCAGCGCCTGGCGGACCAGCTCATCGCCCGGGAGGGTGACGGCCAGGGCAGCGGCCGAGGCAGCCGCGGCGGGCGCGGCGGGCGCGCTGCCAGGCAGCCCGGTCTGGGCAGCGGCCGCGAGCGGCAGGAGCAGGGCAAGCAGGGTGGGCCGCCAGTGCGGGTGGCGGCTGTTCGTCTTCACATGCGTCATGCGATTTCTCCTTCGGCGCTCAGGGGGCAGACCCAGTAGCGCAGGCCGGCGCCGGCAAAGTCGGTGCGCAGCCGTGCCAGCAGCCGCTCGAATTCGGCAGCGGTCAGCAGGATCTGCACCTGCACCGCGCGGCTGCGGCCCATCACCTGCTCGGTGGCGCTCCATCGGCCGGGGGCGGTGCCGTGGCCGAAGGTCGGGGTGCTGGTGAACACCTCGTTGCCGGCGGTGGCCAGCAGGGCATCGAGGAGCTTTTCCTCGATGGCGGGGGGGCAGATCAGCGTCAGGCAGAACTCAGCCATGGCGTTTCTCCAGGGCGATGCGCGTCGGGGCACCGGGCAGGCCGGAACGGGGCTTGGCACGGTGCGCGAAGCGCAGGTAGAGGATGGGCAGCAGCAGCAGCGTCAGCGGCGTGGCGGTGAAGAGCCCGCCGGTGACGACGATGGCCAGCGGGCGCTGCACTTCGGAGCCCGGGCCGCTGGCAAACAGCAGCGGCACGAGGCCCCAGGCGGTGATCGCCGCGGTCATCAGTACCGGGCGCAGGCGGCGCTTGGCGCCCAGCAGGACGCAGTCGAGCGTGGACAGGCCCTCGGCGTGCAGCTGGTTGAAGTAGCTGACCAGCACCACGCCGTTGAGCACCGCGATGCCCAGCAGTGCGATGAAGCCCACCGATGCAGGCACCGACAGGTACTCCCCGCTGGCCCAGAGGGCGACGATGCCGCCCACCAGCGCGAAGGGAATGTTGCTGATGACGAGCAGGGCCTGGCGCACCGAGCCGAAGGTGCTGAACAGGATCAGGAAGATCGCGCCGATCGACAGCGGCACGACCAGCGCGAGGCGGGCCGCGGCGCGCTGCTGGTTCTCGAACTGGCCGCCCCAAGTCATGCGGTAGCCCTGCGGCAACGGCACGGCCTTGGCGACGCGGGCCTGCGCCTCCTCGACGAAGCCGACCAGGTCGCGCCCGGCGACGTTGGCGATCACCACGCTGTATCGGCTGCCCATCTCGCGCTCGACCTTGACCGGGCCGCTGGCGCGCCGCAAGGTAGCCAGCTCCTGCAGCGGCACGCTCAGGCCGGCGGGGGTGGTGATGCGCATCGCGGCGAACTCGGCGGGCGACAGGCGCATCCCCTCGGGCCCACGCAGGACGATGGGCAGGCGCCGTCCGCCGTCGATGACCTGGCCGGCGCGCTGGCCCTCGAGCTGCAGGCGCAGCGCGTCCTGCACGTCCTCGACGTTCAGGCCGTGCCGGCCAGCGGCCAGGCGGTCGACCTGCACGCCCAGGTACTGCACGCCGTCGTTGGCGACGGTGTAGACGTCCTGGCTGCCGGAGACAGCCTTGATCGCCGCGACGGTCTGCTCGGCCAGCTGGTTCAGCGTGGCCAGGTCGGGGCCGAAGATCTTCACCGCCAGGTCGCCGCGCACGCCGATCACCATCTCCGAGACGCGCATCTCGATGGGCTGCGTGAAGCTGTAGGCGATGCCGGGCAGGCCGTCGAGCACCTTGCGGATCTTGGCCTGCAGGGCCTCCTTGTCCGCCACCTGCCAGTCCTTGCGCGGCTTGAGCACCAGGAAGGTGTCGGTCTGGTTCAGGCCCATCGGGTCCAGGCCGATCTCGTCGGAGCCGGCGCGCGCGACGATGCTGGTGATTTCCGGCACCTGTGACAGCAGTGCCTGCTGGATGCGCTGGTCCAGCTCGGCGGTCTGCTCCAGGCCGATCGAGGGCAGCTTCTCGATGCCGACGATCAGGTCGCCCTCGTCCATCGTCGGCATGAAGGTCTTGCCCACCTGGGTGTAGATCGCCCCGGCGGCGACCAGCATCGCCACCGCGATCGCCGCGACGATGCGTTGGCGCTGCAGCGCCCAGGCCAGCACCGGCTCGTACAGCCGCAGCAGCTGGCGCGGCAGCCAGGGCTCGTGGTGGCCGCTGGACTTCAGCAGGTAGGAGCAGACCACCGGGATGACGGTGAGCGACAGCCCCAGCGAGGCCGCCAGCGCGAACACGATGGTCAGCGCCACCGGCTGGAAGAGCTTGCCCTCCAGGCCCTGCAGCGTCAGCAGCGGCAGGAACACGACCACGATGATCAGGATGCCCGCGGCCACCGGCGCCGAGACCTCGCGCACCGCGCGGAAGACCACGTGCAGCCGCGGCAGCCGGCCCTCGCCCTGCTCGTTGCCCAGGTGCTGGACAACGTTCTCCACCACCACCACGGCCGCGTCCACCAGCATGCCCAGCGCAATGGCCAGGCCGCCCAGGCTCATCAGGTTGGCCGACAACCCGGCCCAGCGCATCGCCAGGAAGGTGGCCAGCGCCGACAGCGGCAGCACCAGCGCCACGGTCACCGCCGCACGCAGGTTGCCCAGGAAGGCGCCCAGCAGGATCAGCACCAGCACCGTGGCCTCGCCCAGCGCCTTGGTCACCGTGCCCACGGCCTGCGACACCAGCCCGGCGCGGTTGTAGAACACGCGGACCTCGACGCCCGGCGGCAGGCTGGGCTTGAGCGCGGCCAGCCGCGCCTGCACGCCCTCGACCACCTTCTGCGCGTTGGCGCCGGCCAGGCCCAGCACCAGGCCCTCGACCGCCTCGCCCTGGCCATCCTTGGTGACGACACCGTAGCGGGTCACGCTGCCTTCGCGCACCTGCGCCACATCGGCCAGGCGAACCACCTGGCCGCGGTCGGCCTTGACGACGATGGCGCGCAGGTCGTCGAGGCTGCGGATGGCCCCCTCGCCGCGCACCAGCAGCACCTCGTCGCCCTCGCCCAGGCGGCCGGCGCCGTCGTTGCGGTTGTTGGCCTCGATGCGCGTCTTCAGCTCGGCGCTGCTCAGGCCCACCGCGGCCAGCCGCAGTGCGTCGGGCACCACCTCGAAGGCGCGCACCTTGCCGCCCAGGGCGTTGACGTCGGCCACGCCGGGCACCGAGCGCAGCGCCGGGCGGATCACCCAGTCCAGCAGGCTGCGCCGCTGCTCCAGCGACATCGCCGGCGCCTCGACGGTGAACATGAACATCTCGCCCAGCGGCGTGGTGATGGGCGCCATGCCGCCGCTCAGCCCGGCGGGCAGCTGGTCGCCCAGGCCGGCCAGGCGCTCGGAGACCTGCTGGCGGGCCCAGTAGATGTCGGTGCCGTCCTCGAAGTCGATCGTCACGTCGACGATGCCGTACTTGGCCACCGAGCGCAGCATGCGCTGGCGCGGGATGCCCAGCATCTCCACCTCGATGGGCACCGCCACGCGCTGCTCCACCTCCTCGGGCGTCATGCCCGGTGCCTTCAGGATGATCTTGACCTGCGTGCCGGAGACGTCCGGAAAGGCGTCGATCGGCAGGGTGCGGAAGGCCATCCAGCCCGCCCCCACCAGCAGCGCGGCCGCCAGCAGCACGAACAGCCGTTGGGCCAGCGCGAATTGAACCAGTCGGGCCAGCATGTCATTCACCCCCGCCCTTGCCCAGCCAGGCGGCCTTGAGCGCGATCACCGCGCTGGTCGCCACCTCCTGGCCCGCCTGCAGCGTTCGGGCGGCGTTCGGCACGCTGCGCACCCGCACGCTGCCGCCCGGTCCGTCCTGGACCAGCACCGGTGTCGCGGCGAAGCCCTTGGCGCTGCGCACGAAGACGTAGGCCTGCTCGCCCTGGCGCGTCAGCGCCGCCAGCGGCAGCGCGAAGCTGGCCGATGCGGCCGCCCCCGCCGCCCCGGCCGAGCCGCTCAGCGGCACGTTGACCTGCAGCACGTCGCCCGGGCGCAGGCCCTCGCCACCGCGCTGGACCTCGGCGCGCAGCGTCAGCGTCTGCGCATCCGACACCGTGGGCGTCAGCGACAGGGGCTTGGCGGACAGCGTCCGACCCACGCCGCTGAGCGAGCCGGCACCCAGCGACAGTGCCTCGCGCTGAGCGGCCGGAATCTGCACCTCCAGCCAGAGCCGGCGCGTGTCGGCCAGGCGCAGCAGGGCGTCGGCGGCGTTGGCGCGCTGGCCGATGCGCGCGTCGATGCGCAGCACCGTGCCCGCCTGGCGGGCGCGCAGCACCAGCGCCTCCGCCGGCGCCCCCCCCTCGGCCACGCGGCGGATCACCTCGGGCTCCAGCCCCAGCAGGCGCAGCGCGGCCTCGGCCTGGCGCTGGCGGGCCTGATCCTCGGCCGCGGCGGCCTCGGCCTCGAGCACGCGACGCTGGGCGATCACGCCCTCGTCGAACAGCCGGCGCTCGCGCTCGGCCAGCTGGCGTGACAGCCGGGCCTTCGACGCCGCCTCGGCGAGGCGCAGCTGGGCCTCGCCCAGCTCCGGGCTGAGCAGGCGCAGCAGCGGCTGGCCGGCGCGCACCGCCTCGTTCTCGTTGACCAGCAAGCGCTCGACGACACCACCCAGCGGGGCACTGACGATGAATTCCTGGCTGGGCGGCAGCACCACGCGAGCCGGGAAGGCCGAAGCGGGGCCGGCGCCGTCGGCTTCGAGGCGCTTGAGGGTCACGCCGATGGCGCGGATCTGGGCGGCCGAGACCGCAAATTCATCGCCAGCCCAGGTCAGCGCCGGGCTGAAGACGAGGCAGGCACCAGCGGCACGCAGCAGCGTGCGCCGGTTCGGTCGGTACGACATGGCAACTCCGGAAAAAGGGAAGACCCGCGGCGCCTCTGGCGCGCAGTTCCCGAGCAACACAGGACGAAAAGGGATCGACGCGGGGGATCGAGCGGTGACCGGCTGCGCCGATGGCGGCAGACCGCCACGCTTGCAGCGGCTTCAGCGACGCGGCGGAGCCTGCCCCGGCGGGCACAGGCCCTGCCAGGCGCGCAGCGGCCCTGCCGCCGACGCCCGACGGCGCCGGAGCACATGGGCGGGCTGCAACGCCGCCGCTGCGGCGAGCAGGAAGCAGAGCGCCCACGCGACCACCCCTGGCGGCCGGGGATCGTTGCCGCCGCCCCGAGACTCTTCGGCCGGGCCGCTGCCGACGAGACGAATCGACGTGGCCGAGCGCAGGACCGCCAGGTCATGCGCCTCGACGTGCCCATCCGCCGTCTCGATGTGAAGGGCCTCCTGCCCGACGTGCCAGCCATGGCCACCGCCCACCAGCTCTGCCGGGCCATGGATGCCGGCGTGCAGAGGCAGCACCCCCAGGTCAAGCACGAGCAGCAGCAGCAGCAGCCAGTGCAGGCAACGAATCAGCCGGGGCAAGAACTTCGGCGCGCCATCACGCCGCCGCTTGGCATGCGGCATGGCGCTGACGGCTGGCGAAGGACTCAGGCATCCGGCGGGCAATGGAAAGACCCTGTCGATTGAAACAGCCAGCACGGTAGGTCAGAAAGATTGCCTCGACCTTAAGACCCCAAGGAAGGCCGGAGAACCACCCGCCATCCATGGCCTCGGCGGGCCCGCGATCGGCCATGCGGCCGCGCCGCGCTGAGACAATCGCGCCCATGCTGCACTTCGACCTCCTGACCACCGAAGGCCACGCCCGTCGCGGCCGCCTCACGCTCAACCACGGCGTCATCGAGACGCCCATCTTCATGCCGGTGGGCACCTACGGCACCGTCAAGGGCGTGATGCCGCGTGACCTGGAAGCCATGGGCGCGCAGATCATCCTGGGCAACACCTTCCACCTCTGGATGCGCCCGGGCCTGGACGTGATGAAGCAGTTCGGCGGCCTGCACCGCTTCGAGAGCTGGACCAAGCCCATCCTGACCGACTCCGGCGGCTTCCAGGTCTGGTCGCTGGGCGACATGCGCAAGATCAGCGAGGAGGGCGTCAAGTTCGCCTCGCCGGTCAACGGCGACCGGCTGTTCCTGACGCCCGAGGTCTCGATGCAGATCCAGACGGTGCTGAACTCCGACATCGTCATGCAGTTCGACGAGTGCACGCCGTACTGGCAGGGCGGCAAGGGCTCCGGGCACATCACGACGGAGAAGGAAGCCCGCGCCTCGATGGAGCTGTCGATGCGCTGGGCCCAGCGCTCGAAGACGGAGTTTGCGCGCCTGGCCAACCCCAACGCACTCTTCGGCATCGTGCAGGGCGGCATGTTCGAGCACCTGCGCGAGGAGTCGCTGGCCGGTCTGGTCGACATGGACTTCCCCGGCTACGCGGTGGGCGGCGTCTCGGTGGGCGAACCCAAGGACGAGATGCTGCGCATCATGGCGCACACGCCGCACCGCCTGCCGGCGCACAAGCCGCGCTACCTGATGGGCGTGGGCACGCCCGAGGACCTGGTCGACGGCGTGACCGCTGGCGTGGACATGTTCGACTGCGTCATGCCCACCCGCAACGCGCGCAACGGCCACCTCTTCACCCGCTTCGGCGACCTGAAGATCCGCAACGCCCGCCACCGCAGCGACGAGCGGCCGATCGACGAGACCTGCAGCTGCCACACCTGCCGGAACTTCAGCCGGGCCTACCTGCACCACCTGGACCGCTGCGGCGAGATGCTGGGCCCCATGCTGACCAGCATCCACAACCTGCACTACTACCTGAACCTGATGCGCGAGGTGCGCGAGGCGCTGGAAGGCGGCCGCTTCGCGGCCTTCGCGGCGCAGTTCCGGTCGGATCGGGCGCGCGGCGTCTGAACGACACCGGCAAAATAATAAGAACAATTCTTGTTAATATCGGGCTCGTCGTGCGCGCTGCACGACGCCCGTTCTCGCCACCCCGATCCGGAACCCCGCCATGCTTCGTCGACTGTCCGTCCTTGCTCCCCTTGCCGCCGCGCTGGCGGCCGTGCTGGCTGCTCCCGCCGCGCTGGCGCAGGAGAAGGTGCTCAACCTCTACTCCGCCCGTCACTACCAGACCGACGAGGCCCTGTACGCCAACTTCACCAAGGCCACCGGCATCCGGATCAACCGCATCGAGGGCAAGGAGGACGAGCTGCTCGAGCGCATCCGCAACGAGGGGGCGGCCAGCCCGGCGGACATCCTGCTGACGGTGGACGCCTCGCGCCTGCAGGTGGCCGACCAGCTCGGCCTGTTCCAGCCGGTCAAGTCGGCGCTGCTGGAGGCGCGCGTGCCGGCGAACCTGCGCACGCCGACCTGGTACTCCTTCTCGACCCGGGCGCGGGTGATCGTCTACAACAAGGTGGCGGTCAAGCGCGAGCAGGTGCAGAGCTACGAGGACCTCGCCGGCCCGGCGCTGAAGAATCAGGTCTGCGTGCGCTCGGGCGCGCATCCCTACAACCTCTCGCTGGGCGGAGCGCTGATCGCGCACCACGGCGAAGCGAAGACGGAGGCCTGGGCCCGTGGCCTGGTGGCCAACTTCGCCCGCTCGCCCAAGGGTGGCGACACCGACCAGATCAAGGCGGTGGCCGCCGGGGAATGCGGTGTGACCATCTCCAACACCTACTACCTGGTGCGCATGCTGCGCTCGACCAAGCCCGAGGACCAGGCCGCGATGCGCGCGGTGGGCATCGTCTGGCCCAACCAGGCCAGCTGGGGCACGCATGTGAACGTCTCGGGTGCCGGCGTGCTCAGGCACGCGCCGAACCGCGATGCGGCCGTGAAGTTCCTCGAGTACCTCGCCAGCGACGAGGCGCAGGCCTACTTCGCCAACGGCAACAACGAGTGGCCGGTGGTCGCCAGCGCCAGGGTGGCCAACCGCGAACTCGACGCGCTGGGCAGCTTCAAGGCCGATGCCCTGCCCATCGGCGACATCGCCCGGCACACCGCCGCCGCACAGAAGGTGTTCGACCGGGCCGGCTGGAAGTGATCGCCCGCCGGCACCGCGGCGCCCACTGACCGCAACGCCCCGCCCCTGCGGGGCGTTCTGCCATGTGGCGCACGCGCAAGGGCCGCACGCGCGCCGCCCGAACCCACGCACGCATGCAACCTGACGGGCCGGCGTCGGCCGGCCGGCAGCGGAATCGGGAAAGCCCGGATCTGGATCGGTTTTTCGCCTTTCGGCCGGGTTTGGCCTGCCCGATCCACCGCGCACACTGGGAACGTACCCGGGTATTCGAACGACGCCCGGCCGTCGTCGCCCTGCCCCTGCCCCGACTCCGCTGCGTGGAAGCGCCATGAAGTTCAACACCCGCCTGCTGCTGTGTGCCGGCATTCCGGCCCTCCTGTTCCTCGGCGCACTGTCGCTGGCGCTCTGGGGCCTGCTGCACAGCCAGTCCGAGTTCCGCCAGTACAGCCAGCGCGAACAGGTGGTGGCCGCCGGCGTGGCCGAGATGCACGCCCAGGGGCTGCAGATGGGTCAGGCGCTGCGCAACATCATCCTGGACCCCGCCAACCGCAAGGCCTACGACAACCTGGCCCAGGCGCAGAAGGACTTCGACCACGCCCTCGAAACTGCCACGGTCGCCGCCCGGGGCAGCCGGCTGGAGGCCGGCCTGTCGGGCCTGCCGGCCTTGCGCGATCAGCACCGCAGCCTTCAGCAAGGCATCGTGACGCTCGCCGGCGAGGACACCGCCGCCGCCGTGGCCCGGATCAACCGCCAGGAGACCCCCGCCTGGCGTGCACTGAAAGCCCGCCTGCTCCAGCTGAAGGAAGAAGCGCAGCAGATGGCCCACCAGACCCGCCGGGCGACCGAGCAGATGGCGCGGCAGATCCTGCTGGCCACGCTGGCCCTGTCCGTGACGGCGCTGCTGGCCAGCGGCCTGCTGTTCTGGCTGATGCGCCACACCGTGATCCATACCCTCGGCTGCGACCCGGCGCAGGCCCGCGAAGCCCTGCGGCGCATGGCCGACGGCGACCTCGACGAAGACAGCCCGGCGGGCACGATCGACGAGGGGCTGATGGGCGAACTGCACCGCACCCAGCGCCGGCTGAAGGAACTGGTGGCGCAGGTGCAGTCCAGCACCGAAAGCATGCACACCGCCAGCCGGGAGATCGCCGCCGGCAACCAGGACCTGTCGACCCGCACCGAACAGACCGCCAGCAGCCTCCAGGAAGCCGCCTCGGCGATGGAGCAGTTCACCGGCAACGTCCAGCGCAGTGCCGAAGCGGCAAGGCATGCCGACCAGCTCGCGGCGTCTGCCGCCGAAGTGGCCCAGCGCGGTCATGCGGTGGTCGGCGAGGTGGTCACGACGATGGAGCAGATCTCGGGCGGCTCGCACAAGATCGGCGAGATCATCGGCGTGATCGACGGCATCGCCTTCCAGACCAACATCCTGGCGCTCAACGCCGCGGTGGAGGCCGCGCGTGCCGGCGAGCAGGGCCGCGGCTTCGCCGTGGTGGCCGGCGAGGTGCGCACGCTGGCACAGCGCAGCGCCTCGGCCGCGCGGGAGATCAAGACGCTGATCGGCCGCTCGGTCGAGCAGGTGCAGGACGGCTCGCGCCTGGTGTCGCGCGCGGGCAGCACGATGCAGGAGATCCTGGCGTCGGTGCAGCAGGTGTCGACGATCGTCAACGAGATCTCCGAGTCGGCGCGGCAGCAGTCCGCCGAGATCGTGCAGGTGCACCAGAGCATCGGCCAGCTGGACCACATGACACAGCAGAACGCGGCCCTGGTCGAGCAGTCGGCGGCCGCGGCGCTGTCGCTGCGCGAGCAGGCCACCGAGCTGAGTGCGGTGGTGGGCCGGTTCCACCTGACGGCGCACGCGCCGGCGGCCTGAAACGCTCCCGTCGCCCCCCGGGGACTCCCGCCGTGGCAGCGGGTCAGCCGGCGACGCCGCCGCGCCCCTTCGCGATGCTGCGGCACAGCAGCACCATCGGCAGCAGGCCGACCGCGACGATGGCCAGCGCCGGCACCGCCGCCTCGGCCAGCCGCTCGTCGGAGGCCAGCGTGTAGGCCTGGGTGGCCAGGGTGTCGAAGTTGAAGGGGCGCATCACCAGCGTGGCGGGCAGCTCCTTCATGACATCGATGAAGACCAGCAGCGCGGCCGTCAGCGCGCTGCCGCGCAGCATCGGCAGGTGCACCCGGCGCAGGGTCTGCGCGGCGGTCAGGCCCAGGCTGCGGGCGGCGTGGTCCATGCTGGGGGTGATGCGGCCCAGCCCCTCGTCGACGGCCTGCATCGCCGCGGTGAGGTAGCGCACCAGGCAGGCATAGACCAGGGCGGCGATGCTGCCGGTCAGCAGCAGGCCGGGGCGCGCGCCGCCCAGGGCCTGCACCGCGTCGGCGATGGCATGGTCCAGCCGGGTGACGGGAATCAGCACCCCCACCGCGATCACCGAGCCCGGCAGCGCATAGCCCAGCCCGGCGATGCGGTGCGCCCAGCGCGCGGCCTCGCCGCGGTGCACCCGGGCGGCATAGCCGATCAGCAGCGCCAGCGCCACGGCCAGCAGCGCGGTGGAGCCGGCCACCAGCACGCTGTTGCCGGCCAGGGTGAAGAAGCGCAGGCCGAGCTGAGCTTCCTCGTCGGAGCGGGCCAGTTGCAGCAGCACCAGCGCCGGCAGCACGAAGCCGGCCAGCAGCGGCGCCAGGCAGGCCGCCACGGCCAGCAGGGCCTTCGGGCCGCGCAGCGGCAGGCGGTGGCCACCGCGCCGGCGCAGGGTGGTGTCGTGGTAGCGCCGCCCGCCCCGGCTGACCCGCTCGAAGGCCAGCACCGCCACCACGAAGGCCAGCAGCAGCAGCGCCAGCTGCGCGGCGGCCACCCGGTCGCCCAGCGAGAACCAGGCCCGGTAGATGCCCGTGGTGAAGGTCTGCACCGCGAAGTAGGACACCGTGCCGTAGTCGGCCAGGGTCTCCATCAGCGCCAGCGCCACGCCGCCGGCGATCGCCGGCCGGGCCATCGGCAGCGACAGCCGCACGAAGGCCCGGAAGGGCGACAGGCCCAGCGAGCGCCCCACCTCGATCATGCCGCCGGCGCGCTCGAGGAAGGCGGTGCGCGCCAGCATGTAGACATAGGGGTAGAGCACCAGCGTGAACATCGCCGCCGCGCCGCCCAGGCTGCGCACGTCCGGGAACCAGTAGTCCGCCCGGGTCCAGCCGAAGGTCGCGCGCAGCCAGCTCTGCACCGGCCCGACGAACTGCAGCAGGTCGGTGTAGGCGTAGGCGATCACGTAGGCCGGCATGGCCAGCGGCAGCACCAGCAGCCATTCGAAGCTGGCCCGGCCGGGGAACTCGTGGCGCGTCACCAGCCAGGCCGAGCCCACCCCCAGCGCACTCACGCCCAGCCCCACCCACAGGCACAGCCACAGCGTGCTGGCGATGTAGTCGGGCAGCACCGTGGCCGCCAGGTGCGCCCAGGTGCCGCCGGTGCCGCCGACCAGCACGTTGCTGCCCACCGACAGCAGCGGCGCGGCCACCAGGGCGGCCGCCAGCAGGGCCAGCCAGAGCAGCCAGGGCCGGCGCGCAGTGGCCGGCGCGTCGGCGAGGGCAGAAGGAGTCTCGGGGGGCAGGGCAGCCATGGCAGGCGGTAGGACCGTCCGGGATGAACCAATAAGAATCATTATCATGGCTGCGCTGCTGCAACCCGCCCTGCCCGATGTCCGACTCCTCCGCCCCGCGCCCTCCCTGGCTCGCCGTCGACGCGGTGACACTCGGCTACGGCCGCAAGACCGTCGTCTCGCAGCTGTCGCTGCAGCTGCCGCGCGGGCGCATCGGCTGCCTGCTCGGGCCCTCGGGCTGCGGCAAGACCACGGTGCTTCGCGCCATCGCCGGCTTCGAGCCGGTGCTGACCGGCGAGATCCGCCTGGACGGCAGCGTGGTGAGCGCACCGCACCGCCACCTGCCGCCGGAGCAGCGCCGCATCGGCATGGTGTTCCAGGACCACGCGCTGTTTCCCCACCTCAGCGTGGCCGACAACGTGGCCTTCGGCCTGCGCGGCCATCCCGATGCGGCCGCCCGGGTGCGCGAGATGCTCGACACCGTCGGCCTGGGCCACGCCGCGCAGCGCTACCCGCACGAGCTGTCCGGCGGCCAGCAGCAGCGCGTCGCGCTGGCGCGGGCGCTGGCGCCGTCGCCGCGGCTGATGCTGCTCGACGAGCCCTTCTCCAGCCTGGACGTGGAGCTGCGCGAGCGCCTGGGCGCCGAGCTGCGCGACCTGCTGCACGCGGCGGGCACCACCGCGCTGCTGGTGACGCACGACCAGCACGAGGCCTTCGCGATCGCCGACGAGATCGGCGTGATGAGCGAGGGCCGCATCCAGCAGTGGGCCAGCGCCTACCAGCTCTACCACCAGCCGGCCAACCGCTTCGTCGCCGATTTCGTCGGCCAGGGCGCCTTCCTGCCCGGCGAAGTGGTCGACGGCCACCATGTGCACATGGAACTGGGCACCGCGCGCAGCGACATGCCGATCCGCTGCACCGAGCACGGCGACCTCTGCCCGCGCGGCTGCGCGGTGGACGTGCTGCTGCGCCCGGACGACGTGGTGCACGACGATGCCGCCGCCACCCGCGCGAAGGTGCTGCACAAGGCCTTCCGCGGCGCGGAGTTCCTCTACACCCTCGAGCTGGCCAGCGGCGCCACGGTGCTGTCGCTGGTGCCCTCGCACCACGACCACGCGATCGGCGAGGCGATCGGCATCCGCCTGGACCTGGACCATGTGGTGGCCTACAAGCGCGAGGGGCCCTCGCCGGTGCACTGCGACTGAGGGCCTGGGCACCGGCGCGGCGCGCGGCGGCCGACGGCTTGCGCGCCGGGCTTCAGGCCCGGGTTCACAGACCGATACACTTCGGCTCGCCGCCTGCGCGGCCCTGCCTGGAGAGCGCCTTGTCCGACCGTCTTGCCGTCCTGCCCCAGTACCTCCTGCCCAAGCTCGCGCTGACTCGCCTGGCGGGCCGCCTCGCGGGGGCCCAGGCCGGCGGGCTGACGACGGCGGTGATCCGCTGGTTCGTGCGGCGCTACGGCGTGAACATGGCCGAGGCGGCCGAGCCGGACCTGTCGCGCTACCTCAGCTTCAACGACTTCTTCACCCGAGCGCTCAAGCCCGGCGCCCGCCCGCTGGCGCGCGCGCGCCTGATCTGCCCGGTGGACGGCGCGATCAGCCAGTTCGGCGCCATCGAGCGCGACCAGATCTTCCAGGCCAAGGGCCACCACTATTCGACGCGTGCCCTGGTGGGCGGCGACGCCGAGCTGGGCGGCGAGTTCGAGGGCGGCAGCTTCGCCACCCTGTACCTCAGCCCGCGCGACTACCACCGCATCCACATGCCCTGCGCCGGACGGCTGCGCCGCATGATCCACGTGCCCGGCGAGCTGTTCTCGGTCAACCCCACCACGGCGCGCGGCGTGCCCGGGCTGTTCGCCCGCAACGAGCGGGTGGTCTGCGTCTTCGACGCGGTCGACGGCGGGCCGGGCCCCTTCGTGATGGTGCTGGTGGGCGCCACCATCGTCGGCAGCATGGCCACCGCCTGGCACGGCATCGTCAACCCGCCACGGCCCGGGACGCTGCGCGACTGGGACTACCGCGGCGAGGCCGAACCCATCGTGCTGCGCCAGGGCGAGGAGATGGGCCGCTTCCTGCTCGGCTCCACCGTGGTGATGCTGTTCCCGAAGACCGGCCGGAAGGCCCTGCGCTTCGACCCGAAGTGGGCGCCGGGCGGCGCGATCCGCATGGGCGAGAAGATGGCAGACTGAGCGCCGGCCCGTCGGGCGTCGCGGGCCGCCACCGCAGGAGTGCCGCATGACCGATCTGTTCGACAACCCCATGGGCCTGATGGGCTTCGAGTTCGTCGAGTTCGCCTCGCCCACCCCCGGCCTGCTGGAGCCACTGTTCGAACGGCTGGGCTTCACGCGGGTCGCCAAGCACCGCAGCAAGGACGTGCTGCTGTACCGCCAGGGCGGCATCAACTTCGTCGTGAACCGCGAGCCGCGCAGCATCGCGGCCTACTTCGCCGCCGAGCACGGGCCCAGCGCCTGCGGGCTGGCCTTCCGGGTGCGGGACTCGCACCACGCCTACTTCCGCGCGCTGGAGCTCGGCGCCCAGCCCGTGGAGATCCCCACCGGACCGATGGAGCTGCGGCTGCCGGCGATCAAGGGCATCGGCGGCGCGCCGCTCTACCTGATCGACCGCTACGAGGACGGTGCGTCGATCTACGACATCGACTTCGAGTTCCTGCCCGGCGTGGACCGGCACCCGCGCGGCCACGGCTTCACCACCGTGGACCACCTGACGCACAACGTCTACCGCGGCCGCATGGCCTTCTGGGGCGGCTTCTACGAGAAGCTGTTCAACTTCCGCGAGATCCGCTACTTCGACATCCAGGGCGAATACACCGGCCTGACCAGCCGGGCGATGACGGCGCCCGACGGGCTGATCCGCATCCCGCTGAACGAGGAATCCGGGCGCGGTGCCACCGCCAGGGGGGGGCAGATCGAGGAGTTCCTGATGCAGTTCAACGGCGAAGGCATCCAGCACATCGCCCTGCGCACCGACGACCTGCTGGCCAGCGTGGACGCGCTGCAGATGGCGGGCATCCCGCTGATGAGCGCGCCCAACGACGTCTACTACGAGATGCTCGAGGAGCGCCTGCCCGGCCACGGCGAGCCGGTGAGCGCGCTGCAGGCGCGCGGCATCCTGCTCGACGGCTCCACCGCGAACGGCGAGAAGCGCCTGCTGCTGCAGATCTTCAGCCAGACCCTGCTCGGGCCGGTGTTCTTCGAGTTCATCCAGCGCAAGGCCGACGAGGGCTTCGGCGAGGGCAACTTCAAGGCGCTGTTCGAGAGCATGGAGCGCGACCAGCTGCGGCGGGGGGTCATTTGACTCCCCCCCGTTGCGGCTGACGCCGCTCCCCCCCAGGGGAGCGCCACCGGCGGACCGGCGCAGCCGGATCCGCGGTGGCCGCTGGACGAAGCCAGCCGGCCGCGCCAGACTGCAACCGCAACCTCAGGCGCGACCTCAGGCGCGGCGTCGCCCGGGGCGCCACAGGCCGGTGGCCAGGGCGGTGCCGGCCAGCACGACGGCGCCGCCGAGGGCCATGCGCAGCGTGAAGGCCTCGTCGAGCAGCAGCGCGCCCCAGACGGTGGCGAACAGCGGCACCAGGTAGGTCACCGTGACCGCCCGGGCCGGCCCGACGCGGGCCAGCAGGCGGAAGTACAGCCCGTAGGCCAGCGCGGTGCAGCCCAGGCCCAGCGCCGCCGCGGCGGCCCAGGCCAGCGGGCCGGGGGTCTGCGCCGGCCAGAAGGCCCAGGCGAAGGGCGCCAGCACCAGGGCCGCGGCCAGCTGCGAGCCGGTGGCGTTGACCAGCGCCGGCAGGTCGCGGGCGTGCTGCCGGGCATGGTTGGCGGCGAAGCCGTAGCTCAGCGCCGCGCTCAGGCTGGCCAGCAGGGCCCAGCCGCTGCCGCCGGGCTTGAAGTCGGCCTGGTCGGCCGCCAGCACCGCCACCCCGACCAGGCCGAGCAGCAGGCCGGCGATGCGCAGGGCGGTCAGCCGCTCGCGCAGCCACACGGCCGCCACGAGGGCGGTGAAGATCGGCGTGGTCGCGTTCAGGATGGCCGCCAGCCCGGCCGTGATCGACAGCGTCGCCCAGGCGATCAGCACGAAGGGCAGCGCCGAGTTGGTGACGCCCATCACCGCCATCACCCCGGCGCGCGAGGCCAGTTCGCGCGCCTGCCCGCGCAGGATCAGCAGCGGCAGCAGGCAGGCGCTGGCGATCGCCACGCGCAGCCACATCAGCGGCGCGGCGCCGAAGTCCGGCGCGGCGTAGCGCATGAAGAGGAAGGAGCCGCCCCAGAGCGCGGCCAGCAGCAGCAGGTCGGTCAGGTCGCGCGGCTTCAAGCCCGGGCCTCCCGATCGTCGGGGGCGGCGCTCCACAGCGGCGCCTCGCCCGCCTCGAAAGCCAGCAGCGCGCGCTTGCGCGCCAGCCCGCCGGCATAGCCGGTCAGCGCGCCGTCGCGGCCGAGCAGGCGATGGCAGGGCACGATGATCGTGAGCGGATTGCGCCCGGTGGCCGCGCCCACCGCCCGCACCGCGCGGGGGCGGCCGATCGCCGCGGCGACCTCGCCGTAGCTGCGCGTGCAGCCCCAGCCGACGCGGGCGATCTCGCGCCAGACGGCCTGCTGGAAGTCCGTGCCGCGCGGGGCGAGCCGCAGGTCGAAGCTGCGCCGGCGGCCGGCGAACCAGTCCTGCAGCTGCGCCGCCGCCACACCGAGCAGGGGCAGCGCCGCATCCTGCCGCCAGTCGGGCGGCGGGCCGTGGAAGTGCTTGTCACCGTCGAACCAGGCGCCCACCAGGCCCTGGGTGTCGGCGGCCAGCCACATCGGGCCCAGCGGGGTGGGCAGGCGGGTCCAGCAGGTCGGGTTCATGTCGGAAAGCTCCAGGCCGGGGTCGCTTCGGCAGCGCGGCGCCACAGGTGCAGGGCGGCGTAGCCGCGCCAGGGTCGCCAGATCTCGGCCCGGGCCTCGGCGGCGCGGGCGTCGGCCGCGCCGAGTGCCTTCGTCAGCACCCCGTCGCCGCGGGGCCAGGCGTCCGGCCAGGCCAGTGCGCGCAGGGCGAGGGTCTGCGCGGTCCAGGCACCGATGCCCGGCAGGGCCTGCAGCCGCTCGAGGGTGGCGGTGGGGTCGGCGGCGGGGCTCAGGTCCAGCGAACCGTCCCGCACCGCCCGGGCCAGCGCCTGCAGGGCCGCCACGCGGCGCCGCGGCAGCCCGAGCGCGCCCAGCGCCTCAGGATCGGCCCCGGCCAGCCGGGCCGGGGTGGGAAAGAGCTGCGTCAGGCCGACCGGCCACTCCGGGCCGGCCGGTGGCAGCGCCTCGCCGCAGGCGCGCACGAGGCGGCCGATCAGCGTGCGCGCCGCGGCCACGCTGACCTGCTGGCCCAGCAGCACGCGCACGGCCATCTCGAAGCCGTCGACCGCCCCGGGCACGCGCAGCCCGGGCGCATCGGCGGCCAGCGCCCCGAGCGCCCGATCGACGACGGCCGGATCGGCCCCCAGGTCGGCCAGGCGGCGCAGCGCCGCCAGCACCGCCGGCAGCGCCCCCAGCAGCGAGGGCGCGACCACCGCCTGCAGGGCATCGCCGGGGCGCAGGGGATCGGGCTGCAGGGCCACCCAGCCGCAGCGGCGCCGACCGTCGGCGGCCGTGACGGCCAGCGTGCGCAGGTAGCAGCCGCCGGCCGGCGTGGCCCGCAGGGCCTCCACCCCGTCCACGGCGCGGGCGCCCAGGAAGCGCAGCAGCCCGTCCCAGTGCAGCGGCGGGCGGTAGGTCAGCACCAGCCGCAGCGCAGCCGGCGGCAGATCGTCGGCCAGCGCCGCATCCGGGCCGGGGGGCGGCGCGACCGCCCGCGCCGGCTGCCGCCGCAGCGCCCCCGGTGCCAGGCGGTAGCGCGCGCCGAACAGGGCATGGAAGCGCCGCAGGCTGCCGAAGCCGGCCGCCAGGGCTACCTCGGTGATCGGCAGGTCGGTCTCGACCAGCAGCTGCTTGGCCAGCAGCAGCCGGCAGGTCTGGGCATAGGCCACCGGGGTGACGCCGAAGTAGGCCCGGAAGACCCGCCGCAGGTGCCGGTCGCTCACGCCCAGGCGCTGCGCCAGGGCGGCCAGCCCGGGGTCTTCGGCCGCGCCGGCCTCGAGCTGCTGCGCCGCCGCCCAGGCCAGCCGGGCGCCGGCATCCACCGGTGCCGGACGGCAGGCGGCGCTGGGCGCCAGCTCGGGCCGGCAGCGCAGGCAGGGCCGGAAGCCCGCCGACTCCGCCGCGGCCGCATGGCCGAACCAGCGGCAGTTCTGCGCCCGCGGCAGCCGCACCCGGCAGACCGGCCGGCAGTAGATGCCGGTGGAGGTCACGCCGACGAAGAGCCGCCCGTCGAAGCGCGCATCGCGGCTGCGCAGCGCCTCGTAGCAGGCGGCGGGGTCCAGCGGCACGTCGTCAGGACGGGCAGGACGGCCGGGATGGGCCGGCAGGGCGGGTGGCAAGGCAAGGGAGGACACGCCGGCCATTGTGGCCGCACGGCCGCCACGCCGCCGGCCGTTATCGGACCCGATGTCGGACCCGATGTCGCAGCGGCAGCCCGCGCGCACGTTTCCTGCTGCCACCGCTGCCGGACCACCCCGCGGATTCCGCCTGCCCCCTGCCGAGCACCGCCACGATGACACCTTCCGACACGCCGCCCCGACGCCGCCTGCTGCATGCCGCCACCCTGGTGGCCACCTTCGACGACACCCGCCGCGAACTGCCCGGCGGCAGCGTGCTGCTGCACGACGAGCGCATCGAGGCGGTCTACGCGGCCGGCGAGCTGCCCGCGGCGCTGCTGGAGACGCTGCGCCAGGCGGGCGAGGTGATCGACGCGCGCGGGCTGCTGCTGACCCCCGGGCTGATCAACACGCATCACCACATGTACCAGTCGCTCACCCGGGCGGTTCCGGCCGCGCAGGATGCGGAGCTGTTCGGCTGGCTGAGGACGCTCTACCCGATCTGGGCCCGGCTGACACCCGAGATGGTGCGCGTGTCCACGCAGACCGCCATGGCCGAGCTGCTGCTGGCGGGCTGCACCACCAGCTCGGACCACCTCTACCTCTATCCGAACGGGGTGCGGCTGGACGATGCGATCGAGGCGGCCGCCGACGTGGGCATGCGCTTTCATGCCGCGCGCGGCAGCATGAGCGTGGGCGAGAGCGCCGGCGGTCTGCCGCCGGACGCGCTGGTGGAGCGCGAGGACCGCATCCTGGCCGACACGCAGCGCCTCATCGAGACCTACGACGACGCCGGCCGCTACAGCCGCCTGCGCATCGTGGCCGCGCCCTGCTCACCCTTCTCGGTCAGCCCCGACCTGATGCGCGAGTCGGCCGCGCTGGCGCGCAGCCTGGGCACCCGGCTGCACACCCACCTGGCCGAGAACGACCACGACGTGGCCTACAGCCGGGCGCGCTTCGGCATGACGCCCACCGAGTACGCCCAGAGCGTGGGCTGGCTCGGCGAGGACGTCTGGCACGCCCACTGCGTCCAGCTCGACGCCGAGGGCATCGCCCGCTTCGCCGCCACCGGCACTGGCGTGGCGCACTGCCCCTGCAGCAACATGCGGCTGGCCTCGGGTATCGCGCCGGTGCGGCGCATGCTGGACGCGGGCGTGCCGGTCGGGCTGGGCGTGGACGGCAGCGCGAGCAACGACGGCGCCCACCTGCTGGCCGAGGCCCGCCAGGCGCTGCTGCTGGCGCGCGTGGGCCGCGCGCTGGCACCGCCGGAGGTCGGGCCCGACGGCCAGCGCCGCTACGGCTGCGACCTCGGTCCGGCCGAGATGACCGCCCGGCAGGTGCTGGAGCTGGCCACACGCGGCGGCGCCCGGGTGCTGGGCCGTGCGCACGACCTGGGCCAGATCACGCCCGGCTACGCCGCCGACCTGGTGCTGTGGCGGCTGGACGGCCTGGCCCAGGCCGGCGCGGCCGTGCACGACCCGCTGGCAGCGCTGGTGTTCACCCAGGCGCCGCCGGTGGCGCTGGCCCTGGTGGGCGGGCGCGTGCTGGTGCAGGAGGGCCGGCTCACCACGCTGGACCTGGGGCCGCTGCTGGAGCGGCACAACCGGCTCGCCCGCCAGCTGCTGCGCGGCGAGCCATGAGATCGCGAACCGGGTCCGACCCGGCAGGGACATGGCACCAGCACGGGGCTGCGATGCCGCGGATCTGGTGCATCGCCCTGATGCAGGGCCCGGCCGCGACGGCACTCGAGCTGTATACAGAACCGGTTTCACTGTGCACACATCTTGCAGACAGTCGCGACATCCAACCGGAGCCCTCGCCATGTCCCTGTCCCCTGTGCACGCCCGCCGTCGTCTGATCGGCCTCGCCGCCGCCCTCGCTGCCCTGGGTGGCGGCCTGTCCGCCCTGCCGGCCCAGGCCCAGTCCACTCCCGTGAAGTTCCAGCTCGACTGGCGCTTCGAAGGGCCTTCGGCCCTGTTCCTGCTGCCCGCCGCCAAGGGCTACTTCAAGGCCGAACAGCTCGAGGTCAGCGTGGACGCCGGCAACGGCTCCGGCGCTGCCGTCACCCGCGTGGCCAGCGGCGCCTACGACATGGGCTTCGCCGACCTGGCCGCGCTGATGGAGTTCCACGCCAACAACCCCACCGCGCCGAACAAGCCGGTGGCGGTGATGATGGTCTACAACAACACGCCCGCCGCCGTGCTGGCGCTCAAGAAGAGCGGCATCACCAAGCCGGCGGACCTGAACGGCAGGAAGCTCGGCGCCCCGGTGTTCGACGCCGGGCGCAAGGCCTGGCCGATCTTCGCCAAGGCCAACGGCATCTCCGGCGCCACCTGGACCGGCATGGACCCGGCCCTGCGCGAGACCATGCTGGTGCGCGGCGACATCGACGCGATCACCGGCTTCTCGTTCACCTCGCTGCTCAACCTGGAAGCGCGCGGCGTGAAGACCGAGGACATCGTCGTGCTGCCCTACCCGCAGCACGGCGTGAAGCTGTACGGCAACGCGATCATCGCCAGCCAGAGCTTCCTGGAGAAGAATCCGCAGGCGGTGAAGGCCTTCCTGCGTGCCTTCACGAAGGGCGTGCGGGAGGTGATCGCCGACCCGAAGGCGGCCATCGCCCATGTCAAGGCCCGCGACGGCATCATCGACGCCGACCTGGAGCTGCGCCGGCTGAAGCTGGCCCTGGAGGCCACCGTGCTGACGCCCGATGCGCGCGCCGAGGGCTTCGGCGAGGTCAAGGGCCCGCGCCTGAGCCTGATGGCCAGCCAGGTCTCCGACGCCTACGGCACCAAGGAGCGCGTCAAGGCCGACGCGGTGTGGAACGGCAGCTTCCTGCCCAGCGCCGCCGAGCGCGCCGTCTTCCCGAAGAAGTGAGGCCGGCATGGCCCACTTCGTCGACTTCCGGGGCGTCTGGCTGGCCTACAACGACGAGCTGCTCGCCCAGGGCCATTTCGCGGTGGAGGACATCCACCTCCAGGTGGACGAGGGCGAGTTCATCGCCATCGTCGGTCCGTCGGGCTGCGGCAAGTCCACCTTCATGAAGCTGGCCACCGGCCTGCGCATGCCCAGCCGCGGCACGGTGGAGATCGCCGGGCGGGAGGTGTCGGGCCCGCTGAAGATCACCGGCATGGCCTTTCAGGCGCCCAGCCTGCTGCCCTGGCGCACCACGGTGCAGAACGTGATGCTGCCGCTGGAGATCGTCGAGCCCTATCGCTCGAACTTCAAGGCGAAGAAGGCCGAGTACGAGGCGCGCGCGCGCAAGCTGCTGCAGAGCGTGGGCCTGGGCGGCTACGAGGACAAGTTCCCCTGGCAGCTCTCCGGCGGCATGCAGCAGCGCGCCAGCATCTGCCGCGCGCTGGTGCACGAGCCGAAGATGCTGCTGCTCGACGAGCCCTTCGGCGCGCTGGACGCCTTCACCCGCGAGGAGCTGTGGTGCACGCTGCGCGACCTGCAGGCCGCGCAGAAGTTCAACGTCATCCTGGTCACGCACGACCTGCGCGAGAGCGTCTTCCTGGCCGACACGGTCTACGTGATGAGCAAGAGCCCGGGACGCTTCGTGGTCAAGCGCGAGATCGACCTGCCCCGCCCGCGCGACCTGGAGGTGACCTACACGCCGGCCTTCACCGAGATCGTGCACGAGCTGCGCGGCCACATCGGCGCGATGCGCCGCCACACGGCGGAGGTGGCCCAATGAGCGCGCGACGCAACCTGGAGCGGGCCGCGCCCTGGGCCCTGCTGCTGGCCGTGCTGCTGGTCTGGGAGGCGCTGTGCCGGGGCTTCGAGGTCTCGGAGTTCGTCTTCCCGAGCCCCTCGCGCATCGGCGCGGCACTGCTCGAGCATGCGGCGGTGATCGGCGGGCATGCCTGGCGCACCTTCTGGGTGACGATGGCAGGCTTCGCGCTGTCGATCGTCGTGGGCGTGCTGCTGGGCTTCCTGATCGGCAGCTCGCGGCTGGCCTACACCGCGGTCTATCCGCTGATGACCGGCTTCAACGCCCTGCCCAAGGCGGCCTTCGTGCCGATCCTGGTGGTCTGGTTCGGCATCGGCGTCGGCCCGGCGATCCTGACGGCCTTCCTGATCAGCTTCTTCCCGATCATGGTCAACATCGCCACCGGCCTGGCTACTCTGGAGCCCGAGCTGGAGGATGTGCTGCGCGTGCTGGGGGCCCGGCGCTGGGACGTGCTGACCAAGGTGGGCCTGCCGCGCTCGCTGCCGTACTTCTACGGCTCGCTGAAGGTGGCGATCACGCTGGCCTTCGTGGGCACCACGGTGTCGGAGATGACCGCGGCCAACGAGGGCATCGGCTACCTGCTGATCAGCGCGGGCAGCTCGATGCAGATGGGCCTGGCCTTCGCCGGTCTGGTGGTGGTGGGCGCGATGGCCATGGCGATGTACGAGTTCTTCTCGATCGTCGAGCGCCGCACCACCGGCTGGGCGCACCGCGGGTCGCAGAACCACTGAGCGCTGCGGCCGCGCGGGCGGCGGCCCCACCGCGATCCGGTGGGGCCGCCGCCTTGCGGCTGGTCAGGCCAGCGCGAAGCGCTGCATGGCCCGGTTGAGCTGGTCGGCCTGCTGGCGCAGGCTCTCCGCCGCGGCACTGGCCTGCTCCACCAGGGCGGCGTTCTGCTGGGTGGACTGGTCCAGAGAACCCAGCGCCTCGTTGATCTGGCCGATCTCGGCGCTCTGCTGCAGCGTGGCGCTGCGGATGCCGGCGACCACGTCGGCCACCCCTTCGACCTGCCCGACCAGGTCGTGGATCGACCCGCCGGCCTGCGTCACCAGGGCACTGCCGCTGCCCACGCGCTGCACCGACTCCTGGATCAGCTGGGTGATCTCCCGGGCGGCCGCGGCGCTGCGCTGGGCAAGATTGCGCACCTCCGCCGCCACCACCGAGAAGCCGCGCCCCTGCTCGCCGGCCCGCGCCGCTTCCACCGCCGCATTCAGCGCCAGGATGTTGGTCTGGAAGGCGATGCCGTCGATGACCCCGGTGATCTCGGCGATGCGCCGGCTGGAGGCGGTGATCTGCGCCATCGTCGCCACCACCTGCTCCATCGCGGCGCCCCCCTCGCGGGCGGCCTGCGCCGCGCGCCCGGCCCGCTCGCTGGCCTGACCGGCCGAGGCCGCCGTGTCGTTGACCACGCTGGTGAGCTGCTGCATCGACGAGCTGGTGTGCTGCAGCGCGCTGGAGGTGGCCTCGGTGCGCTGTCCCAGATCGGCATTGCCGGTGGCGATCTCGGCCGCCGCCAGCCGCACCGACTCGGTGGCCTGGGCCACCGCCCGCATCGATTCGGCCAGACGCTGGCGCACCGTCTCGGCCGCGGCCATGAGCCGGCCGATCTCGTCGTGCCCGCGCGCCGGCAGCGCCTGGGTGAGGTCACCGCGGGCCAGTCCGTCCATCGCCGTGGCCAGGCTGCCGATGCGGGCGAGCAGGGCGCGCGCCACCCACACGCTCACCCCCATGGTGAGCAGCAGGGCGACGCCGGCCATCACCGCGATCACGGCCAGGGCGACGCGGCTGTCGGCCTGCGAGCCGGCCACGTCCGCGCCGGCGCGCTCCAGCTCGTGGGCGCTGAGCTTCGAGACGGCCGCCAGCAACTGGCCGTACTGCTTCTGTGCCGAAGTGAGAAAGGTCGCCGCCGTGACCAGGCCGGAGGTCTTCAGGTCCTGGGTGTCCTCGATGGCCTTGCGGTAGACCTTCCACGAGGCCTGCAGGTCCTGCAGGTCCTGGCGGGCGGCCGCATCGCCGACCTGGGCCAGCCGGGCGTCGAGGGCCTGGTCGATGCGCCGGGCCGTGGCGACGACCTGGGCGTCCAGGGCCTGGACCTCCTTGGCATCGAACTCCATGCCCTCGTAGGCCAGCGACTGGTTGATCAGGCCGTTCATGTCGCGCAGGTCGCTGGCCAGGGTGGCCGCGAAGGTGTAGGCCGGCAGGCGCTGCGCATGCAGCGCCTGCAGCGCCGCGCCCAGCCGATCGAAGCCGAGCAGCGCCACCCCGGCCGTGGCCGCCAGCAGCAGCAGGGCCAGCAGCGGCGCGATCGCCATCTGCCACTTCATCGACAGTCGTTGGTCCATCCGATCCTCCTGAATCCGCGCGTGCAGCGCGGCAGACCGCTTGCGCTTCGTCGCTTACTCGAAGAAGACCGCGCCGAGGTAGTAGCTCTGGCCGGGCACGCGGCGGGCGAGCATGTGGCCGTCGTCCAGCTTCTTCGTGGTCGGGTTGGCCCAGCGCAGGTTCACCTTGGCCTCGCCGGTGGCCTGCACGCTCTTGATCACCTCCTGCACGAAGGGCAGGCCGGCGGCATCCTTGGCCTCGTACATGTTCTTGCCGACGATCTTCTCGTTGGCCGAATGCACCAGCATGTTGCCCTTGAAGTCGGCCATCACCAGGTACATCGTGCCCTGGCGCCACTTGCCGCCGGCATTGAATACCTTCTGCGCGCCTTCCAGGCCACGGGCCTTGATCTCGGCCATCGCGGCGTCCAGCAGCGTCCGGGCGTCCTGCGCGGTTTCGGCCATGGCCGGGGAGAACAGGCCGCACAGGGCCAGGGCGGCAAGGGTGTGCTTGAACGTTTTCATCGTCACTCCAGGTTGCGGGGTCGTGGCATCGGTTCCGGCCTCGGGCGCCGGGACACCGGGCAGGCATGGTGGTTCGGGGACATGCGAGTCGGAGCGTCGGGCGCGGCCGGTCGCCCGCCTGCACGGGCATTTCGGCAGGCCCGCCCGAGTCTCGAGGTCCGGCCCGCACCGGTCGGCAGGAAAAGCGGCAGGTCCTCCCGGCTGTTCGGCCGGCGTCCGCACGGGCCGGCCCCCATCCTCACGTCCCGGGGTGCGGCAGGCGGCCGACGGGCGTCGGATCCACCCGGCGGCCAGTTCGGGGTAAACCCTGAAGCTGCCTCATTGCGAGGCAACCCACCGCCGAGCCAGCATTGGCGCGGTCCCGGCCGATCCATCCGGCGCTTTTCCACAGACTTGCCCCCATGAACTGTGGAACGACGATGACGACGTGGTTTTCCACCGTGTGGATTTGCACATGTGGGGTCTTACGACGCGCGAGAACAACAGCTCGACCGGTCCACCTGGCTGCTCGCCCCCCTTCCGCCGCGGACTGCCTCTTTCGGCAGCAACCCAAGGCGGAGCCAGCAACGGCGCGCCCTGGCGAGATCGGTCCCGGCGCTTTCCACATGGTTGTGCACCGCCCGTGTGGAGGGCAGCGGGCTGTGCAGAAGCGTCGGCCGCCATCCACAGCGCGGCAAAGTTATCCCCAGTGCTTGACAGCCGCCCGGGACTGCGTCGGCGCGGTCTGTGCGACAGCCGGGTATGCTGCCGCCCCCCCTTCCCTGCGCTCGCGCGCTCCCACGATGCAACGAGGCATCGCCTACGCCGCCCTGGCCTACACGCTCTGGGGCCTGTTCCCGCTTTATTTCCGGCTGCTTGCCGAGGTGCATCCGCTGGAGGTGCTGGCGCACCGCTTCGTCTGGTCGCTGGGCTTCCTGATGCTGCTGCTGGCCGCCCTGCGCCGCTGGGCCTGGCTGCGCCCGGCGCTGGCCTCGCCGCGGGTGCTGGGCGGCTTCGCGCTGTCGGCCACGCTGCTGTCGGTGAACTGGTTCGTCTACATCTGGGCGGTGACGAACGGCCGGGTGCTGGAGGCCAGCCTGGGCTACTTCATCACCCCGTTGGCCAATGTGCTCAGCGGCCGGCTGCTGCTGGGCGAGCGGCTGCGCCCGGCGCAGTGGGGCGCGGTGGCGCTGGCTGCCGCGGGTGTGCTGTGGATGACGCTGCAGCTGGGCAGCCTGCCCTGGGTGTCGCTGGTGCTGGCGGCCAGCTTCGCCGCCTACGGGGTGGCGCGCAAGACCGCCTCGCTGGGCGCGCTGGAGGGGCTGTCGCTCGAGACGCTGCTGCTCGCCCCGCTGGCCGGCGCCGGGCTGTTCTGGGCCGCCACGCAGGGCCAGGCGGCCTTCCCGGCCGCGCCGGTGGACCTGCAGGCGCTGCTGATCGCCTCCGGACCGGTGACCGCGGTGCCGCTGCTGCTCTTCGCGGCCGGCGCGCGGCGCATTCCGATGAGCGTGCTGGGCATGCTGCAGTACATCGGCCCGACGATCCAGTGGCTGCTGGCGGTGTGGCTCTTCCACGAGCCCTTCGCCGGCGCCCGGCTGCAGGGCTTCGTGGCGATCTGGTGTGCCTGCGCCCTGTTCAGCGCCGACCTCTGGCGCCACAGCCGGCGCAGCGCGACGGCCGGGGCCGGTTAGGTTTGTTCACCATCGGCTGCGACCGGCTCGCGTAAGCTCGCCGCATGTCTGCCCTGCCCTCCCGGGCCGCGCGCGCGCCGCGCGCGGCCATGCACCAGCTGCGCTCCACCCTGCTGTCGCTGCGCGACCTGCTCGTCACCGCGGGGCCGGTGCTGCTGCTCGGCCTGGGCGCGCTGCTGGGCGCCTACTGGCTGCTGAACCCGACCCCGCCCGAGCGCATGCGCCTGGCCACCGGCCCCGAGCAGGGCGCCTACGCCGAGTTCGGCAAGCGCTACGTCGAGGCGCTGCGCCGCGACGGCATCGCCGTCGAGCTGCGGCCCACGCGCGGCTCGCTGGAGAACCTGCGCCTGCTGCGCGACGGCGAGGTCGATGCCGCCTTCGTGCAGGGCGGCGCCGAGGCCCTGCGCGGCCTGGACGAGGAGGACCCACCAGAAGACCTGCTCAGACTGGGCAGCCTGTTCCGCGAGCCGGTGTGGGTGTTCTACCGCGAGGCGCATGCGCAGCAGGCGCTGGGCCGGGCCCGGCTGGACAGCCTGTCGCAGCTGGCCGACTGGCGGCTCAACATCGGCCACGAAGGCAGCGGCGTGACCAACCTGATGCGCCGACTGCTCGAGGCCAACGGTCTGGACACCCGCCGCATGGCACTGGGCCGGCTCGAGCCCACCCCGGCGGTGGTGGAGCTGCTGGAGGGCCGCATCGACGCGCTGGCGCTGGTCTCCGCGCCCGAGTCGCCGCTGGTGCGCATGCTGCTGATCACGCCGGGCATCCGCCTGCTCGACTTCGCCCAGGCCCAGGCCTACGCGCGCCGGGTGCCGCAGGTGCAGCCGGTGGCGCTGCCCCGTGGGGTGGTCGACCTGGCGCGCGACCTGCCGCCCGAGGACCTGCACCTGGTCGCGCCGACGGCCACCCTGCTGGTACGCGACGCCACCCATCCGGCCCTGCAGCAGCTGCTGGTGCAGGCGGCGCGGCGCATCCACGGCGAGGCCAACTGGTTCCAGCAGCGCGGCGAGTTCCCTCAGCCCGGCGTGAGCGACTACGCGCTCGCCCCCGAGGCGCAGCGCTTCTACGAGTCGGGCGCGCCGCTGCTGCAGCGCTGGCTGCCCTTCTGGCTGGCCAACCTGGTCGACCGCATGTGGGTGGTGCTGGTGTCGATCGCCGCGCTGCTCATCCCGCTGTCGCGCATCGTGCCGCCGCTGTACACCTTCCGCATCCGCTCGCGCATCTTCCGCTGGTACGGCACGCTGCGCGACATCGAGGAACGCGCCGGCGCCGCCGACGCGCAGGAACGCGGCGCCCTGCAGCGCGAGCTCGACGACCTCGACGCCCGCGTCGAGCGCCTGCCGGTGCCGCTGTCACACGCCGAGGAGCTGTACGCGCTGCGCGGGCACATCCGGCTGGTGCGGCGGCGGCTGGAGGGGGGCTGATCGGCCGAGGCGCCGGCCGCCGCCCTCTGGTGCGCTGCGGGTCAACCTGGCTCGCAGTCGGCCGGCAGGGGCCAGCCGGCCGCAGGCCGCTCGGCTTCGAGCGCTGCCGGCAGGATCGGCAGGCCGACACTGGCCGCGCCGATCCGGCGCTTGAGCTCGGCCACGCTGATCAAGTTCGCATCCAGGGCGCCGAGGTCGTCCCGGTTCTCGAACCACCAGGCGATCGCCCGGGCCTGCCCGGTGGCATCGGCGGAGACGAGCAGCTTCCAGAAGGCATCCGGAGTCGGCACCCCGTGCGAGGCGAGGAAGAAGTCGTTGGCGGCATCGTCGAACTGCAGCCCGCCGAAGACCTGCACCGGCGCGATGTCGCGCCAGCACTCGGCGAGGGTCTCGGTGTCCTGCCAGACACCTCGGTTGAAGGCTGCGCGCTGCGGCACGATGTTGGTCATGTGGAAGGTGGCGGCCATCGAGACCTCCGAGCCGTCCATGTGATTGGCCGCCACCAGATGCCCACGGTCCCAGCCGGCGACGACGCTCGCATAGCTGGCGCTGCTGCGCTGAGCCGGGCAGTCCGGCGGCAGGCGCGGGTCGTCCAAGGTGAACTGATCCGCTCGCGGCACCTGGCCGGCATCGGCCTGCAGGACATACGCGAAGCGCACCGTCACGCGCGCATCGCAGTCGTAGTGCAGCACGAAGCCGTCGTGGTTCAGTGCCACCACCCGGCCCTCGCCGGGCCGGATCACCTCCGGCACCGGATCGTCCGGCGCAGCGCCGCCGTCGTCGCCGCCGCCCCCGCAGCCGCCCAGCAGCAGGAGCAGCGACAACCCCCATGTCCCGACCCGGCGCCGCTTCGACGCGACGGCGGACGACCTTCCCTCGTCTGAGTCCCGATTCATGGCGGCGGACTGTAAGGCGCGCCGGCGGGACTTCGCGGCCCCGGCTGCGCGTGCGGCCGACGAAGTTGTCAGAATGGCGAGGAAGATCTTCCTCCTGCCGAGGCCCTGCCCATGGACACCCGCACCCACCCGATCCGCCAGCGCCTTGCCGACCTGCGCGAGGTGATGCATGGCCACGACGTGGCCGCGCTGCTCGTGCCCTCGGCCGACCCGCACCTGTCGGAGTACCTGCCGGCGCGCTGGCAGGGTCGCGAGCACTTCAGCGGCTTCACCGGCTCGATGGGCACGCTGGTGGTGGCCACCGACCAGGCCCTGCTGTTCGCCGACAGCCGCTACTGGTCGCAGGCCGAGACCGAGCTGGCCGGCAGCGGCATCGAACTGGTGCGCGTGCCCACCGGCGTCTCGCAGCAGCCGCTCGAATGGCTGGCCGAGCACACCCCGGCCGGCGCCACCGTGGCGGCCGACGCCGCGGTGCTGGGCCTGGCCACCGCGCAGCGCCTGGCCGAGCTGCTGCAAGCCCGCGGCGTACGGCTGCGCACCGACCTGGACCTGCTGGACGCCGCCTGGCCGCAGCGCCCCGGCCTGCCCGAAGCGCCGGTGCGCGAGCACTCGGCTCCCCACGCGGTGGTGGCCCGGGCCGACAAGCTGGTCGGGCTGCGCGCGGCGATGGCCGGGCACGGCGCCAGCCACCACCTGGTCAGCACCGTCGACGACATCGCCTGGATCACCAACCTGCGCGGCGCGGACGTCGAGTACAACCCGGTCTTCCTGGCCCATCTGCTGGTCGATGCCCAGGGCGCCCGCCTCTTCGTCGGCGCCGGCAAGATCGACGCCGACCTGGCCGGGCGGCTCGCAGCCGACGGCGTGCAGCTGGCCCCCTACGCCGAGGCCGCCGCCGCCCTGGCGGCCCTGCCGGCCGACGCGGTGCTGCTGCTCGACCCGAAGCGCGTCACCCTCGGGCTGCGCCAGGCCCTGCCCGCCGGGGTGCGCGTGGTCGAGGCGATCAACCCCAGCGTGCTGGCCAAGAGCCGCAAGACGCCCGGCGAGATCGCCTTCGTGCGCGAGGCGATGGAGCGCGACGGCGCGGCGATGTGCGCCTTCTACGCCTGGTTCGAGCAGGCCCTGGGCCGCGAGGCGATCGACGAGCTGACCGTCGACGAGCGCCTGAGCGCCGAGCGGGCCCGCCAGCGCGACTTCGTCTCGCTCAGCTTCGCCACCATCGCCGGCTTCAATGCCAACGGGGCGATGCCGCACTACCGCGCCACACCGGCCGCGCATGCGCAGATCTCCACCCCGACCGGACTGGCCGCCGAGGGCCTGCTGTTGATCGACTCGGGCGCGCAGTACCTGGGCGGCACCACCGACATCACCCGGGTCTGGCCGATCGGGCGGACCACCGCTGCCCAGCGGGCCGACTACACCCGCGTGCTGCGCGGCACCATCGCACTCAGCCGCACCCGCTTTCCGGTGGGCACGCCGGCGCCGCAGCTCGATGCGATCGCGCGCGCGCCGCTGTGGGAGGCCGGGCTGGACTACGGCCACGGCACCGGCCACGGCGTGGGCTACTTCCTGGCGGTGCACGAGGGCCCGCAGAGCATCTCGCGCGCGCAGCCCGACGCCAGCACGGCCATGCAGCCGGGCATGATCACCTCGATCGAACCCGGCCTGTACCGGCCCGGTCGCTGGGGCGTGCGCATCGAGAACCTGGTGCACAACCTGCCGGTGGGCAGCCCGGACGAGTTCGGCGACTACCTGGCCTTCGAGACCCTGACGCTCTGCCCCATCGACACCCGCTGCCTGGACCTGACCCTGCTGCGCGACGACGAGCGCCAGTGGCTGAACGACTACCACGCCGAAGTGCGGCGGCGCCTGGCACCGCACACCCGGGGCGACGCCCGGGCCTGGCTGGAGACCCGTACGCAGCCGGTCTGACCGGCCGGCGACGGTCCGGCGGGGCGAGCGCCGTCACCCGGAACCGCGCTCGGGACGAGCCTAGCGGGAAAACGCCAGGCCGCCCCGGGTGGTCTCGAGCCCCCGCGGGGGCCGGGACGGGCATCGCCCGGCCCCTGGGGGTGTTCAGAACGGCCGCCAGCCGCCCGGCGCCTCGCCGTCGGGCGCGCTGTCGCCATTGGCCGGGCCACCGGGTCCGTCGGCGTCCAGGGCGCCCAGGCCACCGGGGGCGGTCTCGCCGCGGTCGCTCAGGCGGGCCCGGTCGCGCGCCACCCGGATCGCGCTGTGGGCCCCCCAGGCGGCCTGCTGGGTCTGCTGCAGCAGACGGAAGGCGGCCAGCACCTTCTGCAGCCGCTCGGCCTGCACGCGCAGCGCCTCGGCCGAGGCGGCACTGCGCTCCACCAGGGCGGCGTGGTTGCGTTCCATGTGGTCCAGCTGGGCCAGCGACCGGGCCATCGCCGGCGTGTCGGCATCGGCGGCACGGCGCAGCTGGGTCACCAGCTCGGCGGCCTGCTGCACCGAAGCCAGCAGCGCCTCCATGGTCTGGCTGGCGTCGGCCTGCAGGGCGGTCGTGGCGGCATCGGCCGACCCGGACGAACCGGCCGGGCTGCCGGCGGCGATCAGCGCACGGATCTCGCGCGCGGCCTGGGTGGCGCGCTGCGCCAGGTTGCGCACGTCCGCCGCGGCACCCTGGGCCGACTCGGAGGTGGCCTCGCCGGCCTCGCTGTGCGCGGCCTCGATCACGGCGTTGAGCGCCAGCAGGTTGGTCTGGAAGGCGATGCTGTCGATCAGCGCCACCGTCTCGGCAATGCGCCGGCCGGTCGCGCCGATGTCCTCCATGTTGGCCACCACCTGCGACACCACCAGTCCGCCGCGGGTGGCCGCGGAGACGGCCTCGCGCATCAGCGTCTCGCGGCTGCGGCCGCCGACCGTGACGGCGCCCTGGGCCGGCAGCGCCGTGACAGCGCTGTCGGCCACCGCGGCGTTCGCGCCGGCGACGGCGTCGGAGGCAGCGCAGGCCTCGGGCGCTGCGGGTACGGCGGGTACGGCAGGTGCCGCGGGCGCTGCCGGTACGCGGCCCGCACGGCTGAGCGCGCCGGCCAGGCGGTCGAGCGTGGACCAGTCGCTCCCTGGCGGCGGCGTCGCGGCGGCGGGATCGGCCGAGGCTGTGGCGGCTGCCGGCTGGACGCCCGCCGCGCCGGGTCGGTCCGCCCCCCCGACGGCACGCCTGGCAGCGTCGGCCGGACGCGCCCGGGCGCGGGCGGCCGAAGGCTCGGCCCCCGGATCACGCGATTCGACCCGACGCAGGCTGCGCTCCAGCGCGCCGCGGACCCGCTGCAGCGCGCTCCAGGCCAGCCAGCCGGCGGCGACCAGGGCACAGGCCGCCCAGGCAAAGAACTCCAGCAGCTGGCGCTGCCGGGCCTGCTCGGCCTGGCTGCGCTGCGCCTGGGCCTGGCGTTCGAACTGGCGCTGCATCTCCTCGACCTGGCTGCGCCAGCGCGCCTCGGCCACCTCGAGGCGGGCGATCAGGCTGCGCTGCAGCTCGGCCGAGGTGCGGGCCTCGCGGCTCTCGACCGGTACACGGCCCTGGCGCTGCAGTTCGCCCAGGAGCTCGGTGGTCTGGCGCCGGGCCTGCGTGGCCTCGTCGAGCAGCGTGGCCAGCCAGGTCGAGTCGCCCGGCCGGGCGTGGGCACGCAGCGCCTGCTCGAGCTCCGCCGCGCGTACTTGTGCATCACCCAGGCGCGCCTGCGTGAGCTGCAGGGCCGGCCCGTCGGCCAGCAGCAGGATCTGGCGGCCCAACAGACCGGTCTCGCCGACCTGACCGAGCAGGGCCTGGGCCTGCAGCCGGGCCTGCTGCGGCCCGTCGTCGGGCCGGGCCGGCGAGGACGGCGGCAGGGCACGCCACAGCATGTACAGGGCCAGCGCGGCGACCAGCGCCATCAACAGCAGCAGCCAGGCCAGGCTTCGACCCAGGCGGGCCGTGTCGTTCTCGCCGGTGAGGGCGGCAGGGATCAGGCGGGATGTCATCGGGCGTGCGCTCCTGCGCTCATTCGGTGCAACCGATTGTGACGACGCCCCCGCCTCGTCCCAAGCCCGCGAACGCGCGACCGCGCCACGGGGAAATCTGCAAGAGCACCCGCCCCTCTGCGGGCTTCGGCACCACACCGGGGCCTGGGCCACCGAGGCGGGGGTGCTCCCTGCGGTCAGACGCCGCTGCGCAGCAGCTTGGCGTCCAGTGCCTCCCGCAGGCCGGCGCTGCTGTCGATCAGATGGGCGCGTGCCTCGGCCGACAGGCCCGCTCGGCGCTGTGCGGCCTGCAGTCGCTCGAGCAGGCCCTGCGCCTGCACGCGCAGCAGGCTGCGCGCGTCGGCGCGCGACAGGCCGCGGGGGTTGAGCAGCAGCGCCGCGATGCGCCCGACATGCTCGCGCTGCAGCTCGCGCCGTGCGGCCGCAATGTCGCCGCGCGGTGCCGCCAGCTCGGCCCAGATCTCGCGCTCCAGCCGGGCCAGCAGCTCGCTCAGGCGCAGGCTCTGGCCGGGCGCATCGACCTTGCCTTCGGCATCGAGCAGGCGCTGCGCGACACCGTCGCTCATCAGCTGCGCGAGCAGGGCGCGCTGCAGGTCGAAGAGCTGCTGGCGCGGCACGAAGGTGGTGCTGACGTCGGCCCCGCCCTCCTCCAGCGCATCACGGCGCTCGAGGAAGTCGGGCGCCAGACGTCGCTGCAGCGCCGGCGACAGCTGCAGGCCGTCGGCCGCGAAGACCCCGCGAGCCAGCAGGTCGAGCGCGGCGCGCTGGCGCTCGGCCGGCACCGGCTGCAGCGGGTCGCGCCCGGTGCCCGGTGCGTCGCGCAGGGTGCGCAGTCCGCCGATCTGGCGCGCCAGCACGCCCGCGGCACGGCCGGTGTCGCGCAGCGCGTAGCTCACGACGCGGCGCAGCGCGCCCCAGTCGCGCTCGCCGTCGAAGGAGCGGCGCTCCAGCCGGGCCAGCAGGTCGCGCGTGATCTCGAAGCGCTTGGCGGCGAAGGCCACCGGGTCGTCGCCGAGGTCGAAGTGCAGCGCCTCGGGGTCGATGCCCAGGTAGTTGTCCTCGTCGGTGCCGTAGGCCAGCTCCGGCTCGGCGCTGCGCGCGGCGATGCGCGCCAGCTCGGCGGCCTCCTGCGCGGGATCGAGCGGCCGGTAGGCGTACTCGATGGCCCAGTAGTCGTAGGGGCCCAGCGTGGTCTGGAAGGGGGCCGACAGCGGCGCCCCCGGGCGCGGCAGGTTGATCGGCGCGTACTCCATCACCGAACCGGTGAAGGCGCGCCGGCGGCCGAACTCGGGGTCGGCCACCTGCGCCTCGCCGTACACCCGCGAGGCCCGGAAGTTGTGCCGCAGCCCGAGGGTGTGGCCCACCTCGTGCATCGTCACGTCCTTCATGTAGGCCTGCACGAAGGCGTCGGCCTCGGGGCCGGCAGGGTCGAGCCCGTCGCGCAGCAGCAGCAGGTCCAAGGCGTAGCCGAGCTGCTCGGCCGCCTGGTCGGCATGCTGGCAGGCCGCGTCGTGCCCATGCGTGCCGGCCAGGCCCTCCAGCGGCGAGCGCCGCGCGGCGAAGTCGCCGGCAGCCGCGGCGCCGGCGGCAGCCGCCTCGCGCTGCGCATCGGCGGCCTGCAGCAGGCCCAGCCACTCGGCGCCGGGCCGCGCCAGCACCTGCGCGCGCAGGGCACGCAGGGCACGCGAGGACAGGCTCTCGAAGGCGATGTCGGCATCGAGGATCTCGCCGCTGCGCGGATCGACGTGGCTGGGGCCGATCGCGCCGAAACTGGGCGAGGCATTGACCATCCAGCGCAGCGAGGCGTAGCCGGTGTCCAGCGTGTCGAAGTCGGCATCGTCGGGCTGCTGGCGCACCACGATCGCGTCCTTGAAGCCGATCGCCTCGAAGGCCTTGTTCCACTCCAGCACGCCGGCCCGGATGGCTTCGCGGTACTTGGGCGGCACGTTTCGGTCGATCCAGTAGGTGATCGGGCGCACCGGTTCGGACAGGGCCGCCGCCGGGTCCTTCTTCTCCAGCCGCCAGCGCGTGATGTGGCGCAGCCGCGGGCTGCGCAGCAGGTCGTCGCTGAAGTCGTTGGTGGTGACCACGAAGTGGCCGATGCGGCCGTCCGCGGCGCGCGCACGCATCGGCTGCTCGGGCAGCCGCGTGAGCGAGTACTGCAGGCCGACGAACAGGCTGCGCGCATCCGGCAGAGTCTGCGGCGTGGTGGGCTGCGGCGCCCCGGCCGGCGCGCCGGGCTGCGGCAGGGCCAGCGAGGCGGCGGCGAAATGCTGCTGCACCTGCAGCACCAGCTCGTCGCGGTGGCCGCGCGCCAGGGTGATCGCGCTGTGCCGGCCATCGAGCCCGTAGCCCTGCCGGTAGCGCTGCTGCAGCGCCATGCCCAGGCCGAGCAGGTCGCCCAGGAAGAGGCTGTTGGCCTCGACCAGCACCGTCTTTCGCTCCGGGTGCGGCTGGCTGGCCACCGTCGTGCTCGCCAGCAGGCTGGGCGAGAAGCCGGCCTGCACCGCGCGCGCGGCCGGACTGCCCTCGCGGGCGATGTACTCGGTGTTCTCGGCGATCAGCTGCACCTGGTTGTGCACCCGGCGCAGCCGCACCATCTGCGGACGGCCGTGGTTGCCCCAGCGGCTGGCCATCAGGCCGCCGAGCAGCGCCCCCTCGCCGATGCCGCTGGCGATCTTGGGCGACAGGAACATCGGCCGGCCGAAGTCCTGCTCGGACAGTTCGAGCCAGAACTTGTCCTCCTTCTGCCAGACCGGCAGCATCGCCTCGATGCGCCGCGCGTCCTTGGTCACCGCCGCGAAGGCCGGTGGCTGGCCCGGCGCCGGGGCCGCCCCTGCAGGTCCGGCAGCCGGCGCCTTCGCCGGTGCCGCCGCCGAGGCGGCAGACGCGGCCGCGGCCGGGCTCAGCGCCGCGCGCTGGCCGGGCGAGCCGGCTGCGCTGCGGCCCTGCAGCGCCGGCGCGGAGGCCGCGCTCGCGGAAACCGCCGCGGCAGCCCCCGACGCGGCCGGCGCGGCCGGCGCCGATCCCCCGGGCAGCGAGGCGCAGGCCCCGAGCAGCAGGGTCAGGCTCAGGGCCGCCGCAGCCGTCGGGCGCAGCGGGCCGGGAAGCAGGGTCGATGGGGGCATGGTGGTCGATTTCTCCGGAAGGTCGAGGCCAGGACGGGCGGCGCGGTCGCTCGGGCGCCGCGTCAGGCGCGGAAACGCGAAGTGATCGGGTAGCGCCAGTCGCGCCCGAAGGCGCGGTGCGTGATGCGGATGCCCACCGGCGCCTGGCGGCGCTTGTATTCGTTGAGCTTGATGAGCCGGGTGACGCGCTCGACGTCGGCCGGGGAGAACCCGGCCGCGACGATCTCCTCGAGGCTGCGGTCCTGCTCCATGTACAGCGCCAGGATGGCGTCCAGCACCTCGTAGGGCGGCAGGCTGTCCTGGTCGGTCTGGTCGGGGCGCAGCTCGGCCGAGGGCGGCCGCGTGATGATGCGCTCGGGAATCACCGGCGCCTGGCCGGCGGCCACCGCCTGCGCGTTGCGCCAGTTCGCCAGCCGCCACACCAGGGTCTTGGCCACGTCCTTGATCACCGCGAAGCCGCCGGCCATGTCGCCGTAGAGCGTGCAGTAGCCGGTGGCCATCTCGCTCTTGTTGCCGGTGGTCAGCACGATCGAGCCGTACTTGTTCGACAGCGCCATCAGCAGCGTGCCGCGGATGCGCGCCTGGATGTTCTCCTCGGTGGTGTCCTCGGGCCGTCCGGCGAACTCCGCGGCCAGCGTGGCGCGGAAGGCGTCGAACATCGGCACGATCGACATCTCGTCGTAGCGCACGCCCAGGCGCTGCGCCATCTCGCGCGCATCGACCCAGGAGATCTCGGCGGTGTAGGGGCTGGGCATCATCACGCAGCGCACCTTGTCGGCGCCCAGTGCATCCACCGCCACCGCCAGCACCAGCGCGGAGTCCACCCCGCCGGACAGGCCGATGATGGCCCCCGGAAAGCCATTCTTGCCCAGGTAGTCGCGCACGCCGGTGACCAGCGCGTCCCAGGCCTGCGCCTCGTGGGAGGGATGCGGGCAGAGCTCGCCGGCCAGTGCCAGTGCGCCGTCGGCGGGGCGGATCTCGACGATGGCCTCGGCCTCGGCGAAGGTCACGGCGCGGCTGCGCACGGCCCCGGTCGCGTCCAGCGCAAAGGAGGCGCCGTCGAAGACGATCTCGTCCTGCCCGCCCACCAGGTGGGCATACAGCAGCGGCAGGCCGAGGTGGCGGGCCCGCTCGGCCATGCGCTCCTCGCGCTCCAGCGCCTTGCCCAGATGGAAGGGCGAGGCGTTGAGCACCAGCAGCACCTGCGCACCGGCGGCCCGGACGGCCTCGCCGGGTTCGTCGAACCAGGCGTCCTCGCAGATGTTCACGCCGAAGCGCAGCCCGCCGGCCTCGAACACCAGCGGCCCGAAGCCGGGCGCCGCCGCGGCGTCACGGCCGGACACGAAATAGCGCCGCTCGTCGAAGACCTGGTAGTTGGGCAGTTCGCGCTTGGCATAGCGGCCCAGCACCCGGCCTTCGCCCAGCAGCGAGGCGGCATTCACACAGGTCGGCACGGACCAGGAGCGCGTGCGAACATCCGCACGCCGAACCTGGCCGGGCAGTGCCTGCGGGTGCCCGACCACCAGCCGGAAGCCCGGCAGGTCGGCCAGCTGGGCGGCGCAGTCGGCCAGCGCCTGTTCGCAGGCGGCCAGGAAGGCCGGGCGCAGCAGCAGGTCCTCGGGCGGGTAGCCGGTCAGGGCCAGCTCGGGCGCCACCGCCAGGCAGGCCCCCTGGGCCTGCGCACGCCGCGCTGCCGCGACCAGCCGGCGCACGTTGCCGGCCAGGTCGCCGACGGTGGGATTGATCTGCAGCAGGGCCACCCGCACGGGGTTTGCAAGGGACATGGACAGGATGGAACGCGACGTGAACAACGAGGCACCGCCGCAGGGCGGCACAGCGGAAAGCGATGGTAACCCTGCAGACCCGGGCGCGCCGGCCGGGGCCGAACTCCGTCGGCGCGCACCCGCGGCGGCGCGTGTGCGGCTGCACGACTCGCCCGCGTCGATCGACCCCGCCGCCTGGGATGCCCTGCTCGCGGCCAGCCCCAGCCCGACGCCCTTCCTGCGCCACGCCTGGCTGGCGGCGCTGCACGACTCCGGCAGCGCCTGCGCCGCCACCGGCTGGCAGCCGCTGTTCGTCACCCTGGAGGACGACCGCGGCGCCCTGCAAGCCGGCTGCGCGCTCTACCTGAAGACGCACTCCTACGGCGAGTACGTGTTCGACTGGGCCTGGGCCGAGGCCTACCAGCGCCACGGCCTGGCCTACTACCCGAAGCTGCTGGGGGCCGTGCCGTTCACGCCCGTGCCCGGCAGCCGACTGCTGGCGCGCGACGAGGCGGGCCGGCGGGCGCTGCTGGCCGCGCTCGATCAGCTCCTGCGCGCGCGATCCCTGTCGTCCGCCCACCTGCTCTTCCTGGACGAAGCCGACCGCGCCAGCGCCGCGGCGGCCGGCTGGCTGCTGCGCCGCAGCGTGCAGTTCCACTGGACCAACCGCCAGGTCGGCGATCCGCAGGCCGGCCCCTGGCGGGATTTCGACGATTTCCTGGCCAGCCTGCAGCGCGACAAGCGCAAGAAGATCGCCCAGGAACGCCGCCGGGTGCGCGAGGCCGGCGTGAGCTTCCGCATCCTGCGCGGCGCGCAGATCGGCGAGGCGGACTGGGACTTCTTCCACCACTGCTACACCCTCACCTACCGGGCGCACCGCAGCACGCCCTACCTCAGCCGCGACTTCTTCCGCCGCAGCGCACAGGCGCTGCCCGAGCACTGGCTGATGTTCGTCGCCGAGCGGGCGGGCGGGCCGATCGCCGCCTCGCTGCTGGCCCTCGACATCGGCCAGGGTGTGGCCTGGGGGCGCTACTGGGGCGCCGTCGAGCCGGTGCACTGCCTGCACTTCGAGGCCTGCTACTACCAGCCGCTGCAGTGGTGCATCCAACAGGGCCTGCGGCGCTTCGAGGGTGGCGCCCAGGGCGAACACAAGATGGCCCGCGGCCTGCTGCCGGTGACCACCTGGTCGGCGCACCGGCTGTCCCACCCCGCCTTCGACGACGCAGTGGCGCGCTTCCTCGAGCGCGAGGGCGTGGGCATGGCGGCCTACGTGGACGAGCTGAACGAAAACTCCCCCTTCAAGGCCTGACCTCGACCACCCGGAAACGCCGAAGGGCTGCCGCAGCAGCCCTTCGTCAGCGACACATCAGCCAGCCACCCGGGCCGGCCCGCGGCATCACTTCTTGGCCAGTTCGGCTTCGTAGGCGGCCATGCCGTCGACGATTTCCTTCTTGGCGGCCTCCGGGCCTTCCCAGCCGGTCACCTTGACCCACTTGCCGGGCTCCAGATCCTTGTAGTGCTCGAAGAAGTGCTGGATGCTCTTCAGGCGCATCGGGTTCATGTCCTCGGGCTTGTTCCAGCTGCTGTACAGCGGCAGGATCTTCTGGATGGGCACGGCGATCAGCTTGTTGTCGCCGCCGGCCTCGTCGTCCATCTTCAGCATGCCGATCGGGCGGCAGGTGACCACCACGCCGGGGATCAGCGGCACCGGGGTGATGACCAGCACGTCCACCGGGTCGCCGTCGGCGGCCAGGGTGTTGGGCACATAGCCGTAGTTGGTCGGGTAGTGCATCGCGGTGGACATGAAGCGGTCCACGAACAGAGCGCCCGACTCGTGGTCCACCTCGTACTTGATCGGGTCGCCGTTCATCGGGATCTCGATGATGACGTTGAACTCGTCGGGCGCCTTGGCGCCGGGGGTGACGTTGTGCAGGCTCATGCGTTGCTCGCTTGCTCTGGTACGAAGGAAGGGACTTGAGACGGGTCAAGGACTGCGCGGGATTCTACGGGGCGGCCTTGCACCTCCCTTGCTCGCGCGGTTCACTGGCAGCCGCACGCAACGTCGTACAGGCTGTTACACAGGGTTGCCCCGTGATTGTCTTCACGCAAGCCATCCCCTAGCATGGCCCGAGCGACCCCCGCCCGGCGGCCCGAGCCTGCTCGTGGCCGCTGCCGAGAGAACCGGCGGAGGCGTGTCGGAGAGACGGAAGTACCTGGTATCGCAACTGATTCGTTGTCTGGGCTTTTGCTCGAGGAAGGAGATCCCTCATGTCGACCACTACAGCGCTCTGGGTAGCGCTGCTCTGCGGCCTCGCGGCCGTCGCCTACGGCTTCGTGCAGCGAAGCTGGATCCTGAGACAGGACGCCGGCAATGCGCGCATGCAGGAGATCGCCGGGGCGATCCAGCAGGGCGCCGCAGCCTACCTGGCGCGCCAGTACAAGACCATCGGCATCGTCGGCGTGGTGCTGGCCGTGCTGATCTTCTTCTTCCTCGGCAGCACGACCGCGGTGGGCTTCGTGCTGGGCGCGGTGCTCTCGGGTGCCTGCGGCTTCATCGGCATGAACGTGTCGGTGCGCGCCAACGTGCGCACCACGCAGGCGGCCACCCGGGGGATCGGCCCGGCGCTGGATGTGGCCTTCAAGGGCGGCGCCATCACCGGCATGCTGGTGGTGGGCCTGGGCCTGCTGGGCGTGGGCCTGTTCTTCATGTTCCTGACCCAGGGCGGCACGGCCGACTCGGCCACGCTCAAGCCGCTGCTGGGCCTGGCCTTCGGCTCCTCGCTGATCTCGATCTTCGCCCGCCTGGGCGGCGGCATCTTCACCAAGGGTGCGGACGTGGGCGCCGACCTGGTGGGCAAGGTGGAAGCCGGCATCCCGGAGGACGACCCGCGCAACCCGGCCGTGATCGCCGACAACGTGGGTGACAACGTCGGCGACTGCGCCGGCATGGCCGCCGACCTGTTCGAGACCTATGCCGTCACGCTGATCGCCACGATGGCGCTGGGCGCGCTGATGGTGTCGGCCGCGGGGAGCATGGCCGCGGCGGTCTACCCGCTGCTGCTGGGCGGGGTGTCGATCATCGCCTCGATCATCGGCTGCGGCTTCGTCAAGGCCAGCCCGGGCATGAAGAACGTGATGCCGGCGCTGTACAAGGGCCTCATCGTGGCCGGCGTGATCTCGCTGATCGCCTTCTACGGCGTCACCGTGACGATGTTCCCCGACGGCCTCGAACTGGCTGCCGGCGGCAAGGTCTCGTCGATGGCGCTGTTCGGCACCTGCGTGATCGGCCTGCTGCTGACCGCCGCGATGGTCTGGATCACCGAGTACTACACCGGCACGCAGTTCAAACCGGTGCAGCACGTGGCGCAGGCCTCCACCACCGGCCACGGCACCAACGTGATCGCCGGCCTGGGCGTGAGCATGAAGTCCACCGCCTGGCCGGTGATCTTCGTGTGCCTGGCCATCATCGGCGCCTACTGGCTGGCGGGCCTGTACGGCATCGCCATCGCCGCCACCTCCATGCTGAGCATGGCCGGCATCATCGTCGCGCTGGACGCCTACGGCCCCATCACCGACAACGGCGGCGGCATCGCCGAGATGGCCGAACTGCCCGACAGCGTGCGCGACGTCACCGACCCGCTGGACGCCGTGGGCAACACCACCAAGGCGGTGACCAAGGGCTACGCGATCGGCTCGGCCGGTCTGGCCGCGCTGGTGCTGTTCGCCGACTACACCCATGCGCTGGAAGCGCAGGGCATGCACGTCAGCTTCGACCTGTCGAACCACATGGTGATCGTCGGCCTGTTCATCGGCGGCCTGATCCCCTACCTGTTCGGCGCGATGGCGATGGAGGCGGTGGGCCGCGCCGCCGGCTCGGTGGTGGTGGAAGTGCGCCGCCAGTTCCAGGGCGGCGAGATCATGGCCGGCAAGAAGAAGCCGGACTACAGCGCCGCGGTCGACATGCTGACCACCGCCGCGATCAAGGAAATGATCGTGCCGTCGCTGCTGCCGGTGGTCGTGCCGATCATCGTCGGCATGGTGCTGGGCCCGGCTGCCCTGGGTGGCCTGCTGATGGGCACCATCGTCACGGGCCTGTTCGTGGGCATCAGCATGTGCACGGGCGGCGGCGCCTGGGACAATGCCAAGAAGCTCATCGAGGAAGGCTTCACCGACAGCGACGGCAAGCTGCACAAGAAGGGCTCGGACGCGCACAAGTCCGCCGTCACCGGCGATACCGTGGGCGATCCCTACAAGGACACCGCCGGCCCGGCCGTGAACCCGCTGATCAAGATCATCAACATCGTCGCGCTGCTGATCGTGCCGCTGCTGCCGGTCGCGGCCACCCAGGCCCCCGAAGCCGCGGCCCCGGCGGCGGCCGTCACGGCACCGGCCGCCGCGCCGGCCGAGACCGGCGGCGCCTCGGTGAAGGTGGAGAACGGCGTGGTGAAGTTCTACTTCGCCAGCGGCAGGGCCGACCTGGCCAGCGGTGCTCCCGAGGCCCTGACCGAGGTGGTCAAGGGTGTCGCCGAGGGTCGCAAGGCCGTGATCAGCGGCTACACCGACGCCAGCGGCGACCCCGCCGTCAACGAGGAGCTGGCCAAGCAGCGCGCCTTTGCGGTGCGCGACGCCCTGGCCACCCTCGGCGTGGGCGAGGACAAGGTCGAGCTGAAGAAGCCCGAGCAGCTGACCGGCAGCGGTGATGCCGCCGAGGCACGCCGCGTCGAGGTGAGCCTGCAGTAGGCCGCGCCGAGGCTCGATCCGCACGGGGACCCGCGGCCGACGCCGGGGTCCCCGTTTTCGTTGCGTCGGCGCCCGCCGGGCCGCGGGCCCGGCAAGCGCGTGAATACCGCCGCGCCGCGGCCCCAGTTCGACCCTTCGACCCACGACCGCCCCGCTACAGTGGCCGCCCAGGAGCACTCAGGGCCCACAAGATGCTGGCGCGCAACATCGATCAGGAACTCGACCAGGCCCTGCAGGCCGGACCGGCGGGCACGATCACCATTCCCCCCTGTCCGGACCTGCTGACCCGCCTGCAGACGGTGATGCGCGAGAGCGATCCGGACTGGGACGTGGTGGCCTCGATCGCCGCCAGCGACGTGGCGATGGCCGCCTCGCTGGTGCGCGCGGCCAACAGCCCCCTCTACAGCCGGCGCAGCAGCGCCGCCAGCGTGCCGCAGGCCATGGCGGTGCTCGGGCTGCGCCAGACCTCCGCCCTGCTGATGCAGTTCCTGACGCTGCGCGCGCTGCCGGTGAACCACCCGGCGCTGCAGAACTTCTGGCAGGGTTCCAGCCGGCGCGCCATGGCCATGGGCTACATCGCCCGGCAGCTCTACGGCATGCCGCCCGACCTGGCGCACACCTTCGGCCTGTTCTGCGATGTCGGCATCCCGGTGCTGCTGCAGGGCCTGCGTGGCTATGCCGGCACCCTGGCCGAAGCCCAGGCCCGGCGCGACCGCAGCTTCACGGCCACCGAGCAGGCCAACCACCGCACCGACCACTGCATCGTCGGTGCCCTGGTGGCCCGGGCCTGGCGACTGCCGGCCGAGCTGAAGGTGGCGATCCGCCTGCACCATGAACCCGAGGCCCTGGCCGACACCGGCATCGCCGCGCCGGTGCGTGCGCTGATTGCCGCCGGCGTGATCGCCGACCACCTGGTGGCCCGCCACGAAGGTCTGCCCGAGAGCAGCGAATGGCGCGAGCGCGGCGCCGCCTGCCTGGCCCACCTGCAGGTGCGCGAGGACGAGCTGACCCTCTGGCTCGACGATCTCCAGCCCGCCCTCGGCCACCTGCACTGAAGCGGCCACCTCCGCAGCACCCCGGATCGACGCCACGGCCGTGGCGTGCAAGCCAAATCCCACCGCGGCGGGCCGGCTGCGCCCCCGCACTCGGGGCTGGCCCCACTTGATCGCGCGCAAGACGGCATGCATGCTGCTGCGCTGCAGCGAAAGCGGCATTAGAATGCTGCACTGCAGCAAAACTGTGGGCGACGGCATCCCGGCGCCGCCCCTGCCCCGCCCGAGGATCCGCCATGCTTTACCAGCTCTACGAAACGCAGCGCGCCTTTCTGAGCCCGTTCGCCGAATTCGCCAGCGCGTCGTCCAAGCTCTACAGCCACCCGCTGTCGCCCTTCTCCCATGCGATGGGTTCGCAGCGCATGGCCGCCGGCTTCGACCTGCTGCACCGCCTGACCAAGGAATACGAGAAGCCGCCCTTCGGCATCACCTCCGTGAACATCGGCGGCGTGGAAGTGGCGGTGCAGGAGCAGGTGGCGCAGGCCCGGCCGTTCTGCCGCCTGCTGCGCTTCAAGCGCTACACCGACAACGCCCAGGCGCTCGAGAAGATGCGCTCGCAGCCCTCGGTGCTGGTGGTCGCGCCGCTGTCGGGCCACCATGCGACGCTGCTGCGCGACACGGTGCGCACCCTGCTGCAGGACCACAAGGTGTACATCACCGACTGGGTGGACGCGCGCATGGTGCCGCTGTCCGAGGGCGCCTTCCACCTGCACGACTACGTGCACTACGTGCAGGACTTCCTGCGCCTGATCGGCCCGGACGTCAACGTGATCTCGGTGTGCCAGCCCACCGTGCCGGTGCTGGCCGCGGTGTCGCTGATGGCCTCCCACGGCGAGCCCACGCCCAAGGCGATGGTCATGATGGGCGGCCCGATCGACGCCCGCAAGAGCCCCACGGCGGTGAACGACCTGGCGATCAACCGCTCGCACGAGTGGTTCGAGAACAACGTCATCTACCGCGTGCCGGTCAACTACCCCGGCGCGGGCCGGCGCGTCTACCCCGGCTTCATGCAGTACACCGGCTTCGTCGCGATGAATCCGGACCGGCATGTGAACTCCCACTGGGACTACTTCCTGGACCTGGTGCGCGGCGACGAGGAAAGTGCCGACGCACACCGCAGCTTCTACGACGAGTACAACGCCGTGCTGGACATGCCGGCCGAGTACTACCTGGAGACCATCAAGACGGTGTTCCAGGACTTCGCGCTGGTCTATGGCACCTGGAACGTCGCCGGCGAGCTCGTGCGCCCGCAGGACATCCGGACCACGGCACTGCTGACGGTCGAAGGCGAGCTGGACGACATCGCCGGCATCGGCCAGACCCAGGCGGCGCACGGCCTGTGCTCGGGCATCCCGGCCGAGAAGCAGGAGCACTACTCGGTGATCGGCGCCGGCCACTACGGCATCTTCTCCGGCCGGCGCTGGCGCGAGATGGCCTATCCGGTGGTGCGCGACTTCATCGCCAAGCACCAGGGGTGAGGCGCTGCGGCATCGCCGGATCCGCGGCGGCTGCCGGGTAGCAGCCACAACGTCCTAGAGGCCGCCTTCGGGCGGCCTTTGTCATGGGGCCTCGCCAGGCTCAACCCGCGGTGGTCGGTCGCCGCCAGCGGATCCACGCCAGCGCCGCGCCCAGCAGGGTCAGCGGCAGCAGGCTGCCCAGGTTCATCGCCTGCCAGCCGCCGGTGGTGACCAGCGCGCCGGAGCCGAAGGCGGTGAGCGTCATCGTCGCGTAGACGCAGAAGTCCACCGCCGCCTGCGCGGTGGTGCGCTCTTCGGGCCGGTAGGCTTCGGTGGCCAGCGTGGTGCCCCCGATGTAGAGGAAGTTCCAGCCCACCCCGAGCGTGATCAGCGCGGCCAGGAAGTGCATCAGGTCCACCCCCGACAGCGCGATCGCCACGCAGACCATGTTCAGCACCAGCCCGGCCACCAGCACCGGCCAGGCGCCCACACGCTTGATCAGCGCGCCGGTGAAGAAACTCGGCAGGTACATCGCGATGACATGCCACTCGAGCACCAGCGCCGCGGCCGAGAAGGGGTGCGCGCACTGCGCCATGGCGATCGGCGTGGCCGCCATCAGCAGGTTCATCACGCCGTAACCCAGCGCACAGGCGGCCACCGCGACGATGAACACCGGCTGGCGGGCGATCTCGCGCAGCGGCCGGCCGACCTTCGCGACCTCGCCGGGCGGCGTCAGCGGGGGAAAGCGGATGAACTGCATCAGCACCATCGCCAGCAGCGCCAGTGCCGTCAGCGCCAGATAGGCCCCGGCGAAGGGGCGGTCGAGCGTGTCGCGCGTCGCGCTGGCCAGGTTCGGGCCGACCACACCGCCCAGGATGCCGCCGGCCAGCACCCAGGAAATCGCCTTCTCCTTGTACGACGGCGCCACCAGCTCGGCCGCGGCAAAGCGGTACAGCGCCGCATTGGCGTTGAAGTAGCCGGCCACGAAGACCGAGGCGGTGAGCAGCGCGAAGCTGCCGATCTGCACCGCCAGCGCGCACAGCCCGGCGCTGACCAGCGCCACCAGCAGGCCGAGCTGGAAGCTGCGCCGCCGCCCCCAGGTCCGCTGGGTCCAGGCCACCAGCGGCGTGGCCAGCGCACCGCCGGCCACGTAGCCGGCCACCGGCAGCGTGGCCATCCAGGCCAGCGGCGCCAGCTCCAGGCCGACCAGACCGTTCACGGCGATGAAGGTGACGTTGTTGGACAGGAACAATCCCTGGCAGAGCGCCAGCAGCAGCAGATGTCGGTTCATGCGGGGCCGCAGGAGAAGGCAGCCGGGCAGTGTAGGCGGCCGGCGGGCTGCCCGAGGTCGCCGAAGCTGCGCCGGGGAACCCCCGCCGCCGGCAGCACGACCCCGGCTGTGTCAAGCTCGCGGCCGTTGCTTTCCTCCCCCACCCATCCGCCTCACCTCGCCATGCGACTGCTGCACACCATGCTGCGCGTCGGCAACCTGCCGCGCGCCATCCGCTTCTACACCGAGGGCCTGGGCATGACCCTGCTGCGCACCACCGAGAGGCCAGCGCAGAAGTACGACCTCGCCTTCCTCGGCTACGGCCGCAACCCCGAGCACGCCGAGATCGAGCTGACCTACAACTACGGCGTCGAGTCCTACGAGCTGGGCAGCGCCTACGGGCATATCGCGCTCGGCGTGCCGGACGTGGCAGCGCTGTGCGCCCACCTGCGTGCGCACCCCGAACTGGGCGGCGCGGTCACGCGCGATGCCGGGCCGGTGCAGGGCGGCACGACGGTGATCGCCTTCGTCACCGATCCGGACGGCTACAAGATCGAGCTGATCGAGCGCCCCGTCGGGGCCTGAGGCCAGCGCCCGCCGAGGCCCCGGAAGGCGCTGCCGAGCCTGCGCGGGCAAACAAATGGCTGCGCTGCGCGTCAACCCGGGGGGTCTGCAACGGGGTGTAATGAAAGGCCTCGACGATTGCGGGGCCAGGACTGTCGCTGCGGTCCGGCCCTGACCGACCGACATGTCCACGCCCCCCGTACCGCCCCGTGCCAATGCCGCCCCCTCGCCCGAAGGCTGGGGGGATCTGGGCGAGGTCGTCCAGGCGGTGCTGCGGCACACCCGTTTCCAGCTGCGCCAGCTGCAACCGGCCTGGCTGGAGGCCTGTGTGGCCGGCCACGGCGCCGAGCTCGGCTGCACCGACCTGGCCGAATACACCGCTGTGCTGCAGCGCAGCCGCAGCGATGCGGAACGACTGCTGGCCCGCGCGCTGCAGCTGCCCGCCGCGAACCAGGAGTCCGGCCCGCTGGAGCTGCGCGCCCCCACCCGGGCCCTGCTCGACGCGCTGGCCCGCCAGCGCAGCGACGCCGAACCCCTGGACGTCTGGCTGCTGATGCCCGAGGCGCTGGTCATGGTCGAGCACCTGCGCCAGCACCTGGCCACCCGCGCACCCGGGGCGCCGGCGCTGCGTCTGCACGGCCCTGCCGAGCTGATCGCGCAGGCCCAGGCGCGCCGCGGCAGCGCCCCCGCCGACCTGCGCGAAACCCTGCGCTGGCTGGAGCGTCAGCTGCCGCAGGACGGCTCGGGCGCGAGCGCCGACCTGATCCTGGCCGGCGAGCTCTTCACCTGCTGGCGGCCCGACCTGCAGCGGCTGTGGCTGGGCCGGCTGGCCGCCGCGCTGCGCAGCGGCGGCCTGCTGCTGCTCGGCCGGCCGAAGGCCCTGTGGCGAGCCCCGCGCGGCCTGCGCGCCCTGCATGTGGACGGCTGGCACTGGCTGCAGCGCAGTCGCCCGGCGGGCACCCCACCCCGCTCCCAGGCCCCGGCGCACGACCTGCCGGACCCCCCTGGCCTGCCGGCCACGCCGGCGGCCAGCGCAGCCGGCGGCCCGGCTGTTGCCGCCGCGGCAACGCAGCCGGCAGATCGGCCTGACACGGACCCCGCCCCCCGATCCGACGCGTCGGGGCAGGCCGCTGCCCTGCCCGCCTGGCTGGCCAGATGGTCCGACGCCGAGCAGGCCCAGCTCGGCCGGGCCCTGGGCGGCGAGCTGGGCGCGCGCTGGCAGCTCACCCTGCAGCCCGCACAGGGCCCGGCCCTGCATCTGCAGGGCCAGCCGCTGGACGAGCCCGACGGGGTCGGAACGCACGCGGACGACGCCCTGCAGGTGCAGACCCGCCTGGCCGGCGCGCAGGCCCGCCAGGAACTGGAGCTGCTTTATCAGCCTCAGCTGGACGTGGCCACCGGCCGGCTGCGCGCGGTCGAGGCGCTGCTGCGCTGGAACCACCCGACGCTGGGCCTGGTGGAGCCCGGCGCCTTCATTCCCTGGGCCGAGCAGTGCGGGCTGATCGTCGAGCTGGGCCGCTGGGTGCTGCAGCGCGCCTGCCGCCAGCTGCGCCACTGGCGCGACCTGGGCGTGCCGGAGGTGCCGGTGGCCGTGAACGTCTCGGCCGCCCAGCTGCAGGCGGCGGACTTCGTCGGCCAGGTCGAACAGGCCCTGGACCTGGCCGGCCTGCCGGCCGCCGCCCTGGAGCTGGAGCTCACCGAATCGCTGCTGCGCGAGCCCAGCGAGCGCATGCGCCAGCAGCTCGGCGCCTGCCGGCGGCTGGGGGTGCGCATCGCCCTGGACGACTTCGGCACCGGCCAGACCCACCTGGCCCGCCTGCACCGCCTGCCGCTGGACACCCTGAAGCTCGATCCCAGCCTGATCCGCCACCTCGGCAGCGACCGCGGTGCCCAGGCCGTGGTGCGCTCCATGGTGGGCCTGGGCCATCAGCTCGGCCTGGCGGTGGTGGCCGAAGGCGTCGAGCAGGCGCCCCAGCTGGCCGCCCTGGACGCGGCGCACTGCGACGCCTACCAGGGCCACCATGCCACGCCGGCCTTGTCGGCCGAGCAGCTCACACCGCACCTGCAGCGCCCGCTCGCGGCCTGATCGGAGCGGCCGGCGGCAGATGCTGCGGCGAAACCGGCCACGGACCGCGACAATCGGGCCATGTTCGCCTACCGACACGCCTTCCACGCCGGCAACCATGCCGATGTCCTCAAGCACCTGGTGCTGATCCAGGTGCTGCGCCACATGGCGCTCAAGGACAAGCCCTTCACGCTGGTCGACACCCACGCCGGCGCCGGCGCCTACCGGCTGGAAAGCAAGGAGGCCCGCAAGCATGCCGAGTGGGCCGAGGGCATCGGCCGGCTCTGGGAGCGCCGCGACCTGCCGCCCGCCGTGGCCGACTACGTCGCCCAGGTGCGCGCCTTCAACGGCCCCGGCCGCCTGCAGGCCTACCCCGGCTCACCGGTGCTGGCCATGCAGCTGCTGCGCGCCGACGACCGCCTGCGCCTGTACGAGCTGCACGGCAGCGATGTGCCGCTGCTGGCCGAGCAGGTGGCCGGCCGGCGCGAAACCGGCGTGATGCAGATCGACGGCTTCACCGCCCCGCGCGCCGAGCTGCCCCCGCCGTCGCGCCGCGCGGTGCTGCTGATCGACCCCAGCTACGAGATCAAGACCGACTACGCCAAGGTCCTGACCGCCGTGCGCGAGGGCCTGGAGCGCTTTGCCGAGGCGGTGATCCTGGTCTGGTATCCGCAGCTGCAGCGCCTCGAGCCGCACGAGATGGTCGAGCGGCTGAAGGCCACGGCCGCGGCCCGGGCGCGCAAGGGCTGGCTGAACGTGCGCCTGAACGTGCTGCCCCCCGATGCCAGCGGCTTCGGAATGATGGGCAGCGGCATGCTGGTGATCAACCCGCCGCACCCGCTGCACGCCACGCTGCAGCAGAGCCTGCCGGTGCTGGTGCAGGCCCTGGGCCGCTACGACGGCGCGAGCTTCCGCCTCGAACAGCTGGCGCGCTGACGCAGCGGCCATGGACGACGCCGGCCTGCGCCAGGAGCTGCGCCGACTCGCCGCGCGCATGCGCAGCGCCAGCCCGCCGGGGCTGGACGACTTCGAAGCCCGCGAGGACGGCTTCGCGGCGGCCCGATCGCCGCTGCTGCGCGCCGAGTTCGCCCTGCTGCGCGCCCGCCTGCACGAGACACGCCGCCCGCTGGCCGAGCAGAGCGCCGCCCTCGAGACGGCCGTGCTCACCTTCGCGGCCAACGGCCGCAGCCGCGAGAAGAGCCAGTGCGTGGCCCAGCTGGCCTACTGGTACAACCTCAGCGGCCACGAGGTCAGCGCCGTGGCGGCGGCACGCTGGGCCCTGCGCCAGCCGGAACTGCCGCTGGAGGACCGGCTGGCCCTGTTCCTTCCCGTGGCCATGGCCTACGCCCACCAGCTGCGCCTGGGCGACGCCTGGCAGGCCTGGGAGCGTCACTTCGCGGCCGACCATGCCCGCTGCCGCAACCCCCAGCTGGCCGGCGCGCTGCGCTCGGCGCTGGCCTCGCTGCACTTCTTCTCGGCCCTGCGCGCCCGGCGACTGCCCACCGTCTACAGCCTGGATCTGGCCGAAGGTGCGCCGGACGAGGCCGCCTTCGAACGCCACATGACGCAGGTCGAAGCCCTGCTGTCGGGCGATGGCCTGCCCGGCAGCCTCACCGCCGCCGAGGAAGGCCGCCAGCGCGACCTGCGCGGCATGGTCTGCGCGCTGCGCGGCGACCTGGCCGGCCTCGAGCGGCATCTCGCCGACCCGCCCGGCCCGCCGGAGCCGGGCAACCCCCGGCACGGCCAGGTCAGCCGCCTGTACAACCTGGGCTGGGCCTGGCGCATCGCCGGTCGGCCCGAACGGGCCCTGCCCTGCCTGCGTGCGGCCCAGGCCCAGGCCGACGCGGGCAGCAAGCTTGCCGCCCGACTGCCCTACGACCTGTCCTGCACCCTCGGCGCGCTCGGGCAGGCGCAGGCCGCCCACGAGGAACTGCGGGCCTTCCTGCGGCTGCGCAGCGCCGCCGCGGCCGCCGACCTGGCCACCCTCGGCCGTCTGCAGGATCTGTCGGTACGCGCGGGGGCCGCCGCCCCGGGCGCACGCAGCGCCCTGCCGCAGGCCCGCCCGGCTGCCGCCGAGGTCGATCCGATCCGCCTGCAGCAGAGCGAGCCGCCCAGCCTGCAGCGCCTGCAGCGTCTGCTGGCCGAACCGGGCGGGCTGTATCTGAAGCCGGCCGAAGTGGCCGAGCGCCTGGGCATCAGCCTGCGCAGCCTGCAGGCCGCCCTGCAGCGCTACCGAGGCAGCTCGCTGGTGGCCCTGCAGCGTGAACAGCGCCTGCGCCAGGCCGCCGAGCACCTGCGCCACACCGATCGGCCGATCAAGGACATCGCCGAGCAGGCCGGCTTCGCCGACAGCGCCGGCTTCACGCACGCCTTCCGCCGCATGCTGGGACTGTCGCCGAGCCAGTACCGGCAGCGCGCGGCGCCCGCTCTGCCCGCCGACAGTGCGCAGGCCGATGCCCGCGCGAGTCTCGGGACGGAGGATCCGAGCCTCTGAGCCCCCGGGGCCGGGCGATGCCCGTCCCGGCCCCCGGAACGGCGCCAGCACACCTGCCGGCCGCCCTGCGCCTTCCCGAACGGCGCGGCGGTGCTTTTTCCCGCTGCGCCACCGGTCACGCCCGAAGGCCCGCCGCAACGCTTCGGCGGCTTCATGTCCGCCGCCGAAGCGCCGATAAGGCAGCCCACAGGCCTTCGCTTGTGCGCCTGGACAGCTCCACCGGGATGCCATCCTCCGAAGGCGCACGTGCAGTATCCGGATGGTGCCCATGAACCCGACTCTTCCTTCCGTTCCGATCGATCTCGCCCCCGACGAACTGGCCGACATGGTGCAGCGCCTGATGCGCATCGAACGGGATCTGGAGGCCCAGACCGACCTGCTGCGCACGGTGCTGGACGAAAGCCCGGACTTCGTCATCCTGAAGGACCATGCCGGCAACTTCCTGCTGTGCAATCGCCCGGTGGCGAACTTCTACGGCACGACGCCGGAGGCCATGGTCGGCAAGAGCGACATCGATTTCGGCTGCCCGCCCGAGATGGCCGAGTCCTTCCGCCGCAACGTCCTCGACATCATGGCGCGCGGCGAGACCGAGATCGTCTACGAAGAATCCCGCGACGCCCGCAACGGCCGCATCAACCACTTCAAGTCGATCAAGAAGCCCTTCACCGGACCGGACGGGCTGCCGCGCATCCTGGTGATCGCACACGACATCACCGACCTGCGCGAGGCCCAGCTGCGCGTGGAGGACAGCGAGCGGCGCCTGCAGCACGCCCTCGAGGCCACCGGCGACGCGGTCTGGGACTGGCACCTGCCCAGCGGCGGCCTGACCCTGAGCCGGCGCTGGTGCGAGATCCTCGGCTATGCGCCTGCGGACCTGGAGGGCAACCTGAGCGACTTCATGCGCTGCCTGCTCGACGAGGAATCCGCCGCCGTGGACGCAGCGCTGCGCCGCGCCCTGGAGGGCCAAGGCAGCTACCTGCACGAGCACCGCATGCGCCGCAAGGACGGCAGTGTGATCTGGGTGATCGACCGCGGCCGCGTGGTCGAGCGCGACGACCAGGGGCGCCCGCTGCGCATGGTGGGCAGCGTCTCGGACATCACCGACCAGAAACGCGCGCAGGATCTGATCTGGCAGCAGGCCAACTTCGACACCCTCACCGGACTGCCCAACCGGCACATGTTCCAGGACCGGCTGGCCGGACAGATGCGCGCCAGCGACCGCAGCGGCCGCCCCTGTGCCCTGCTGATGCTCGACCTCGACCAGTTCAAGGAGATCAACGACTCGCTCGGCCACGCCTGGGGCGATGTGCTGCTGCAGGAGGCCGCCCAGCGGCTGCGCTACTGCGTGCGCGATACCGACCTGGTGGCACGGCTGGGCGGCGACGAGTTCATGGTCCTGCTGGGCGAGCTGACGGACTCGCAGGCGGTGGCCCGGGTGGCGCACGAGGTGATGCAGGCCCTGGCGCAACCCTTCCGGCTCGGCGCCGACCTGGTCTACGTGACCGCCAGCGCCGGGGTGACCTTCTATCCGCACGATGCGGCCAGCCCCGAGGAGCTGCTGCGCAACGTCGACCAGGCGATGTACGCGGCCAAGCGCAGCGGCCGCAACGCCTGCCGCTACTTCACCCCGGCGATGCAGGTGGCCGCGCAGGACCGCATGCGGCTGATCTCCGACCTGCGCCTGGCGCTGGCGCAGCAGCAGTTCCACCTGTGCTACCAGCCCATCGTCGAGCTGACCGGCGGGCGCATCCGCAAGGCCGAGGCGCTGATCCGCTGGCAGCACCCGGAGCGCGGCTTCATCAGCCCGGCCGAGTTCATCCCGGCAGCCGAGGCCACCGGGATGATCCACGAACTGGGCGACTGGGTGTTCCACGAGGCGGCGCGGCAGGTCGCGCGCTGGCGTCGCAGCCACCCGACCTTCCAGGTCAGCGTGAACGTCTCGCCGCTGCAGTTCCAGAACGGGCGGCTGGCGCTGGCGGCCTGGCTGCACCACCTGACCAGCCTGGGCACCGACGGCCACAGCATGGTGGTGGAGATCACCGAGGGCCTGCTGATGGAGGCCGGTCCCGAAGTGACGCAGCAGATGCTGCGCTTTCGCGATGCCGGCGTGCAGGTCGCGCTGGACGACTTCGGCACCGGCTACTCGTCGCTGGCCTACCTGAACCGGCTGGACATCGACTACATCAAGATCGACCGCTCCTTCGTCTGCAACCTGCGGCCGGACTCGCCCGACCTGGCGCTGTGCGAAGGCATCGTGATGATGGCCCACAAGCTGGGCCTGAAGGTGGTGGCCGAGGGCGTGGAGACGCCCGAGCAGCTCGCCCTGCTGCGCAGCGCCGGCTGCGACTACGGCCAGGGCTATCTGTTCTCGCGGCCGGTGACCGCCGACCGGCTGGACCAGCTGCTGGCGCAGCCGCAGGCCCTGGCGGCCTGAAGCGCGCCTGCGAACCCGCGGTCGCGGGTCGGTGGCCTCGGCCCACCCGGCGCCGCCGGGCTTCGGCCTCAGCGCGTCGGGTGGGTGTACTGCACCAGCAGTTCGTCCGGGCGCAGCATGCCGAGTTCGGCGCGCGCCTTCTCCTCGATGATCTCGCGGCCGGTCTGCAGGTCGGTCACCTCGGCCTGCAGCCGTTCGTTGCGCGCGCGCGCCTGCTCGTTGAGGGCCTGCTGCTCGTTGACCTGGGCACGCAGCTCCAGGACGCGCGGCAGGCCGCTGCGCCCGAACCACAGCTCGGCATGCACGTAGCCGAGCAGGGCGAGCAGGACGAGCGTGACGCCGCGCATGGCCGGCCTGGCTGCCCGATCAGCGCAGGTTGTAGAAGGCCGCGCGGCCCGGGTACACCGCCACGTCGCCCAGGTCTTCCTCGATGCGCAGCAGCTGGTTGTACTTGGCCATGCGGTCCGAACGGCTCATCGAGCCGGTCTTGATCTGACCGGCGTTGGTGGCCACGGCGATGTCGGCGATGGTCGAGTCCTCGGTCTCGCCCGAGCGGTGCGACACGACGGCGGTGTAGCCGGCGCGCTTGGCCATCTCGATGGCGGCGAAGGTCTCGCTCAGGGTGCCGATCTGGTTGATCTTGATGAGGATCGAGTTGGCGATGCCTTCGTCGATGCCACGCTTCAGGATCTTCGTGTTGGTCACGAACAGGTCGTCGCCCACCAGCTGAACCTTCTTGCCCAGGCGCTGCGTCAGGTGCGCCCAGCCGGCCCAGTCCCCCTCGTGCATGCCGTCCTCGATCGAGATGATCGGGTACTTGTCGCACCAGGTGGCCAGCATGTCGGTCCAGGCCTCGGCGGTCAGCGACAGGTTGCCTTCGCCGGCCAGCACGTACTTGCCGTCGTGATAGAACTCGCTGGCCGCGCAGTCCAGGCCCAGGGCGATCTGGTCACCGGCGCGGTAGCCGGCCAGGTCGATGGCCTGCAGGATCATCTGGATCGCCGCCTCGTGGCTCTCGACGCTGGGGGCGAAGCCGCCCTCGTCACCGACGGCGGTGCTGATGTGCTTGTCGTGCAGGATCTTCTTGAGCGCGTGGAAGGTCTCGGCACCCCAGCGCAGGGCCTCGCGCAGGCTCGGCGCGCCCACGGGGATGATCATCATTTCCTGGAGGTCCAGGCTGTTGTTGGCGTGCGCACCGCCGTTGATGACGTTCATCATCGGCACGGGCAGCTGCACCGCGCCCATGCCGCCGAAGTAGCGGTACAGCGGCAGGCCGGACTCTTCGGCGGCCGCGCGCGCCACGGCCATCGAGACGGCCAGCATCGCGTTGGCGCCCAGGCGGCCCTTGTTGTCGGTGCCGTCCAGGTCGATCAGGGTCTTGTCCAGGAAGCTCTGCTCGCTGGCGTCCAGGCCCAGCACGGCTTCGCTGATCTCGGTGTTGATGTTCTGCACCGCCTTGAGCACGCCCTTGCCGAGGTAGCGGCTCTTGTCGCCGTCGCGCAGCTCGATGGCCTCGCGGCTGCCGGTGGAGGCGCCGCTGGGCACGGCCGCACGGCCCATGGTGCCGCTTTCCAGCAGCACGTCGCATTCGACGGTGGGGTTGCCGCGGCTGTCGAGAACTTCGCGGCCGACGATGTCGACGATGGCGCTCATCTTGGGGGACTCCTGTGGTCAAAAATTCGTCGCGCGCATGGTGCCGCAAAGACGGTGGGGCGCGCGGGCCCGGCCGTCGGGGCGACGCGTCACCCGTGCAAAGTTGGGCGGCGCTTGATCAGCATGAAAAGTCGTTCTCCAGCAGAGGTTGCTGCTTGACCACACGGTCCAGCGCCACCAGCTGCTCGAGCAGCGCGCGCATGTGCTTCAGCGGCACCGCGTTCGGCCCGTCGGACCAGGCCTGGGCCGGATCCGGGTGGGTCTCCATGAACAGCCCGGCCACGCCCGCGGCCACGCCCGCGCGGGCCAGCACCGGCACCATCTCGCGGGCGCCACCGCTCACGTTGCCCAGGCCACCCGGCTTCTGCACCGAGTGGGTGACGTCGAAGACCACCGGCGCGCCGGACTTGCGCATCTCGGCCAGGCTGGTCATGTCGGCCACCAGGTTGTTGTAGCCGAAGCTCACGCCACGCTCGCAGGCCAGGAAGCGGTCCTCCGACAGGCCGGCCTCGCGCGCGGCGGCACGGGCCTTGTCGATGACGTTCTTCATGTCCCAGGGCGCGAGGAACTGGCCCTTCTTGATGTTCACCGGGCGGCCGGACATCGCCACCGCACGGATGAAGTCGGTCTGGCGGCACAGGAAGGCCGGCGTCTGCAGCACGTCGACCACCGCGGCCACCTCGGCCACCTGGGCCTCGTCGTGCACATCGGTGAGCACCGGCAGGCCGGTCTGGCGGCGCACCTCGTCGAGGATCTTCAGGCCCGCGTCGAGGCCCACGCCGCGCTGGCTGCTGCCCGACGAGCGGTTGGCCTTGTCGAAGGAGCCCTTGTAGATCAGCGGGATGCCCAGTGCGCCGCAGGCCTCCTTCAGCCGGCCTGCCACATCCAGGGACATCTGCAGCCCCTCGATCGAACAGGTGCCGGCGATCAGGAAGAAGGGCCGGTCCAGGCCGACCTCGAAGCCGCAGAGATTCATGCCGATGCCTTTGCTGCGGCCCTGGCTTGCGCCTGATGCTTCAGCGCCGCGTCGATGTAGCCGATGAACAGCGGGTGGCCGTCCCAGGGCGTGCTCTTGAACTCGGGGTGGAACTGCACGCCGACGAACCAGGGATGCACCTCGCGCGGCAGCTCGATCATCTCGGTGAGCTTCTCGCGCTGGGTGATCGCCGAGATCACCAGGCCGGCCTTCTGCAGGCGCTCCAGGTACTTCTCGTTGGCCTCGTAGCGGTGGCGATGCCGCTCGGTGACCACGTCGCCGTAGATCTCGTGGGCGATGGTGCCGGGCCGGACGTCCGAGCTCTGGGCGCCCAGGCGCATCGTGCCGCCCAGGTCGGAGCTGGCGTCGCGCCGCTGGATGCTGCCGTCGGCGTCCTGCCACTCGTCGATCAGCGCGATCACCGGGTGCGGGCCGTCGGGATCGAACTCGGTGGAGTTGGCGCCCTCCAGCCCGGCCATGTGGCGGGCGTACTCGATGGTGGCCACCTGCATGCCCAGGCAGATGCCCAGGTAGGGGATGCGCTGCTCGCGGGCGTACTGCGCCGCCAGGATCTTGCCCTCGATGCCGCGCTTGCCGAAGCCGCCGGGCACCAGGATGGCGTCGTACTTCGACAGCTCGCCCACGGTCGCGGGCGTGAGCGTCTCGGAATCGACGTACTCGATGTTCACCTTGACGTGGTGGTGGATGCCGGCGTGGCGCAGCGCCTCGTTGAGCGACTTGTACGAGTCCGACAGCTCGGTGTACTTGCCGGCCATCGCAATCGTCACCTCGCCCTTCGGGTGCTCCACCTCGTTGACCAGGCGGTCCCAGCGCTTGAGGTTGGCCGGCTTGGTGAACAGCTGCAACTTCATGCAGATCAGCTCGTCCAGGCCCTGCTCGTGCAGCATGCGCGGCACCTTGTAGATCGAGTCGGCGTCCCACACCGAGATCACCCCGTGGCGTGCCACGTTGGTGAACAGGCTGATCTTGTCGCGTTCCTCGTCGGGAATCGGCCGGTCGGCGCGGCACAGCAGCGCGTCGGGCTGGATGCCGATCTCGCGCATCTTCTGCACCGTGTGCTGGGTCGGCTTGGTCTTGAGCTCGCCGGCCGCCGCGATCCAGGGCACGTAGGTCAGGTGCACGAAGGCGGCGTTGTTGGGGCCCAGCTTGAGCGCCATCTGGCGCACCGCCTCCAGGAAGGGCAGCGACTCGATGTCACCCACGGTGCCGCCGATCTCGCAGATCGCCACGTCCACCGGCTCCTGGGTGCTGTCGGGCAGCAGACCGGCGCCGCGCTTGACGAACTCCTGGATCTCGTTGGTGACGTGCGGGATCACCTGCACCGTCTTGCCCAGGTAGTCGCCGCGGCGCTCCTTCTCGAGCACGGTCTTGTAGATCTGGCCGCTGGTGAAGTTGTTCGACCGCTTCATCCGCGTGGTGATGAAGCGCTCGTAGTGGCCCAGGTCCAGGTCGGTCTCGGCGCCGTCGTCGGTGACGAAGACCTCGCCGTGCTGGAAGGGCGACATCGTGCCCGGGTCCACGTTGAGGTACGGGTCGAGCTTGATCAGGGTGACCCTCAGGCCCCGCGATTCCAGGATCGCAGCCAGCGATGCCGCGGCGATGCCCTTGCCGAGCGAGGACACCACGCCGCCGGTGACGAAAACGAACTTGGTCATGTGCAGCGGCCCTCCCTTGGAGCGCCGCCATGCGGATGCGGGCGAGGCGGACAGGAGGGCCGTGGTGGTAAACCGGAATTATAGGAGGTCGGACATGCCGACGACCGGCCCGCGGGCCGGTCGTCACGCCGGGCTGCACGTGGCAGTGGCCCCGCTCAGGCTCGGCGCAGGCGGGCGGAGCTCTCGGGATCGAAGGGCACGGCCGGCACGCGGTGCGACTTCAGCCGCGCCCAGTTGGGCCGCTCGTACAGGAAGCCCAGCCCGATGCGGCGCGCCACCTCGAAGAACGCGACCGAGATCGCCACGCTGCCGGCCAGCGCCACCAGGCCCACCACGCTGAGCTGATGCCCCCAGCGGGTGGCCAGCATGCCCTCGACGATCAGCACCATCGGCACGTAGAAGCCCAGGTAGACCGCGATCGAGTTGCGCCCCAGGTAGGTCACCCAGCGCGCCCAGGCGCGGTCCCAGGTGATCGCACTGAACACGATCACCGCGCTGATGCCCACGAAGGCCATCACCAGCAGGCCGGGCGACCCCTGCTCGGTCCAGCCGGCCATCACGATCGCCTTGTTCACCGCCACCCACAGCAGCAGGCCGCCGATGGCCAGGCGCACATGACCGCGGGCCCAGTCGGCCAGGGCGAAGAAATGGCGGGCGAAGCGGGCGCCGGCATAGAAGTAGAGGAAGAACACCCCGAAGCGGTCGAGGTGGTACTCGCCGGTCTGCGCCGGGAAGAGCATCAGCAGCACCGCCACCGGCGCCATGATCCAGGTCGGCACCCGCCAGGTCAGCCGCGTCACGACGCAGTAGATCGACAGGTAGAGCAGGAACCACAGCATCGCGAAGGGCTTGCCGAACACAAGGCCGCCCAGCTGCGTGGCCGCCTCGGCCAGACTGGACGGTGTGTCGCGGCCGAACCACCACATCGCCGGGACGATGATCAGGGTCCAGAGCAGGAAGAAGTACAGGTAGTGCACCACCTTGGTGTCGAGGTAGCTCTTCCAGGGCCGGTCCATCACGCGGGACAGGAACAGCCCCGAGATCAGGAAGAAGTCCGGCATGCGAAAGGGCGCCGCGAACCAGACGAAACGGTCCAGCAGGGTGGCCTGTCCGGCCAGGAAGCCGATGTGGCGATGCTCGAATTCATGCGTGACCCACAGGGCCACGACAGCCAGGATGCACACACCCTTGGAGAAATCGACCCAGCCGAAGCGGTCCCGGGAGGTGCCAGCGCTCGATGAAGACATAAGAGAGGATTCCATGCGGCGTCGAAGGACGGCACCGCGGCAGCTCGCGCCGCCGCGGGTCGGGCCGGAACCGCCATCCGGCCACAGAAGCCAGTGTCGTTCGCATGGATTAGGCCGCGCTTAAGCGCCGTCGGAGCATCCCCCCCGCGATCGAGCCCCCTGGGTCAGGGCCGGCTGGTCAGCTCTGCGATGAGGTCGAGCACCTCGTCGGCCGCCTGCTCGGGCCGCTCCATCGGAAAGAGATGCCCCCCCTGCAGGATGCGGATGCGCCCGTGCGTGAGCCGACGGGTGGCCTCCAGGCCGACCGCGCGCAGTTCGCGCGAGTGATTGCCCCCGATGAACCCGACCGGGCACTGCAGCGGGCGACGGCGCAGCACCTCGCCCAGGTGGTGCGGCAGGGTGTCGTAGATGCGGCTTTCGGTGCTGCGGTCGAAGGCCAGGCGCACGCCGCCCTGGGGATCGGGCTCGGTCCCGGCGGCCACATAGTGGTCCAGCACCCGGGCGTCCCAGTTCGCGAAGACGGACTTGGCGGCATAGTGGGCCCGGCAGGCCTCCTCGCTGGGCCAGTGCTGGCGGCGCCGCTCGGCCACCCGCGCCGGCGAGAGGCGATGGATCAGCCTCGTCGCCTTGGCCAGGCGCAGGCTCTGGGCGCGCCAGCCGGCGATCAGCGGCGAGTCGAGCAGCACGATCGCCCGCGCCAGGTCGCTGCGGTGGCTGGCAGTCAGCAGGCTCAGGAAGCCGCCGAGCGAATGCCCCACCAGCACCGGCGGGCCGTCCAGTTTCAGGGCGTCGATGAAGTGCGCCAGCTCCTCGCGCAGCCGGGGCCAGTTGCTGCTGACCGGCCAGCGCGGGTCGTGGCCGAACTTCTCCACCGCCTCGACCCGCCAGCCGGCCGCCCGCCAGCGCTCGAACAGGACCCGGTAGGTGCCGGCCGGAAAGCCGTTGGCATGGCTGAAGACGAGGGTGGGCGGGGACATGGGGGAGGCACGGGAATCGGATGGCCCGCAGCTTAGGCTGTGCGCAGCCCGCTGCCTGTCGAGGCAGCGACACCCCTGGGCAATCCCGGGGCCTTCGTCGCTCAGATGACCCGCTCGCCCGGCGAGCCGATCTTCTTCAGCGGCTCGTAGCGCTCGGAGCGGGCGATCAGCGGATGGGTGGCGTCGCCGCCGTCCCAGCGCGGGTCGTCGATGCCGTCGAACACCTCGCGCAGGCGCTGCCCCCAGGTGCTGTGGATCATCTGGAAGTAGGGGTTCTGATCGTCGATGCAGACGATCTGGTCGGCCGCCAGCTCGCCGGCCCGGTAGACCAGCAGGTCCAGCGGCAGGCCCACCGAGAGGTTGGACTTGAGCGTCGAGTCCATCGACACCAGCGCCGCCTTGGCCGCCACGTCCAGCGGCGTGGTCGGGGTGAGCATGCGGTCCAGGATGGGCTTGCCGTACTTGCTCTCGCCGATCTGGAAGAAGCAGGTCTCGCGCGTGGCCTCGATGAAGTTGCCGGCCGAATAGACCAGGAACATGCGCATGCCCTCGCCGCCGATCTGGCCGCCGAGGATGAAGCTGGCCACGAAGTCGATGCCGTTGTTGCGCAGCGCCGCACCGTCCTGCTCGTAGACGCGCCGCACCGCCGCGCCGAGCACGCGGGCCACGTCGAACATGCTCTTGGCATTCCAGATCGTGATCGGGTCCTCGCCATCCGGGCCGGCGATCTTCTCGACCTGCAGGATCTCGCGCACCGACTGCGAGATGCTCAGGTTGCCGGCCGACAGCAGGCACATGAAGCGGTCGCCCGGCTTCTCGTAGACGATCATCTTGCGGAAGGTGCTGATCGAGTCGATCCCCGCGTTGGTGCGCGAATCGGAGAGGAACACCAGGCCGGCGTTCAGGCGGATGCCGATGCAGTAGGTCATGACGGGTCGAAAGGACGGGAAACCGGAGCGGTGAGCGCGGACGTTCTCACGCGTCCGGGGCCAGCGCCTTCAGTCGGTACAGCAGTTCCAGGGCCGCGCGCGGCGTGAGCGCGTCGGGGTCGATCTCGGCCATCGCACGCTCCAGCGCGCTGGGTTCGGCGGGGGCCAGGGCGGCCGCTATTGTCGTCGCGGCAGGCGCGGCCGGCTCCGGCAGCGCAGCGCTCATGCCGATCTCGTCGGGGGCGCCGAACAGGTCGATCTGCGCGGTGGCGGCGCGCTGCTGCGCCTCCAGCGACTCGAGCGTGCCGCGCGCCTGGCGCAGCACCGGCGCGGGCATGCCCGCCAGCCGGGCCACCTGCACGCCGTAGCTGCGGCTGGCCGGCCCGGGCTCGATGGCGTGCAGGAAGACGATGTCGTCCCCGCTCTCCGCCGCCGAGACGTGCATGTTCAGCGCATGCCGGTGCCGTGCCGGGAACTCGGTCAGCTCGAAGTAGTGCGTGGCGAACAGCGTGAAGCTCTTGTTGCGGTCGTGCAGGTGGCTGGCGATCGCGCCGGCCAGCGCCAGGCCGTCGAAGGTGGAGGTGCCGCGGCCGATCTCGTCCATCAGCACGAGTGAGTGCTCGCTCGCGCTGTGCAGGATGGCGCTGGCTTCGGTCATCTCCAGCATGAAGGTGGACTGCGCGTTGGCCAGGTCGTCGGCCGCGCCGATGCGGGTGTGGATCGCGTCGATCGGCCCGAGCCGGCAGCGCGTGGCCGGCACGTAGCTGCCGATGGCCGCCAGCAGCACGATCACCGCGACCTGGCGCATGAAGGTGCTCTTGCCGCCCATGTTCGGGCCGGTAAGGACGATCATGCGCCGCGCCGCATCCAGCCGGCAGTCGTTGGCGATGAAGCTGCCGCCGCCCGTCTCGGCCAGCCGGGCTTCGACGACGGGGTGGCGGCCCTGCTCGATTTCCAGGCAGGGGGGGTTGACGAACTCCGGCGCGCACCAGTTCAGCGTCGCGGCGCGCTCGGCCAGGGCGGCCAGCACGTCCAGGCTGGCCAGCGCCCGGCCCACCTCGGCCAGCGCCACCAGGTGCGGCTGCAGCGCATCGAGCAGCTGCTCGTAGAGCCACTTCTCGCGCGCCAGCGAGCGCTCCTGCGCGCTCAGCGCCTTGTCCTCGAAGGCCTTGAGCTCCGGGGTGATGAAGCGCTCGGCATTCTTCAGCGTCTGGCGGCGCTGGTAGTTCAGCGGCACGCGGTCGAGACCGGACGTTGTCACCTCGATGTAGAAGCCGTGCACCTTGTTGTACTGCACGCGCAGGTTGCCGATGCCGGTGCGGGCCCGCTCGCGCGCCTCCAGCTCGAGCAGGAAATCGTCGCAGTGGGTGGCGATGCCGCGCAGCTCGTCCAGCTCGGCGTCGAAGCCCGGGGCGATCACCCCGCCGTCGCGCAGCAGCACCGCCGGCTCGGCGGCAATGGCCTGCTGCAGCAGCGTGGCAATCGCCGTGTCCGGCGTCAGCGCGGCGTGCAGCTCGTCGAGCAGCGCGGTGCCGGTGGGCACGCGCTCGCGCAGCGTCGGCAGGCCCAGCAGCGTCTCGCGCAGGCCGGCCAGCTCGCGCGGGCGCACCTGGCGCAGCGCGGTGCGCGCGGTGATGCGCTGCACGTCGCTGACCTGGCGCAGCGCGTCGCGCAGGCGCTCGGTGGCCCCCGACGCGAGCAGCACGCCGATGGCGGCCTGGCGCTCGCGCGCGGTGCTGCGCTCGCGCAGCGGGTGCGTCAGCCAGTGGCGCAGCAGCCGGCTGCCCATGCCGCTGCGGCAGGTGTCCAGCAGGCTCAGCAGCGTCGGCGCCGTCTCGCCGCGCAGCGTGACGGTCAGCTCCAGGTTGCGGTGCGTGGCCGGCGGCAGCTCCAGCAGCGCGCTGGCGCGCTCCACGCTGAGGCTGTTGACGTGCGCCAGCGCACGGCCCTGGGTGTGCTCGGCGTAGCTCAGCAGCGCGGCGGCGGCGGCGTGGGCCACGTGCAGGTCCTGCGCGTTGAAGCCGGCCAGGTGCGCCACGCGCAGCTGCTCGCGCAGCTTGCGCTCGCCCAGCGTGCTGTCGAACTGCCAGCCCGGCCGGCTGGTCTGCGGCGCCGGGCAGGCGCGCAGCGCGGCGGGGCGCTGCTCGGCTTCCGTCTCGGCGCTGACCAGGATCTCCGCCGGCGCCAGCCGCGCCAGCCAGGCGGCCAGCTCGCGACCGCTGCACTCGGTCAGCCCCAGCTGGCCGCTGGCCAGCGCCAGCCAGGCCAGGCCGTAGGTGGGCGACGCGGGCGGGCCCTTGGCCGCGATCGCCAGCAGCCGCGTGTCCTCCCGCTCGGCCAGCAGCTCGGTGTCGGTCACGGTGCCGGGCGTGACCACCCGCACCACCTTGCGCTCCACCGGGCCCTTGGCAGCGCCCACCTCGCCCACCTGCTCGGCGATCGCCACCGCCTCGCCCAGCTTGATCAGCTTGGCGAGGTAGGCCTCCACCGAGTGCACCGGCACCCCGGCCATCACCACCGGCTCGCCGTTGCTCTGCCCGCGGGTGGTGAGGGTGATGTCCAGCAGCCGGTTGGCCTTGCGGGCATCGTCGTAGAACAACTCGTAGAAGTCGCCCATCCGGTAGAACACCAGCGTGTCCGGAAAGTCGGCCTTGATGCGCAGGTACTGCGCCATCATCGGCGTGTGGCCGGCGAAATCTTGGACGGCGGCGCGGGGGCTGCCGGAGGGAGCGTGCATGGGCGGAGACTCGGGAGATCGGCGCGGCGCTCCGGCGGGAGCGCGAGGACGCGGATCTTAGGCGAGCGGCAAAGCTCGCCCGACCCGCCTGCCGGCCCGCTGGACCGGACCCGTCGAATCTCGAACCCGCTGCCCGTGCGGGCCATCGGGATGCAGGACTGCCGGACCAGAGGAGCGCATTTCCAGCCTTCACGCCACCCGCCTCACGCCTAGAGTGTCAGGGCGTCCCACCCAAGTCCGGGCACACCTCGACCTTGTCTGCCTCGCTGTCCTCCCCCACCCTCACCCGCCTGCGCTGGCATCGCTGGCTGCCCGCCGATCCGAAGCGGCGGCTGCGGGCCGGGCAGACCGCCCTGGCCTGTCTGTTCAGCCTGGCGTCGGTGGCCTTCATGGCCTACGGCGTCGCGGTGGATCTGGTGTCGGCGCAGGCGCTGTGGATCTGGGTGCTGCTGGTGAGCGCCGGCAGCGCCGGCTTCGTCACCGCGATTGCCAGCGGCTGGTCGGAGCGCTTCGCCGACCCTTCGCTGACCGTGGCGCAGATGGCCTACGCGATCGGCTGCTGCGCCTGGGCCTACGCCGTGGCCGGGCCGCTGCGCGGCGGCCTGTTCCTGCTGCTGATGGTGGTGATGATGTTCGGCATGTTCGCCCTGCCGCTGCGGCGGATGCTGGGCGTCTGCGCGGTCTCGGTGCTGACGATGGGCCTGGCGATGGTCTGGCAGGTGAACCAGCCCCAGGGCGGCACGCCTGCGGCCGTCGAGGCCGGCCACCTGCTGATGCTGCTGGTCACACTGCCGGCGGTGGCGCTGCTGGCCGCTCGGCTGCGCCAGATGCGCAAGCGGCTGCTGCGGCAGAAGGCCGAGCTGGCCGAGGCGCTGGCGCGCATCCAGTACCTGGCCACGCGCGATGCGCTGACCGGGCTGGTCAACCGCGGCCACCTAGGCGAGCTGCTGGCGCGTGAAGTGCAGCGCCAGCGCCGCAAGGGTGCGCGGCTGAGCGTACTTCTGATCGATGTGGACCACTTCAAGCAGGTCAACGACCGCCACGGCCACGCCTGCGGCGACGCGGTGCTGCGCAGCCTGGCCGAGCGGTCCCTGGACTGCGTGCGCGCCAGCGATACGCTGGGCCGCTGGGGCGGTGAGGAGTTCCTGCTGCTGATGCCCGACACCGGACTGGAGGACGCCCGCACCGGCGCCGAGCGGCTGCGCCTGCACCTGGCCCGCGAGGCGGTGCAGCATCAGGGCCTCACGGTCCCGGTGACCATGTCGGGCGGTCTGGCCGAGCTGCGCGACGGGGAGTCGCCCGAGGCCCTGCTCGAGCGCGCCGACCAGGCGCTCTACCGCGCCAAGGCGCTGGGGCGCAACCGGGTCGAGGCCGCAGCGGGCTGACGGCCACCCGCCCCGACCAGGGCCGGTGCGGTCCGCAGCCTACTGCCAGAGCACCTTCTGCTTGTCGGCGTACCAGCGGTGGATCTCGGGCTCGAGCATCTTCTCGATGCGGCCGCGCTTGATCTTCATCGTCGGCGTGAGGCAGCCGTTCTCGATGCTCCAGGGCTCGCGTGCGATCACCAGCATCCTCAGCTGCTCGTAGTCGGCCACCGCGGCGTTCACCTCGTCGAGCAGGCGCGACAGCTCGTTGGTCACCTCGGCGCGCACGGACGGCTCGTGCTGCCGCGGGCGCAGCGTCTCGCTGAGCAGCACCATCGCGAAGGCCGACGACTGCCCCACGCCGGAGACCAGCGACAGCTCCACCATCGGGTGGGCGTTGATGAGGTTCTCGATCGGCGCGGGCGCCACGTACTTGCCCTTGGCGGTCTTGAACAGCTCCTTGACCCGGCCGGTCAGCTTGAGCATGCCGTCGGCGGAAAACTCGCCCATGTCGCCGGTGCGGAAGAAGCCGTCCGGGGTGAAGCTCTCGGCGTCCAGGTCCGGGCGCTTGTAGTAGCCCACCAGCTGGCCGGGGCTCTTGATCAGCACCTCGCCCTCGGGGCTCAGGCGGGCCTGCACGCCCTTCATCTTCACTCCCACGTAGCCCGGTGCGTTGTGGGCGGCGTTGGAGGTGAAGGAGTAGGCGCAGTCCTCGGTCATGCCGTAGCCCTCGAACAGATTCAGGCCGATGCGGCGGTACCAGGCGATCAGGTCGGGCGGAATCGGCGCCGAGCCGCTGCCGGCCATCAGCACCTGGTCCAGGCCCAGGCCGGTGCGGATCTTCTTTGCGACGATCTTGCCGAGGAGGGGAATCTTCAGCAGCCGGTCGAGCTTGGCCGGCGGCATCTTGGCGAAGACGCCCTGCTGGAACTTCAGCCACAGCCGCGGCACGCTGATGAACAGCGTGGGACGGGCGCGCTGCAGGTCGGCCAGGAAGGTGTCCAGCGCCTCGGCAAAGAACATCTGGGTGCGCCCGTCGACCAGCGAGAAGCCCTCGATCCAGGTGCGCTCGAAGATGTGCGACAGCGGCAGGTACGACAGCACCCGGTTGGGCGTGTGCTGGCCGATGCGCCCGCGCAGATCCTCGTGGATGCCGGCGCAGGCGGCCGAGAAGCGCTCGAAGTTGTGCATCACGCCCTTGGGCGTGCCCGTGGAGCCGGAGGTGTACATCAGCACCGCCAGGTCGTCGGGGCGGCGCTGGGGCTGGCCGGCCATCGGCGGCGTGCGCGCGACGATCTCGTCCCAGGTCGCCAGGCCGTGGCCCTCGGGCGCGAGCGGGAAGGCGATGCAGGGCAGGTCCGCAGGCACACCGGGCTTCTGGTGCGCCCAGGTGTCGAGCTTGCCGACGAACAGCAGGCTGGCCTCGCTGTGCGACAGCACGTAGCCCACCGTCTCGGCCGTCTCGGTGGGGAAGATCGCCACGGTGGTGTAGCCGGCCATCCAGATCGCGATCTCGGCCATCACGAAGTGGGCACAGTTCTTCGACAGCATCGCGATGCGCGCGCCCGGCGGGAAGCCGCGCGACTGCAGGTGCGCGGCCATGCGGCGCGACTGGTCCATGACCTTCGACCAGGTGTAGTCGACCACCTGCCCGTTGCCCACGGGCTGGGTCAGGAAGACCTTGTCGCCCAGGCCCTTTTCGTGGGCGTAGATGTAGTCGAGCATGAGCCTGCGGGGTTGCTCCATGGCGGAAGTCTCCTGTGGTGACGGCATCGCACAAGGTAACCAAGGCAGCGGCTTCTCGTCCACGGTAGATACCTGGGAGGGCCGACGCCTGGGCGACACGACACCCCGCCCGGCGTGGCTCGCCGGCCACGCAGCAGGCACCTGCAACCCAGGAAAGCGCCGATGTGCCGACCCGCGCTGCCGCGGCGAGAATGCATGCGAGCATCATCCTGGTGCAAGGTTCCGTTCGCCGTCCTGCCTTTCAGGCCTGCCGGGCGCGTCCATTGCCACCCGACCCCTCGGAAGGAGGCCCCGCCGTGAATCTCTTCGCCACCCTGAACCAAACACTCGACCTGATCCCCGAAGGCACCCGCGCGGCCGGTCTGAGCGTGCTGATGAAGGGGGCCGGCAAGGTCACCCGCTTCCTGCCCATCCCGCAGCCGACGCTGCTGGTCGGCCCGGGCGCCAGCCGGCGGCTGGGGCAGGCGCTGACCGGCTTCGGCCACGAGAAGCTGCTCATCGTCACCGATGCGGTGATCGTCGAGCTCGGGCTGCTGCAGGGCCTGACGCAGGCGCTCGAGGCGGGCGGCACAGCCTGGGCGCTGTTCGACGAGATCACGCCCGATGCGCCCATTCCGCTGATCGAGCGCGGCCTGGCCCGTTTCCAGGAGGAGGGCTGCGACGCCCTGGTGGCCGTGGGCGGGGGCTCGGCGATGGATGCGGCCAAGGCGATCGCGATCGCCAGCGCGAACCCGGCCAAGGACCTGCGCAGCCTGGCCGGCTACTTCAAGGGGCTGAGTCACCCGCCGCCGGTGTATGCCGTGCCCACCACCGCGGGCACCGGCTCGGAGGTGACGGTGGCCGCCGTCATCGCCGATCCGCAGCGGCGCAGCAAGCTGGTCATCGTCGACACCCGGCTGGTGCCGAAGATGGCCGCGCTCGATCCGGAGCTGATGACCGGCCTGCCTCCGGCCATCACCGCGGCCACCGGGATGGACGCGCTCACCCATGCGGTGGAGGCCTTCCTGGGCCACTGGGCCACGCCCGCCACCGACGGGCTGGCGCTGGCGGCGGTGGGCCTGATCTTCGAGAACCTGCCCCGTGCGTACCGCGAGGGCCGCGATCTGGAGGTGCGCGAGCGCATGGCGCTGGCCTCCACCTACGCGGGCATGGCCTTCACCCGCGCCAACGTCGGCTACGTGCATGCGATCGCGCACCAGTTCGGCGGGCGCTACCACACGCCGCACGGGCTGGCCAACGCCATCGTGCTGCCGCAGGTGCTGCGTTTCCTGGCGCCGGAGGTGACCGATCGCCTGGCCAGGCTGGCGCTGCGCGCCCGCCTGGGCAGCGTCGACGAGGACGAGCAGACCCTGGCCGACCGCTTCCTCGCCGCGGTGGAGGCCCTGGCGCGCGACCTGGGCATCCCGACCCAGCTGGCGGCCCTGCGCGAGCAGGACATCCCCGCGCTGGCCGAAGCGGCCCTGCACGAGGCCCACACCGGCTACCCGGTGCCGCGCTACATGAGCCGCGCGGAGTGCGAGGCACTGCTGCGCCGCCTGCTGCCGAGCGCCCCGCCGAGCGCCGCGAAGGCGGCCGAAGCGCCGCCCGAGGCACCCGCTGCGCCCGCCGCGAAGCCGAAGGCTGCCCGCGCCCCGCGCAAGGCCCGCGTGCGCAAGACCCCTCCGGCCGACCGCGACGACCGGACCGATGGACCACAGGAGGCATCCGCGTGAAGAAGGTCACCACCGTTTCCCTGGGCTCGTCGAAGCAGGACTTCGAGTTCGAGACCCGGTTCCTCGGCCAGCCCTTCCGGGTGCGTCGCATGGGCGCGGACGACGACATCGGCCGGGCCTGGGAACTGATGCGCCGCCAGCAGGCCGAGTGCGATGCCATCGGCCTGGGGGAAGTGGGCGACCACTACCACGTCGGCCAGGACACCCGCATCGACAAGGAAACGCAGCGCCTGCTCAAGGTGGTCACGCGCGTGCCGGCCACCACCGGCGCCACGCTGCGCCGGCTGCTGCAGGTGCGGGCCGTGCGCCAGGTGCACAACCAGCTCGGGCACTACTTCGACAACAACCTGGTGCTGTTCCTGTCGGGCATGCGCAACTACGACATGGCCGTGGCCCTGTCGGATTACACCCCGAACCTGAAGTTCGCCGATGCGCTGGCGCAGACGGGCGCCCCGACGATGCTGACCTCGCTGCTGCAGCTCGAGCTCTACGCCAGGGGCAGCGGCCTGGTGCTCGGCGGCCGGCCCGGCGAGATGCTCGAGGCCGCGCTGACCGGCTTCAAGCGCACGCGCCTCGCCGCCGAGGTGGAGCGCGCCCACGTCGTGGTGGGCACCTTCCACGAACTCGAGCAGGTGGGCAGCCCGAAGAACCTGGCCGGCAAGACCGTCGTCACCTCGGCGGTGGACGAGCGCCGGCTGGCCTTCTTCAAGCGCTGCCGGGTCAACCTGGTGGTCGACGTCTCCCCGCAGCTGTTCGACCGCGTGGTGGGCACCAACGTCATCGAGGCCATGATCCTGGCCGCGCTGGACAAGCCCGCCGAGGCCGTGTCGGACGACGACTTCCTCGAGATCATCGACGAACTCGGCCTGCAGCCGCGCCTGCTGCACCCCACCGGGCGCTTTCGCAACATCCGCCGCTTCGCCTTCGTCATCCACCCGCTCAGCCAGGAGTTCATCCGCAAGGGCCTGCCCATCCCCCAGGGCACACCCAGGTTCCTGATGGACCGGGTGGAGACCCTCGCGGCGCACATGCCGCCGATGGTGTACTGCAAGATGGAGAACATCGTCTCGCCCACCGGCGCAGAGGCCGAAGGCTGGCTGATCTCGGTGGGCGGCACACCCCGGGAGATGCTCGCACGCAGCCCGGAGTTCACCTACCGCCGCCTGCTGGCCGCCGCCGAGATGGCCGAGAAGCTGGGCGCACAGATCATGGGCCTGGGCGCCTTCACCAAGGTGGTGGGCGACGCCGGCGTCACGGTGGCGCGGCGCGCGCGCATTCCCATCACCACCGGCAACAGCTACTCGGCCTCGGGCGCGCTCTGGGCCGCGGCCGACGCGATGAAGCGCATGGGCCTGGTGAAGCTGCACCCGCAGACGAAGAAGGTGATGGGCCGCACCATGGTCATCGGCGCCACTGGCTCGATCGGCTCGGTCAGCGCCCGGCTGCTGGCCATGGCCTTCGACCAGGTGGTCATCGCCGGGCGCGACCTGGACAAGCTCGAGCAGCTCAAGGCCTCGATCCTGAAGGACACGCCCGAGGCGAACGTGCTGTGCTCGACCGACTACGACCGCCTGCTCGGCGAGATGGACATGATCGTCACCAGCACCTCCGGGGCCGGCAAGAAGATCCTGGACATCATGAAGGTCAAGCCCGGCTGCGTCATCACCGATGTGGCCCGCCCGCTGGACCTGCCGCCCTCCGAGGTGGCCAAGCGCCCGGACGTGCTGGTGATCGAGTCGGGCGAGATCGAGCTGCCCACGCCGGTGAAGGGCCTCAAGAGCATCGGCCTGCCGCCCAACGTGATCTACGCCTGCCTGGCCGAGACCATCGTGCTGGCACTCGAGGGTCGCTTCGAGGTCTTCACCATCGGCCGCGACACCGAATGGCCCAAGGTCAAGGAGATCTACCGCCTGGGCCTGAAGCACGGCATGAAGCTGGCCGCCATCTCCGGCGCCAAGGGGGTCTACAGCGACGAGGACATCGCCCAGGTCGTGCGCCTGGCGAAGGCGGCCCTGCGCACCTGGAAACCCGACGGCAGCGCAGCAGCGCGCCCGCCCCGCAAACGCGCGGCCCGGGCGGCACTGCCGGGTCCGGCCGCAGGGGTCTCGCCGACCGTCACGCCCGACGCCCCGCCCACGCCGGAGGGCGCTCCGCCCGCCGCCAGGAAGGTGGCGCAGAAAGTGGCGAAGAAGGTGGTGACGAAAGTGGCGCAAGAGACGGCCAAGGAGGCGGCGACAAGCGCGGCGGAGACGGCGGTGGCCGGCAAGAAGGCCGCCAGGAAGGTCGCCAGGAAGGTCACGAAGGAGGCCCCGAAGATGGCCGCCGTGCGGACAGCCGACGCGGCTGCGGCCGGGACCGCGGCCCTCGCCCCCCCGGCGGCCGAGGTACCGGCGGGAGGCACGCCGAGGCCGCGCCGGCCGCGGGCTGCCAAGGTGGCCGCCGGCTGATCGCCGCCGGGAGGGCCCATGGACGAAGTCCGCCTGAACCCGCTCGACACGGCCTGGCTGTTCACCGAGTCGCGCGCCACGCCCAACCACGTCGGCGGGCTGCTGCAGTTCCGCCTGCCGCCGCAGGCACCGCGCGATTTCCTCAGCCGGCTGATGGCCGACTTCCGGGCCCACCGCCGCTTCGCGGCCCCCTGGAACCGGCGGCTGAAATCCGCCTTCACGAAGAACCCGCTGCCCTGCTGGGTGAGCGAGGACGACGAGGCCATCGACCTCGAATATCACCTGCGCCACGCCGCGCTGCCCTGGCCGGGCGGCGAGCGCGAGCTGGGGGAGCTGGTCGGCCGCCTGCAGAGCACGCCCATCGACCTGACGCGCCCGCCCTGGGAATGCACCCTGATCGAGGGCCTGGAAGGCGGGCGCTTCGCGATGTTCGTGAAGATGCACCATGCGCTGATCGACGGGATCAGCGGCATGAAGCTGCTGGAACGGGCCATGTCCGACGACCCGCAGCGCAGCCTGGCCCTGCCGCCGTTCTGGGATCGGCCCGAGGGCGCCCACCACCGGCCCGACCGGCCCGGCGGGACCGCACGCGCCAGCCCGCTGCCGACCTGGACCGAAGCGACGGCTGCAGCCCTCGAAGGGCTGAGCCTGCAGGCCAGGGCGCTGCCGCAGCTGGTGGGGGCCTTCGCCCAGATCGTGCGCCGCATCGGCGACCCCTCCGATGGGCTGGCCGTGCCCTTCGACGCGCCGCGCTCGCTGCTCAACGGCCGGGTCCGCGAGAAGCGCCGCTTCGCCACCCAGCAGTTCGAGCTGGCCCGGCTGCGGGCGCTGGCCGATGCCACCGGCGGCACCCTCAACGACGTGGTGCTGGCGCTGTGCGGCGGTGCGCTGCGCCGCTTCCTGTCCGAGCGCGGCGAGCTGCCCGAGAAATCGCTCACCGCGGGCATTCCGGTATCGGTGCGTCCCCAGGACGACGAGGGCACCGGCAACGCCATCAGCTTCATCGTCGCCACGCTGGGCACCGACCTGGAGAACCCCGCCGAGCGGCTGAAGGCGGTGCGCGCCTCGGTGCAGCATGCCAAGGCGCATGTGCAGAGCCTGACGCGCCCGGTGATGCAGCAGTACACCCTGCTGCTGATGGCGCCCACCCTGCTGACGCTGCTCACGGGCATCGGCGGGCGCACGCCGCCGATGTTCAACGTCACGATCAGCAACGTACCCGGCCCGGCACGCACGCTGTACTTCCGCGGCGCACAGCTGCTGTCGATCTACCCGGCCTCCATCGTCACCCACGGCCAGGCGCTGAACATCACCTGCGAGAGCTACGACGGGCAGATGAACTTCGGCTTCACCGGCTGCCACGCCTCGCTGCCCAGCCTGCAGAAGGTGGCGGTCTACGCCGCCGAGGCGCTGCAGGAGCTGGAAGCCGCCTGCCTGCCCCGCCCGCGGCGTCGCCGTGCGCCCCGGCCGGTCGACGCCGAGGCGGTCGCCCGGCCGACGCGGCGCCGCAAGGCAGCCCCCGCAGAGGGCTGAGGACGAGGCCGCCCGCGCCTCAGCGTGGGTGCGGGCCGTCGCGGCGGCCGAACACACCGCGCAGGCCCTGGCCGGCATGGAAGCGCCGCGGCGCCTCCTCGCCGCGCGCATCGCAGGCGCGCCGGTAGGCCTGCAGGCTGCGCTGCGCCCGGCCGAGCACGCTGTCGGCCGGGTAGCCCTCGGCAGCGTGGGTGCCCGTCGCCAGCTCGCCGTAGGGATGGCCGGTCAGCAGCGCCAGGCCCTCGCCGGCGCTCTCGGCCGTGTAGAGGTGGAAGCGCCCCGCGGCCACCGCCTCGACCACCGGCGCATCGAGCATCAGGTGGCGGCGGTTGCGCGCCGGGATCAGCACGCCCTGGCGGCCGTCCAGGCCGAGCGCCTCGCAGCAGCGGAACCAGCCCTCGATCTTCTCGTTGATGCCGCCCACCGGCAGCATCTCGCCGTGCTGGTTGATCGCCCCGGTGACCGCGATGCCCTGTGCCACCGGCAGGCCCGACAGGCTCGACAGCAGGGCATAGAACTCGGCGCAGGAGGCCGAGTCGCCCTCCACGCCGCTGTACTCCTGCTCGAAGACCACCGCGCCGGTCAGCGCCAGCGGCGCGATGTGGGCGAACAGCGCCGAGAGGTGGCTGGCCAGGATCAGCACGCCCTTGCTGTGGATCGGGCCGGCCATCTCGACCTCGCGCTGGATGTCCAGCAGCCCCTCCTCGCCGGCGTGGGTGCGTGCGCTCACCCGCACCGGGAAGCCGAAGCGGTAGTCGCCCAGGTCGATCACGGTCAGGCCGTTGACCTGCCCGACCGCCTGGCCGGCCAGGCTGATCAGGCGCTCGCCGTCGACGATGCTCTCGCGCAGGCGCTGCTCGGGATGGTCGTGGCGCAGCCGGTGCGCCTGCTGCGCGCGGGCGACGTCGACCGCCTCGAGGCGCGCCGCGCCGCGTTGCTGCGCCAGCGCCGCCGCCTCCAGCAGCAGGGCCTCGCTGCGGCCGAACAGGGCACTCTGGCGGCGCTGGTCCTCGGCCTCGCGGTGGCTGGCCTCGAGCAGCGCGGCCACCGCCGCAGCCGAGGCCGGCGGCAGGGCCCGCCGCGCGCAGAGCTGGGCCACGAAGATCGCGGTGGCACGGTAGGACGCGGGCGAGGCCGCGAAGCTCTCGACGAAGTCCACCTTGCAGCGAAAGCGCCGGGCGAACTCGGGGTCGGCCTCCTGCACCAGGTAGTAGTCCTCCACCGAGGCGACCAGCACGATCTTGACCTCCACATCCACCGGCTCGGGCTGCAGCGACACCGCGGCGATCGGCGCCTGCACCATGCCGGGCTCCTCGATCTGCAGCCGGCCGCTGCGCAGGAAGCGGCGCAGCTTCTCCCACACCGGCGGATCGGCCATCAGGTCGCGCAGGTGCAGCATCAGGAAGCCGCCGTGCGCGCGCAGCAGGCTGCCGGCGCGCACCCGCGAGAAGTCGGTGACCAGCACATCGTTCTCGCTCTCGTACTCGATGCTGCCGAAGAGGGCGCGGAAGACCGGGTTGTCCTCGACGATCACCGGCGCGCCGCGCTGCCCGAGCTCGTCCTCGTGGTGGTCGACCACCACGTTGACGCGCAGCCGGGCGGTCAGCGCCAGCAGCCCGGCGACCCGCTCGGACTCGTCCAGGTCCTCGGCGGGCTGGAACAGCGCCAGGTTGTCCAGCAGGTCGGCCTGGACCCCCTCGAGGTACTGGGCGAGCTTGCGCGCATCCTTGATGCCGCGGCGCAGCGCCGCGCGGATCTTCTGCAGCTCGCGCTCGAGCAGCGGCTGCACCCACTGGCGGCGCAGCGTGGCCAGCGCCTCGCGGCGCGCCGCCTCGCGCAGCTGCATGGCCTCCAGGTGCGGGGCGATCTCGGCACGCAGGGCGGCCTCGGCGGCCTCGTTGGCGGCACGCCGCGCCGGCTCCAGCGTGAGAGCCTTGGCGGCGGTGAGCGGTTGGCCCGCCTCGTCGAGCTGGGTGAAGACGAAGTGCCCTTGCTCGCGCAGCAGGGTGAAGCCGTGCGCCTGGGCGCAGGCCGACAGCGCGACAAGGCTGCGCTCGTCCTCGGCCTGGCCGGCGGCCTCGAGGCGGTCGATGGCGGCCTTGGCCTCGGGCGCGGCCAGCCGACGGGGGATCTGCTCGTGCAGCGTGCGGGCGAACTCGCCCATCAGCTGGCGCAGCAGCCGGCCCTCGCCGGCGGGCAGGCGCAGCGCGCGCGGCTGCTCGGGATGCTCGAAGTGGTGCAGGTAGACCAGATCGGGCGGCACCGGCCGGGCTGCAGCCAGCGTGTGCATCATCTGCTGCATCAGCGTGCTGCGGCCGCTGCCGACCTCGCCGAGCACGAAGAGGTGGTAGTCCGGTGCCTGCATCGTCAGGCCGAAGCGCGCCGCCTGCTCGGCACGCTCCTGGCCGATCCAGGGCAGCGGCTGGCCGGCCAGCTCGGCCGTGTCGGCGAAGGGCAGCGTGGCCGGGTCGATCGTCAGGCGCAGGGCGGCGGGGGCAAGGGCGGCAGCAGGCATGGGGCGGCGGGCGCCGCGCGGGGCGACGCAAGGTGGGCCGCAGGATTGTGCGCGGTCCGGCGCCGACCGGCCAGCCGGCGCGCGCCGACCGCGCGGAGCGAGCGGGGCGATCGGCGGCGGGGGCGGTTCAGGCCCCGGCCTCGAACAGCGCCCGCAGCCGCTCGCCCAGCCAGGCCTGCGCGGCGTCGGGCGCACGCCGCCGCGAGGCGTGCAGCGAGACGACGAAGCGCGGCCAGTGCCCGGGCAGTTCCTGCTGCACGAAGTCGCCGGCGCGCACCCACTCGCGCGCCAGCTCGGCGGGCATCACGACACCCAGGTCGCTGCGCTGCACGATGGCCGGCAGGGCCAGGAAGTGCGAGGCCGACAGGCGCACCCGGCCGGACAGATCCAGGCTGTGCAGCACGGCCAGCGTCTCGGAGTGCGAGCGCACCACGCCGTAGCCCAGGCCGGCGAGCACCTCGCGCAGGGCTGCGTCGTCGCCCCGGGCATGCGCCAGGGCGGCCTGCACGGGATGGCCCCGGCGCAGCAGCAGGGTGTAGTGGTCCTCGACCAGCGGCCAGGCACGGGTGGGCTGCGCGGCGCCGCCGGCCTTCAGGCTCGGCAGGTAGCCGAAGGCGAAGTCGAGCTCGCCGCTGTCGAGCAGGCCGGCGATGCGCTCGGGCTCGACGACGCGGCAGTCGACCGTCACGCCCGGGGCGCGCTGCCCCAGGTCGGCCATCAGCGCGGGCAGGAAGCGTGCCTCGCCGATGTCGCTCAGGTGCAGGCGGAAGTGGCGGCGCGAGCGGGCAGGCTCGAAGCGCAGCGAGTCGCCCAGCGCATCGTCCAGCAGGGCCAGCGCCTGGCCGACCGCCAGCGCCAGCCGGTCGGCCGTGGGCGTGGGACGCACGCCGTGGTGGGCGCGGGCGAACAGCGGATCGCGCAGCTCACGACGCAGGCGGGCGATGGCGCTGCTGGCAGCCGGCTGGCTCATGCCCAGCAGCTCGGCCGCGCGGCTGACGCTGCGGGTGCGGTGCACCGCCTCGAAGACGCGCAGCAGGTTGAGGTCGAGCCGGGTCGGGTCGAGGGCATCGAAGGCGTCGGCGGCCGTGTTATCCATGAGGCGAATATCACTTAGTCGGCTCATTCTATTGATGCCCTGAACCCGAGCACCGACACTGCGGCGCTGCCCCGAGAGCCCGACGCGCGACGCGCGCCACGAGAGGAGAGAGCCGATGGAAGTGTCATTCAGCCGCGAGATCGAGAAGCTGCGCCAGGGCGCGGGCAGCACCTTCCACGGCGAGGGCATCCTGGCGATCACCAAGGCGCTGCTGCAAAGCGGCGTGTCCTACGTCGGCGGCTACCAGGGCGCGCCGATCTCCCACCTGCTGGACGTGATGGTGCAGGCGCGCCCCTACCTGGACGAGCTGGGCGTGCACGTGCAGGCCTGCTCGAACGAGGCCTCGGCCGCGGCGATGCTGGGCGCGTCGATCCACTACCCGGTGCGCGGCGCGGTGACCTGGAAGTCCATCGTCGGCACCAACGTGGCCAGCGACGCGCTGTCGAACCTGGCCTCGCCGGGCGTGACCGGCGGCGCGCTGATCGTCGTCGGCGAGGACTACGGCGAGGGCGCCAGCGTGATCCAGGAGCGCACGCACGCCTTCGCGATGAAGAGCGGCATGCTGCTGCTCGACCCGCGCCCGGACCTGGCGCGCATGGTGGAGATGGTGGAGCACGGCTTCGCGCTGTCCGAGGCGTCGAACATGCCGGCGATCCTGGAGCTGCGCATCCGCGCCTGCCACGTGCAGGGCAGCTTCGAGTGCCGCGACAACCGCGCCCCGGCGATCTCCACCCGCGCGCTGCAGGCCGAGCCGGCCGCCTTCGACTACATGCGCCTGGCGCACCCGCCGGTGACCTTCCGCCACGAGAAGCTCAAGGGCGAGCAGCGCCTGCCCGCCGCGCGCCGCTACATCGCCGAGCACCGGCTGAACGAAACCTTCCCGGGCACGCACGCCGACCTGGGGATCATCGTGCAGGGCGGCCTGTACAACGCGGCGATCCGCGCGCTGCAGCAGTTCGGCCTGGCCAACGCGTACGGCGACAGCGAGATCCCCATCCACGTGCTCAACGTCACCTACCCGCTGGTGCACGACGAGCTGCTGGACTTCTGCCGCGGCAAGCGCGGCGTGCTGCTGCTGGAAGAGGGGCAGCCAGAGTACATCGAGCAGGAGCTGGCCACGCTGCTGCGCCGGCAGGACCTGCCCACGCCGCTGCATGGCAAGGGAGCCGGGAACGGCACCGGCACCGGCACCGGCACCGGCACCGATGGGCTGCCCAACGGCGGCGAGTACACGGTGGAGGTGATCGCCCAGGGGCTGGCGCCCTTCGTGGCGCGTTACCTGCCGCGCCATGACGCCAGCGCCGCCACCGCCTGGCTGGCCGGCAATCGCCAGCGGCGCGAGCAGGCGGCGCAGGCGCTGGGCGCACCGCTGCCGCCCCGCCCGCCCTCGTTCTGCGTCGGCTGCCCGGAGCGGCCGGTGTTCTCGGCGCTGAAGCTGGCGCAGCAGGAGGTCGGCCGGGTGCACATCGCCGCGGACATCGGCTGCCACGCCTTCGCGACCTTCGAGCCTTTCTCGTCGGGCCACTCCATCCTCGGCTACGGCATGAGCCTGGCCAGCACCGCGGGCATCTCGCCGCTGATGGCGCGGCGCACGCTGGCCATCGTGGGCGACGGTGGCTTCTGGCACAACGGCCTGGTCACCGGCGTGCAGAGCGCGCTGTTCAACGGCGACGACGTGGTGCTGCTGATCTTCAAGAACGGCTACACCTCCGCCACCGGCACGCAGGACATCATCTCCACGCCCGACGAGGAGATCAAGGCGGCGGCGGCCGACAAGCACCAGAGCCTGGTCGACCGCAACCGCACCATCGAGGAGACGCTGCGCGGCCTGGGCGTCACCTGGCTGCGCAGCGTGCACAGCTACGAGGTCGGTGCGATGCGCGACACGCTGGTCGAGGCCTTCACCACCGCGCAGGGCGGGCTGAAGGTGATCGTGGCCGAGGGCGAGTGCCAGCTGGAACGCCAGCGCCGCATCAAGCCCTGGCTCGCCGGGCTGCTCGAGCAAGGGGCGCGGGTGGTGCGCAGCCGCTTCGGCGTGGACGACGACGTCTGCAACGGCGACCACGCCTGCATCCGCCTGTCCGGCTGCCCGACGCTGACGTTGAAGGACAACCCCGACCCGCTGAAGGTGGACCCGGTGGCCACGGTGCTGGACGGCTGCGTCGGCTGCGGCCTGTGCGGCGCCAACGCCCACGCGGCCACGCTCTGCCCCAGCTTCTACAAGACCGAGGTGATCCAGAACCCGGCCTGGCACGAGCGGCTGCGCGCCGCGCTGCGCAGCGCGCTGACCCGGCCGCTGCGCGCCGCTTGAGGCAACCCAACGGAGCCGCCCGCCATGAATGCAACCCCGATGAACGACGCCGTGAACACCGACCGCCCGATCTGCCTGCTCGTCTGCGCCCTGGGTGGCGAAGGCGGCGGCGTGCTGGCCGACTGGCTGGTGGAGGTCGCCCGGCGCGCCGGCCATGCCGCGCAGAGCACCTCGATCCCCGGCGTGGCGCAGCGCACCGGCGCCACCACCTACTACCTGGAGTTCGCGCCGCAGCCGCTGGCGCTCAGCGGCCCGAACGCCGGGCGCCGGCCGGTGTTCAGCCTCTACCCGGTGCCCGGCCAGGTGGACCTGCTGGTGTCCTCCGAACTGCTCGAAACCGCCCGGCAGGTCAGCCTGGGCGTCACCTCGCCCGAGCGCAGCCGGGTCATCAGCAGCAGCGCCCGCGCACTGACCACCGCCGAGCGCATGCCGCTGGGCGATGGCCGGCTCGACAGCGCCCGGCTGGCCGAGGTGATCCGCCAGGGCTCGCGCGAGCATCAGTTGCTCGACATGGCGGCGCTGACGCAAAGCGCCGGCACGGTGGTGAGCGCGGTGATGCTCGGCGCGGTGGCCGCCAGCGGCGTGCTGCCCTTCGGCCGCGACCTCTATGAGGCGGTGATCGGCAGCGGCAACAAGGCCGCCGACGCCAGCCGGCGCGGCTTTGCCGCCGCCTACGCGCAGGTGCAGCGCCAGCGGGCCCAGGGCGAGGCGCTGCGCGCGATCGTCGCAGCGGCGCCCGTCGCAGCGGCGCAGCCGGCCGCGCCTGCGCTGCCCGAGGCCGCCGCAGGCCGCTTCCCGGCCGCGCTGCATCCGCTGATCGCACTGGGCCACGCCCGTCTGGTCGAGTACCAGGACGCCGGCTACGCAGCGCTCTACCTCGAGCGCCTGCAGCAGGTGCTGGACGCCGAGCGTGCCGCCGACCCGCACGCGGCGCAGTCCTTCGCGCTGACCCGCGAGATGGCGCGCTGGCTGGCGCTGTGGATGGCCTTCGACGACATCGTGCGCGTGGCCGACCTGAAGCGCCGCGCCGACCGGCTGGCGCGCATCCGCCGCGAGGCACGCGCGGGCGACGGCGACGTGGTGCAGGTCTGGGACCACTTCAAGCCCGGCATCCCGGAGATCGCCGGCCTGCTGCCCGCCGGACTGGACGGCGCGCTGCAGCGCTGGGACACGCGCCGCCAGCAGCGCGGCCGCAAGCCCTGGTCGCTGGCACTGCGGCTGGGCACGCACACGCTGCGCGGCGCGCTGGCGCTGCGCACGCTGTCGGCCCTGCGCGCCCTGCGCCCGCACGGACAGCGCTGGGCCGAGGAGCAGGCGCTGATCGGGCGCTGGCTGGCCGCGGTGGTCGACGCCACGGGCCGCGACTGGGCCGTGGGCCATGAGCTGGCGCTGTGCGGGCGGCTGCTCAAGGGCTACGGCAGCACACACGAGCGCGGCCGTGCCACGCTGCTGCACGTGCTGGACGAGCTGGCACAGCGGGTCCCCTTTGCCAGCCAGGCCGAACGCGCCGCGGCCATCGCCCGGGCCCGCAACGCCGCGCTGGCCGACGACAGCGGCCGCGCGCTGGACCAGGCGCTGGTCAGCGTCGGCGCGGCGCCCCGGCCGCTGCGCGAGCAGCCGATCCGCTTCGTGCGGCGGCGCCCCACCGCCGCGCAGCCGGCCGCCGGTTCTTGATCTGGGATAAGGCCGACACGACGTTGCCGGCAGGGTCGGCCCGCCGCGCGGGATGATCCCGCCATGGCCACGTCGACGCTGCCCGTTCCCGCCGCCACGCCCGGCCCGACGCTGCCCGGCCACCGGGCGATGTGGGTGGCGATCTGCCTGGAGTTCGTCGAGTTCGCGGTGTTCTTTGCGGTCTACTTCGCCTCGCGCTGGAACCATCCGCAGGACTTCCAGACCGGTGCGGCCCGGCTGTGGACCCTGGGCGGCGTGCTGATCACGCTGGTGATGGTGACCAGCGGCTACCTGCTCACCCGCATGCTGCGCGCGATGCGGCAGGGCCGCCGAGTGGCGGCCGGCCGCTGGCTGCTGCTGGCGCTGCTCGTGGGCCTGGCCTACCCGGGCATCAAGCTGGCCGAGTGGCAGTGGAACCAGGGCCAGGGGCTGGATGCGGGCGCGGGCATCTTCGTGGTGGTCTATTACTACCTGACCATCAACCACTTCGTGCATTCCAGCTGGGGCCTGCTGGGCATGGCCTGGGGCTGGATGCGACTGCGCACCGGGGCCTACACGGCCGCGGACTGCCGCGGCCTGGAGTCGCTGGCCCTCTACTGGCATGCCACCGACCTGGTCTGGCTGATGATCTTCAGCCTCTTCTACGCCTTTGCCTGAGGAGCCCGACGATGCATCGGCCGAGTTCGACGACCCTGGCCTGGTGGGCGCTGATGCTGCTGACCGGCCTGAGCGTGGCCGCCGCCGGAGGGGCGCACGCGGGCAACGCACGCCTGTGGATGACCGCCGCGGTGGCGGCCATCGCCTGGGTCAAGGCCCAGCTGCTGCTGCGCGAGTACCTCGAGCTCGGGCGCGCGACGCCGACGTTGCGGCGGCTGATCCAGGGTTTCGCCGCACTGGCGCCGCTGGGGCTGCTGCTGTGCGCCTGGCACGAGCTCTGACAACCCGCGAACGACCCCGGGCACCTCACCGCGCCGCCTGCCGAGCCGGCACAGCGGCAGGCGCACCCGCGCTCAGCGCGCCTGCGCGGCGGCCGGCGTCCGGGCCGCGGCTTCCTTGCGGCGCGCCCGCCAGGCGCCGAAGATCGCCAGCAGCCCCGGCACGATGATCAGCGCCCAGATGATCTTCGACAGGTTCGCCTGCACCCAGGGCAGGTTGCCGAAGAAGTAGCCGGCCGTGACGATGCCCACCACCCAGAGCAGCGCACCGGTGACGTTGTAGAAGCTGAACTTGGCACGCGTCATCTCCGCCACGCCGGCCACGAAGGGCACGAAGGTGCGCACGAAGGGCATGAAGCGGGCGATGACGATGGTGATGCCGCCGTAGCGCTCGTAGAACTCGTGCGCCTGGTCGAAGGCACGGCGGTTGAAGAAGCGGCTGTTCTCCCAGCCGAACACCTTCGGCCCGATGTAGCGGCCGATGCTGTAGTTGGCCTGATCGCCCAGGATGGCCGCCAGCAGCAGCAGCACCACCACCAGCGGATAGCTCAGCAGCCCCGCGCCGGCCAGGGCGCCGACGACGAAGAGCAGCGAATCGCCCGGCAGGAAGGGCATCACCACCACGCCGGTCTCGACGAAGACGATCAGGAACAGCAGCGCATAGATCCAGGGCCCGTAGGCTGCCACGAAAGCCTGCAGGTGGCGGTCCACGTGCAGCACGAAGTCGATCAGGGAAAGCAGCAGGTCCATGGGGCGGCGATTATCCGGTCAGGCCGGCGCAGTCAAGTTGCGCACTCGTGCACGCCGGGGCCCCTCGGGTGAACCCGGATCGGCCGCGCCCCCGGCTCCGGGGGGCACACTCCCGGCAGTCCCCCCACTTCCGCCATGCGCCGCCGCCTGCTCCTTGCCTCTCCCGCTCCCCTGCTGCTGCCGGCCCGACCGAGCCGGGCGGACAGCGCCGACCTGGTGATCGCCCAGTTCGCCCCGATGAGCGGGCCGCTGGGCTCGCGCATGGCCGCCTTCGATGCGGCAGCCCGACGGGTTTTCGACGGGGTGAACGCGGCCGGCGGCATCCGCGGCCGGCGCCTGCGTTTCCTCGCGGTGGACGATCACGGCCGCGTCGAGGAGTCGGTGGCCGCCACGCGCCGCTTCCTGCAGCGCGAGCGCGCCGGCGTGCTGTTCGGCTGCGTGGGCAGCGAGGCCACCCGCGCGGTGCTGCCGCTGCTGCGCCAGGCGGGCGTGCCCGCGCTGGCCGGCCAGGAGCTCAGCGACGCGGTGCGCCTGGAGGGCAGCCGCCTGATCTTCCCGCTGCGCGCCGGCCTGGGCCGCGAAGCCGAGGCGCTGGCCCAGCATCTGGCCGACGTCGGGCTGCGCAGCGTGGCCATCCTGCACGAGCCCGGCCCCGCCGGCGGCGCGCTGCTGCGCCTGCTGGGCGACGCCTGCGTGGCGCGGCAGCTGCGCGTGGTCGGCAGCGCTGCGGTGACGGCCGACCCCGGCGTGCCGCAGGAGGCCGCGCGCAAGCTCGCCGCGCTGGCGCCGCAGGCGCTGCTGCTGGCCGTGCCGGGCCGGCTGGCAATCGCGGTGCTGCAGGCGGGGGCCTCGGTGGCGCCGCTGCCGGCGGCCTTCGGACCCTCGCTGGTGGCCGAGGACGGCCATGTGCTGCGCCTGGGTGAGCGCGGCGGCAGCCTGGCCGTGGCGCAGGGCGTGCCCAACCCGTGGAACCCGCACGACGCGACGCTGATCGAGTACCGCCGCCAGGCCACCGCCGCGCGGGTGCCGATCGGCTACCCCAGCCTGGAAGGCTGGCTGAGCGCCCAGGTGCTGGTCGAGGCGCTGCGCCGCTGCGGCCGCGACACCAGCCCGGCGCGGCTGCACGCGGTGCTGGACACGCTGAAGATGACGATCGCCGGCATGGAGATCGACTTCGGCCGCCGCGAGCTGGCCGGCTCGCGCTTCGTCGAGCTGGTGCAGGTCACCCCCGACGGACGCTGGCGCAGCTGAAGCCGGGACGCGCCGCCGCACGAGGCCCCAGGCGCGGGTGCCGCGGCGCGGCTTCCTAGAATGGCGGACGATGTCCGACCTTCTCCTGCCCGAGACCGACCTGGCGCTGCCGCCGGCGGTCGCCCTGCCGCCGCGCCGCGCCATCCGCGCCCTGCCCGACGAGCTGATCAGCCAGATCGCCGCCGGCGAGGTGGTGGAGCGGCCCGCCTCGGTGGTGCGCGAACTGGTGGACAACGCACTGGATGCCGGGGCGCGCCAGATCACGCTGCGCCTGAGCGCCGGCGGCGTGCGTGCCATCGTGGTGGAGGACGACGGCTGCGGCATCCCCGCCGCCGAGCTGCCGCTGGCGCTGCAGCGCCACGCCACCAGCAAGATCGGCTCGCTGGCCGAGCTGGAGCGCGTCGCGACGATGGGCTTTCGCGGCGAGGCGCTGGCGGCGATCGCCTCGGTATCGGAGCTCAGCCTGACCAGCCGCAGCGCCGAGGCGCCCCACGCCCTGCGCCTGGACGCCCGCAGCGGCGAACTCAGCCCGGCTGCGCGCGCCGTGGGCACCACGGTGGAGGTGCGCGAGCTCTTCTTCGCCACCCCGGCGCGGCGCAAGTTCCTCAAGACCGACGCCACCGAGCTGGCGCACTGCCTGGAGGCGGTGCGCCGCCACGCGCTGGCGCGGCCGGCCTGCGGCTTCGCGGTCTGGCATGAGGGCCGGCTGGTCGCGCAGTGGCGCCCGGCCCCGGCCGACCAGCGCCTGCGCGACGTGCTGGGCGAGGACTTCCTGGCTGGCAGCCGGGCGGTGGCCTGGCAGGCCGGGCCACTGACGATCGAGGGCCGCGTGGGCCTGCCCGAACTGGCGCGCGCCCGCGCGGACACTCAGTACGCCTACGTCAACGGCCGCTACGTGCGCGACCGGCTGGTGGGGCACGGCGTGCGCAGCGCCTACGAGGACGTGCTGCACGGCAGCCGGCAGCCCAGCTGGGTGCTCTTCGTCGGCATCGCGCCCGAGCGGGTGGATGTGAACGTGCACCCGACCAAGATCGAGGTGCGCTTCCGCGATGGCCGCGAGGTGCACCAGGCGCTGCGCCACGCGGTGGAGCAGGTGCTGGCACCGCCGCGCACCGGCGCGCCTGGCGAGTCCGAAGGGCCGGCCGGCAGCGCCGCCGCGGGGCCCGCCGCCACGGCAGATCCCGGTCTGCCAGGCCCACCGGCAGCGGCGCAGGCCGCGGCCCGGCCGGGCTGGCGGCAAGGCGATCGCCCGAGCCCGCGCCAGGCCGGGCTGGCGCTGGAGACGGCGGCCCTGCTGCATGCCCGCGAGGGCCTGCCGGCCTGGCCACGCACCACCGAGCCGGCACCGGCGCCCGGGGCGGGGCAACGAGAGGCCCCGGCCCCGACGGCGGCAGCGGCGACGGACGGCCCGCCCGCGGGCATGGATGCGGCCCGGGCCGCCGAAGGTCACTGGCCGCTCGGGCGCGCGCTGGCCCAGCTGGGCGGCATCTACATCCTGGCGGAGAACGACCGGGGGCTGGTGATCGTCGACATGCATGCGGCGCACGAGCGCATCGTCTACGAGCGGCTCAAGGCCCGGCACGCCGCGGCACGTGCCGGTGAGGCCTCGGCTGGCGACGGCGCCTTCGCCTCGCAGCCGCTGCTGATCCCGGCCACCTTCGCCGCCACACCGGCCGAGGTGGCCGCCGCCGAGACGCAGGCCGCCGTGCTGGCAGAGCTCGGGCTGGACGTGGCGCCGCTGTCGCCCGGCGTGCTGGCGGTGCGGGCCCTGCCGGCCGCGCTGCGCAGCGCCGATCCGGTGGCGCTGGCACGCGCGGTGCTGGCCGAGCTGGCCGAACTGGACGGCCGCGAGGGCTCGGCGCTGGTGGCCCGGGCGCACGACGAGATCCTGGCCACCATGGCCTGCCACGGCGCGGTGCGCGCCAGCCGGGCGCTGACGCTGCCCGAGATGAACGCGCTGCTGCGCGACATGGAGGCCACCGAGCGGGCCGACCTGTGCAACCACGGCCGGCCGACCTGGCGGCAGATCAGCCTGCGCGAGCTGGACCAGCTCTTCCTGCGCGGGCGCTGAAACCCGCGCCGCGCAGCGTTGCGCAGCCCGGACGTCAGAGATCGGCGGCGAGCTGGCGCATCTCCTCGAGGCCGATCTTGCCGGCCAGCATCTTCTCGATGCCGTCCTGGCGCAGCGACTTCATGCCGTCCCTGACCGCCTGGCGGTGCAGGTTCCAGGCCGGCGCGCCGGCGCGCAGCAGGCGGCGCATCTCGCGGCCGACCGTCAGCAGCTCGTGCACGGCCACCTGGCGGGCCGGGGTGCCCGGGCCGCAGCGCTCGCAACCGGGGCTCTGGTAGCGGCGCAGCTTGCCTTCGCGGCCGAAGCGCTCGATCCAGCTGCGCAGCAGCGCCTCGCGGTCCGCCTCGGCGTCCTCGGCGCTGCCGCTGCTGCCGTGCAGGTAGGCGTCGAGCCACTCCTGCACCTCGTTGTCCTTGGCCGGCCGGCTCATCCGGCAGCCGCTGCACAGGCGGCGCAGCAGGCGCTGGCTGTGCACGCCCAGCAGCGCATCGGCCAGGCTCCAGCGGTCGATGCCCTGGTCGAGCAGGCGCATCAGGCCGTCGGCGGCGCCGCGTCCGGGCAGGGCCCCCAGCACCAGGCGGCCCGACAGCGCGGCGTCCACCGCAGCGCGGGCCGCCGCCGGATCACGCAGGTCGGCCACCATGACGACGTCGGCATCGCCCTGCTGCACCGCCTGAAGACCCTGCGCGAAGTCCATGCCGCCGCCGGGGCGCAGTTCCATCTGGCGCAGGCCGGGCTGGCTGAGTTCGATGCGCTCCTCGATCGACCAGAGGCGACGCTCGGGGCGGTTCAGATGCGCCAGGGCGGCATGCAGCGTGGTGGTGCGGCCGCTGCGCGGCGGCGCCACATGCAGGATCAGCCCGCTGCTGCGCGCCAGCATGGCCGTCCAGCGGCCCAGGTCGTCACCCGACAGGCCCAGCCCGTCGAGCTTCATCGGCTTGAGCACCGACGGCAGACCGATCACCAGGTCCTCCAGTCCGCCGCTGCTGGGCAGGGTGGCGACATGCAGATCGACCTTGTGCGCCGGCGCCAGCCGGCCGAACGACAGCCGGCCCTGCTGGGCGCGGCGGGTCTCGGTGGCGTCCAGTTCGGCCAGCGCCTTGATGCGCGGAATCAGCGTGTTGCGCAGCGCCGCCGGCAGCGCCGGCAGGGTTTCGAGCTGGCCGTCGCGGCGCAGGCGCACCTGCAGGCCGTCCTCGCCGGGCAGGCATTCCAGGTGGATGCGGCTGGCGCCCTTGGCCAGGGCCTCGCTGACCAGGCTGACGAAGGCCTGCACCACCGGGCTGTCGGCCCGCTCCAGGCGGGCCCGGCCGCGCAGTTCGCCACTCGCGCCGCTCACGCTGCCCGGACCGCCGGCGCCGCGCGCGCCGGCCAGGGCCGCCGCCAGGGCCGGTGCGGCCGGTGCCGCCGGGGCCAGGTCGCCCATGCGGGAGGCGCGACCCCGGCCGGGCCGGCTCTCCGTCGCGTCGAAGGGCGCCAGGCCCGAGGGCTGCGCCGGGCCGGGCCGCGAGGCGGCCGACGCGCGCGGCCGCGGCACGTCGATCAGTTCGGCGGTCAGCACCGGGAAGGCCGGCATGTCCGACGACGGCCCCGGATCGGCAGCCGGCGGTTGCAGCGCCGCGTAGGCGCGCTCGATCGCCGCCGGCAGGTCGCCGGCGCCGGCCAGCGCCGGCAGCACCGCGCACTGCGCGACATCCTTCAGGGTGGCCAGCAGGTCGTCGCGGCTGGCGTCGGCCATGGCCACCACCAGGCGGCCGCCGCGGCGCAGCAGCGGCAGCACGCCCAGGCGGCGTGCCAGGTCGCCCGGCACCAGGCGCAGCGCCTCGACATCGACCGCGAAGGTGGACACGTCCACCACCGGCACGCCCATCTTGCGCGCCAGGGCCACGCGCACCTCGTCGGCGCTGACCAGGCCGCGCTGCACCAGCACCTCGCCGATCGGCTGGGCGCGCTCGACCTCCTGCTGGTGCAGGGCCCGCTGCAGCGTGTCCTCGTCGGTGAAGCCCAGCGCCACCAGGGCCTCGCCCAGGCGCACCAGGGGCATGCGGGCCTGCTTGTCCAGCGCCACCAGCAGCTGCTCGGGCGTCACCACCTGGCGCGCCAGCAGGATGTCGCCGAGCTTCTGCGCGCGCAGCCGGCGCTGCGCCTCCACGCCCTGCTCGATCTGGCGGCTGCGCTCGAGGTCGCCCTCGGCCAGCAGATCGCCCAGGCGCTCGCCGACCTGGCTGCGCTCGATCGCCACGCGGGGGATGAAGTGCCGCTCCACCGAGCCCTGCTCGTCCTTGGGCTCGAAGAGGAACAGCCCGATGGAATTCTCGACATGGGTGACGGTGCGGCCCTGGTAGACCGTGCCGCCCACCAGCGTGACCTCGTAGGGCTGCACCGGATGGTGCGTGAGCAGCGGTGCCTGCGCGGGGTCGAGGCTGCCGGCCATCTCCGGCTGCAGCAGCAGGGCGCGCAGCGGACGCTGCAGGGTCAGGCGGCGGATCTGCGCGAAGCGCAGCGGCATCGCGGCCTTTTCGCCGGGCACCTGCACGCGCGCCACACCCTCCTGCGGCTCGAAGACGGTCAGCAGACCGGAGATGAAGCTGCCGCTGCGGCTTTCGACCACGCAGGGCTCGGGCTCGATCTGGCAGGTCGGCGACGGGTAGGCCGGCAGCGGCGGCGTCGGCCAGGCAAAAGGCTCGGCACGGCTGCCGCCGGGCGCAGCCGAGGGGGCCCCCGGGTGGGCACGGTGCAGCTCCTCGTCGAGCGGAACCAGGGTCAGCGGCGGCAGGGACAGGTCGGACATGATGTTCGGCGGCGCTCGGCTGTCGCCGCGTCGGCTCCCCCACGGACCCTGGCAACGACCCCCCGATGCTAGGAAGCACCGCGCCAGCCCAAGCCGCGATCAGGACGGGAAAGACCGGCCAAGTCCGCGAGGTCGCCGCCCCCGCCCACCCCGACCGTCCTTCCCCCTACCCGGCCGGCGCCTGCAGGCTCAGTTCGACGGCGAAGCCCTGCGGCACCGGCAGCAGCTGCAGCCGCCCGCCATGCGCGCGCGCCACCATGTCGGCCAGCATCAGGCCCAGGCCGGTGTGCCCTTCGTAGGTCTGCGCGTCCAGCGCCTGCTGCAGCGCCTCGCGGCGCGGCGCGTCCACGCCGGGCCCGTCGTCGTCCAGCCGGACCCGCCCGGCGGCGGGCAGCGACAGCCGTACCCGGCGCGCGCCGTGCCGCACCGCGTTGTCCAGCAGGTTGACCAGCGCGGCGGTGAGCAGGTCGGGGTCGGCCACCAGCGTGGCCTCGGGCGGCACCTCGACGGCCAGCCCGTCGGCCGGCAGCCGCGCCAGCAGCGCGGCCAGTTCCACCGGCTGGAGGTGCAGCTCCGCGCCGCTGCGAAACAGCGCCAGCAGCGCGGCCACCACCCGCTGCAGGCGTGCGGCCGCCTCGCGCACCCGCTGCAGGCGCGGCTGCAGCGGCGCGGGCGCTTCGCGCAGCGCGACGGCCAGCTGCGCATCGATGCCCGCCAGCGGCGTGCGCAGGGCGTGCGCCGCATGGGCGGTGAAAGCCCGCTCGTGGCCGATGCGCCGCGCCAGACGACGGGCCAGATCGTCGATCGCGGTCTGCACCGGCTGCAGCTCGGCGCGCTCGGCCACGCCCAGCCCGGCGCCGGCCTGCAATGGATCGTGCTGCGCCAGCCGGCGGCTGAGCCGGTTCAGCGGCGCCAGCTCGTGGCGCACCCGGGCGCGCAACCAGACATGGCCCAGCAAGCCGATGGCCAGCGCCGCCAGCGCCGCGCTCAGCGCCACATCGGCCTGTGCTTCGACGCGCTCGGCCTGGGTCTGGCCCACATAGAGCATGCGCCCGCTGGCATCCAGCGGCAACCCGTAGACCCGCCAGGTGTCGAGGCTGCTGTAGCCCGACGGCGCCACCCAGGGCTGCATCGGCGCCGCGACCGAGCGCATCTGCAGCCGCGCGCCGGGCCCGACCACCTGCCAGGCGAAGCGGCCCGCGCCCGGATCGGCCACCACGCCGGCCGGTCCCGACGCCTGCGGCGGGCGGGCCAGGCCCTCGGGCGGCGGGGTCGCGGCATTGCCGTCGGCCAGCAGCGTGGCCAGCACATGCGCGGAGCTGAGCAGGGTGTCGTCCAGCAGTTCGAGGGTCTCCTCGCGCGCAGCCAGCCAGACCGCGCCGGCCACCGCAAGGCTCCAGACCACCGACCAACCCAGCAGCGCGCGCGCCAGGCGGCGTCCGATCGCCGGCAGGCTCATCGCGGCCTCCGCCGGCCAGGCTCGGCGCCGGACCCCGCGCCGTCGGGCCTCATGAGGGCAGCCCGACGCGGTAGCCCAGGCCGCGCACGGTATCGATCAGCTCGCGCCCGAGCTTGCGGCGCAGGGCCGAGACATGCACCTCCAGCGCGTTGCTGGCCAGCTCGGCCTCGAAGCCCAGCACCAGCCGCTCCAGGTCGGCCTTGGAGACGATGCGCCCGGCGCGCCGCACCAGCGCCTCGAGCACCGCCCACTCGCGCGCGGTCAGCTCCACCGCCCGGCCGTCCAGCGACACGCTGCGGGCCGTGAGGTCGACCTCGACAGCGCCGAAGCGGCGCCGCGCGCTGGGGCTGCCGGCGGCACGGCGCGACACCGCGCGCAGCCGGGCAGCCAGTTCCTCCGGCTCGAAGGGTTTGACCAGGTAGTCGTCGGCGCCGCTGTCCAGGCCCTGGATGCGGTCGCCGAGCCGGTCGCGCGCCGTCAGCATCAGCGCCGGCGTGACATCGCCGCGGTGGCGCTGCTCGCGCAGCCACTCCAGACCGGAGCCGTCGGGCAGCTGCCAGTCCACCAGCAGCGCGTCGTAGGGCTCGCCGAGGCAGGCCCGGGCCTCGGCCAGGCGGCGGCACCAGTCCACCGCGTGGCCCTCGGCGCGCAGATAGTCGCGCAGGCCTTCGCCGAGGATGTCGTCGTCTTCGAGCAGCAGCAGTCGCATGATCGGGCAGGCAGTCGGGTCGGCACCGGCCGACGACCGCAACGGTACACCAGTGCGGCCCGCCGGTACGGCCGGGACGACGGCAAAGCCTCCGGTCGGCTCCTCGCTCCCGGCCCCGGCAGGCTTCACCTTCGCTTCACGCCACTTCATGTCGTCTTCAGTGGGCGCCGGCAAGCTCCAGCGCATGAACTGGAAATTCCGTGCTGCCGGCCGTGCTGCCGGCGCCGCCGCGTCTGCCGAACGAACCGCCGCACCGGCCTTCGTCATTCCCGCCACCACCGAGCAGCTGCTCGGCCTGGCCTGCCTGTTCTGGGCCCTGGCGGCCAACCGGCTGTTCTTCGGCGCGGCCCTGAAGGACCATTCGCTGGGCGACGCCTCCGCCTGGGGCTTCGCCGTCGCGCTGGTCGTGCTGCTGGTGAGCGTGCACTTCCTGCTGCTGGCACCGCTGGCGAACCGCTGGACCGTCAAGCCCATCGTCGCGCTGCTGATCCTGGTCAGCGCCTTCGCGACCTTCTTCATGAAGCGCTACGGCGTCTTCCTGGACCCGACGATGATGCGCAACGTGCTGCGCAGCGACCTGCACGAGGCCGGCGAGCTGCTGACCTGGACCCTGCTGCCGCACCTGCTGCTCTATGCGCTGCTGCCGATGCTGCTGCTCTGGCGGGTGCAGGTGCAGCACCGCCCCTGGCGCCGGGCGCTGGCCTGGCGGCTGGGTGTCGCGCTGCTGGCCCTGGCCGCGGCGGCCGGCGCGCTGCTGGCGGTGTTCCAGCCGCTGGCCTCGCTGATGCGCAACCACAAGGAGGTGCGCTACCTGGTGACCCCGGCCAACGCCCTGTGGTCGATCGGCGCCGTGCTCGCGTCGGACGCCCGCGGCGCCGCCCGGCCGCGCCAGCCCATCGGCGAGGACGCCCGGCCGGGGGCCACCTGGACGGCACTGGAGCGCCCGCGCCTGCTGGTGCTGGTGGTGGGCGAAACCGCCCGGGCCGCCAACTGGGGCCTGAACGGCTATGCCCGCCCCACCACGCCGTCTCTGGCGGCACTGCCGGTGATCAATTTCCCGGACGTCACCGCCTGCGGCACCAACACCGAGACCTCGCTGCCCTGCATGTTCGCCCCGGTGGGCCGGCGCGACTACGACGAAGACCGCATCCGCGGCAGCGAATCGCTGCTGCACGTGGCCGCACGCGCGGGCGTGGCGGTGCAGTGGCGCGACAACCAGTCCGGCTGCAAGGGCGTCTGCGAGGGCCTGCCCAGCGAGCGGGTGATCGATCTGCCGCCCCCGGGCCTGTGTGGTGACGGCCGCTGCCTGGACGAAGGTCTGCTGCACGGCCTGGACGCGCGGCTCGCCGCGGCCAAGGGGGTGCAGCTGCTCGTGCTGCACCCGCTGGGCAACCACGGCCCGTCCTACTTCCGCCGCTACCCGAAGGCCTTCGCCCGCTTCCAGCCGGCCTGCGAATCGGACGACCTGCGCCAGTGCAGCCGCGAGGAGATCGTCAACGCCTACGACAACGCGCTGCTCTACACCGACCACGTGCTGGCGCGGCTGATCGGCACGCTGCAGGCGCGCGCCGACCGGGTCGACAGCGCGGTGCTGTACGTCTCCGACCACGGCGAATCGCTGGGCGAGAACAACCTCTTCCTGCACGGCGTGCCCTACGCGATCGCCCCGCAGGTGCAGACCCGCGTGCCGATGACGCTGTGGCTGTCCGAGGGCTGGCGCCAGGCCCTGGACCTGGACCTGGACTGCCTGCAGCGCCGCGCCGGAGAGCCGACAGCGCACGACCATCTCTTCCACACCCTGCTGGGCCTGCTCGACGTGCAGACCGGCCTGTACGCCCGCGACTGGGACCTCACGGCCGGCTGCCGCCGCGACGTGGTGGCATCGCGCTGAAGGGTTCGCCATGTCGACCGGCCTGCCGCCTGCCGTCCTGCCCGTCACCTTGCCCGTCACCTTGCCTGTGACCTTGCCTGTGACCTTGCCCGCTCCCCTCGCGCGGCCCCTCTGGCGCCGCGATGCAGCCGTGGCCGTGCTCGGTCTCGTTTTGCTGCTGGCCTGGGACTTCAGCGGCCTGGACCTGGCCGTGCTGCGCCTGTTCGGCAACGCCCAGGGCTTTGCCTGGCGCAGCCACTGGCTGGCTCGCGATGTGCTGCACGAGGGCGGGCGCCTGCTGGCCTGGGCGGCCTTCTTCATGCTGTGTCTGGACCTGCGCTTCACGTTTCTGCCCGGACCGAGCCGTCGCGAGCGCGCCTGGGGCGTGGCGGCCACGCTGGCCTGCCTGGTGGCCATCCCGACGCTCAAGCGCTTCAGCGCGACGAGCTGCCCCTGGGATCTGGCCGAGTTCGGCGGCCGGGCCGACTACGTCTCCCACTGGGCGATGGGCCTGTCCGACGGCGGGCCAGGGCACTGCTTTCCCTCCGGCCACGCGGTGGCGGCCTTCGCCTTCCTGTCGCCCTACTTCCTGCTGCGGGCGCACCGTCCGGTGGCCGCGCGCCGCTGGCTGATCGGCGTGCTGCTGGTGGGCGCAGCCTTCGGGGCCGCCCAGCTGGCGCGGGGCGCCCATCCGCCAAGTCACACGCTGTGGTCGGCCTGGCTGTGCTGGGTGATCTGCGCCGGCATGGCGGCCTGGACGGCCCGGCCACGGTGAGGTCACGCTGAATCGCGGGCGCGGCGGCACGCAGGGCTGAAACGCGGCAAGATGGCCGGGACCCTTCCCCGCGGCGGACCGCCGCGCCAGCCTGCCCGCCCCTCACCCAGGATCCCCGCATGAAACTGCTCCGCCACGGCCCCCGGGGGGCCGAGCGCCCCGCCCTGCTCGACGCCCACGGGGTCGTCCGCGACCTGAGCGGCGTGATCACCGACCTCACCGCCGAGCACCTGTCGCCCGCCGGTCTGGACGCGCTGCGCCGCCTCGACCCGGCCACGCTGCCGGCGCTCGCCCCGCCCACCCGCCTCGGGCCGCCCTGGCGCGGCATGGGCAAGTTCATCTGCGTCGGGCTGAACTACGCCGATCACGCCGCCGAGTCCGGCCTGGCCCTGCCGAAGGAGCCGGTGCTCTTCACCAAGCACACCAGCGCGGTGATCGGCTGCAACGACCCGGTGGTGCTGCCCGCGGACGCCACCAAGGGCGACTGGGAGGTGGAGCTCGGCGTGATCATCGGCCGCACCGCCCGCTGCGTGGCCGAAGCCGATGCACTGGACCACGTGGCCGGCTACTGCGTGGTCAACGACGTGTCCGAACGCGCCTTCCAGCTCGAGCGCGGCGGCACCTGGGACAAGGGCAAGGGCTGTGACACCTTCGGCCCGGTCGGCCCCTGGCTGGTCACCGCCGACGAGGTGCCCGATCCGCAGGCCCTGTCGCTCTGGCTGGAGGTGAACGGCCGGCGCTTCCAGGACGGCCGCACGGCCGACATGGTGTTCGGCGTGGCCGCCCTGGTGGCCTACATCAGCCGCTTCTGCACGCTGCACCCGGGCGACCTGATCGCCACCGGCACGCCCGCCGGCGTGGGCATGGGCCAGAAACCCGCCCCGGTCTTCCTGCAGCCCGGTGACGTCATGCGCCTGGGCATCGAGGGCCTGGGCGAGCAGCGGCAGACCGTGTTCGCCTGGGATCCGGCGCTGCTGGACGCCTGAAGGCCGGTCGCTGCGCGGGGTCGTGAAGGGCGCACGGGGGCGCCGGCTTCGCCACGCCGCGGGCGTCGACGCGCGCCGGGAATCGCCTAAGCTGCGCGCCCACGCTCCCCCACCCCCGGACGCAGCCAGCCAGCCCTTCGCCAGCCAGGGCGCTCGCCGGGGTCGCGAGCCTGCGGCCGTTCGGGCCGCCGGCCCTTCCGACCCTCACCGCAAGACGATGAAAGACGCCCTGATGCGCTGGCTGCGCCGGGGCCGCCAGTGGATCGACCCACCGGCGCGGCAATTGCGCAGCCCCCGACTGCTGGCCGCCTACCGGGCCGGCCGCTTCCCTCTGATGGAGCGGGACGGCCTGCTCGCCTGGCACTGCCCGCCGACCCGGGCCCTGATTCCGCTGGACGAGCGCTTTCGCATCGGACGGCGACTGCAGCGCCACCTCGACCGGCCGACCTACCGGGTCAGCTTCGACCAGGCCTTCGAGGCGGTCATCCGGGCCTGCGCCGCGCCGCGCCACGAGGGCGGCCCGGTCTGGATCACTCCCGCCGTCGTCGACGCCTACCTGCAGCTGCACCGCCTGGGCCACGCCCACAGCGTGGAGGTCTGGCTGGGCGACGAACTGGTGGGCGGCGAGTACGGCGTGGCGCTGGGCGGCTTCTATTCCGGCGAGAGCATGTTCACCCGCGCCGACTACGCCGGCCGGGTGGCCATGGTGCATCTGGTGCAGCGCCTGCGCCAGCGCGGCTTCGTGCTGCTGGACACGCAGTACCTGAACGCCACCGCAAAGGAGTTCGGCGGCTACGAGGTTTCGCGCGACGACTATCTGCGCCAGCTGGCCGAGGCGCTGGCGCGGCCGGTGCACTTCGGCTGAGCCGCCTTTTCGGCCAGCGCGTCGGCCGGCCTCACCGGCTCACCAGCCGGCAAAGCGCGGCCAGCGCTGCAGGGCCGCCCCCGGCAGCCCGAGCACCTCGTAGTGCGTATGCTGTGCCGCCGTCGCGCAGGCATGGTTGGGCAGGACGCGCAGCAGCGTGCCCACCGGCAGGTCCAGCCGCCGGGTCGCATCGCCGCTGCGGTGCGTCACGATGCCATGCTCCTGGTTGGCCGCCGAGACGATCCACTCGCCGCCGCCTTCACCCAGCACCCGCCCCTGCGCATCGCAGACCAGGCCCAGCCCGTAGTCGTCGAACTCGCCGGCCAGCCCGCGGTCGCGCGACAGCGCCATCCAGCCGGCGTCGACCAGGGTCCAGCCCCGCTGCGGCTGCTGGCCGATCACGCTGGTCAGCACGCTCAGGGCGATCTCGTCCGCACGGCACACCCCCAGCGACGCCATCATCAGGTCCATGAAGACATGCACGCCGGCGCGCACCTCGGTGACGCCGTCGAGCTGCGCGGCGAACAGGGCGGTCGGAGTGGAGCCGACGCTGACCACCGGCGCCTCGAAGCCCGCCGCGCGCAGCCGGGCGGCCGCGTGCACCGCCGCGGCGCGCTCCTGCTCGGCCATCGCCCGCAGCGCCGCCTCGCCCCGGGCGTGGTAGGCCCCGCCGCAGTGCGTGAGCACGCCGGCCAGGCGCAGGCCCGGCCCCTGCAGGGCGGCCGCCACCGCCGGCAGCTCGGCCGCCTCGGGGCGCAGGCCGGCGCGCTGGCCGTCGGCATCGATCTCGACGAGCACCTGCACCGGGCGGCGCCAGCCCGCGGCGGCGGCGGCCGCCAGCGCCCGCGCCGCCTCGACGCTGTCCAGGATCACCGTCAGCGCCACGCCGGCCTCGAGCAGCCGCTGCACATGGGCGAACTTGTTCGGCGACAGGCCGACCGCGTAGGTGATGTCGCGCCAGCCGGCGGCGGCGAACCGGTCGGCCTCGCGCAGCGTCGACACGGTGATCGGCCCCGGCTCGGCGGCCCCCGGCACGCCGGCAGCCAGGCTGGCCCGGTCGCAGGCCTGCGCCACCTCGAGGCACTTGGCCGTCTTGACATGCGGGCGCAGGCGCACGCCCAGCGCCGCCATCTGCCGGGCCATGCGCTGCAGGTTGTGCTGCAGGCGCGCGGCATCGAGCAGCAGCGCCGGGGTTTCGATCGTGCCGAGCAGCGCCGGGTCGGCGTCGGCCATCGCCGTCGAGGACCGTGAAATCTTCATCCGCGCGACTGTATCCTGCGTCCGCCGCGGGTCGGCAGACGGAAAGGGCCGGCCGCGGGATGAATCTGAATTAACATAGATTCTTATTCACATTCACCCAGCGAGATCGCGCGCCAGCCCCTTGCCAGCCAGGGCGGCTCGCCAGGGTGCGAACGCACCGGCCACTTCCGCCGGTCGAGTCGCATCCGGACGTCTTGCGACCGGTCTGTCCGGACCGGCCGCCTCGACGCCGCGCGGCCGACCGGTTGCAGGCGTGCCGGTCCCACCGGACGCCGCGAACCGTGATCGAAGCTGCATGACCTCCTGCCAGTGGCCGGGCCCCCCGGGAATCGCCGCCACGCCCCCGCGAGGCAGCGGCCGCCCGCCGGGCGCAGCGCAGGTTCCCCCGAGCCGGCGACACGAATCCGCCCGACTCGACCCGCGCAGATCCCGGGACGAACGGCCGCAGCACGCGCCGGGCGGGCTCGCGGCCGGGCCCCGGCCTCCAGTTTCCGGCCCGCTGGCCGATGCCCAGGTCTGTCCGGTCACGCGCTGCGAGCGCATGCCGCCCGTGCGCCCGGCCCTCTGTCCCCCCATGTCACCCGCCGTGCAAGCCACGCGATCGCCGTCCACCCCGCAAGCTGCCGACGCCGCCCTGTCGGCCCGACTGCTGCGCGGCCACGGGGCCCTCGAGCAGCTGCGCCCGCAGTGGCAGGCCGCCCTCGAGCGTATGGCCGCACCGAGCGTCTTCGTCGGCCCGACCTACATCGCGGCCACGCTGCGGCATCTGAGCGAGCCCGGTGACGAGCCCTGGTTCGTCACCGTGTGCCAGGGACAGAACCTGGTCGGGCTGCTGCCGCTGCTGCGCCGGCGCGTTCGCTTGCTGGGCTGGCCGGTGCACCGACTGGAGCACGCCGGCACGATCTCCGGCGATCGTCCCGGCATCGTCTGCCTGGGCGATCCCGAAGAGATCTGGGCAGCGATGCTGGCGGTGCTGCGGCAGCATCGCCGCGAATGGCAGCTGGCCGACCTGCGCGAGCTCGACGAGGGCAGCCCCCTGCTCGACGAGGCTTTCTGGGCCGCACAGGCCGGCTGGGCCGGCGCAGAACGGCGGCAGGAAGTCTGGACCTACGCCGGCTGGCTGCCGCTGGAGGGCCGCTGGGAGGACTACTTCGCCAGCCGCTCGCGCAACGCCCGGCAGGGCTTGCGGCGCCGCGAACGGCTGCTCTTCGAGGCCTACCCCGACACGCACATCGAGGTGGTGGACCGCCCCGAGGCGATCGGGCCGGCCTTCGAACGCTACCTGGCGGTCGAGGTGCGCGGCTGGAAGGGCTGCGAGGGCGTCGGCCTCTGGAGCGATCCGCGCCAGCAGGACCTGTACCGCGAAGTGCTGCCCGAACTGTCCCGCCACGGCCAGGCGGCCGTCTGGCTGCTGCGCAGCGGCGGGCGGGACATCGCCGCGCTGGTGCGGCTGCGCCAGGGTCGCACCCTGTACGAACGCCACTCCGCCTACGACCCCGACTACGCCCGCTTCTCGCCCAGCACCTACCTGTGCATGGAGGCGGTGCGGCGCTCCTTCGGCAGCGGCTGCGCCGAGTCGGACGTGCTGGGCATGCCCGAGCCGCTGGAAAGCCGCCCGGCGATCTACCCCTGGTACCCGCATGGCCGCCGCACCTGGCGCCTGCGCCTGACGCTGCTGCCGCTGCACCTGAAGCCGCTGCAGTGGCTGCAGGCCCTGCGCGCAGGGCTGCAGGCCCGCCAGCGACAATCGCGCTCCCCCGACACCGCGCCGCCCCCTTGCCCCACCCCACCGACCCCGCACGCACCGCGCCCGACCGCGACGGCGCAGCCCTGAGCGGCCGCATCGACGCCGCGCTGGCGCGCATCGCCCCGCGCGCCAGGTCGCTGATCGTCACCGTCTTCGGCGACAGCATCGCCCCGCACGGCGGGCGGCTGTGGATGAGCAGCCTGATCCGCCTGATGGCCCCCCTGGGCGTGAACGAACGCCTGGTGCGCACCGCGGTGCAGCGCCTGAGCGCCGAGCAGTGGCTGCGGGGCGTGCCGGTCGGCCGGCGCAGCTGGTACGGCCTGACCGATGCCGGCCGCCAGCGCATCGACGCGGTCTACCAGCGCATCTACGCCATGCGCCCGCTGCCCTGGGACGGCGCCTGGCGCATCGTGCTGGCGCTTCACCCCACGCTGACCGAGGCCGAACGCAGCACGCTGCAGCGCGAGTTCGGCTGGCTGGGCTTCGGCGGCGTGGCGCCCGGCGTCTATGTGCACCCCGGCATTGCCGAGGCGGTGCTGCAGTCCACCCTGGCCGAGCTGGGGCTGAGCGGCAAGGTGGTGCGCATGACCGCACGCTGCGGCGACCTGGCCGGCGATGCCGCGCTGCGCGACCTGGTGCTGGCGCGGCAGGACATGGCGGCGGTGGCCGCGCTCTACGACGAGTTCCTGGCCGTCTTCACCCCGCTGCAGCAGGCCCTGGCCGATGGCGCCGCGCTGGACGGCGAGCAGGCCTTCCGCCTGCGCAGCCTGCTGGTGCACCTGTTTCGCCGCGCGCTGCTGCGCGACCCGCAGTTCCCCGCGGCCATGCTGCCCGCCGACTGGCCCGGCATCGCCGCGCAGGCCCTCTGCCGCGACCTCTACCGCCAGGTCAGCGCCACCGCGCAGGCCTGGCTGGCGACCCAGCTCGAGGTGCCCGACCATGACCGGGCCCCGCCGCCGGACGCGGCGTTTCACCGGCGCTTCGTCACCGCGCTGGAGGGCTGACGCCGCGGCCGGCGTGCCCGGGACCGTGCGGCCGGGCCGGGCCTCGGCGCCGCAGTGCCGCAGGCGCTCGCCGTCACGCCTTCGCGTCGAGCAGCGCCCCGAGCATCGCGTCGCCCGCCTGGAAGGTGCGCAGGTTCACCAGGAAGGCGTTCCTGGCCTGCAGCTGGCCGATCACGTCGGCGGCCAGGTCGGCCTGCGGCGGGCGGGGGCGCGCCATGCCGGCCGCAGGCGCGGCGGACGCCTCGACGGCCGTCTGCGCCGGGGGCCGGCTGGCCTGCTGCGCGATGCGCCAGGCCGAGCTGTCCAGCACATTCATCGCGGCGTTCATGCCGCCCAGGCTGATGGACGAGTAGGACATCGCAGGAACCTCCGGTCAGGTGGCTCGTCGGGCGGACGAGGACGCGCCTGTCCGGGGTTTCGGCCGCCACGCGCCGAACTGGAGGCCGATCCCCCCGAGACGCGGCCGGCCGGCGCGTGAAATCTCACCGCCACGGTGCGAAACTATGCCCTGCGCTCCACGACGCCCCCGGAGGTGCCCCATGCCCCGTCCCAGGAACACGGTCTGCCTCTGGTTCGACGGCAGCGCCCGGGAGGCCGCCGAGTTCTATGCCGCCACCTTCCCGGACAGCGCCGTCGGCCGCATCGTGCGTGCGCCGGCCGACTACCCCAGCGGACGGGCCGGTGACGTGCTCATCGTCGAATTCACGGTGCTGGGCATCCCCTGCCTCGGGCTGAACGGGGGGCCGGCCTTCCCGCAGACGGAAGCCTTCTCCTTCCAGGTCGCCACCGACGACCAGGCCGAGACCGACCGGCTCTGGAACGCGATCGTCGACCACGGCGGCCAGCCCAGCGCCTGCGGCTGGTGCAAGGACCGCTGGGGGCTGAACTGGCAGATCACGCCGCGGGCGCTGACGGAGGCGATCGCCGATCCGGACCCGGCCGCCGCCCGGCGCGCCTTCGAGGCGATGATGACCATGACGAAGATCGACATCGCCGCGATCGAGGCCGCCCGGCGGGGCTGAGCCGCACGGCCCCGGCCGTGATCGCAAACGCCGGTCCGGGCTGCCAGGAGCCGGTCAGCCCCCTTCCACCGCCACGATCCGACTGGCCACCGGCCTTCCACCCGATCCACCACCGGGAATCCGTCCCGGCGGCAGACCGCCAGAAAGTCACGCCGAATCAAGCACTTGGCCGATGCATTCGGGGTTTTCCCGGAAGGGGACACGGCGGGCACGGGACTTGAACCTGTTCCTCCCACGCGCAGCGGCCCCCGCGCCGAAGAAGCCGCCACCAGCCCCCGAGGAGACCGATCGATGGAAACGTTCTACGAGGTGATGCGACGCCAGGGCATCTCCCGTCGCAGCCTGCTGAAGTACTGCTCGCTCACCGCCACGTCGCTCGGCCTCGGCCCGGCCTTCGTGCCGCAGATTGTGCAGGCCATGGAGACCAAGCCGCGCACCCCGGTGCTCTGGCTGCACGGGCTGGAGTGCACCTGCTGCTCGGAGAGCTTCATCCGCTCGGCGCACCCGCTGGTCAAGGACGTGGTGCTGTCGATGATCAGCCTGGACTACGACGACACCCTGATGGCCGCCGCCGGCCACCAGGCCGAGGCCATCCTCGAGGAGATCATGACCAAGTACAAGGGTCAGTACATCCTCGCGGTGGAGGGCAACCCGCCGCTCAACGAGGACGGGATGTTCTGCATCCAGTCGGGCAAGCCCTTCATCGAGAAGCTCAGGCATGTGGCCAAGGACGCCAAGGCCATCATCGCCTGGGGCTCCTGCGCCTCCTGGGGCTGCGTGCAGGCGGCCAAGCCGAACCCGACGCAGGCCACGCCGATCCACAAGGTGATCACCGACAAGCCGATCATCAAGGTGCCCGGCTGCCCGCCCATCGCCGAGGTGATGACCGGGGTGATCACCTACATGCTGACCTTCGACCGCATCCCCGAGCTGGACCGCCAGGGCCGGCCGAAGATGTTCTACAGCCAGCGCATCCACGACAAGTGCTACCGCCGGCCGCACTTCGACGCCGGCCAGTTCGTCGAGGCCTTCGACGACGAGTTCGCGCGCAAGGGCTACTGCCTCTACAAGGTGGGCTGCAAGGGCCCGACCACCTACAACGCCTGCTCGACCGTGCAGTGGAACGAGGGCACGAGCTTCCCGATCAAGGCCGGCCACGGCTGCATCGGCTGCTCGGAGGACGGCTTCTGGGACAAGGGCTCGTTCTACGACCGGCTGACGAACATCCAGGCCTTCGGCATCGAGGCCAACGCCGACAAGGTGGGCGGCACCGCCGCCGCGGTGGTGGGTGCCGCGGTGGTGGCGCATGCCGCCGTCTCGGCCATCAAGCGCGCGGCCACGGCCAAGCACGAAACCACCCAGAACAACCCCTGATGCCGACAAGGAGACCATCGAAATGACACGCATCGAGATGCAGCGGGCCGCGCGCCGGACCGCTCCCAAGCCGGCCCGCATCCCTTCGGGGGATCGGACGATGGACGCATCGGACAAGGGGCAGTCATGACCCAAGGCTTCAAGCTCGACGACAGCGGACGGCGCATCGTCGTCGACCCGGTCACCCGCATCGAAGGCCACATGCGCTGCGAGGTGAACGTCGACAAGGACAACATCATCCGCAACGCGGTGTCCACCGGCACGATGTGGCGCGGCCTGGAAGTGATCCTGAAGGGCCGCGATCCGCGCGACGCCTGGGCCTTCGTCGAGCGCATCTGCGGCGTGTGCACCGGCTGCCACGCACTGACCTCGGTGCGGGCGGTGGAGGACGCGCTGGGCATCCGCATCCCGAAGAACGCGCACCTCATCCGCGAGATGATGGCCAAGACGCTGCAGGTGCACGACCACGCGGTGCACTTCTACCACCTGCATGCGCTGGACTGGGTGGACGTGGTCAGCGCCCTGAAGGCCGACCCGAAGCAGACCAGCGAGCTGCAGCAGCTGGTCTCGCCGAGCCATCCGCTGTCGTCGCCGGGCTATTTCCGCGACATCCAGAACCGGCTGAAGAAGTTCGTCGAGAGCGGCCAGCTCGGCCCCTTCATGAACGGCTACTGGGGCAGCAAGGCCTATGTGCTGCCGCCCGAGGCCAACCTGATGGCCGTCACCCACTACCTGGAGGCGCTGGACCTGCAGAAGGAATGGGTGAAGGTGCACACCATCTTCGGCGGCAAGAACCCGCACCCGAACTACCTGGTCGGCGGCGTGCCCTGCGCGATCAACCTGGACGGCAACGGCGCGGCCGGGGCCCCGATCAACATGGAGCGGCTGAACTTCGTCGAGGCGCGCATCCAGGAGATGATCGAGTTCAACAAGAACGTCTACCTGCCCGACGTGCTGGCCATCGGCACGTTGTACAAGCAGGCCGGCTGGCTCTACGGCGGCGGGCTGTCGGCGCTGAACGTGGCCGACTACGGCACCTACGAGAAGGTGGCCTACGACACGAGCACCCAGCAGCTGCCCGGCGGCGTGATCCTGAACGGCAACTGGGACGAGATCCTGCCGATCGACCCGCGCGACCCCGAGCAGGTGCAGGAGTTCGTCGACCACAGCTGGTACAAGTACGCCGACGAGAAGAAGGGCCTGCACCCCTGGGACGGCGTGACCGAGCCGAACTACCAGCCCGAGGGCCCGAAGTTCAAGGGCAGCCGCACCGCCATCGAGCAGGTCGACGAGAGCGCCAAGTACTCCTGGATCAAGGCGCCGCGCTGGCGCGGCCATGCGGTCGAGGTGGGGCCGCTGTCGCGCTACATCCTGGCCTATGCGCACGCCAGCAAGGGAAACAAGCACTGCCAGCGCGTCAAGGAGCAGGTGGACCACGCCGCGCAGATGATCAACAGCGGCATCCCGAAGGCGCTCGGCCTGCCCGAGACGCAGTACACCCTCAAGCAGTTGCTGCCCACCACGATCGGCCGCACGCTGGCGCGCTGCCTGGAAGGGCAGTACTGCGGCGAGATGATGTACGACGACTTCAAGGAACTGGTCGCCAACATCAAGGCCGGCGACACCGCCACGGCCAACGTCGAGAAGTGGGACCCGGCCACCTGGCCGAAGGAGGCCAAGGGCGTGGGCACCGTGGCCGCGCCGCGCGGCATGCTGGGGCACTGGATCCGGATCAAGGATGGCCGCATCGAGAACTACCAGTGCGTGGTGCCCACCACCTGGAACGGCAGCCCGCGTGACCACAAGGGCCAGATCGGCGCCTTCGAGGCCAGCCTGCTGAACACGCCGATGGTGAATCCGGAGCAGCCGGTGGAGATCCTGCGCACCCTGCACAGCTTCGACCCCTGCCTGGCCTGCTCCACCCACGTGATGAGCCCGGACGGCCAGGAGCTGACCCGCGTGAAGGTGCGCTGACCAGGGGAGTCGCCATGTTCGACATTTCAGCAAGGGGCGCGCTGCGGGCCGAGCGCCGGGCCGCCCCAAGCCGGCCCGCCATCCCCCCGGGGGATCGGCGGTGGTACCCAACCGCCGAGGGGCAGTCATGAGCTCGACCCAGAAACTCGCCGATGCCACGGGCATCGACACGGACGCCGTCGAACACGGCCGCACGACCAAGTCGGTGTACGTCTACGAGGCGCCGGTGCGCGCCTGGCACTGGCTCAACGCCCTGGCGATCACGGTGCTGGCGATCAGCGGCTACTTCATCGGCGCGCCGCTGCCCACCCAGCCGGGCGAGGCCAGCGAGCACTACCTGATGGGCTGGATCCGCTTCGCCCACTTCGCCGCGGCCTACATCTTCGCCATCGGGCTGCTCGGCCGCCTGTACTGGGCCTTCGTCGGCAACCACCATGCGCGCGAGCTGTTCACGCTGCCGCTGTTCACCCCGGCCTACTGGCGCGAGGTGGGGGTGATGCTGAAGTGGTACGCCTTCCTGATCCCGCAGCCCAGCCAGTATGTCGGCCACAACCCGATGGCCCGGCTGGCGATGTTCTGCGGCTACTTCCTGTTCTCGATCTTCATGATCTGCACCGGCTTCGCGCTGTACGGCGAGGGCGCGCAGATGGGCTCCTGGCAGGAGGCGATGTTCGGCTGGGTCATCAGCGCCTTCGGCGGCAACAGCCAGGAGGTGCACACCTGGCACCGGATGGGCATGTGGGGCATGGTGATCTTCGTGACCCTGCACGTCTATGCCGCGATCCGCGAGGACATCATGGGTCGCCAGAGCATCGTCAGCACGATGATCTCGGGCTACCGCACCTTCAAGAAGTGACGCCGCTGCGCCGATGAGCCCCGCCGCCCGCGCCCGCCCGGAGGCCGAGCCCCGCACCTGGCCGACCCGGCCGCCCTGCGGCGTGCCGCTGCGCCGCCCGGTGCACCCGGGGCGGCTGCTCGACCGGCTGGTGCTGGCGCCGCTGGCGATCAACCAGAGCGCCGCGGCGCGGCTGCTGGGCATCTCGCGCCGGCGTGTCAACGAGCTGGTGCTGGGCCAGCGGGCCATGTCGGCCGACACCGCGATCCGCTGCGCCCTGGCCTTCGGCTTGGACGCCGGCTTCTGGCTCGCCCAGCAGGCCCGCTGGGACAGCTGGCAGCACTGGCAGGCGATCTGCCGTGCGCAGCGCCGTGCCGCCGCTCGGCCGGTCGCGCGGGTGGCCCCCCCCTGCGCGCCCGAGCGCTGCGCCGCCGCCCGCGCCCCCCGGCCGCTGTCGGTCGGGGCCTGACCCCTCCTCCCCCTCCCCTTCCTCCTCCGATGTCGAGCGACCTCCCGATGCGCCCCACCGCACCCTCGAGCGACTGCCACCCGGCGCGTGGCACCCTGGATCCGGACGACCGCATCGTCGTGCTGGGCATCGGCAACGTGCTCTGGGCCGACGAAGGCTTCGGCGTGCGCTGCGTCGAAGCGCTGCAGCAGCGCTGGTCCTTCGCGCCGCAGGTGCAGCTGATCGACGGCGGCACCCAGGGCCTGTACCTGATCCAGCATGTGCAGGCGGCACGCCGGCTGCTGATCCTCGACGCGGTGGACTACGGCCTGGCGCCCGGCACGCTGAAGCTGGTGGAGAACGACGAGGTGCCGCGCTTCCTCGGCGCGAAGAAGATGAGCCTGCACCAGACCGGCTTCCAGGAGGTGCTGATGCTCTCGCAGCTGACCGGCCACTACCCCGAGGAGCTGCTGCTGATCGGCTGCCAGCCCGAGGAGCTGGAGGACTACGGCGGCAGCCTGCGCCCCTCGGTGCGGCTGGCGCTGGAGGACGCGCTGGCGCTGGCGGTGGACCGGCTGCGCGCCTGGGGCGCCGCACCGCAGCCGCGGCCGGCCCCGCCCGACGCCCTGGAGGCGGTCACGCTGCCCACCCTGTCGCTGGCCGCCTACGAGGCCGGCCGGCCGAGCGCCGAGGCGGCCTGCCGGGTCGGCGACGAGCGCTTCCTGGTCACGCTGCCGCGCGCCGACGCGGCAGGCGCCTGAAGGAGCGACGCGATGTGCATCGGACTGCCCATGCAGGTGCGCAGCACGGCCCCCGGCCGGGCACGGGTGGAGGGACGCGGCGAGCAGCGCTGGGTGGACACCGCGCTGGTCGGCGAGGTGCAGCCGGGCGACTGGCTGCTGGTCTTCCTGGACGGCGCGCGCGAACGGCTCGACCCCGAGCGCGCCGCCGAGATCGACGCCACCCTGACGCTGCTCGGCGATGCGCTGCTGGGCCACGCGGGCGACCCTGGCCACCCCGCGGCCGACCCCACCGCCAACCCCGGTTTTGCGCTGCCCTCGGCGATGAGCGCCGAGCAGCTCGCCGCGCTGACCGGTTCGGCGCGCTGAGCCCCTGCTTCGGCCACCCTGTCTCCCCCTCCCCCTGCCCTCACCGCCCCACCCCATGAGCCTTGCCGACGCCCATCCCCTGCTGCAGCGCCTGGTGCAGCAGTTCGACGCTGCCTGGATCACCCCCGACACCCTGGCCGACTGGGCCGATGGCCCCGGCGACCGGGTGCTGCTGCTGGCCGGCGACCCGGTGCGCTTCCCCGAGGGCCTGGACGTGGCCGTGGTGCTGCCCGAGCTGCAGCGCGCCCACGGCGGGCGCTTCACCCTCGCGGTGGCCGACCCGGCGCACGAGGACGCCCTGGCACGCCGCTGGGGCAGCAACCGCTGGCCGGCGCTGGTCTTCCTGCGCGACGGCGGCTATGTCGGCGTGCTGGCCGGCATGCACGACTGGACCGACTACGTCGAGCGCGTGGGCGAACTGCTGGCCGCACCGGTGGTGCGCGCCCCCACGGTGGGCATCCCGGTGGTGGCCGCCGCGTCCGGCAGCTGCCACTGAGTCCGCCCCCCCGCCCCAGCCCACCCGAACGCCCGCCGGCGTCGCCCAGCCTCTGCCCGCCATGAACCTGCCCTTCGACCCCAAGCCCTTCCCGATTCCCGTGGTCGCCCTCGGCGCCGGCAGCCAGGCCGACGAGGACGGCCTGGACTACCTCAGCATGCCCCAGGGCATGGCCACCTTCCAGGCCCCGCCGCTGCCCGAACCCGAGGAACTGGCCGGCCACGAGCCGGTGGTGCAGCTGCTGCGCGAGGTGCTCGCCCGCCTGCAGGCCCGTCTGCGCGGCGAGGCGGTGGCGCCGGTGCCGCTGGAGGGTCTGAGCGCCGCGGACCTGACCCTGCTGGCCCAGCTGCTCGGCGAAGGCGAGGTCAGCGCCCAGGTGCTGGCCGAGCCCGGTGCCCCCGGCCGCCGCGATCTGCGCGCCCGGGTGCGGGTGCAGGAATCGGTGTTCGCCGGCGTCTGGCGCGTCGTCGAGCAGCTCGACGACGGCAGCACGCGCGACCAGATCGAGGTCGGCCCGGCCCCCGCCGTGCTGCGCCTGGCCGCGCGCGAGGACGCCGCCCCGGCCGCCGCGCCGCTGCAGCCGCTGCCCCCGGGCGTGCTGAACGCGCCGGCCGTGCTGGCCGAACTGGCCGAGCACCGCCGGCACTGGCGCAGCGGCCGGCGCGCCGAGGTGGTCAACCTGAGCCTGCTGCCGGTGAGCCCCGAGGACATCGCCTACATCGACCACCAGCTCGGCACCGGCCGGGTGGTGATCCTCTCGCGCGGCTACGGCAATTGCCGCATCACCGACACCCGCGTGGACCACACCTGGCGGGTGGTCTACTACAACTCGCAGGACGCGGTGATCCTGAACTCGGTCGAGGTGGTCGATCTGCCCGAGGTGGCCTGCGCCGCCGCGGAGGACCTGGCCGACTCGGCCGAGCGCCTGGCCGAGGTGCTGCAGTGGGTGCAGCAGGGCTGAACCTGTGAACGAACCGGCCTCGCGCACGCACATGGACGCCCCCGACCGCCCCCTCACCTTCGAAGGCAGCTACCTCGGCGACGCCGCCCGGCTGCCTCCCGATGCCCGCCTCGAGTGCAAGATCTGCTGGTGGGTCTACGATCCGGCCCAGGGCGACGACGTCTGGCAGATCGCACCGGGCACACCCTTCACGGCCCTGCCGCCGCACTGGCGCTGCCCGCAGTGCGACGGCGCGGCCGAGCAGTTCATGGTGCTGAAAGACTGACCCCCCTGCCCGACTGTCCCCCTGCCCCGCCGACCGTTCCTCCGAGCGCCCCATGTCGACCCTGCCCGACCGCATCGATGCCCTGGAAAGTGCCTTCCGGCACATCGCCGCCACGCGCATGCGCGGGCTGCCGCTGCTGCACGCGCCGCTGCAGGTGCAGGCAGTGGGCTTCGCGCCGGCCGGGGCCGGCTGGGCGCTGGGCGTGCTGGTCACGCCCTGGTTCATGAACCTGCTGCGCCTGCCGCTGCAGCCGCTGGTCGCCTTGCCGACGGCGCTGCCGACATCGCCGGCGCCAGCCGCCACGCCCGCCTGCCTGGCGATCGGCCAGGACGGCGTGCGCGAGATCGGCGGCGAATCGCTGCACTTCATCGGCGCCCACGAGCCGCGCCTGGGCCACTACGAAGTCTGCTCGCTGTTCTCGCCGATGTTCCAGTTCGTCGACCAGGCCGCCGCCGTGGCCACCGCCCATGAAGTCCTGCGGCTGCTGCGCCAGCCGGCGGCCCCGCCTCAGCCGGAACGCCGCGCGGCGCCGCCCCTGCCGGCGTTGCCGGCGTCGCCCGCAGCAGCGTCCGCCGCGCCCGAGTCGGCGCCGCAGCCAGCCCCCCACCCCCAGCGCCGCGGTCTGCTGTTCGGCCGACTGCGGGCGACCTGAGACCCTGTGAACGCGCCCGCCGACCGGCCGCCGCCACCGCCGCCGTGAGACAGCCTCCCCCCCTGCCCCCTGCCCTGCACAAGGCCCCGCCAGCGGCCGTGCCGCCCGCGCGCGCCGACCTGGCCGGACGGCTGCGCCTGTGCATCGGCCCGGGTCCGGCCATTGCCAGCCACCGGCCCGAGTGGGTGCCCCGGCTGGCGCCCGGACGCCGCGCCGACGACCTGCCCCCCCTGCTGGGCAGCCTGCACAGCCTGTGCAGCCAGGCCCACCGCCTGACCGCCCGGGCCGCGGTCGCAGCCGCCCGCGGCCAGGCCGATGCCGCCCAGGACGCCGAATCCGCCCAGGCGCTGCGGCTGGCCACGGCGCGTGACCAGGCCATGCGGCTGGCGCACGACTGGCCGCGCCAGCTGCCCGGCGGCTCGGCCGAGCCGCTGGACGCCGACGGCGCCACCGCCGTCAGCGCGATGCTGCTGCGCAGCTGCCCGCTCTGGCGCCCGGACGACAGCGACACGGACCGCCTGGCCGCCCTGCCCGACTGGCTGGCGCACCAGTGGCTGGGCATGGCCCCGTCGGACTGGCTGCAGCGCTTCGACGCCGACCCTGCCGGCTGGCCGCTCGACTGGGCCCGCGCCGGCAGCGCCCGGGCCGATCGGCGCAGTGCCTGGCTGCCCCGCCTGCTCGGGCGACAGCTCGACGACGGCGCAGCCGGCGCCCTGCAGCTGGCCACGCCGGGGCCGACCCCCGGCCTGCTCGACGGTGCCCCCGCCGAGCTGGCCGAGCGCCTGGCCACCCTGGCCAGGGCCCTCGAGACCGAGCCCGGCTTCTGGCAGGCCCCGCACCTGGACGGCCAGGCCCTGGACAGCGGCCCCTGGAACCGCCGCCACGATCCGCTGCGCGGCAGCGCCGCCACGGCCCGCGCAGCGAGCCCCGGCATGGCCACCGCCTGGGGCCGGCTGCTGGCCCGGCTGGTCGACCTGCTGCGCCTGGCCGACCCGGGCGGCGAGACCTGGCTGCACCGCCAGGCCCTGGCCCTGGACGGCCGCGCCGGCATCGCCGCCACCGAGATGGCGCGCGGCGTGCTGCTGCACTGGGTGCGCCTGGACGAGGACGGCCAGCGCGTCGCCGCCTGCCGGGTGCTCGCGCCCACCGAGTGGAACTTCCACCCCGAGGGCACCCTGGCACGCGCGCTGGCGGGCCTGGACCCCCACGATGCCGGGCGCAGCCGCCGCGCCGCCACCCGGCTGGCGGTGGCCTTCGACCCCTGCGTGGACTTCGACATCGCCGTGTCGGGCGACCGCCGTGCCGGCGCAGCCCCCCGGGAGCCCTGCGATGCATGAACTCAGCCTGGCCGGCGGCATCCTGCGCGTGGTCGAGGACGCCGCCGCGCGCGAACGCTTTCGCCGCGTCGCGCAACTGCACCTGGAGGCCGGCGCGCTCTCCGGCGTGGACCTGCACGCCCTGCGCTTCGCCCTCGAGGCGATCGCCCCGGGCAGCCTGCTCGAGGGCGCCGAGATCCGCATCGACGCGCCGCCCGGCTCCGCCTGGTGCCTGGCCTGCGGCACGACGGTCGAGATCCAGAGCCGCGCCGACCCCTGCCCGCTCTGCGGCGGTCACCAGCTCCAGCCCACCGGCGGCACCGAGCTGCGCGTGGTCGACCTGATCGTGCACGACACGAATGAGGCCCCCAGGTCCGGGCCCGAGGCCCAGCCCGCCCCCCGAGGGGGTTCGAGCGGCCCGGCAGAGCCGGATCCGCCCGAGCCGGCCCAGCCCCCCGCTGCGGCGAGCCAGCCCCCCTGATTTCTGCCCAAGGAGTTCCCCATGTGTGTCGTTTGCGGATGTGCCACCGGCACCCCGGGCGCCCAGCCCTCCACCGCCCACTCGCAGGATCCTGCCCATGCCCATGCTCATGAGCACCGCCACGCGGACGGCGTGGTGCACCGCCACGCCCACCACCACCCTGAGCACGACACGCGCCACGGGCATGCGCACGGCCACGACCCCGCGCACCCCCATCATGACCACGCCCACGCTCACGAGCATGACCACAGCGAGGTGATCCGCCCCGACGGCGCGCCGCAGGTGGACGCCGCCACCGGCGACCTGCACTACGGCGCCGGCAGCGCGCGCGTCTCGGTGCCCGGCATGAGCCAGGCGCGGGCGATCAAGATCGAGATGGACGTGCTCGGCGCCAACAACCGCATCGCCGACCAGAACCGCGCCCACTTCGCCGCGCACGACGTGGTGGCCTACAACCTGGTCTCCAGCCCGGGATCGGGCAAGACGACGCTGCTGTGCGCCACCATCGAGGCGCTCAAGGCCCGTGCACCACAGCTGCCGGTGGCGGTGATCGAGGGCGACCAGCAGACCAGCCACGACGCCGACCGCATCCGCGCCACCGGCGCCCCGGCCATCCAGGTCAACACCGGTAAGGGCTGCCACCTGGACGCGCCGATGGTGGCCGACGCCTTCGGCCGCCTGTCGCTGCACGGCCATGTGCATGCTGCCGAGCAGGCCCACGGGCACGCGCATGCGCACACCCACGCGGATGGCTCGGTGCATGTGCATGAGCACAGCCACGACCATGAACATGGTCACAGCCATGCGGCGGACCACGGCCCGGGCGCGCTGCTCTTCATCGAGAACGTCGGCAACCTGGTCTGCCCCGCGATGTGGGACCTGGGCGAGCGCGCCAAGGTGGCCATCCTCTCGGTGACCGAGGGCGAGGACAAGCCGATCAAGTACCCGGACATGTTCGCCGCGGCGAAGCTGATGCTGCTCAACAAGGTGGACCTGCTGCCGCACCTGGACTTCGACGTGGCGAAGTGCATCGACTACGCCCGGCGCGTCAACCCGGGCATCGAGGTGCTGCTGGTCTCGGCCAAGAGCGGCCAGGGCATGGACGCCTGGCTGGACTGGCTCCTGCAGGGCGACCAGCCGGCACTGTCGCCCGAAGCCGCCGAGCTGGCCCGGCTGCGCGCGCGCATCGCCGAGCTGGAAGCGCAGCTCGCCGCCAAGGGCTGAGCCCCTCCCGGGCCCTGCGACGATGCACATCGCCCTGCTGGACGACGCCCCGGCCACCGGCTCCGATCCGCCCTCGGGTCAGGCGCCGGGTGTGGCCCTGCGCGTCCACCTGCACCTGCGCGGCGCGGTGCAGGGCGTCGGCTTCCGGCCCTGGTGCGCGCAGCAGGCGCTGGCGCTGGGCCTGAGCGGCTGGGTGCGCAACGACGCCGCCGGGCTGCAGTGCGAGGTCCAGGGCCCCGCCTCGGCGCTGCGGGCCTTCACGCAGCGGCTGCGCCAGTCGCCGCCGCCGCTGGCGCGCATCGACGCGCTGGAGCAGACGCCGCGTTCGCTGCGCTCCGACGAGACGAGCTTTCGCATCCTCGCCAGCGACGCCGGCGCGGCGCTGGCCACCGGCCTGCCGGCCGACGCCGCGCCCTGCGCCGACTGCCTGGACGAGCTCTTCGACCCCGCGGACCGCCGCCACCGCTACGCCTTCATCAACTGCACGCACTGCGGCCCGCGCTTCACGATCACCCAGCGGCTGCCCTACGACCGGCCGAACACCAGCCTGGCCGGCTTCCCGCTCTGCCCGGCCTGCGCGCGCGAGTACCGCGACCCCGCCGACCGCCGCTTCCACGCCCAGCCCGTGGCCTGCCCGGTCTGCGGGCCGCAGCTGGCGCTGTGGCAACCGGACGGCAGGCCGATCGCCGGCGTCGATCCGCTCGGCGAGGCCGCGCGGCGGCTGGCCGCCGGGCAGATCCTGGCGGTCAAGGGCGTGGGCGGCTACCACCTGGTCTGCGACGCCACGCAAGCGGTGCCGCTGCAGCGCCTGCGTGCGGCCAAGCAGCGCGCCAGCAAGCCGTTTGCGCTGCTGGTGCCCAACGTCGCCAGCGCGCGGCAGTGGGCAAACATCGACGACGATTCGGCCCGGCTGCTCGCCAGCCCGGCCGCCCCCATCCTGCTGCTGCCCACCCGGCCCGGCGTGGCCGAGCGCCACCCGCGGATCGCCCCCGGCCTGAGCGACTGGGGCCTGATGCTGCCGGCCGCGCCGCTGCACTGGCTGCTGATCCACGAGCTGCTGGGCCGACCGGACGGCTCCGCTTGGAGAAACGCCGCCCAGCCCACGCTGCTGGTGATGACCAGCGCCAACCCCGGCGGCGAGCCGCTGGTGGTGGACGAGGCGGAGGCGGTCGAACGACTCGGCGGACTCTGTGACGCGCTGCTGGTGCACAACCGCCCCATCCTCGGCCGGGTGGACGACAGCGTGCGCCGGCCGATGCGAGCCGCGGATGGCAAGTTCTTCGCCCCCTTCGTGCGTCGCGCCCGCGGCCACGTGCCCGACCCGATCGAGCTGCCCGGCGTGCCGGCCGACGCCCCGCCGGTGCTGGCCACCGGCGCGTGGATGAAGAACACCGTCTGCCTGACGCGCGGCAACCAGGCTTTTCTCTCCCCGCACATCGGCGACCTGGGCAGCGCCGCCTGCCGGCATGCGCTGGTGGAGGCAGTAGAGCGGCTGCGCGACTTCCTCGGCGTGCGGCCGGCCCTGATCGCGCACGACCGGCACCCCGACTTCTTCAGCACGCAGCACGCCCAGGCCCTGGCCGCCGAGTGGGGCGTGCCGACGCTCGCCGTGCAACACCACCACGCCCACGCCGCCGCGGTGCGGGCCGAACACGGCGCCACCGCGCCGACGCTGGCCCTGCTGCTGGACGGCGTGGGCCTGGGGGACGACGGCATGCCCTGGGGCGGTGAGCTCTTTCGCGTGGACCGGAGGGGCTACCAGCGCCTCGGCCACCTGCCGACGCTCGCGCTGGCCGGCGGGGACCGCGCCGCCGCCGAGCCCTGGCGCCTCGGTGCCGCCGTGCTGCATGCGCTGGGCCGCGGCGAGGCCATCGCCGCCCGCTTTGCCGACCAGGCCGGCGCCGGCCAGATCGCCCGGCTGCTGGCGCGCGGTCTGAACTGCCCGCCCACGCCGAGTGCCGGCCGCCTCTTCGACGCCGCCGCCGCCCTGCTGGGCCTGTGCCCGGTGCACCGCCACGAGGGCGAGGCCGCGATGCGGCTGGAGGCGCTGGCGAGCGACCACGCCGCCGCGCCCTGGCCCGACGCCTGGCAGATCGACGCCGGCGGCCGGCTGACCTGGCCGGGCCTGTGGCGCCGGCTGGCGGATGCCTCGCTCACCGCGGCGAACGATGCCGCTACTGCCGCTGCCGCCTTCCACACCACGCTGGTCGCCGCGCTCACCGACTGGGTGGCCCACCACGCCCGGGCCACCGGCCTGGCGCAGGTGGCACTCGGCGGCGGCTGCTTCATCAACCACCGCCTGCGCAACGGCCTGGTCGCCGCGCTGGCCGAGCGCGGCCTGACCCCGCTGGAAGCCCGCCAGGCGCCACCCGGTGACGGCGGCCTCGCACTGGGCCAGGCCGCCATCGCCCTCGACCACCTGCTCGCCCCGGCGCCTGCCGAAGCGATGTCCCGCTGATCCTCGACCCTCTACCTCGTCACCGAGAACAAGACCCATGTGCCTCGCCCTGCCCGCCTGCGTGATCGAACGCCTCGATGGTGAAGAGCTGCTGATCGACCTCGGTGGCGTGCGCAAGCGCGTCAGCGGCGCCCTCACCCCGGAGGCGCAGGTCGGCGACTACGTCATCGTCCACGTCGGCCACGCCATCGGCGTGATCGACCCCGAGGAGGCCGCGCAGACGCTGGCGCTGTTCGCCGAGCTCTCCGCCGCCGAGCAGGCCGCGTCGATCGCGCAATCTCAGTGACCCAACCCGCCGCCCAGCCCCGGACCGCCCGATGAAGTACGTCACCGAATTCCGCGACGGCGAACTCGCCCAACGCATCGCCGAGAGCCTCGCCGCCGAGGCCCGGCCCGACCGCCAATACAGCTTCATGGAGTTCTGCGGCGGTCACACCCACGCCATCTCCCGCTATGGCGTCACCGAGCTGCTACCGCCCAACGTGCGCATGATCCATGGCCCCGGCTGCCCGGTCTGCGTGCTGCCGATCGGGCGGGTGGACCTGGCGATCAAGTTGGCGATGGAAAGGGGCGTGATCCTCTGCACCTACGGCGACGTGATGCGGGTGCCCGCCTCGGAAAGCCTCAGTTTGATGAAGGCCAAGGCCCGCGGCGCGGACGTCCGCATGGTCTATTCCGCCGCGGACGCGCTGGGGCTGGCGCGCAAGCACCCGGACCGCGAGGTGGTCTTCCTGGCCATCGGCTTCGAGACCACCACGCCGCCCACCGCGCTGGTGATCCGCCAGGCCGCCAAGGAGAACATCGCCAACTTCAGCGTGCTCTGCTGCCACGTGCTGACGCCCAGTGCGATCACCCACATCCTGGAGAGCCCCGAGGTGCGCCAGTACGGCACCGTGCCGATCGACGGCTTCATCGGCCCGGCGCACGTGAGCATCATCATCGGCTCGGACCCCTACGTGCACTTCGCCGAGGAGTACCGCAAGCCGGTCGTGATCGCCGGCTTCGAGCCGCTGGACGTGATGCAGGCCATCCGCATGCTGGTGCGCCAGGTCAACGAGGGCCGCGCCGAGGTGGAGAACGAGTTCACCCGCGCGGTGACGCCCGAGGGCAACCTCGCCGCCCAGGCCGTCGTCAGCGAGGTCTTCGAACTGCGCAGCAGCTTCGAATGGCGAGGCCTCGGCGAGGTGCCCTACAGCGCCCTGAAGATCCGCCCCGCCTTCGCCGCCTGGGACGCCGAGCGCAAGTTCGAGCTGAACTACACCCCCGTGCCCGACCACAAGCAGTGCGAGTGCGGCGCCATCCTGCGCGGCGTCAAGCGCCCCACCGACTGCAAGCTCTTCGGCACGGTCTGCACGCCCGAGAACCCGATGGGCTCCTGCATGGTCTCCAGCGAAGGCGCCTGCGCGGCGCATTACAGCTATGGGCGGTTCCGGGATATTCCGGTGGTGGCGGCGTAAATCGACACGAACCGCCATCAAGTCACCAAGACGTTATAGCGGTATGGCACTAAGATGCCATACCGCTTCAGATGGAAGAACCTCCGCCATGCCCAACGTTGAAGCCGTCCGTTCCACGGTCTACCTGGATCCGCAGCTGCACCAGGCCCTGCGCATGAAGGCCGCCCTCAGCCAGCGCAGCATGTCCGACATCGTCAATGAAGCGCTGCGGGAGTCCCTGCGCGAAGACCAGGAAGACCTGGCCGCCGTGCGCGCGCGCAGCGAGGAAGCGTCCCTGAGCTACGAGGATTTCCTGACCCAGTTGCGCGCCGATGGCACGCTCTGACCGCCGCTACGAGCTGCGTGTCCGACCCTCGGTCGCGAAGGATCTGCGCGGCATGCCCAGGGCCGACGTCGAGCGCATCCTGGCGCGCATGGAGGCCCTGCGCGACGACCCGCGCGCACCCGGTTGCGAGAAGCTCAGCGGCGCCGAGCTGTATCGGGTCCGCCAGGGCGTCTACCGCATCGTCTATGAAATCCACGACGAACACATCGTCGTCGAGGTGATTCGCGTTGGCCACCGCGGCGAGGTGTATCGGAACCGGTAGCCCCGCGATCTTCAGAGCCTCCACAGTTCCGAACCCGTTCCCCCATGAGCACCCCCAAAAAAGACTACATCCGCCCCCTCGACCTCAAGCAGGGTCGCGTCGACATGAACCACGGCGCCGGGGGCCGGGCCAGCATGCAGCTGATCGAGGAGGTGTTTGCCCGCGCCTTCGACAACGAGTTCCTGCGCCAGGGCAACGACGGCGCCGCGCTGCCGGCGCTGCCCCCCGGCCACCGGCCGGTGATGGCCTGCGACGGCCACGTGATCTCGCCGCTGTTCTTCCCTGGCGGCGACATCGGCTGCCTCGCGGTGCACGGCACGGTCAATGACGTGGCGATGATGGGCGCGACGCCGCTGTACCTGGCGGCCAGCTTCATCATCGAGGAAGGCTTTCCGCTGGCGGACCTCAAGCGCATCGTCGACTCGATGGCCGCCGCCGCCCGCGAGGCCGGTGTGCCGGTGGTGACCGGCGACACCAAGGTGGTCGAGCAGGGCAAGGGCGACGGCGTGTTCATCAGCACCACCGGCGTGGGCGCGCTGCCCGAGGGCCGGCAGATCGGCGGCGCGCGCGCCCGCGTGGGCGACGTGATCCTGGTGTCCGGCACGATCGGCGACCACGGCGTGGCGGTGCTGTCGCAGCGCGAGTCGCTGGAGTTCGAGACCGCCATCGTCTCCGACACCGCCGCGCTGCACGGCCTGGTCGCCGCGATGCTGGCCGCCGTGCCGGAAGGCGCCGTCCGCAGCCTGCGCGACCCGACCCGCGGCGGCCTGGCCACCACGCTCAACGAGATCGCTCGCCAGTCCCGCGTGGGCATGATGCTGCAGGAGGCGGCCATCCCCATCGCTGCGCAGGTGGACGCCGCCTGCGAGCTGCTGGGGCTGGACCCGCTGTACATCGCCAACGAGGGCAAGCTGATCGCCATCGTCGCGCCCGAGGCGGCCGACGCCCTGCTGGCCGCGATGCGCGCCCACCCGCTGGGCGCCCAGGCCGCGCGCATCGGCGTGGTGACCGAGGATGCGCACCACTTCGTGCAGATGACCACCGCCTTCGGCGGCCAGCGCGTGGTGGACTGGCTGAGCGGCGAGCCGCTGCCGCGGATCTGCTGAAATGTGCTGAGCACGGTCCGGCCGCCCCATGCGCATCCTCCTGCTCTGCCACAGCTTCAACAGCCTCAGCCAGCGCCTGTTCACCGCCCTGCGCGACGACGGGCACACGCTGTCGGTGGAGCTGGACATCGCCGACAACGTCACCGACGAGGCGATCGAGCTGTTCCGGCCGGAGGTGCTGATCGCGCCCTTCCTGAAGCGGCGCATCGCCGAGGCCACCTGGCGGCGCCTGCCCTGCCTGATCGTCCACCCCGGCCCGCCGGGCGACCGCGGGCCGAGTGCGCTGGACTGGGCGGTGATGCGCTCGCGAGCGCACTGGGGCGTGACGGTGCTGCAGGCCACCGCCGAGTTCGACGCCGGCCCAGTGCTGGCGCACGCCGGCTTTGCGATGCGCCCCGGCACCAAGGCCAGCCTGTACCGGCGCGAGGTGACCCGCGCGGCGGTGGGCGCGGTGCGCGAGGCGCTGCAGCGGCTGCCCCTTCCACCCGTCGAAGCGCCTCCCGGCGACGACGGCTGGCAGCCGCTGATGCGCCAGGCCGACCGCGCCATCGACTGGCGGCGTGACGACAGCGAGACGATCCTGCGCCACCTGCGCGCGGCGGACGGCTTTCCGGGCGTGGCCGCCACGCTGTTCGGCCAGCCGGCGCACCTCTTCGACGCCCACCCGGCCCACGCTGCCACGCGGGCGCGCGCCGACGGGCTCGGCCAGCCGGGCGACGTCATCGCCCGCCGCGGCCCCGGCGTGCTGGTGCGCACGGTGGATGGCGCCGTCTGGATCGGCCATGTGCGCCGCGCCCCGGCCGGGCTCAGCGGGCCGGACGGCCTGACGCTCAAGCTGGCCGCCACCCGGGCCTTCGCCGCCGAATGCGCCGCGCTGCCCGAATGGCCCGCGCCGCTCGAACGCCCCGCCGACGGGCCCGAGGCGGACTGGGACGAGCTGCGCTATGAAGAATTCGGTCCCGCCGCAGCGCGTGTGGGCTGGCTGGAGTTCGCCTTCCACAACGGCGCGATGAGCACCCGCCAGTGCGAGCGCCTGCGCGACACGCTGCGCACACTGCGCCAGCGGCCGACGAAGCTGCTGCTGCTCGCGGGCGGGCCGGACTTCTTCTCCAACGGCATCCACCTGCACGACATCGAGGCGGCGGCGCCGGAAATGGGCCTCATGCCGGGCGACTGCTCCGGCGACAGCGCCGCCGATGCCTCCTGGCGCAACATCCACGCGATGGACGACGCCGCGCTGGAGCTGCTGACGCTGACCGACCGGCTCACCATCGCCGTTCTGCGCGGCAACGCCGGCGCGGGCGGCTGCTTCCTGGCGCTGGCCGCCGACCAGGTCTGGGCCCATGCCGGGGTGGTGCAGAACCCGCACTACAAGAACATGGGCAACCTCTACGGCTCGGAGTACTGGACGTACACGCTGCCGAAACGCGTCGGCGCCGCACAGGCCAAGGCGATCACCCAGGGCCGCCTGCCGATCGGCGCGGCCGAGGCGCGGCGCATCGGCCTGCTCGACGCCGTGCTGGGCGAGGACGCCGCCGAGCTGGAAGTGCTGGCCCGCGAACAGGCGCTGGCCCTGGCCGCGTCACCGGACCTGGCCGAGCGCATCGCCGCCAAGGCCGAACAGCGCGCCGCCGACGAGGCCGCCAAGCCACTGCAGCGTTACCGCGACGAGGAGCTGCAGCGCATGCACCGCAACTTCTACGGCTTCGACCCCAGCTACCACGTGGCGAGGCACTACTTCGTGCACCGCAAGCCGCACGCGTGGACGCCGCGGCACCTGGCGATGCACCGCTGACGCGCCGGCGGCGATCGGCCAAGGGCCCCGCACAGCGGCAGGCTGCGGCGAGATCGGCCGGGGCACCCGCCGCCGGCGGCGCGCCGCCCGATCAACCCGCCGCAGGCCCGGCGGCCCCTTCCGTCAGCCGCCGGCCCCAGTCCCGCGCCGCCTCCCGCAGCGCGCTGGCCATCGGCTCGCTGCCCATGCGGTGGCCGCCGCCGGGCACCTGGCGGACCTGCCCCGCCGGATCGGCCGGCCCCCCGCCGGGCGCCGCCCCTGCGGCCGCCGCGGGCGCGCACTGCGCCAGCGCCGCCAGCCGCTGCGTCGTGGCCACGGGGCAGACCGCATCCGCCTGGCCGTGCACCAGCGTCAGCGGCAGGCCGCGCGCGGCCAGCGCCGGCAGCACCTGCGCGGCCCAGCCCCAGGCGTCGTGGCCCACCGTCCAGCCGCTGCCGCCGTAGTGGGCATGCACCCGCCAGCTCGCCACGGCCGCTTCGCTGCGGGCCCCGGGCCGCTGCAGGCGGCGCGCCCGCGACCAGCGCGCCCCGCTGGCCATCACGCCGCCGGGCACCCCCAGGTCATCGTCGTAGGCCTGCGCGGCCAGGGCGAGCCGGTCTTCCGCGCTGGACGGCGGTTGGCCCGCCGGGCTCAGCCGGCCCAGGTCGTATCGATGGCCGAGGTAAACATCGGCAAGATCCAGCGGCTGCGACGGCGCCGTGCCCTCCCCGCTTTCCCCACTCAACCAGCCGCGGCCCGCCTCGCCCAGCCAGGGCGCCCAGCCGCCCAGGTAGTGCTGCAGCTCCTCGGCGCTGCCCAGAAAGGCCGAACGCAGGAACAGCCCCTGCACCCGCTGCGGGTGACGCGCCGCATAGGCGAGTGCCACGAAGGCGCCCCAGGAGCCGGCGGCCAGCGCCCAGCCCTCCAGGCCCAGGTGGGCTCGCAGCGCCTCCAGGTCGTCCAGCAGGTGCGCCAGCGTGTTGCCGCGCAGCTCGCCCAGCGGCAGGCTGCGCCCGCAGCCACGCTGGTCGATCACGATCCAGCGCAGCGGCAGCCCGGCGAAGCCCGCCACCGACTCCGCCCGGCTGCGCCCGCCCGGGCCACCGTGGATCACCAGCACCGGCCGGCCGGCGGGGTCGCCGCCTTCGCAGTACCAGACGCGGTGCGACACACCCTCGGCCGGCGGCCGCTCCAGCCAGCGGCCGGCGGCGAAGGGGTCCCGGTGGTCCCCCTCGGAAGGGTCGGGGGCCGCCGCGGGTCCGCTCACGTCGAGGCCGAGTGTCTCAGCTCAGCCTTCGGCCGCCGCCGCGGCGATCAGCGCCGCCAGCGCCTGCGCCACTTCGGCCTCGCTCACCCCTTCGCCGAGCACCACCGGTGCGCCGGCCAGCGCCGCGGCGCCGCCGGTCTTGAGCTTCTTCACCCACTCACCCGCATCGCGCCCGCCCGCAAAGGCCTGGCTCTGCAGCAGCACGCGGCCGTCGTGGGCACTGAGCTTGAAGTAGAACTGCCCGTCCGCCTCGCGGTACTGCTTGAACACCGGCAGATGCGCCTTCGCCTTGGCCACCGGTGCGGCGGCCGCCTGCAGCGGCTGGAAGCTGCGCAGGCCGACCGCGTGGCGCAGCTCGTCCAGCAGCGGGCGGGCGATGGCGCGGGCCTTGGCGGCGCCGGCCTGCAGAATGGCCTCGATCTTCTCCGGGTGCGCCATCAGCGCGTCGTAGCGCGCGCGCATCGGGCCGATCTGCCGCTCGATCTGGTCGAACAGCCGCTGCTTGGCCTCGCCCCAGGCCAGGCCGGCGCGCAGCTCGGCGCGGAAGGCGGCGCGCTCCTCGGCGTTGGCGAAGGCATCGAAGATGGTCACCAGGTGCGAGCTGTCCGGGTCCTTCGGCTCGCCGGGCAGCTTGCTGTCGGTCACGATGCGCGCGATCGCCTCGCGCAGCGCCTTGCTGCCGCCCTCGAACAACGGGATCACGTTGTCGTAGCTCTTGCTCATCTTGCGCCCGTCCAGACCCGGCAGCAGCTCCATCTCTTCGTCCACCTGCGCCTCGGGCAGCACGAAGAACTCCCGGCCCTTGCCGAACAGGTGGTTGAAGCGCTGCGCCACGTCGCGCGCCATCTCGATGTGCTGCACCTGGTCCTTGCCCACCGGCACGCGGTGCGCGTTGAACATCAGGATGTCCGCGGCCATCAGGATGGGGTAGCAGTACAGCCCCATCGTCACGCCCGCGTCCGGCTCCTCGCCCGCGGCGGTGTTGGCGTCCACGCTGGCCTTGTAGGCGTGCGCGCGGTTCATCTGCCCCTTGCTCGTCACGCAGGTCAGCAGCCAGGTCAGCTCCGGGATCTCGGGGATGTCGCTCTGGCGGTAGAACGTCGCCCGGTCCGTGTCCAGCCCGGCGGCGATCCAGGTGGCGGCGATCTGCAGCCGCGACGCCTCGATGCGGTCCGGGTCGTCGCACTTGATCAGCGCGTGGTAGTCGGCCATGAAGAAGAAGCTCTCCACCCCCGACTCGCGGCTGGCTTCGATGCAGGGGCGCACCGCGCCGACATAGTTGCCGAGGTGCAGGGTGCCGGTGGTGGTGATGCCGGTGAGGACGCGTTGGGGCATGGCAGACGGGGTGGGCAATGGGAAGGCGCCGGTGGCGCGCGGGCTCGACCCGGGCCGAGCGCAGCAGGTGGTGGATTGTCGCCGCTGGCGGGCCTAGACTGATCTGGTCCGGAGGACGCCACCGACACCCGCCTCCGGCCCGCTGCCATGCACCTCGACCCCTTCATCGCCGTCGACGGCCTGCCCTTCACCACCACCGCGCCGCAGCTGCGCGCGCGGCTCGGCCCGCCGCAGTCGGAAACCCGCAGCACGATCGAACTGAACGAGCTGGACTACGGCGACGTGGTCTACCGCTTTCAGGACAGCGGCCGGCTGGAGGAAGTCACCCGACGCGCCGACGTCGTCCACATCGGCAGCGTGTCGGTGCCCTTCTTCGCGCTGCAGGCCTTCATTGCCGAACACGACCCCGACCACTTCGAGCGCGCCGGCTTCATCGTCAGCCCGAAATACGGCCTGGCCTTCGTGCCCGACCCCTCGCGCTGGGTGACGGCGCTGGCCGCACACTGCATCGGCACCTGGCGGGACATGGCCGCCTGACTGGTCCCGGGCGGCCGGGTTCTCCAGCCCTCCCGCCGCGGGCGTGGCCCGCTACAGTCGCCGCACCGCCCCGCGACGCCGTCGGAAGGAATGCCATGCACAACGCCCTGGTCGGACAACGCGTGCTCATCACCCAGTCCACCGCCTTCATGGGGCCGGTGCTCTGCGAGGTCTTCGCCGAACAGGGCGCCACCGTCGTCGCCAGCCCGGACGACCTGGCCGACCCCGACGCCCCCGCCCGCGTGGTGGCGGCCGCGGGCGCCATCGACGTGCTGGTGGCCAACCTCGCCCTCACCGCGCCCAGCACACCCGCGCTCGAGGTGCAGGACAGCGAATGGCGCGACGTCTTCGCCGCCCTGGTCGACCCCCTGCCCCGCCTGCTGCGCGCCGCCGCCCCGGCGATGGTGGCGCGCCGCCGCGGCAAGCTGCTGGTCATCGGCAGTGCCGCCGCACTGCGTGGCATGAAGCGCACCGCCTCCTACAGCGCGGCGCGCGGCGCCCAGCTCGCCTGGGTGCAGGCCGTCGGCGTCGAACTGGCCCCGCACCGGGTGCAGGTCAACGCCATCGCGCAGAACTTCGTCGACAACCCGACCTACTTCCCGCCCGAGGTGCAGGCCAACCCCCGCTTCCAGGAACGCCTGGCCCGCGAAGTCCCCCTGGGCCGCCTCGTCGCCGCCCGCGAAGACGCCCAGTTCGCCGCCTACCTCTGCAGCCCGGCGGCGGACTGCTTCGTGGGGCAGGTGTTTCCGGTGTGTGGGGGGTGGGTGGGGCGCTGAGGCCGGATGCCTGGGTACGGCCCATCAGGCTTCGGTTTCCAGGCTTCTAAGGTCAGTTGTTGTTCAAACCACGGTGCGGTTGGCCGAAGCCTGAAACCTGCAATGCGGCCGAACCTGGCACACACCGCAGCTAGGCGCCTTCAGGCAAACCCCTCTGTCAATACCAAGGTCTGGCGACGCCACCTGGCCGAAGGACACCAGCACGATATCGATGTAGCGGATCGGCAGCCCGGTGGCCGCCGCAAACCGGCGGCCTTCCATGATGGATTTCAGCAGCTGGTCCTCGTTGTCCAGCAGGCCCAGTCGGTGGAACAGGCGGCAGATCACGAGGTCGGGTTTGAGCACGTTCAGACCGATGTCGGTCATGAAGTGGTAGACCGTGACGCCCCCCAGGTAGCCGAACGTCGTCTGCAGCAATTCCTTGAGCAGCATCAGGTCTTCGAACGAGTCGCTGGGCAGGTGCTGGTCCAGGAAGGCCTTGAACGACCCGTATCGGCCCACCAGGTCGCGGAAGGTGCGCGCGTTGGTCACGCAGGCCTTGACCTTGCTGTCATGGGCAATCATTTCCGGGTCATTCAGGATGCGATCGATGTCCGCCTCGCCGTACCCGGCCACCACCTCCCAGCCGGGGAAATGCCGTTCGATCACCTTGCGCTTGCGGGTCACCGTGGCCGCCTTGAAGCCGGAGTAGAAGGCGACGAACACGAGTGTCCGGAAGTACGCTGCATCGCTCATTTCACGGCTGGCAAAGCGCTTGAACTTGTCCAGCTGGTTCGTCACCTGCTCACGCGGCAGGCGCTCCGACCCCAGTGCAATAACCTGCTGCTCGATCGCAGCAAACACGTCGGTATAGGGAAACGGCTTCGGCGGCATGTGTTCAGTCAGTTCGTTGGGACGTGATCGGCAGGCCGGTCATGGTCTGGCTCGACGGGGCTACATCAGCTCGAATGGGGACAGCACGCCGACCAGGTAGCCCTCAGGGTAGTGGTCGTCTCGCACCAGCCAGAGCCCGGGCGGATCACGTTGGTCCAGCAAACTGGTCACGGCAGCGCCACGCTCGACAGTTTCATTGGGCGTCAACACCAGCCCGTTCCTTTGGGCTTCATCCAGCCTCTGCTTCAATCGAGCCTTCGCCGGCCAATCGGGGCGCAGGTACGTTGCTACCGCGATGTCTGCGATCAGCCACCACCGCTTGTTGTGCCAGATGGGCAGGTACGAGAACGAGTTCAGCAACATCAACTGCCGGACGTGCTCCACCGTTTGCCAGGGGTGCACCACCACCGGGGCGGACACCATGAAGTCGCCCACGGTCAGGCGTTTGACTTCTTCTTCCGTCTTCGTCTTCACCATCAGCGCGTCCTCCAGCACCAGGCACATCGTCACGGCATCGGCCGCCACATGCCGTGCGTAGGCACCGGTGTGCATGGCGTCGTTGCGGGCGTCCTTCAGCGCCACAAACAAGGCATCGAAGGTCTTGATGGCGCGATCGCCTTCATTGGCATCGGGCAGCAGCTTCGATTGCCTTGCCAACGACTGCAACACACGTCGACACTGCCCCAGGCCATTCGCCTCGGGGTTCAGTCGCTTCCCCAGCGCCTCGATGGCAAAGCACATTTCCTGAAAGCCTTCCGCATCGGCCAGGGCCGCATAGCGCGCCTCACGCAAGCGGTCGCGGAAGAACAAGCACTCTTCGGATGACAAGTCGGGGGGGGGGCTTGACCGCACCGCTGCGGGATCTAGAAGTCGTTGCGCTCATGCTGCGGCGTCCGCTGCCTTCTGGCGACCTCGTTTTGGCGCCGGCCATGAAGTGGTGGCGGTCAAGCGGTTGAGCACTTCGCTGGCCGGTTCGTCGTCCGAGCCTTGTCGCAACAGCTCTCGGCTGATGGTCGAGTCCAAGCCGCCGCCCGCCCGCGGGGGTGGGGTGCGAAGCAAGCGGGCGGGCAGCGCGGCATCGCGGGCGGACGGTGGCGCTTCGGGGCGCGGCGGTGCAGTCTCCGTCGGGCGGCGCCGCAGGCGCAGGGCCAGCAGGCCCAGGCCGAGCAGCAGCAGAACCCCGCCGTAGCGCTGCAGGCTGTCCCACTGCGCCTGGCCGGGCAGGTGGCTCAGGGCCTGGGGCAGCAGCAGGAGCAGCGTGCCGGCCCCGACGAAGCCGGTGATCAGCCTGTCGAGCGGGTGGCGGGCCGCAGTGCGCGGGCGGCGCGGTCGCCTGGGCTGGGCGGCGGGGCGGGGCATGGTCGGCGCGTCCTCCCGGAATGTTCGACGTCTTGTCGGGCCATGCTAGCCATTCGCCGGAGCTGCGAAAACCCACCCGAGGGGGGCTGGGCGTGATGGAGTGCACATCGCACAGGGGGCCGGCCGGGTCAGGCAGTCGCCTTTCCAGGCGCCGGCCGGCGGGCGCTTCAGCGTCCGGCGGCAGCTCGGTCGTCACCGGAGTGGCGGGTTCGCAGGTGATGCCGCTGATCCTGCGGTGTTCGCCTCGACCGGCAGGGGCGTCGGCGCGGTGGCAGGATGCGCGGACTGGCCGCCCACCCCTCCCTCCCGGCCGCCGAGGAGACCCCCATGCTGATCACCGTCGAAACCCTGGTCCGCGCCCCCATCGCCGCCGTCTGGAAGGCCTGGACGACGCCGGAAGACATCGTGCAATGGAACACCGCATCGCCCGACTGGCACACCACGCGCGCCAGCGTGGACCTGCGCGTGGGCGGGCGCTTCTGTTCGCGCATGGAGGCCAAGGACGGCAGCATGGGCTTCGACTTCGAGGGGGAGTACACCGAGATCGTCGAACAGCAGCTGCTGGTGGCCACCTTCGGCGGCCGCTCGCTGCGGGTGGCGTTCATCCCCGGCGAGGCGGGGGTGACGGTGCGCGAGACCTTCGAGGCGGAGACGACTTTCTCCGAGGAACAGCAGCGCCAGGGCTGGCAGGCGATCCTGGAGAGCTTTGCGCGGCATGTGGAGGCCAATCCCCCCGGCGTGATCCGGTAACCCGGTGAACGGCGAAGCGACATGCGCTTGACGCGCACGGCCGGGCCGCCGAGCATGGTCGGGCCCGTTCGAATATCCGATTCAGGAGGCCCTGCATGAGCGCCGCATCGATCGCCCCCCTGCCCGCCGGCGCCTTGGTCGCCGCCCGACCGGGCCCGGCTGCGGCCCGCACCGGCGGACCGCAGCCGACGACGCCGCCGGGGCCCGGCGACTGGGTGCTGCTCGAGCGCGATCTGACGCCGCAGGAGGCGCAGCTGCTGGCCGGCTGCCTGCAGGCGGCAGGCATCGCGGCGCAGGCGGGGGACACCGGCATCGTGCAGGCGAACCCGCTGCTGTCCATCGCGGTGGGCGGGGCCTGCCTGCGGGTGCTCGAATCGCAGCAGGAGGAGGCCCGGGGGGTGCTGGCGGCCTTCCGGCGCGGCGAGTTCTCGCTGGGCGAGGACTTCGACGTGGGGCCGACCGCCGGATGACGCCCTGGTTCGACCTGGGCGCACCGGACGCCGGCCTGCTGCCCGCAGCGCTGGTGGCCAGCTGCGCCGTCTGCGTGGCAGGGCTGATCGGGGCGGACCGGATGGGCTCCGGCACGGGCCGGGCCGTGATGAAGCTGGGCGCCAGCAGCTGCTTCGTGGCGCTCGCCCTGGCGCTGGGCGCGCCGGGCAGCCCCTACGGGCAGTGGGTGCTGGCCGCGCTGCTGCTGGGCTGGCTGGGCGATGCGCTGCTGCTGTCGCGGCGCGAGCCGGCCTTCCTGGGCGGGCTGGGAGCCTTCCTGCTGTCGCACCTGTGCTTCGCGGCGGCCTTCCTGGAGCCCGGGCCGCTCGCCCTCGGCGCGGTGGCGGTGGCGACGCTGGTGGCGCTGGCCTTCGGCGCGGTCGTGCTGCGCTGGCTGTGGCCGCATCTGCGGCCGTCCCTGCAGGCGCCGGTGCTGGCCTATGTCGCGGTGATCCTGCTGATGTGCATCACCGCGGCCGGCCACGCAGGCACGAGCGGGCGCTGGGAGGTGCTGGCCGCAGCCCTGCTGTTCGCGGCCTCCGACCTGGCGGTGGCGCGCGACCGCTTCGTGATGCCGGGCTTCGTGAACCGGCTCTGGGGCTGGCCGACCTACTTCGCTGCGCAGCTGCTGCTGGCGGGATCGGTGGCGGGGGCCTGCGTCGCGACGCCCTGACGGGCGGGCTACATTCGCGCATCCCTCTCCTGTCTGCACGCCCGCCCGCCATGCCGATCCGCCTCGCCCGCCCCGACGACCACGACCAATGGCTGCCACTGTGGCGCGGCTACCAGAGCTTCTACCAGGTGGACCTGCCACCCGAGCAGTCGGCGCTGAACTGGCAGCGCTTCCACGACCCGGCCGAGCCGATGCACTGCGCGGTGGCCGAGGAGGACGGCCGCCTGGTCGGCATGGTGCACTACCTTTACCACCGCAGCTGCTGGACGGCGGGCGACTACTGCTACCTGCAGGACCTGTTCGCCGCGCCGGACTGCCGCGGCCGGGGCGTGGGCCGGGCGCTGATCGAGCATGTCTATGCCGCGGCCGAGGCGGCCGGCGCATCGCGGGTCTGGTGGCTCACGCACGAGACCAACACCGACGCGATGCAGCTGTACGACCGCATCGCCACGCGGAGCGGTTTCCTGCAGTACCGCAAGCTGCTGGGCTGAGGCGAGATGCCGGTCTCGCAGCGCCGCGTGGCGGCCATCGCCCTGGCCGGAGGGCTCGCGCTGGCGGGCTGTGCGAGCGCGCCGCCGGCGGCCGAGCCGGTGGCGCAGGGCGACCTGGCGGGGCTTGTGCAGCAGCTCACCCGCACCATCGGCCACGAGCTGGACGCGCAGCGCATCGCCGGCCTGAGCATCGCGCTGGTGGACGACCAGCGCCTGGTCTGGGCGCAGGGCTTCGGCTGGGCGGATGTGGCCGCGCGCCGGCCGGCGCAGGCCGACACGCTCTACCGCGTCGGCTCGGTGTCCAAGCTCTTCACCGACACCGCGGCGATGCAGCTGGTGGCGCAGGGCCGGCTGCAGCTGGACGCGCCGATCCAGCAGCTGCTGCCGGACTGGCGCATCCGCAGCCGCTGGGGAGAGGTCGCGATCACCCCCCGCCAGCTGATGACGCACCACAGCGGCCTGCCGCGCGACATGCTGGGCGGCATGTGGGGCACGCAGGTGGGCGACTTCCGCACGATGCTGGCCGGGCTGGCGGATCCGGCGTCGCCGGAAGAGGCCGCGGCGCCGCCGGGGCTGGCCTTCGGCTACTCGAACATCGGGCTGGATCTGCTCGGGCTGGCGATCGAGCGCGCCAGCGGCCGGCGCTTCGAGCAGCAGCTGCGGCAGACGCTGCTGGAGCCGCTGGGCATGCACGAGGCGGTCTTCAGCGCCGGGCCGGTCGATTCGCCCCGCATGGCGCAGGGGCACCTGAAGTCCGCCCCGCAGGTGGAGCCCGGGCTGCGCGACCTGCCGGCCGGCGGGCTGACGGCCAGCGTCACCGACCTGGCCAGGTTCGTCTCGATGCAGTTCGCCGGTGGGCGCAATGCGGCGGGCGAACCGCTGCTGCCCGCCGCGCTGGTGGCCGAGATGCTGCGGGTGCAGAACGCGCAGGTACCGCTGGACAGCGGCTTCGGCGTCGGCCTGGGCTGGATGCTGGCCACCTTCGGACGCGACACAGTGCAGGGCGGCGGCCCGGTGGCCCATCATGCGGGGGCGACCTTCTACCACCGCGCCCAGCTGATGATGCTGCCGGCGCAGCGCCTGGGCGTGATCGTGGCGGCCAACGACGGTGCCGCCGGCCCGGTGGTCGACCGCGTTGCGGCGCGGGCGCTGGCGCTGCTGCTGGAAGCGAAGACCGGGCAGCGCCAGCCCGCGCGGGTGCCCGGCGTCACGCTGCCGGCGCGCGCGCCCTGGAGCGAGGCGCAGCGCCAGGCCTGCGAGGGCGATTACGTCACGCCCGCCGGCCTGGCGACGCTGCGTCGGGACGGCCCGCGGCTGCGCGCCGAGCTGGACGGCCGGACGCTGGAGCTGATCGAGGGCGAGGACGGCTGGGCCGGGCTGCGCTACCGCCTGCTCGGCGTGCTGCCCCTGACGCTGGAGCTGCTGGACGGCGTGGGCCTGCAGTGCCGCCGCGTCGCAGGGCGCCAGGTGCTGGTGGCCCGCCTGGACGGCCAGGAGCTGCGCCTGGGCGACCGCCTGCCGGCGCCGGACGGGCCGCTGCCGGCCGAAGTGAGCGCGCTGGCCGGGGACTGGGCACCGGTGCTGGCCCCCGGCGAGGTCGCCACCGTCGAGCGCGTGCGCATCGAAGTCGACCGGGGCCGCCTGTGGGTGCGCCCGACGCTGTCGGCAACCTTCGGCGGCGACTCGGCGGGCCGGCTGCCCCTGCAACTGCTCTCGCCCACGCAGGCGCGCCTGCCCGGCACCCTGGCCGACACCGGCCCGGTGATCACGTTGCGGCCGCCCGAGCGGGCCGGCGAGGCGCCCGGCTTTGCCTACTCGGGCTGGGTGTTCCGCCGCATCGGGCCGTGAGGGCCCCGTTCGTGGGCCTCGCGGCGTCCCCCGGCGCCACCGAGCGCTCGCGCGCCGCGTTATAAGTCCGGCATGCGCCTCATCCAGCATCCCGGTCCTTCGTCGGGCCGCATCGAATCCGTGCCTGCCGGCCTGCAGGCCTTTTCCCAGCCGCTCGCGCCGGGCTTCAGCCTGCTCGACGCGGTGCGCGCGGCCTTCGACGCCGAGGGCGCGACCAGCGGCGTGGCCCGGCTGCGCGGCGGTGTCTTCGACCCCTGGCCCTACGTGATGCCGGCGCTGTCGCGCTCGCCGGCGCACGCGGTGTACTTCAGCGAACGCTTCGAGGCGCGCGGCCCGATCCGGCTGCAGGAGGCCACGATCACCTACGGCCGGCGCGGCGGCCAGCCCTGGCTGCACGCCCACGTCGACTGGCGGGACGCCGACGGCCAGCCGCACTGCGGCCACGTGCTGCCCCACGAGGCGATGCTGACCGACGACAGCGCCCGGCTGGACGGCTGGGCGCTGAACGGCGCCGGCTTCGAGGTGCAGCCGGACGAGGAGACGAACTTCTCGCTGTTCCGCCCGGTGCTCACGCCCGTCGGAATGCCCCCGCCCGACGCCCGGGCGCTGGCGCTGCGGGTGCCGCCGAATGTGGATCTCTGCGCGGCGCTGGAGTCGGTCTGCCGGGCGCAGGGCTGGCACTCGGCCACCGTGCGCGGCGGCGTGGGCAGCACGGTGGGCGCGGCCTTCGAGGACGGCCGTGTCGTCGAGCCCTTCGTCACCGAAACGCTGGTCCGCCACGGCGCGATCCGCGCGGATGCCGCCGGTGCGCTGCGCGCCGAGGTCGACGTGACGCTGGTCGACCACCTGGGCGGCCGCCACCAGGGCCGGCTGGCCAGGGGGTGCAACGCGGTGCTGGTGACCTTCGAGCTGCTGCTCGAGCGGGGCTGAACCCGCCGCCCCGGCGGTCGCAGGCGCGCCGGTCAGAGCACCGCGGTGGAGATCCCCGGCACCGCGGCCACGATGATCAGGCCGGCGATGAGCGCGACGATGTAGGGCCAGATCGCGCCCATCGCCTCGTCGGGCGAGACGTCGCCGATGCGGCAGGCGATGTAGAACCCCACGCCGATGGGCGGCATCATCAGGCCGATGTTCATCGCCACCACCACCACCATCGCGTAGTGCACATCGTGGATGCCCAGGCTGCGGGCGATCGGGAACATCAGCGGTGCCATCAGCAGCAGCGCGGGCAGGCCCTCGAGCACGCAGCCCAGCAGCAGGAAGACGGCCATCGTCACCAGCATGAAGGTGGGCACGCCGCCGGGCAGGGCCCGCATGAAGGTGGCCAGCTCCTGCGCCACGCCCGACTGCGTGATCACCCAGGCCATGGCCAGCGCCGTGCCCAGGATGAGCAGGATGGCTCCGGACAGCGCCGCGGTGTCCACCAGCATGGCGTAGATGCGCCGCGCACGGATGCCGCCATACATCACCATGCCCACCAGCATGGCGTAGAGCACCGCCAGCGTGGACACCTCGGTGGCCGTGGCCACGCCGCCGCCCACCGCGCCGCGGATCAGGAAGGGCAGCACCAGCGCCGGGCCGGCGATCAGCAGCGTGCGGCCGACCAGCGCCAGCGGCGCGCGCTGCACCTGCGTCATCTGCTCGCCGCGCGCCTTCCAGCGCGCCAGCACGGCCAGCGCCAGCAGCAGCACCAGCGCCACGGTCACGCCGGCCTGGAACAGCCCGGCGATCGACACTCCGGCCACCGAGCCGAGCACGATCAGCACGATGCTGGGCGGCACGGTGTCGGCCATCGCGGCGCCGGTGGACAGCAGCGCGATCATCTCCCGGGGCTTCTGGCCGCGGCGCTTCATCTCGGGGAAGAGCGCAGGCGCCACGGTGGCCATGTCGCTGACCTTGGAGCCGGAGATGCCCGAGACGATGAACAGCGAGCCCAGCAGCACGTAGCTCATGCCACCCTTGACGTGCCCGATCAGCGAGGCCAGGAAGTCGATGATGGCCTTGCCCATGCCGGTGGCGTCGAGCACGCAGCCCAGCAGAACGAAGATGGGCACCGACACCAGCACCAGTGCGGACATGCCCTCGTCCATGCGGCCGATCATCACGCCCATGGGCACATGGGTGGTGAAGGCCAGGAAGGCCACCGAGCCGATGCCGAAGCAGAACGCAATCGGCACGCCGGCGACGAGGCAGACCGAGACGAAACCGATCAGGAACAGGGCGATGTTCCAGTAGCCCAGGTCACGGAAAACGGCCTGGCCCGCCCAGCAGGCCGCCGCCACCGCGCCGACCACCGCCACGCCGACCAGCAGCTCCCGAGGGCGGCAGACCTTCCAGGCGTGCAGCGCCAGCACCGCCAGCATCGACAGGATGCCGAAGGCGATCGCGCTGACGCGCCAGGAATTGGGGATCTCCAGCGCCGGCGTGGTGACGTAGGCCTCCTGCTCGACGTACTCCAGCGCCGGACCGACCAGCGCCAGCAGGAAGGCCGCCATCACCGCCAGCCCGAAGGCCTGCACATAGCCCTGCAGCGGCTGGGGCAGACGCTGCAGCACGACGGTCAGGCGCAGGTGCTCGTTGCGGTGGATCGCCAGGGCGGTGCCCAGCATCGTGAGCCACAGGAAGGAGATCGACACCGCCTCGTCCACCCACACCAGCGGGCTGCCGAGCAGGTAGCGCGAGCCCACCCCGGCCAGCAGCATGACGATGATCAGCGTGACCAGCAGCGCCGCCAGCGCCTCGAAGGGCAGCATCAGCCGCGCACGCGACAGCGTCGCCTGCACCTCGGTGGGCAGGACGAAGTTTTCCTGGAGGTCCGGGATCTCGGCGGGCGCGGTCATGGGCGGGTGCGGCTTCGGCAGGAGCGGAATCGGGGGGGCAGAGGGGTGCGGCCCGGGCTGGAGCCGGGCCGCGCGGGTCGTCAGCTCAGCTTGCCGGTGTACTTCTCGAGCACGGCCCAGGCCTCGTCGCCGAACTTCTTGTGCCACTCGGCGTAGAAGCCGGCGGCGCGCAGCTTGGCGCGGAACAGCTCGGCGTCGGTGCTGTTGAACTGCATGCCCTTGGCCTTGAGGTCGGCCGCCAGCCCGTCGTTGAGCTTCTTGACGTCGTCGCGCTCGAGCAGGCCGGCGGCGTTGACGTTGCGGGTGATGATCTCCTGCACGTCGGCGGGCAGGCGCTCGAAGGCCTTCTTGTTGGCCAGGAACCAGAAGCCGTCCCACATGTGGTTGGTGATGGAGCAGAACTTCTGCACCTCGTGCAGCTTGGCGGTGGCGATGATGGCCAGCGGGTTCTCCTGGCCGTCCACCACCTTGGTCTGCAGGGCGGTGTAGACCTCGGCGAAGTTGATGGTCGCCGGGCTGGCCTCGAAGGCCTTGAACATCGACACCCAGAAGGGGCTGGGCGGCACGCGCATCTTCATGCCCTTGAGGTCCTCGGGCCTGACGATGGCGCGGGCGCTGGAGGTCATCTGGCGGTAGCCGTTGTCCCAGATCTTCTCGAAGGCGAACATCGTCGACTTGGCGGCGATCTCCTTGCGCACATGCGCGCCCAGCTCGCCGTCCATCGCGGCCCAGACCTGGCCGTAGTCCTTGAACGCGAAGCCCACGCCGGAGATCTGCGCCGAGGGCACCAGGGTGCCCAGGATCAGCGGCGACAGGGTGAAGAACTCGACCGCGCCGGAGCGGATCTGGCTGAGCGTGTCGGTGTCGTTGCCCAGCTGGCTGCTCGGGAAGACCTTCAGCTCGACGCGGCCCTTGGACTCGGCGGCGATCTTGGCGGCCATCTCGTTGGCGCGCACGTTCATCGGGTGCGTCACCGGCAGGTTGTTGGCGTACTTCAGCGAGAACTCGGCAGCACGGGCCGGGCCCAGGTGCAGGGCGGGAAAGAACAGGGCGCCAGAGCTGGCGATGACGCGGCGGCGGGTGATGTTCATGGGTTGTCTCCGGAGTGCTGGCGATGACTCGCCGGGTGGGAACCGTGGGGATCCTGGGTCGTGAATCCTGAGCGACGGGGGTCGGCTCAGTCGGGGGCGATGGGCGGCACGTCGCCGCGCTCGAAGAGCAGCGCGCGCACGTCCTTCTTGCTGATCTTGCCGTAGCCGGACTTGGGCAGCGCCTCCCAGAACACGAACTGCCGCGGCCAGCGGTAGCGCGCCAGGCGGCCGTCGAGGAAGGCGAGCAGCTCGTCGGCGGACACCGGGGCAGCGCCTTCGCGCCGCACCACGACGGCCACGCCGACCTCGCCCCAGGTGCGGTCGGGCACGCCCAGCACCGCCACCTCGGCCACGCCGGGGTGCTCCAGCAGCAGGTCCTCGCACTCGCGCGGGTAGACGTTGCTGCCGCCGGAGATGTACATGTCCGACTCGCGCCCGGTGATGTACAGCAAGCCCCGCGCGTCCAGCCGGCCCAGGTCGCCGGTGTGGAACCAGCCGCCGCGCAGCGCGCGGGCGGTGGCCTCGGGGTTGTCGTGGTAGCCGGCGAAGACGGCCGGGCCGCGGCAGCAGATCTCGCCCACCTCGCCCACCGGCAGCGGCCGGCCGTCGGCATCGAGGATGGCGACCTCCATGCCGGTGCGCGGCCGCCCGCAGGAGCCGATGTTCGCGTTCGGGTCGGCGTCGTCGGCCGAGTGCATGTGGCGCGGCAGCACGGTGATGTTGCCCGTCACCTCGCCCAGGCCGAAGTACTGCACCAGCACGGGCCCCAGCTTGCGCAGCGCCAGGCGCTGGTCGGCGCGGTACATCGGCGCGCCGGCGTAGATCACGAACTTCAGCGACGAGTGGTCGTAGCGGTCCACCGCCGGGTGCTCGACCAGCAGCTTGACGATGGTCGGCACGGTGAAGAGGTTGCTGACGCGGTGGCGCTCGACGAGTTGCCAGACCACTTCAGGGTCCATCTTCTCGCTGGGCAGCAGCACGGTGGCCGCGCCGCGCGCGACGTTCATCAGCGCGTGGATGCCCGCGCCGTGCGACAGCGGCGCCACCGCGATGGAGCAGTCGTCCTCCGTCGTGCCGGGGATCAGATCGGCCAGGTGGTTGGTCACCACGAAGGCCATCTGCCCGTGCGTCAGGATGCCGGCCTTGGGCTTGCCGGTGGTGCCGGAGGTGTAGAAGAACCAGAGCGGGTCGTCGTGCGCCACCGTCTCCTCGGTCGGCGCGGCGCCGGCCTGCGCGGCGAGCAGGTCCTCGTAGACAAGCTCGCCATCGGGTGCGTCCGGGCCGATCCAGACCACATGCTGCAGCGCGGGCGCGGCCTCGCGCACCGCGGCGGCGTGGCCGGCGAAGACGGTTTCCACCAGCATCGCCACCGCACCGCTGGAGGCGCCCAGGTAGGCCACCTCGCCCGGCGTGAGGCGGAAGTTGGTCGGCACCCAGACGCAGCCCATGCGGAAGGCCGCCCAGGCGCTCTCGAACATTGCCAGGTTGTTGCGCGACTGCTGCAGGATGCGGTCGCCCTTCTTCAGCCCCAGCGCGCGCAGCGCGGCGACCAGCGCATCGACGCGCGCGTCGATCTGCGCCCAGGTCCAGGACCGCTCGCCCTGGATCAGCCCGGTGCGGTCGGGGAAGAGCCGGGCCGTCTGCCTCAACAAGCAGGACAGATTGGCGGTCTGAGCCGGGTTCACGCCACCGACTCCAGGATGCTCAGGTAGTTCGCCACCGAAGCGCCGCCCATGTTGAACACCGCGCCGCGGCCCGCGCCGGCCACCTGCATCTCGCCGGCGGTACCGGACAGCTGCATCGCCGCCATCACGTGCTGCGACACGCCGGTCGCGCCGATCGGGTGGCCGCGGGACTTCAGCCCGCCGGAGGGGTTGACCGGCAGGCGGCCGTCGGCGCGGGTGACGCCCTCGTGGATCACGCGGGCGCCCTGGCCGTGCGGCGCCAGGCCCATGGCCTCGTACTCCAGCAGTTCGGCCACCGTGAAGCAGTCGTGCGTCTCGACGAAGTGCAGGTCGGCCAGCGTGCTGCCGGCCGCCGCCAGCCCGCGCTGCCAGGCCAGCGCCGCGCCTTCGAAGCGGGTCGGGTCACGCCGGGACAGCGGCAGCACGTCGTTGACCTGGGTGCGCGAGCGCCAGCGCACCGCCGGGGCGGCCGCGCCGGGCAGCGGCTCGCTGGAGATCACCAGCGCGGCGGCGCCGTCGGACACCAGCGAGCAGTCCGAGCGCTTGAGCGGCCCGGCCACGAAGGGGTTCTTCTCGGAGGGCGTGCGGCAGAAGTCGAAGCCGAAGTCGCGCCGCATGTGCGCCCAGGGGTTGCGCACGCCGTTGGCGTGGTTCTTGGCCGCGATCTGCGCCAGCGCGTCGCTCTGGTCGCCGAAGCGCGCGAAGTACTCGCTGGCGATCTGGCCGAACACGCCGGCAAAGCCGCCGGGGGTGTCGCCCTCCTCCTTGACGTAGGAGCACTTGAGCAGGATCTCGCCGATCTGCGCTCCAGGCACGCCATTCATCTTCTCCAGCCCCACCACCAGCACCCGCTTCATGCGGCCGGCACCGATGGCGTCCAGCGCTGCCCAGATCGCCGCCGAGCCGGTGGCGCAGGCGTTCTCCAGCCGGGCGGCCGGCACGTGGCGCAGCGCGGGGATCGCCACCGCGGCCAGCGCGCCGCTGAAGTCCTGCCGCACGAAGCCGGCGTTGTAGTGGCCGACGAAGACGCCGTCGATGTCCTCGGGCGTGAGCCCGGCGCTTTCGATGGCCGGCAGCGCGACCTGGGCGAACAGCGCCTCGGTGTCCAGCGCGTCGTGCTTGCCGAAGGGCGTATGGGCCCAGCCGACGATGTACGGGTTGGCGGTCATGGCGGGTCTCCAGGGCTGTGAGGCGGCAATCGCGCGATTCACAAAGGTCTACTATGTGAACCAGAATCGATCGGTCACCGGGTTCTCAGTGGCATTTCAGCCAATGCTACGCGTCAGAATCTCGCAAGAATCGACCTCTCGACCCGCTTCACCCACAAACTGGTTCGATATATGGACCTGTCCGCCGGGGTAAACCCGGAGCCTCCGCTCTCTCCCCAGGAAGCCGCCGACGCCCCGCGCGGCGAGACCGCGGGCGCCCAGACCCTGCGCCGCGGGCTGGCGGTGCTGCGCCTGCTCACCCGCGTGGGCCCGGGCGGGCTGCGCATGAACGAGATCGGCCGGCGCCTGGGGCTGGCCAAGGCCACCGCGATCCGCCTGACGCTGACGCTGGTGGACGAGGGCTTCGTGATCCACGACCGTGCCACCGGCGCCTACCGGCTCGGGCCGGAGGCCTTTGCCGTCGGGCTGGCGGCCGAGCCCAGCTACGAGCTGCAGCGCCTGGCCGCGCCGCTGATGAACGCGCTGGCGCTGGAGTCGGGCGACACCCTGTTCTTCACCGTGCTGCACGGCGACGAGAGCATCTGCCTGTCGCGCGCCGAGGGCGACTTCCCGATCCGCAACCAGCTGGTCAAGGCCGGCGACCGCTGGCCGCTGGGCGTGGGCGCCGGCAGCTGCGCGATGCTGGCCGCACTCGCCGATGCGGACATCGAGGCCATCCTGGCGCGCAACGCCGCGCAGCGCCTGGCGCACTACCCGCGCTGCACCGACACCGCCATCCGTGCACTGATCCAGGAAACCCGCGCGCAGGGCTACTGCCTCAACCCCGGCCTGGTGCTGGAGAGCAGCTGGGCGCTGGGCGTGCCGGTCTACGACCGCCACAACCGCCCGGTGGCCTCGATCAGCCTGGCCGCGATCGAGCCGCGCCTGGGCGCCGCCCGCCGCGCCGCACTGGGCAACCGGCTGATGCAGGCCAGCCGCGAGCTGACCCAGCAGCAGCTCGGCCGGCCTCAGCCGGATTGAGCGGACTGCCCCGGTCCCCCTCCCGATTCCCTCTCCTTCCTTCCATTCTTTCCCTCACAACGGAGACAACCCCCATGCCCACCTCGTCCTCTCCTTCCGCCCAGCGTGTGGCCGTCGTCACCGGCGGCGCCCGCGGCATCGGCCTCGAAGTGGCGCGCTGGTTCCTGGCGCGCGACTACCGTGTCGCGCTCTGGGACATCGACGCCGAGACGCTGGGCCGCACCGCCCGCGAGCTCAACGACGCCGCGCGCGTGCTGGCCATCCACTGCGACGTGTCGCAGCCCGACCAGGTGGACGCCGCCACCGCCAAGACCGAGGCCACCTTCGGCCGCATCGACGCGCTGGTCAACAACGCCGGCGTGGCGGTGTTCAAGCCCATCGGCCAGACCAGCTTCGAGGAGTGGCAGTACGTGCTGGGCACCAACCTGAACGGCCCCTTCCTCTGCACCCAGGCGGTCGCGCCGGTGATGAAGAGAGGCGGCGGCGGCGCGGTGGTCAACATCGCCAGCATCTCCGGCCTGCGCGCCAGCACGCTGCGCGTGGCCTACGGCACCAGCAAGGCCGCGCTGATCCACCTGACCCGGCAGCAGGCCACCGAGCTGGGCACGGTGGGCATCCGCGTCAACGCCATCGCCCCCGGGCCGGTCGAGACGGAGATGGCCAAGCTGGTGCACAGCGTGGCCATTCGCGCGGACTACCACGACGTGATCCCGCTGAACCGCTACGGCACCACCGAGGAGATCGCCAACGCGGTGGGCTTCCTCTGCAGCGATGCCGCCAGCTATGTCAACGGCCAGGTGCTGGCCGTGGATGGCGGCTTCGATGCCGCCGGCGTCGGACTGCCCACGCTGCGGCGCAACGCGGCCGCCGCAGGCTGAAAGCCTGCAGCGGCCCGTCGCCCGCGCCGGGGCGGGCAGGCCCGCCGGCCCTGCGGGTTACAGTCGGGTGCCGGGTCGGGCGCCCTCCCCCTCGGGGTCCCGATCCGCAGCCCCCGAGGGCGGCTCCACCGCACGACGTTTTGCCTCCCATCCACGCCCCCCGCATCCCCACGCCCGTCCCCTTCCCCGGATCCGGATCCGCTGCGCGCCTGCCCGACGACCGACGGGCCGCGCGGCGACGGCCAGGTGGCACCATTGCGAGCATGAAACTTGCTCCGGCTTGCCCATGATCCGCCTGAGCTGCTCCGTCGCGCTGGACTATCGAATCGACGCCCCGGGCGCCGATTTCATCTTCAACATCCAGCCGGCCCATACCCGCCAGCAGCGGGTGCTGGAAGAGCGGCTGAGCATCAGCCAGCCGGTGACGATGCAGGCGCACACCGACCCGGTGACGCGCTCGCGCTACCTGCGCCTGCATGCGCAGGGCGGCCTGCTGAACCTGCGGCACGAGGCGGTGGTGGAGCTGACGCACCATGTCGCACCGGCTGCCGGACTGCCGGAGGTGCCGGTGGCGCAGCTGCCGCCCCAGGTGCTGCCCTACCTCTACCCGAGCCGCTACTGCGAGTCCGACCGCCTCGCGCCGCTGGCCCTGCAACTCTTCGGGGCCATGCCGCAGGGCTCGCGCCGGGTGGTGGCGCTGTGCGAGTGGGTGCAGAAGCGGCTGGTGTTCCGCTCCGGCGTGTCGACCGCGCAGACTTCGGCGCGCGACACCCTGGCCGACGGGGCGGGGGTGTGCCGCGACTTCGCGCACGTGATGATCGCGCTGTGCCGGGCGCTGAACATTCCGGCGCGCTTTGCCACCGGCTTCGACTACGGCGCCGATCCGACCCTGGGGCCGCCGGATTTCCACGCCTACGTGGAGGCCTGGCTGGGCGGACGCTGGTACCTCTTCGATCCCTCGGGCACCGCGATCCCGATGGGCTTCGTGCGCCTGGGCACCGGGCGCGACGCCAGTGACGCCGCCTTCGCCACCCTGTTCGGCCCGGTGCAGGGCGACGCGCCGCGCATCCGCATCGAGGCCCTGCCCGACGAATCCGGCCGCCTGACCCTGCCCCAGCACAGCAGCAACCTGCTGTCGACGGACGACGGACAGCCCTGAGCCCGGCCGTCACCCTGCCGAAGACCTGGCGCCCACGACCGGTGTGCCGCCGGTCCGCGCCCGGCCAGCGGTTTCACAGATCCGTGCGCAGCCGCCACAGCTCGGGAAAGAGCACCACGTCGAGCATGCGGCGCAGGTAGCTCACGCCGCCGGTGCCGCCGGTGCCGCGCTTGAAGCCGATGACGCGCTCCACCGTGGTGAGGTGGCGGAAGCGCCAGAGGCGGAAGGCGTCCTCCAGGTCGACCAGCTTCTCGCCGAGCTGGTAGAGGTCCCAGAAGGCTTCGGGGTCGCGGTAGACCTGCAGCCAGGCCTGCTCGACGGCGTCGCTGGCCGGGCGGGGCTGGGTCCAGTCGCGCTCGAGCTGGTCGGCCGGCAGCGGCAGGCCGCGGCGCGCCATCAGGCGCAGCGTCTCGTCGTAGACCGAGGGGGCGCGCCAGGCCGCCTCGACTTCCGCCAGGCGCTGCGGGTGATGGGCATGGGGCTGCAGCATCGCGGCGTTCTTGTTGCCGAGCATGAACTCGAGGCAGCGGTACTGCGCACTCTGGAAGCCGCTGGAGTGGCCCAGCGAGGGGCGGATGGCGCTGTACTCCGGCGGGGTCATGGTCGACAGCACGGTCCAGGCGGCCACCAGCTGTTCCATCACCCGGCTGACGCGGGCGAGCATCTTGAAGGCCGGCGGCAGGCGGTCGGCAGCGATCGCGCCCAGCGCACCGCGCAGCTCGTGCAGCATCAGCTTCATCCACAGCTCGCTGGTCTGGTGCTGCACGATGAAGAGCATCTCGTCGTGTGCATCCGACAGCGGCTGCTGCGCGGCGAGGATGCGGTCGAGCTGCAGGTAGTCGCCGTAGCTCATGTCGCGGCGGAAATCGAGCTGGGCCCCCTCTTCGGCGACGATCTGCTCGGGCGTGGCCGCCTCGCGGGCGGGGGGAGGCGGCGCGGCGGCATCGGAGGTCATGGCCTCTCCTGGATCGACGGGGGGGGCGGTGCGTCAGGTCACCGGCGACTGATGGGCGAAGCGCGGATCGCGCCACTCGCCGCGGTGGAGCACCTGGCGCAGCTGCTCCACCGCATCCCAGATGTCGGCGAAGCCGAGGTAGAGCGGCGTGAAGCCGAAGCGCAGCAGCCCGGGGGCGCGGTAATCGCCGATCACGCCGCGCTCGATGAGGGCCTGCACGATCGCATAGCCGCCCTCGGCGCGGTAGAAGCTGGCCTGGCTGCCGCGCTCCTCGGCGTTGCGCGGGGTGCACAGGTGCAGGCCCTGGTCTGCGCAGCGCAGCTCGACCAGGTCGATGAAGCACTGCGTCAGCGCGATGGACTTGGCGCGCAGCGCCGCCATGCCGCCCAGCGGCTCGGCCGCCAGCAGGGTGTCGAGCCCGGCGTCCAGCGCGGCCAGCGCGAGCACCGAGGGCGTGCCGCAGAGAAAGCGGCGGATGTCCTCGGCGGCCTCGTACTGAGGGCTGAAGGCGAAGGGCATGGCATGGCCCATCCAGCCGGTGAGCGGCTGGATGCGGTGCAGGTGCGGCGACTCGGCCAGCGTCTGCAGGTGCTGCGGCGCCACCCACAGGAAGGCCGGCGCACCGGGACCGCCGTTGAGGTACTTGTAGCCGCAGCCCACCGCGAAGTCGGCCCCGGCGGCCTTCAGATCCAGCGGCACCGCGCCGGCGGAGTGGGCCAGGTCCCAGAGGCTGAGCGCACCGGCCGCGCGGGCGGCGGCGCTCAGCGCGGCCATCGGGTGCATACGGCCGCTGCGGTAGTTGACATGGGTGAGCATCAGCACCGCGACATCGCGGCCGGCCTCGCCGGCCAGCCGGGCGGCCAGTCGGTCGGGCTCGACCAGCTCGAGCTCGCAGCCGTGCTGGGCGGCCAGGCTCTCGGCGATGTAGAGGTCGGTGGGGAAGTTGTCGGGCTCCGAGACGATGACCCGGCGCGCCGGCCCGTCGGGCTGTCGGGCGGCCAGCGCCAGCGCCACGGCCAGCACCTTGTAGAGGTTCAGCGAGGTGGAGTCCGCGGCGATCACCTCGCCCGGGCCGGCGCCGAGCAGGCGGCCGATGCGATCGCCCACGCGCCGCGGCAGGTCGATCCAGCCGGCGCGGTTCCAGCTGCGGATCAGCCCCTGGCCCCATTCCTGCTCGATGACCCGCGCGACGCGCCCCGGCGTGGCCCGCGGCAGCACGCCCAGCGAGTTGCCGTCCAGGTAGATCAGGCCTTCGGGCAGCGCGAACTGGTCGCGCAGCGGGGCCAGCGGGTCGGCCGCGTCCAGGGCAACGCAGGCTTCGCGGGTGTCGACGGGAAGGCAATCGTGCATGGCAGGCGGCCTCGGCGCGGTGGCGGCGCGGATCGATGGAAGGAATCAGCGGAACGCATCAGCGGAAGAAGTCGGCCACCTGGCGGGCCAGGTCGCCCTCGGGCGACTCGAAGCCGTGGATGGCCGAGAAATGGTGGGCGCCGGGCAGCGCACGCGCGCTGCCGGCGTTGCCGGCGGCCTGCCAGCCGGCCAGGAAGGCCCGCGACTGTCGCTCGAACTCGGCCGACTCGGCCCCGCCCCAGACCAGCTGCAGCGGCGTGCGGCAGGCGCGCAGGTTCAGCAGGGGCGACTGGCGCTGCACCAGGGCCTCGTCGAGCTGGATCACGGGCTGCAGGTAGCTCCAGCGCAGCGGCGCCAGGTCGTACAGGCCGCTGACCAGCAGCGCGCCGGCCAGCGGATCCTGCGGCAGGCCGTAGTCCTCGGCCCAGGGCGTGAGCAGGGCCATCGCACCGAGGTGGCCGCCGGCCGAATGCCCGCCCACCGCCACCCGGGCGGGGTCGCCGCCATGCTCGGCGATGTGGCGCAGCACCCAGGCCAGCGCGGCGCGGCACTGGCGCACGATCTCGTCGAGCCGCACGCGCGGGCACAGCGCGTAGTCGACCACCACGGTGGTGATGCCCCGCGGCTGCAGGCCCAGCGCGACGCCGGAGAAGTCCTTCGACGACAGCGCGCGCCAGTAGCCGCCGTGCAGGAAGACGAACACCGGCGCGCCCGGCTGCGCGGCCGGGAAGATGTCGAGCGTCTCGGCTCGGGTCGGTCCGTAGGGCAGGTTCAGCCGGGCGCTCAGGCGGTCGCGCGCCGCGGCGGCCTGCGCGCGGTAGTGCGCCAGCTCGCCGGCCGGATCGGCCAGGCCCAGCGAGGGGTTGTACTGGGCGTCGATCTGCGCCTGTTCGGTGAAGTCGCGGTACAGGGGCGTCATGGGCTTGCGCAGCGATGAGGCAGGCGAATCCGTTCAAAGAGGCTCGTCGGGCACGACGGCGGTGACCTCGATCTCCACCTTCGCCCGTGGCTCGACCAGCGCGGCCACCTGCACCGCGGTCATCACGGCCTGCCAGCAGCCGATCACCTCGCGGAAGACCTTCCCGATCTCGGGCCAGGCCGCCACGTAGGCATCGCGGTCGGTGACGTACCAGGTCATGCGCACGATGTGCTCGGGACGCGCGCCGCCTTCGGCCAGCACGCTGCGCACATTCTCCAACGCCTGGCGCACCTGGTCGACCAGATCGTCGCTGTGGAACACGCCCTGGCTGTCCCAGCCGATCATGCCGGCGACGAAGACCATCCGGCCGCGCGCGGAAATGCCGTTGGCGTAGCCGCGCGGGCGGGGCCAGCCGGGCGGCAGCAGCACCTGGTGCGCAGTGGTCATGGTTGCGGATCCTCCTCGGGCAGGTCGCGCAGTCGGAACCGCTGGATTTTGCCGGTTCCGGTGCGCGGCAGGGCAGCGATGAAGCGCAGGGCGCGCGGGTATTTGTAAGGGGCGATCTGGCTGCGCACGAAGGCCTGCAGCTCGGCGGCCAGCGCGGCCGAGGGCGCATGGCCGGGCCGCAGCACGACGAAGGCCTTGACGATCTGGCCGCGCGCCTCGTCGCCCACGCCGATCACGCCGCATTCGGCCACCGCCGGATGCAGCAGCAGGGCGCCCTCGACCTCCGGCGCGGCGATGTTGTAGCCGGCCGAGACGATCAGGTCGTCGGTGCGGGCCTGGTAGTGGAAGTAGCCGTCGGCGTCCATCCGGTAGGCATCGCCGGTGAGGTTCCAGCCGCCCTGCACGTACTGGCGCTGGCGCTCGTCGTCGAGGTAGCGGCAGCCGGTGGGGCCCTTGACGGCGAGCCGGCCCACCTCGCCGGGCGGCAGCGGGCGCAGCGCCTCGTCGACCACGCAGGCGCGGTAGCCGGGCACCACCTTGCCGGTGGCGCCGGGGCGGGCCTCGCGCTCGTCGGCGGAGATGAAGATGTGCAGCAGCTCGGTGGAGCCGATGCCGTCGATCAGCTCGATGCCGGTGGCCTCGCGCCAGAGCTGGCGGGTGGCCGCCGGCAGCGCCTCGCCGGCCGAGACGCACTGGCGCAGCGCGCTGGCGCGCAGCTGCGCGCCGAAGGCGGCCAGGTTGCGGTAGGAGGTCGGCGCGGTGAACAGCGTGGTCACGCCGTGCTCGACGATGCCCTGCACCAGGTCCGCCGGCGTCACCCGCTCGAGCAGCAGCACCGAGGCCCCCACCGACAGCGGGAACAGCAGCAGCCCGCCGAGCCCGAAGGTGAAGGCCAGCGGCGGGCTGCCGGCGAAGACATCGTCGGCGCGCGGGCGCAGCACATGGCGCGGCCAGCAGGCGCAGGCGGCCAGGATGTCGCGGTGGAAGTGCATCGTGGCCTTCGGCACGCCGGTGGTGCCGGAGGTGAAGGCGAGCAGGCAGGTGTCGTCGGCGGCGCTGTCGAAGGCCTCGAAGGGCTCGGGGTGGCGGGCCATCGCCGCGTCCAGCTCGGCGCCGCTGTCGGGCTCGCCGGTGGCAAACAGCAGGCAGCGCAGCGGCTGCGGCGCGTCGTCGGCGGCAGCCGCGAGCTCCTCGGCCAGGCGCCGGTCGCACAGCGCCAGGCCGACCTGGGCCTTGGCCAGGATGGCGCGCAGCTCGACGGCGCGCAGCAGCGGCATGGTCGGCACCGCGATGCCGCCGGCCTTGACCACCGCCAGCCAGCAGGCCGCCATCATCGGCGTGTTCGGCGCGCGCAGCAGCACCCGCTGGCCCGGGCGCAGCCCCAGCTCGCGCACCAGCACCTGGGCGATGCGGTCCACCCGCTCGCGCAGGTCGGCATAGCTCCAGCGCAGGCCGCCGGGCGCGAGCAGGCAGGGCCGCCCCCCCTCGCCGGCGGCGATGCGCCGGTCCAGCAGCTCGACCACGCAGTTCAGCCGCGGCGGGAACTGCAGCTCGGGGGTCTCGAAGAGGAACTCGGGCAGCTGCCCGGGCGGCGGCAGGCGATCGCGGGCAAAAGTGTCGACGGCAGCGGTCATGGCAGGCTCCGGTCGAGATCGGCGTCGGGGTGGGCGGCCGCGGCCTCGCGCAGTAGTTCGCGGCCGATGATGAGCTGCTGCACCTCGGTGGCGCCCTCGTAGATGCGCAGGGCGCGGATCTCGCGGTAGAGCTGCTCGACCGGCTGGCCGCTGACCACGCCCAGGCCGCCGAAGAGCTGCAGCGCCGCATCGATGACCTGCTGGGCGCCTTCGGTGGCGGCCAGCTTGGCCATCGCGGCCTGCCGGGTCACCGGCTGGCCCTGGTCGCGCCGCCAGGCCGCGCGGTAGGTCAGCAGGGCGGCGGCCTCCAGCGTGGTGGCCATCTGCGCCAGCCGGGCCTGGGTGAGCTGGAAGTCGGCCAGCCGGGCGCCGAACATGCGCCGGCTGCGCGCGCGCTGCAGGCCCTCGGCCAGCGCACGCTCGCCGAAGCCCAGCGCGGCCGCGGCCACCGAGGTGCGGAACACATCCAGCGTGCGCATCGCGATCTTGAAGCCCTCGCCCGGCGCGCCGAGCAGGCGGTCCGCCGGCACGCGGCAGCCGGCCAGGCGCAGCCGCGCCAGCGGGTGCGGGGCGATCAGGTCGATGCGCTCGGCGACCTCGAAGCCGGGCGTGCCGGCGTCCACCACGAAGGCGCTGATGCCGCGCGCGCCGGGCGCCTCGCCGCTGCGCGCGAAGACGACGTACTGGTGGGCGATGCCGCCGTTGGAGATCCAGGTCTTCTCGCCGTCGAGAACCCAGGCGTCGCCGTCGCGCCGCGCCGCGCAGGTCAGCGCGGCGACATCGGAGCCGGCCTCGGGCTCGGACAGCGCGAAGGCGGCGATCGTGCGGCCGGCCGCCACGCCGGGCAGGAAGCGCGCACGCTGCGCGGGCGTGCCGGCCAGGCCGATCGCGCCCGCGCCCAGCCCCTGCATCGCGAAGGCGAAGTCGGCCAGCCCGGCGTGCCGCGCCAGCGTGTGGCGGATCAGGCAGACCGTGCGGGTGTCGATCACCTCGGCCGCGCCGCCCTCGGCCGTGCCGGCCACCGCGTGGCGTAGCCAGCCGGCCGCGCCCAGCCGTTCGACCAGGGCGCGGCAGTGCGCATCGACCTGCGCGGGCGGCACGGCATGCCCCGGGCCCAGGTGTTCGGCCGCCCAGGCCTGCAGCGCAGCGGCCAGCGCGCGGTGGCGCGGCTCGAAGAAGGGCCAGTCCAGCAGATCGTTCATGTCGGTGACTCCACCGGGCCCGATGCGGCCCGCGGGACAGGGGATCGAGCCGTCGCCGCCCAGCCGGCGCAGCCGCCTCGGGCGCGGCCCATCACATCAGCGCCCCAGGAACTGCGGCCGCTGGCGCGCGACGAAGGCACGGTAGGCGCGTTCGAAGTCGCCGGTGAGCATGCAGATCGCCTGGGCCTGCGCCTCGGCCTCGAGGGCCTGGTCCACCGGCATCGACCACTCCTGGTGCAGCATGGTCTTGGTGATGCCGTGCGCGAAGGTCGGCCCGGCCGCCAGCTCCGCCGCCAGCGCCTGCGCTGCCTCGGCCAGCGCCTCGGGCGCGACCAGGCGGTTGAAGAAGCCCCAGCGCTCGCCCTCCTCGCCGCCCAGGCTGCGGCCGGTGTAGAGCAGCTCGCTGGCGCGGCCCTGGCCGATCAGCCGCGGCAGGATGGCGCAGGCGCCCATGTCGCAGCCGGCAAGGCCGACCCGGTTGAACAGGAAGGCGGTGCGGCTGCGCGCGGTGCCCAGGCGCAGGTCGGCGGCCATCGCCAGGATCGCGCCGGCGCCGGCGCAGACGCCGTCCACCGCCGCGACGATGGGCTGCGGGCAGGCGCGCATGGCCTTGACCAGGTCGCCGGTCATGCGGGTGAAGCGCAGCAGCTCGGGCACCGGCAGGCCGATCAGCGGGCCGATGATCTCGTGCACATCGCCGCCGGAGCAGAAGTTGCCGCCCGCGCCCTGCAGCACCACCACCTGCACGTCGTCGGCCAGGCGCAGCTGCACGAACAGGTCGCGCAGCTCGGCGTAGGCGTCGAAGGTGAGCGGGTTCTTGCGCTCGGGGCGGTTCAGCGTGACGGTCGCGATGCCGCCGGCACAGTGCCACAGCACATGCTGGGCCTGGTAGCCGGCCAGCGGCCGGCAGTTGCCGGCGCGCAGCGCGGGGTCGACGGCGCGGGCCGGGGCCGCGGGGTCGGCGGCGCCGGATGGGCCAGGCGTGGCGGGCAGGGCGGGTGCGGAGTGGCTCATCGGGGGGTCCTTCGGGTCGGGCGCCGGGCGCGGGGGGGCCGGCCCGGGTCGGCGGAGTCGGTGGAGTCGGCGGCATCGGCCGGGGCCGCTTCGATGGGGGCGGCTTCGGTCGCAGCGGATCCGGGCGGCTCGGCCGCCTGGCTCAGGCCCAGGCGCAGCCGGCCGAGCAGGGCGTAGAGGGCATCCTTGTCGTCGCTGCCCAGACCGCCCAGCAGGGCGCGCAGCCACCGCTCGTGTTCGGCGGCCATCGCGGCGAACTCGCGCCGGCCGAGCCCGGTGAGGCGCACGCGCCAGGAGCGGCGGTCGTCGGGGTCCTCGGCGCGCTCCACCCAGCCCTCGGCGACCAGCTGGTCGGTCAGCCCGGTGACATTGCCGCCGGTGACCATCAGGTAGCGCGACAGCACGTTCATGCGCAGGCCGTCGGGGTGGCGCTCGAGCTGGGCCAGGTAGTCGAAGCGCGCCAGCGTGGTGCCGAAGCGGCTGCGCAGGCGCTGGCGGATGTGCTGCTCGATCTGCGTGCTGCAGGCCAGCAGGCGCAGCCAGATGCGCAGGTCCAGGTGGTCGTCGGCCTGGGCGCGGGCCTCCAGGCCGATGTGCGCCTCGCCCAGCGCGCGCGCCAGCGCGGCGCCCTCGCCCTCGCCTGCGGCGGCACCGTCACCCGGCCCGGGCCGGGGATCGGGTCGCGGCTCGGGCCGCGGATCGCGCCGGCTCACATCACCTCCCCGCCGCTGACCGACAGGCACTGGCCGGTCACCGCCGCCGCGCCGGGCTGGCAGAGCCAGCGCACCGCGTCGGCCACCTCCTCGGGCTGCACGAAGCGGCGCTGCGGATTGCCCGCGGCCAGCTCGGCGCGGGCCTGCTCGACGCTGCGGCCGGTGGCCGCGACGATGCGCTCGACGCTGTGCTGCAGCAGGTCGGTCTCGGTGAAGCCGGGGCAGACCGCGTTGACCGTGACGCCGCGCGGCGCCAGCTCGAGGGCCAGCGCGCGCATCAGGCCGACCACGCCGTGCTTGGCCGCGACGTAGGCGCTCACGTAGGGGTAGCCGCGCTGGCCGGCGGTGCTGGCCACGAAGACCAGCCGGCCGGCCGCGCCGGCGGCCAGCAGGTCCGGCAGCGCCGCCTGCGCGCTGTGGAAGGCGCCGCCGAGGTTGACCGCCAGCATGCGCTGCCACAGCGCCGCCGAGGTGCGACCGAACGGCGCGCTCTCGGCCTGGCCGGCGTTGGCCACCAGGATGCTCAGCGCGCCGCGGGCGGCCCGGGCCTCGGCGAAGGCCGCGGCGAGCTGCGCCGCGTCGGCCACGTCGGCCTGCACCGCGCCGTGGCCAGGCCCCTGCACAGGCGGCGGCAGGCGCTCGGCCAGGGCCTGCAGCGGCCCGCGCCGGCGCCCGAGCAGGGTCAGGGTGGCGCCGTCTTCGGCCAGCGCACGCGCCACCGCGGCCCCGATGCCGCGCGACGCGCCGGTGACCAGGGCGTGCCGACCGGCCAGCGCGGCCATCAGGCGTCGCCCCCGCGCGGTGCGGCCGCCGCCAGCGCGTCGGCGGCCAGCTGGCGCTCGCGCGCCAGCAGGGTCTCCAGCTGGGCCTTGCCGGCCCGGTAGCTGCGCGGCCAGGCCAGGCCGGTCCAGCCGATGCGGGCGGCCTCCATCAGCGTCCAGGCCGGGTTGGCCAGGTGTGGGCGGCCGATGGCGCAGAGGTCGGCCCGGCCGGCCGCGACGATGCTGTTCACATGATCGGCCTCGCTGATCGCGCCCACCGCCAGGGTGGCGATGCCCAGCTCGTTGCGGATGCGGTCGGCGAAGGGCGTCTGATACATGCGCCCGTAGACCGGCTGCTGCGCCGGGCTGACCTGGCCGGAGGACACATCGATCACGTCCACCCCGGCGGCCTGGAAGGCGCGCGCGATCCGCACCGCGTCGTCGGGAGTGTTGCCGCCTTCGACCCAGTCGTGCGCCGACAGGCGCAGCGACATCGGCCGCGCCGCCGGCCAGACCGCGCGCATCGCGGCGAAGACCTCCAGCGGCCAGCGCAGCCGGTTCTCCAGCGCGCCGCCCCAGTCGTCGTCGCGCCGGTTGGTCAGCGGCGACAGGAAGGCCGACAGCAGGTAGCCGTGCGCGGCATGCAGCTCGAGCCAGTCGAAGCCGGCGCGCGCGGCGCGCTCGGTGGCGCGCACGAAGTCGTCGCGCACCCGCAGCATGTCGGTGCGCGCCATCGCCTGCGGGCAGACGCCGTCGGGCAGGTAGGGCCGGGCCGAGGCCGACCAGATCGGCCAGGGCGCATCCGGTCCGTCGGGCGGCAGCGGCTGGTCCATGCCGCCGCCCTGCCAGGGCAGGCAGGTGGAACCCTTCGGCCCGGCGTGGCCGAGCTGCAGGCCGATGGCCGCGTCGCTGTCGCGGTGCACGAAATCGACGATGCGCCGCCAGGCGTCCTCCTGCGCGTCGTTCCACAGCCCGGGGCAGCCGGGGGTGATGCGCGCGTCGGGCGACACCGCGGTCATCTCCACCATCACCAGCGCCGCCCCGCCCATCGCCCGCGCGCCCAGGTGCATCAGGTGGTAGTCGCCGGGCAGGCCGTCACGGCAGGCGTACTGCGCCATCGGCGAGACCACGACACGGTTCTTCAGCGTCAGGCCGCGGGCACGGAAAGGGGTGAACATCGGTGGCGGCGCGGGCGCGTCGTGCGTACCCGACGCACCCGCCGCGTCGGCCGCGCCCTGGCCGTCCTGGCGCAGTTCGCCCGCCACCTGGGCGGCGGCCCGCGCGGCGAACCAGCGCTCGAAGCCGGCCAGCCAGGCCGCGTCGCGCAGGCGCAGGTTCTCGTGGCCGATGCGCTGGCTGCGCGTGAGCATCGAGTACATGAACTGCGGCACCGGCAGCCGGTCGCAGTAGCGCTCGCCGCAGACCTCGAACCACTCCATCGCGTTCCAGGCGGCGTTCTGCAGCCGCAGCACGTCGATGCGGCGCAGCGCCTGGTAGCGCGCCAGCACCGCGGGCAGGCGATCGGGCGTGGCGCCGAGGTCGCGCAGCTGCCGGGTCAGCTCGATGGCATCCTCGATCGCCAGCTTGGTGCCCGAGCCGATGGCGAAGTGCGCGGTATGCACCGCGTCGCCCATCAGCACCACCTGGCTGCGGCCGTTGAAGAGCGACCACTGTTCGCACTTCACGCGCTGGAAGTTCAGCCAGGCCGAGCCGCGCAGGTGGCGTGCATTGGTCATCAGCGCGGCGCCCTGCAGGTGGCGCGCGAACAGCCGCTCGCAGAAGGCCACCGAGGCCTGCGCGTCGGCGCGGTCCAGCCCGTGCGCCCGCCAGACCGACTCCGGGCATTCGACGATGACGGTGGAGGTCTCGGCGTCGAACTTGTAGATGTGCGCCTGGAACCAGCCATGCTCCGTCTTCTCGAACAGGAAGGTGAAGGCGTCGAAGAGCCGCCGCGTGCCCAGCCAGAGGTAGCGGTTGGGCCGCCGCACGATGTCCGGGCGGAACACCTCGGCGTGGCGCTCGCGGATGCGCGAGTGGATGCCGTCGCTGGCGACGATCAGGTCGGCATCGGGGTAGTCGGCATCGCTGGCCACCTCGGTCTCGAAGACCAGCTTCACCCCCAGCGCCTCGCAGCGCGCCTGCAGGATGTTGAGCAGCTTCTTGCGGCCGATGCCGACGAAGCCGTGCCCGCCCGAGCGCTGCACCTGGCCGTGCAGGTGCAGTTCGATGTCGTCCCAGTGGTTGAAGGCCTGGCGGATCTCGGCCGCGCTGGGCGCATCCCACTCGGCCATGTGCGCCATCGTCGCATCGGAGAAGACCACGCCCCAGCCGAAGGTGTCGTAGGGCCGGTTGCGCTCGACCACGGTGATGTCGTGCGCCGCATCCTGCTGCTTCATCAGCAGCGCGAAGTACAGGCCGGCGGGCCCCCCGCCGATGCAGACGATCTTCATGCCTTGCGCCTTGCGTGACGGCCACCGGTGGCGGCCCTGCGAAGATGAAATTTAGGAGTGAATGTTTTAGTTGTCAATTAATTCGATCCTCTCCCCGGGAAGACCCTGGCGCCGTGCGCCCTGCGGCCCGACCCGATGGCGCAGCGCGCGTTCGGCGCCACAATCGCCGCCGACATGAGCCTGCGCGACGACCTGCCCCCTGCTGCCGACCGGCCCGACCCGCCCGCCCCCGGGGGGAGCGATCTGCGCGATCCGCACGGCCCGGGCCTCGACGGCGAGCTGCCGCTGGTGCTGCTGGTGGACGACGAGGTGCGCTCGCTGGACGCGATGCGCCGCACGCTGGACGAGGACGTGCGCATCCTCTGCGCCGCCTCGGCCGACGAGGCGCGCGCCCTGCTCGAGCGCCACGAGGTGGCGGTGATCCTCTGCGACCAGCGCATGCCCGGCCTGACCGGGGTGGAGTTCCTGCGCGAGGTGCGCGAGCGCTGGCCGGAGACGGTGCGCATCGTCATCTCCGGCTACACCGACAGCGAGGACATCATCCGCGGCATCAACGAGGCCGGCATCTACCAGTACATCCTCAAGCCCTGGGTGCCCGACCATCTGCTGCAGACGGTGCGCCAGGCGGTGGAGGCACGCAGCCTGCAGCGCGGCGTGAGCCGCCTCGAACTGGACCTGCGCGCGGGCACCCAGGCGCTGCGGCACCGCCGCGCCGACCGGCTGGCGCAGGCGCGCGCGGCCTTCGACTTCGAGCGCATCGAGCGCGCGCCGGGCAGCCCGCTGGACGCCCTGTGCGAGGTGGCCGCGCGGCTGGCACGCTACGACCTGTCGGTGCTGATCCTGGGCGAATCGGGCACCGGCAAGGAGCTGCTGGCCCGCGCGATCCACTACGCCAGCCCGCGCGCGGCGGGGCCCTTCGTGCTGGAGAACTGCGCGGCCATTCCCGACACGCTGCTCGAGAGCGAGCTGTTCGGCCACAAGCGCGGCGCCTTCACCGGCGCCTACGAGGACCATGTGGGGCTGTTCCAGCGCGCCCACGGCGGCACCGTCTTCCTCGACGAGATCGGCGAGACCTCGCCGGCCTTCCAGGTCAAGCTGCTGCGCGTGCTGCAGGAAGGCGAGCTGCGCCCGGTGGGTTCGCCCCGCGCGGTGCCGGTGGACGTGCGGGTGGTCGCGGCCACGCACCGCCGGCTGGCCGAGGACGTGGCGGCCGGGCGCTTCCGCGAGGACCTGTACTACCGCCTGGCCGGCGTGACGCTGCAGATGCCGCCGCTGCGCGAGCGCGCCGGCGACATCGCGCCGATCGCCCGGCGCCTGCTGGCCGAGGTGGGCCGCGAGCTGGGCCGCCCGGACATGGCCTTCGATGACGAGGCCCTGGCGGTGCTGGTGGGCTACCCCTGGCCGGGCAACATCCGCGAGCTGCGCAACGAGATCGCCCGCGCGGTGGCGCTGGCCGACGGGCCGACGATCGGCGCGGCGCTGTTCTCCAGCCCGGTGCTGCAGGGCCAGACTGGGCGCAGCCAGGCCGCCGCCGGGGGGAGCGTGCCCGGGCTGCCGCGCAGCGGCACGCTGCAGGAGCGCCTGGACGCCATCGAGGCCATGCTGCTGCGCGAGACCATGCTGCGCCTGCGCTGGAACAAGACCCACGCCGCGCGCGAGCTGGGCCTGTCGCGCGTGGGGCTGCGCGCCAAGCTGCAGCGCTTCGGGCTGGAGAAATGAATCGCCCCCGCAGCGCCTTCGGCGCCTCCCCCTCCAGGGGGCGCCGCCAGCGGACCGGCAGAGCCGGATCCGCGGCGGCTGCTGGCCTGGATGCAGCGCGGCTTCTTCCGCCGGGGGGGACCTTCCGATGCTGAACCTGCTCTGGCTGCAATCGGGCGGCTGCGGCGGCTGCAGCATGTCGCTGCTCTGCGCCGATACGCCGGACTTCGCCGGTGCGCTGCGCCGGGCCGGCGTGCGCCTGCTCTGGCACCCCAGCCTGAGCCTGGAAAGCGGCCGGGAGCTGATCGACCTGCTGCAGGACTGCCTGGCCGGGCACACCGCGCTGGACGTGCTCTGCATCGAAGGCGCGCTGCTGCGCGGGCCGCAGGGCAGCGGGCGTTTTCACGTGCTGGCCGGCACCGGCGTGCCGATGGTGGACTGGGTGCGCCGGCTGGCCGGGGTGGCGCGCCACGTGGTGGCGGTGGGCAGCTGCGCGGCCTGGGGCGGCGTCAGCGCGGCCGCGCCCAACCCCACCGAGGCCTGCGGCCTGCAGTACGAGGACGAACGGCCCGGCGGCCTGCTGGGCCGCGACTTCCGCGCCGCCGGCGGCCTGCCGGTGATCAACGTGGCCGGCTGCCCCACCCACCCCGGCTGGGTGCTCGACACCCTGGCGGCGCTGGACGCCGGGCTGCTCGGCCCCGCCGACCTGGACCCGCTGCAGCGCCCGCGCTTCTATGCCGACCAGCTGGTGCACCACGGCTGCACGCGCAACGAGTTCTACGAGTTCAAGGCCAGCGCCGAGAAGTCCAGCGACCTGGGCTGCATGATGGAGCACATGGGCTGCAAGGGCACCCAGGCGCATGCCGACTGCAACACCCGGCTGTGGAACGGCGAGGGCTCCTGCACCCGCGGCGGCTACGCCTGCATCAGCTGCACCGAGCCGGGTTTCCAGGACCCCGGCCATCCCTTCCATGCCACGCCGAAGGTGGCGGGCATCCCGATCGGGCTGCCCACCGACATGCCCAAGGCCTGGTTCGTCGCGCTGGCCTCGCTGAGCAAGAGCGCCACGCCGAAGCGGGTCAAGGTCAACGCGGTGGCCGACCACCGGGTGGTGGCGCCGCAGGTGCGGCGCACGCGGCGGGGCTGAGCGCCTGTGAACGGGCCCGGCAGGGCCGATCTGCAACGACGGGAAGGAATCGCATGAACGTCTTCGACCGCCTCGGCCTGCGCTGGCCGATCGTGCAGGCGCCGATGGCCGGCGCACAGGGCAGCGCGCTGGCCATCGCGGTCTGCGAGGCCGGCGCGCTGGGCTCGCTGCCCGCGGCGATGCTGGCCCTGCCGGCCCTGGCCGAGGAAATCCGCGCGCTGCGCGCGGCCACCCGGCAGCCCTTCAATGTCAACTTCTTCTGCCACCGGCCGCCCGAGCCCGACGCCGCGCGCGAGGCCGCCTGGCGCGCCGCGCTGGCGCCCTACCTCGCCGAGTGGAGCGTGGCGCCGAACACAGCCACCGGCGCCCCGGCGCGCCTGCCCTTCGACGCCGACGCGGCCGAGCTGATGGATGCGCTGCGCCCGCCGGTGCTGAGCTTCCACTTCGGCCTGCCGCCGGCCGACCTGCTGGCGCGGGTGAAGTCCTGGGGCACGGTGGTGATGGCCTCGGCCACCACGGTGGCCGAAGCGCGCTGGCTGGAAGCGCAGGGCGCCGACGTGGTGATCGCCCAGGGCCTGGAGGCGGGCGGGCACCGCGGCCACTTCCTCGAGGAGGGGCTGGACGGCCAGATGGGCACGTTCGCCCTGCTGCCACAGATCCGCCGGGCGGTGCGCCTGCCGGTGCTGGCCGCCGGCGGCATCGCCGACGCCGCCGGCGTGCGTGCGGCGCAGGCCCTGGGCGCCGACGGCGTGCAGGTGGGCACCGCCTACCTGTGCTGCCCGGAGGCCTCCACCTCCGCGCTGCACCGCGCCGCCCTGGCCGATGCGCAGCAACCGCCCACCGCGCTGACCAACCTGTTCTCCGGCCGGCCGGCACGCGGCATCGTCAACCGACTGATGCGCGAGCTGGGCCCGATCAGCCCGCTGGCGCCGTCCTTTCCGCTCGCCGGTGCCGCGCTGGCCGCGCTGCGCGCGCGTGCCGAAGCGGCCGGCTGCAGCGATTTCACACCGCTGTGGTCGGGCCAGAACCGCAGCGGCTGCCGGACCCTGCCGGCCGCCGAGATCACCCGCGCGCTGGCCGAAGGCTGGCAGTGAACACCGGCGGGCTTCGGCCGGTCCGTCGGGAGGGTCAGAATCGGATGCCCCCGGGCGCACTCGGCACGACGGCCGGACTGGCGCCGGCCTCGGTGCCGCGTGCGCTGCCCGGCGCACTGCGGGGCTCCGGCGCCGGACGTGCCTCGGCGGGTGGCTGCAGCGGGCGGGCCGCCGGCATCGCGTAGCCGGGCGGCAGCTGCGAGGTCGCCGGATAGCCCGCTGCATCCAGCGTGAGGCGCCAGTCCGCCTCGGCAAAGCCGACGTGGCGCTGCCGGCCGACCCGCAGCAGGGGCAGCTCGGTGACGCCGAACTCGCTGCGCAGGCGCGCCTGGTCCTCGGGGGTTTCGACGCGCCACTCCAGCCGGGGCACGCCGCGCAGCTGCAGGGCCTGGCGCGCCGCATCGCAGGGCGCGCAGGCCGGCGCGGTGTACAGGCGCACCGGGTAGCGCTGCACGGCCTGGCGCAGCGCGAAGGGCAGGCCGCCGGTGGGCGGCGTGCCTTCGGCTGCATCCGTCCCGCCTGCCGCGGGCTCCCGCGCGCCGATGCGCAGCGGCTGCGCGTCCAGGTGGGGCGGTCGGTCGGTGTAGGTCACGCGCCCGTCGGGGCCGACCACCTTGAACTGCGCCCAGGCCGGCAGAACCGACAGCACCAGCAGCCCCAGGACGAGGCGGGCGGCACAACGGCCTTGCGGCGGCGAAACGGACTTCATGCAGGGCTCTCCGGTGGCGCACCGGCGCGCGAACGGACCGCGCCCCGGCGCAGCGATGCTAGCAAGCCGGGCCATGCCCGGCGCGATGGCGGCGCGAGACGCTCAGTTCGACCGAGCCAAGGTGATCTGGCCGTCCTGGCTGGTCACCCGGAAGCGCCGCAGGAAGCTGTTGCCCACCAGCAGGTGCGGCAGGTCGGCATCGAGCACCACGGCGTCGACATCGCGCAGCTCGAGCGACCCCACCGCCAGCCGCTCGAGCCGGATCGCCCAGCCGCGCACGCTGCCGTTGGCGGTCTGGATCGAGGTTGGCCGGCCGCGGCTGTAGTCGATGCCCAGGGCCGCGGCCCGCGCCAGCGACATCGAGACCTGGCTGGCCCCGCTGTCCACCACCCCGGCAGTGGCCCGGCCGTTGACCTTGCAGTCGACGTGGTAGAGCTGGTCGGCACCGGCGCGCAGCACCAGACTGGCCGAACCTCCGGACACCCCCTCGCCCAGGACCACCGGGCCGCTGGCACCGGGGCTCAGCCGCAGGCGCATGCCGTCGACCTCGTAGTCCACCGCGCTGGCCGACACCCGCAGCACCCGCACTCCGCCGGCCACCGAGCCGGCGCCCATGACCTGGGCGCGGCCGTCGATCACCAGCAGCGCCCGATCGCCCATGCCACCGGCCCAGGCCACGCTCTGGGCCGCGCCCGGCAGGGCCCAGGCAGCCCCGAGGGCCAGCGTGAAACACGGCAGGAGGCCTGCCCGTGGAATGCGCTTGGATGACTTCATGCCGGTGGGTATCGGCCGATAACCCGGGGACTTGATGCCCTGCAAACCGCGCTGGCGGAACTGGGCAGCGCCCGGCCCGCTGTTCGGGGCCTTGCGCCGGCAGGCGTCGGGCAGAGTGACTGCCGCCCTGAGCACGCCCGTGCGAACCCGCGCCGGGCCCGGAATCGAATGCCATGAGCCCTTCTGCCCCCGCGAAACATCGCCGCGGCGCCGGCCCGAATGCCGCGTCGCGCGGGTTCACCCTGCTCGAGCTCACCCTCATCGGTGCCGTGCTGGTCGCCCTGCTGGCCGTCGCGCTGCCGAGCTGGCGCAGCCATGTGCAGCGCAGCCGGCTCGGCGAGGGCGTGGCCGCGCTCGCCGATGCCCGGGCGGCCATGGAGCAGCACTTCCTGAACCAGCGCAGCTACGTGGGCGGCCCCTGCAGCACGAGCCGCACGGTGGGCGCCTTCACGATCGTGTGCCCGACCTCCCCCACCGCCTCGGCCTACACGCTGCGGGCCACGGGCAGCGGCAGCGCTGCCGGTGCGGTCTACACCCTCGACCACCACGGCGACGCGCGCACCACCGGCCTGCCCACCGGCTGGGGCACGCCGCCCACGGGGGGCTACCCGTGCTGGATCACGCAGAAGGGCTCGACATGCTGAGCCCGGGGCGCCTGCATGCGCGTGCGCGCGGCGTGACCGCCATCGAGCTGCTGGTGGCGCTGACGGTGCTGGGCATCCTGACCGTGGTGTCCCTGCCGGCACTGACCGCCTGGATGTCCAACGCGCGCGTGCGCAGCGCCGGCGAGCAGCTGCAGAACAGCCTGCGCCTGGCCCAGAGCGAGGCGCTGCGGCGCAACCGCCAGACTGTGCTGGCGCTCACCCAACAGACGCCGGCCCTGACCGCCACGCCGGTGGCCAATGGCCGCCACTGGTTCGTGCGGGCGCTGCCGGCCCTGGCCGGTGAAACGGCCGGCGACGGTCACTACGTGCACGGCGTGGCCCTGCCCACCCAGCTGAACGTGGCGATCACGGGGCCGGCCCTGCTGTGCTTCAACAGCATCGGGCGGCCGGTGGCCAACAGCAGCACCGGGCTGGGCGTGAACTGCAGCGCCCCCGCCAGCGCCACGGCACCGACCCGCTACGACATCACGGCCGGCGGGGCCACCCGGCCGCTGCGGGTGCAGGTCTTCCTGGGCGGCAAGATCCGCCTGTGCGACCCGGCCCGCACGGTGTCGGCCTCCACCCCCGACGGTTGCTGAGGCCCGCATGCCGTTTCGACCGCTGCGCCTCCCCCCTCGAAGCCAGCGCGGCAGCACGCTGGTGGAGGTGCTGATCGCGCTGCTCGTGCTCAGCGTCGGCGTCATCGGCATGGCGGCGCTGCACGGCCGGGCCATCCAGTACGCCATCGATGCCGAGGACCGCAACCGCGCGGCCCTGCTGGCCAACGAGCTGGCCAGCCAGATGTGGCTGGCCCGCAGCACCAGCCTGGCCAGCGGCGTGGTGAGCGCCTGGCAGACTCGCGTGGCCACGGCCAGCGCCAGCGGCCTGCCCAACGGCAGCGGCAGCGTCACCACCGATGCGGCCGGGGTGGCGACGATCACCATCACCTGGCGCCCGCCGGCGCGGCCGAGCAGCGCCGGCAACCTGCAGTACGTCACCCAGGTGCTGCTGCCATGAACCGACGCCTGCATCCGGGGCCGGTGGTCCTTCGCCGCAGACCGCCGCGGGGCTTCACCGTCGTCGAGCTGATGGTGGCCCTGACCGTGGGCCTGGCGGTGGTGATCGCCGCAGCCACGGTGCTGGGCGTCACCGAGGCCACCAAGCGGGTCACCCATGCAAACAACGACAGCAGCCAGGTCGGCGCCTACGTCACCCAGCTGCTCGACCGCTGGATCCGCAGCGCCGGCAGCGGCTTCGCCCCGGCGGCCCCCTATGCCTACGGCTGCCGCCTGCTGGCGGTGAAGTCGGGCAGCCAGATCCTGCCCCGCCCCAGCACCAGCCCGCTGCCGGCCCCCTTCGCCAGCGTCAGCACGAGCACGGCGGGGGTGTTCCGCCTCGCCCCGGTGGTGATCGGCAACGGCCAGACAACCCCCGGGGTGAGCGGCCAGCCCTCGGACGTGCTGATCGTCATGGCCGGCGCCGCCGGGCAGGCAGAGACGCCGATGACCTTCGGCGCGCTGTCGCAGAGCGCGGTTCTCACGGTGAACAGCACGGTGGGCGTGGCCGCCGACGATCTGCTGCTGGTGGCCGACCGCCAGCCGGCGGCCACCGGCACCGCCGACTGCCTGATCGAGCAGGTGGCCTCGACCTTCACGAGCAGCAGCCTGACCCGCCTGGACCTGTCCGGCACCTATTACGCCGCCAGCATCGCCAGCGTCGCCCTGACCAGCCTGTCCTCGGAGGGCGTGGCCATGGTGCTGGGCAATGTGGCCGGCGGCAACCCGCCGGCCTTCCTGCTCTTCGGTGTCGGGGCGGACAACACCCTGTTCAGCTACGACCTGCTGCAGACCAGCTCCACCCCGCTGCAGCCGCTGGCCGACGGGGTGTTCGAGCTGCAGGCCCTGTACGGCGTGGACAGCGACGCCAACGGCAGCGCCGACAGCTGGGTCGCGCCCACGGGCGACTTCGCGCTGAGCGCGCTGATGGACGGCAGCAGCGCTGCGGCGGCGCGGCTGCGCGGCATCAAGGCCCTGCGGGTCGGCCTGATCCTGCGCAGCGTGCAGGCCGGCGCAACGGACACCCCGGCCTCGCTGAGCCTGTTCGCCGACCTGGGCAGCAGCCTGACGTATACGCGCAGCCTGACCACCGCCGAGCGCAGGTACCGCTACCGCACGCTCGAGACCACCATCCCGCTGCGCAACAACCTGCTGTGGACCTCATGACCGGCCGCACCGATCCTGGCCGTGCAGGCCCGCCCGGGGCGAAACGCCGGTTGCGCGGCATGGCCCTGCCCTTCACACTGGTGGCGCTGGTGGTCATCCTGCTGGCGGGCATCGGGCTGCTGCGGGCAATGGACAGCGCGCTCTTGCAGGCCGGCAACCTGGCCTTCCGCCGCGACCTGGCCAACCAGGCCGAACGCGGCTTCGCCCGCGCGAGCAGCCTGCTCGGCAGCGGCGCCCTGGCCACCGAAGCCGCCCGGGAAGCCGACAGCAAGGCGAACAACTATGTCGCCAGCCGGCTGGCCTGGCCAGCAACGCCCAGGGCATCCCGACGGTGCTGGTCGACGACAGCGCCTTCACCGCCGCGGCCTTCACCGGGGTGGACATCACCGACGGCAGCACCGGCGTGACCGTGCGCTGGGTGATCGACCGCCAGTGCGCCGCCGCCGGCAACGCGCTGTCGACCAGCTGCGCGGTGTCCAGCCGCGGCGCGGACAGCGCAGCCGACGATCGCTACCGCTTGGTGAACGCGGAAACCCAGCCGGTCTACCGCATCAGCGTGCGGGCCACCGGTCCGCGCAATACCCAGGCCTTCTTCCAGACCACCGTGGTGCGCTGAACCGACGACCCACCATGCCCTGCCTGCCCGACCCTCCCCATCGTCCCGGCCGCCTTCCCCGGCTCGGCGCGCCCGCACGCCGCTGGGCCTGCGCCCTGGCGCTGGCGGCCCCGCTGGGCAGCGGCCAGGCCCTCGACCTGGCCGACGCGCCGCTGTTCGCCACCAGCACCGCCCCAGGCAACCTGCTGCTGGCCCTGTCGGTGGAATGGCCCACCGCGACCACGCCGGCCTACTTCAGTACCACCGCCTACAGCGCGGCCAGCACCTTCGTCGGCTACTTCGACCCCGACAAGTGCTACCGCTACGTCCATAACCTGCTGGCACCGGCGGACAGCTACTTCACACCACACGGGCCGGCCAGCAGCCATGCCTGTACCAGCACGGCCCTGGTCCCGCTGTGGAGCGGCAACTGGCTGAACTGGGCCAGCACGCACACGCTGGACGCCTTCCGCTGGGTGCTCACCGGCGGCACGCGCAAGACCGATTCCACCAGCAGCACGGTGCTGCAGAAGACCTTCCACGACGGTTCCGGCGGCAGCGGCTGGTTTCCCAACAAGACCAGCAGCAGCGGCGTGAGCGGCGCCACGCCCTTCAACTGGGCCAGCGTGAACACCCGCGTCTACGGCGGCGGCTACCGCATCTGGGTGACCGGCACGGCCGACCTGGACAGCGCCACGCCCCCCGCCGGCACGCTGGCCTACACGGGGCAGAACTCCTACAGCCTGCTGTCCTTCGCATCGGCAGGCAGCGTCTACGAGCTGTACGTGCAGGTGAAGGTCTGCGACAGCAGCATCGGCATCGAATCGAACTGCCAGCTCTACCCCAACGGCCAGTACAAGCCGGAAGGGCTGATCCAGAAGTACTCGCAGCGGCTGCGCTTCTCGGCCTTCGGCTACCTCAACGACGGCGCCTCCACACGCGACGGCGGGGTGATGCGGGCACGCATGAAGTACGTCGCGCCGACGAAGCCGGTGCCGGGTTCCAGCGCGATCGCCAACACCGCCACCGAATGGGACGCCACCACCGGCGTGATGGCCACCAACCCGGACGCTGCCGACGCCACGGCCACCGCGGCCTATGTGCTGGCCCAGACGGGGCAGACCGTGACGGTGGGCAACTCGGGCGTGATGAACTACCTGAACAAGTTCGGCCAGTTCGCCACCGGCACCCGCTACAAGTCGCTCGATCCGGTCGGCGAGCTCTACTACGCCGGCCTGCGCTACTACCGCAACCTCGGCAACGTGCCCGAGTACAGCCAGCTCGCCACGGCCGGCAGCGCGGGCCAGGTGGCCGACTGGGTCGACGGCTTCCCCGTCGTCACGAGCTGGGACGACCCGATCGCCTACACCTGCCAGAAGAACTTCATCCTCGGCATCGGCGACGTCAACGCCTGGAACGACGCCAACCTCCACGGCTCGACCATCCGCGGAACCGAGGAGGCCACGATGCCCGCGCTGGTGGCCGCCGACACCCTGACCGACGTGCGCACCGCCACCGACATGGTCGGCACGCTCGAGGGCATCACCGGGCTGGGCAGCACCCTGATGAGCAGCGGCCGGCAGAACACCTACTTCATGGCCGGGCTGGCCTACGATGCGCACACCCGCGACCAGCGCAGCGACCTGACCGGCAGCCAGACCGTCAGCACCTACTGGGTCGACGTGATGGAAGGCCAGAGCTACCTCTCGAAGAACCAGTACTGGCTCGCCGCCAAGTACGGCGGCTTCACCGTCCCCTCCGGCTTCGCCCCCTACGCCGCCAGCAACGGCAGCAGCACCCTGCCCAGCAGCGCCTGGAGCACCAGCGGCGACACCATCGGCAGCGACCTGCGCCCGGACAACTACTTCTCCGGCGGCCAGGCCGACGACATCCGCGACGGCCTGTCCAAGGCCTTCGCCCGCATCGCCGCCGAGGCCTATGCCGCCACCTCGACCGCCTTCTCCTCGGTCTCGCCCAACGAGGCCAGCGCCGGCAACCTGAGCTACGCGGCCGGCTACGACCCGCAGACCTGGAGCGGCGCCCTGATCGGCTCGACCGTGGCCTACGCCACCGACGGCAGCCCCACCCTCACCGCCGTCTGGGACGCCGCCGCCCTGCTCGACGCCACCGCCGCCACCAGCCGCAGGATCGTCACCTGCTGCGCAAGGTGATGGCGGTGAGCTTTGCCACCGGCCGCAGTGCGCTGACCGACAGCAGCGGCAGCGTCGTGTCCTACAGCGCCTCGGGCAGCGGCCTGACCTCGGACCTCGCCTTCAAGAACATCGGCGGCAGGGTTCGCCTGATCGCCGGGCGCAGCACCGGTGCGGTCAGCAACCTGCCGGGCAACTTCAGTACGGCGGCCGGCCTGCGCCGCCTGAACTGGCGTGAAGTGCCCACCCTGCAGTGACGCCCCTGGGCAGCGCGGCCGGCCGCACCGGCCGGCACGCCTGGTCGCGGCCCTGGTCGGCGCGGCCGTCGTGCACCTGCTGGCCTTGGCCGCCCTGCCGCTGCGACCTGCAGCCGTAGCGGTCCGGAGCCCGGCCGGCGTGCTGCAGCTTCGGGTTCTGGCAACGCCGGCAGCAGGGTCGGCAGCAGCGCCGCACCCTGCCGCGGCCATCCCGCTCACCGAAGCAGCCGCACGGCCAGGCCGGGTCCCCGCCCTGGCCGCTGCGGCGCCCGCCGGGGCAGCGCGCCCGAGGCCGGAGCCGAACGCCGTGGCCCGTGCGGGCTACTGGCCCCGGGCGGCGCTCGACCGCCCCGCCCTGCCCTACTCCGAGCCCGACTGGGCGAGCCTGGACGCACACCTCGCCAGCGGCCGTCCGCTGCACCTGCGCCTGTACATCGGGGCACAGGGCCGCGTCGACGACGTGATCCTGCTGCAAGCCGCCGGAGAGGGCGAGGAGGGCGAGGAGGCCGAAAGGGCCGATCGGGCCGAGGAGGACGCCCACTGGATCGACCAGCTGCGCCGGGTTCTGCAGGCCACCCGCTTCGTGCCGGGGCGCCGCGCCGGGGTCGACGTGGCCTCGTTCACCGACCTGCGCATCGAGCTCGAGCTTGCGCTGCCGCCGGACTGAGCCCGAGCGTCTCTCGCCTCACGCGTGGACCGGAGCCGGCCGGGCGCGTCGCCCGGCCCCCCTGTGCCGCCCCCCTCAGGCACAGCCCCCGTCCGCACCGCCGGAACGGTGCGGCTCCAGCAGGCCCGCCAGCGGCGACCGACCGTCGCCGCCCGCCGACCATCCCAGGTCCAGCGCCACCGCATCCCGGCTGCCACAGGCTGCGTCGGCCCCCTCGTCGGCCGCGGCCGGCGCGCAGGACTCGACGGCCGGCGACGGCTGACAGCCCTCGGGCTGGCGCTCCGCCTCGCCATCGGCGCGGCCCTGCGCCTGCAGCGCCCGCGCCAGCGCGGTCTCCAGGTCCAGGCCGTCCAGCAGGGCCGAACCGCCCCCGCCGAGCAGGTCGCGAAGGTCCAGCGACGGCGTGAACAACCCGGCCGACGGCGACCCCGGCGGCGCTTCGACCTCGCAGCCGGCCGGCTCCGCCAGCCGCCAGGGCAGCACCTCGCCGCCCCGCCCGAAGTCGTGCACCAGGCCGTCGAGCAGCCCCCCCACCCGAGCCGCCAGCGAGCTCATGTCCGGCACCGGCTCGCAGCCATCGCCGTCGCGATCAGGCGACTGGAACACCCGGTCCGGCCAGGGATCGTCCAGCAGGGCGGGCACCGTCGCACACCACCCGTCGTCCGCCCCCTCGTCCGACCCTTCGTCGGCCGGCCCGGCGCCCTGCAGGTCCTGATGCGGGCGCCATCCCACCGGCGCCGCTGGCGGGCCGGCGGTGTCGTCGTCGCAGGCCTCCCCGTCGCGATCACGCCCGGGGCCGCGGTGATCGTCGCCACGGCCATGTCCGCCACGACCGCGGTCGTCCCCGTCCCGGTCCACCGGCGGGGCCGGCGGCTCGGGGTTCGGCGTCGGCCGGTCGCGGTCCGAGCCACGATCGGGGCGGTCGTCGTCGTCGCAGGCGTCGCCATCACCGCCACGGCCATGGCCGCCGCGCCCACGGTCGTCTCCATCCCGGTCCACCGGCGGGGCCGGCGGCTCGGGGTTCGGCGTCGGCCGATCGCGATCGGAGCCACGATCGGGGCGGTCATCGTCGTCGCAGACATCGCCATCGTCGCCACGGCCATGGACGCCGCGCCCACGGTCGTCCCCATCCCGGTCCACCGGCGGGGCCGGCGGTTCGGGGTTCGGCGTCGGCCGATCGCGATCGGAGCCACGGTCGGGACGGTCATCGTCGTCGCAGACATCGCCATCGTCGCCACGGCCATGGCCATGGCCGCCGCGCCCACGCTCACCTTCGTCCCGGTCCACCGGCGGGGCCGGCGGCTCGGGGTTCGGCGTCGGCCGGTCGCGATCGGAGCCACGATCGGGGCGGTCGTCGTCGTCGTCGCACGGGACACCATGATCGCGCCCCGGACCATGCGTCCCAGGTGGCGGCGGCGGTGGGGGAGGCGGCGGTGGTGGCGGCGGCGGAGGTGGCGGCGGCGGAGGTGGCACCTCAGCGACCAGGCCGGCGTCGACGCTGCCCTCGTGCTCGCCGCTGTCCAGCGTCACGGCCACCGTGCGGCCGGTCGCTGCATCGGCATCGCTGTCTGCAGCATCGTCTCCACCGGCGTCCGCGCTCGTGAAGACGTAGCCGTCGGGCCGCACGAACTGCACCGAGTACTCTCCCGGCACGAGCCCTTCGAAGCGGTACTCGCCCTGCCCGTTCGTGCGCTGTTCGGCCACGACTTCGCCGGCTGCGTTCAGCAGGCGCACGGTCACGCAGGCCAGGCCGACCTCGTCGCTGTCCTGCTGCCCGTCGCCGTCGGCATCCAG
>JAKLLA010000018.1 GCA_023150375.1 Burkholderiaceae bacterium
CGCGTCCAGCTTCTGACGCTGTGGCCGCAGTCGCGGATCTCGCCGGCGCGCCAACTCGCGCCACATCGACGACGGGGCGACCTGCAGCGCGCGGCAGATCGGCTCGACCCCGAATCGAGCGCGGTGTTCTTCGACGAAGCCCATCAGGACTTGAAGCGGCGGTCGAGCTCCGCCTGGGCGAAAAACGCGCTCGCCAGCTTCAGGATCTCGTTGGCCTTGCGCAGCTCGCGCACCTCGCGCTCGAGGTCCTTGATGCGCTGCTGCTCCTCGGTTGTCGGCCCGGGCTCGAGCCCCTGGTCGCGCTCGGCCTGGCGCACCCAGCGCCGCAGTGTCTCCGACGTGCAGCCGATCTTGGCCGCGATGGACTCGATGGCCGCCCATTGCGACTCGTACTGGCCCTCGGCCTCGAACACCATGCGCACGGCACGCTCGACGACCTCGGGGGAGAACTTCACTGACTTCCTCATGCTGACTCCATTCTCGAGCGAAGGAGCCTCCTCGGAAGCCGGAGCGGTTCACCATGGAAAATTGAAGTGGAGCGGGTGAAGGGAATCGAACCCTCGTATGAAGCTTGGGAAGCTGCCGTTCTACCATTGAACTACACCCGCTCGGTGCGTTCGTCTGACGCGCATTATATGCGTGCCCGGCGTGCTGGTTCAGGCCTGGCGTGCCAACCATTCGACGCAGGCGTCGAGGGCGGGGGTGGCCAGGGCGGCGGATTCGGGGTCGTGGGCCAGCAGGGCGACGGCGTGCAGGCGGCCGCTGCGGCTGCGCACGTAGCCGGCCAGGGCGCGGGTGTCGAGCAGGGTGCCGGTCTTGAGCCAGGCCTGGCCCTGGGCGGCGCCGCCGCGCAGGCGCTGTTCCAGGGTGCCGTCCACGCCGGCCACGGGCAGGCTGGCGATGAAGTCGCGGGCGCCGGGGCCGCGGGCGCGGCGCTGCAGCAGGGCGACCAGGGCGGCCGGGCTGCCGCGTTCGGTGCGCGACAGGCCGCTGCCGTTGTCCAGCGTGAGCGGGCCGGCCGGCAGCGCCTGGGCGTCGAGCCACTGGCGCACGCGGGCCTGCGCAGCCTGCAGCGTGGCCGGCCGGGCCGGAAAGCCCGCGGCCAGGCTGAGCATGAGCTGGCGGGCCATCAGGTTGTGGCTGGTCTTGTTCATGCCGCGCAGCAGCTGCGGCAGCGCGGCCGAGGCGTGCTGCGACCAGGGGCTGCCGAGTGCCGGGGCGCGGGCCGGGTCCAGGTCGCGCACGCGGCCGAGCAGCCGCGCGCCGGTCTGGCGCCAGAGCTCGCCCACGGCACGGCGGGAGAGTTCGGCCGGGTTGAGCGGGGCGATCTGCAGGGACTGGGGCTCGCAGTCGCGCGACCAGCCGCCGCGCACATGCAGCTCGTCGACATCCGGGCGGGGGCGGAAGTCCAGCGTGGCACCGCAGCCGCTGCGCGCCACGGCGCGCACCAGGCGCAGGGTGGCGCCCTGGGGCGGGCTGACCTCGATGTGGGGCTCGCCCGCAGCGCCGGCCTGCAGCTCCACGCGCAGGGCGCCGGCGTCGAGGGTGAAGGCATCGGGGCGGACATGGTGCGGGCGCTCGACCGCCGGCGTCGGGGTGCCGTCGTGGTCCTGCTCGTCGAGGCGGAAGCGCCGCCGGTCGATCAGGATGTCGCCGAGGATCTCGTGCAGGCCGGCCTGGCGCCAGCGGCGCATCCAGAGGAAGAGGTCGGCCGAACTCAGGCTGGCGTCGCCGCCGCCGACGAGGATGAGGTCGCCGAGCAGGCGGCCCTCGATGAGCGGGCCGCCCAGGTGGGCCTCGGTGACCCAGCGGAAGTCGGCGCCGAGCAGGTCCTGCGCGGCGGCGGCGGTGATGAGCTTGGCGGTGGAGGCCAGCGGCAGCGACAGCCCGGCCTGCCAGGACAGGCGGGCCGGCCCGCCCTCCACCGGCGCGGCGTGGAGGGCGAAGCGCTCGGGTGGCAGGCCGCTGGCGTTCAGGCGCTCGGCCAGGGGCTCGGGCAACAGGGTGGGCAGCAGGGTGGGCAGCGCACTGGACCGTCGCAACGGGGCCGCGTGTGCGCGGACCCCCTTCGCGGCGGCCAGCGGGCAGAGCGCCGCCGCCGCCAGCTGCCGGAGCAGGCGGCGGCGGCCGGGCAGGGTCATGGCAGGGCTTGGGGCAGAATCTCGCACCCCTCGAGGCTAGGCCCCGCTGCCGTTCTCCGGTGCGTGGAAAAGTGCGGCGCCCGGCACGTTGTTGTGGCCCGAGTGGCGCCTGGCCCGCCCTGTCGGGCCATTTTTCACGGGCGTGGCGCGCTGACCATGACGCTGCGCGGGCCGCGCCCGATCGCCCCGAACCCCGTCCCAACCCGTTCGAGCCCTGCCGTGACCGCTCCCGACCCCGACACGACCCCTGCCCTGCCCGACGCCGACGCCGTGCCGGGCGCCACCCCGCCGCCGCGGCCGATCCGCAGCTACGTACTGCGCGCCGGCCGCATGGGCACGGGCCAGCAGCGTGCGCTGGAGGAGCTCGGCCCGCGCTTCGTGCTGCCGTATCGCGCCGAGCCGGTCGATGCGGGCGCCGTCTTCGGCCGCCAGGCGCCTCTGGTGGTGGAGATCGGCTTCGGCATGGGCCAGGCCACGGCGCAGATCGCCCAGGCGCGGCCGGAGACGGACTTCCTGGGCATCGAGGTGCACACACCGGGCGTGGGCGCGCTGCTCAAGCGCATCGGCGAGCTGGAGCTGGCGAACCTGCGCATCGTGCAGCACGATGCGGTGGAGGTGCTGCGGCAGATGATCGCGCCGGCCAGCCTGGCCGGGCTGCACATCTACTTCCCCGATCCCTGGCACAAGAAGAAGCACCACAAGCGCCGACTGATCCAGCCGGAGTTCGTGGCGCTGCTGGCCTCGCGGCTGGCGCCGGGTGGCTACCTGCACTGCGCCACCGACTGGCAGGACTATGCCGAGCAGATGCTGGCCGTGCTGGGCGCCGAGCCGGCGCTGGCCAACACCCGTGCCGAAGGCTACGCGCCGCGGCCGGACTGGCGGCCGCTGACGAAGTTCGAGAACCGTGGCCTGAAGCTCGGCCACGGCGTGTGGGACCTGCTGTTCGTCAGGCGCTCCAGCTGACCCAGCCGGTGTAGGCGGTCAGCAGCACGACGGCGCCGAAGACGATGCGGTACCAGGCGAACGGCACGAAGTCGTGCGTGGAGACGTAGCGGATCAGCCAGCGGATGCACACCAGCGCGGCGAAGAAGGAGACCACGGTGCCGACGGCGAAGACGGGCATGTCCTCCCAGCGCAGCAGGTCGCGGTTCTTCAGCACCGAGTAGGCGCCCGCGCCCATCAGCGTGGGGATGCCGAGGTAGAAGCTGAACTCGGTGGCGGCCTTGCGCGAGAAGCCCAGCAGCACCGCGCCGATGATGGTGGCGCCCGAGCGGCTGGTGCCCGGAATCAGCGCCAGGCACTGCAGCAGGCCGACCTTGAGCGCATCGGCCGGCGTCATGTCGTCCACGGTCTCGACCCGGGCGTGGCGCTGGCCCTGCAGGTCCATCGCGCCGTAGAGCCGCTTGTGGCGGGCTTCCACCCACAGGATGATGAGGCCGCCGACCACGAAGGCCATCGCCACCGGGACCGGGTGGAAGAGGTGTTCCTTGATGACCTTGCCCAGCGCCAGGCCCAGCACCACCGCCGGGAGGAAGGCGATCAGCACGTTCAGCGCGAAACGTCGCGCCACGGGGTCGTGGCCCAGACCGGTGACGGTGCGGCCGAGCCGCTGTCGGTACTCCCAGATGACCGAGAGCATCGCCCCGCTCTGGATCGCCACCTCGAAGACCTTGGCTGTCTCGCCGGTGAAGTTCAGCAGCGACGCCGTCAGGATCAGGTGGCCGGTGCTGGAGATCGGCAGGAACTCGGTGAGCCCTTCGACAATGCCCATGACCGCGGCCTTGGCCAACAGAACCAGATCCAATCCAACCTCCTCGACGGACAGCAGCAGACGCTGACCAGACAACAAAAAGCCCCGCGGGGCGGGGCCACTGCAACACTGCGATCGAAGATAGCACAGCACGCCGGGCCTGCCGCGCGCGCCGGTGCCCTCCGGCTGCGCTAATCTGACGACATGGTCACGCTGAAATTGAAGAAGTCGCCGCCGCCCCCCGAACCGGGGAGCGAGCGCCGCCCGGCGCGCGGCTCGTCCGCCCCGCGCCGTCGCCCCACCCTGGCCGAGGCCCAGGCGGCCCGCGCCGAGGCCGCCGAGCGGCGGGACGATCGGGAGGGCCGCCCGATGGCGCCCCCCGCGCCGCAGCGGGACGGGCGCAACGGGGGGCGCAGCACCGACCGGGGCTTCGAGGCCCGCGGCGACCGGCAACCGGATCGCCGGCCCGATCGCCGACCGGATCGGCCTGCCGAGGCGCGCAGCGACCGCCGCCCCCCGCGAGCAGCCTCCGCAGGGGGCGACTTCGAACGTGCCCCGTCGCGCGCCCCTGCTGCCCGATCCAGGCCCGACGAGACCGAGCGTCGCGAACGCCGCGATTCCCGGGGCGAGGGGCCCCGCCCGGCAGCGCAACCGCGTCGCCCCGATCCCGCGGCGCAGCAGGCCCACACCCCGCTGCCGCCGGCGCCGGCCGGCGCCCCGGTGGCCGAGGGCGAGCGCCTGTCCAAGCGCATGACGGCGCTGGGGCTGGCCTCGCGCCGCGAAGCCGACGAATGGATCGAGGCCGGCTGGGTGAAGGTGGACGGCCGCATGGCCGTGCTCGGCCAGCGGGTGGGACCGCAGGCACACATCGAGATCGACCCGGCCGCGCATCGCGAGCAGGCCCAGCGCGTGACGGTGCTGCTGCACAAGCCGATCGGCTACGTCAGCGGCCAGGCCGAGGACGGCTACGAGCCGGCGGTGGTGCTGGTGCGGCCGGAGAACCAGTGGAGCGAGGACCGCAGCGGGCTGCGCTGGCACCCGGGCCACCTGCGCCACCTGGCACCGGCGGGGCGGCTGGACATCGACTCCACCGGGCTGCTGGTGCTCACGCAGGACGGCCGCGTGGCGCGGCAGCTGATCGGCGACGACTCCGAGGTGGAGAAGGAGTACCTGGTGCGGGTGCGCTACAGCCGCGCCACGCCGCAGCAGCCGCAGCTGCCCGAGGCCGACCTGGCCCTGCTGAACCACGGCCTGGCGCTGGACGGCCACCGCCTGCGCCCGGCCAGGGTGAGCTGGGCCAACGAGGACCAGCTGCGCTTCGTGCTGCGCGAGGGCCGCAAGCGGCAGATCCGCCGCATGTGCGAAGCCGTCGGCCTGGAGGTGCTGGCGCTCAAGCGGGTGCGCATCGGCAGCGTGCCGCTGGGCCACCTGCCGCCCGGGCAGTGGCGCTTCCTGCGCCGCGACGAATTCTTCGCCTGAAGCCGGCGCGCCGGACCGTCAGGCCGCGCGGGCCGGGTGCGGCCTGTCCTGCCGGTCCGATTCGCCCGGATCGCCGTCCTCGACCAGGAAGCCGCCGCTCTGGTGCGCCCACAGGCGGGCGTACAGGCCGCCGCGTGCCAGCAGGCTGGCGTGGTCGCCCTCCTCGACGATGCGGCCACGGTCGAGCACGATCAGGCGGTCCATCGCCGCGATGGTGGACAGCCGGTGCGCGATGGCCACCACGGTCTTGCCGGCCATCAGGCGGTACAGGCTGGCCTGGATGGCGGCCTCCACCTCGGAGTCCAGTGCGCTGGTGGCCTCGTCGAGCAGCAGGATGGGCGCATCCTTGAGCATCACGCGGGCGATCGCGATGCGCTGACGCTGGCCGCCCGAGAGCTTCACGCCGCGCTCGCCGACGTGGGCGTCGTAGCCGCGTCGCCCCTTCGGATCGGTCAGACCCAGGATGAAGTCGTGCGCCTCGGCGCGCCGGGCGGCCTCGATCATCTCGGCATCGCCGGCATCGGGGCGGCCGTAGAGGATGTTGTCGCGCACCGAGCGGTGCAGCAGCGAGGTGTCCTGCGTGACCATGCCGATCTGCGCGCGCAGGCTGTCCTGCGTGACGCCGGCCAGGTCCTGCCCGTCGATCAGGATGCGGCCCTGCTCGACGTCGTGAAAGCGCAGCAGCAGGTTGACGATGGTGGACTTGCCCGCGCCCGAGCGGCCCACCAGCCCGATCTTCTCGCCGGCGCGAATGCGCAGGTCCAGCCCCTCGATCACGGGGTGCTCGCCGCCGTAGGCAAAGCCCACGCCGCGGAACTCGATCTCGCCGCGCTGCACCTGCAGCGGTTTCGCGTCGGGGCGGTCCACCACGCTGTGCGGGCGCGACAGCGTGGCCATGCCGTCGGCCACGGTGCCCACGTGCTCGAAGAGCATGGCCATCTCCCACATGATCCAGTGCGAGATGCCGTTCAGGCGCAGCGCCATCGCGGTGGCGGCGGCCACCGCGCCGATGCCGACCTCGCCGCGCGTCCACAGCCACAGCGCGCTGCCGGCCGTGGCCAGGATCAGGCCCATGCTCAGGCTGTGGTTGACCACCTCGAAGCCGCTGACCAGGCGCATCTGCCGGTGCACGGTGAGCATGAACTCCTGCATCGCCGAGCGGGCGTAGCCCGCCTCGCGCTGTGCATGCGAGAAGAGCTTGACGGTGGCGATGTTGGTGTAGGCGTCGGTGATGCGCCCGGTCATCAGCGAGCGCGCATCGGCCTGGTCCTGCGACACCCGGCCCAGCCGCGGCACGAAGTACCACAGCGCCAGGCCGTACAGCATCAGCCAGCCCAGGAAGGGCAGCAGCAGCCAGGCGTCGAAGCCGCCCACCAGGGTGGCCATCGTGACGAAGTAGATCAGCACGAAGACCAGGATGTCGGCCACGATCATCCAGCAGTCGCGCACGGCCAGCGCGGTCTGCATCACCTTGGCGGCCACCCGGCCGGCGAACTCGTCCTGGTAGAAGGCCATGCTCTGGCCGAGCATGAGGCGGTGGAAGTTCCAGCGCAGGCGCATCGGGAAGTTGCCGGCCAGCGTCTGGTGCTTCAGCATGGTCTGCGCCGCCACCGCCAGCGGGCTGGCCAGCAGCACTGCCGCCAGCAACAGCAGGGTGCCGCCCTGTTCCTGCCAGAGTCTCTGCGGCGCGGTGGCGCCCAGCCAGTCGACGATGCGGCCGAGGAAGCCGAACAGCAGCGCCTCGAAGGCGCCGATGGCGGCGGTCAGCAGCGTCATCGCCGCGATGTGGCCGCGCAGACCTTCGGAGGCGGCCCAGGCGAAGCGCAGCAGCCCCTTCGGCGGGGTGCGCGGCGGGGCATCGGGATAGGGGTCGACCCGTCGTTCGAACCAGGCAAACACGCGGCAGGCTCCAGGGGCGCGAGCCGAGGCCCGCCGAGGCTGCGCAGGTTAGCCGATGCCGGCGCCACCTGCAGCCGGTCGGGCTGCTCAGCGTCGCGTGCGCGGGACGGGTCTGCGCTTGGCGTATGCTGCACGCCCAGCCACCTGACCGGAGAGCGCGATTGGCGACCCCGAACTATTCCTACGAGAAGCGACAGCGCGAGCTGGCCAAGAAGCGCAAGGCCGAAGAGAAGGCTGCCGAGAAGCGCGCCCGCAAGAGCTCGCCGCGCCCCGACGGCAGCGAGACGGTCGAGGGCGACGAGGAGGCGCCGGGCGAGCCCCGCGGGGACGCGCCTGCCGACCCGGCCACCGGCCCCGCGGCCTGACGTGCCGCACGAGAAGTCACGGGTCTGAGCCGCATCAAGGTGCGGCCCGGAACGGATGTTGTACCCTATGGGGTATCAAACTTCCGGAGCTTCCGATCATGAGCGCTGCCACCGACTACCCCGCCCTGACCCAGCAGATCACCCGCTCGCTTGCGCCGTTCCGCCAGAGCCAGAAGGCCACGATGCAGGGCTTCGGCGCGATGGCGCAGGGCTCGCTGGCCGACAACGCCCTGTCGGAGAAGCACAAGGAGCTGATCGCCACGGGCATCGCGGTCAGCCAGCGCTGCGCCGGCTGCATCGGCTTCCACGTGAAGGCGCTGCGCCGTCTGGGGACCACCCGCGCGGAGTTCGAGGAAATGCTCGGCGTGGCCGTCTACATGGGCGGCGGCCCGGCCCTGATGTACGCGGCCGAGGCCCTGCAGGCCTGGGACCAGTTCGAGCCGGCTGCGGCCAGCACCTGATCGCCCCGGCGATCCGGCCGCCGGCCCGCTGAGCGGCCGCCGGCGGTCAACCGCCCGGGGCCCGGCCACGTTGTGGGCGGGCGCGGCGGATCGGCAAATGCGTGTACGCTGTCGTACCTTCGGTGTCCCTGGCTCGATGGAGGTGTCCCATGTGGAAGCGTCTGCTGCGTTTGTGGTCCGTGGTGCGGGGCGACGCCGTGCAGCTCTGGCATGCGCTGCGCCATCCGCAGGCGCCGCTGTGGCTGAAGGCTGGCTGCCTGGGTCTGGTGGCCTACCTCTTCCTGCCGGTCGACGTGATTCCGGACGTGATCCCGGTGCTCGGCCTGGCCGACGATCTGGTGCTGATCCCGTTGGTGATGCGTTGGCTGCTGCGCTGGCTGCCGCCCCATATCCGCGAACACGCCCGCCAGCGCGCCCAGGGCGGGCGACCGGAGGCGGCCCAGGCAGTGAAGCCGCTGCCCCGCAGCCGCTGAAGCCGGTTTGCCGACGGTGAAGGCCGGCTCGCTGCACCTCTCGGTGCTCGACCAGTCCGTGTCCCTGGAAGACCACGGTGAGGACGAGGCCATCCGCGACACCCTGGCGCTGGCCGGCGAATGCGAGGCGCTGGGCTACCGGCGCTTCTGGGTCAGCGAGCACCACGGCTTGCCGACCATCGTCGGCTCGGCGCCGGAGGTGCTGCTGGCCGCGCTGGCCGCCCGCACCCGGCATATCCGCCTGGGCAGTGCCGGGGTGATGCTGCCGCACTATTCGGCCTTCAAGGTGGCCGAGCAGTTCCGCGTCCTGGACGCGCTGGCGCCGGGCCGCATCGACCTGGGCGTGGGCCGCGCGCCCGGCAGCGACGGCCGCACCGCCCGGGTCCTGAACCCGCACAGCGCCGGCATGGCCGAGGACTTCCCGCAGCAGGTGCTCGACCTGCAGGCCTGGGTGTCCGGCCGCGCGCACCAGGGCCTGCTGGCCCACCCAAGGCCGCCGCTCGACCAAGTCGGCCAGCCCGAGCGCAGCCCGCAGCTGTGGATGCTGGGCAGTTCCGACTACGGTGCCCGGCTGGCCGCGCACTTCGGCCTGCCCTATGCCTTTGCCTATTTCTTCATGGACGGCCAGGGGGTCGAGCAGGCCCTGCACCTGTACCGCAGCCTCTATCAGCCGAGTGCCCGGCATCCGCGCCCGCAGGCGACGATCTGCATCTGGGCGCTGGTCGACGACGACGAGGCCGCGGCCCGCCACCATGCCCTGAGCCGGGAGCGCTGGCGGCTCGACCGGGCGCGCGGACGGCTCGGCCCGCTCCGCGCACCGGACGTGATCGCCCGCGAGGGCTTCCGCCCGGAAGAGCTCGACAGTCTGGCGGCTATGCGCCGCAGCGCCTTCGTGGGCAGCGCCGCCCAGGTCGGCGCCCGGCTGCGTGCGCTGGCCGCCGAGCTGGAGCTGGACGAACTGGTCGTCAACACCTGGGCCTGGGATCCGGCGGTGCGGCGGCGTTCCTACCGCCTGCTGGCGCGCGAGTTCGACCTGTCCGCAGGCCACAGCGCCTGAGCGGCTCCACCACCCGACCCCTCGGTCCACGAAAGTCCCCCGATGTCCGACGCCCTGCCCTTCCTGCTGCGCGGTGAATTCATCACGCTGGATGCCCTGCTCAAGGCCAGCGGCCTGTGCGGCAGCGGCGGCGAGGCCAAGCAGCTGATCGCCGCGGGCTCGGTGCAGGTGGACGGCGAGATCGAGCTGCGCCGCGGCCGCAAGCTGCGCGCCGGCCAGCGGGTGCAGGCCCTGGAGACCTGCCTGTACCTGGCCGCGGCCAGCCCGCCAGCACCGACGCCGTCCGACCATGCCTGAGCGGCACGACGAGGAGGGCTACATTGCCCACTGGGATGCCCGGCAGGGGCGCGGCCACATCCGTGCGGCCCTGCCCACCCCGGCGATGCTGCCCTTCTCGCGGGCCGACCTGCAGCCTGCCACGCTGCAACCCCGCCTGGGCATGGCGGTGCGCTTCACCCGGCAGGCGGGCCCGACCGGCGACCGGGCGCTGGCAGTGCGCCCCTGGGCACCCGACCCGGCCGTGGCGGGCGCTGCCGGTCGCCGCGCCCGTCGCCCGGTGTTCCAGGCCACCGGCGCCGCGCCGCTCGGGGCTTTGCCGGTCGATCCGCTGCAGGACGATTCGGCCCGGGACCCCCGGGATGGCCCCCGGATGCGCCCGGTCCGCGGGGCGCAAGGCCGTTCGACGGCCGGCGAAGGTTTCGATGCCGCGCTGGACCCGCTCGGGCCGCAGCGCACCCGGCCGGCCCCCCTGACGCCCCCGGTGACGGTCGGACGTTCTGCGGGGAGGGCGGGCCCGAGCCGCCGCATTACCCTGCCGCGCTGGCTCGTGCTCGCCGCCCTGGCGGCCCTGCTGGCCACCGGCCTGGGCCTGCTGCTGGGCTGGATCGGCGCGCGCAGCTGAGTCGCGTGACCGCCCGGTGCGCGGGTCGGACACATTTCCTTGAACTTTTGTGAAGCTGGCATGATCTCAGGCCCATGATCTCCATCAACCTGAAGGACTCCCGCATGAAGCCCTGGTGGATCGGCGCCCTCGCGCTTGTCGTTGCCGTCGGACTCACCCCGCCCGAAGCTCAGGCCAAGCGCCTGGGCAGCGGGGGCATGCAGCGCAGCATGCCCGCTCAGCCGGCCAAGCCGGCGCCTGCGAACCAGAACGCGGCGCCCGCGCAGCCCGGCACGCCGGCCCAGCAGGCCGCGCCGGCCACCGCCGGCGCTGCAGCAGCCGCCACCGGTGCGGCAGCGCAGGCGGGCAAGCGGTCGTGGATGGGTCCGATCGCCGGCCTCGCCGCCGGTCTGGGGCTGGCCGCCCTGCTCAGTCACTTCGGCATGGGCGAGGCGGTGGCCAACTTCCTGATGATGGCCCTGCTGGCCGTGGCCGCCATCTTCCTGGTGACCTGGCTGATGCGGCGCTTCGCCGGCAACAAGGCAGGTCGCGGCGCAGTCGCCTCCGGCCTGCAGCCCGCCTACGCAGGTGCCGGTGCAGGAACGGGCGACGCAGGCGGCCCGTTCGGCCAGCGTGAGGCCGAGCAGCCGGTCATGGCGCGCCAGGCGATGTTCCCGAGCTCCGGCGCCTCGGCCGCCCCGGGCAGTGCCGCGGCCAGCTTCGCGTCGCCGCAGGCCTCGGCACCGGCCGCGGCCGAACTGCCGGCCGATTTCGACCGCGCGGGCTTCGAGCGTGTGGCGCAGTTGATCTTCATCCGCATGCAGGCCGCCAATGATCGCTGCGACCTGAACGACCTGCGCCAGTTCACCACGCCGGAGATGTTTGCCTCGATCCGACTGGACCTGCAGAACCGCGGGGACAGCGCGCAACAGACCGACGTGGTGCAGGTGCAGGCCGAGGTGCTGGATCTGGCCCAGGAGGGTGACCGCGACATCGTCAGCGTGCGCTACCACGGCCTGATCCGCGAGGAGCCGGGCCAGCCCGCCAGCGCCTTCGACGAGGTCTGGCATCTGGTGCGCCCGCGCGACGGCAGCGCCGAGTGGGCCATCGCCGGCATCCAGACGACGCAGTAAATCCGGACCGGGCGCCTCGGCGGCGCCCGTCTTTCCCGATCTTCAGGCCGAGGCGACGACCACCGTCACCTCGGCCTCGGCACATTCGACGCGGTTGCGGCCCAGCGCCTTGGCTTGGTAGAGCGCCGCGTCGGCGCGCCGATACAGGCCGGCGAGCAGGCGCTGCGGATCCTCCCCCTGCGGCGCGATGGCCACCGCCACCCCGATCGACACGGTCAGCGTCAGCCTCTGTCCCGATTCGTCCCGCACGGCCAGCGCCTGCACCACCGCACGCAGGCGCTCGGCACAGCGGCGCGCAGCAGCGGCGTCGCAATCCGGCAGCATCAGACCGAATTCCTCGCCACCGAGCCGGGCCAGCGGCCGTCCTTCCGACGGCTCTGCCGACTGCGCTGCCCACCATGGCCCCGGCGGTTCGTCCCGCAGGGCCGCCTGCGCCGCCGCGGCCACCTGCTGCAGTGCCAGATCGCCGCTGCGGTGGCCGTGGCCGTCGTTGATGCGCTTGAAGTGGTCCAGGTCCAGCAGCAGCAGCGCGACCGGTCGCCCCGCCTGCTGGGCGGAGATCAGCAACGCCTCGAAGTGGGCATCGGCCGCGCGACGATTCAGGCAGCCGGTCAGCGCATCGGTATGCGCCATGTGCTGCAGGCGGCGCACGCTGCGCTCGAGGTGGGCCAGCGCGAAGCCGTAGCCGCTGCCGAGCAGGAAGATGTAGGCGGCCACGAAGGAGATGCCCTGACGCCAGTCGTTCGCCTTCATCACCTGGTAGAGCTCGGGATGCCAGGCCGAATCGAGCGTCCTGAACAGGACGAAGACCTCGGCAATCATCAGCGTGCCGCTCACCGCGCGCATCAGGCTTTCCGGCCGCGGCCCCGCGCGATGCAGCCACCACAGACCCGGAAGGATCAGCAGCACATGCGAGCCGCTCACCAGCGTCACACGCAGGGCGCTCTCTGCCTGAGGAACGGCGAGCAGGACCAGCACCTGGCTGGCCAGCAGACCCCACAACCAGTTGGGTGGCGGCTGCCCGCGCAGAAAGCGGTGCAGCGCCGAGGCGTAGCAGGTCAGGGCCAGTTCGGTGCCGAGGTTTCCGAGTAGAAACCACAGGGGCAAAGGCAGCCATTCCCGCCCGAGGACCGCGGCATAGCCCAGCGCCATGGCCCAGCTGCCCCAGCTCCAGTCCTGGATCGCCAGGTCGTCCCGCAGCGGCCCTCGCTGGGCGATCGCCAGCAGAATCGCCAGCATTGCAGCGCCGGCCGCAAGAAGGACGAACAGGGTTGGAAGATGCAGTGACATGCCTGGAACCGACCAGGGCAGTCGCAAGCCCCCCTGGATTCTTGTGATTTCCGGCCAGTATCACGGCCGGTCTGCCTGTCGATGCACCCCACAGGTGCATCGTTGGCCGATCTGTGCGAGTCGCCACGACTTTGCGTGTTTCGGCCAGCGCTGCGCGTTTCGTCCACACCACGCCCCGACGCAACGGTTCCGGACGGCGCAGGGGTGTCGACAAGAACACACAGCCTCGGCGCACGTGCCGCGCGCAGGTGCCGGTGGGTTCGTGGCACTGGCCCGCAAGCGAGAAATCCGTCACAGTCCACCGGTGCCCTTTTGCACTTCGAGGAGGACTTCGGCATGGACATGCAATCGATCCAGAACTTTCTCAGCACCACCGCGACCGATTTGCTCATCAAGATCCTGGCAGCGATTGCCTTCTGGATCATCGGCCGCTGGCTGATCGGCAAGGTGGTCGGCCTGATGCAGGCGGCGATGAACCGCAATGCGGTGGATCCCACGCTCACCAAGTACCTGGGCAGCATCGTCGCCATCGCGCTGAACATCGCGCTGGTGCTCGGCATCCTGGGCTACTTCGGCATCCAGACCACCTCGTTTGCCGCCATGCTGGCCGGTGCGGGCGTGGCCATCGGCGCGGCCTGGAGCGGCATGCTGGGCAACTTTGCCGCCGGCGCCTTCATGCTGGTGCTGCGCCCCTTCAAGGTGGGCGACTTCATCAGCGCCGGCGGCATGGTCGGCACGGTCAAGGAACTGGGCCTGTTCGGCACCACCATCGTGACGCCGGACAACGTCCACACCATCGTCGGCAACGGCAAGATCTTCAGCGACACGATCCAGAACTTCTCGATCAACCCGGTGCGCCGCGTCGAACGTACCTGCCAGCTCGCCAACGGGGTCGACCCGCTGGACGCGATCGCGCGGCTGAAGGCGGCGGTGGCGCAGATCCCCAATGTGGCCACCTCCCCGGCACCGGAGGTCGACCTGATCGACTTCCAGCTGCAGGGCCCGGTGATCGCCGTGCGTCCGTACACCCACACCGACCACTACTGGCAGGTCTACTTCGCCACCAACGAAGCCATCGCCCGGGTCGGCCAGGAAGCCGGCTGGCCGGTGCCGGCCGTGACCCAGATCCACAAGGTCAGCCCGGCGGCCTGAGCGCCGGACCGCACGCAGGTCCCTGCGGGCCTGCTGCAATGCAGCATCAGCCCGGAATGGGCTATACTGCGCACACTCGACGCCCCCGCTGCGGGGCGTCTTGCTTTTCCGTTCATCCCCTCTGACCTTCCTCTTTCCCCTCATCCTGCGGGACGCCTGATCACCAGGCTGTCGACTGCGGGGCTGCAGGCGCGGTCGGCGGCGATGCTGTTCGACCCCCGGGCGGGAATCCTCCCCAGACCCTTGTCGCACCTCGTGCGCGGATGGATGCCGCGTGCGCTGGCGCCCTGCCCTTGCGCCGCTGCATGTCGCGCGGTGCACGCCTGTCCCGTCGTTCGCGGCGCGACTCGAGAAAGAACGAAGAGATCATGAGTTTCGACACCCTGGGCCTGCAACCGGCCATCCTGAAGTCCGTGCTGGCCGCCGGCTACGAGAACCCCACCGACGTGCAGGCGCAGACCATTCCGCCGGCGCTGGAGGGCATCGACCTGCGCGTGTGCTCCAACACCGGCAGCGGCAAGACCGCGGCCTTCGTGCTGCCGGCGCTGCAGCGCGTGCTGAACGCCCGGGCCGACCCGGCACAGCGCCGTCCCAAGGGCCAGGCCTTCGGCCCGCGTGTGCTGGTGCTGGCCCCCACCCGGGAACTGGCCATGCAGGTGGCCAAGGCGGCCGAGGTCTACGGCCGCGACATCCCGGGCCTGAAGATCGCCACCGTGGTCGGCGGCGTGCCCTATGGCGCCCAGCTGGCCGCGCTGCGCAAGCCGCTGGACCTGCTGATCGCCACGCCGGGCCGCCTGATCGACCACCTGGAAAGCGGCAAGGCCCTGCTGGGCCATGTCGAGATGCTGGTGCTCGACGAGGCCGACCGCATGCTGGACATGGGCTTCATCGAGGACATCGAGCGCATCGCCGCGGCCCTGCCGGCCAGCCGCCAGACCGTCATGGTCAGCGCCACCTTCGCCGGCCAGGTCGGCCGCCTGGCCGACCAGATCCTGCGCGAGGACGCCCGCCGCATCGAGGTGGCCAACCACACCGACAGCCACGAGCACATCGAGCAGCAGCTGATGTGGGCCGACGACCTGTCGCACAAGGCCGCGCTGCTCGAGCACCTGCTGACCGAGCGCGAGCTGCAGCAGGCGGTGATCTTCACCAGCACGCAGCGCGACGCCGACGAGCTGGCCGCGCACCTCTACGACCTGGGTCACGCGGTCGCCCCGCTGCACGGCGGAATGCCGCAGGGCCGGCGCAACCGCACGCTGATGGCGCTGCGCCGCGGCGAGCTGCGCGTGCTGGTGGCCACCGACGTGGCCGCGCGCGGCATCGACGTGCCGACCATCAGCCACGTGATCAACTTCGGCCTGCCGATGAAGGCCGAGGACTACGTGCACCGCATCGGCCGCACCGGCCGCGCCGGCCGCAACGGCCGGGCGATCACGCTGGCCGAGCGCCGCGACGCCGGCATGATCCGCCGCATCCAGCAGTTCACCACCCAGGCCATCCCGGTGGGCAGCATCGAGGGTCTGGAGCCCAAGCGGCCGGTGCCCGAGCTGTTCACCCGCACGCCGCGCCATGTCGACCGGCCCGGACACCGCCATGGCGCCCACCGCGGCGCACCGGCGCACCACCACGGCCATGTGCCGCAGCGCGGCGAAGGTGCCGGCCGCGGCGGCCCGCGCGGCCCGGCGCGTGACGGCGGTTTCGAAGCCCGCGAGGGCGGCTTCGGCCGTGGCGCTCATGGGGCTCATGGCGGCCACGACATGCGCCGCGATGCCCGCCCGGCTCACGGCCAGGGGCATGGCCACGCCGAGGGGCATCGGCCGCACGCCGGCGGCCACCCGGGCGGCGCCGGCCGGCGCGAAGGCGCGCCGGGCCGTGCGCCCTCACGCGGCGCCCGCGGCCCCGGTCCGCGCTGAGGCCGGAGCGGCCGCTCCGGTGCCGTCCAGCGGCCACTCGACCACCACGCGCAGGCCCGGCTCGGCACGCTCGAAGCGCAACCGGCCGCCATGCGCCTCGGCAATGAGGCGGCAGAGGTACAGCCCCAGGCCGACGCCGCCGCTGCGCCGGCCGCGGTGGTCGTCGGGCCGGTAGAAGGCCTCGGCCAGCCGCTCCAGCTGGTCGGCCGGCACCCCGGGGCCGTGATCGCGCAGGCTGAGCCGGGCCTTTCCTTCGAGCTGCCCAAGGCGCAGCGACAGCCGCAGCCGCCCCTGCGCGTCGCGCCCGTGGCGCAGCGCATTGCCGATCAGATTGCGCGCCATCAGCCGCCAACGGGTCGGATCGACGGCCTGCGCGCCGAGCGTGTCGTCCAGCGCCAGCTGCAGCTGCACCTCCGGCTGGTCGTGGGTGAGTTCGTCGCAGACTGCGCGCAGCAGGGCCGCCAGGTCGGTGGGCTCGCGCTGCAGCGCCGCATGGCCGCCGGCCAGGCGCTCGCTCTCCAGCAGGTCCTGGATCAGGTCGCGCATCTCGCCCAGGTCGCGCAGCAACGCCTCGCGCGCCGGTCCGTCGTCGACCAGCTCGGCGTTCAGCCGCGCCCGCGTCAGCGGCGAGCGCAGTTCATGGCTGATCGCCAGCAGCAGGGTGCGCTTGGCATCCAGCATGCCCTGCAGCCGGCCGGCCATCGCGTTGATGCGCCCGGCCAGGTCGCCCAGTTCGTCGTGGCGACGCTGCGGAATCGGCGCGTCGAAGCGCCCCTGCCCGTAGCGCTCCACCCCGGCGGCGATGTCCCGCAAGGGCCGCAGCCAGTGCCGCACGATCAGGTAGGCCAGCGCGGTGAGCAGCAGCAAGGCCACCACGGTCAGCCCGCCGATCGAGCGCGGCCGCTCGCGCCAGGGCACCTGGGCGACGCCGAACTCGAGCACGTGGCCATCCGCCGTGATGCGCCGCGCCGTCCACCAGCCCCGGGCCGCCTCGCCCGGGCCGGCCTCGTCGTCGACCACGAAGGCGCCCGGCGGTCCGTGCCGGTGAGGCGGCGGCCGGTCCGCGCCGATCCGGCCCGGCGGGCGCGCGGGCGAGCCCTCGGCCTGCGAATCCCATTGCAGCGTCGGCCCCTGGATGCGCAGCGTCAGCGGCAGGCGCTGAGTCAGGACCCGGGCGCGCGCCGGATCCGGCGGCGTGCCGATCTCGGCGGCCAGGCGGTCCACGTAGTCGGCCACCAGCGGCTGCAGCAGCGCGCGCCAGGGGCCGCCGACGGCGCGCTGCATGCCGCCCGCGGCGATCGCCACGATGGCCAGCGCGAGCAGCAGGAACAGCAGCACCAGCCGCCAGCCCAGCCCGTGCCAGGCGCGGCGCAGCCCGGTCGCCAGGCGTGTTCGCGGTCCCGGGGGCGGGTCGCCGCGGCCCGGCGCGGTCACTGCCGCACCCCGGCGAAGGTATAGCCGACGTTGCGCAGCGTGCGGATGCAGTCCACCGGCTCGAGCTTGCGGCGCAGCCGGCTGATCACGATGTCCACCGCGCGGGTGTAGAGATCGGCTTCGTGGCCGCGCAGCCGGGTGAGGATCTCGTCGCGGCTGAACACCTTCTGCGGCTCGCGTGCCAGCAGGGCCAGCAGCTCGAACTCGGTGCCGGTGAGCTCGACCGGCTCGCCCTGGCGCAGCACCTGGCGGCGGGCCAGGTCGATCACCAGCCCCTCGAAGGTCAGCGGCGCGGGCGAGCTGTCCGCACCGGCGGCCGGTGCGCGGCGGCGGCGCAGGATGGTCTGCAGCCGCGCGGCCAGCTCGCGCGGCTCGAAGGGCTTGGGCAGGTAGTCGTCGGCACCGAGCTCGAGGCCGATGACGCGGTCCATTACGTCGCCCCGGGCGGTGAGCATCAGGATGGGCAGGTCACTGTCGCGCCGGATCTCGCGGCACAGCGCGAAACCGTCCATCTCCGGCAGCATCACGTCCAGGATCGCCGCATCGTAGCGCTGCTGCTGCAGCCGGCGCAGCGCGTCGCTGGGGCGCAGCGCACAGTCCAGTTCGAAGTCGTAGCGCCTCAGGTAGGCCGCCAGCGGCGGGCCGAGGTGCTCGTCGTCGTCGATCAGCAGGATGCGGGGCATGGCGGCATGCTGCCACAGCCGTCGGATCGGACCCCGGCGGCCGCGGCAGCCCGAGGGTCAGCCGCGCCAGCCGCCGCGCCAGCCCTTGCCGCGACGCTGCATGAACTCGCGCACCTGCGCCTGCTGCTCGGGCTTCAGGCTGTCGTAGAAGTCGCCCATCGCGGCGATGACCTCCGGTGCCGCACCGCGCAGCGCCTGGGTCTTCTCGTCGGCCAGCGCCTGGGCGCCCGCACGGTCGAAGCGTTCACCGCTCATCAGGCCGAGCAGCTGGTCGCGCGGGGTCTTCGCCGCCTCGCCCGCCTTGGCCGCGCCCATCAGCTGGCTGCGCTGGCGGTGCATGGTGTCCATCAGCGTGACCAGCTTGCCCTTCTGGGCGGCGTCGAGCTTCAGGGCGTCGGTGGCGCGCTCGACCATGCGGTCGCGCATGCGCTGGTGGTCGGCCTCGCTCATCGGTCCGCGCGCGCCGCCGTGCCAGCCCATCATCGACCCGCCGGGGCCGCAGGCCATCGGGCCGTCGCCGCGCGGGCCGCCCATCGGGCCGTGACCACAGGCCGCCAGGCCGCCGACCATCGTCGCGGCGGCCAGGGCGAGCAGGGAGCGCTTGATCCAGGGGTTCATGTCCATTCCTTTCGTCGTCGGGCCCCGCGCCGTTCGGCAGGGCATGGGTGAATCGTGCCGCAGGGCTGCGGTGGCGTCCTTTCGCCGCGGTATCGTCGTGTTTCGTTTTATTGCGCCCCGGCGCGGAAGACCTGCCGATGCCCCGTTTCGCCGCCAACCTGTCGCTGCTGTACACCGAACAGCCCTTTCTCGAGCGCTTCGACGCCGCGGCCGAGGACGGCTTTCGCGGCGTGGAGTGCCAGTTCCCCTACGACTGGCCGGCCGCCGAGATCGCCACCCGGCTGCGCCACACCGGCCTGCAGCAGGTGCTGATCAACGCCCCCGCCGGCGACTGGGCCGCGGGCGAGCGCGGCATCGCCTGCCTGCCCGGGCGCGAGGCGGAGTTCCGCGCCGGCTTCGCCCGGGCGCTCGACTACGCGCAGGCGCTGGACTGCCCGCGCATCCACGTGCTGGCCGGCCTTGCACCGGCGCAGCTCGACCCGGCCCGGCTGCAGGCCACCTACGAGGCCAACCTGGCCTGGGCCGCCCGGCAGGCCGCGCCGCTGGGCCGCCAGGTGCTGATCGAGCCGATCAACCCGCGCGACTTCCCCGGCTACTTCCTGACCCGGCAGGCGCAGGCGCACCGCCTCGTCGAGGCCCTCGGCCTGCCGAACCTGAAGGTGCAGATGGACCTCTACCACTGCCAGATCGTCGAGGGCGATCTCGCCACCCGGCTGCGCCGCTGGCTGCCGGGCGGCAACGTCGCGCACCTTCAGATCGCCGGGGTCCCCGAGCGGCACGAACCCGACCTGGGCGAGGTGCACTATCCCTACCTGTTCGAGCTGATCGACGCGCTCTCGCGCGAGCATGGGTGGACAGGCTGGGTCGGCTGCGAGTACCGGCCGCGCCGCGGCGCCGTGCCCGGCGGCACCCGCGACGGGCTGGGCTGGCTGCGGGCGGCGGTCACCGGCTGACCACCGGCTGACCTCGGTCCCACCCGTCGGGTGCCGCGGCGCACGGCCGCGCCCGCGTGACAGCCTGTGGCGATCGGGGGACAGCCTGTCGGCCACCCGGACTCGGCGCGGCGGTCCTGGCCGTGGCGCCGCCCCGCCACCGGCGCCCGGCTTCCCACGGCCCCTGTCTTGCTTGCCCGCGGGGTCCGGATGCCAACGGACGGCATCCGCTGGAGGAGACCCATGCTTCGATTCCGACCCTTCTTCCGGCCGGCCGCCGCGGCCGCCTGCGCCCTTGCGGCCCTGTCGGTTCTGCCGACCCAGGCCCAGGACATGCCCGAGGGCAGCAGCGAGCTGGCCCGCCGCGCCGTGCACGTCTGCGCGGCCTGCCACGGCGAGGCCGGGCGCAGCCCGTCGAGCGACTATCCCTCGCTGGCCGGCCAGCCGGCGCAGTACACCGCTCGCCAGCTGCTCGACTTCCGCGCCCAGCAGCGCGCCGAGAGCGACAGCAAGGCCTACATGTGGGGCGTCTCCGCCCTGCTCGACGACGCCACGATCCAGTCCCTGGCCGCCTACTACGCCGCGCAGACGCCGGCTCCCGGCCGCACGAAGGCGCCCGCCGCCCTGCTGCGCACCGGCCAGCGCCTGTTCGAGCAGGGCCTGCCCGAGCGCGGCGTGCGCGCCTGCGCCAGCTGCCACGGCGAGCGCGCCGAAGGGGCGGCGGGCTTCCCGCGCCTGGCCGGCCAGCACGCGGCCTACCTGGAGCGGCAGATGCAGCTCTTCGGCACCCGGCTGCGCCCGCACGGCGTACTGATGAAGGCCGAGGTGGCCGGGCTGAACCGCGCGCAGACCCGGGCCGTGGCGGCCTACCTGCAGTCGCTCTGAAAGGACGGCCGGGGCTCAGGCCGGCAGCGGCTGCACCCGGTCGAGCGGGCACCCTGCGGCCAGCCAGGCGTCGAACTGCTCGGCCAGGCGCTCGGCCTCGGCCACCGCGCGACGCCAGCGATGGATGCGCTCGTCGGTGGGCAGGGTCTTGAAGTCCTGCCGGTCGGGCAGCTTGCCGCCGGGCAGGCTGGCCACCCAGGCCGGGTCCGGACAGAGGATCAGCAGGTTGTCCAGCCCGGGATCACCGCGATGCCGGCGCTTCCAGGCCTTGTCCAGCCAGCCCGGCACCAGCTGCGGCTGGAAGTGCGGGTAGAGCACCAGCCCGGCACTGTCGGGCTGCGCCGGCAGCCCGCTCCAGGGCCAGTGCAGGTGATAGTCGGTGATGCCGCCATCCCAGTAGGCGCCCGGCGGCCCGCCGGGAATGTCGTGCACGGCACGCAGCCAGAACGGGATGGATCCCGACGCCAGGATGGCCGCCTGCAGGTTGTCCGCCTGCAGCGCCACCTGGCGGGTCGGGAAGTCGCCCAGCGGCAGCGGCAGGGGCTCGCGCGGGTCGGAGAAGACCACCCGCTGCAGCCAGGCGCCCAGGGCACGCCGGCTCAGGGCGTTGCTCGCGTAAGCGCCCAGGTAGCCGGCCACGGTGGCCAGGCGCTGCTCGCGGTGCAGCAGGCCGCGCCGGCCCCGGCTGGTCAGCACGTGCAGGCGCAGCCGCGGATGGCCCAGCACCTGCGCCGCACGGCCGTCGAAGTGTCGACCCAGCAGCTGCGCGAAGCGCCGGCTGACGTTCGTCGCGGTCTGCGATTCACCGGTGGGCGGGTCGTAGCTTTCGGCGATGTAGTCCTCGGCGAGGCGGCGCAGCGCCGCTTCGGCGTCGTCCAGCGTCGCGCAGGCCATGCGCCAGGCGCCGATGCTCGCGCCCACCAGGTGCACGCTGGGGCCGGGGCCGGCGAGCCAGCGGCCGAAGAGGTAGCGGTCCAGCGGGTTGAGCACCAGGCCCTTCGGACCGCCGGCTGCGGCCGGCACCGCGCGTACGTCCTGTGGCCGCAGGCCCTGCGCGCGAAGGCAGGCCAGCGCCCGGGGCCCGGCGTACAGCTGCAGACAGGAGGCGCCGTTCGGGCGCAGCACCGGGGCGCTCACGGCGCCCTGGCCCCGCTGGCGGCCGCCGACGCGGCCGGCAGCCCCGCCGCTGCCGAGGCTGCCGGTGGCGCATCGGAAGCCGCCGCCGCGGCAGCCAGCGCGGCCAGCGAGTCCTCGTCGACCCCGATGCTGCGCACGAAGCTGCCATCGAGGTACTCGTCGTACACCCAGTCCTGCGCACCGTAGCTCACCCCGGCCGGCGCCGCCGCGACCGCCACCGGCACGCCGCGCAGGGCCTGCGTCATGTAGGCGATCCACACCGGCAGCGCCAGGCCGCCGCCGGTCTCCCGGCTGCCCAGGCTGCGCGGCTCGTCGTAGCCGAGCCAGACCACCGCCACCAGGCCGGGCTGAAAGCCGGCGAACCAGGCGTCCACCGCGTCGTTGGTGGTACCGGTCTTGCCGTAGAGGTCCGGCCGGCCGAGGCGGGCCTGGGCACGCGCGGCGGTGCCGCTGCGCGTGACCTCCTGCAGCAGCTGGTTGGTCAGGAAGACGTTGCGTGCCGGCACGACCCGGCGCGCCTCGGACAGCGGCGGCGCGGCCGGCGCCTGGAAGACCACGTTGCCCTTCGCATCGGTGATGCGCTCGATCACCAGCGGGTCGACCCGGTGACCTCCGTTGGCCAGCACGCCGAAGGCACCGGCCATCTGCATCGGCGTGGTGCTGCCCGCGCCGAGGGCGAGGGTCAGGTTGTCCGGCTGCCGGGCCCCATCGAAGCCGAAGCGGCCCATCCACTGCTGCGCCTGCGTCAGGCCGATGTGGCGCAGCAGGCGAATGCTGACCAGGTTCTTCGAGCGCGCCAGCGCCTGGCGCAGCGTCAGCGGGCCGGCGAACTCACCGTCGTAGTTCTGCGGGTTCCAGGCACCTTCGACGTCCGAGCCCTCCAGCGCGGCGTCCTCGATCAGCGTGGCCGGCATGATGCCGTGCTCGAGCACCGCCGAGTAGAGGAAGGGCTTCAGGGTCGAGCCCGGCTGGCGCCAGGCCTGTGTCACGTGGTTGAAGGGCTGGCGCGTGAAGTCGAAGCCGCCCACCAGCGCCCGCACCCGGCCGGTCACCGGGTCCAGCGACACGAAGGCGCCCTGCACCTGGGGCCACTGCGAGACGGCCCAGGCGATGGGGCCCGACCCCGCCGCGCTGCCGGACGGAGCCGGCCGGGCCGGCCGCGCCACCACGCGCAGGATGGCCCCGCGCGTGATCGCCGTGGCGCGATCGGCCTTCGGACCCAGCGCGGCCTGCGCCCAGCGCAGGCCGTCGCCGCTCACCGAGATCACCTCGCCGCTGGCCAGCTGGGCCTGAATCTCGCGCGGGCTGGCCCGCAGCACGATCGCCACGCGCAGGTCTTCGTCGTCGCGGTGGTCCTTCAGCGCCTGGGCGACCGCCGCACTGCCCGCCTCGGCATCGGCGGGCAGTTCCTCGCGGTCCTCCGGGCCGCGCCAGGGCTGACGGCGGTCATGCTCGAGGATGCCGCGGCGCAGCGCCGACCAGGCGGCTTCCTGGTCGGCCGCCACCAGCGAGGTGGTGACCCGGAAGCCTTCGGTGTAGGCGCGCGCACCGTAGCGCTCGAAGACCATGCGCCGGGCCATCTCGGCCACATGCTCGGCATGCACCGCAGCGAACTGGCGCGGCCGGATCACCAGCTTCTCGGCCCGGGCCGCCGCAAGCTCGGCCGCGCTGATCTTGCCGGTCTCGTGCATGCGCTGCAGCACCACGCGCTGGCGGGCGGTGGCGCGCTCGAAGTTGCTGATCGGGTTGGCATAGGCCGGGTTCTGCGGCAGCCCGGCCAGCATGGCGGCTTCGGCGATCGATAGCTGCGCCAGCGGCTTGCCGAAATAGACCTGCGCAGCCGCGCCGAACCCGTAGGCGCGGTGACCCAGGTAGATCTGGTTCATGTACAGCTCGAGGATCTGGTCCTTGCCGAGCTGCTGCTCGATGCGCAAGGCCAGCAGAGCCTCCTTGAACTTGCGTTCCACCGTGCGCCGCGAGGACAGGAAGAAGTTGCGCGCCACCTGCTGCGTGATCGTGGAGCCGCCGCCGCGCCGGCCGGTCAGGTTCATCCACACCGCCCGGCCGATGCCCATCGGGTCGAGCCCGGCGTGCTCGTAGAAGCGCGCGTCCTCGACGGCGATCACCGCGTCCTTCATGCGCTGCGGGATCTGGCCGATCGGCACGAACTGGCGCCGCTCCGAGCCGAACTGGGCGATCTCCACGCCGTCGCGCGTGAGCACCTGCAGCGGCTGGCGCGGCCGGTACTCGATCACTTCGTCCAGCGAGGGCAGCTGCGGCAGGATGGCCGCGGTCGCCACGCCCAGCAGCAGCAGGCTCGAGGCGAACAAGGCCCCGGCGATCAGCAGGACCCGCCGCAGGCCGCGCACGGCCATCAGGCGCTGCAGCACAGGCGCGCGTGCGCCCTCGGGCGCCGGCGACGGCGCGGGTTCGGCGGGGCAACGTTGGTCATCGGACATCGCAGGCAGGCCCGTGCGCCGCAGCGCCGGACATCGGGGACGAAAGGTGGCGATCATAGGCAGTCGCCGCTGGCCGCGTGGCCCGCGCCGGGCAGGTCTGCCGCGGACGCACAGCGACGGGCCGGCGGCAAGCGCCCGCTGCGCGCGCGAAAGGCGCAGAACGGCACGTCGCGGCGACATTTTCCGGTTTGGTCACTTCAGCTTGCCGCGCGCCGGCCGATGTCGCCTCCATGCCCCGACGCCGGCCGGCCCGGGGAGGCGCGCACACGAACAACCCCGCATGAACGAACACGCACAACTGATCGCCAAGGTCCTGGTGCTCGAAGGCGACTCGACCTGCCACGACCGCATCAAGGCCTTCTGCGACGCGCACCACCTGCTGCCGCTGAAGGCCTATGCCCACAACGTGATGGCCGTGCTCGACAGCAACGTCGACCTGGGGGCGATCTTCCTGTCCGAGCGCTTCAACGATCAGAGCGACGGCGGCCTGCTGCTGGCGCGCAGCATCCATGCCGCCCGGCCGGAGCTGCCGATCTTCCTGCGCCGCAACCCCGGCTCGCCCACCGACCTGAGCGACCTGGCCGAGGACGACCGGGCCTGCTTCCAGGCCGGCTACGCCGCCGCCGACATGGCGCAGCTGCGGCCCACCCTCGAGCGCTGCATCTTCAGCCTGGTCTATCCGCATGCCCTGGTGCGCGGCATCGAGGAGCTGACGCTGGTGGCGCTGCACAACCAGTTCGTCGACGTCGAGATCGACGTGCAGCCGGCCCAGGTGGTGCGCGACCGCATCATCTTCGGCGAGCTCTTCAGCCTCATGCCGCTCGAGAGCGACTGGGGCCGCGGCTACCTGATGCTGCAGACCGAGGAGCGCGCGCTGATGGACTTCGTGCGCCAGGGCAAGACCCTGCTGCCGGCCGAGTACGACAGCTTTCGCGACGTCAACAACGTGCTGGGCGACATCACCAACCTGGTCTGGGGCACCTTCAAGAACCGCTTCGTGGTCAACGAGACCGGCAGCGGCCACATGACCCAGGTTCCCATCGTCGTCAACCACCAGCACCGCTACATCTCCTTCGGCAGCGACGACCCGCAGCTGTGCTTCCGCTACACCCTGCGCGACCCGAACCCGGCCAACCGCTCCCGCCTGGTGCTCGACCAGCGCTTCGTCTTCAACCTGCGCTGGCTGCCGGACAACTTCCGCGAGAACCAGGCGGCGGTGGACGCGCTGGTGCATTCAGGGGGGCTGGAGCTGTTCTAGCCCGACCCCCGCCACCGCCCCCTGTACCGGCCCCCCACCCTGCACAGTGCCAACACAGTTCCCCCACTGTGTACATGGTGGACACAGCCCCGTCACACCTACAGTCCGCACCGCTGCGCAGTGACGGACTGCACGGTGCGCCGGGTCGCATCCGGGCGCGAGGATGTTTCGCAACCGGATGACCTGACCCGACGACGATGAGCAGCTCGCAACCGCTGGTGCGCTTCAAGGGCGTGCAGAAGACCTACGACGGCCTGAGCCTGGTCGTGCGCTCGCTGGACCTGGACATCCGGCGCGGCGAGTTCCTCTCGCTGCTGGGGCCGTCGGGCTCGGGCAAGACCACCTGCCTGATGATGCTGGCCGGCTTCGAGTCGCCCACCGCCGGGGAGATCCTGCTGGACGGCTCGCCCATCACCCGCACGCCGCCGCACCGGCGCAACTTCGGGATGGTGTTCCAGAACTACGCGCTGTTTCCGCACATGACGGTGGCCGACAACGTCGCCTACCCGCTGACGGTGCGCAAGGTGCCCAAGGCCGACATCGCCAGCCGCGTCGAGAAGGCGCTGGCGATGGTGCAGCTGGTCGGCAAGGGCGAGCGTTACCCCTCGCAGCTCTCGGGCGGCCAGCAGCAGCGCGTGGCGCTGGCGCGCGCGCTGGTGTTCGAGCCTCAGCTGGTGCTGATGGACGAGCCGCTGGGCGCGCTGGACAAGCAGCTGCGCGAGCACATGCAGATCGAGCTCAAGGAGCTGCACCGCCAGCTGGGCGTGACCTTCGTCTACGTGACGCACGACCAGGGCGAGGCGCTGACGATGAGCGACCGCGTGGCGGTGTTCAACGACGGCGAGATCCAGCAGATCGACGCGGTGGAGGAGCTCTACGAGCGCCCCGCGAACCGTTTCGTGGCCGGCTTCGTCGGCGACAGCACGCTGCTGACCGGCACGGCCGGGGCCGCCGAAGGGCGGCTGTGCGAGCTGGTGCTGCCCACCGGCGAGCGGCTGGCGGGCATCAACGTCAACGGCGCCGAGCCCGGCCAGGCGGTGGTGGCCTCGGTGCGGCCCGAGCGCATCGAGGCCTTGCTGCAGCCGCCGCCGGAGGGCAGCGAGCTGAGCTCGAACATCGTCCAGGCCGCGATCGGCGACGTGATCTATTTCGGCGACCACCTGCGGCTGCGCTGCGCGGTGGCCGGCCAGGCCCAGGCCACCGTGAAGGTGCCGCTGGGTCAGGCAGAAGCCCCGCACCCCGGTCGATCGGTGTGGCTACGCTTCCCGAGCGAACACCTTCGCATCTATCTTTGAGAGCGGCACCGAGCCGCCATCCCCCCGACAGGTCTCACCTGGCAACCTTCTCGCTGCCCCTGTCCTTCCACCCCTGAGGAGTCCTTCGATGAGCAAGCAAGTCCCCGTTTCCCTGGCCGCCGTGGCGCTGGCCGGCCTGATGTCGCTGCCCGCGTTCGCGCAGGGCCAGCTGACGGTCGTCAATTTCGGCGGCGCGAACGGCAACGCGCAGAAGAAGGCCTACTACGAGCCCTTCGAGAAGCAGACCGGCACGAAGCTGGTGACCGTCGAGTACAACGGCGAGCAGGCCAAGGTGAAGGCCATGGTCGAAGCCAAGAACGTGACCTGGGACGTGGTCGAGGTCGAGAGCCCCGACATGGGCCGCGGCTGCGACGAGGGCCTGTTCGAGAAGCTGGACTACAGCAAGATCGTGGACAAGGCCCACCTGGCGCCCAAGGCGGCCGTCACCGAGTGTGGCGTGGGCATCTTCGTGTGGTCCACCGTGATGGCCTACAACGCCGACAAGCTCAAGGATGCCCCCAGGAGCTGGGCCGACTTCTGGGACACGAAGAAGTACCCCGGCAAGCGCGGCCTGCGCAAGGGCGCGCGCTACAACCTCGAATTCGCGCTGATGGCCGACGGCGTCAAGCCCGAGGACGTCTACAAGGTGCTGGCGACCAAGGAAGGGGCCGATCGCGCGTTCAAGAAGCTGACCGAACTCAAGCCCAGCATCCAGTGGTGGGAAGCCGGCGCGCAGCCGCCGCAGTTCCTGGTCGCCGGTGACGTCGTGATGTCCACCGCCTACAACGGCCGCATCGACGCCGCCCAGCGCGAAGGCAAGAACCTGCGCGTGCAGTGGGTCAACCAGATCTACGACCTGGAGTACTTCGGCATCGTCAAGGGCTCGCCGAACAAGGACAACGCCTACAAGTTCCTGAAGCTGGTGCTCAGCCCCGAAGGCCAGGCCGAGTACGCCCGCAACATCGCCTACGGCCCCACCAACACCAAGGCGCTGGCCAAGCTGGATGCCAAGACCCTGGGCAACCTGCCCACGGCCACGGGCAACATGAAGGGCGCGATCGAGTTCGGCATCAAGTTCTGGGCCGACCAGGGCGAATCGCTGGAGAAGCGCTTCGCCGCCTGGGCCACCCAGTAATCCGCCGCACCACGATCAGGGGCCAGTGCTCATGAGTACCGCTGCGGTGACCGCCCTGCCTTCCGTGGGTTCGCCCGAGCTGCAGCGCTCGCTGCAACGCGCCGAGCGGCGCCGACGCCTGACGGCCGTCGGCCTGACCCTGCCCCTGCTCGTGTTCCTGCTGCTGACCCTGCTGGTGCCCATCGGCGCCCTGCTGGTGCGCGCCGTCGAAAACCCCGAGGTCGCCCGGGCCCTGCCGCGTACCGGCGAGGCCCTGGCGGACTGGGACCACCGGAGCGAGCCCGCGCCGGCCGCCTTTGCCGCCGTGGCCCAGGACCTGGCCGCGCTGGCCGAGGGATCCGATGCGGGCGCGCTGGCGCGCCGCCTCAACAGCGAGGTGCCCGGTGGCCGCTCGCTGATCATGGGCACCTACCGCGCCGTGCACGGCGACTGGAAGGAGCAGCCACTCGCGGACCCGGCCGCGGTGCGCGAGCGCATGGTCGCGCTGGACGAACGCTGGCAGCAGCTCGCGTACTGGCAGGCCATCGCCAAGAACGCGCAGCGCTGGACGCCCGACTATCTGCTCACCGCCGTCGACCTGAGGCGCGGGGTGGAAGGCGGGCTGGAGCGGGTCGAGCCGGACCAGCGCGTCTTCACCGGCATCCTGCTGCGCACCTTCGAGATCAGCCTGCAGGTCACGCTGCTGGCCCTGCTGCTGGCCTATCCGCTGGCCTACTGGCTGTCGACGCTGTCGGCGCGCCAGGCCAACGTGCTGATGATCCTGGTGCTGGTGCCCTTCTGGACCTCCATCCTGGTGCGCGTGGCCGCCTGGATCGTGCTGCTGCAGCGCGAGGGGCTGGTCAACAAGACGCTGCTGTCGCTGTCGGTGATCGGCCAGCCGCTGGAGCTGCTGTTCAACCGCACGGGGGTGCTGATCTCGATGACGCACATCCTGCTGCCCTTCATGATCCTGCCGCTGTACAGCGTGATGAAGTCGGTGCCGCCCACCTACCAGCGCGCCGCCGTCTCGCTGGGCAGCACGCCCTGGGCCGCCTTCTGGCGGGTCTACGTGCCGCAGACCTACGCCGGCATCGGCGCCGGGGCCCTGCTGGTGTTCATCCTGGCCATCGGCTACTACGTCACCCCGGCGCTGCTGGGGGGCCCGAGCGACCAGATGATCAGCTACTACATCGCCCAGTACACCAACGTGGACGTCAACTGGGGCATGGCCTGCGCCCTCGGCGCGGTGCTGCTGGTGGCCACGCTGATCCTGTACAGCGTGTACCGCAAGATGGCGAAAGCCGAGTTGAGCCTGGGCTGAACCATGCAACTGCCGATCTTCCCCGCCTACTACACCCTGCTGGACAAGGCCGGCTGGTGGGCGCTGCGTGCCTTCGGCGTGGCGCTGCTGGCCTTCCTGCTGCTGCCGATCCTGGTGATCGTGCCGCTGAGCTTCTCCTCCAGCTCCTTCCTGGCCTACCCGATGCCCGGCTGGAGCCTGCAGTGGTACGAGAACCTCTTCACCTCAGCCGAATGGGCCCGCGCGGCCAAGAACAGCTTCATCGTCGCCCCGGCCGCCACCGTGGTGGCCACCGTGCTGGGCACGCTGACAGCCGTCGGCCTGGCCCGTGTGCAGTTCCCAGGCAAGGGCCTGCTGATGAGCCTGCTGATCGCGCCGATGGTGGTCCCCATCGTGGTGGTCGGTGTGGCCACCTACCTCTTCTTCGCCCGCATCGGCCTGGCCGACACCTACCTCGGCCTGATCGTCGTGCATGCCGCGCTGGGCGCCCCCTTCGTGGTCACCACCGTGCTGGCCACGCTGCAGGGCTTCAACCACAACCTGGTGCGCGCCTCGCTGAGCTGCGGCGCAACGCCGCTGGAGACCTTCTTCCGCGTCACCCTGCCGGTGATCGCCCCGGGCGTCATCTCCGGCGCGCTGTTCGCCTTCGCCACCTCCTTCGACGAGGTGGTGGTGACCCTCTTCCTGGCCGGCCCCTCCCAGGTGACGCTGCCGCGACAGATGTTCACCGGCATCCGCGAGAACATCAACCCGACCATCGCCGCGGTGGCCACGCTGCTGACGATCTTCACGACGGCCTTGATGTTGGTGCTCGAATGGATCCGCGGGAAAAGACGGTAAGCCCCCCGTTGCGGCTGACGCCGCGCCCCCCCAAGGGGGCAACGCCAGCGGCCCGGCAAAGCCGGCTGCGCGGCGTCCGCTGGACAAAGCCCCGATGACTGCTGCGCTGAACCAACCCCTGTCCGGCAACGCCATGCCCCGCTTCGGCGGGGTGGCGACCATGATGCGGCTGCCCACGGCCATGTCGGCCGCCGGGCTGGATGCCGCTTTCGTCGGCGTGCCGCTGGACATCGGCACCTCGCACCGCCCGGGCACGCGCTTCGGGCCGCGCGCGATCCGCGCCGAGTCGGCGCTGATCCGCCCCTACCACATGGCCACCGGCGCGGCGCCCTTCGACGCGCTGCAGGTGGCCGACCTGGGCGACGTGCCGATCAATACCTACTCGCTGGAAAAGTCGGTCGAGATCATCGCCGGCTTCTACCGCGACCTGCTGGCACAACCGGGCCGCAGTGGCCACCCGGTGCGACCTTTGACGCTGGGCGGCGACCACACCATCGCGCTGCCCATCCTGCGCGCGATGGCCGAGCGCCACGGCCCGGTGGCGCTGATCCACGTCGATGCCCATGCCGACGTCAACGAGGACATGTTCGGCGAGCGCATCGCCCACGGCACGCCCTTTCGCCGCGCGGTGGAGGAAGGCCTTCTGCGCCACAACAAGGTCTGGCAGATCGGCCTGCGCGGCAGCGGCTACGCCGCCGACGACTTCGACTGGCCGCGCCGCCAGGGCTTCACGATCGTGCCCGCGCACGAGGTCTGGTGGACCTCGCTGGCCCCGCTGATGGCGCAGATCCGCCAGGCCATCGGCCCTGAGACGCCCTGCTACCTCAGCTTCGACATCGACGGCATCGACCCCGCCTACGCCGGCGGCACCGGCACGCCGGAGATCGGCGGGCTGACCGTGCCGCAGGCGCTGGAGATCATCCGCGGCTGCCGCGGGCTGAACCTGGTGGGCGGCGACCTGGTCGAGGTCTCGCCACCTTACGATCCCACCGGCAACACCGCGCTGCTGGGCGCCAACCTGCTGTACGAGATGCTCTGCGTGCTGCCGGGGGTGCCGCTGCGCTGAGGCGCGGCCGGCCCGTCCGACGACACGGCAAGACTTGCCCCGAACACCTCCCACCCTTTCAGGAGACGCCATGGACCTGTCCACCTCCCCGCTGGCCCTGCTCGAGGACCCCAGCCTGCTCAAGACCGACGCGCTGATCGATGGCGAATGGGTCGCCGGGGCCAGCCGCTTCGACGTCACCGACCCGGCCACCGGGCGGAAGCTGGCCGACGTGGCCCGCCTGGGCGCGGCCGAGACCGAGGCTGCCATCGCTGCGGCCAACGCCGCCTGGCCGGCCTGGCGCGCCAAGACCGCCAAGGAACGCGCCGCCATCCTGCAGAAGTGGAACGCTTTGCTGATCCAGCACGCCGAGGACCTGGGCCGCATCATGACGGCCGAACAGGGCAAGCCGCTGCCAGAGGCCAAGGGCGAGGTGGTGTACGGCGCCAGCTTCGTCGAGTGGTTCGCGGAAGAAGCCAAGCGCGTCTACGGCGAGACCATCCCCACCACCGACGGCAACAAGCGCTTCCTGGTGCTCAAGCAGCCCATCGGCGTGTGCGCGGCGATCACGCCCTGGAATTTCCCGATCGCAATGATCACCCGCAAGGTCGCCCCGGCCCTGGCGGCCGGTTGCCCGGTGATCATCAAGCCGGCCGAGCAGACGCCGCTGTCGGCCCTGGCCTGCGCCGAACTGGCCCTGCGCGCCGGCATGCCGCCGGGGGTGCTGAACATCGTCACCGGCGACGCGGACAGCTCGATCGCCATCGGCAAGGTGCTCTGTGACTCCGACGTGGTGCGCCACCTGAGCTTCACCGGCAGCACCGAGGTCGGCCGCATCCTGATGAAGCAGTGCGCGCCGACCATCAAGAAGCTCAGCCTGGAGCTGGGCGGCAACGCGCCCTTCATCGTCTTCGACGACGCGGACATCGACTCGGCCGTCGAGGGGGCGATGGTCAGCAAGTACCGCAATGCCGGCCAGACCTGCGTGTGTGCCAACCGCCTGTACGTGCAGGACGCGGTGTACGACCAGTTCGTCCAGAAGCTGGCCGCCAGGGCGGGTGCGATCAAGGTGGGCAACGGCTTCGAGGCCGGTGTGACGCAGGGCCCGCTGATCGACGAGCAGGCGCTGAGCAAGGTCGAGTCGCACGTGGCCGACGCGGTCAGCAAGGGGGCGAAGGTGGTGGTGGGCGGCTCGCGCCTGGCCGGCCCGCTGGGCGAGCGCTTCTACACCCCCACCGTGCTGGCCGACGTCACCTCCGACATGCTCTGCGCCCGCGAGGAGACCTTCGGCCCGGTGGCGCCGGTGTTCCGCTTCAAGACCGAGGCCGAGGTGATCGAGATGGCCAACGCCACCGAGTTCGGCCTGGCGAGCTACTTCTACAGCCGCGACATCGGCCGCATCTTCCGCGTCGGCGAGGCGCTGGAGTACGGCATGGTGGGCATCAACACCGGCCTGATCTCGGTGGCCGAGGTGCCCTTCGGCGGCGTCAAGCAGTCCGGACTCGGCCGCGAGGGCTCGCGCCACGGCATCGAGGACTACGTGGAGATGAAATACCTCTGCCTGGGCGATATCCTGAAGTGAGTCTTTGAAGTGATTCAGCCGCAGGGCGTCAGCTTCAAGGACGACGCCCGGTCGCGGAACACGATCGGCTGCGCGGGTGGCTCGCCGGTGGCGGCGCGGTGCTCGGCGTCGGCCACCGCGGCTTCCACGAGGTGGTGGTGCGGGCTCTTGCGGCACACCGGGTCGGCGGCGTCCATGTCCTGCGACAGCATGTAGGCCTGGCAGCGGCAGCCGCCGAGGTCCTGCTCCTTGTGCTCGCAGCTGCGGCAGGGGTCCTTCATCCAGCCGGTGCCGCGGAAGCGGTTGAAGCCGGGGCTGTCGAACCAGATCTCGCGCAGGCTGGCCTCGCGCACGTTCGGGAAGTTCAGGCCCGGCAGCATGCCCGCGGTGTGGCAGGGCAGCGCGGTGCCGTCCGGCGCGATGTTCAGGAAGGTGCTGCCCCAGCCGTTGACGCAGCGCTTGGGCTTGCCTTCGTGGTAATCGGGGGCGACGAAGAAGAGCTTCATCTTCCCGGCCAGGCGCTCGCGCCAGGCGTCGGTCACCGCTTCGGCGCGCTTCAATTGGTCGTGGGTGGGCAGCAGGTGGGCGCGGTTCACCTCGGCCCAGGAGTAGTACTGCGTGTTCGCCAGCTCGAGGTACTCGGCGCCCAGCTCGGCGGCCATCGCGATGATGCGGTCGACGTGCTCGATGTTCAGGCGGTGGATGACCACGTTCATCACCATCGGCCAGCCCTGGTCGCGGATCATCTTCGCGACGCGCTGCTTCAGGTCGTAGGTGCGTGTGTGCGAGAGGAAGTCGTTGATTTCCTTGGTGCTGTCCTGGAAGGAGAGCTGCACATGGTCCAGCCCGGCGGCCTCGAGCGCCGCGGCGCGCGCCTCGGTCAGGCCCACGCCGGAGGTCAGCAGGTTGGTGTAATAGCCCAGCCGGCGCGCCTCGGCCACCAGCGCTTCCAGGTCGTCGCGCAGCAGCGGCTCGCCGCCGGAAAAGCCACACTGCACCGCGCCCAGCTCACGCCCCTCGCGCAGCACGCGCAGCCAGTCGGCGGTGCTCAGCTCCTGCGCGTGGCGGGCAAAGTCGACCGGGTTGTAGCAGAACACGCAGTGCAGCGGGCAGCGGTAGGTCAGCTCGGCCAGCAGCCACAGCGGTGGGCCCGGGCGGTCCCGGTCGAGCTGACCGGCAGGCAGCGGCGACGCACCGGTGATCAGCGATTCGGGCGCGATCGTCATGGCGGTCCCGTCAGTCCCAGTCGATCCAGCGCTGCTGCCGCGCCATGCCGGCAAAGGCCGCCACGTCACCGGCCAGCCCGGTGGCCGAGTAGGCGGTCTCCAGATCGGTCACGATGGCCGACCAGGTCTGCCGCCCGTCGCAGCGCTTCAGGATCTCGCCGGCGCTCTGGTTCAGCCGCACCATGCCTTCGGGGTAGAGCAGCACATGGCAGTTCTGCGCCGGCTCCCACTGGAAGCGGAAGCTGCGGCCGATGCGCGGCACCGCCGCCGCCCAGGCCGGATCGTCCGCCGAGACCCCGGACACCGTTGCCGCAGCCGTCATGCGTTCACCCCGTAGCGCTGCGCCATCGCGTCGTTCATCGCCCAGAGGATGTCGAGCTTGAACTGCAGGATGTCCAGGGCGCGCTGCTGCAGCGCCCGGGTGTCGAAGTAGGCCAGCGTCACCGCCAGGCCCTGCTCCACGTCGCGCCGGGCCTGGCTGACGCGGTTGCGGAAGTACTGCAGGCCCTCGGACTGAATCCAGGGGTAGTGCTCCGGCCAGGTGGCCAGGCGCTGCTTGTGGATCTCGGGCGCGAAGAGCTCGGTCAGCGAGGAGCAGACCGCCTCCTGCCAGGGCGCGCGGCGGGCGAAGTTGACGTAGGCGTCCACCGCGAAGCGCACGGCCGGAATCGCGTGGCGCTCGTCGAGCACTTCCTCGCGGCTCAGCCCCACCGCCTCGGCCAGGCGCAGCCAGGCTTCGATGCCGCCAGGGTCCTTCACCTCACCGATCTCGAAGCCGTCGTGATCCAGGATGCGCTGGATCCAGCCGCGCCGCACCTCGCGGTCCGGGCAGTTGGCCAGGATGGCGGCGTCCTTGACCGGAATCGCCACCTGGTAGAGGAAACGGTTGGCCACCCAGCCGCGCACCTGCTCGGGCATCGCCTTGCCGGTGTTCAGCATCACGTTGAACGGGTGGTGGATGTGATAGGCCTTGCCGCGCTCGCGCAGCCTGGCTTCGAATTCGACGGGCGTCCAGGCGGTCATGGGAGCCCCTCGTCCGACGGGTACGTCGACCGATCCCCCGAGGGGATGCGGGCCGGCTTGGGAGCGGCCCGGCGCTCGGCCCGCAGCTTCTGGTCACGCATGTCAGATCTCCAGCGTCATGCCGTCCTCGCAGACCTCGATGCGGTGCGCGGCCAGTTCGGCGCGCTGCGCAGAGTCCTCGTCGAGGATGGGGTTGGTGTTGTTGATGTGGATGAGCAGGCGGCGCGTCGTGGCCGGCAGGCGGTCCAGCCACTCGATCATGCCGCCCGCACCGCTTTGCGGCAGGTGGCCGATGTCGCGCGCGGTCTTGCGCGACAGGCCCAGGCGGATCATCTCGTCGTCGGTCCAGAAGGTGCCGTCCACCAGCACGGCGTCGGCCGCGCCCATCGCGTCGAACACCGCCGGGCTGATCTCGCCCAGGCCGGGGGCGTAGAACACGCGCCGGCCGCTGCGGTTGTCGGTGATCGTCACGCCGATGTTGTCGCCCGGCACGCCCGCCTCGCGGTGCGGCGAGTAGGGAGCTGCCTTGCTGGTCAGCGGCAGGGCACGCAGCGTCAGGCCGTTCGGGCCGGCCGTGCCCGGGATCTCGAAGGGCGCACCGTCCAGCGCGATGCGCTCGCGCCGCACGCCGCAGTAGTGGCCCAGCACGTTCAGCAGCGGCAGGCCGGTGGTGAGGTCCTCGTGGACCGGGTCGGTGCACCACAGCGGCAGGGGCTGGCCCCGCTCGCGCAGCATCAGCAGGCCGGTGCTGTGGTCGATCTGCCCGTCGATCAGCAGCACGCCGGCGATCGCGCTGTCGCGCTGGCGCCGCCCTGGCTGGAGCACCGGGTTGCGGCGGATCTGCTCGAGGATGTCGGGCGAGGTGTTGAAGAGGATGCCGTCCTCCCCCTCGTCCGGACGGACGAAGATCGAGGACTGGGTGCGCGACTTCGCCCGCAGGGTGCCGGCGCGCCAGCCGGCGCAGTTGGCGCAGTTGCAGTTCCACTGCGGAAAGCCGCCGCCGGCCGAGCTGCCCAGGATGGTGATGCGCATGGGGACGAGGAGACGTTCGTCGAAGCGGCCTGGGCAAGCCCTGGCTGGCCGGCGGCGTGGAAATCGAAGGGAAGGCGCGAGGGGCGCCGCCGGTCCCGAGAGCCCGACGGCGCCGGTGTCACCGGCTCAGCGCGCGGCGACGTACATCGTGATTTCGAAGCCGAAACGCAGGTCGGTGGCGGCGGGGGTTTGCCATTGCATGGTGGAAGCTCCGTGACAGGGGTTGAACGAGGAAGGGGCACCGCGTCGGCCGGTCCTGCGCGGCGGGAACTGCGTGAATTCCGGAACGGATCTTCTCGCTGGCCCGGGCCGCCCACCATCGCGCCGGCCATGAATCGGCGCTCATGAAAATCATGAATCTCGGCCCGGCCTGCCCGGCCGCCCCCCCGGAACATTCGACGCCGCCACGCACGGGCCTACCATCGGCGCCGTGCCGACCTCCGCAATGCCGTCCCCCGCAACGCCATCTCCCGCTCACCCGCGCCGGCAGGCCCGCCCCGGCATGACGCTGCGCCTGAAGATCCACCTCATCGTCGGCGCGCTGATGCTGGGCTTCCTGGCGGCCGTCCTTTCGCTGGAGCTGCGCAGCACCCGGGCGGCGGTGCAGGAGGAAGTGGTCGCCGCGCACCGCGTGGCGCTGCAGCTGCTCAACCGCATCGCCTGGGCCTACGCCGCGCAGGGCACGCCGGCGCTGCGCGGCTATCTGCAGGGGCTGGGGCGGGTGCGCGCGCACGACATCCTGCTGTTCGACCGCCACGGCGGGGAGCTCTACCGCTCGCCGCCCTCGCCCTACAAGTCCGGCCGCGAGGCCCCGGCCTGGTTCCGCGCCCTGGTCGAGCCGCCGCCGATGGTGCAGTCGATCACCTTCCCGGACGGCCGCCTCGAACTGCGCGCCGACGCCTCGCGCTCGGTGCTCGACGCCTGGGACAGTCTGGCCGGCCTGGCCGCCGGTGCGCTCGGGGCGCTGCTGCTGGCCAATGCCCTGGTGTACGCGCTGGTCGGGCGCACGGTGCGGCCCTTCGCGCGCATCGTGCAGGCGCTGGAGGCGCTGCAGGCCGGCCGCTTCGACCAGCCTCTGCCCGCCCTGCCCGGCCGCGAGGCGCATGCCATCGGACAGGCCTACAACCGCATGCTCGAGCAGCTGCGCGACCACCTCGAGACCGAGCGCCGCGCCGCCCGCGCCGAAGCCCAGCTGGCCGACAGCCGGGCGCTCACGCGCTGGATCGACCAGCATGTCGAGGCCGAGCGCCGCCTGATCGCCCGCGAGCTGCACGACGAACTGGGCCAGAGCGTCACCGCGATGCGCAGTCTGGCGCTGGGCATCGCGCAGCGCATGCAGGCCCGCGATGCCGCCTCGGCCGCGGCGGCGCAGACCATCGCCGACGAGGCCTCGCGCCTGTACGACGCCATGCACGGCATCATCCCGCGCCTGACGCCGCTGGTGCTGGACCACTTCGGCCTGGTCGATGCGCTGGGCGACCTGGCCTCGCGCACCCGCCGCGCCCACCCGGACCTGCAGCTGCAGCTGCACACCGACCTGGGTGCGCAGCCGATCGACGCCGAAACCACGCTGGCGCTGTACCGAGCGGCGCAGGAGGGCCTGACCAACGCGCTGCGCCACGGCGAGGCCACGCAGGTGCAGATCGAGCTGCGCGCGCTGGACCGGTCGGTCGAGCTGCGCGTCACCGACAACGGCCGCGGCCCGCCTGCCGAGCCGCGCAGCACCCGCGGCCACCACGGCCTGGCCTGGCTGGGCGAGCGCGCCGGCTCGCTGGGCGGGCGCCTGCAGCTCGAGGCGGTGGCGCCGCATGGCGCGCGGCTGCAGCTGACGCTGCCCCTGCGCCCGACCCCACCGACGACCGCACCGGCCCCGCAGCCGGCCGCCAGCCTGCCCCCGCAACCTGGAGATGCGACGCGATGACGACCCGCGTGATGCTGGTGGACGACCATGCCCTGGTGCGCATGGGCTTTCGCATGCTGCTCGGCGAGGCCGACTGCGAGGTGGTGGCCGAATGCGGCACCGGCGAACAGGCCTGCCAGGCCTACCCCACGGCCCGCCCCGATGTGGTGGTGATGGACCTGTCGATGCCCGGCATGGGCGGCCTGGAGGCGCTGCGGCGCATCCTGGCCGGCGACCCCAAGGCGCGCATCCTGGCGCTGTCGGCCCACGAAGACACCGCCCATCCGCAGCGCGCATTGCGCAGCGGCGCGATGGGCTACCTCGCCAAGCGCAGCGCCCCCGAGGCCCTGCTGCAGGCCGTGGCCGCGCTGATGCGCGGCGAGCGCTACGTCGATCCGCAGACCGCCCAGGCCCTGGCGGTGGCCCAGCTCGACGGCGGCTCGGCGCACCCGGCTGATCGGCTCTCCGAGCGCGAGTTCGCCGTCTTCATGCAGCTCGCGCGCGGCCAGAGCGTGGCGCAGATCGCCGAGCACCTGAAGCTCTCGCCCAGCACCGTCGGCACGCACCTCTACAACGTCAAGCAGAAGCTGGGCGCAGGCAACCAGAGCGAACTGACGCTGGTGGCGCTGCGCTGGGGGCTGCTGGATGCGTGAGGACCGGCCGGGCGTCTACGCCGCCGGGTCGGCCGGCACATCCTCGACCGCGGGCGCCGCATCGGGCTCGACCGCCGCGGCCGGGAGCACCCAGCCGTCGATGCGCTCGAACACCGCGATCGACTCGACATGCGCGGTGTGGGGGAACATGTTCACCACCCCCGCCGCGCTGCAGCGGTAGCCGGCCTGGTGCACCAGCAGGCCGGCGTCGCGCGCCAGCGTGGCCGGGTTGCAGCTGACGTAGACGATGCGCCGCGGCGGCTCGTAGCCGTCGATCGGCGCCTGGCGAACCTCGGCCAGGGCCTTGGCGAGGGCAAAGGCGCCTTCGCGCGGCGGGTCGACCAGCCAGCGGTCGGCACTTCCGTACGCAGCCAGGTCGGCCGGGGCCAGCTCGAAGAGGTTGCGCGCAGCGAAGCTGGCCTTGTGCGCCAGGTGGTTGCCGGCGGCGTTCTCGCGTGAGCGCTGCACCAGCGCCTCGCTGCCTTCGATGCCCAGCACCTCGCGCGCCAGCGTCGCCAGCGGCAGGGTGAAGTTGCCCAGGCCGCAGAACCAGTCGATCACCCGCTCGTCGGGCTGCACCTGCAGCAGGTTCAGCGCACGCTGCACCAGCACCCGGTTGATGGCGTGGTTGACCTGGGTGAAGTCGGTGGGCTTGAAGGGCATGGTCAGCCCGTACTCCGGCAGCGTGTAGGCCAGCTGCGGCCCCAGCACGTCCAGGCGGTGCACGCTGTCGGGCCCCTTGGGCTGCAGCCACCACTGCACGCCGTGGGCAGCGCCGAAGTCGGCCAGGCGGGCCAGGTCGGCCGCGCTCAGGGACTCGAGGTGGCGCAGCACCAGGGCCAGCACCAGACCTTCGCTGCGCTCGCCCAGCGCCACCTCGATCTGCGGCAGGGTCTCGCGTGCCTGCATGCTGCCGATCAGCGCGCGCAGCGGCATCAGCAGGGCGCTGACCCGTTCGGGCAGGATCGGACAGACCTGCATGTCGGCCACGTAGCGCGACTTGCGCTCATGGAAGCCCACCAGCACGGTGCCCTTCTTGGCCACCCAGCGCACCGACAGGCGGGCGCGGTAGCGGTAGCCCCAGGCGGGCCCCTCGATGGGGCGCAGCACCTGCTGCGGGCGCACCTTGGCGAGGTGCTGCAGGTTCCCCTCCAGCGTGCGCTGCTTGACCGCCACCTGCGCCGCGGGCTCCAGGTGCTGCATCTTGCAGCCGCCGCAAGCCCCGGCATGCAGGCCGAAGTGCGGGCAGCGCGGGCGCACGCGCTGCGAGCTCTCGCGCCCCAGCGCCTTCAGCGTGGCCTGCTCCCACTGGTTCTTGCGGCGGTTCACCGTGACCTGGGCGGTCTCGCCGGGCAGCGCACCCTCGATGAAGACCACCTTGCCTTCGGCATTGCGTGCCACGCCCTGCGCCTCGAGGTCGAGTGCGTCGACCGTCAACCATTCGTCTGCTGCTGTCATGGCGGAATTGTGTCAGGGAGGAGAAGAGGCGCTCCGGCCACACGGGCCGACCGGGCCGGGCCCGCCGGCGGGGCCGCGCCCGATGCACCAAGGGCACCCGAAGGTGCCCTTGCGTCGCATGGCGCCGGCCGCGCCTCGGGAGCCGCTCAGCGCGCCGGCAGCAGGCGGGTCGGATCGATGGGTTTGCCCTTGCGGCGGATCTCGAAGTGCAGCTGCACCCGGTCGCTGTCGCTCGAGCCCATCTCGGCGATCTTCTGGCCACGCCGCACCAGCTGGTCCTCCTTGACCAGCAGGGCCTGGTTGTGCGCGTAGGCGGTCAGGTAGGTCTCGTTGTGCTTGACGATCACCAGATTGCCGTAGCCGCGCAGGCTCGAACCGGCGTACACCACCCGTCCGTCGGCCGCGGCCAGCACCGCGTCGCCGGCCTTGCCGGCAATGGCCACGCCCTTGTTGCGCACTTCGTCGAAGTTCGCCACCACCGTCCCCTGGGCCGGCCACTGCCAGGCCAGCTCGTCGTCGCCGTCGCGCGCAGCCGCCGGGGCGGGCGGCGCCGTCGGCGCCGGGGCGGCCGAAGCCACCGGACTGGCCGCCGGTGCCGCGGCCACGGGGGCCGGAGAAGGCGCGGCGGCCGGCGCTGCTGCTGCAGCGGGCGACGGCGTCGCGCCGGTCGTGGCCACGGCCGGCGGCGTCGGGGCCGCCGGCTGCGGCTTGCTGTCCAGCGGCCGCGCCTCGACCCGGCTGCTGCCCACCGGCCGGGCACTGGTGACTGCGCCGTCCTGGCCGGGCGGAATCACGCGAAGCACCTGGCCGACTTCGATGCGGTCGGGGTTGTCGAGCTGGTTCCAGCGCTGGATGTCGCGCCAGTTCTGGCCGGTCTCGAGGCCCACACGGATCAGCGTGTCGCCCGGCCGCACGGTGTAGAAGCCGGGCTTGCCGGCGTTTTCCTGACCCGGCGGCACACGCGGCGCCTCGACGATCGGCGCGGGCGTGCCGGCCGTCGGCGCCGGGCTGCGGGCGGGATGGGGACGGTCCTCGACCGGGGCGCGCGGGCGCTGGCCGGAGGCGCAGGCGCTCAGGATGGCGGCGACGGAAACCGCCATCAGCCACTGGCCACGGCGCACGACGGAAGGTGTGAAGGTCATGGAATGTTCGGATGGACAGACCGTCTCGGTGCCCGACGTCCGTGCCATTGCCCCCGCCGGATCGCCTCAGAGCATGCCGAGTTCGCTGGTGCCGGATTCTAAGGGGACGAACCGCACGGCCTCGTGGCGCTGCACCTGCAGGCTGCCGTCGGGCAGCCGGTCGACCACCGTGAGCGACTGCGTCACGCCGCCGCTGTCCTGCACCGGCGCGACCAGGCGACCGCCGGGAGCCAGCTGCGCCAGCCAGGCCGCCGGCAGCTCCGGCCCGCCAGCGGCAGCCACGATGCCGTCGTAGGGCGCATTCGGGGGGTGGCCGAGACGGCCATCCCCGTAGACCAGGCGCAGGTGGCTGGGCCGGGTCGCCGCGAGGTTGTCCCGGGCCCGGTCGTACAGACCGCGCAGCCGCTCGACCGAGTAGACCTGTCGGGCCAGCAGCACCAGCACCGCCGCCTGGTAGCCGCAGCCGGTGCCGATCTCGAGCACCCGGCCCAGCGCCGGCCCGCCCGGGCGGGCCCGCAGCAGTTCGAGCATGCGCGCCACCACCGAGGGCTTGGAGATGGTCTGGCCCAGGCCGATGGGCAGACTGGTGTCCTCGTAGGCCTGCGCGGCCAGGCCGGGATCGACGAAGCGGTGCCGGGCCACATGGCCCAGGGCCTGCAGCACGCCGTCGTCGCGGCAGCCACCCAGGCGCAGGCGTTCGACCATGCGTGCACGCGCCGCCGCCCCCTCTGGATCGGGCGCCGGCCAGGTGGACTGCAGATCGCCGCGGCGCAGCCGGCCGAGGGCTTCGGGCGCGGGCGCAGGATCGGGCGCCTGAGCCGGGTCGGGCGCCACTCCCGCCCGCACCGACCCGGGCGAGGGCTCAGCGCGCCGCGCTTCCGGGGGGATCGGCAGCGAGGCTGCCGGGTCCTGCGGCAACCGCGTCGCTGCGACGGGCGCGAGGGTCGGCGTGGCAGCCGGCCTGCGTGCCGTGGCCGGAAGCGGGACCCCGGGCGGTTGCACCAGCCGGCGTGGCGCCGGCTGCGTGTCGCCCAGCTGGAGCGGAAAGCGCCGACGGCGCGGCGCCTCGGCTTCGCTCACGCCGCGCGTCCCCTGCGTCGTGGCCCGGGCCGGGCGGCGGCGCCGCTCATCGCGGCTGGACCCAGTGCTGCCAGGCCGGCAAGGCCGCGTGGTCGGTCAGGTCCACCTGCAGCGGTGTCAGCGACACCTGACCCTGCGCCACCGCGTGGAAGTCGGTGCCCTCGCCGGCCTCGCGGGCATCACCGGCCGGGCCGATCCAGTACAGGGTCTCGCCGCGCGGGCTGGTCTGCCGGATCACCGGTTCACTGGCGTGGCGTCGCCCCAGGCGGGTGATCCGGCGGGGCAGGCGGGCAGCGTCGGCCCGGGCGGGCACGTTGACGTTGAGCAGCCAGGCACCCGCCGGCGGCGTGTGCAGCACCTGGGCGATCACCGCGCGCGCCACCTCGGCCGCCGCGTCGAGATGCTGCCAGCCCTTCTCGACCAGCGAGAAGGCGATGGCCGGCACGCCGAAGAGGTAGCCCTCCATCGCCGCGGCCACGGTGCCGGAGTAGAGCGTGTCGTCGCCCATGTTGGCGCCGTTGTTGATGCCCGAGACGACCAGATCCGGCCGGCGCGGCAGCAGACCGGTCAGGGCGACGTGCACGCAGTCCGAGGGCGTGCCGTTCACGTAGTGGAAGCCATTGGCCGCGGTGTACACCGACAGCGGGCGCTGCAGCGTCAGCGCGTTCGAGGTGCCGCTGGCGTTCTGCTCGGGCGCCACCACGTCCACCGTGCCGAAACTGCGGCAGACCTCCACCAGCGCGGCCAGCCCCGGGGCGAGGTAGCCATCGTCGTTTGCGACCAGGATATGCATGGGCGCATTCTATGCAGCGACCCGGCACCCGGGGGCAGCCCGAGCTGGCACCTGCGCGACAGTCGGCGGCGTGCGCGACGGGTGAAGATCGCGCCGCCGCAGGCACGGCCGACCCCTCGGCCCGCGCCGAGAACCCGAGACAGGAGACAGACATGCATGCCTGGCTGTGCGAACAGACCACCGGTCCGCAGGACCTGCAATGGCGCGAGCTGCCCACGCCCGAACCCGCCGCGCGCGAGGTGCGGGTGGCCGTGCGCTGCGCGAGCCTGAACTTTCCCGACCTGCTGATCACCCAGGGCCGCTACCAGGTGCGCCCGCCGCTGCCCTTCGTGCCGGGGCTGGAGTTTTCCGGCGTGATCGACGCGGTGGGGTCCGAAGTGCGCCACCTGCGCGTGGGCCAGCGGGTGGCCTCCTTCGGCGGCCTGGGCGGCTTCGCGCAGGCCGTCTGCGTGGCCGCCGACAAGGTGCTGCCGATCCCGCAGGCCATGCCCTTCGAGGAGGCCGCGGCCTTCATCTGCACCTATGCCACCTCGCACCACGCGCTGATCGACCGGGCCGCGCTGCGGGCGGGCGAGACCGTGCTGGTGCTCGGTGCCGCCGGCGGCGTGGGGACGGCGGCGCTGCAGATCGCCGTGGCCGCCGGCGCGCGGGTGATCGCCGCCGCCTCCAGCGCCGAGAAGTGCGAGCTCGCACGCCGCCTCGGCGCCGAGTCCTGCATCGACTACAGCCGCGAGGACCTGCGCGAGCGGCTGAAGACACTCACCGAGGGCCGCGGCCCGGACGTGATCTACGACCCGGTCGGCGGCGACCTGGCCGAGCCGGCGTTCCGCTCGATCGCCTGGCGCGGGCGCTACCTGGTGGTGGGCTTCGCGCAGGGCCAGATTCCGGCGCTGCCGCTGAACCTGGCGCTGCTCAAGGGCGCCTCGCTGGTCGGCGTGTTCTGGGGCGATTTCGCGCGCCGCGAGCCGCAGGCCGCGCACGCGGCCCTGGGGGAGCTGCTGCGCTGGTACGAGGAGGGTCGCATCCGTCCGGTGCTCGACCAGGTCCTGCCGATGAGCGCACTGGTGCAGGGCTATGCCCGGATGGCCAGCCGCCAGGTGCAGGGCAAGCTGGTGCTGCGCAACGCCGATTGAGCCCCGCTGTCACGTGCATCCGACCCTGGGACTGAGGGGGCTGCGGTCTCAGCGCTCGAGCCCGCAGCCGATAATGCGGTGTGGCGCAGTCGCGGGGCAGCGGCGACGGGCCACGCCTCCGACCCGAGTTGCCAAGGTTGTGCCTCCATGCCCATTCGCGTGTTGATCGTCGAAGACAATGCCGTTGCGCGCAGCTTTCTGCTGCGCGTCGTGCGTGAAAGCTTCAGCGACGACATCACGTTCACCGAAGCGCGTGACCTCGACAGCGCCCGCCAGGCGCTGGGCATCGGCGAGCATGCCCGCAGCGCGCCGGGCGCAACGCCCTTTCGCCTCATCCTCTGCGACCTGGAGCAGCCCGACGGCAGCGGTCTCGAGTTGCTGGCCGAGCTGGCCGGACACCCGGCGCTCAAGATCGCCACCACGCTGCATTCCGACGACGAGCACCTCTTCCCCGCCCTGCAATGCGGGGCCGACGGCTACCTGCTCAAGGAAGACCGCTTCGAGGTCCTGGTGGAGGAGCTGCAGCGCATCGTGCGCGGCCAGCCCTCGCTGTCGCCGGCGATCGCGCGACGCTTCCTGGGCTTCTTCCGGGGCGTCGATGCGCGCGGCGGCGATTCGGGCTTCGGCAGCCTGAGCGAGTTCGGCGCGCGCACACTGCCCGCGCCGCTGGGCAGCCCCGCGGCCGACATGCCGGGGCTGAGCAGCCGCGAGACCGAGGTGCTGACCTACCTGGCCAAGGGCTTCACGATCAAGGAGATCGCCCGGCTGATGGGCATCAAGTGGTTTGCGGTGAACGAACACATCCGCTCGGTCTACCGCAAGCTGGCGCTGCACAGTTCGCCCGCCGAAGCGCTCGAACTCAGCCGCCGGGCCCAGGGCTGACGGCGCCCTGCGCCGGCCGCTGTCGCCGCCGCTGCAGCGGTCGACCGGGCGCGGGCGCGCTCAGACGCTGCACAGGCGCGCACGCGCCGCGTCGTACTGCGCTTTCAGCTGGGCCACCAGCGCAGCGGCCGGCTGGATCCGGTCGATCGCGCCGATGCCCTGGCCGCAGCCCCAGATGTCCTTCCAGGCCTTCTTCGCCCCACCGTCCATGGCCGCGCCGAAGTTCATCTTGCTCGGGTCGCTCTCGGGCAGGTGGTCCGGGTCGAGACCGGCCGCGCGGATGCTCGGCTTCAGGTAGTTGCCGTGCACGCCCGTGAACAGGTTGCTGTAGACGATGTCGTCGCTGTCGCAGTCGACGATGCACTGCTTGTACTCCGGCGCGGCACGGGCCTCGTCGGTGGCGATGAAGGCCGAGCCGATGTAGGCCAGATCCGCCCCCATGGCCTGCGCGGCCAGGATGGCGCCGCCGCTGGCGATGGAGCCGGACAGCGCCAGCGGGCCGTCGAACCACTGGCGGATCTCCTGGATCAGCGCAAACGGGCTTTTCACGCCCGCGTGGCCGCCGGCGCCGGCGGCCACCGCGATCAGTCCGTCGGCGCCCTTCTCGATGGCCTTGTGCGCGAAGGCGTTGTTGATGATGTCGTGCAGCACCACGCCGCCCCAGCCGTGCACGGCCTCGTTGACGTCGCTGCGCGCGCCCAGACTGGTGATGACGAGGGGCACCTTGTACTTCGCGCACATCTGCATGTCGTGCTCGAGCCGGTCGTTGCTCTTGTGCACGATCTGGTTGATGGCGAAGGGCGCAGAAGGCGCTTCGGGGTGGTCGCGGTCCCAGGCGGCCAGCGTCTCGGTGATCTCGGCCAGCCACTCGTCCAGCTGGGACGCGGGGCGGGCATTGAGCGCCGGCATCGAGCCGACGATGCCGGCCTTGCACTGCTCGATCACGAGCTTGGGGTTGCTGATGATGAACAGCGGCGAGCCGATCACCGGCAGGCGCAGGGTCGAGAACACGGAAGGCAGGGCCAAGACAATCTCCTCATGTAGGCAGCAGTCGACGCAGTCTGCCGACAGCGCCGGCGCGAGCCTGTCACCCAGGCGCCAGCCGGATTGGAGTGCCGACCCTAGGCGTCTGTCGGACCCGGCCAGCTGCGCCGTCGCGCGCGGGCCGGCACCTGTGCAGTGCGCGGCCCGGCGCCGAGTCGGATCAGAACGCTTCCAGCGGCAGCGCGCAGGCGCTCTCCCCGCCCTCGAGGATGCTGTCACGCAGCGCCGGGATGCGGGTCAGGATGTGCTCGGCGTAGAAGCGCGCCGTGGCCACCTTGGCCTGCATGAAGGCGACCTCCTCACCCTCGTTGATGGCGTCCTCGGCAGCCAGCAGGGCGCGACCCATCTGCCAGCCGGCCATCAGGTTGCCGGCCAGCATCAGGTAGGGCACCGAGCCGGCGAAGACGGCGTTCGGGCTGGCCTTGGTCTGGCCGACGACGAAGTCCACCACCTCGAGGAAGGCCTCGCGTGCGGCCTTCAGGCGCCTGGCAAAGCTCTGTGCGGCCGGGTCGTTGCGGGCGGCCAGGTCGGCCTCGGTCAGCTCGATCTGGCCGGCGATCGCCTTGGCGGTCTGGCCGCCGTCGCGCGAAGTCTTGCGGCCGATCAGATCGTTGGCCTGGATCGCGGTGGTGCCCTCGTAGATCGTCAGGATCTTGGCGTCGCGGTACAGCTGGGCGATGCCGGTCTCCTCGATGAAGCCCATGCCGCCGTGCACCTGCACCGCAAGACTCGTGACCTCCAGGCTGGTCTCGGTGCTGTAGCCCTTCACCAGCGGCACCATGAACTCGTAGAAGGCCTGGTTCTGCGCCCGGGTATCGGCGTCCGGGTGGTGGTGTGCGGCGTCGTAGGCGGCCGCAGCGGTGATGGCCAGCGCGCGGCAGCCCTCGGCGGTGGCGCGCATGGTCATCAGCATGCGGCGCACGTCCGGGTGGTGGATGATCGGTGCCGCACCCTTGACCGAGCCGTCCACCGGGCGGGACTGCACGCGGTCGCGCGCGTACTGCACCGCCTTCTGGTAGGCCCGCTCGGACACCGCCAGGCCCTGCACGCCCACGCCGAAGCGCGCGGAGTTCATCATGATGAACATGTACTCCAGGCCGCGGTTCTCCTGACCGACCAGGTAGCCGATCGCCCCGCCATGGTCGCCGTACTGCAGCACCGCGGTCGGGCTGGCCTTGATGCCCAGCTTGTGCTCGATGCTCACGCAGTGAACGTCGTTGCGCGCGCCGGGACGGCCGTCGGCGTCGAGCAGGAACTTCGGGCAGATGAACAGGCTGATGCCCTTGACGCCCTCCGGCGCGCCCTGAACCCGGGCCAGCACGAGGTGGACGATGTTCTCGGCCATGTCGTGCTCACCGTAGGTGATGAAGATCTTGGTGCCGAAGATCTTGTACGTGCCGTCGGGCTGCGGCTCGGCGCGGGTGCGCACCGCGGCCAGGTCCGAACCGGCCTGCGGCTCGGTGAGGTTCATGGTGCCGGTCCACTCGCCGGAGATCATCTTCGGCAGGTAGGTGGCCTTCTGCTCGTCGGAGCCGGCGGTCAGCAGCGCCTCGATGGCGCCGTCGGTCAGCAGCGGGCACAGCGCAAAGCTCAGATTGGCGCTGTGCAGCATCTCGGCGCAGGCCGCGCCGATGGTCTTGGGCAGGCCCTGACCGCCGAAATCGGCCGGGTGCTGCAGGCCCTGCCAGCCGGCCTCGGAGAACTGCTGGAAGGCCTGCCTGAAGCCGGGGGTGGTGGTGACATGGCCGTCGTGGAAGGACGAGGGGTACTTGTCGCCTTCCCAGTTCAGCGGAGCGACCACGTTCTCGTTGAACTTGGCGCATTCCTCCAGCACCGCGGCGGCAGTGTCGTAGCCGGCCTCCTCGAAACCGGGAATCTGCGTGAGCTGGTCGATGCCGGCCAGCTCCTTCATGCAGAAGAGCATGTCCTTGACGGGGGCGCGATAGGTCATTTCGGGATCTCCAGACAGAACTTGGGCGCCTCAACCTGCTTCACAGGTTGGGCGCCCATGCAATTTCAGCCGCCGAACCCGGCGGCTCGGCGCATCAGGCGCGCGATCAGAGCGACTTCACCAGCTCCGGCACGGCAGCGAACAGATCCGCCTCCAGCCCGTAGTCGGCCACCGAGAAGATCGGCGCCTCCGGATCCTTGTTGATCGCCACGATCACCTTGGAGTCCTTCATGCCCGCCAGATGCTGGATCGCCCCGCTGATGCCGCAGGCGATGTACAGCTGCGGCGCGACGATCTTGCCGGTCTGACCCACCTGCCAGTCGTTGGGCGCGTAGCCGGCGTCCACCGCGGCGCGGCTGGCACCGAGTGCGGCACCGAGCTTGTCGGCCAGCGGGGTCAGCACTTCGTCGAACTTCTCGCTCGAACCCAGCGCCCTGCCGCCGGAGACGATGATCTTGGCCGCGGTCAGCTCGGGACGGTCGCTCTTGGCGATCTCGCTGCCCTGGTACTGGCTCTTGCCGCTGTCGGCCACGGCGGCCACCGCCTCGACGGCTGCGCTGCCGCCCGTGGCCGCCGCAGCGTCGAAACCGGTGGCCCGTACGGTGATGACCTTGACTGCGTCCAGGCTCTGCACCGTGGCCACCGCGTTGCCCGCGTAGATCGGACGCTCGAAGGTGTCGGCAGCGACCACCTGGGTGATCTCGCTGATCTGCGCCACGTCCAGCTTGGCGGCCACGCGCGGGGCCACGTTCTTGCCGGCGGCAGTGGCCGGGAACAGCAGGTGGCTGTAGCCGGCGGCCACCGCGACGACCTGGGCGGCCAGGTTCTCGGCCAGACCGTGGGCCAGCGCCTCGCTGTCGGCGTGCAGCACCTTGGCCACACCGGCGATCTGCGCGGCCGCCGCGGCCGCGGCCGCGGCGTTGTGGCCGGCCACCAGCACATGCACCTCGCCGCCGCAGGCGGCCGCCGCGGTGACGGTGTTCAGGGTCGCGCCCTTGATCGACGCGTTGTCGTGTTCGGCAATGACGAGTGCAACCATCTCAGACCACCTTGGCTTCGTTCTTCAGCTTGTTCACCAGCGTCGCAACGTCCGCAACCTTCACCCCCGCGCCCCGCTTGGCCGGCTCGCTGACCTTCAGCGTCTTCAGCCGCGGCGCCACGTCCACACCGAGGTCGGCGGGCTTGACGGTCTCCAGCGGCTTCTTCTTCGCCTTCATGATGTTGGGCAGCGTCACGTAGCGCGGCTCGTTCAGGCGCAGGTCGGTGGTGACGATGGCCGGCAGGCTCAGGCTCACCGTCTCCAGGCCACCGTCGATCTCGCGGGTGACTCGGGCCTTCCCGTCGGCCACTTCCACCTTGGAGGCGAAGGTGGCCTGCGGCAGATCGGCCAGGGCCGCCAGCATCTGGCCGGTCTGGTTGCAATCGTCGTCGATGGCCTGCTTGCCCAGGATCACCAGGCCCGGCTGTTCCTTGTCGACCAGCGCCTTGAGCAGCTTGGCCACCGCCAGCGGCTGCAGCTCGTCGGCACACTCGACCAGGATGGCGCGATCCGCGCCGATCGCCATCGCGGTGCGCAGGGTCTCCTGGCACTGGGCGACGCCGCAGGACACCGCGACCACCTCGGTCACGACGCCCTTCTCCTTCAGCCGCACCGCTTCCTCGACGGCAATCTCGTCGAAGGGGTTCATGCTCATCTTGACGTTGGCGATGTCCACGCCCGTCCCGTCCGACTTCACGCGGACCTTGACGTTGTAGTCCACGACCCGCTTGACGGGTACCAATGCCTTCATGCGATGTTCTCCAATGGTTGGACGTTTCAGCTGACCGGAGGGCCATTTTACGGGGCGAGTCCGGCGCTGCCCGCACCCTCAAAAAAGCACGACCGTTCGATTCTAGGCAGTTTGGTGCAGCGCGGCAAAGCCCCGCTGCTAGACTGCCCTATCTAGCGCAGCGACGGCCGATCCCGCAACCGATATCCATGCCCCTCCCTCCTGTCGAGAACCAGGCCGCCGGACCCTGCATCGGCGTGTTCGATTCCGGCCTGGGAGGGCTGTCGGTGCTGCGCGCCATCCGACAGGCCCTGCCGCAGGCCCGCCTGCACTACGTGGCAGACTCGGGTCATGCGCCCTACGGCGAGCGGGGCGATCGGTTCGTGCAGGAGCGCTCACGCCACATCGCCCGCTTCCTGCGTGCGCAGGGTGCGCAGATGCTGGTGGTGGCCTGCAACACCGCCACCGCGGCGGCAGTGCAACTGTTGCGCAGCGAGCACCCGGACTGCCCGATCGTGGGGGTGGAGCCGGGCATCAAGCCGGCCGCGGCCCTGACCGGCAACGGCTGCATCGGTGTGCTGGCCACCGAGGGCACCCTGCGCAGCGAACGCTTCCGGCTGCTCGCGCAGGCGCATGCCGCCCATGTCGAACTGCATCTGCAGCCCTGTCCCGGACTGGCCGGCGCCATCGAGGGCGGCGCGCTCGACGCTCCTGCGCTGCGTGCCATCGTGCAGCGCTGCTGTGCCCCCCTGCGCGCGGCCGGCGTCGACACCGTCGTCCTGGGCTGCACCCACTACCCGTTCGTGAGCCGCCTGATCCAGGCCGAACTCGGCCCCGAGGTCCGCCTGGTCGACACGGCCGACGCGGTGGCTCGCCGGACCGCCGAGCTGGCCCGTTTCGTATCGCATCGGCCTTGCGGGCAAGCCGGGGATCCGCCGGTCGTCGCGGGGATCGCGCCGACTGCGGGCGTGCAACTTTGGACCACCGGCGATCCGGCCCTGCTGCAGGAGGTGGCCCTGCGCTGGCTGGGCTGGTCCTGCCCGGTGCGACCGATGTCCGACCCCGATTGAAATCGGCGCGCCCGGGGTCGCGACCCAGGATTCAGGCGCAGGCCCCGGGAACCCGCGATATACAGGGATATACAGGGGATCGGCCTTTCAGGGGCAGGGCAGCGCGCACCGACGGGAAAATGCGCGCAACCAACAAAAACGCCGGCGGGCTTGGCAGCCGGCCGGCGTTCGAAATACGGTGGGGTGGATGATGGGACTCGAACCCACGACGACCAGAATCACAATCTGGGACTCTACCAACTGAGCTACATCCACCGCAGTTGAGACAGAAATTATAGCCAGTTCATGATCGACGAATCAAGCCTTTTTTGAAAGGCGTCGCAGCCGTCGACGCCGCAGCGGCCGCGTCCGGGACGACGCGCGGTCTCAGCGAGCGGCCTCCGACGCCGCGCCAGCGGGCGCCGCCGGTGCGGTGATCTGGGCCTTGTAGCGCTTGCGCAGCGCCTGGTAGTAGGCCTCGGCCTCGGCACGCGACCAGGCCTGTGCGTACTGGCTGCGTGCCTGCTGGGCGTCACCCAGCGCCGCGGCATCGGCGGGCAGGATGCGGTTCAGCCGCACCAGGGCATAACCCTCGTCGCCGAGGTCGATGCCGGTCCAGCGCGGCAGCGGCTGCGGTGCCGCTCGCAGGATGCCGTCCAGCAGTGCCGGCGGCAGGCTCTGGGCCTGCGCACGTGAGACCAGACGAGCGGCCGGCAGGATCGCGGCATCCGGCGGGCTGGCCTGCCACGCCTTCAGTCGTGCCTGGCCCTCGTCGCGGGCCGCCTGCGCCGCCTTGACCTGCAGCACCGCCGCGCGGGCCTGCTCGCGCACCTCGGCCAGCGGCAGGCGCCGCGCCGGTGTGTGCTTGACGACATGGGCAGCCACCAGCTGGTTCGCCGCGAGCTCGACCACCTCGGTGTTGCGCTTGCCCGCCAGATTCTCCGGCTGGAACAGCAGCTCCAGCAGCTTGGGCTGGCGCAGCACGCTGCCTTCCTCGCCGCTGCCGCTGCGTCCCAGGCCGTCGACATGCCGCAGCTCCAGACCGAGCTGCTGAGCCACCGGCTTCAGGCTGTCCTCCTGCTCGACCAGATTGGTGAACTGCTCGGCCACCTCGGCAAAGCGCTTCTGGGCCAGCTGTTGGCCGACCTCGGTTTCCAGCTCGGCGCGCACGCTCTCGAAGCTGCGCCGCTCGCCACCGCGCTGGTCGAGCAGCTCCACCACGTGGAAGCCGAATTCGGTCTCCACCGGCGCGGCGGCCAGTTCGCCCTTCTTCAGCGCGAATACGGCCTCCTCGAAGCGCTTGGACACCATCGCACCGCGCCCGGCCCAGTCGAGGTCCCCGCCGCGCGAGGCGGACTCCGGATCGCCGGAAGCCTGCCGCGCCAGTTCGGCGAAGCGGGCACGTGCCTGGCCGAGCTGCTCGATCAGCCCCTGCGCACGGGCTCGCGCCTGGGCCTTCGCCTCGGCCGACGCGCCTGCGGGCACGGCGATCAGGATGTGGCGCACGCGCCGCTCCTCCGGCTGGGTGTAGCGCGCCGCATTCTCCTCGTAGTAGCGGCGAAGGTCATCCTCGGCCACCGTGATGCCGCGGCGCACTGCCGCCAGATCGAGCACCAGGTAGTCCACCGAGGCCGCTTCCGGGGCCATGAAGCGGCCAGCCTGGGCCGGCGCTTCGTAGAAGGCCTGCACCTCGGCATCGCTGGCCTGCACCTTGCCGAGGTAGTCCCGCCCGGCGAAGGAAATCCACTGGACCTCGCGCTGCTGGAAGTAGGCGTCCAGGGCGGCCGAAGCGGCAGCCTGCGGCGCCATCGCCGAGCCGCTCACCCCCATCAGCACCTGCCGCAGCGCCAGGTCCTGGCGCACCTGCGCATCGAGCATCGCTTCGGTCAGGCCCCGCGCGGCCAGCAGGTCACGGCGCTGCGCCTTGTCGGCCTGCAGCAGCCAGGCGTAGTCCGGCTCGGTCTGGTAGAAGCGCGCCAGCTGGTCGTCGGTGGGCGACAGGTGCTGGTCGAGCACGGCGGCGAAGAGCACCCGCTCGCGCAGCAGCTGCTCGAGGGTCTGACGCTTGAACTCGGGCGAGTCCAGCAGGCGCGCGTCGATGCCCGGCATCTGCTGGCGCAGGCGGTCGGCCTGCTGGCGGTGCGCGGCGTCCCAGTCCGCCTGGGTGATGTCCCGCCCGGCCACACGCGCCACGGCGGCATTGCCCTCGCTGTAGCGCTGGTAGCCCTCGATGCCGAACAGCACGAAGGACGGGAAGATCAGCAGCACCAGCAGGAACTGCATGATGCGCTTGTGGCGGCGGACGAAATCGAACATCGAGGCTTCCTTGCGTGGACCGCGCCGACCGGTGCGGTCACGCCAGACACGACGAAGGCGAACCGCGGTTCGCCTTCTTCGCAGTGCCTGCCTGCGGCAGCCGCAGGAGGCGATGGATTCGTGGGGAGGACGACTCGGTGGTGGGTGCTGAGGGGCTCGAACCCCCGACCTACGCCTTGTAAGGGCGCCGCTCTACCAACTGAGCTAAGCACCCGGTCGTCCGGGCCGCCACCGCGGGCGGCGGCCCGATCGGGAGATCAGGCGATGGCGTCGCGCAGGACCTTGCCGGGCCGGAACTTGGGCACCTTGGAGGCCTTGATCTGGATCGTCGCGCCGGTGCGCGGGTTGCGGCCACTGCGCTCTTCGCGGCTGGACACGGCGAAGGTGCCGAAGCCGACCAGGGTCACGCTGTCACCCCGGGCCAGCGAGTCGGTCACACCACCGATCACCGCCTCCAGTGCGCGGGCGGCGGCGGCCTTGGAGATGTCCGCCTGTTCGGCAATGTGTTCGATCAACTCGGACTTGTTCACAAAACTACCTCTCATCTTGGGCTCTCGCGAGGGCGGTCGGCCACCTGGACAGCGGATCGGCGAGCGCTCCGACCCAGCCGGCCGGACCCCGCGCCGGGCCCCGCGGCGCGGTTCGCGTCGACCGCAGGCGCGCATTCTATGCACTTTCGAGGCGCTTTCCGGTCGCGGCGGACAGGCGGTCCGCCCCGTCACCGGCCACCGCCCCGCAGCACCCAGGCCACGCCGAGCACGGTCAGGCCCATGCCCAGCAGCGTGGCAGCCCCCAGCGCCTCGTCGAAGAGCAGCCAGCCCATCAGGGCGGTACAGGGAGGCACCAGGTACAGCAGGCTGGTCACCCGGGTGGCCGCACCGCGCTGGATCAGCAGGTACAGCAGGGAGCTGGCCCCCAGCGTCAGCGCCACCACCGACCAGGCCAGCGCCGCCAGCATCTCGGGGTGCCAGTCCCAGCTGCCGGCCTCCAGCCAGGCGACCGGTGCACTCACGCCCAGGGCGGCGAGCAGCTGGACGGTGTTGGCCGTGCGGGCATCGCAGGGTCGCACATGGCGCTTCTGGTAGAGCGTGCCCGCCGTGATGCACAGCAGCGCCAGCAGCGCCAGGGCGAGGTTGTCCGCGCGCACCTCGCCGACGCCCAGCTTGTGCCAGACCACCAGGCCCAGTCCGCCGAAGCCCAGCAGCAGCCCCAGCCACTGGCGCAGACTCACGCGCTCGTGGGCCGCAGCTCCCGCGCCCTGCCGCGCCACCCACCAGGCCGTCAGCAGCGGCTGCAGCCCGACGATCAGCGCCACCGTGCCCGCACCGATGCCGGCCTTGACGGCCGCCCACACGCCGCCCAGGTAGCCCGCATGCATCAGCACGCCGGTCACCGCCAGGTGAAGCCACTGCGAGCGCCCCTGCGGCCAGCGCGCCCGCGCCCAGAGGATCCAGGGCAGGAAGCACAGCAGCGACAGCGCGTAGCGCAGGCTGAGGAATCCGATCGGCGGCGCGTGCGGCATGCCGTAGCGCGCCACGACGAAGCCCGTGCTCCAGATCAGCACGAAGACGACCGGCATCGCGCGCAGCCAGTCCTCGGAGTGCACCGCCGACGCGGCGGGGCCTGGGGCCGGCACGGCTCAGCCCGCCTTGGCGCGGATTTCGGGCAGGGCCTTGCGCAGGTAGTAGACCATCGACCACACCGTCAGCACGCTGGCCACCCCGATGGCCACCGTGCCCCACCAACGGGTGTCGATCAGCTCGAACAGTCGGCCGTCGTAGAGCAGGAAGGGAATGGCGACCAGCTGCGCGGTGGTCTTGAGCTTGCCCAGCATGTGCACCGCCACGCTGCGCGAGGCGCCGATCTGCGCCATCCATTCGCGCAGTGCCGAGATCGTGATCTCCCGCCCGATGATGATCAGCGCCACCAGGGCGTTGACCCGGTCGAGCTGCAGCAGGATCAGCAGGGCCGCGCAGACCAGGATCTTGTCGGCCACCGGATCGAGGAAGGCCCCGAACGAGGAGGTCTGATTCAGGCGCCGCGCCAGCCAGCCGTCCAGCCAGTCGGTCGCGGCCACGACCACGAAGAGCGAGGTGGCGCAGAGATTGCGCAGCTCCATGCTCCAGGGCAGGTAGTAGACGCCGACGATCAGCGGAATCGCGACGATGCGCGCCCAGGTGAGCAGCGTGGGCAGGGTGAAGAACATGGTGACATTGTGCACAGGATCGCGGCCGAGGCGCGGCCGCCTGGGCCCGAGGGGTCTTCCCCCTCAATGCAGGGCCCGGAAGATCTCCTCGGCCAGCTCGCGCGAGATGCCCTCCACCGTCGCCAGATCGTCCACGCCGGCGGCCGCCACGCCGCGCACGCCGCCGAAGCGCTGCAGCAGCCGGGCACGCTTCTTCGGCCCCACGCCGGGGATGTCCTCGAGCCGGCTTCCGGAGGTGCGCACCGACGCCCGGCGCGCACGCATGCCGGTGATCGCGAAGCGGTGGGCCTCGTCGCGGATCTGCGCCACCAGCATCAGCGCGGCCGAGTCGCGCCCCAGCGCGATCTTCTCGCGCCCGTCGGCGAAGACCAGTTCCTCGAGCCCCACCTTGCGCCCCTCACCCTTCTCGACGCCGACGATCAGGCCGATGTCCAGACCGAGCGACTCGAACACCTCGCGCGCCATCGCCACCTGGCCGCGCCCGCCGTCCACCAGCACCAGATCGGGCAGGCGGGCCTCGCCCTGCTGGGCGGCTTCGGCCAGGCGGGCGTACCGGCGTGTCAGCACCTGGCGCATCGCGGCGTAGTCGTCGCCCGGGGTGATGCCGGCAATGTTGAAGCGCCGGTACTGTGACGGCTGCATGCGGTGCTGCTCGAACACCACGCAGGAGGCCTGGGTGGCCTCGCCGGCGGTGTGGCTGATGTCGAAGCACTCGATGCGCAACCCGTCGAGCTGTGCGTCGATCCCGTCGGGAGCCAGGTCGAGCAGGTCGGCCAGCGCCCGGGTGCGCGCCTGCTGCGAGCCTTCCTCGGCGAGCAGGCGCGCCAGCGCGAGCTCGCAGCCGCGCTGTGCCATGTCGAGCCAGGCGCGGCGCGGCTCGCGCGGCTGGTGCTGGGCCGTCACGCGGTGGCCGACCTGCTCGGACAGCGCCGCGAGCAGGTCCCGATCCACCGCACGGCCGGTGACCAGCAGCGGCGGACAGGCGCTGCCGAGGTAGTGCTGGGCGATGAAGGCCTCCAGCACCCGGGTCTCGATGCGCTCGAGCACCGCGGCCGTGGAATCCGGCCCGGTGTGCGACACCGAGGCCGGCAGCGCCGATGCGCCCCCCTCGGCCGCCGCTGGTTCGCCGTCGCCCCCCTCGGCCGTCGTCATGGCGGCGGGCTCGGGCGGCAGCAGCAGCGCCTCGGCCGACTCGAGCGCGGCGGCCTCCTCGACGTGGCTGGGAAAGTAGGCCCGGTCGCCCAGATGCCGGCCACCGCGCACCATCGCCAGGTTCACGCAGGCCCGGCCACCCTGCACCTTGACGGCCAGGATGTCGGTGTCGTGCTCGGCGTCGGTGTCCACCGCCTGCTGGTGCAGCACCTTGGCCAGTGCGCCGATCTGGTCGCGCAGCTGCGCAGCCGACTCGAAATCCAGCCGCCCGGCCGCCTCCAGCATGCGCGCCTGCAACTGCTCGACCACCTCCCCGGCATGCCCCTCGAGGAAGCGCACCGCCTGGGCCACGTCGCGCGCATAGTCCTCGGCCGAGATGGCCTGCACGCAGGGCGCGGAGCAGCGGTGGATCTGGTGCAGCAGGCAGGCGCGGCTGCGGTTGGCGAAAACGCTGTCCTCGCAGGTGCGCAGGCGGAACACCTTCTGCACCAGCTGGATGCCCTCCTTCACCGCCCAGGCGCTCGGGTAGGGGCCGAAATAGCGGTGCCGCCGGTCCACCGAGCCGCGAAAGTAGGCCACGCGCGGGTAGGCATGGCTGACCAGCTTCAGGTACGGGTAGCTCTTGTCGTCGCGGAAGAGGATGTTGAAGCGCGGCTGCTGCGTCTTGATGAGATTGTTCTCGAGCAGCAGCGCCTCGGCCTCCGACCGCACCACCGTCGTCTCCATGCGATGGATGCGCCCCACCATGTGGCCGATGCGCGTGCCGCCATGCTCCTTGTGGAAGTAGCTGGAGACGCGCTTCTTCAGGTTGCGCGCCTTGCCCACGTAGAGCAGCTGCTCCTGGGCGTCGAAGTAGCGGTAGACGCCAGGCAGGCCCGGCAGCGCCGCCACCTCGGCCAGCAGGCGTTCGCGCGCCCGGGCGGCAGCGTCGGGCACGCTCGCAGCAGCGTCGCCCGGGGACGCAGGCCCGGTCGCGCAGGCGGGCTGCATCGGAGCATCGTCGGCAGGCAGGGCGGGCGTGGACATGGCGGAATTGTGCCGCTGCCGATAATGGGCCATGCCTGCCGCCACTTCTCCTGCCGTCGGGCCCGCAGCGGCGCCGGACAGGCTCGCCTGGGACCTGTTCTGCCGCGTCATCGACAACCACGGTGACCTCGGCGTGTGCTGGCGCCTGGCCCGCGACCTGGCGCAGCGCGGCCAGCGCGTGCGCCTGTGGGTGGACGATGCCCGTGCCCTCGCCTGGATGGCGCCGGACGGCGCCGAAGGGGTCAGCGTGCGGCCCTGGCGCGATCCGCTGCCCGACGAACGCCCTGGCGACGTGGTGATCGAGGCCTTCGGCTGCGACCCGCCCGAGGCCTTCGTGCGGCGCATGGCCACGCGGCCCGAAGGCGAGGACGCGCCGCTCTGGCTCAACCTCGAGTACCTCAGCGCCGAGGCCTATGTCGAACGCTCGCACGGCCTGCCCTCGCCACAGTGGAGCGGCCCCGGCCAGGGCCTGACCAAGTGGTTCTTCTACCCGGGCTTCACCCCGGCCACCGGCGGCCTGCTGCGCGAGGCGGCCTGGCTGGCCCGGCGTGATACACACGATGGCGACGCCTTCCTCGCGCAGAGGCTCGGCCTGCGGCGGCGTGGCCACGCGCCGCGGCGGGAAGCCGTCGCGCTGCTGTTCGGCTATGCCCAGCCGGCGCTGCCGGGCTGGCTCGGGCGGCTCGCCGACGCGCGCGAACCCCTCACCCTGCTGGTCACCCCGGGCCACAGCGCCGTCGCGGTGTCTGGCTGGCTCGGGCTCGAACGTCCACCACCGCCGGGCAGCGAGGCGTTGCGCGGCCCTCTGCGCCTGCACTTCCTGCCCCAGGTCGACCAGCTGGACTTCGACCGCCTGCTGTGGAGCTGCGACCTGAACCTCGTGCGCGGTGAAGACTCGGCCCTGCGCGCGCTCTGGGCCGGCCGGCCTTTCCTGTGGCAGCTCTACCCGCAGGACGACCTTGCCCACCTGGCCAAGCTCGACGCCTTCCTGCACGTCTACCTCGCGGGGGCCCCGGCCGCGCTGGCCGCACAGCTCGAGCGCGCCTTTCAGGTCTGGAACGATGCAAACCGCGCGACGGACACGGCCGGCCTGCCGGCCGACCCCGCGGCCTGGCGCGACCCGCTCTGGTGCGACTGGGCGGTCCGGCGCAGCACCGAACTGGCCCGGGCCCCCGACCTGACCACGCAACTGCTGGCCTTCGTCGCCCGGCACCAGGCGGGCGGACCCGCCGCCCGGGACGTCCGCTCGGAAGCACGGTAGAATCCCGCGTTTTTGCGGCGCAGCACAGGCGCAGCCGAGTCACACGCCCCGCACCGCGAAGCCCGCCCACCTGCACGCAGGCGTGTGCCGCCCTCCCCCTCGGGAGCCGAGCGCCTGAGCAGTACCTACCGTGCCCCGTCGACGGGGCCACATGGACATCGAAATGAAGATCGCACAGGAAATCCGCGCCGGCAACGTGATCATGCAGGGCAAGGACCCGATGGTCGTGCTGAAGACCGAATACAGCCGCGGTGGCCGCAACGCCGCCACCGTGCGCATGAAGCTCAAGAGCCTGCTGAACAACTCGGGCACCGAGGTCGTCTTCAAGGCCGACGACAAGATGGACCAGATCATCCTCGACAAGAAGGAGTGCACCTACTCCTACTTCGCCGACCCGATGTACGTCTGGATGGACACCGAGTACAACCAGTACGAGGTCGAGGCCGAGAACATGGGCGACGCCGTGAACTACCTCGAGGACGGCATGTCCGCCGAGGTGGTGTTCTACGAAGGCAAGGCCATCTCGGTCGAACTGCCCACCTCCATCGTGCGCGAAATCACCTGGACCGAGCCGGCCGTCAAGGGCGACACCTCGGGCAAGGTGCTCAAGCCGGCCAAGATCGCCACCGGCTACGAGATCATGGTGCCGATCTTCGTCGCCCAGGGCGACAAGGTGGAAATCGACACCCGCACCAACGAGTACCGCAAGCGCGTCTGACCGCGCCCGACGGCACTGCCGACCGGCAGCGCGCCGTTGCACTAGGCACGAGGGCCCCGACGAGGGGCCTTTTTTTTCCTTCGGGCCGCCCGCAGGCTGCCCGGCACCCGTCGCGGCGAGCGCGCCGGGCGCTCGCCGCCCGGTGCCTCATTGCTCGCGGAAGGAGATCTCCAGCGTGGCCGTGGTCTCGACGCCGCCGGGCACCTGACACTCGAGGCGGCGCACCGCACGGCTGACGTCGCGGTAGTACTCGCGCGGGCCGGAAACCTGCCGGACCTCGACGATCTCGTTGCCCTTGAAGCGGATCGACAGCTGCACCACGCCCTCGATGCCCACCTTGTCGTACAGCCCGGCCAGCGAGGCCTGCAGCGTGTCCTTGTGGCCCGGGCAGACCACGCCGATCTCCAGCTTCGCCGGAGCGGCCGGGGGGGCCGGCGGCGGGGGCGGCGGCGCAGGCGGGGGCGGCGGCTTGATCTCCACCGGCTTTTCCGGCGGCGTGGTCTGCACCGCCTGAATCACCGGGGCCGCCGGTGCCGGCGGAGGCTGCACCTCCGGTGGCGGCACATACGGCGGCGGGGGCGCCTCCACCGGTGGCGGTTTGTCCAGCACCTTCATTTCCTTCGGCGGCGGAGGCGGCGGCGGCGGGGGTGGCGGGGGCGGCAGGATCTCCTCGACGATCTTCATCTCGATCGGCTTCTTGATGATCTCGACCGCCTTGCGCGCCAGCCCGGAGACCAGCCCCCAGACGATCAGCACGTGCAGCAGGACCACGAACCCGATGCCGACATACCTGCCGGCCGGATTCTTCGGTCGGTACTCCAGATCCATGTGGATCAATCTCCTGTTCTGACGCAGGCCCTCGACGGCGCTTCGCAGAGGCGCCCTGCCGACGGCCTGCGGCGGCGGCTCAGCGGCCGATGAACTGCTCCGACCCGATCACGCCCAGCTTGAGCAGGCCCTTGCGCTGCGCGGACACCATCACCTCGGCGAAGGTGTTGTAGTTCGACAGCTTGTTGGGCCGGATGTGAATCTCCGGCTGCACCGCCCGCTCGGCCGCGGCAGCCATCTTCGCCTCGAGATCGGCACGATCGACCACCGGCAGGCCCTGCCAGTAGACGACGCTCTTCTCGTCGATGTCGATCTTCACCACTTCCGGCTTGACCTCGCTGGGCGGGGGCGTGCCCACCGGCATGTTGAGGTTCACCGAGTGCAGCTGGATCGGGATGGTGATGATCAGCATCACCAGCAGCACCAGCATCACGTCGATCAGCGGCGTGGTGTTGATGTCCATGATCGGCTCGGCATCGTCGCCCGAGCCCTGGCCCACGTTCATGCCCATCGCTGCCTCCTAGCCGCGCACCGGCGGTTCGGTGATGAAGGCGATCTTCGAGATGCCCGCGCGCTGGCAGGCATACACGATGCGCCCCACCGAGTCGTACTGGGCCGTCAGATCACCGCGGATGTGCACCTCCGGCTGAGGATCCATCACCGCGATCTTCTTGAGCCGCTCGACCAGCTGGTCGGTGTGCGCCACCCGGGCATCGAACCAGTAGATGCCACCCTTGGCATCCACCGTGACGACGATGTTCTCCGGCTTGCTCTCCCGGACCTCGTTGCGCTCCTTGGGCAGGTCGACCGCGATCGAATAGTTCACCACCGGAATGGTGATGAGGAAGATGATCAGCAGCACCAGCATCACGTCCACCAGGGGAGTGGTGTTGATGGTGGAGACGACCTCGTCTTCCTCGCTGCTGGAACCGACGGACATTCCCATGCTGCGCTCCCGTGCCCTGGGGCTCAGCCGCGGCCGGCCTTGCCGTTGCCGTTGGCCAGCAGCACCGCGTGCAGGTCGCCGCTGAAGGCGCGCACCTCGTCCATCACGCCCTTGTTGCGGCGCACCAGCCAGTTGTAGCCCAGCACCGCCGGCACCGCCACGGCCAGACCGATGGCCGTCATGATCAGCGCTTCACCCACCGGACCGGCCACCTTGTCGATCGAGGCCTGGCCCGCCACGCCGATGGCGGTGAGCGCATGGTAGATGCCCCAGACCGTGCCGAACAGGCCGACGAAGGGGGCCGTCGAACCCACCGTGGCGAGGAAGGCCAGGCCGTCCTGCAGACGAGACTGCACCCGCTCGGTAGCGCGCTGCAGCGACATCGTCACCCACTCGTGCAGTTCGATCTGCCCGAGCAGCCCGGTGTGCTTCTGCGTGGCCGCCTGGCCCGCCTCGGCAATGAAGCGGAACGGGCTGCCGTCGGCCAGCCCCTCGGCGCCCTGCTTGACGCTGGGCGCCTGCCAGAACGAATCGGCCGCCTGACGGGCCTGCTTGAGCATGCGCTGCTGCTCGATCAGCTTGGTGACGATGATGTACCAGCTGCCCACCGACATGATCACCATGATCACCAGCACGCCCTTGGCGACCAGGTCGCTCTGGGCCCACAGGGCCGACAGGCCGTACGGGTTGTCGACCACGGCCGTCGTGGCCGCCGCAGCGGCCGTCACAGCCGACGCACTGGCCGCCAGCTCCGGCGCGGAAGCCTGCGCGAAGGCCTGCCCGGCCAGGAGGCCAAGGATCGACACGGCGGCAGCGCCCGCCAGTTTGCCAAGCAAACGAACCGACATGAATTCACACCTCATGAAGTACTTCGGCCAGCCCCGACGAAATCGTCCGAGGCGCCCGCGAGGCGTGCGCCGGCCGAAATGAATCTGAAAAGGTCGATAACCGGGAGTCCCGACCCTGCCCATTGCAGCGATTATGCGTGCAACGCGTCACAAGAATCGGCCCGGCATGGCGAAACACCGCGATCGAAGGGTTTCCAGACCCACGCCGATGGCGTTTTGCAGCCCCGGACCGATTTCCACGCCGAACCCGTCGTCACGCGGGCAACGAAGAAAGGGCACCAGGGTGCCCTTTGCTTGCCGTCGAGGCCCGGGGATCAGAACGACAGGCTGCCGCGCAGCGTGTAGGTCCGGCCGAGCGGGTCGGTGTAACGCGGGTCGTAACCCTGCTGGAAGGTCGAACCCTGGTTCGTGAAGGGAGGATCCTTGTCGAACAGGTTCTTCACACCCAGCGTCAGGCTCAGGTTCTTGATCGGCTTGACCGTGGCGGACACGTCGACCAGGGTATAGCCCTTGACCTTGTTGTAGTACTGCGCCTCGACCAGGTTCTCGTCGGTGTAGCCCGTCTTGTGCCGCACGTTCAGCTGCGCCGCCCAGCGGCCCGCATCCCAGCGCGCGCCGATGTTGTGCTGCCAGCGGAAGGCCACCCAGCCGTCCTCGTAGCGACCGGCCATCTCGATGTACGGATCGCTCTCGGTACGCTGGTACTGGTAGCTGCGCACGTAGGTACCGTCGTAGCTCAGCGCCAGATTGCCAGCCGAGCCGAACGACAGGCCGTAGGCCGCCGTCAGGTCGACACCGTCGGTCTTCAGGCCGCCGAGGTTGTCGGTCAGCGTCACGACATAAGCCAGCGCGTTGCTGCCGGCCCAGTCGTTCAAGCAGCGGTCATAGCGCTCCTGCTCGGCCGCGGAGAGCTGGTTGCAGCGCACGTAACGGCTGGCGTACTTGCTGGCGTCGGCCATCACCGCCTGCTCCGGGAAGGGCAGGATCTGGTTCGTCAGCCGGATGTTCCAGTAGTCCACCGAGAAGGTGAGGTTGCGTGCCGGCTCCAGCGCGATACCCAGCGAGAAGGTCTTCGACTTCTCCGGCTTCAGCGACGGGTTGCCGCCGGTCTGACGCTGCACCTGCATGCCGCAGTCCCGCACGGACACACCGCCTGCGGCGACCGTGCCGCCCGGGCAGAGCAGCGGATCGTCGTAGTCGTTCTCGGAGTAGGTCACCGACTGGGGGCCCCACATCTCGTCGAGCGACGGCGCACGGAAGCCGGTATTGGCCGAACCGCGCAGCAGGAAGGCCTTGGTGGGCTGGAACTTGAAGCCGATCTTCGGGTTGAAGGTGCTGCCGGCATCCGAGTACTTGTCGAAACGCGCCGCCAGGCTGACCTCGAAGGAGCGGGCGATCGGCAACAGCAACTCACCGGTCAACGCGACGATGTCGCGCCCGCCGCCGGCGTGATACTCGCTGCGGCCGGCCGACGGCACGTTGTTGACCATGTTGTCGTCGGTGTCGTTGCGATAGTCCTCGCGACGCGCCTCGACGCCCACCGAACCGGCAGCCGCACCACCGCCCATTTCGAACAGGTCACGCGACAGGCGCAGATCCGCGCCGCGGGTCGAGCCGGTGGCCGTGGCGAAGGTGCCACGCATCTTGGCGGTCTCGATCAGGGCCACCTGCGCCGGCGTGGCGGTGCCGAAGGGGTTCAGCCGGCCCTCGTTCACATACTGGCGGATCAGGCGGGCGTTCACGTAGCCGTCGGTCGCACCGTCGCTCACCCGGCTTTCGGAGGCATACATGCCAGCGGTGTAGTCGGTGCCGCCCACCGAGCCGCGCAGGTCGAGCACGAAGCGGTCCGACGAGGCATTGGCCTCGTTGGTGCGCTTGCCCGCCGGGATCATGCGCCAGCCCGCCGAGATGTTGCGGGTGGGGTCGATGCCCGGGAAGGCCGTCGGGTAGTACGGGTTGGTCGGGGTCAGCACGATGCCGCCGACCGGATCGGAGGCCACGCGCGCGATGTTCTGCGATTGCGACCCGGCATACTCGGCCGACAGCAGCGCATCGCCCGGGAGCTTGATGGTGCCGCGCAGCGCCATCGTGGTCTGCTCGGTCTCCGGGATGATGTCGATCATGCCCGAATAGTCGAATACGCAGCGGCCGTCACCCAGCGGCACGGACAGCGGGGGCGCACAGCCTGCAGCCTCGCTGGGGTTGCCCACCAGCGTGGAGCCATCGGCCAAGGTCTGGGTGAAGTTGCCCGGGAAGGTCGTTCCTGAAATCTTGAACAGACCCCGGTTTTCGATGATGCCCGTGCTGGCGAACTTGCGATCCAGCGCCGCCACCGATTCCTGCTTGTGCTTGTCGATCGCGCCCCAGACGTTGAAACCATGCGTCTGCAGGTCGCCGAAGCCCAGCGTGAAGGACTGGCGTTCCTCGTCGCCACCGGCCGCGCGCGGGCGGCTCATTTCGGCCGTCAGTTCGACGCCGTTGAAATTGCGCTTGGTGATGAAGTTGATCACCCCGCCGATCGCATCGGTGCCATAGATGGCCGACGCGCCGTCGCGCAGCACCTCGATGCGGTCGATGACCGCGAACGGAATCGAGTTCAGGTCGACGTAGGAGGAATCGAAGGCGAAGTTCGCGACCCGCCGCCCGTTGAGCAGGATCAGCGTCTTGTTCGCCCCCAGGCCGCGCAGGTCGGCCACCGACGCGCCGCCGGTGCTCGAGCCGATCGACTGCGAGCCGGTCAGCGAGCTCTGGCTGGCGGCGATGCGGGCCACCACGCCTTCCACGGTGGTGACCCCGGCCTCGCGCAGTTCGGCCGCCTTGTAGACCGAGACCGGCAGGGCACCCTCGTTGGCGATCGAGCGACGGATCGACGAGCCGGTGATTTCCACCCGCTCGAGATTCTGTGCCTGCACCGCCGGCGTCAGGACCGACAGGGAACCGAAGGCCGCCAGCAAACCCAGGGAAAGTTTCGTTCTCGCAAACATGTGCCGCTTACTCCTACGAAGGTTGATCGATAGACCGCCGGTGTCTCCGATGCGAAAAACTCTTTCACCAGGAAAGTCGCCGCCGCGTGGGACCCGATCGAAGTGTGAATTGATTGTCACGGGACGTCTGCCAAGGTGTCCAGATTGTTTCCACCTGTGGCGGTCGAGGGACTGCAGCGGCCATCTGTCGCGATGCACCCGAAACGCGCACGATCGCGGCGACATCCCGGCACCAAAGGCCGGGATTGCGCCGCTTCTGCACCGTGCCGGGGCGCTTCGGTGGCAACCCTCCTCGAGAGGGTGCGTGGGGGAAACCCGGTCCGCAATCGCGGGAGGCTCGTTGTCCGGCGGCAACATGTCACGCAGCGCCCCTTCGCGATGAAAGGAATTGACAGCGATCGGGGTACTTTTCATGGGATTGAATCCCATGAAGAGATGCGTGATCGTGGCCCGCAAGGCGTCCTCGAATGAGGACTTTCCCCGGCCGCAAGCGCCGAGCCGGCCCGGGTTGCGGCTGTCACGGCGTCGACAGGCGGGCCTGCCGTCGATCGCCTAAAGTGATTCGATGAACTTTCCCTCCCCGCTCCAGACCGCGCCGGCCGAGGCGGCCGCGCCCTATCGGCCGAGGCGCCCGGCCGATCGTCGTGTCGTGTCGCTGCGCCAGCAGTCCTACCACCTCTGCACCTGGGGCGACGCGTCGCTGGTCACGCCCGAGCGGCCCCTGCTGCTGCTGCTGCACGGCTGGATGGACGTGGGCGCGTCCTTCCAGTTCCTGGTGGACGAACTGGCCGCCCTGGAGGGTGAGTGCCGCTTCGTCGTCGCCCCCGACTGGCGCGGCTTCGGGCGCACGCAGGGGCCGCCGGTGGACAGCTACTGGTTCGCGGATTACCTGGCCGACCTCGACGCCCTGCTGCGCGACCCTGCACTCGGACTGGCGGGCGACGCAGCGATCGACCTGGTCGGGCACAGCATGGGCGGCAACGTGGTGATGCTCTACGCCGGTGTGCGGCCCGCGCGCATCCGCCGGCTGGTCAACCTGGAGGGCTTCGGGATGCCGCGCAACACGCCCGAGCAGGCGCCGCGCCGCTACGCCCAGTGGCTCGACGAACTGGCCGAGCCGAGCCGCCTGCGCCCCTACCCCAGTCTGGCGGCCGTGGCCGGGCGGCTGACGAAGAACAATCCGCGCCTGAGCGCCGACAAGGCCGCCTGGCTGGCACCGCACTGGTCGCAGGAGACATCGCCGGGTCAGTGGGAGATCCTGGGCGATCCGGCGCACAAGCGCGTCAACCCGGTGCTCTACCGCGTCGACGAGGTGCTGGCCTGCTGGCGTCAGATCACCGCGCCGGTGCTGTGGGTGGAGGGCCGCGAGACCGACGTGACGAAGTGGTGGGGCCACCGCTACCCGCGCGAGGACTTCGAGGCCCGCATCGCCGAGGTGCCCCGCCTGCAGCGGCACCTTCTGACGGACTGCGGCCACATGCTGCACCACGACCAGCCCGCCGCCCTGGCAGCACGGCTGAAGGCCTTCCTGGACGACCCCAACGTCTGAGAATCGCCACGCGTCCACCCGTCACGGTGCGTCCGCGTGCACCGCGGGTGGCCCCGAACCGGAGCGCGGCAGCCCGTGCGAAAATCATGGGCTTTTCCGCGGCGTCGCATGCCCCAGCCGGCCGGCCGGCCCGCGGTGACTTTTCCAACCGGTTCGATCCATGGACAACGAACAGATCAACGCCATCGGCACCGCCCTGGCCGACCTCAGCGAGCGCACCTCCGCGCTAAGGGGGTATCTTTGACTACGAACGCAAGTCGCTGAGGCTGCAGGAAGTCAACGCCGCGCTCGAGAACCCGGACATCTGGAACGACCCGAAGCGGGCGCAGGAGCTGGGCAAGGAGAAGCGCACGCTGGAGGACGTGGTCGGCACGATCGACCACCTCACCAGCAACCTGTCGGACAACGCCGAGCTCTATGAAATGAGCAAGGAAGAGGGCGACCTGGACGGCCTGAAGACCATCTCCGACGAGGTCGAGGCGCTGCGCGCGATCGTCGAGAAGCTCGAGTTCCGCCGCATGTTCAGCAACCCGGCCGACCCGAGCAACTGCTTCATCGACATCCAGGCCGGCGCCGGCGGCACGGAGGCCTGCGACTGGGCCAACATGCTGTTGCGCCAGTACCTGAAGTACTGCGAGCGCAAGGGCTTCACCGCCACGGTGGAAGACATCACCGAGGGCGACACCGCCGGCATCAAGAGCGCCACGATCAAGGTGGAGGGCGACTACGCCTTCGGCCACCTGCGCACCGAAACCGGCGTGCACCGTCTGGTGCGCAAGAGCCCGTTCGATTCGTCGGGCGGGCGGCACACCTCGTTCGCCTCGCTGTTCGTCTACCCGGAGATCGACGACTCGATCGAGATCGACATCAACCCGGCCGATGTGCGCACCGACACCTTCCGCGCCTCGGGCGCGGGCGGCCAGCACATCAACAAGACCGATTCGGCGGTGCGCCTGACGCACATCCCCACCGGCATCGTGGTGCAGTGCCAGGACGGCCGCAGCCAGCACAGCAACCGCGACGTGGCCTGGAAGCGCCTGCGCTCGCGCCTGTACGACTTCGAGATGCGCAAGCGCATGGAGGAGCAGCAGAAGCTCGAGGACAGCAAGACCGACGTCGGCTGGGGCCACCAGATCCGCAGCTACGTGCTGGACAACAGCCGCATCAAGGACCTGCGCACCAACGTGGAAATCTCCGCGACGCAGAAGGTGCTCGACGGCGACCTGGATGCCTTCATCGAGGCCAGCCTGAAGCAGGGCCTGTGAGTCCGGCCCCGTGATGCGCGGCTGGCCGGCCTCACGGGCAGGCCGGCCACGCCGAACCGAACGACCGGGCACCGCGCCCGTCCCCTGATCGCCCGACCCGAACGGTCGGGCTCCACCGAGAGAGACATCCCATGCGTGAAGGCAGCAGCCCCGTGCTGGTCCGCCGTGAGGACTACAGCGCCCCCAGCCACTGGATCCGCAGCGTCGACCTGAGCTTCGACCTCGACCCGGCCAAGACGCTGGTGATCAACCGCATGCGCGTCGAGCCCAACGCTGCACGCGCCGGCGAGCCGCTGCGGCTGGACGGCGAAGCGATCACGCTGACGCGGGTGCTGGTGAACGGCGAGAGCGTCTCGTTCCGCTTCGAGGGCGAGCAGCTCGTGCTGGACAAGATCCCGGCCGAACCCTTCGACCTCGAGGTGCGCAACACCTGCGCGCCCGAGAAGAACACCGAGCTGTCCGGCCTGTACACCTCCGGCGGCGGCTTCTTCACCCAGTGCGAGGCGCAGGGCTTCCGGCGCATCACCTATTTCCCGGATCGTCCGGACGTGATGGCGGTGTTCCGGGTCACCCTGAAGGCCGACGCGAAGGCCTACCCGGTGCTGCTGTCCAACGGCAACCTGGTCGAATCGGGCCCGCTCGACAAAGGCCGCCACTTCGCGGTCTGGAGCGATCCCCACCCCAAGCCCAGCTACCTGTTCGCGCTGGTGGCCGGCAAGCTGGTGTGCCGCGAGCAGCGCATCCGCACCCGCGCCGGGCGTGATCACCTGCTGCAGGTCTATGTGCGCGCCGGCGACCTGGACAAGACCGAGCACGCGATGAACTCGCTGATCGCCTCGGTGGCCTGGGACGAAGCCCGCTTCGGCCTCAGCCTGGACCTCGAGCGCTTCATGGTCGTCGCGGTGAGCGACTTCAACATGGGCGCGATGGAGAACAAGGGCCTGAACATCTTCAACACGAAGTACGTGCTGGCCAGCCCCGCCACCGCCACCGACGCAGACTTCGCCAACATCGAGGCGGTGGTCGGCCACGAGTACTTCCACAACTGGACCGGCAACCGCATCACCTGCCGCGACTGGTTCCAGCTCAGCCTGAAGGAAGGCCTGACGGTCTACCGCGACCAGGAGTTCAGCCAGGACATGGCGGGCGAGGCCTCCGCGCGTGCGGTCAAGCGCATCGAGGACGTGCGCCAGCTGCGCCAGTTCCAGTTCGTCGAGGACGCCGGCCCGATGGCGCACCCGGTGCGCCCCGACCAGTACCAGGCCATCGACAACTTCTACACCGCCACCGTCTACGAGAAGGGCGCCGAGGTGGTGCGCATGATGGCCACGCTGGTCGGCCGCGCGGGCTTCCGCCGCGGCATGGACCTGTACTTCCAGCGCCACGACGGCCAGGCCGTGACCTGCGACGACTTCGCCCAGGCGATTGCCGACGCCAACCCGGACAGCGCCCTGGCCAGCCGCCTGGAGGCCTTCAAGCGCTGGTACGCCCAGGCCGGCACGCCGCGCGTGAGCGCCAGCGGCCACTTCGACGCCGTGGCCGGCCGCTACACGCTGACGCTGGCACAGCGCACCCAGGCCACGCCGGGCCAGCCGGACAAGCGGCCCTTCGTCATCCCCGTCGCCCTCGGCCTGATCTCCGCCGACGGCGTGGCGCTGCCGCTGCAGCTCGAGGGCGAAGCGGCCCCGCACGGTACCGAACGGGTGCTGGTGCTGGAGCAGCCGAGCCAGACCTGGGTCTTCACCGGCCTGGGCGAGCTGACCACCGCGCCGGTGCCCTCCCTGCTGCGCGGCTTCTCGGCCCCGGTGGTGCTGGAATGGGCTCCCGACGAGGCCCAGCTCTTCACCCTGCTGGCACACGACCACGATGCCTTCAACCGCTGGGAAGCCAGCCAGAAGCTCGCCCTGGCGCGTCTGCTGGCGGCGGCACAGGCCGACGGCACCGCCAGCCACCTCGACGAGACCTACGTGCAGGCGCTGCGCCGCGTGCTGCGCGACGAGCATCTGGATGCAGCCTTCAAGGAGCTGGTGCTGACCCTGCCCAGCGAGGCCTACGTGGCCGAGCGGCTGGCCGAGCAAGGTGTGCCCATCGACCCGCAGCGCATCCACGCCGCGCGGGAGACGATGCGCCTGCAGCTGGCCCAGGCCCTGCACGACGACTGGGTGTGGGCCTGGGAGACCCACCAGGACAACGGCGGCTACCGCCCCGACCCGCTGTCCAGCGGCCGGCGTGCGCTGGCCAACCTCGCCCTGGCGATGCTGGTCCTCGCCGCAGGCGTGCGCCATGACCCGCTGTGGCCCGGCCGCGCCTACCAGCGCGTCAAGGACGCCGGCAACATGACCGACCGCTACGGCGCCCTGGCCGCGCTGGTCAATGCCCAGGCCGCGCTGGCCGAGCCGGCGCTCGAGCGCTTCCACACCCTCTTCCGTGACGAGGCGCTGGTGGTCGACAAGTGGTTCGCGCTGCAGGCCGGCGCCAGCGAAGTCGACGGCAAGGTCTTCGCCCGCATCAAGGCCCTGGCCCAGCACCCGGACTTCACGTTGAAGAACCCCAACCGCGCGCGCAGCCTGCTGATGGCGATGGCGCAGAACCCGGCCGTGCTGCACCGCGCCGATGCGGCCGGCTACGTCTTCTGGGCCGACAAGGTGGTGGAGATCGACGGCTTCAACCCGCAGCTGGCCGCCCGCCTGGCACGCGCCCTGGACCGCTGGCGTGCCCTGGCCGAGCCCTACCGCAGCGCCGCGCGCGAGGCCATCGCCCGGGTGGCTGCGCGCAGCGAGCTGTCGGCCGACACGCGCGAAATCGTCACGCGCGCCCTGGCCGACTGAGGCCGAGAATCCGCGCCGAGCCGCCGCACCAGGATTTCCGGAGGACCCCCGATGAACGACAAACGCATTTCCCTGACCCGCTACCTGGTCGAGCACCAGCGTGAGCACAGCCACATCCAGCCGCAGCTGCGCCTGCTGATCGAGGTGGTGGCACGCGCCTGCAAGCGCATCGCCATCTCGGTGAACAAGGGCGCGCTGGGCGAGGTGCTCGGCTCGGCCGACACCGAGAACGTCCAGGGCGAGGTGCAGAAGAAGCTCGACGTGATCGCCAACGAGGTGCTGATCGAGGCCAACGAGTGGGGCGGCCACCTGGCCGCCATGGCCTCCGAGGAGATGGACAGCATCCACGTCGTACCGCACCGCTACCCGCAGGGCGAGTACCTGCTGCTGTTCGATCCGCTGGACGGCTCGTCCAACATCGACGTCAACGTCTCGATCGGCACCATCTTCTCGGTGCTGCGCAAGGTCAGCAACCAGCGCGGCGTCAGCGAGGAGGACTTCCTGCAGCCGGGCAAGCAGCAGGCTGCGGCCGGCTATTGCGTCTACGGCCCGCAGACCACCCTGGTGCTGACCTTCGGCGACGGCGTGGCGATGTTCACGCTGGACCGCGAGACCGGCTCCTGGATCCTCACCGAAGACCAGGTGCAGATCCCGGCGGACACCAAGGAGTTCTCGATCAACATGTCGAACATGCGCCACTGGGCCCCACCGGTGCGGCGCTACATCGACGAGTGCCTGGCCGGCAAGGAAGGCCCGCGCGGCAAGGACTTCAACATGCGCTGGGTGGCCTCGATGGTGGCCGATGTGCACCGCATCCTCTCGCGCGGGGGCGTCTTCATGTACCCCTGGGACCAGCGCGAGCCGAAGAAGCCCGGCAAGCTGCGCCTGATGTACGAGGCCAACCCGATGGCCTTCCTGGTCGAGCAGGCCGGCGGTCTGGCCACCAACGGCCAGCAGCGCATCATGGACATCACCCCGACGGCACTGCACGAGCGCGTCAGCGTGATGCTGGGCTCGAAGAACGAGGTGCAGCGCCTCACCGACTACCACCAGGAAGCCGCTGCCTCGAACGGCTGACGCCGTCCGGCCCGGCCCGGGCGGCGCAGGCACCGGCGGTGCTGCGACGCCGCGGCAGCCGGTGCGATGCCGTCAGCGTGCAGCCGTCAGCGTGCGGCGTTGGGCAGCCGCACCTCGGCCAGTTCGGGGGCCAGCCAGGGCAGCAGGCCGGCACCGCTGGCGCGCAGCGCCAGCGAGGCCTGGAAGCCGTCGTGCAGCGCGTTCACGTAGGCCAGCCGCAGCTGGTAATGCTCCGCCTCGGCGGACATCAGGTCGAACAGCGAGCGTCGACCGAGCTTGGACCACTGCTCGAAGGTGGCATTGCGCAGCTGGTCGCTGTCGGCCAGTACCCCGGCGTAGTGCTGCACGCGCTGGAAGGCGCTGCGTGCCGCGTCGTGCTGCGTGCCGGCCGCCTTGCTGCGCTCGGTGACCCGCGCCTCCTGGGCACGCCGGGCTGCGGAGGCGCGCTCGACGGCCGCGCGGCTGGCCGCAGTGATCGCTCCGCCGTCGTCCAGCGTGTACGACAGCGTCAGTCCCGCGTTCCAGCCCGCCGAGTTGACCTGATCGGCCCGGCCCGCCTGGGCCCCCACCTGCCAGCGCAGCTGCGGGGATCCCTCGGCGCGGGTGGCACGCGCCAGGCTCTCCTGCGCATCGGCCTGCAGGCGCAGCTGACGCACCTCCGGGCTCTGCGCGATCGCCTCGAGCACCTGCGGCAGCTCGGGCACCTCCAGCAGCGGCACGCCCACCGCACCCCAGGGCGCGACGTTGCCGCCCACCAGCAGGCGCAGCCGGGCGTCGGCCTGGCGCAGCGCGGCCACCGCCTCGTCGCGCGCGATCTCGGCCTGGCGCAGCCCCTTGCGCGCCTGCAGCAGCTCGCTGGCACGGCCGCGGTCCTGCGCGACGATGCGCTCCACCGACTGGGTCAGGCAGGTCATCTTGGCCACGTACTGCTGGTAGACGCGCAGCTGCAGCCGCCAGCGGTTGCGGTCGATCACGGTGGCCAGGGCCTCCTGTACCGCCCGCTCGCGCGAGGCGGCCACACCGACGGTGCCGGCCTCCAGCAGGCGCTGCCGCCAGCTGCCCAGCTGGTCGAGCCGGCCGCCGTCGTACAGCGGCGCCGACACGTTCAGCGACGCCTGGCCCAGCCCCGACACGCTGCGGGTGGTGTCGCCCACGCGGTTCTGGCCGACGCCGAGCGTGCCGCCCAGGGTGATGCCGGCCGAGCGCCCCGCCTCGGTCTGGCGCAGGTCCTGCTGCGCCGCCAGCGCGCCGTGCTCCGCTCCGCGTGCGTCGGCGCTGGCGGCGACCGCCTCGCGCGCCACCCCGGCCAGCTGCTCGAGGCCGTTGCCGGCGCTCAGGCCGTCGAACAGCGCCGAGGGCCCCACCCGCCCGGGCGTGGGCAGCAGCGGCACGCCGCTGCGGGCGTCGGTCGGGTCCTCGCAGTAGCTTGCCCATGCAGACGGCGCGGCGGCGGCCAGCGCGAGCACGGCGGCGGCAAGGGAAGAAAGGGCATTCATGGCATCGTCTCCACGGTGGTCGGACGCGGTGGGCGCATGGGGAGAAGGGGCAGGCCGAAGCCGCTCAGCGCTCGCGCATGGCCTCGCTGCCGCGCAGCATCGGCTTGAGCAGGTACTGCATCACGCTGCGGTCGCCGGTGCGGATCTCCACCGTGGCCGTCATGCCCGGCAGCACCGGCAACGGCTGGTCGTCCTTGGCGCGCAGGGTGGACACATCGGTGCGGATGCGTGCACGGTAGTAGCTGGTATCGGCGGCCCCCATCCGGCTTTCCTCGCCCAGGGCATCCGGGCTGATGTAGTCGATGGTACCTTTCAGGCCGCCATAACTGAAATAATCGTACGCGGTCAATTTCACTTCGGCCCCCTGGCCGACGCGCACGAAGCCGATGTCGGCCGGCTTGATGCGCGCCTCGACCAGCACCCTGTCGGTCAGCGGCACGATCTCCATGATCGGCGCCCCGGCGTTCACCACCCCGCCGATGGTGTGGATGCGGATGTTCTTGACGATGCCGCGCACCGGCGACTTCAGCACCGTGCGCTTCAGCGCATCCTCGCGCACCACCTGCTGCTCGCCCAGCTGGGCCAGCTCGGTGCGCACCTTGAGCAGCTCGGTGGAGGCCTCCTGGCGGAAGCGGTTGCGCCGCTCCTGCATCTGCATCTGCAGGTCGTTGCGCTGGCGGCGCAGGCGCATCACCTCGACCTCGGACATCAGGCCCTGTTCGGCCATGTGCCGTGCGGTGGCCAGTTCACCGTCGAGCAGCGCGATGCTGCGCCGCACCAGCTCGACCCCCTCGCGCAGCGCCTGCTGGCGGGCCTGGTAGGCCTCGGTCTCGGCAGCGACCACGGCGGCGTCGATGCGCACCTCGGGCGGAAACGTCAGCGGCCGGCCGTAGATCTCCGCCAGCAGCCGGGCCGCCGTGCCGCGCAGCGCGGTCTGCTTGGCCAGTCCCTCGTTCTGCTGGGCACTGACGCGGGTCGGGTCGAGCCGGGCCAGTTCCTCGCCGGCCTGCACGATGGCACCTTCGCGCACATGCAGGGCGCGCAGGATGCCCGCCTCCAGGCTGGCGATGACCTGCTCGCGCGCCTCCGGCACGATGCGGCCCTCGGCCCGGGTGACGATGTCCACCCGCGCATACACCGCCCAGACCGCGGCCACCGCCACGGTGATGCACAGCAGGTACAGCGCCCAGAGTGCGCGCGGGGCGCCCTCCTCCACGATGGCGGCCTGCACGCCTTCGAGCAGGCGCTCGTCCCCGCGCACGAAGCGCCCGGGGGAATGTTTGACCTCGGCCTTCGGCCGCGCCTGACGCACCGGCAGGGCCTCGGTCAGCAAGGGCGGCGCACCCTCCGGCGCCGCGGCGGCGGAGCCGCCCGGGTTGCCGGGAATGGCCTGCGAGGCCGGCACCCGCGCCACGCCGAGCGGAATGCCGACCGTGGCGCCGCGCCGGCGCATCAGTGCAGTGCCCGCCGGAGCCGGCCGCTCCTGCGCGGAGTCTGCCGCGCCGGCGGCCGGCAGGCTGGGCTCGGTGCGCGCCGCCGGGCGCCTTCCGGGCCGCCAGGCCAGCCAGCGACGCCAGACCGGCGGGGCCTTCGGTGCCGCAGGCGCCTTGTCGACCGTCGGTGCCGCCATGGCGTCAGGCCACCACGTTCAGCGAAGGCGCGTTGGGCGCCATCGGCTCGCCGGCCGCCGCGGCCACGGCCGCGCTGCCCGGATCGCGCGCAGGCGCACCCCGGCGCTGGGACAGCGCAGCCAGCACCTTCTGCTTCGGCCCGTCGACGATCACCTTGCCCGCCTCCATCACGACGATGCGATCCACCAGCGCCAGCAGCGCCGGACGGTGCGTCACCACCACCAGGGTGCGCTGCGCCACCAGGCCGGCGATCTGGGCGATGAACTGCGCCTCGGTCTGCGCGTCCATCGAGCTGGTGGGTTCGTCCATCAGCAGCACCTGCGGCTGGGTGACCAGGCAGCGCGCCAGCGCCACCAGCTGGCGCTGCCCGCCCGAGAGCATGCTGCCGCCCTCGCCCACCGGCATGTCCAGCCCCAGCGGATGCGCCGCGGCCACCTTGTCCAGGCCGGTCAGGCGCAGCACCTCGGGCAGCGCCTCGGCCTGCGCCTGGGCGCGGCCGAGCAGGATGTTCTCGCGCAGCGTGCCGCGAAACAGCCTCGGCTCCTGCGCCACGAAGCCCACATGCGCGCGGTAGTCGGCCGGGTCGATCTGGCGCAGGTCGATGCCGTCGACCTCCACGTAGCCCTCCACCGGCTGGTACAGCCCGGCCAGCAGGCGCAGCACGGTGGACTTGCCGCTGCCGATCTTGCCCAGGATGGCCACCCGCTCGCCCGCGGCGATGGACAGCTGCAGCTGCCGCAGCACCGCCGGCCCCTGCGGCCGGCCAGCGCTGTGGTAGGTAAAGCCCACCTCGCGCAGGCCGAGCTGGCCGCGGATGCGCGGCTGCGCCAGGTAGCGCCGGGTCGGGTCGCGCTCGCTGGGCTGGGCCATCAGCTGGTCGAGCATGCGCAGCGCCGCGCGCGCGCCCTGGTAGCGCGAGGCCAGCGCCACCACGCCCGACAGCGGCGCGACCACGCGCGAGGCGAACATCACCGCCGCGATCAGCGCGCCCCCGCTGAGCTCGCCCGCGTGGATCAGGTGCACGCCCCAGACCAGCATCACCACCGTGACCAGCTGCTGCGACACGGCTGCGACGTTGTTGACCCAGCTCGACAGCGCCCGCGCGCGCAGCGAGCTGTGCGCCGCCGCCGCGTTGGCCTCCTCGTACTGGCGCTGGAAGTGGCCCTGCGCGCTCGAGGCGCGCACGGTCTCCATGCCTTCCATGGTCTCGATCAGCAGGCCGTGCATGTCGGCCTGCTGGCGCTGGTTGGCCGTCATGGCCCGGCGCAGCACCGCCTGGATCGCGAAGGTCATCAGCAGGATGGCGGGCACCGCCACCAGCATCACGCCCACCAGATCGCCGGCGACGAACCAGATCATCGCCACGAACAGCACGATGAAGGGCAGGTCGCTGATCGCCGACATGGTCGCCGAGGTGGAGAACTCGCGCACCACCTCGAGCTGCGCCAGGTGGTGCGAGAACGACCCGGCCGACTCGGGCCGGTGCTCCAGGCGGATCGACAGCGCCTTGCGGAACAGGATCGCGCCCAGCAGCAGGTCGGCCTTCTTGCCGGCCACGTCGATCAGGTGGCTGCGCAGCTGTCGCGCGAAGAGGTCGAACAGCACCGCCAGCCCCGCGCCGGCCGCCAGCGACCACAGCGTCACGAAGGCCTGGTGCGGGATCACCCGGTCGTAGACCACCGAGGTGAACAGCCCCACCATCAGCACCAGCACATTGCTCAGCAGCGCCGCCAGCATCGCGCCGCGGTAGTACGGCACGAAGCGGCGCAACGTGCCCCAGAGCCAGTGGCGCCCACCGGGCGTCAGGTCGTCGGTGCCGCTGCCGGCACCCGCGGCGCCGGGCGCCAGCCGGGGCGTGGCGAACAGCACCAGGCCGGCATACTCGGCGGCCAGCTCGGCCTCGTCGGCCAGCAGTTCCACCGGCGGCTGCCCGGGCTCGGGCGGCGGCATCAGCAGCCGGTAGCGCAGCGTGCGGCCCTGCACCACCCGCTCGGTCAGGATGCAGGCGTCGCCGTTCTTCAGCAGCAGGATGGCCGGCAGCAGCAGCGCCAGGATCTGCGCCGGCTCACGCTCGACCACCGAGGCATTGAAGCCCGCTTCCTGCAGCACCCGCACCGCCAGCGGCGGCGTGAGGGTCTGCGCGATGCCCGGTCCGGCCAGCAGCGCCTGCGCGCTGCGCGGACGGCCGTGGTGCGCGCACAGCCAGACCAGCGACTGCAGCAGCGGGTCGTCGGTCTGAACGGAAGCGGTCGGGGGATGGTCGGACATGGGTGGCGACTCGGACGCAACGCCTTGTCCACGTCCGGTCAGGCTCACACTGTCTCAGCAACGGGCTCCCTTCAGGAGCCGAAAAGCAGCCCGGTTCAGGCTCAGATCTGCGCCAGGGCGCCTTCGATCTCGGCCGCCAGGATCGGATAGCCGCTGCGCTGCATCACGTCGGCCTGAACGGCCCGGATCAACCTCTGCCGGCTGGCCTCATGGCGCGGATCGCTGAAGTAGCGCACCTTCTCGCGCAGCTCGGCCGGATCACGCCAGCTGATCTCCGCGTGCTCGCGCGTGAGCTCCGACAGGCCGGGACGGGCGTCTGTCAGGCACAGCCCACCGGACATGAAGACATCGTGCACCCGATTGACCACCGCGTGGTCGAACTGCAGCGAGGTGATGTTGATGCTGCAGGCGGTGCCGCGGTAGATCGCCTGCACCGCGACCTCGTCGTGAACCGCGGGCTCGTGGCGAATGCCGGCCCCCAGAGTGGCCCGGCGCTCCACGCGATGCAGATAGGCGGGGTCGCCACCGTAGACCGTCAGGTCCGGCAGCTGGGCCTCCTCCAGCAGGCGACCCCGGAAGGCCATGCTGCGCAGATTGAACTGATGCCGGATCCAGTGCACATGGGCGATCCTGGCGGCCACCGTATCGCCCGGGTCGCCGAACGCGCGCGCGCACCGCTCCACCCACTCCGTCACCGGGGCGTGAAGGGCCGTGTCGAGCATGCAGGCGCGCTGCAGCATCAGGCCCTCCACGAGCATCGACAGACCGCTGTGGGCCAGGACCGGCTGGAAACCCCAGGGCAGCGCATGACCGACGAAGCTGGCCCCGTGCCGGCATTGCCCCACCGGAAGGCAATCCGCGGGCACGAACTCGCTGGCATGGGGGACAAGACTGGCGCGTGAAATGCCCGCCCCCTTCAATGCGGCGACGCTGTCCGGCTCGATGCAAAGGTGCGCGGACCGCGAGGCCACACGTCGCCAGGCATGCAGCTTCGCCAGCCCGTTCTCGAAGGACAGACCGCCGAGCAGGGCATCCTGGTGAATGAAGATCAGCTTGCCCGGGAAATCCTCGAAGAAGTACGGTGCCAGCCCTTCCCCCTTTTGCTGGAGGATGTTCGACTCGGCGGTGCTGACATACACGGAATCCCCGCGCCGTGACTGGAGGAAAGCCCTGTAGCTGTCGACGGAGAAGCCCGATGGCTTGACCATCATCACCTCGTGGCCCTGCTTGACGAGCTGGATCCCCAGCGCCTTCGATATTCTCGCGTAGATCGGTGTCGGAGACTCTTCCAGGAAGACGATGGACATGCTGCGACCCAGGGGGCGGTGTGAGGTGGAGAGGAAAACCGTGCTAGCCGGCCTGAGGGCCCGGCACCGGGACCTTGCGCAGCACGCTCAGCAGGTGCGGGCCCCGCCATTCCTGCAGCGCCACCTCGAAGGCGCCCTTGAAGCCGTACATCCGCGCCCAGCAGCGCTGGGCGTCGAAGTAGTAGGGAAACGTTTCCTCCGTGATGATGTTCACGTGCGTCGGATCCCTGAAAACCTCGGGGTGCGGATACGCCGGCGTCAGCGAAAGAAACGAGCCACCTGGCTTCAGAACCCGGTAGATCTCGTTCATCAACTCGATGAAGGAATTCCTTCTTGCCGGCGCGTACACGATCCTGGGGATGTGCTCGATGAAGTCGTGCGCCGTGACGTATTCGAAGGAATCATCGGGAAAGGGAATGGGCTCCAGCACGAGATCGGCCTTCACGACATGAGCCGCAGCGTCCTCCCGGATGTCGACGCCGTGCACCAGATCGGCGCCGAAGGGATTTCTCGGAAAACTTCCACACCCGAGATCCAGAGACCTTGTCTTCATATCGACCACACAGTTCTGTTGCAGACCGAAACCGTTCAGGATCAGGCGACCCTGGAACGTTCGAGAGGAGACCACGACACGCCGGAGGCATAGGACGCCGGATTCAGCGTCCTGACCTTCAGCCGGTGCTTGTGGATCAGGTACGGCAGGCTCAACTGATCCTGGACGCTGTATCGTGCGCAATGATAGAACCAGTCGGAGAAGAACTCGGGCTTGCTGCCGACCAGCGCACCGGAATATACGAAGTATGTCCCGATGTAGAGCGCATCGTCGATGAACGAGGGATCCCTTTCGTAAAGAGCCAGCTGCTCCTTCATCCATTCCCCCCCATAGCGACCGGTCATGTACGGGCTGCCTTCCTCGATCCCGCGACAGACATAATCGCACTCGCTCCTGACGGAGGATCTGTCGAAATGCGGAAAGAGGCCGATGTCACCGTCGGACAGATCGTCGACCATCCGCTGGATCACCGACGGGTCGGCAAGGCGTACCGAGCCGTCGACCCACACGTAGTAGTCGTAACCGGGAAAGTACTCCCAGGCGAGCATCTTCGGGATCTTCGCCTGCAGGCGGGGATGCATGGCGTTGGTTCGGACCGGGAAGTTCTCGTCCCGAAAGGCGGCCATGGCGACCGTGAAACCCTCCCGGACAACCTGGGGGACGTGGTTCACGGCCTTCCGATCGAAGGAACCCAGGTTCGCCGTGACCAGGAGTATGCGAGTCGTCATGCTGTGATCCTCTTGCGGGTTCGCCTCGGTGCGGCCGGGTCCCGGACAGGCTGGAGCGGGGAGTGACGCACCGATCAGACCGACAGGCCGTCGCCGATCGTGCCCAGCTGGCTGTGCCGCCACATGCCGACGTAGATGGCCTCCAGGTCGCGCGTGAAGCCGGCCGTGTCGAACAGGGCCTGCTGCTGCTGTCGGTGGGCGTCCAGGTGGCCGCGCAGGGCGGCGCGGCGCGCCGGGTCGCGGGCCAGCGCCAGCGCCAGGGCCTCGTAGCCGGCCAGCGAGTCGGTGACCAGCTCGGGCAGGCCCGCGGCGTGCAGCAGGCTCGCAGCCACCCGCGAGGGGAAGGACTGGCCTCGGTACGTCAGCACCGGCAGGCCGGCCAGCAGCGCGTCGGCGGCGGTGGTGTGGGCGTTGTAGGGATGCGTGTCCAGGAACAGGTCGGCCTGGCGGTAGCGTGCCAGGTGGTCCTCCACACGCGGCACCCGCTGGGCGAACACCAGCCGGGCCGGGTCGATGCCGGCGCGGGCCGCCTCCTCGCGCAGGTGGCGCTGCGAGAGCTCGCTGCGCGACATCAGCCAGAGCGCGCTGCCCGGCACCTGGGCGAGCAGGCGCATCCAGAGCGCGAACATGTGCGGCGAGATCTTGTAGTCGTGGTTGAAGCTGCAGAACACCACTGCGTCCTCGGGCAGGCCGCACTCGGCGCGCGTGGGCGTGCGCTCGGCGATCTGCAGGCCCGCGGCGGGCGGCAGGTAGGCATCGGGCAGGTAGACCACGCGCTCGTCGTAGAAGCCGTGGTGCTCGGGCGGGATCACGTGGCGATCGGCCACGATGTAGTCCATGTAGCGCGTGCCCAGCGTGCCGGGGTAGCCGAGGTAGTTGACCTGCACCGGCGCGGGCCGCTGGGCGAAGATGTCGCTGCGCGAGTCGGAGGTGAAGCCGGCCAGGTCGACTGCGATGTCCACCTCCATCTCGCGCATGGCCTCGGCCACCTGGCGGCTGGCCATCGAGCGGGCATCGACGAAGCGGTCGAAGCTGGCCTGGATGCGACGGCGCAGCACGCTGCCGTCGTCGCTGCCGATGGAGATGGCGATCAGTTCGAAGCGGCGCCGGTCGTGGCGCTCGAAGATGCCGGCCATCAGGTGGCCCACCGGGTGCTCGCGCAGGTCGGGCGAGACATAGGCCAGGCGGATGCGGTCGTGCCGGTAGCGCTGGCCGGTCCACAGCGGCCGGTCGCTGGCCGGGTAGCGCTGCTCGGCGAAGATGCGCGCGCAGCGCTGGTGGTCCTCGGCCGAGTCGGACATGGCCATCAGCCCGAGCGACTTGCACACGCGCCGGCCGGCGCGCACGCCCTCGACGATGCGCTGCTGCAGGCTTTCGGCATCGCGCCAGTCGCACACGTGCAGGCGCTCGTAGGCCAGCAGGCCCAGGCCGTAGTCGTAGTCGGGGTCGAGCGTCAGCAGACGCTCGAGCATGCGCTGGGCGTCCTCGCTGCGCTTGAACTCGGTGAGCAGCACCGCGCAGTTGGCCAGCGCGGTGCGGTGGTCGGGCTGGGTGATCAGCACGCGGTTGAAACGCTCGAGCGCCGGGCCGTGGCGATGCAGCTCACGCAGCAGCACGCCGCTGTTGATCAGCACCTCGGTGTAGTCGGGCTGCAGCGCCAGCGCGCGGTCGTAGCTGACCAGGGCCTCGTCGCGCCGGCCGAGGTTCTGCAGCGCAGTGCCCTGCGCGAACCACAGCGGCGCAAAGGCCAGGTCGCGCTCGGCCGCCGGCGCCAGCAAGGCCAGCGCGCCGGCGCTGTCGCCACGGCGCAGCAGGATCACCGCCAGCGAGTACAGCGCCGCGCCGTCGAGCGGAAAGTGCGCCAGATAGTGGCGAAACAGCCGCTCGGCCTCCTCCACCTGCCCGGCGCCCTGCAGCTCGATGCCGCGCAGCAGCACGCTGCGCTCGGGCGGCACGGCCGGGGCAGCCGCGGCGGCGGCGGGGGCGGAGGTCTCGGCTAGGACGGCAGCGCTCATCGGGGGCATCTCGCGGTGGAACCGCGCCAGGTCGCCCCTCGATCGGTCGCGAGGCCCTCCGGCAGCGGAGAATGGCCCATGTTGCGCCCGGGCGCGATCGCGCGATCGCGCAAAAACCGCCCCGCCGGAGCCGGCAATTCGAGGCTTGCCGTCGTACCGCGTCGAAGGACGCGGCCCGGCCGTGGGGCCTTTCGACCGCAGACGCTCAGCCGCCGAAGTCCAGCCGCGGCCGCAGCGCAGGACCCGGCTGCACAGGCAGCAACCGGGCCCTGCCCCCCGTCAGGTCAGATCAGCGGCTGCTGGCGCAGCAGATCGTCCAGACCGATGGCGTGCTGAGCCAGGCTGAAGGCGGCGGCGTCGGCGTCCGCGCTGGTGGTGGCCGGCACAGCTGCCGTGGTCTCGGCCGCCGCGGCAGCCGGCGCGGACGCGTCGGCGGGGGTCTGCGGCAGCAGGGCCTCGGGCGCCTGCGCCAGCAGCTCCGCGAGCGTCACCTCCTGGCCAGCCGCGGCCGACGGGTCGGCCCCGGCCGCCGTACCGGCACCGTCGGCCTGGCGGGCGAACCAGACGTCGGCCATGTCACGGGTGCTGCCATCGGCCAGCGTGTAGCTCGAGGTCAGGCCCAGCAGGTTGCCGGCATCCAGCTCGCTGCCGGCAGCGGCCTGCAGGTCCATCGAGACGATACCCAGCTCGGCCAGGCTGCGCAGCTCGCCTTCGTCGGTGACACCGTCGGAATCGCGGTCGGTCCAGACCTGCAGCTCGCTCCAGGCCGCATCCTGCGCCGTGATGCGCCCGTCGCCGTCGCCATCCAGTGCCGCCAGCGCCGCGTAGCCGTTGCCGGCGCGCTGCCCGTCGGCCAGCTCGGTGCCGGCGCCGAAGAGCTCACGGCCGTCGTCGATCAGGCCGTCGCCATCCAGGTCGCGCACCAGCAGGCCGTCGGTGGCGGACACCCAGCCCATCCGGTCGGTGTTGCCGGTGGCATTGACGTCGAAGCGCACGCCCTCGGCCGCGGCCAGGGTGGTCACGCCGTTGCCGTCGAGGTCCAGCACCAGCGGGGTGGCGCCGATCATCGCGTCGATCTGCGCCCCGCTCATCACGGCGACGTCGCTGGTCTCGAAGGCCGCGATCTGCGTCATCGACATCGCCGCGATGTCCTGGGTCTGCAGCGCCGCCACCTGGTCACTGGTGAAGGCGACGATCTGGTCGGTGGTCAGCGCCTGCACCTGCACGGAACTGAAGGCGACGATCTGCTCGGTCGTCAGCGCCTGGATCTGCTCGGTGGTGAACGCCTCGATCAGCGTGGTGTTCAGGCTGGCGAAATCGGCGGTGGTGATCACGGCCAGATCCTCCGTCTCCAGGGCCTGCAGCTGATCGGTGGTCAGCGCGGCGAACTGGGCGGTCGTGAAGGCCACCAGGTCCTCGGTCTGGAGGGCCACGATCTGATCGGTGGTCAGCGCCGCGACCTGATCGCTGCGCAGCGCCGCCACCTGGCTCGTGCTCAGGGCCTGCAGGTCACCGGTCTCGAGGGCCTGGATCTGGGTCGTGCTCAGTGCGGCCAGCTGCGCCGTGGAAAGCGCCTCGACCTGGCTGCTCGACAGCACGGCGATGCCGTCGGTGCTCAGGGCGGTGATCGCTGCCGTGCCGATGGCGCGCAGGTCCTGGGTTTCCAGCGCGGCCACCTGATCCGTGGTCAGGGCAGCCAGCTGCGTGGTTCCCAGCGACGCCAGCTGGGCGGTGGTCAGGGCCTCGATGTCGTCGGTGGCGATGGCCTGCACCTGCTCGGTGGTCAGCGCGTTCAGTTGCGCACTGCGCAGCGCCGCCACCTGGGCGGTGGTCAGGGCCTCGATCTGGTCGCTGGTCAGGGCCTGCGCCTGGCTGGTGGTCAGTGCGGCCACCTGGGCGGAGGTCAGCGCCTGCAGATCGTCGGTGGCGATGGCCTGCACCTGCTCGGTGGTCAGGGCAGCCAGCTGCAGGGTGCGCAGGCTGGCCGCCTGTTCGGTGGTCAACGCAGCCACCTGATCGGTGGTCAGCGCCGCCATCTGGGCGGTGGTCAGGCCGGCCAGCTGGCTGCTGCCCAGGGCCTGCAGGTCGTCGGTGGCCAAGGCCTGCACCTGTGTGGTGGTCAGCGCGGCCAGCTGGGTGCTGCGCAGCGCCGCCGCCTGCTCGGTGGTCAGCGCCTCGACCTGCTCGGTGGTCAGCGAGGTGATCACGTTGCTGCGGATGGCCACCAGGTCCTGGGTCTCGAGGGCCTGGATCTGCGCCGTGCTCAGTGCAGCCAGCTGGCTGGACCCCAGACCGGCCAGCTGCGCCGAAGTCAGCGCCGGAATGTCGTCGGTGCCGATGGCCTGCACCTGCTCGCTGCTCAGGGCCGCCAGCTGCACACTGCGCAGGGACGCGATCTGGTCGCTGCCGAGTGCGGCCACCTGGTCGGAGCTCAGCGCCGCCACCTGGGCCGTGGTGAGCGCGGCCACCTGCGCCGTGGTCAGGCCGGCGATGTCGTCACTGCCGATGGCCTGCACCTGGGCGCTGCCCAGGGCAGCGACCTGCGCGGTGGTGAGTGCCGCCAGCTGTTCGCTGCCCAGCGCCTCGACCTGCTCGGTGGTGAGCGCGGCCAGCGCGCTGCTGCGGATCGCGACGAGGTCCTGGGTCTCGAGCGCCTGGATCTGCTCGGTGGTGAAGGCCGTCAGCGCGGTGGTCGACAGGCCGGCCAGCTGGCTGCTGGTCAGCGCGGCGACCGCCTCGGTCCCCAGGGCCTGCACCTGATCGCTGGTCAGGGCGTTGAGCTGGGCGCTGCGCAGTGCGGCCACCTGCTCGGTGGTCAGGGCCGCGACCTGGTCGGTGGCCAGCGCGCCGATCTGCGCGGCGGTCAGGGCGGTGATCTGGCGGGTGTCCAGCGCGCCGATGTCGCTGCTGCCGATGGCCTGGATCTGCGCGGTGCCCAGCGCTGCCAGCTGGGCAGTCTTCAGCGCCGCGAGCTGGTCGCTGGTCAGCGCGTCGACCTGCTCGGTGGTGAGCGCAGTGATCACGCTCGAGCGGATCGCGGCGAGGTCCTGGGTCTGCAGCGCCTGCACCTGCCCGGTGCTCAGCGCCGCCAGCGCGGTGGAACCGAGCCCGGCCAGCTGCGCCGTGGTCAGCGCGGCGATGTCGTCGGTGTCGATGGCCTGCACCTGCTCGGTGGTCAGGGCATTGAGCTGACTGCTGCGCAGGCCGGCGACCTGGTCACTGGTCAGCGCGGCCACCTGCTCGGTGGTCAGTGCCGCCACCTGCCGGGTGGACAGGCCGCCCAGCTGGGTGGTCGACAAGGCCTGCAGGTCACCCGTCTCGAGGGCCTGCACCTGCTCGGTGGTCAGCGCCGCGAGGGTCGTGGTGCGCAGCCCGCCCAGCTGGTCGCTGGTGAGCGCAGCCACCTGGTCGGTCGTGAGCGCCGCGACCTGCTGGGTCGTCAGGCCGGCCAGCTGGGTGGTCGAGAGCGCCTGCAGGTCGTCGCTGGCGATGGCCTGCAGCTGCGTCGTCGTCAGGGCCGCCAGCTGGGTGCTCCTGAGGGCCGCCGCCTGTTCGGTGGTCAGGGCCTCGATCTGCTCGGTCGTCAGTGCGGTGACGACGCTGCTGCGCACGGCCGCGAGGTCCTGCGTCTCCAGGGCCTGCACCTGCGCGGTGGTCAGCGCCGCCAGCGCAGCACTGCCCAGACCGGCCAGCTGGCTGCTGCCGAGCGCGGCCACGTCCTCGGTCTCGAGGGCGTGCACCTGCTCGCTGCCCAGGGCATTGAGCTGCGTCGTGCGCAGGCCGGCCACCTGGTCGCTGGTCAGCGCCGCGATCTGATCGGTGGTCAGGGCGGCCATCTGGGCGGTGGTGAGGCCACCGAGCTGGGTGGTCGACAGCGCCTGCAGGTCGTCGGTGGCGATGGCCTGCACCTGTGCGGAGGTCAACACCGCCAGCTGCGTGCTGCGCAGCGCGGCCAGCTGGTCGCTGGTCAGCGCATCGATCTGCTCGGTGGTCAGCGCCGTGATGGCATTCGTGCGCACGGCCGCCAGATCCCGCGTCTCGAGGGCCTGGATCTGGGCGGTGCCGAGGGCCGCCAGCTGGCTGGTGCCCAGGCCGGCCAGCTGACTGCTGCTCAGCGCGGCGATGCCCTCCGTCGAGATCGCCTGCACCTGCTCGCTGCCCAGGGCGTTGAGCTGCGTGGTGCGCAGGCCGGCCACCTGATCACTGCTCAGCGCCGCGACCTGATCGGTGCCCAGGGCCGCCATCTGCGCCGTGGTGAGCCCGCCGAGCTGGGTGGTCGACAGCGCCTGCAGGTCGTCGCTGGCGATGGCCTGCACCTGCGTGGTGGTCAGCGCGGCCAGCTGGCTGCTGCGCAGCGCGGCCGCCTGGTCGGTGCTCAGGGCCACGATCTGCTCGGTGGTGAGCGCGGTGATCGCGGTCGTGCGGATGGCCGCAAGGTCCTGGGTCTGCAGCGCCTGCACCTGCTCGGTGTCCAGGGCGGCCAGCTGCGCCGTGCCGAGGCCGGCCAGCTGGACGCTGCTCAGCGCCGCGATGTCCTCGGTCGAGATCGCCTGCACCTGCTCGCTGCTCAGCGCATTGAGCTGGTTCGTTCGCAGGCCGGCCACCTGATCGCTGGTCAGCGCCGCGACCTGATCGGTGGTCAGGGCCGCCATCTGCGCCGTGGTCAGGCCGCCGAGCTGACGCGTGTCCAGCGCGGTGATGTCCGCGCTGCCCAGCGCCACGACCTGCTCGGTGCTCAGCACCGCCAGCTGCGTGCTGCGCAACGCGGCCAGCTGGTCGCTGGTCAGCGCATCGACCTGCTCGGTGGTCAGAGCCGCCACCTGGCTGGTGCGCAGGCCGGCCACCTGCGCGGTGGTCAGGGCCTGCACGCTTTCGGTGCCGATGGCCTGCAGCTGCGCGCTGTTCAGCGCGCCGAGCTGGAGGGTGCGCAGCGCCGCCACCTGATCGCTGGACAGCGCGGCGATCTGATCCGTACCCAGCGCGCTCAGCACGTTGCTGCGAACCGCCGCCAGGTCCTGCGTCTCCAGCGCGAGGATCTGCTCGGTGGTGAAGGCCGCCAGCTGCGCCGAGCCCAGACCGGCCAGCTGGACCGTGGTCAGCGCCGCGATGTCCTCCGTGCCGATGGCCTGCACCTGGTCGCTGCCGAGCGCCGCCAGCTGCGTGCTGCGCAGCATCGCCACCTGCTCACTGGTGAGCGCGGCCACCTGCTCGGTGGTCAGCGCGGCCACCTGGGCGGTGCGCAGGCCGCCGATCTGGCGGGAGTCCAGCACCGCGAGGTCGTCGGTGCCGATGGCCCGCACCTGTTCGGTGGTCAGCGCCGCCAGCTGCACACTGCGCAGCGCGGCGGCCTGTTCGGTGGTGAGCGCCTCGATCTGCTCGCTGCCCAGCGTGGCCAGCACGGTGGAGCGCAGCGCCACCAGGTCCTGCGTCTCGATCGCCTGGATCTGCTCGGTGCCGAGTGCGCCTGCCCAGGTCGAGTTCAGACTGGCGACCTGCTGGCTGGTCAGCGCCTGGATGTCCTCGGTCTCGATGGCCTGCACCTGTGCGCTGGTCAGCGCCGCCAGCTGGATGCTGCGCAGCGAGGCGACCTGTTCGGTCGTGAGGGCGGCCACCTGCTCGGTGGTCAGAGCCTGGATCTGGGCGGTGCTCAGGCCCGCCAGCTGGCTGCTGCCCAGCACGGCCAGATCGTCGCTCGCCAGCGCGCGCACCTGGTCGGTGGTCAGCGCCGCGATCTGCGTGCTGCGCAGCGCGGCGGCCTGCTCGGTGGTCAGGGCCTGCACCGCATCGGTGCTCAGGGCCGCGATCGCCCGGGTGCTCAGCGTGCGCACATCGTCCGTGACCAGCGAGGCCACCTGGTCGGTGGAAAGCGCTGCGGCCTGGGCGCTGTGCAGCGCAGCAGCCTGCGCGGTGGTGAGCACACCGATGTTCTCGGTGGTCACGGCCGCCACCTGGGCGGTGCTCAGCGCCGCAATCTGGGCAGTGCTCAGCGCCACGGTCTGCTCGGTGCTCAGGGCGGCCACGGCGTCGGTACCGAGCGCCGAGATCACCGTGCTGCGGATCGCGCGCAGGTCCTGGGTCTCCAGGGCCTGCACCTGCGTGCTGGTCAGCGCCGCCACCTGGGTACTGCCCAGCGTGGCCAGATGCGCCGTGGTGAGCGCCACCACTTCCTCGCTGCCGATGGCCTGGATCTGCGCGGTGTCGAGCACCGCCACCTGGCGGGTGCTCAGCGCGGCCACCTGCGCGCTCTGCAGCGCATCGACCTGCGCCGTCGACAGCACCTGCACCTGGTCGGTGGTCAGGGCCCGGACTTGCGCGCTGGTCAGTGCCGCCACGTTGTCACTGCCGATGGCCGCGACCTGAGCCGTGCTCAGCGCGGCCACCTGGGCGGTCGCCAGGGCGGCGGCCTGCTCACTGCTCAGCACGGCCACACCTTCGGTGGACAACGCCGAGATCACCGTGCTGCGGATCGCGGCCAGGTCCTGCGTCTCCAGGGCCTGTACCTGGTCGGTGGCCAGCGCCGCCACCTGCGCAGAATTCAGCGCCGCGACCTGGACCGAGGTCAGCGCGGCCACATCCTCGGTCTCGATGGCGCGCATCTGCGCGGTGTCGAGTGCAGCCACCTGCCGGGTGGTGAGGCTGGCGACCTGCTCGGTGGTCAGCGCCCGCACCTGGTCGGTGCCCAGCGCCGCCACTTGGGCGCTGCCCAGGGCGCGCACCTGGGCGCTGCTCATCGCCTCGAGATCGGTGGTTTCGAGGGCCTGGATCTGCCCGGTGGTCAGCGCAGCCACCTGCGCGGTGGTGAGCGCCGCCGCCTGCTCGGAGCCCAGCGCCGCCACGCCCTCGGTGGCCAGCGCCGTGATCACCGTGCTGCGGATCGCGCGCAGATCCTGGGTCTCGAGGGCCTGCACCTGATCCGTGGTCAACGCGGCGACCTGGGCGCTGCCCAGAGCCGCGGCCTGGCGGCTGGTCAGCGCCTCGATGTCACTGGTCTCGATGGCGGCGATCTGCGCCGTGGTGAAGGCGGCCACCTGGCGGGTGGTCAAGGCGGCCACCTGCTCCGTGGTGAAGGCCTGGATCTGGTCGGTGCCCAGCGCCTGTACCTGCTCGGTGCGCAGCGCTGCGGCCTGCGCCGTGCTCAGCGCCGCCACCGCCTCGGTGGTCACCGCCTGCACCTGCGTGGTCGTCAGCCCGGCCACCTGGGCGGTGGTCAGCGCAGCCGCCTGCTCGGTGGTCAGCGCCGCCACCGCGGCGGTGCCGATCGCCGCCAGTGCGGTGCTGCTCAGGGCGCGCAGGTCGGCCGTCTCGATCGCCTGGATCTGATCGGTGGTCAGCGCCGCAGCCTGCACACCGGAGAGCGCCCGCACCTGGGCAGAATCCAGGGCCTCGATGTTCGCGGTGCTCAGCGCCTGCAGCTGGGCGGTGTCGAGCACCCGCACCTGGGCCGTGCTCAGCCCGGCCATCTGAGCCGTCTCCAGGGCGGCCATCTGGGCGGTGGTCAGGGCATCGACCAGCGCCGTGCCGAGCGCGCGCACCTGCGCGGTGGACAGCACCACCAGGTCGTCGGTGGCCACCGCCTGCAACTGGGCCGTGGTCAACGCGGCCACCTGGCGGGTGGTCAGGGCCTCGGCCTGCGCGGTGGTCAGGGCCTCGATGGCCGCCGTGCTCAGGGCGCGCAGCGCCGCGGTGTTCAGAGCGCGCAGGTCGTCCGTCTCGAAGGCCTGCATCTGCTCGGTACTCAGGGCACCGGCCTGCAGCGCGCTCAGCGCCGCAGCCTGCGCGGTGGTCAGCGCGGCGATCTGCTCGGTGCCGATCGCCTGCAGCTGATCGGTGCCCAGCGCGGCGATCTGCCGCGTGCCGAAGGCCGCGATCTGCTCGGTGGTCAGGGCCGCCACCTGGCTGGTGGTCAGGGCCGCGACCTGGGCGCTGGTCAGCGCTGCTGCCTGCGCGCTGCTCATCGCGGCCAGGTCCTCGGTATCCAGCGCCACCAGCTGGCTGGTGCTGAGCGCGGCAAGCTGCCGGGTCGTCAGCGCCGCCACCTGGTCGCTGCTCAATGCGGCGATCGCCGCGCTGCTCAAGGCCTGCAGGGCCGAGGTGCCGAGCGCCTGCAGGTCGTCGGTCTCGAGCGCGGCCACCTGCTCGGTGGTGAGCGCCTGCGCCTGGCTGCTGCCCAGCGCGGCCACCTGGCGGGTGGTCAGGGCGGCGATGTCCGCGGTCTCGATGGCCTGCAGCTGCAGGCTGCTCAGCGACCGCAGCTGCGCGGTCGACAGCGCGGCGATCTGATCCGAACTCAGCCCGGCCACCTGCTCGCTGCCCAGGGCCTGCATCTGCCGCGTGGTCAGACCGGCCAGATCGGCCGTCTCGAGCCCGGCCAGCGCCTCGGTGGTGATGGCCGCGATGCCGGCCGTCGAGATCGCGGAGATCTGCCGCGAGCTCAGCGCCGCGATCTGCTCCGAGGTGAACACGGCCCAGTCGTCGGTACCCAGCGCTGCGAGGGTCTGGGTCGACAGCGCCGCCACCTGGGACGTGGTGAGCGACGAAATGATCGTGGTGGCCATGAAACAGTTCCTGTACGGGCTCGAGGCGGAAGCGGCTGGGCCACCCCCGAAGGACACGGGCTGGCGGCAGGCCGGCCCACCTCCACGTGAACCATGCCCACCACCTCTGACGGCGATATCGGCGACGATGCCCCGGACTTGAGCAGGGAGATCGCCCGATCAGCGCTGCCGGAGCCCGGCAGTTGCGCGCCTGCGCCACAGCCAAGCCCGCCAGCGGCAGAACAGACCGGGCCCGACCGCGCTGCTCCGGCGATGCGCCGCGTCGCCCGGCCTTAGGCTTGCGGGCGTGACCCCCCTCCCCGACCCGCGCGCCGGCCCGGCCGAGACGCCGGCCCCGCAACCGCTGCTCGAACTGCCGGACCTGCGCAACCAGGCGCAGGAATGGCGCCTGCGCGGCTGGCTGCCCGAGCGCGAACGCCTGCTCGGCTGGTACTGCCAGGGCGATCCGATGCCCCAGCCCCTGCCGCAGACGCTGCGCATCGCCGGGCTGCGCCATGTGCTGTGGGAAGTGCGTCCCGAAGGCGAGGAGATCCTGCCCGGCTGCCTGCACGCCGGCGAAGAGCCCGCGGGCACCGCCGACCCGCAACGCCCGAGCGACCCTCAGCTGGCGCTGCTCGACCACCTCGCCACCGACGACGCCGACGTCGCCCGCCGTGCCGACGCCCTGGGGGTGCCGGTCTGGTGGCTGGGCGAGGCGCTGCCGGCCGGTCTGCGGCCCCAGCGGCAGTTCGACGACCCACCCGCCGATGGCGCTGGCTTGTCCGGCCCGGCGCGCTGGGCTGCCGGGGTCGGTCCGGCAGCGGCGATGGACGGAGCCACCCACCCGGCAGACGGCCGCATGGACCTGCTGGCCGATCAGCAGCAGGCCGTACAGGCCACCTTCGAACGCTTCCAGGCCGGCGACGCCGCCACGGCCGGCGAGGCCGCGCGGCGGCTGCTCGCCCTCTACCCCGCCCGTGGTGATCTGCAGCACCTGCTCGGCGTCCTCGCCCGTCAGGCCGGGGATCTGGCAGGTGCGGCCTGGCATTTCGAAGCGGCCTGCCGCCTCACCCCCGGCTACACCCAGGCCTGGCACAGCCTGGCGCTGACCGAACTCGGCCGCGGCCAGCTCGACGCCGCACTGCGCGCCACCCAGCACGCCCTGTCCCTGTCACCCGGCCATGCCGGCCTGCGCGCGCTGCACGCGCGCCTGCTGCAGCAGGCCGGTCACCTCGAACTCGGCGCCACCGAGGCGGCCAACGCCCTGCTGCTGGCGCCGGACGACCTCGGCGCACTGCTCGAACACGCCGCCGCGCTGAACCGCCTCGGCCAGTCGGACGAGGCACTGGCCCTGTACCGACGCGGCCTGCGGCAACACCCCGCCGCGCTCGATCTGCATTTCAACCTCGGCGTGCTGCTGCGCCAGGTCGGCCAGGCGGACGAGGCCATCGCGCATCTCGACCAGGTGGTGGCATCCACCGCCCCCTGCGATGGCCCCGCCAGCGACGCCCGCGCGTCGCTGCACCGTCGCGCGATCGTCGAACGCTCCCGTGCGCAGGCCGACTGCTGCGCCTGGCTGCCCGCGGTGGCCGACGCGCGCCGCGCCCACGACCTCGACCCCGGCGAACCCGAGGGCCTGCGCCTGCTGGTCGAGCTGGAGCGCCGGGTCGATCATCCGGAACGTGCCCTGCTGGCCCTGACGGCCGCCTCGGCGGCCACCGCGCTGCCGCCCGACCTGTGTCTCACGCAGCGGCAGCTGCAGCGTCAGCTCGACCCGGTCACCGCCCCCTGGGACGACCCAACCGCCGCAGCCCTGCTCGCCCTTGTCCACGATCCCCGGGCGCCACTGCCCGGCGCCGACCTCCTGGCGGCGCTGGTCCGCAGCGCAGGCAGCGGGCAGGCCTGGGCCCCCGACAGTGGCCCGGCTGCCAGCCCGAACGTCGCCACGGTCGCCGGCGCGTTGCTGCAGCGAAGTATCCGCCGGGTCGCGGCCCGCGCAGCCCAGCTCGGCGCACTCACCGACCGTGACGCTGCAGCCGGCACACGCCGCGCCCGTGCCCGCCCCCGCCTGGTCTACGCCTTCGCCCCGCGCCCGGACGGACGCGAGGCGGCCTGGGTGCAGGCCCTGCGCGAAGCCCACGACCCGGGCTGCTTCGATGTCTGGCTCTGCCACTGGGGCCGTGCCGATGGCCGCGTGGCCGGACCACTCGAACAGGCCGACGAGGCCCAGCAGCGGCTGATCGACCTGACCGGACAGACCGACCTGGCCGCTGCGCGCCATCTCGCCGACCTGGGCATCGATCTGCTCGTGGACCTCGAAGGGCTCGGTCCGGCCCGGCGGCCCACCCTGCTCGCGCTGCGCCCGGCCCGCCTGCAGGTCGGCTGGCTGGACCGCGAGGCCGGCCAGCGCCCGCCCTGGCTCGACGCGCTGCTCTGCGAGCGCGGTGACCCGGCCATCCACGCCTACGCCGAACCGGAGCGGCTGCTCGAACTGCCTCGACCGCTGCTCGGCCCGAGGCGCCCGGCCCCCCTGCCCGGCAGCCCGGCCCACGACGCCGGCCGCCGCCGCTGGGGCCTGCCGCTGCGCGCGCCGGTGCTGGCCTGCACCCGACCGCTGGACGAGTTCGCGCCGGGCCAGTTCGCCAGCTGGATGCGCCTGCTGCAGGCCTGCCCGCCAGCGGTGCTCTGGCTCGGCTCTCGCCCCCCGCTGGCCCGCCAGGCCCTGCAGGCCGCCGCCGCAGCGGCGGGCATCGCCGCGCAGCGCCTGCACTTCGCCCCCTGGCCGGCACGGCCCGAGGCCGACGAAGCCCTCGCCCTGGCCGACCTGCACCTCTCCCCGGGGCCGGCGGGCGATGCCCCGGCCCTGCTCCAGGCGCTCGAAGCCGGGCTGCCCGCGCTGTCGATGCCGGCCGGCCCGCCCACGCAGACCCTCGCACGGCTGAGCGCCGCAGGGCTCGCCCCGGCCGACCTCGGCGCGGTCGGACTGATCGCCCACGATGTCCAGAGCGGCGAACAGATCGCCCGCCACTGGCTCGGCCACCCGCGCGAACTGCTGACACTGCACCGTCGCCTCGCCCAGGCTGCGGCCCGGTCCCCCCTCTTCGACCTGCCCCGCCAGGTGCGCCAGCTCGAAGCCCTGCTGCAGGAGTTGCTGGAACGCCCCCCTCAGACGCCCGACGCTGCAGCGGCTGCGCCACAGATCACTTGAAGCCCCGTCGCGCAATGCTATAGTTGCGGACTTCGCCGGTGTAGCTCAGTCGGTAGAGCAGCTCATTCGTAATGAGAAGGTCGAGGGTTCGATTCCTTTCACCGGCACCAATGAAATCAACGGGTTAGCACTCACAAGGTGCTGACCCGTTGTGCTTTCTGGGCCTCATGCATCCTGCTTGCATCCTGTGGTGCGGGGTGCTGCGACGAGGCGGCACGTGGATAGAAGGAACCCCAGGTCTGGGTCGTCCCCACCCTGCGTCTCGCAGGAGGTGCGTCACATTCCACAGGGTCTCGATTCAGCGCTGGGTCTGGGCCGGTGGAAAGCGCACGAAGGTGAAAATGCAACGGACAAGAAGCCCGTTTCTGCATGAACCACCCAGCCCTCTCTTCCTTCATCTGGTCCGTCGCCGACCTGCTGCGCGGCGACTACAAGCAGTCCGAGTACGGCCGCGTCATCCTGCCATTCACGGTGCTGCGCCGCCTGGACTGCGTGCTGGAAGCCACCAAGCCCGCCGTGCTGGCCGAGTTCGAGGCCAGGACCCGGGCTGGCCTGAACCCCGAGCCCTTCCTGCTGCGCAAGGCCGGACAGAGCTTCTTCAACACCTCGCCGCTGGATCTGGTCAAGCTGCTGGGTGACCAGGACCACATCCGGCAGAACCTCTACGCTTACGTCCAGGCTTTCTCGCCGGCGGCGCGCGACATCTTCGAGCGCTTCGACTTCTACACGCAGGTCGAACGGCTGGCCAAGGCCAATCTGCTGTACCTCGTCACCGAGAAGTTCGCCCACATCGACCTGCATCCCGCGGTCGTCGACAACGCCAGCATGGGCGCGGTGTTCGAGGAGCTGATTCGCAAGTTCGCGGAAATCAGCAACGAGACCGCCGGGGAGCACTTCACGCCCCGGGAAGTCATCCGTCTGATGGTGAACCTGCTGTTCATCGAGGACGACGACGTGCTGACCCCCGGCAACGCCGTGGTCCGCACCATCTACGACCCCACGGCGGGCACCGGTGGCATGTTGTCCGTCGCCGGGGAGTACCTGGCCGAGCACAACCCCCAGGCGCGCCTGACGATGTTCGGCCAGGAACTCAACGACGAGTCCTACGCCATCTGCAAGGCCGACATGCTCATCAAAGGCCAGGACGTGGCCAACATCGTCGCCGGCAACACGCTCAGCGACGACGGCCACGGTGGCCGCAAGTTCGACTACATGCTCTCCAACCCGCCCTTTGGCGTGGAATGGAAGAAGGTCGAGAAGGTAGTGCGCCAGGAGCACGAGCAGAAGGGCTTCGACGGCCGCTTCGGCCCCGGCCTGCCGCGGGTCAGCGATGGCTCGATGCTGTTCCTCATGCACTTGCTGTCCAAGATGCGCCCGGCGCACGAGGGCGGCAGCCGCTTCGGCATCGTGCTCAACGGTTCACCGCTGTTCACCGGTGGTGCCGGCAGCGGCGAGAGCGAAATCCGCCGCTATCTGCTGGAGAACGACCTGGTGGAGGCCATCGTCGGCCTGCCCACGGACATGTTCTATAACACCGGCATCGCCACCTATGTGTGGGTGCTGTCCAACCGCAAGCCGGAGGACCGCCGCGGCTACGTCCAGCTCATCGACGCCAGCGGCTTCTGGCAGAAGATGCGCAAGAGCCTGGGGAGCAAGCGCCGGGAGATGAGCGACGAGCACATCGCCACCGTCACGCGGCTGTTCGGCGATTTCACCGAGGCCGAGTTGGTCACGGTCATCGACGCTGCCGGCCAGGCCCAGGGCGAGCCGGTGCTGGTGACCAACACCGACACCGCACCCACTGCGCCCGAGGGCGGCCGCCTCAAGCGCGTGCCCATCGCGCGCATCTTCCGCAACGAGGACTTCGGCTACACGACCATCACGGTAGAGCGCCCGCTGCGAGACGAAGCCGGCCACGTGGTCGTCGGCCTGAAAGGCAAGCAGAAGGGCAAGCCCCAGCCCGACAGCGCGCTGCGCGACACCGAGAACGTGCCGCTGGCCGAGGACATCGGCGCCTACTTCAAGCGCGAGGTGCTGCCCCATGCGCCCGATGCCTGGATAGACGACGAGAAGAACAAGGTCGGCTACGAGATTCCGTTCAACCGCCACTTCTATGTGTTCGAGCCGCCGCGCAGCCTGCAGGCCATCGACGAGGAGCTGAAGACCGTCACGGCCAGCATCATGAAGATGCTGGGGGAGCTGGCGGAATGAGCTTGCCGAGGTATAGGGAGTACAAGGACAGCGGAATTCCGTGGCTCGGCGCTGTTCCGCACCACTGGAAGGTCCAGCGCTTCAAGTGGCTCGTCGAGCGCAACGACGGGGGCGTTTGGGGCGACGACCCCGACGGGTCGAATGACACCGTGGTTCTGCGCTCCACGGAGCAGACTGTCGATGGGCGCTGGCAGATTGAAGAGCCCGCGAAGCGGCGGCTTACAGAGAAGGACCGACTCTCAGCGCTGCTCGCAGTCGGGGACTTGCTGCTCACCAAGTCGAGCGGAAGTGCGCTGCACATCGGCAAGACCACGCTGGTAGACGCGCGGGTGGCGGAGTTGAGCGCCTGCTACTCCAACTTTATGCAGCGTATCCGTGTCGGAGCCGGGTTGTCGCCAAAGGTTGCGTGGTACATCCTGAACAACAGCTTGGCGCGCGATCAGCTAGACCTGCTGTCCAACTCCACGACGGGACTGGCTAATCTCAACGGCACCATCATTGGGGACTTGGTGCTGGCTGTCGCACCTCAGGAAGAACAAACCGCCATCGCCGCCTTCCTCGACCGCGAAACCGCCAAGATTGATGCGCTGATTGCCGAGCAGGAAAAGCTCATCGCCCTGCTGGCCGAAAAGCGCCAAGCCACCATCTCCCACGCCGTCACCAAGGGCCTCGACCCCAGGGCGCCGATGAAGGATTCCGGGGTGGCGTGGTTGGGGGAGGTGCCGGCGCATTGGGACGTGCGGCCACTGAAACACTTGGTCCAGCTGAAGAGCGGTGGAACACCAAGCAAAGAGAACCCGGCGTATTGGGACGGTGGTATTCCATGGGCGTCTGCAAAGGACTTGAAGGTCGAGCAGCTTCATGACACTGCCGACCATATCTCTCAGGCAGCAGTTGACGACGGAGCCGCGAGCTTGGTACCGCAAGGTGCAGTCTTGGTGGTCGTCCGTGGAATGATTTTGGCTCGCATGTTCCCGGTAGTTGAGGCAACTTGTCCCATGGCAATCAATCAAGACCTGAAGGCCGTAGTCCCGAATCGAGGACTGGACACCTCATTTCTTGCGTGGTTGCTGCGAGGCAGCGCTACTGAATCACTGACTCGACTAGATGAAGCCGGACATGGAACCAAAGCCTTGCGAATGGATGCATGGACATCCATGTGTCTTCCGATTCCGCCGCAGCCCGAACAGCTGAAGTTGGCAGAGTTCATTTCGGCGGAGACAGCAAAGCTGGACTCGCTTTGCACAGAAGCCGACAAAGCAGTCACGCTGCTCAAGGAGCGCCGCAGCGCCCTCATCGCCGCCGCGGTCACTGGCCAAATCGATGTGCGCAACGCCTAAGAACCACAAGACTAGGGAGAAACCCATGAGCCACACGCTCACCGCCAAGGAACAGTCGCTCGCCAAAATCTTCAGCGACGACTACGTCTTCACCATTCCTGGCTACCAGCGGCCGTATGCCTGGGGCAAAGAGCAGGCGCAGGAACTGCTCGATGACCTGCTTGGCGCCCTCGCGGCCGCACCACAGCAACTCAGCGACGCCGCGCCGTACTTCCTCGGCAGCATCGTGCTCATCAAGGCCGAAGCGACGCCCGAAGCCACCGTGGTGGACGGCCAGCAGCGGCTGACGACGTTGACCCTGCTTCTGTCGGCCATCCGGGCCACAGTCGGTGATGACGAACTTCAGAAGGACATCACCGGCTGCATCTACGAGAAGGGCAGTCTGGTGAAGGGCACGCAGGCCCGCTACCGCCTGCTGCTGCGCGAACGCGACCGCGACTTCTTCCGCCAGTACGTGCAGCATGAGAACGGCCTGCAGGCGCTGGCTCAGGTCAACACGGTGCTGCCCGATGCGCAGGGCCGCCTGCGCGCGAACGCCCAGGTATTCATGGAGGGGCTGGCCAAACTGTCGCAATCGGAGCTGGTGCGACTGGTGCAGTTCGTCATCACGCGCTGCTACCTGGTGACGGTGGCGACGCCCGACCTGGATTCGGCGTACCGCATCTTCGGCGTGCTCAACAGCCGCGGCCTGGACCTGAGCGCCACCGACATCCTCAAGGCCGAAATCATCGGCGGCATCGCACCGGCGCTGCGCGACGCCTACACGAAGAAGTGGGAAGACGAAGAAGAGGACCTCGGCCGAGAAGAGTTCGGTGACCTGTTCAGCCACATCCGCATGGTCTACCGCAAGGCCAAGCCCCAGGGCACGTTGCTGAAGGAATTCAAGGAACACGTCGTGCCGGCCAAACAGCCGCAACAGTTTGTCGACGAAGTGCTGTTGCCAATGGCTCAGGCCTTCAGCGAGCTGCGTGACGCCGACTACGCCAGCACCCACCACGCCGAGCAGGTGAACGAAACCCTGCGGTGGCTGAACCGCCTGGAGTTCAAGGATTGGGTGCCCCCGGCCTTGACCTTCTTCGTGCGGCATCGCCAGAAGCCCGAAGCCGTGCTGGGCTTCTTCCGGGACCTGGAGCGGCTGGGTTACTCGATGCTCGCGCGAAAGACGGGCGTCAATGAGCGCATCGAGCGATTTTCCGCGCTGACCATCGCCGTCGAGTCTGGCGCCGACCTATCCCTGTTGACCTCGCCCCTGCAGCTTTCGCAGGAGGAGCAGTACCAAACCTACACTGCGTTGAGTGGACCGCTGTACGAGACCCATTCGCCCCGGGCGTTGGCGTTGCTGCTCCTGCGACTGGACCACCTGATGTCCGACGGCAGCGCCAGCTACCAGCACGACGTGGTTTCAGTTGAACATGTCATGCCCCAGCAACCTGCGCCGAACAGCCAATGGGCGACCTGGGTGCCCGACAAGGTGGCACATCAGTTGTGGGTCCATCGCCTCGGCAATCTGGCCCTGCTGAGTCGCAAGAAGAACAGCTCAGCGAGCAACCGCGACTTCGGCTGGAAGAAGTCGGCCTACTTCACCAAGGGTGGCACGAGCGCGTTTGCGCTGACCACGCAGGTTCTGCAGCACGAGGACTGGACCGTCGATGTCATGCAACAGCGTCAGGACGCCTTGCTTGCGAAGCTGGAAGCCCATTGGCGCCTTCAGGACCGCAAGAGCAAGGCGGAGCTTGCCGACGCCCTGCTCGCTGAACTGGAAGGCGCGGGGAGCGCCGTCCTCTTCGAACTCGAAAACACACGACACGGCCTAGCGGCCATGGCAAGGGAGAACGGCGAAGCTTTCACCGTGCTGGCCGGGTCGCAAGCCAAGCTCGATTGGTCGGGCCAGCCTCATTCCTACCTTCAGCTGAGAGAGGACCTGCGAAGTTCGGGGGCACTGAAACTGTCCGAAGACGGAACCCATCTCATCTTTTCCAACGACACGGACTTCAAGAGTCCGAGTGCCGCGTCAGCCACCGTTCTCGGTCGTACAGACAACGGTCGGACAACATGGCGGCTAAAGGGAACCACCATCACCTATGCAGCCTGGCAGGACAACCTGCCGGGCAATCAGCCTGCAACAGGCCGGGCTGAGGTCTAAGGATGGCGCTGCACCAGGAAGTTCACTTCGAGGCGGAAATCTGCCAGCACCTGGCAGCGCACGGCTGGCTGTACGCCGAAGGCGACGCCACCCACTTCGACCGCACTCATGGCCTGTTCACGCCAGACCTCCTGGCTTGGGTGGAAGCGACCCAGCCCGAGAGTTGGCAGCGCCTACACAAGACCCTCGGAGCCGCACTGCCTAAGGTGTTGGCCGAACGCGTTCGCAAGAACATGAACGAACGCGGCACCTTGGACGTGCTGCGACGTGGCGTTGAGATGCTGGGCTTGAAAGAGCCCCTGTCCCTGGCGCAATTCAAGCCGGCCCTGGCCATTAATCCCGCCATCCAGGCGCACTACGCGGCCAACCGCCTGCGGGTGGTACGGCAAGTGACTCATTCGCCAAACAACCCGAAGGCCGAGCTGGACCTGGTGCTGTTCGTCAACGGCATCGCGGTGGCGACCGCCGAGCTCAAGTCCGACTTCACGCAGAGCGTGCACGACGCGGTCGACCAGTACCGCTTCGACCGGCACCCGCAGCCCAAGGGCGGCGTGCTGGAGCCACTGCTGGGCTTCCCAGGCGGGGCCTTGGTGCACTTCGCCGTCAGCCAGTCGGAAGTGATGATGACGACCCGGCTGGCCGGGCCGGCCACGACCTTCCTGCCGTTCAACCGGGGCAACGCCGGTGGCGCCGGCAACGCACCCAATCCGGACGGCTTCGCTACCGCCTACCTGTGGGAAGAAGTCTGGGCCCGCGAGAGCTGGCTGGACATCCTGCACCGCTACTGCACGGCCAAGCGCGACGACAAGAAGCAGCTGAAGGCGGTCATCTTCCCCCGCTACCACCAGCTCGACGCCACCCGACGATTGGTGGCCGACGTTCTGGCCAACGGTCCTGGTCAGCGCTACCTGATTCAGCACTCGGCCGGCTCGGGCAAGACGAACAGTATTGCGTGGACCGCCCACTTCCTGGCCGACCTGCACGACGCCGAACATAAGAAGCTGTTCGACAGCGTTCTGGTCGTATCGGACCGCAACGTGCTGGATGCCCAGTTGCAGGAAGCCATCTTCGACTTCGAGCGCACGACGGGCGTGGTGGCCAGCATCACCCACGAGCACGGCAGCAAGAGCGCGCAGCTCGGCCAGGCGCTGAAGGAAGGCAAGAAAATCATCGTCTGCACCATCCAGACCTTCCCGTTTGCGCTGGCGGCGGTGCAGGAACTGGCGGCGACCGAAGGCAAACGCTTCGCGGTCATCGCGGATGAGGCGCACAGCTCGCAGAGTGGAGAGGCGGCGGCCAAGCTGAAGCAGTTGCTGTCGGCGCAGGAATGGGCCGAACTGCAAGACGGCGGTGAGGTCGACACCGAGGCCTTGCTGGCCGCGCAGATGGAAGCCCGTGCCAACGTGAAGGGGCTGACCTACGTCGCCTTCACGGCGACACCCAAAGCGAAGACGCTGGAGCTCTTCGGCCGCCCCGGGCCGGACGGGCTACCGATGCCCTTCCATGTCTACTCGATGCGCCAGGCCATCGAGGAGGGCTTCATCCTCGACGTGCTGAAGAACTTCACCAGCTACAAGCTGGCCTTCAAGCTCGCGCACGGCGGCCAGGAATACGACGAGAAGCAGGTCGAGCGCAGCACCGCAATGAAGGGCATCATGCAGTGGGTCCGGCTGCATCCCTACAACATTGCGCAAAAGGTGCAGCTCGTCGTCGAGCACTACCGCGAGAACGTACAACCACTGCTGGCAGGACGTGCCAAGGCCATGGTGGTGGTCGGCAGCCGCAAGGAGGCGGTGCGCTGGCAGAAGGCCATCCGCGCCTACATCGCGCAGCGCAACTACCCCCTGGGCGTACTGGTGGCCTTCTCGGGCGAGGTGAACGACCCGGAGAGCTACCCGCAGGCGGTCTCCGAAACCAGCAAGGACTTGAATCCGGGCCTGAAGGGCCGCGACATCCGCGACGCCTTCAACGAGACCGACTACCACCTGCTGCTGGTGGCCAACAAGTTCCAGACGGGTTTCGACCAACCGCTGCTGTGCGGCATGTACGTCGACAAGATGCTCGGCGGCATCCAGGCCGTGCAGACGCTGTCACGCCTGAACCGTGCTCATCCCGGCAAGGACACGACCTACATCCTCGACTTCGTCAACGATTCCGCCGACATCCTGAAGGCCTTCAAGACCTACTACGAGACCGCCGAGCTGGAAGCCGCGACCGACCCGCACCGGGTCTACGACCTGCGCGCCAAGCTCGATGCCACGGGCTACTACGACGACTTCGAGGTGGACCGGGTCGCCAAGGTCGACCTCGACCCTCAGGGCACCCAGAAGCAGCTCGACGCCGCCATCGCCCCGGTCGCCGACCGGCTTCTGAAGCGCTACAAGTCACTGCAGCAGGAGAAGGCGGCGGCCGAGGTGGCGGGCGACGACAAGGTGGCCAAGGTCGCCAAGGACGCGCTCGATGCCCTCGTGCTGTTCAAGAACGACATGGGCGCCTATGTGCGCCTGTATGCTTTCCTGAGCCAGATCTTCGACTACGGCAACACCGACATCGAGAAGCGCTTTCTGTTCTTCAAGCGCCTCCTCCCGCTGCTCGACTTCGGACGCGAACGCGACACCGTCGACCTGAGCAAGGTGGTCCTGACGCATCACACGCTGAAGGACCATGGCAAGCAACCCATGGCCTTGAACCAGGACGGCCGCTACAGACTCCCGCCGATGGACGCGGTGGGCAGTGGCAGCGTGCAGGAAAAGCAGCAGGCCTACCTGGTCGAAATCATCCAGAAGGTGAACGGCCTGTTCGAGGGCGAGCTGACCGACGACGACCAGCTCGTCTACGTCAACGGCGTGCTCAAGGGCAAGCTGCTGGAGAACGAGACCCTGGTGCAGCAGGCGGCCAGCAACAGCAAGGAACAGTTCTCCAGCTCGCCCGACCTGAACCAGGCTCTAATGGACGCCATCATGGATGCCTTCGAGGCACACCAGACCATGAGCACGCAGGCGCTGGGGTCCGAGCGGGTGCGCGAGGGACTGAAGGGCATTCTGCTGGGACCGGCGCAGTTGTACGAGGCGCTGCGGGCTCGGGCGCCGGGGTGATTCAGGGTAGCGATAATCCAGTCCCTTGCAGGCAGGCCTGCACTGCACGCGCAGCCCCTCCGAAGGAACGTCGATGTGCTACAGCGCCCAGGTGGTGGCCGACTACAAGCGCTACGTGCAACGGTTCGGCGCAGTGATCGACCTGCCAGCCTTCTACGACACCTTCTGGCGCCGCAGCCAGGGCGCCCGGCTGAAGTTTCCGAAGGCCATGGAAGACGCCTTCCTGGCTGCGCAGACCGGGATCGAGGTCGAGATCCGCGCCCTGATCGAGTCCTGGCGGACCGGACAGGCCGCCCAGCTCGAGCAGATGCTGTTCGCGCAGAAGAAGCGCCTGGCCGAGGCCGAGCGCAAGCTGCAGACCCGGGTGACTCAGGCGGCGACCGAGAGCCGGCGCATCGCCAGCGACAAGATGGCCTGGGCCATGACCAGGCTGGCCGACCTGTGGCGAAGCGAGCCGCAGGCCCGCGACCACCGGATCTTCCCGGGCTGGTACGCCCCGGTGATGGTCTGGGAGGACGGGCGACGCGTCGTGCGGCCGATGCGCTACCAGTGCCGCCCGGCAGGCAAGCCCGCTACACACGACCAGAAGTTTCCAGGCACCTACAACGCCCGGCGCGACAACCTGGAAGGTTTCTGGAAGGGCCAGTTCGGCCACACCCACGGCGTGATGCTGGTGAACGCCTTCTACGAGAACGTGGCGCGCCACCAGGTCGAACATCGCGAGCTGGCGCCTGGCGAGCGGCCCGAGAACCTGGTACTGGAGTTCCGGCCCCGTCCGGCGCAGGAGATGCTGGTGGCCTGCCTGTGGTCACGCTGGCAGGCACCAGGCGCGCCAGGAGCGCCGGGCGAGCCGGATCTGCTGTCTTTCGCGGCGATCACCGACGAGCCACCCGAGGAGGTGGCCGCCGCCGGCCACGACCGCTGCATCGTGCCGATCCGGCCCGAGCTGGTCGACGCCTGGCTGAATCCCGACCCGCAGCGCCTGCGCGCACAGTACGCCATCCTGGACGACCGGCCGCGGCCGTACTACGCGCATCGGCTGGCGGCATGAGGAGGCCGACCGGCCGTGCGCGAGCCGATGGCGACCCACGGGTCGAGCGTCAGCCCGACAGGCGGGCCAGCTCCGCGGTGCGCACCCGGTTGAGCAGCATCTTCAGCTGCGCCAGCTCCTCCACCGTGAGGCAGCCGAAGTACTCCCGCTCGATCTGATCCACCTTGGCTTCGGCCTGCACCAGCGCCGCGCGACCCGCCGCCGTCGAACTCACCTGGATGACCCGGCGGTTGTTCGGGTCGCTGCGCCGCTCGAGCAGGCCCTTGGTCTCCATGGCCTTGATGAACTCGCCCATCGACTGGGCCGTCATGTTGGCCCGGCGCGCCAGGTCCGCCGAAGAGACCGGCTCGTGGTGCACGATGAGATTGAGCACCATGTACTGCCCGGCGGTGATGGCCTCGTCCTGCAGGCCCTGCTCGATGCGGCGGCGCGCCAGCAGTTCGACTTGCTGGATGTAGAAGAAGGCACGTGCGGTGACCGCCATGAAATCGCTCCGTTGAACCCCGGCTCAGGCCCCGGGCGACCCATCCCGTTTCAGATCCAGGCATCCGGCAGCGACAGCAGGCTGTCGTTGCCCGACTCGATGCGGCAGCACAGGCCGTCGATCAGGGGCATCTGCCGCTGCATCCAGACCCGCGCCAGTGCCAGCTTCTGCTCGCGCTGGTCGGCGTCGAGACAGCGGCAGCGCGCCGGATCCTGCAAGACCGCGGCCACTTCGGCCCAATTCCAGCCGACGTAGAGGATACCCATTGCACTGAGCAGATCGTAGGCGCCAGCAGCGACCGCCTGCGGTGATGCGGCGGCCCGCTCACCCACCCACGCCAGCGCGCTGGCCAGCCGCTGCAGGCCACGCGCCAGCGGCTGGGTGAACTCCTGCAACCGCTGGTCCTGCGCCGCGCGGTCGAGGAAGGCCGTCACCGCGTCGACGAAGGCCCGCTGCGCACGCCCGCCGCGCGCAAAGAGCTTGCGCTGCACCAGGTCGGTGGCCTGGATGCCGTTGGCGCCCTCGTACAGCTGGCCGATGCGGGCGTTGCGCACGTACTGCTCGAGGCCGTAGTCCTGGATGTAGCCATGCCCGCCCAGCACCTGCTGGCAGGCCACGGCCGCATCGAAACCCCGGTCGGTGTAGAAGGCCTTCATCACCGGCGTCAGCAGCTCCAGCAGGTCGGCGGCGCGCTGCCGCTGGGCCGGCTCCGGATCGTGCTCGGCGACCGACTGCCACAGCGCCGCGCGCATCGCCCCGGCGCGCGCGCCTTCCGCGAAGGAACGGGCCTCCAGCAGCAGCCGGCGCACGTCGGCGTGGGCGACGATGGCATCGGCGACCCGCTCCGGGTAGGCCGGCGTCGGCCCGGCGCGCCCGGACAGGCGCTCGCGGGCGTAGTCGGCGGCGTTCTGCCGGGCGATTTCCGCGTAGGCCACGCCCGACATCGCCGTGCCCACGCGCGCGTAGTTCATCAGGTAGAACATCGGCGCCATGTGGGCGGCGGTGCCGCTGCCGCGCTCGTCGGCGATGCGCCAGCCGATGGCCTCGTCGAAGTCCATCGCACAGGTGGCGCTGCCCTCGATGCCCATCTTGTGCTCGATCGCGCTGGCCTGCACGCCGTTGCGCGGCCCCAGCGCGCCGGTGGCCGGGTCGATCTGCCGGGCCGGGACCATGAAGACGTGCACCGCCGCCAGGCTGGCAGGCACGCGGCCGTCGTCGCCCGGCACCTTGGCCAGCACGATGTGCACGATGTTCTCGGTGAGGTCGTGGTCGCCGCCGGAGATGAAGATCTTGCGGCCCGAAATGCGCCAGCTTCCGTCGGACTGCGCCACCGCCCGGGTGGCGAGCTGGCGCAGGTCGGTGCCGGCCTGCGGCTCGGTCATGCACATCGTGGCGGTCCAGTCACCGTCGGACAGGCGCGGCACCACATGCTGCTTCACCCAGGCGGGGCCGAGGGCTGCCAGCATGTTCGCCGCCGGGGCGCAGAAGCTGCTGTACATCGAAAAGGAATGGCCGGTGGCGGCGCGCAGCTCGGTGATCGGCACGGCCATCACCGGCGGCAGCCCGGCCCCGCCGAGCGACGCGGCCAGGCTCAGGCGATGCCAGCCGGCCTCCCGGTAGGCCTGCCAGGCTGCTGCGAAACCCTCCGGCGTGCGCACCCGGCCGTCCACCAGGCGCGCACCCTCGGCGTCGCCGCGCAGGTTCATCGGGTGCAGCACCTCCTCGTGGAAGGTGGCCGCTGCCGCCAGCACCTGGCCGGTGAAGTCGGGGCTCAGGTCCGCAAAACCCGGCAGGCGACGTTGCGCTTCGACTTGCAGCACGTCGTGGAGAAGAAATTGCCAGTCCTCGACCGGCGCGCGATAGGTGGGCATGGATGGAATGTCGAGGGCTTGCAGGCTCCGGGCGGCGAGCCGATGTCCGGATGGGTTCGAACCATAGTAAGTCTACCTTATCGTTTACACGATAGGGAAAGCAATGTGTCGGATCGAGCGATCAGTTAGTAAGGTTGCCTTATTGTTTACCGGCTCCTGACAACGCACGGCCCCTCCCCGGCCTGCGCGGTCGGGGCTCCTCCCACCCGGCCCCAACAGGCCTTGCTGCGATGGCGATGTCGACCGCTCCCTTTCTGCCGCTGCCCTTCCTGCCACGCGATCTGGCGGTGGAGGTGCGCCGCGACGGTGCCATCCTCATGCGCAGCCGGGTGCCGCTGGGTCCGGTGGAGCCGCATCTGCCGGCCATGCTGCTGCGGCAGGCCCGTGTGCGAGCCGCACAGCCCTGGCTGATGCAGCGCCGCGGCGATGGCGCGGCCTGGCGCGCACTGAGCTATGGCGAAGCGGCCGAACAGGCCCAGGCTGCCGCACAGTGGCTGCTCGCGCAGGATCGCCCCGGACGCGCCGTGATGGTGCTCAGCGGCAACAGCCTCGAGCACGCCGTGTTCGAGCTGGCGGCGATGAAAGCGCGCATGCCCTATGTGCCGGTCACGCCTGCCTACTCGCTGCTCAGCGCCGACCATGCCAAGCTGCGCGCGATGGTCGAGCTGATCGACCCGGCGGTCGTCTTCGTGCAGGAAGCAGCCCGCTTCGAACGGGCGCTGCGTGCGCTCGGCCTCCGCGATGTGCGCGTGATCCACGTCGAGGCCCCGGTTGCCGGCCTGGCATCGACGCCCTGGTCCGAGGTGACGGCCACGCCGGTCGGCGAGGCGGTGCAGGCGTCCATCGCCGCGATCGAGCCCGGCACCGTCGCCAAAGTCCTGTTCACCTCCGGTTCCACCGGGGTGCCCAAGGCGGTGCCGGTGACGCAGCATATGCTCTGCGCCACCACGGCGATGCATGCCCAGACGGTGCAGCGGGACGCCGACACGCCCCCATCGGTGCTGCTGGAGTGGCTGCCCTGGAGCCATGTGGCCGGCGGCACCGCGATCTTCGACAGCGTGCTGGAGGACGGCGGCACGATGTACCTGGACGACGGCCGCCCGGTACCCGGCGAGTTCGAGAAGACGCTGCGCAACCTCGAAGAGGTCTCGCCCACCCGCTTCTCCAGCGTGCCGGCCGGCTATGCGATGCTGGCCGACGCGCTGGAGCGCAGCGAGTCGCTGGGGCACCACTTCTTCCGCCGGCTGCGCCGCCTCACCTCTTCCGGCGCCAAGCTGCCCGACAGCCTGTACCAGCGCCTGCAGGCGCAGGCGGTGCGCCACCTGGGGCACCGGGTGCCCTTCGTGGCCGGCTACGGCTCCACCGAGACCTGCGCGGCCACCACCGTGATCCATTGGCCCACCGAGCTGCCCGGCCTGGTCGGCCTGCCCCAGCCGGGCGTGGAGCTCAAGCTGGTGCCGCTGGACGACCAGCGCTACGAGGTGCGGGTGCGCGGCCCCTCGGTGATGTCGGGTTACCTGGCGCAGCCCGAGCTGACACGCCAGGCCTTCGACGACGAGGGCTACTACGGCATGGGCGACGCGGTCACCTTCGTCGATCGGGCCCGCCCGGAGGAAGGGCTGGCCTTCGCCGGGCGGGTGGCCGAGGAGTTCAAGCTGCAGTCCGGCATCTTCGTGCGGGTGGGCAGCCTGCGTGTGGAGCTGGTCGGTGCCCTGGCGCCGTGGATCACCGACGTCGTCGTCACCGGCGCGGATCGGGCCTGGGTGGGGTTGCTGGCCTGGCCGAACGTCGCCGCCTGCCGCGAACGCTTCGGCGCGCTGCCGCTGCCCGAACTCCTGCGGCAGCCGGCCCTGCACGAGGCATTGCACCAGGCGCTGCAGCGGCACAACGCAGACCACAGCGGCAGCAGCCGGCGCATTGCGCGGATGCTGCTGCTGGCCGAGCCGCCGTCGCTGGACGCCGGCGAAATCACCGACAAGGGCTATGTGAACCAGCGCGCCGTGCTGGCGCGCCGCGCGGCGGACGTCGAGCGGCTCTACGCCGCAACGGTCGGGCCCGATGTCGTGGTGATCGATCCTGCTCACACGCCTTCCCAACGGGAGAACGCATGACGACGACGAACGCATCTGCGGCGCCGCAGCGCCTGATCGAGCTGCAGCGCGAGGACGGCATCCTGCTCGTGCAGCTCAACCGGCCCGACAAGCGCAACGCGATCAACGACGCCCTGATGGCCCAGCTCGAGGAGGTGTTCACCGACGGCCTGGGCGATGCGCGCGTGGTGATCCTGCACGGTGCCGGGGCGCATTTCAGCGCCGGGCTGGACCTGTTCGAACTGATGAGCCAGCCCAACCCCGACGTGGTGGTCGGCATGCGGCGCTCGCGCCGCTGGCACCGCGCCTTCGACACGATCCAGTTCGGCGAGGTGCCGGTGATCAGCGTGCTCGAGGGCGGCGTGATCGGCGGCGGCTTCGAGCTGGCCGCGGCCACGCATGTGCGCGTCACCGAGCAGTCGGCCTTCTTCCAGCTGCCCGAGGGCCAGCGCGGCATCTTCCTGGGCGGCAGCGGCTCGGTGCGCATTCCGCGCCTCATCGGTGCGGGCCGGGTGGTGGAGATGATGCTGACCGGCCGCTCGCTCAGCGCTGCCGAGGCCCTGCAGCTGGGCGTGGCGCACTACCTGGTGGACGACGGCGCCGGCCTGGCCAAGGCGCGCGAGCTGGCGCAGGCCATCGCGCGCAACGCGACGGCCACCAACTACGCCGTCATCAACGGCATCCAGCGCATCAGCGAGATGCCCATGGGCGAAGGCCTCTTCGCCGAAACGATGGTGACGGTGATGACCAAGGCCGCCGGCACCGGTGCCGGCCAGCGCATCCACGAGTTCTTCGAGGGGCGCCGCCAGCGGTCGGAAGACGCCGGCCGCTGACGCCCGCCCCGCGCGGGCCGGATGCCTCGAGTTGCTGCAGAGATCAGGAGACCCCCCATGCTTTCCAAGGAAGACAACGACCTGCTGACCCGGGTGAGCCACGGCGCGCCGATGGGGCGCATGATGAAGCAGCACTGGTGGATTCCCGCCGCGCTGTCCGACAAGCTCGAGGCGGACGGCAAGCCGCTGCGCGTGCGCCTGTTCGGCGAGAACTACGTGGCCTTCCGGGCCACCGGCGGCAAGGTGGGCTTCTTCGACGAGGCCTGCCCGCACCGCGGCGCCTCGATGGCCCTGGCGCGCAACGAGGACAACGCGCTGCGCTGTATCTACCACGGCTGGAAGTTCAGCGTCGAGGGCGTCACCGTGGCCGTGCCCACCCAGCCGGCCAACGAGGCCGAGTACTGCAAGCATGTACCGCTGAAGCACTACCCGGTGCGCGAGGAGGCCGGCATCGTCTGGGTGTGGCTGGGCGAAGGCGACACGCCGCCCAAGTTCCCGGAGCTGCCCTTCGTCGGCCTGCCGCGCGAGAACTTCGTGGTCTTCCGCCAGAAAGTCAACGCCAACTGGCTGCAGGGGGTCGAGACGACGATGGACTCGGCCCACCTGGGCGTGCTGCACCAGAGCTGGCTCAAGGGCTTCGGTGACATCGAGTTCTCCTCGGCCAACATGGCGCCGGTCTACCACCTGGCGACCAAGCCCTTCGGCTTCCGGTATGCCGCCGTGCGCCAGCTGAAGGACGCGCGCGCATACGTGCGCACGAACTCCTTCGTCATGCCCTGGTACGGCATCGTCTCGCCCAACGACACCGAGGTGAAGGGCGGCAGCATCTTCTTCTCGGTGCCGATCGACGACGAGAACATCTGGTACTGGCAGATGACCTACCGCAGCAGCGAGAAGCTGGTGCCCAACAAGACGCACCACTTCAGCGATGCCGATTCCTGGCCGCCGCTGCCGCCCGGCCCGCCCGAGGACAACTGGGGCCAGGACCGCGAGGCGATGAAGAACGGCCACTTCACCGGCTTCACGCAGATGCTGGGCACCGAGGACTTCGCCGTGATCATGAGCATGGGGCCGATCTCCGACCGCACCAAGGAGTACCTGGGCGCCGGTGACGGCGCGGTGCTGGCGGTGCGCCGCTGCCTGATGTCCGCACTTCGCGAGTTCATCGCCGGTCAGGTGCCGGCGCTGGCCCGCCACGAGCAGATCGACTACCTGCAGACACCGCCGGTCTCCCGCGTGGTGTCCAGCGAGGCCGAGTGGCGCGCCTTCCTCTGACGACGCCCGCCGAACGCGACCCAAGAACGACCCGAGAACGACCCGAAGCCGCCCAGGAGACCCCATGACCCACCCGAAGTTCGTCCAGCCGCAGTCGATCGTCCTTGCCGTGGGCCTGCTGGCCGCCGCGGCGGTGCAGGCGCAGTCCAGCGCCGCTGCCCCGCAGCGCGGCGGCACGCTGGTGGTGCCTATCCACGTCGGCGAGCCGCCGACCTACGACTGCCACGCCACCAACTCGCCGGCGGCGATGTGGCGCGTCGCCCCGCACTACTCGACCCTGCTGAAGATCGATGCGGACCGCTTCCCGCAGGTCACCGGCGACCTGGCCAAGAGCTGGACCGAGTCGCCCGACCGCCTGACCTACCGCTTCACGCTGCAGCCCAACATCAAGTTCCACGACGGCTCGACGCTGACCAGCGCGGATGTCAAGGCCAGCTTCGACCGCCTGCGCAACCCGCCGCCGGGCGTGGTGTCGCTGCGCCAGGGCATGCTCGCCGACATCGCCGACATCGAGACCCCCGACGACAGCACGGTGGTCTTCAAGTTCAGGCGGCGCCATGCAGCGGCCCTGCAGCTGCTGGCCATGCCCTACGCCTGCATCTACTCGGCCAGGCTGATGGCCAGCGATCCGGCGTATCCGGCCAAGCGGGTGATGGGCAGCGGCCCGTTCAAGTTCGTGCGCTACACCCCGGGCTCGGAGTGGGTCGGCGAGCGCTTTGCCGACTACTTCCAGGCCGGCAAGCCCCACCTGGACGGCATCCGCCTGCTCAGCGTGGCGCCGGTGGCAGCCACCAACGCGCTGCTGGCCGGTCAGGTGCACTTCACGATGCAGGGCCTCACGCCGCCCGAGGTGGCGCGCATCACCGCCGCACGCGGCGACAAGGTCAAGGTGGTCGGCGGCGGCAAGGCCACCACCTTCGGCCCCTGGTTCGCCATCAACACGCAGCGCGATGCCGTCAAGGACGAGCGCGTGCGCCGCGCCCTGAACCTGGCGCTGGACCGCTGGGGCGCCTCCAAGGCGATGGAGCAGATCACGCCGATGTTCCGTGTCGGCGGCCTGGTGCGCCCGGGCTCCACCTTCGCCCGCAGCGACGACGAACTCGCCCGGCTGCCCGGCTTCGGCCGCGACATCGAGGCCGCCCGCGCCGAGGCGCGCAAGCTGCTGGCCGCAGCCGGCAAGCGCGACCTCAAGCTCACGGTGGTGAACAACCGCGCCTTCACCTACTTCGGCGTCTACGTGGCCGACCAGCTCTCGAAGATCGGCGTGCAGGTCGAGCACCTGCCGCTGGACACCCCGCAGGTGGCCGCGCGCCGCACCTCGGGCGACTACGACCTGATCTTCGACAGCCCGGCCGAGTTCGTCGACGACCCGTCCGTCCAGCTCGCCTACTTCGAGCCCTTCAGCAGCAACCGCGCCAACCTGGCGCGCGTGGGCGACCCGACCTTCGTGGAGATGTTCCAGGCCCAGCTGCAGGACGTGAACCCGGCCACGCGGGCGAAGAAGGTGCGCGACCTGGAGGCCTACCTGATGCAGAAGAGCTACGTGATGCCGCTGTTCTGGCAGAGCCGCAAGCGCGTCATCGACGCCGGGCTGCACGGGCTGGAAGGCGACTACCCGTCCAACTACGTGAAGCTGGACTTCGCCGATCTCTGGCTCGATCCCGCCTCGCGCAAGTGAAGCCGGCTTTCCGGCCCCGCCCCAGTCCCACCCTCGAACCCCACTCGGAACCCACCGTGCGTGCCCCGGATCCTGTGATGGAAGACGTCGTCGCCAAGCTCGCCGCCGGCCCGGCTGCGCCCGCCCCGGCCGCCTCCCCGGAGTCGCCCGTGCTGCGCGTGCGCAACCTCGACGTCGAGTTCCTCACCGAGGCCGGCCGCGTGCCGGCGGTGCGCGGCCTGAGCTACGAGGTGCGCCCCGGCGAGGTGCTGGCCATCGTGGGCGAATCCGGCTCGGGCAAGTCGGTGAGTTCGCTGGCCGTGATGGGTCTGCTGCCGGGCAATGCCCGCGTGAGCGCCGCCTCCATCGACTTCGACGGGACCGACCTGCACCGGCTCGACGCCGCCCAGCTGCGCCGCCTGCGCGGACGCGGCCTTCCAGGACCCGATGACGGCGCTGAACCCGGTGATGACGGTGGGCCAGCAGCTGGAGGAGCCGCTGCGCCAGCACCTGGGGCTGAACGCCCGGCAGGCCCGCGAGCGCGCGCTCGAGCTGCTGGCGCTGGTCGGCATCCCGGATGCCCAGGCCCGCATCGAGCAGTATCCGCACCAGTTCTCGGGGGGCATGCGCCAGCGCGTGATGATCGCCATCGGGCTGTCGTGCAACCCCAAGCTGCTGATCGCCGACGAGCCGACCACCGCGCTGGACGTGACCATCCAGGCGCAGATCCTCACGCTGATGCAGGACCTGTGCCGGCGGCTGAAGGTCGCGCTGGTCTTCATCACCCACAACCTGGGCGTGGTGGCCCGCTACGCCGACCGGGTGCTGGTGATGTACGGCGGGCGCATGCTCGAGCAAGGGCCGGCCGGCGCGGTGTTCCGCCAGCCGCGGCACCTGTACACCGCCGGGCTGCTGGCCTCGGTGCCCACGCTGGACGGCGAGCGTCGCGAGCGCCTCGAAGGCATCGAGGGCACGCCGCCGAACCCGCTGCATCTGCCGCCGGGCTGTGCCTTCGCGCCGCGCTGCGTGCATGCGGTGGAGCGCTGCCGCCAGCCCGGCGAGGCGGCCCCCACCGACGTCGGTACCTGGTCGGCCTGCTGCCGTGCCGCCGACCTGGCCAGCGGCGCCATCGGCTGGGTCGCCGCCACGGCGCGCCCGCTCACGCCGGCTGGCGCCGGCCGCCCGGCGCCGGGCCCCGCCGACACCGACGGCACGGCGCTGCTGCGCCTGGAATCGCTCGGGAAGTCCTTCGCGGTCAAGCGGGGCCTGTTCGGGTCGACCCGCACGATCCGCGCCGTCCAGGACATCAGTCTGAGCATCGCAGCCAACGAGACCGTCGGCGTCGTGGGGGAGTCCGGCTGCGGCAAGTCCACCCTGGGGCGGCTGCTGCTGCGGCTCGAGGAACCCACCGGCGGTCGGGTGACGTTCCGGGGGCAGGACATCACGCACCTGGGCGACCGGGCCCTGCGGGGCTTTCGCCGCCACGTGCAGGTGATCTTCCAGGACCCCTACTCCTCGCTCAATCCGCGTCAGCGCATCGGCAGCATCCTGACCGAGCCGATGCTCGTGCACGGCCTGGCCCCGGACGCCGCCAGCGCGAAGGCCGAGGCCGCACGCCTGCTGCAGGAGGTCGGCCTCTGGCCCGAACATGCCGATCGCTACCCGCACCAGCTCTCCGGCGGACAGCGCCAGCGGGTGGCCATCGCCCGCGCCCTGGCCATGCGCCCGGAGCTGATCGTCTGCGACGAGGCGGTCTCGGCGCTGGACGTCTCGGTGCAGGCCCAGGTGGTCAACCTGCTGGCCGACCTGCAGCGCAGCCACCGTCTGTCGTACCTGTTCATCGGGCACGACCTGGCGGTGGTGCGGCAGATCGCCACGCGGGTGGTGGTGATGTACCTCGGCCGCATCGTCGAGATCGCCGAACGCGACGCGTTCTACCGCGAGCCGCTGCATCCCTACTCGCGTCTGCTGATGGCGGCGGTGCCCTCGCTGGCCGAGGCCGGCACCGGCCGGTTCACCGCACCGGCCGTCCAGGGCGAGCCGCCCAGCCCGCTGGCGCCGCCCTCGGGCTGCGCCTTCCGTACCCGTTGCCCACGCGCGGCGGCCGAGTGCGCCCAGACCGTGCCGCCGCTGCGCGCGGTCGGTCCGGGCCGCCAGGTGGCCTGCCTGCGAATCGAGTGAGGCCCGCATGATTTCATTCCTCGCCAAACGCGCCGGCCAGTTCCTGTTCACCCTGTGGTGCGTGGCCACGCTGATCTTCTTCATGCTGCGTGTGCTGCCGGGCGACCCGGTGGAGTTCAAGTACACCAGCGAGGGCGGCACGCTGACCGCCCAGCAGCTGCAGGAGCAGCGCGAGCGCTTCGGCTACGACCGGCCGCTGCCGGTGCAGTACGCCAGCTGGATCGGCGGGCTGGTGCAGGGCGACCTGGGCACCTCGATCTGGAGCGAGAACCCGATCCGCGAGGAAATCGGCACGCGCCTGGGCATCACGATCCAGCTGGCCGTGGCGGCGCTGCTGGTGGGGCTGCTGCTGGCGCTGCCGCTGGGGGTGGCCGGCGCGCTGGCGCGGGGCACCTGGCTGGACCAGCTGATCCGGGTGGCCACCGTCACCGGCCAGTCGGTGCCCAGCTTCTGGCTGGCCATGCTGGTGCTGCTGGCCATGCTGGCCACGCTGGGCTGGATCCCCTCCATCGAGGCGGTGTCGTGGCAAGACAAGCCCTGGGACTACCTGGCCCAGCTGCTCGTGCCGGCCGTGGTGGTGGGCTGGCGGCTGTCCTCGGTGAATGCCCGGCTGCTGCGCTCCTCGCTGATCGAGGTGCTCAACCAGGACTACGTGCGCACCGCCCATGCGAAGGGAGTGCACCCGGTGCGCGTGGTGTGGCGCCACGCCCTGGGCAACGCCCTGCTGCCCACCGTCACCGTGATCGGCATCGAGTTCGCCGGCCTGCTCGGCGGGCTGGTGGTGACCGAGCAGGTCTTCAACATCAACGGCATCGGCCGCCTGCTGGTGCAGGCCATCGGCTTCAGCGACCTGGCGCTGATCCAGGGGCTGGTGATGCTGTTCGCGCTGATCTACGTGACCGTCGGCTTCGCCGTCGACCTGGTGCATGCGCTGCTCGATCCGCGCATCCGCATCCGCTGACCGCCGAGACCCACCGCCATGACACCTTCGTCCATGTCCTACCTGCAGCGCAGCGTGGCCAGCTCGCTGGCGCAGCAGCCCGCCGTGCGTGCGCTGCTGCGCTTCCTGCGCCAGCAGCCGCTGGGCGCACTCGGCCTGATCGGCATCGTCACGATGCTGGTGGCCGGATCCTTCGCGCCGCAGCTGGCCCCCTACGACCCGCTGGCCGCGCGCTTCGACGCCACGCTGCAGCCGCCCAGCGCACAGCACTGGATGGGCACCGACAACTTCGGCCGCGACATCTTCTCGCGCATCCTCTACGGCACACGCCCGGCACTGCTGCTGGGCATCTCGACCGCGCTGATCGGCTCGCTCATCGGCACCGCGGTGGGCACCACCTCGGCCTATTTCGGCGGCCGGGTGGATGCCGTGCTGCAGCGTGCCAACGACGTGCTGCTGTCGATCCCGCTGATCGTCGCCGCACTGGTCGTGGTGGCCGTGCTCGGGCGGCGCGAGGTGGCGGGGCTGGACGTGAACCTGATGATCGCCATCACCCTGCCCTACATCCCGGTGATGGCCCGGGTGATGCGCAGCGCGGCGCTGCCGGTGCGCATGTCGCCGCACATCGACGCGGCGCGCGCCCTGGGCTTCTCGCACCTGCGCATCATGGCGCGGCACATGCTGCCCAACCTGGTCTCCCCCTGGCTGGTGATGGTGAGTGCCTTCACGGCGCAGACCATCCTGCTGGAGGCCTCGCTGTCCTTCCTCGGCGTCGGCGTGCACGAGCCGACGCCGGCCTGGGGCCTGATGCTCTCGGGCGTGAGCGTCGAGACCTTCGTCTCCGCGCCCTGGGTGGTGCTGTTTCCCGGCCTGGCGATCAGCCTCACCGTCTTCGCCTTCAGCCTGCTCGGCGACGCGCTGCGCGACGCCCTCGACCCCCGCACCCGCCATTGAGCCTGGCCGGGCCGGCGTCGACCGGCCCGCCAGCGAACGTCAACCCGTCCCTCCAAGGAGCCTTGCATGGCCCGCATCACGCTCGGCATCGGCACCTCCCACAGCCCGATCCTGATCCTCAGCGGTGAGAAGTGGGAGCACCGCGCCCGCGACGACCGCCGCAACCCGTCGCTCTACACGCTCGACGGCCGCAAGGTCTCCTATGACCAGCTCGTGGCCGAACGCGGCGAGCCTTTCGCGCAGCAGGCCGACCCGGCCCGCTTTCCCGCGCAGGCGGCCCAGGCCGAAGCCGCGCTGGACCGCCTGGAGGCGATGCTGGTCGAGGCCCGGCCCGACGTGGTGCTGGTGATCGGCGACGACCAGGACGAGCTGTTCGGCTACGACAACCTGCCCGCCCTCTCGGTCTACCGCGGCGAGGAGGTCGTGATGAAGGAGCAGCCGCTGCCGCATCCACGCCTGACCTGGACCGACCGCGACTTCTGGGCCGGCTACGCGATGGACCTGCCGCGGCGCTTCCCGGCCGCGCCGAAGCTGGCCGACGACCTGATCCGCGGGCTGATCCGCCTGGGGGTGGACGTGGCCACCAGCAACGCGGTGCCCGACCCCGAACGGCGTGCCTTCGGCCACGCCTACGGCTTCGTCTACCAGCGGCTGATGAAGCGGCTGCCCGTGCCGATGCTACCGGTGCTGCTCAACACCTACTTCCCGCCGAACAACCCGACCTCGGCGCGCTGTTACGACATCGGCAGCGCCATCGCACATGCCCTGGCGGCCTCGCCGATCGACGCCGACGTGGCGGTGATCGCCTCGGGCGGCCTGAGCCACTTCCTGTGCGAGGAGGCCTTCGACCGCCGCGTGATGCAGGCCCTGAAGACCCACGACGTGGCCACGCTGACGCAGATCCCGCAGGAAGCCCTGTGCTCCGGCACCTCCGAGACGCGCAACTGGATCACGATGGCCGGCGCCATCGGCCACCTGCGCTGCGTGTACGACGAGTACCTCCCGGTCTACCGCACCGCGGCCGGCACCGGCATCGGTCTCGGTTTCGCCGCCTGGCGCTGACGCGCCGGCATCGCCCCTCCACCCTTCGAAGCGCATACCTCCCATGATCATCGATTGCCACGGCCACGTCAGCCCGCCGGCCGAACTCTGGGTCTACAAGGCCAATCTGCTGTCACACCGGGGCGCCCACGGCCGGCGCATGCCCGAGGTCAGCGACGCGGCCATCCTGGCTGCGGCCAACCGCCGCGAGATGGCCCCCAAGGGCCACCTGGACATGATGGATCAGTTCGGCATCGACCTGCAGATGCTCTCGCCGCGGCCTTTCCAGATGATGCACAGCGCCAAGCCCGCCAAGCTGGTGCACTGGTTCACCGAGGAAACCAACAACCTCATCGCCCGCACGGTGGCGCTGATCCCCGGGCGTTTCGTCGGCGTGGCGGGGCTGCCGCAGACGGCGGGTGACCCCATCGAGCAGGTGCTGCCCGAGCTGGAGCGCTGCGTGAAGATGGGCTTTCGCGGCGTGCTGCTCAACCCCGACCCCTACGAGAACAGCGGCGTGGAGCCGCCGTCGCTGGGCGACCGCTACTGGTACCCGCTGTACGAGAAGCTCTGCGAGCTGGACGTGCCGATGCACATCCACTCCACCAGCTCGCACTCCGAGCGTGCGCCCTACACGCTGAACTTCATCAGCGAGGAGACCCTCGCGGTCTACAACCTGGTGCAGTCCAGCGTCTTCAAGGACTTCCCGACGCTCAAGGTGATCTGTTCGCACGGCGGCGGGGCGATTCCGTACCAGATCGGGCGCTTCCAGTCCGCCTCCAGCCGCCAGGGCGCAAGCTTCCTCGACGGCATGCGCCAGCTCTACTACGACACCGTGCTGTATTCGGAGGAAGCGCTGCGCCTGCTCATCAAGACCGTGGGCGCCGACCGCTGCCTGTTCGGCTCGGAGTGCCCGGGCGTGGGCTCGACCATCGACCCCGCGACCGGCCGCCAGCGCGACGACCTGCGCCCGGTGATCGAGGGCTTCGACTGGCTGAGCGCCGCCGACAAGCAGCTGATCTTCGAAGGCAACGCCCGCCAGGTCTTCGGCCTGCCGGCCTGATCCACCCCACGCACCCGCCCTGCCATGAAGATCGCCCGCTACAACGAGGGTCGCATCGGCGTCGTCGTCGACGCCGAGCACCTGGTCGACGTCACCGAACTCGTCGGCGCCGACGCCACCGCCTGGCCGCCCGTCGGCAGCCTGCGGCTCATCGCCGACTTCGAGCGGCTGCGCCCGCGCATCGAAGCGGCGCTGCCCGGCCTGCCGCGCATCGCGCTGCGCGATGTCACCCTGCGCACCCCGGTGCCCTGGCCCAACAAGGTGATTGCCTACCCGGTCAACTACCACGACCACGGCCGCGAGATGCAGGCCGGCTACCGCGCCGACGTGCAGGGCTTCTTCCTCAAGCCCGCCTCGTCGCTGTCGGGCGCCGGCGAGCCCGTCGAGCTGCCGATCGTGCCCGGCCGCGAGGTGCACCACGAGTCCGAGCTGGCCATCGTGATCGGCCGGCAGTGCCGCGGCATCGCCCGCGAGGAATGGCGCGACGTCGTCTTCGGCTACGCCTGCCTGCTCGACATGGTGGTGCGCGGCCGCGAGGAACGGGTCTTCCGCAAGGCCTTCGACACCTTCTGCCCGGTGGGCCCCTGGATCACCACCGCCGACGAGGTGGGCGACCCCTCGCAGCTGGAGATGAAGCTCTGGGTCAACGGCGAACTCCGGCAGCACGCCAACACCCGCGACCTGGTGCTGGACATCCCCGGCATGGTGCAGATGGCCGCGGCGGTGATGACGCTGTACCCCGGCGACATCATCGCCACCGGCACGCCCGCCGGCGTGGGCCCGGTGAAGGACGGCGACCAGATCCGCATCACGATCGACCACCTGGGGGAGATGAACGTGCCGGTGGTCCAGGGCACGCTGGGCCAGACCCCGGTGTTCGCCCAGCCCTACACCCCCGACATCGTCAAGCAACGCTGACAACGCGCCGGGAGCCCCCATGAAGCCCATGAAGACCCTCGACGAACTCTACGCTGCGATCGACGCCCTCAGCATGGAAGGCGGCTGGCACCGCAAGCAGCCTTCGCTCTGGCCCGAGCCGCGCGCCAACTTCCTGCCCGCGCAGTGGCGCTACGCCGACGTCAAGCCCATCCTCGAGGCCGCCGGCCACCTGGTGGACCACGAGCTGGCCGAGCGCCGCAACCTCACGCTCACCAACCCGCTGCCGGGCAACTGGTACGCCACGGTGCGCACGCTGGTGGCGGCCTACCAGTCGATCAAGCCGGGCGAGCACGCCCTGTCGCACCGCCACACGCCCAACGCGCTGCGCATCATCCGCGAAGGCCATGGCACCTACACGGTGGTCAATGGCACCCGCGTGGAGATGCGCCCCGGCGACGTGCTGCTCACCCCGAGCTGGTGCTGGCACGCCCACGAGGCCCTCGGCCCGGACGAGTGCTTCTGGGTCGACGTGCTGGACGTGCCGCTGGTGCACCTGCTCGAGCCGATGTTCTTCGAGCGGCACCCGGACCGTTTCGAGCCGGTGCGCGAGAACGTCGAGGCCTGCCCGCTGGCCTTCCGCTGGGAGGACTCGCTGCGCCGCCTGGACGCGGCCGCCACCGCCCCCGCCCACGGCATGGCCCAGCGCGAGATCGAGCTCGGCGCGCCGGCCATGAAGACCGTGGCCATCCATGTGCAGCGCATGGCGGCGGGTTTCGCCTCGCCGGAGCATCGCAGCACCGCCAACGCGGTGTTCACCGTCGTCGAGGGCGCGGGGCGCACCCGGGTGGGCGACCGCGTCTTCGAGTGGGCGCGCGGCGACGTGCTGGCGGTACCCGGCTGGCAGCCCTACCGGCATGAGGTGAGCGCCGACGCCCACCTGGTGCGGGTGAGCGACGAGCCGGTGATGCGCGCCTTCGACTGGCTGCGCCAGCGTTGATCCGCAAAGACCACATCGAACCGGAGTGACGGCGCGCAGCCGTCGGACCCCACAAGGAGCAGGACCATGCATGTACTGATCGCCGGCGGCGGCATCGGCGGACTCGCCGCGGCGGCCGCGCTGCTGCAACGTGGCGTCGACGTCGACGTCTTCGAACAGGCCACCGAACTCAAGGAGGTCGGCGCGGGCATCCAGATCAGCCCGAACGGCAACAAGGTGCTGGACGCGATCGGCGTGTTCGAGCGGTTGAAGGCGCTGTCCTTCGACCCCGAGCGCAAGGAGTTCCGTCTGTGGAACACCGGCCGGCCCTGGCCGATGTTCAGCCTGGGCAAGCAGGCGATCGCCGACTACGGCTACCCCTACCTGACGGTGTACCGCCCCGACCTGCACGAGGCGCTGGCCGATCGCGTGCGCGCGCTCGACCCCGACGCCATCCACCTCGGCAGCGGCGTGGCGGGCTGCACGCAGGATGACGAGAGCGTCGAGCTGCACCTGCGCGACGGTCGTCGGGTGCGCGGCGATGCCCTGATCGGCGCCGACGGCGTACGCTCGGTGGTGCGCAACACCCTCTGGGGGCCCACCGACCCGACCTTCTCCGGCATGGTGGCCTGGCGCGGCATGATCCCGATGGAGCAGCTGCCCGAGCGCATGCAGGCCTCGGTGGGCACCACCTGGATCGGCCCGGGCGGTCATGCGGTGAGCTACCCGCTGCGGCGCGGCAAGTTCATGAACTTCGTGGCCACCATCGAGGGCAAGACCTGGACGGCCGCTGCCGGCTCGGAGGTCGGCACGGTGGAGGAATGCCTGGCCGACTTCGCCGGCTGGCACGAGGACGTGCAGACCATGATCCGCTGCAGCCCGAAGCTGCTCAAGTGGGCGCTGATGCAGCGCGACCCCATCCCGGCCTGGACGCAGGGGCGCATCAGCCTGCTGGGCGATGCGGCGCACGCCACGCTGCCCTTCCTGGCGCAGGGCGCGGTGCACTCCATCGAGGACGGCATGGTGCTGGCGCGCTGCCTGGAAGGCGTGCCGCCCGAGGACGCCCCGGCCGCGCTGGCCCGCTACGAGGCGGCCCGCATCGGGCGCACCAGCCAGATGGTGCGCGGCGCCACCGCCAACACCGAACGCTTCCACAGCCGCGAGCTGGCCACCGAGGCGTCGGCCGAGCGCTACCTGCAGCGCGAGTGGAGTGCCGCGCCGATCCACGACCGCTACCACTGGCTGTACGTCTACGATGCCAACACCGTGGCCATCTGACGGCGGGGGCAAGAACGTGTCGACACGACTCCTGGACGGCATCCGGGTCCTCGACCTCAGCAACGTGCTGGCCGGGCCCTTCTGCGGCTACCAGCTGGCGCTGCTGGGCGCCGACGTGATCAAGGTCGAGTCCCCGGACGGGGGCGACCTGGCGCGGCAGCTCGGTGCCGACCCCGCGCTCAACGCGGCCGGCATGGGCGCTTCCTTTCTGGCGCAGAACGCCGACAAGCGCTCGGTGGTGGTGGACCTCAAGAGCGAGGCGGGGCGGGCGACCTTCCTGCAGCTGGTCGACAGCGCCGACGTGCTGCTGGAGAACTTTCGCCCCGGCGTGATGCGGCGCCTGGGCCTGGACCACGAAACCCTGCGCGAGCGCCGCCCGGCGCTGGTGTACTGCGCCATCTCCGGCTTCGGCCAGACCGGCCCGTTGTCGCGCTCGCCGGCCTACGACCAGATCATCCAGGGCCGCGCCGGGGTCATGAGCGTCACCGGCGACCGCGACAGCGCGCCGCTGCGGGTGGGCTACCCGGTGTGCGACACCTTCGGCGGGCTGACGGCGGCCTTCGCGATCTGCGCGGCGCTGGTGCAGCGCGCTCGCACCGGCGAGGGGGCCTTCCTCGATGTGTCGATGCTCGATTCGGCCCTGGTCAGCATGGGCTGGATCGTCTCCAACCTGCTGATCGCCGGGCAGACCCCGGTGCCGATGGGCAACGACAACTTCACCGCCAGCCCGTCGGGCACCTTCGCCACCGCCCGCGGCCTGCTCAACATCGCCGCCAACAAGCAGGACCAGTACGAGGCGCTGTGCGACACCCTGGGCGCGCCGCAGCTCAAGACCGATCCGCGCTTTGCCGACCGCGAAAGCCGCAAGCGCCACCGCGCCGAGCTGCGCACCGAGATCGAGCGCCACCTGGCCGAGGCGGATGCCGCCACCTGGGAGGACCAGCTCAACGCCGTCGGCGTGCCGGCCGGCCAGGTGCTCGAGGTGGCGCAGGCCCTGAGCCAGGAGCAGCTGCAGGCCCGCCCGCTCGTGGGCGAGGTGCCGCTCGACCTGGGCGGGCGCGGCACGCTACAGCTCACCGGCAGCGCCTTCCTGGTCGATGGCCAGCGCTGCCTGCCGCAGGCACCGCCGCCACGGCTGGGGCAGCACAGTGCCGAGATCCTCGGCGAACTCGACGCGGCGCAGCACTGCGGAGGGCCCCATGGCTGATCCCATGCAGCAGGCCTCGGACTGGTGGTCCACCGCGATCATCGACATCCGCCCCGGCGTGATCCGGCCGCGCGGGCGCCCGATCCAGGACCTGATCGGCCACATCAGCTTCCCGCAGATGATCTGGCTGATGCTGCGCGGCGAGCTGCCCGATGCGGCGCAGGCCGGGCTGCTCGAGGCCGCGCTGGTGGCGTCGGTGGACCACGGGCCGCAGGCGCCCTCGATCGCCATCGCCCGCATGGCGGTGACCTGCGGGCAGGGGTTGAACGGCGCGATGGCCTCGGCCATCAACGTGCTCGACGACGTGCACGGCGGCGCGGGCGAGCAGTGCCTGGCGCTGTACCGCCGCGTGCTGCAGCTGCAGCACGGGCGCACGCTGGAGGCGGCGGTCGACGCGGCGCTGGACGAGCAGATCCGGCAGCACGGGCGCATCGTGCCCGGCTTCGGGCACCGCTTCCATCCGGTGGACCCGCGCGCGGTGCGGCTGCTGGCGCTGATCGACGCGGCGCAGGCGGCCGGCACGGTGACGGGCGAACATGCCGCGGTGGCCCGCGCCGTCGAGGCGGCGCTGCAGCGCCGCACCGGCAAGGCGCTGCCGATGAACATCGACGGCGCCACCGCGGCGCTGTTCGGCGAGCTGGGCTTCGAGCCGGCGCTGGCGCGCGGGCTGTTCATCCTCTCGCGCTCGGTGGGCATCCTGGCGCACGCCTGGGAGGAATCGACCCAGGGCCGGCGCATCAAGGGGCCGATGCCGCCGAGCATCCCCTACACCTACACCGGACCGCGCGAGCCCGACGGCCCGACGAAGTGACCTGCCGCGATGAGCGCCAAACTGCCCCCCACCCCGACCGCCGACCTGCTGTGGAGCGACGAGCGCCTGCTCGGCTTCGGCCCGATGGACCGCACCCACGAGGACTTCTATCGCCTGGCCTTCGACCTGCTGACCTGCCACGACGGCGGTGCCGGCTACGCCGCCGTGGCGCGGCGCGCCATCGCGGCCTTCGAGGCGCATGCCGTCGCGCACTTCGGCGAGGAGGAGCGCTGGATGCAAGACAGCGGCTTCCCGGCCGCCGGCTGCCATGTCGACGAGCACGCCGCCGTGCTGGCCTCGGTGCGCGAGGTCCGGGCTGCCGTGGACGAAGGCCGGGCCGGCGCCGACCTGCTGCGCCGCCTGGCCGAACATCTCTTCACCTGGTTCCCGGCGCATGCGGACTACATGGACTCCGCGCTGGCGGCCTGGATGTGCAAGCGCACGCTGGGCGGCCAGCCGGTGGTGCTGCGGCGGCAGCGGGACTGAGTCCCGCACCCGGCGCCGCTGCGAAGCCGGGCGATCCAAGCGCGCATCCTCGCTGCGAGACCGGCGACAGGGTTCATTCAGGAAACACCCTCTCAGATCACCCGCACCGGCTCCTGCCGCAGCTCGAAACCGCTGGAGGCCAGCATCTTCAGGTTGCCATTGGCGCGGATCTCCACACACGCCCCCACCCGCCACTGGCCAGCAGGTTGGGGTCACTGAGCCGGTCGAAGCCAAGGATGAGTTTGAGCTGAGGTATGGTGAATCTCCCTGAAGGTGACGAAGGCGCTTCGGGATGGATGCATCCTCATTCTTGGGCGAGGAGGCACCTGCTGGGGATGGCTCCAATGTATTGACCCACTAAAAACCTGCACAGGTGTTACCGTTGAAAGGAAGACACCGTGAGCACACTGATGGAAGAAGAGATCAAGCGCTGGACAGCCAAGCGCAAGACGGCACTGGTGCTGGAGATCATCCAGGGCAAGACGAGCGTGGCGGAGGCGAGCAGGGCCTACGACCTGACGCCCTCGGAGATCGAGGGCTGGGTGGAAGATGGCCGCAAGGGGATGGAAAACGCCCTGAAGGCCAACCCGCAGGACGTGCGCGAGCAGTACGAGCGGCAGATCAAGGATCTGCAGGAGGCGTACGGGGAGGCGATGCTGGAGCTGCGCGCGAGAAAAAAATTGCAGTCCCTGCTGGGCGAGGAAGAGAAGTGATCGAGACGATCCGCCAGGGACTGCAGGCCGAAGGCATCACCGTCTCGATCAGCAAGCTGTGCCGGTGGTTCGGGGTGCCGCGGCGCACGGTGTACTACCGAGCGGTCAAGGCCGAACCGAAGCTGCAGGAGCGGCTGGTGGCGCCGATCAAGGCGATGATCGAGGAGAACCCGTCATTCGGCTACCGGACGGTGGCGTACCTGCTGGGGATGAACAAGAACACGGTGCAGCGCATCTTCCAGCTCAAGGGCTGGCAGGTGCGCAAACGCCCCGTCGGCTTCAGACCGCGCATCCAGGCGCTGCCCTCGGTGGCGCAGGTGCCCAACGAGCGCTGGGCCACCGACATGTGCCGGATCTGGGCTGGACGCGACGGCTGGACCACCATGGCGTTGGTGATCGACTGCCACAGCCGGGAGCTGCTCGTCTGGCATCTGTCACGCAGCGGTCGCTCCCGGACCGCCGAGTCGGCGCTGGAGCAGGCGCTCATCGCCCGCTTCGGCACGCTCGGCCGGCTGCCGGCGCCGTTCCTGCTGCGCTCGGACAACGGCCTGGTCTTCACCAGTCGCAGCTTCACCGCGCTGGTCAGGAGCTACGGGCTGCGCCAGGAGTTCATCACCCCGCACAGCCCCGAGCAGAACGGCCTGGTCGAGCGGGTTATCCGCACGCTCAAGGAGCAGTGCGTGCACCGCCACCGCTTCGAGTCGCTGCAGCACGCCAGCCGTCTGATCGGCGACTGGATCCATTTCTACAACCACCGGCGCCCTCATCAGGCGCTGTGCATGATGACCCCCGCTGAGGCGTTCGCCGCAGCTGCCTGACCTGTGCAGGTTCTGGTGGGTCAATACACCAAAGGGATCGGGTGGGACTGTTGCGCAGGGGGAGACCCAATTGGGGGGTAGTCATGGCCATGCGCAAAGGTCATTCATTAGTCTTAGCTCGTGCCCCCCCAGAAGAACACCAGTTGCTCGATCTGGTCAGCCGCCCGCCGCCGACATCACGTCACTGAGCGACCGCGCCACCAGGTAGCGCGCCGGGTTGTCGCCGACAGCCAGCGCCTTGAAGTGCGCCTTGACCACGAAGTAAAGGCGCCGGGTGCCGTCCTTGTTCACCAGCACGGCCCAGTCGGGGTTGTAGTTGCCCAGCGGGGTGGGCACCTTGAACCAGCCGGGCAGCTTGGCGTACAGCACCACGTCGTCGTCCTTCTCCAGGGCGTCGGCGAAGTCGCGCTCGGTGGCCGAGTCGTAGACCACGTGCTCGTAGATCGAGCGCTTGGTGTCGCGCAGCATGTTGGTCAGGTAGCCGGTCAGCTCCTCGGTCTCGAACAGCTCCTGGGCCCAGACGGCGTCGTCGCCCAGGCGCTGGTAGCGGATGCCGTCCACCAGAGCCATGCGCTTGCAGCGGTTGATGATTTCGGCCGCCTGCTCGATGAACTGCTGCGGGTTGCGCTTGAAGTCGTCCAGGCGCTCGCACTCGGTCAGGATCTTGACCAGGGTGCGCCGCGTCAGCTGCGTGCGGTCCTGCAGGTCGGTCAGCAGGTCGGGCAGCTCGATGTCGGCCTCGTCCAGCGTCACGGTGTAGGCGCCTTCCTTCTCGCGCGCCTCCACGCCGGCCTTGCCGATGCCAATCTCCGCCTTGCGCCACTGCAGCCGGGCACGGGCGATGTGCAGGTCACGGTTCAGCGCAGCCTTGCAGTCGCGGATGAGCTTGTCGTTGTCGAACTGCACCCGGTACGTGGTCTTGTGCTTGATGCGGTCCCACAGCGCCTTGAAGTCCTCGCTCAGCGTCACGGCCTTGCCGTCGGCGCCCTTACGCAGCGGCACGGTCTCGCGGTCGTCGCGGTTCTTCACCTCGACGCGGCCGGTCACCTTGCGCAGCAACTCGGCCACCTGCGCCCGGTACGGCTCGAAGGCCTCGGGCAACGCCAGCTTGCCGTCCTTCAGGGCGACCTTCAGCGAGTCCTGCACTTTGCCCTTGGCGTCGATGTGTCCGGCAGCGCGCAGGTGGTCCCACAGGGCCTTGGACTGGTCCACGCCCAGGGGGGTCACCTTGCCGTCGCCCGTGGTGATGGCGATGGTGGCGAACTGGTGCTGCTCGACGATGCCGAAGCGGATGCCCGTGTCGGCCTCGATCTCCTTCTGCAGCTGGTCGGCGAACTCCTGGTACGACTCGGTGGCAATCACCGTCAGCCGGTTCACGTCGTGCCCGTAGACGCGCTGCCCATCCTGGTTGACGCACAGGCGCAGGCCTCGGCCCAGGGTCTGGCGGCGCTCGCGCTCGCTGCCCATCTCGCGCAGAGCGCAGATCTGGAAGACGTTGGGGTTGTCCCAGCCCTCCTTCAGGGCCGAGTGGGAGAAGATGAACTTCAGCGGCGTGCCGAAGCTGAGCAGCTTTTCCTTCTCCTTCATGATGAGGTTGTAGCCGCGCTCGGCGTCGGCGCGGCTGGTCTCGTTCTTCAGGCCGCCTTCCTTGTCCAGCTCGGGGTCCGCCCAGCGGCCCTTCTTGTCGATGGAGAAATAGCCGTCGTGCACGGCGGCTGCTTCCTGCGCCAGGTCCACCTCGCCGAACAGGCTCTGGAAGGCCGGCAGCTTGGCCGCGCGCCGGTACTCTTCCTCGAAGATGCGGGCGTAGTCCCCCTTCACCGGGTTGCCGTCCTTGTCGTACTGACGGTAGCGCGCCACCGACTCGATGAAGAACAGCGACAGCACCTTGATGCCCTTGGGCCGAAGCAGCTTCTCCTTCTCCAGGTGCTCCTTGATGGTCCGCCGGATCATCTCGCGCTGCACGGCCAGGGCATCCACCTCGCCGTGGGCTTGCCCCTGGGCCAAGAAAGTTTCGCCGCCCGGGTAGCGAAGCTCCACGTACTCGGCCCCTTTGGCCGTGTTGACCTCGCCGATGCGGTACCCGGCATAGACGGCACGACGGGTGAGCTGCTGCAGGTCGTCGCCGTCGCTGACGGTCAGTACGTCGGTGGAGACCTTGCCATTGGCCCCGCTACCTGACTGGGCGTGCACCTCCACCTTGGCAAAGATGCCCTTCTTGGTGCTCACCTCCAACAGGCGCACGTAGGGCTTGTTGAAGGCGTCCTCGACGGTGGCCGCTGCCACCTCGATCTGCTTGACCAGCTTGCGCTCATAGGCGTCAACCGCATCCAGCCTGAAGACCATGTGGTGTTTGTGCGCGTGGGTCGCGGAGTAGCGCAGCGTGCACAGCGGGTTCATCGCGTCCAGCGCAGCCTTGCCGGCGCCCTTGAGGCCGCCATCCACGCTCTGCGGCTCGTCCACGATGACGATGGGCTTGACAGCGCGGACCAGCTGAATCGGCGCGCCGACGGTGAATTCTTTCGACGGTGCCACGCCATCCAGCGTCAGGTCGGTCTTTTCGCTGTACTGGTAGAGGTTGTTGACCTCCTTCTTGTTGATGGCGCCCACCGTGACGACCATGATCTGCACATGTGCGCTGGTGGCGAAGTTGCGCACCTGCCCCAGGTCGCTGGAGTCGTACAGGAAGAAGTCCACCGGCACGCCGGCATACATGCTCTTGAAGTGCTCCTCGGTGATCTGCAGCGACTTGTAGACGCCTTCCTTGATGGCCACCGACGGCACCACGATGACGAACTTGGTGAAGCCGTGTTCAGCTCGAAGATCGTGCGCAGGTAGACGTAGGTCTTACCGGTTCCGGTCTCCATCTCGACCGTGAAGTTGTAGTCGCCCTTCGCCAACTGCCCGCTGGGCGGCAGGCCGTGCCGCATCTGGACAGCCTGCAGGTTCTCCAGCAGTTGTTCCTCTTGCAGCGTCAGCTTGTTGCCCAGGCCAAGCTCGGTGTCGGCCATGCCCAGCGTCATCTGCTGCGTGGGGGCCTTCATGGTGACCGTGAACTCGGTCCGGCAGACCTCCTGGCCACGGAACAAGTCGCAGACCGACTCGATGGCCTGCAGTTGGTAGTCGAGATTAGGCTCGAAGTGAAGTTTCATCGCGTCAACCTCACAGGCTTCGCACGTTGACGATGCCGTTCTGCTCCAGGATCGCGGCCATGTTGGTCTTGGCCACGTCGTCCGCGAAGGCGCTGTCCCGGAACACGCAGGTCGTGTCGCCAGCCGGTGCGAGCTCCTTCCGCCAAGCCACGATGCCTTGTGCCAAGGCCTCGACCTCGTTCGCCCCGATGCTCGGCTCCAGGCAGGTCATCAGCACCCCACCGGCCACGCTCTGAACCGCCTTTCCGGCGATCTGCTTGGTGGTCGACGGCACGCAAAGGTCCAGGCCCAGCTTCAGCAGCAGCTCGTTCAGCACGTCGGCAGGCGTACGGCCCTCGACGATGTGTTCGGTGTGGTCGAACAGGGACGCCTTCAGGTCGGCAGGCTTGGGGGACCAGGCCGCGATGTTGGACGTGTCGAGCCGGTAGCAACGGAAGCCCACGTCCCCCGCGAACATCGGATCCGCCTTCTTGTGACGATTGCCTGCACCGCGCACCCGTGCCTTGGTCACGTCTGCAATGGTCTTCCATCCGGCGGCCTCTGCGCCCTCCAACGGCTCGGGTAGCTGCACGAGGATGCAGCGCCGGTTGCCGCCGTCCTCGGCGTTCTGGGCGAACAGGGCATCCATCGTTGTCCCCGTACCGGCAAAGAAGTCCAGCACCAGGTCGTTGCCGTTGGGCGTTGTGCCGAGCTGGAGAATCCGTCGCATCAACCGGGTAGGCTTGGGCGTGTCGAACACCACGTCGGAGTTGGGAAACTCCACGGCAGCCAGCAGTTCCTTCTTGGCTTCCTGCGTGTGTCCGACCTCGTCGTAAGTCCAGAGGGTCTGTGGCACACGCCCATCCTTCACCTCGGAGAGAAAGCGCTTGATGGCCGGCACGTTGTTGCCATCAGTCCCCCACCAGATGCGGTTGTCGCGATCCAGTTCGTCGAACTTGGGCTTTGAGACTCGCCAGTAGGTTCCGGGTGGCGGACCTGCCAACTGCCTACCCGATGGGCAGGCAATCGGATATGTCCCTTCACCATAGTAGTTGCGTGCGGACAAATCGCCGGCCTTCCAGGGGCCACGCGGATCGTTATCCGGGTTGGAGTAGCGGGCCTCCATCTCCTCTGTGCGGGGCAGCAGCCGTGGTGTCCACACGTCAGCGCTCTTGGCGTAGACCACGATGTAGTCGTGGTCCTCCGAGAAGTGTCGGGCCGAGTTCTTGGGCGAGTAGACCTTCTGCCAGATGACCGTTGCGATGAAGTTCTCCTCCCCGAAGATCTCGTTCATCACGGCGCGCAGGTTGTGCACCTCATGGTCGGCGATGCTGACGAAGATGGCGCCGTCCTGCCGCAACAGGCTGTGCGCCAGCTTCAGGCGCGGGTACAGCATGTTCAGCCAGTCGGTGTGGAAGCGCCCGCTGGCCTCGGTGTGCGAGCTGATGCGGCGTCCACCCTCGGCTTGGCCCGTCAACTCCAGGTAGTTCTGGATGCTGTCGTGGAAGTTGTCCGGGTAGACGAAGTCCTTGCCGGTGTTGTACGGCGGGTCGATGGTGATCAGCTTGACCTTGTTGGCGTAGCTCTTCTGCAGCAGCTTCAGCACTTCCAGGTTGTCGCCTTCGATCAGCACGTGCTGGGTCGTATCCCAGTCGACGCTTTCGGTCGGCACCGGACGCAACGTGCCTGTCGTCGGCGACAGGGCAAGTTGTCGCGCCTGCCGCTTGCCATGCCAGTTCAAGCCGAAGCGCTCGTCGGCATCCGTGATGGTCGCGTCACCGACCAGGGCTTTCAGCACATCCACATTGACGGCCTGGCCGTTCGGCCCTTCGGTCACCAGCTCCGGAAACAGGGCCTTGAGCTGAGCCAGGTTGCCGGCCGCCAGATTGGCGGATTGGGCCTCCGGGCTGGCCGCTTCGATCTTCTTCATCGTCATGTGTTTCCTCCCTGCAAGCGCAGGCAATCAGTCTTTCAGGTGCACGAGTCGCGAGACGAGTTCGTGCATCGCTGTGTAGGGTTGGGTGCCATCAAAAGCGTTGGTGATTTCGGCCAGACGCTGCGCACGTGCCGTGGCGTCGTTCAATCGGGCCTGCGTGGCTTGCCAATGGCCGCCGCCACCCTTCTCGTAGCCGGGCAGGTGGACTTTCAGCCGCTCCAGCGCCTCATGCCGGTGCAATGGGGCGTGCACGTCTTCGAAGTGCAGCAGCAGCCAAAGCTCGAAGCACGGCACCGAGGCCATGGCCTCCACTGGCACCGCTACCCCGTTGTCATTGCGAAGCTTGCCGCTCTGCGCGGCAGCCTGTGCAAGCGCTGCGTGGTAGCTCTTGTGCTCGTCGCGGTCGAAGACCACGATGATCCGGTCAAATTCACGGGGGTGGAGGCCGCGCTCCCGGTCGCCGTTCTTGAAGACGGTCAGGGCGTAATCGAGTACCTGCTGCGGCTCGGTCCCGAACTGGCTGTGAAGCACCTGAACATGCGCCGTTGCCAGCCGGTAGGCACGCTGAATCTCGCACAGATACTGCGGTTCGGTCTTCTCGCCTTCGCAGACGATCAGCAGCCGCTCATAGGGCTGCCGCACGGCCGCACGCCGCTTCAGGTTTCGCGCGGCCTGCCGGTGTTTGGGCTGGTTGTCCTTCCCCATCGCTTCAATGCACCCCAGCCTTGGCTGGCGCAGGCCAATCGCTGAAGAAGGGCAGGGCGCCGTAGCGGCCGGCCAAGTAGCCGCGCTCCCAGGCCTCTTGCTTGCGTGGGCTGAAGTCGGTCAGCGGGTACAGGCGAGTGGCCTGGTCGGCATCCTTTTCGGTAAACCAGATCTGGTCTCGCCGGAAGAGGGTGTGGTCCAGCAGCGAGGTGTCATGGGTGCTGAAGATCAGCTGCGCGCCGTTGGGATTGAGCTCGGGCGTCTGGAACATGGTGACGAGGCGCCGCACCAGCAGGGTGTGCAAGCTGCTGTCCAGTTCATCCACCACCAGCACGCGTCCATCACGCAGGCAATCCAGTACCGGCGCGATCAGGCCATACAGGCGCTGCGTGCCTTCGGACTCATCATGCAACTCGAACTTGGCGGAGCCCTTGGGCGTGCTGTGTTCGAACACGGGCATCAAGAACTCACGCTCCTCCTGGCTGGCTTGTAGGCCGCTGGCGCTCATCACCCACTGGGCCTGCATGCCCTTGCGGGGGACTGCCTGAACGTCGGCGATGGAGATGTCGGCGGCGGACAGGAACTCGCGGATCGAGGCCCGTCCTTGCTCCGTCGCCAGCAGCGCCGTAGTGAAGTCAGGCAGCACAGTGGCACCGGCCGGCAGGAACGTGATGCTCCGGACGATCCAGTTGAACACCGGGCTGAGCTGTTCGCTGTTGAGCTGTGCGGCCATGGACAAGAACAACGCGTTTGGGCGCGTGCTCTCCTGCCACAGCTTGCGAGGGCCAGTCAGGTAGGTGCTGAACTCGTAGTCGTACCCGTCGCCATCGATGTGTTGCCGGCTGAACAGCTGGGTGGGCTTGCTGCTTCGATAGACCAGCAGCGACTCGCTGACGATGCGCTGTGGCGTCATCGCGAACGCGTACTGGTGGCGCACGCCCGACAGCAGGAAGGTGATCTCGAACTCGGTGGGCTGGTGGGCCGTGGCCGGGTCCAGCTTGAAGGGCTGCACGTTGTAGGTTTGGCCCGGCTGGATGACCGTGGCCGACTCGGCCACCACGGCGCGCATGTAGTCCAACGCGCGCAGCAAGCTGGACTTGCCACTGGCGTTGGGCCCGTAGACCACCACAGTGCGCAAGGCATGGGGCGCTGACTTCAGCCCGGTGGATGCCAGGTGCGTTGTAGCCAGTTCCTTGTCGCCAGACGCAATCAGGTTCAGGGCCTGCTCGTCGCGGATTGAACGGAAGTTCCGAACCCGAAATTCAAGCAACATGACCCATCTCCTTATGAACAAGGAGTTCATTCTTGCAGAAAATGTTCAAGATAGGCGTCAATATTCGGTGAAGAATTGTGGATATTCCCCCTGGCAACACTGCGGGTTCAACCCCGAGTCCGCGCCATCGCGGTGCGTTCATAGCTGCGCACGGGCCACTCTCAGGCGGGCATCCAGCCGTTGTAGTTCCAGATTCAGGTCCACCTGCTTGGCGATCTGTCGTTCCTTGGCGGCCAGGCTTCGCAGGCGTGCCGCTTCTTGTTCCAGTCGTTGGCAGGCTCGCAGCGCGTCACGCTGGGCAGCGGCTGCGGTGGGGCCACTCGGCAGACGGAAGTTGCCGGTCAGGCGTGCGGCTTCTGCAGCGGTGAGGCAGTCCATCCAGCTCTGGTACAGAGCCATCAGGTCGTGATGCGGCCGGCGGTCCAGGGCCATCGCCTCCAGCAACGGGCCCGCGACGGATGCAGTGCCGGTGTTGGGGCCAAGCAGTTCGGAGCGAACCAACTCCCCGTCGAGCACCACCTTGCCCGCCTCGTTCTGAGCAGCACGCTTGTGGGCCAGGCTGAGGGCGAGCTGCGCCGGGGGCCGTGGCGGTCCGTCATCGGGCGTTGCGGTGGCACGCGGCACCAGCGTCTGGATCAGCAGCACAGGGTAGGGCACCGCCCGGTGCACAAGCTCGGCCAACCGCAGCCACTGCGATGCCTTGCCATGCGTGGCACGCACCTGCACGCTCAGCACGGCCACTTCCAGGACCTCGCGCCCGTCGGCGCGGTGTTCCGGGATTGCTACGGTGCCGGGCTTCAGCGCAGCGATCCACTGCAGCTCCTCGATGCCGTCGGTCAGCAGGCGCCGGTCGGCCGCCGTCGGCGCGCCGTGCTCGGCCAGCATCTTCTTGGGCACGCGCTGGTCCACCCTTGCGCGCTCGGGCAAGGCCAGCGCCTTGACCACGTCGTCGGCGGTGAGGTGGGGCGTCGCCTTCATGGGGTCAGCGGTGCGCCGAAGGCCTTGACGGTGTCCTCGCTGTCGCGGCCCGACACGGTCTTGCCGGTGGCAGCCTCGATGAGGGTCAGCAATGCGCCGGCACGCAGGCGGATGAAGGCGTCAAAGTCGTCTGCGCGCAGTGCGGCCACCGGAATGACGTGCGAGGCCAGGAACTCGTCCAGGCTGGTCGGCGGCACCTGCTTGGCTTTCTGGATCCGGCCCAGGTAGACGCTGGGGGCGTCACCGCTGATGAAGCGGTTGGTGCCAGCGGCCAGCGGCGCCTTGTTGATCACGCTGTTCCACTTGTCCTTGGGCAGCTTCTGCCTCTCGCACCACGCACGCGGGAAGATGTGGTGGATGTCGATGGCGTTGTTGAAGTAGGTGTTCAGGTCGATGGGCGTGCCGCTGACGAAGTCGCGCCCGCCGTGCTTCATCAGCAGGGCGGCCAGGCCTTTGTAGGCCGCTGCCAGTCGGCTCTGCAGTGACAGCAGGCGGGTGGGCGCGAAGTTGGCGTCGCGCACCGTGCGCGGTTCGGTGCCGCCGTCCACCCAAGCCACCACGTCCTGCATGTCCATCGCGAAGCGCGTCTCATTGGCGCCGCCGTACAGCTCGCCCAGCACGCCGCTCCAATACCAACGCAACAGGCTCTGCTTGATGCCGTGCAGGGTTGTCCGTTCGCCCAGGTGGGCGCAGATCGCGGCCAGCGGGATCAGCTGCGTGGCATAGGGCAGGCTGCGCTCGTCGAAGATCTTCTCCTCGGCCAGCAGCTCGGCAGCGCGCTTGAAGCCCAGCTCCAGGGCCGCCTCCAGCGCTTTGAAGTCGGCCAGATCCAGCTTCAGCACGTCGGCACGCTTGCAGCTCACCGCCGTCTTCTGAGCCAGGTGCCGCCGGTAGCTGGCCAGCAGCGTGACGGCAGTCAGGAAGCTCGTGCCGTCCACGGCCTCCAGCACGTCGTGCTTGGCGGTCAGCCGTTCGCGCCGGGCGTCCCAGTCATCGCGCAGGTTGAACTCGTCCGCTGCAAAGGTGGCGGTCATCAGCTCGAACACGGTCAGCGTGACGCCGCCGGTGTTGACCTTCTCGAAGACCTGGCAAACGGCCTCCCGTGGCGTGTCCTGGGTCAGCTCGATGGCCGGTACCTTGAACTGCTGGAAGCGCAGCCAGATCTCGTTGCGGAACTTCTGCATGAACTGCATGGCTTCCGCGCCGAACTGGTGGTGGGCACTGAAGCCGCTCTCCCAGGTCATGAAGCCCTGGATGTCGAACAGCAGCGCCACCGGGAACAAGCGCTGGGTGTACTGCAGCTCAGGCGTGCTCACGTCGAGGTCGACCTTGCGGCCGAAGTCCGAGGTGACCTGCAGCGACTCGGGGACCGAGATGACGGCCTCCTCGCGGTCGGCGTGCGGATCCAGGCACTTGGCCATGTCCAGGAAGTAGAGCCGGCGGATGTCGGCACCCTTCTCGGTGCGCGTGGGCACGGGCTGGCCGCTGCGCAATGACAGGTACATCGAGGTCAGGCGTTGCTGGCCGTCCAGCACCAGGGTCTTGGGCTTGGGCGCGGGCTGCAGTTGCACGCCGGCGAACAGCCGGGGCTTGAACGGCACGCCACCGGCCTCCAGGAACATCACGGCGCCGATGGGGTACGACAGGGACAGACTCGCGATCAGCGACCGGATGTGGTTGTCATCCCAGACCCAGCCGCGCTGGAAGTCGGGCAGCTGAATCTGACCGGCAGCGATGCCGTCGAGAACGTCCTTCAGTGCGGGTTCTGCGGTGCGAAAGCTCATGGTGTCAGCCTCGCCATCACGCCTGTTCGGACTGGGCGGTGTCCCAGGTCGCACCGAAGTGCTTGCGCAGCGGCTCCAGCGCGAGCGGCAAGGCAGCGCTGCAGGTCACGCCCAGGTACTGGGCGGCGCGAGTGGCGCCGACATACAGGAACTTGTCGAACAACTCCGGGCGGGCAGCGGCCAGTTGGTCGATGCCCACGAAGAAGACGGCCTCGAACTCCAGCCCCTTGATGTGCTGAACATCGAAGACCCGGACGTTGCTCTCCTGCCCGACGGCCTGGCCTTCGCGGCAAGCGACCACCTGAATGTTCTGGTTGGCGAGCGCGTGGTTCAGCGCGTTGGCCACGGGTTCTACCTCGGCTTCCGAGTTGACGAAGATCGCCGTGGACGGTAGTCGTCCGTCGAGGAACCGGTCGATCCACTGAATCCTCGCAGCCAGCCAGCCCACGGCGTCTTCAAGGGATGCGCACTCCAGAAGCACCGGGGGTTCGCCCTCGTTGTTGACCTCGGTGGGCAAGGTGGCCTCTTGGTCGGAGCCCCCGACACACGCGATGATGTCCCGGGCCAGCTCGTTGAGCTGGCGACTCTGGCGGTAGGAGACCGTGACACGCCGGATGTCGAAGTCCGCGAAGACCCACTGCAGCTCGTCGGCAGAGCGCGCCCCCCAGGTGGTCAGCCGCTGGTTGAAGTCGCCGCAGGCAAAGAACGACCGCAAGCGCGGGTGCGCCAGTGCCGCCATGCAGGCCAGTTGGATCGGCGAGAAGTCGGTGGCCTCATCGACGACGACCTGGCTGCGCAGGGCGCCCAGCACGGGCTTCAGCGACGCCCAGGCGGGGCTGTCGATGTCACGCATCACTGTGGGCCGCTGCAGCAGTTCGCCAGCCGACCGGAGGATCGCCAGCAGGACGAGATCCAACTCAAGCGGGTTCAGCTCACGGGCCTCGAAGCCCGTTTTCGCATACCACCGGCCCTCGTCCTGGCGAACCTTCCGGAAGGCGCGGTAGCGCTTCTGGATGCCATCCACGTAGCGCTTGACCGGGTTCACGAATCGCCGGGCATGGGCCTGGAGCAGCAGGCTTGTACCCAGGGCGCTCAGCTCGGCGGGCGCCAGCGTGCGGTCGCCCAGCCACTCGATGACCTTGCCGTTGCGGGTGGTCTTGTTGGGGGATCGCTTGGCTGCGGCATTGCGGGCCTGCGTGCGGACCGCTTGCATGTAGGCGTTGATGGCGGCCCCAGGGCCGACCTTGGGCGCCGCCACGTCCTCGTCGTCCTCGGTGTCCTGGTCATCGTCGGCATCGGTGTCGGCAGCTTGCTGCAGGCTTTCGATGAACTTCGCCAGCTCGCTGACCAAGCCCCGATTGCGGGCGAGTTGTGCGTTCAGCGCGGCTTTGATGGTGGCGTCGGTCTCGTCCTTGAGGCGCGCCACGAACGCCTGTATGGCGGGAAGCTCGCCTGCCAATGTTGTGAACGTGGACGGCCACGGGCCATTTTCTTTGAGGGTGGCTTGCAGGCGTTTCCCCAGTTGCTGCGCCGTCGCCAGCCCGGCGCCCGCCAGCGCCTGCGCGCTGTCCATGAGCTCGGCCCGGTACGCGGCGCCTTGCCAGGCTTGAAAGTCATCGAACCAAGCGATCGGCTGGGTCACGGCCGTCGGCTGCAGGCTGTTCACTTCCTTGAGGACGAAAGTTCCGCCGCCAGTGGCGGTCCGCAGGACGCCGAAGGTCTGCCTGGCCAGGTCGCGACGGTGGTCGGCCCAGGTGCGGATGTTCTGGTCTGGTGCTGGGATACCTTCCCGGGCAAAGGCCTCCTTCAGGTACTGCTTCAACAGCTCCGTCGGCGTGAACATCAGCCAGCTCTTCCCGTGCGGCACCTGCTGACTCTGGGCGAGTTCCTCAGCGACGCGCTGCTCGTCTTCGTCCAGAAACTGGGCGTCAAGCTTTTGCCCGAGGCGACGGATCAGCGTTGTCGTCTTGCCGGTGCCGGGGGGGCCAAGCAACAGGACACGGCGATTGAGTGGCAGGCGGAAGATCTCGTCCTGGAACTGGTCCAGCACCGGCTGGTCGCGCAGACCCATCTTGGTGATGACGCTGCGCTTCATGCCCTCGATGACGTTCTGGCTGGCCTCGGCGCTCGCCAGCAACTGGGCGACCAGGTCCTCGACGGGTTCTGCCAGCTCTGGGTGTCGCTCCAGCAGCTTGCGCAGCGATTCGATGGTGACCGTTGGCGCATCTTCCGACTGCACGACCGTGTAGGCGTCCCAAGATCCGGCCAGGGGCGACGGGCGTAGCTGTGCTCGCTCGACGACGATCAACGCCTTGCCATCGGGGCGGACGTACTCCTCGCCGACCGGCAAGGACGCCAGGCGACCAACTGGCGCGCGATAGCTGACCAAGCCCAGGTTGGCGAGGCCTTGCTCGGCGCGGCAGAAGTAGTAGGCGGTGCGGTGCCCGTCGTCGTCTTCAGCGATGACCCGGGCGATGGCTGGCTCGCTGGCCAGCTTGCGATACGCGGACTCGTTGGCCTGGTTGACTTCGTCGAGCGCTCGCGCGGCGCGATCCGAGTTCAGCGTGTTCCCGCCGGTGGCGAGCGCGTCTATGCCGAGACGGCGCGGGTTGGCCAGCCACTGGCGGGCTGTGCTTGCCACGGTGTCGAGCTTGTCGACGACATCCTTTGCCAGCGGCTTAAGGCGTTGGCTGTGCTCCATGCTCATGCGTTGCTCCCTTTGTGTTTTGGGTGGGCAGTACCACCATGAATGCCAGCACCTCGAAGTCACCGGCCCCGGCGAACTCGCCCTTCATGGCGTGCGTGCCGCCGGGCGAGAACAAGCTGGCGACGGCGCGCTCTTCGGCCTTTCCGACCACTGAAGCCACGGCCGAGGCCAGCAGCTTCTGGGCGTGCCGCATGTCCTCGCCTTGGCGGGTCAGCTTGTCGTGGCGGCTGCTGGCGCCCAGGTCGGGCAGCTCGCGGCCCAGCGCCAGGCGCTTGAGGCGGTCCAGGATGCGCTTGGCCTGAGGGTAGGCGAGCACCGTGGTGCCGTCGTCGCCCACATGGGCCAGGTAGATCGGCGCCAGTGGGTAGTCGCCGGATCCGGCGCCGGCTGGGGCCTTGCTTCCGCCAGCGCCCTCGGCCCGCAGGCAGAAGATGATGCCGGGCTCGATGTCGGCGTCGATGCTGCTCGTGACGGCGTACGCGCCCAGCGGCATGCCCTCCAGCACCGCCGGATGGTCGCGAAGGAACTGCGCGAGGTCGATGCGGAAGTCGGTCAGCGTCAGGTCGGTGATCGAGACCCCGCTGCTCAGGTCTTCCATGTCGATGACGGAGTCCTGCAGCTTCAAGAGCTGCTTGCGGCGGTACTCCAGGTCGTTCATCGGGTCGCCGGACTGTTGCTCGATGAGGTTCTCCTCACCGGTGGCTGACACGTCCAGCAGCACCATGCGCCCGCTGACGCGCTGCTCCAGGTTGATGTACTCGTCGAGCGCGATGTTCGGCCAGAAGTTGACCAGTTGGATGCTGCGGTTGGGCGAGCCGATGCGGTCGATTCGGCCGAAGCGCTGGATGATGCGGACCGGGTTCCAGTGGATGTCGTAGTTGATGAGCCAGTCGCAGTCCTGCAGGTTCTGACCTTCAGAGATGCAGTCGGTCGCGATCAGCAGGTCAATCTCGCCTTCACCGGCCATGTCGGCCGGGCGCTCCTTGGCGCGGGGCGCGAAGGCCGACAGCACGCTGCTCATGCTCTTGCGCAGGCCCGGCAGAGTGGTCTGGATGCCGGCGCTGCCGGTGACCAGGGCGGCGTCGATGCCCAGCGTGGCCTTGGCCCAGGGCGCCAGGTTGGCGTAGAGGTACTGGGCGGTGTCCGAGAACGCAGTGAAGACGATGATCTTGCGGTTGCCGTCGTTGATGGGGTGGCGGCACTTGTCCTCGACCATCTCGCGCAGCTTGGCCAGCTTGGCGTCACGTGCGGCATCCACCTGCTGGGCGGCGGTCAGCAGCGTGTCCAGGCGGTTGCGGTCCTCCACCAGGTCCTGACGCCACCGGATGCGGTCCACGTCGCCCAGCAGCACCTTCACCTTGCGGCCGACCAGCAGCGCCTCGAAGGCCGGGTCGTCGATGTCCACGTCGGCGATGTCCAGCTCTTCGATGCCGTCCCCGTTGGTGGCCTGGCCGGCATGCTGCTCGATCTGCGCGAGCACCGCCTCCACGTCGCGGAGTTGCCGCTGCAGCGTCAGCGCGAACGACGATACGGCGCTCTCCATGCGCTTGAGCACGTTCACCCGCAGCAGGTGGATGAGGCTTTCCTCGCGGTCGGCCTGACGGAAGAAGCTCTCGCCGCCCCGGATCTCGGTGCTGTACTTGGCGTCGTAGGCAGCCTGCTTGTGCGGCAGCACGTAGCGCAGCGGCGCGTAGGCGGCCAGGTTCAGGCGCCGGATCTCCAGGTTGATGTCCTTGATGGCGCGGAACTGGCCCGCCCGGTCCACGTCGGCCTTGATGTTGATGGGCGGCCGGCGGTCCGGAAAGCGGCCGGTCTCCTGCGTGCCGTAGTACTTCTGGATGTGCCGGCGCGACCGCGCGATCGTCAGGTGGTCCAGGAGCGTGAAGTAGTCGAAGCCCAGCATCTCGACCAGACGGCTGGGCGTGCGCTCGCGCTCTTCCAGGCCGAGCCAGCGGTTGAACTGGATCTGCGCCTTGCGCGTGGTCTGCTGGATGCTGTCGATGCCGTAGTCGGCCAGCGCGGTGTCGTCGCCTTCGGTGGCGAACGCGATTTGGTTGCGCAGGTCGGTCAGCCGGTTGTTCACCGGCGTGGCCGACAGCATCAGCACCCGGGTCTTGACCCCTTCCCGGATGATCTTGCGCATCAGTCGGTCGTAGCGTGTCTCGGTGCCTTGCCGGGGCGACTTCTTGTTGCGGAAGTTGTGGCTCTCGTCGATGACGACCAGGTCGTAGTTGCCCCAGTTCACATGGGACAGGTCGATGTCGCCCGAGTGGCCGCCGTCGCGCGACAGGTCGGTGTGGTTCAACACGTCGTAGTTGAACCGGTCCGCCGCCAGGATGTTGCGCTTGTCGTTGGCCTTGTAGAGGGTCCAGTTGTCGCGCAGGCGCTTGGGGGCCAGGACCAGCACGCGGTCGTTGCGCAGCTCGTGGTACTTGATGACGGCCAGGGCCTCGAAGGTCTTACCGAGGCCTACGCTGTCCGCGATGATGCAGCCGCCAAAGCGCGCCAGCTTGTCGATGGCGCCGACCACGCCATCCCGCTGGAACTTGAAGAGCTTCTTCCAGACCACCGTGTTGCGGATGCCGGTGGCCGACTTGACGATGCGCTCTTCGTCCAGCGCATCTTCCCGCCCGCCGAACAAGTGGTTCAGCATCAGCGCGTAGATCGCGAACGGCGCCCGGTGCTCGCCGATGGACTTGAGTTGGTCGAGCAAGGCCTGGCGCGCGGCGTCCGCCGACTCAGTGGCCGACGGCAGCGTCTTCCACTGCTGATCGAACCACTGGGCAAGCATCGCGGCCTCGGCGGAGCTCTCTGAGGCTTGCGTCAGGCTCAGGGGGTTGCCGGGCGTCAGCCCCAGCCCCTCCGTGCTCATGGCCACCGAACCCATGACGACTTGCTCGGGGGTGCCCTGCGCGTTGCGCAGCACGGCCGTGCCTTGCGGGATCCGGCCGGGTGCACGCCGTACCTCCACCTGGCCCTGTAGCCAAGCAGCGCACTGATTGGCCAGCCACCGGGTCTGCAGCCGATTGCGGGCTGCACGGTCGCCTTCACCGCCCTGAATCTCCAGGTCCTGGCCTTCGCCCGGCAGGATGAGCTGGGTGCTGTTCACGCGGGCCAGCGCATCGCGCAGCTCGGCGTAGGCATGCAACGAAAAGGTCGGCGTCATGAACGCCAGCAACTGGCCCGTCTTCAGGTGGGGGCGCAGTAGGTCGATGGCGCGGTCAGCGCCTCGGTTCTGTACCAGCTTCATCGTGCGCGTTCAACCTCCACGGCCGCGCCGACCGCCGGGGCGGCCGGGGCGGCCGGGGCCGCGGTCCAACCGCTGCTCTCCGAACGGTCAATGCACCATCCAACGGATGCGCAATAGGGGGTGAGATCAGTGACCTCAAGAGAACCAGCAACCCCCTTGACGCTCATGATTTCTCCCGACTTTCGGGCCATAGGAACTTGCAATACTGATCCTTTAGGGTCGAGTTTAGGCCAGTCCAACACGAGAATTTGCATCGGACTCAAGAGTAGCTGGATCACCTCAAGTACTTCTGCACATTGGGCAGTCAACACCTCAACCCAAACTGCCGATCCCGCGCCTTGCTCTTCTGATCACGGATCCAGTCCTGCATCTGCCCGGTCTGGGGCTGACGGGCCATGTTTTCGAGCTGGGTGATGCGGGCATCCAGCGCCTTGCATTCGGCGGCCTTGCCCTGGCCGGTGGCTTGGACCACCTAGCCGTCCACCACCACGGTGTGGGTGGAATGTTGGGTCACGCTGCCCTGCGGCACCGGTGCTGGGGCCTGGTAGAGGCCGGCGGCGCGGGCACGGACTCGATGCGGTCGAGGAGTGCGCCGTGCTCGCGGCAGTGGGCGCTGGACCGGAAGGTGTCGCCGAAGCTGGCCGCGTCGCGGGCCGCTGCGATCTCGCAGCGCGAGTCGGCCCCGGCGCCGCCCACCGCCGAGAAGCGGCGCAGCAGCTGGGCCCTCAGCCGCAGGCCGATGTGGCAGCCCGGCCCGGCTCGTCCGTCGAGGGTTTAGAGCGCGACGGCATGGACCTGTGGGGCCAGCCGGGTGATAGAGCGCACGCGCAGCATGGACGGCGCACTTATCGATGGAGGTCTTCTTGCAAGGGTTTGGGCTGCGGCTCAGAGCATCTCTCTCCAGCGCGCCTCGCCGTCGAAGACGGCCGCGACGGGCCGGATGCGCTCGTAGGGGATGGCCTCGTGGTTGGCCAGGGCCGGGGTGCGGTTCTGCATGAACTCGCGCACCGCGGCCAGCAGGCAGCGCCGCACCGCCAGAACCGCACCGTCGCCAGCGCCCAGGTACTCCTTGCTGCGGTCGACGATCGGACCCATGCTCATGATCACCGCGAAGTCCTCGGTGCCCAGCGCCTGGGTAAAGCCGGTGAAGTGGCCGTTCTTCATGGCCTCGCGGTCCTGGCCCCAGTTGTCCTCGGGCGGGCCCGGCGGCAGCGGCGGCCAGGACTCGGGGCGGGTGTCCGACACCTGCTGGGTGATCTCCACCGGCTGGTCGAAGTCGTAGACGATGTTCCAGTAGCACAGGTGCTCGTCGTCCACCGGCACGGCGAAGAAGAAGTTGCCGCCGCGCGACTGGCTGCGCCCGGGCGCCACCACGCCGTACCAGGGCAGCACGAAGGAGTTGGTCCGCACGTACGAGCTGCCGTCGGCGAGCGCGCGCACCGAGGCGTAGCGGAAGCCGTAGGGCTTCTGCTCGACGTGGTAGACCGGCGCCATGTTGGCCGACGACAGGCGGATGTCGCCCACGCTGGAGAGCCAGCTCTGGTGCAGCATGCCGAGGTGGGCCGAGTCCATCGTCGTCTCCACGCCCTGCAGCCAGTTGGCGGGCACCGTCTGGCACACCGCCACCACATGGCCGGGCGGCAGGCCGCAGAACTCGAAGTTCTGGAACTTCGGCGGCGTGTCGCCCTCGCCGAGCCACACCCAGTAGATGCCGCCCTCCTCGCGCACGGGGTAGTGCTCGAGCGGCACGTGCTTGCAGTACTCGGCCTCGTTGGCCGGCTGGGTGGGCACGGCCACGGTGACGCCCTCGACGCTGAACTTCCAGCCGTGGTAGATGCAGCGCAGCGCGTTGTCCTCGTTGCGCGCCAGGGCCATCGAGGCGCCGCGGTGCGGGCAGGCCTCGTCGAAGAAGCCCACCTTGCCGCCGGTGGCGCGGAAGGCCACGTAGTTGCGGCCCAGCAGGCGCACCCGCCTGGGCTTGCCGTCGGCTTCCAGCTGGGCCGACAGGCCGGCGGGGATCCACCAGTGCTGGCGGATCATGCGCCCCATCGGGGCATCGCCGCTGACGCGGGTGAGCAGCTCGTTGTCTTCACGGGACAGCATCGGGGTTCTCCTGGGCAGAGTGGGAGCAGGGAACGAACGGAGGGGGACCGGAGGGCGAACGGGCCGACCGGTGGCTCAGGCCATCACGATCACCTCGGCGTCCGGCCGTTCGGCAAACAGGCGCGCCACCTCGGCGGACCGGCGCGTCAGCACCAGCCGCTGGTTGACGTAGCCCTTGTCGGTGATCTCGCCGGCGCCGATGTCGGGCGGCTGCGTCAGCAGCAGCAGGCGGTGCACCTGGCGGCTGCTGCCGCCGGCTGCACGGTTGTGCGCCTCGAAGGCGGCGCGCAGCGTCTCGCGCAGCCCGGGATCGGCAACGAGGTCTGCCAGCGAGGCGTCGGGCCGACCGAGCCGGGCGCGGCAGGCCGCCGGGTTCGGCCAGGCCAGCAGCGCCACGAAGGGCTGGTCGGCACCGGCCACCACCACGTCGTTGAGCAGCCCCTGCGCCGCCTCGATGCAGTCCACCCGCAGCGCACCGACGCGCACGAAGATGCCGGACTGCAGCTTGAATTCCTCGGTCACCCGGCCGCTGAAGAACAGGCCGGCCTCGGGCCGATCGGGGTCGGCGAACTGCACCGCGTCGCCCATGCGGAAGAAGCCTTCCTCGTCGAAGGCCTCGGCCGTGGCCTGCGGTTGATTCAGGTAGCCCGGTGTCACGCAGGCGCTGCGCACCCGGATCTCGTAGCGCTGGTCGTCCATCGGCAGCAGCTTCACCGTCACGCCCGGGTGCGGCAGGCCGATCACGCCGGCGCTGTCGGCGCACCAGTGCGTCACCGTCACGGCCGCGGCGGTCTCGGTGGAACCGAAGGCCGAGACGAAGGGGATGCGTGCGCCGATGCTGCGCACCGCGGCGGCCTGGATGCGGTCGAACACCGAATCCGGCAGGCGCGCGCCGGCATAGTTGGTGCGGCGCAGGCGGCGGAAGAAGGCGTCGGCCAGCATCGGGTCCGCCTCCATCGCCTCGGCCAGCATGGTGTAGCCCAGCGGCACGCTGATGAAGTTGGTGGGTGACACCTCGCGCAGGTTGCGCAGCGTTTCGTCGAACAGGCCCGGCACCGGCTTGCCGTCGTCGATCCAGAGCTCGCCGCCTTCGGCCAGTGCCACGCCGAACATGATGTTGCCGCTGGCCACATGGCTCCAGGGCATCCAGTCCAGCAGCACGCTGGGCGGCGTGCCGGGCGGGTCGAGCACCACCTGCCGGTGCATGGTGATGCTGATCGTCAGCATGCCGTGGGTGATCGTCGCCGCCTTGGGCAGGCCGGTGGAGCCGGAGGTGAAGAGGTACTTGGCCACCGTCTCCGGCCGGATCGCCGCCACCGAGTCGGCCACCGCCGGCCCGGGACGCACGGCCAGCCAGTCGGGCCAGTGCGCCGTCGCCAGATCCTCCGGACCCGACTCGACCACCACACGCACCCCATCGGCCGGCAGGCGCAGGCCACGCAGCGCGCGCTCGAAATGCCGGCCATCCTGCGCGAACACCACCGCCGGCTGCAGCAGGTCCACCATGCCCTGCAGCTTGGCCAGGTCCTGCGTCAGCAGCGAATAGGCAGGCGTGATGGGTACATAGGGCATGCGCGCCTGCATGGCCGCCAGCTCCAGCACGCCATGCTCGATCGAGTTGCCACTGAGCACCGCGACGCAGCGCCCGGGCCGGTCCAGGTCGAGCAGGGCCTGCGTCACCGCATCGACCTGGCGCAGCGCCTCGCCGTAGTGCAGCTGCCGCCACTGCCGCTGCGGGCCGTGGCGCTGCGACAGCCACAGGGCGTCCGGTCGGCTGCGGCCATGCCGGCGCAGCAGCCCCGGCAGGTGCGGCTCGACTTCGCCCAGCGGCACGCGGCTGCTCAGCAGCAGCGTGCCGTCGTCGCGCCGCTGCAGCGCGAGGTCGCGCGGCATGAAGGGCAGGTCGCGAAAAGGTACGTCGGTCAGCACCGTCACCGGGCCCTCCGCATGAAGTCAGATGCCGTCTTCGGCCCAGGCGCACAGCGCGTCCGGGCCGGCCTCGATGCGCGCGCGCAGGGCCGCCAGCAGCGGCATCTCGCGGTGAAACCAGACCCTCGCCAGCTGCAGTCGCGGCGCACCCGCGCCGGGCACCGCCGCAAGGTCCGCCCAGCTCCAGCCCACCGCCAGGATGCCGAACATGTTCAGCAGGTCGTAGGCGGCGGCACCCGCTGCATCCGGGTGGGACGCAGCGTGCCGCTGCAGCGCCGCCAGCGCCCGCCGCAGTTCGCCCAGGCCCGCGGCCAGCGCCGCGCCGAAGCCCGCCAGCTCGGGCTGCCCGGCCAGCGCGCCGAGGCTCTCGCCGAGGGCGGCCTCGAAGCTGCGCAGCGCCCGGCCGCCGTGCGCCGGCAGCTTGCGGCCCACCAGGTCCATCGCCTGGATGCCGTTGGCGCCTTCGTAGATCTGGCCGATGCGGGCGTTGCGCACGAAGTGCTCCATGCCGCTGTCGCAGACGTAGCCGTGGCCGCCGAACACCTGCAGCCCATCGTTGGCTGCAGTGAAGCCCTTGTCGGTGAAGTAGGCCTTCATCACCGGCGTCAGCAGCTCGACCAGGTCCTGCGCCCGTTCGCGCTCGGCACGGTCGCGGCCGTGCGCCGCCACCGACTGCCAGAAGGCCACGCGCAGCGCAGTCGCCCGCCCGCCCTGGGCAAAGGCGCGTGCGTCCAGCAGCAGGCGCCGCACGTCGGGGTGGACGATGAGCGGGTCGGCCACCCGGTCCGGGCAGCGCGGCCCGGCGGCGGCGCGGCCGGACAGGCGCTCGCGGGCATAGGCCCGCGCGTTCTGGTAGGCGATGTCCGCATAGGCCACGCCGGACATGGCGGTGGCCACGCGGGCGTGGTTCATCATCATGAACATCGCCGCCATGTTGGCCGAGCTGCCCTGGCCGGCGGCGGCGATGCGCCAGCCCACCGCCTCGTCGAAGTTCAGCACGCAGGTGGCGCTGGCGCCGATGCCCATCTTGCGTTCGATCGAGCCGACCTCGATCGCATTGCGCCCGCCGAGTGCACCGCTGGCGGGGTCGAGCCGGCAGCTCGGGACCAGGAAGACGTTCACCGAGCCCAGCCCCGGCGCGATGCGCCCCTGCGCGTCCGGTACCTTGGCCAGCACGATGTGGGCGATGGCCTCGGTCAGGTCGTGGTCGCCGCCGGAGATGAAGATCTTGCTGCCGCTGATGCGCCAGGAGCCGTCGGGCTGCGCCACCGCGCGGGTGCGCAGCTGGCGCAGGTCGGTGCCGCAGTGCGGCTCGGTCAGGCACATCGTGGCGGTCCATCGCCCGGCCACCAGCGCCGGCACGACATGGGCCTTCATCCAGTCGTCGCCCAGCGCCGCCAGCATCTGCGCCGCCGACGGGCAGAAGGCGCCATACATCATGAAGGCGTGGCCGCAGGCGATGCCCATCTCGTCGTTGGGCACGCCCAGCACCGGCGGCAGGCCCTCGCCGCCGAGGGCGGCGTCCACCGTCAGGCGCTGCCAGCCGGCCTCGCTGTAGCGCTGCCAGGCCTCGCGGAAACCCGCCGGCGTGCGCACCCGCCCGTCGACCAGTGCCGCGCCTTCGTCGTCGGCGCGCTGGTGAATGGGGTGCAGCTCGGTTTCGAAGAAGCGCGCCGCCGCGTCGATCACCGGCTGCGTCAGCTCGGGCGTCAGCTCGGCGAAGCCGGGCAGGTCCGCGCGCTCGTGCACCCGCAGCCAGTCGTGCAGCAGGAAGCGGTAGTCCTCCACCGGGGCGTGGTAGATCGCCATGACGCCCCCTCAGTCTGCGCCGGGCACGAAGCGGCCGCCTTCGCGCGCCAGCCGCTCCAGCAGCGCGGCAGGGCGGAAGCGCTCGCCGAAGCGCTCCTGCAGCTCGCCCAGGCGGCGCAGCACCCAGGCGGCGCCCAGCCGGTCGGCGTGGTACATCGGGCCGCCGCGCCAGGCCGGCCAGCCGAAGCCGCGCTGCCAGACCACGTCGATGTCGCTGGCCCGGTCGACGATGCCCTCCTCGACCAGCTTGGCGCCCTCGTTGAGCATCGGCAGCAGGAGCCGGTCGCGCACTTCGTCGTCGCCGATCGCCCGGCGCTCGATGCCGAGTTCGCGCGAGGCCTGTTCGATCAGCGCGGTGACTTCCGGGTCGGGGATCGGCCGGCGCTTGCCCGGATCGTAGCGGTAGAAGCCCTTGCCGGTCTTCTGGCCCAGCCGCCCGGCCGCCACCAGGCCGGCCAGGATGGGGTCGTGCTGGCCACGCTCCTGGCGCACCCGGTGGACCAGCTCGATGCCGCCGGCCATGTCGGCCAGTTCGTAGCTGCCCATGGGCAGGCCGAACTCGGTGAGCACCCGGTCGATCTGCTGCGGCAGCGCGCCTTCGAGCAGCAGCCGGTCGGCTTCCTGGTCACGCGCGATGAGCAGCCGGTTGCCGACGAAGCCATGGCACACGCCCACCACCACCGCCGTCTTGCGCAGCCGGCTGCCGATGCGCTGGGCCGCCGCGACCACCTCGGGCCGGGTGCGCGGGCCACGCACCACCTCGAGCAGCGGCATCACATGCGCCGGGCTGAAGAAGTGCAGGCCGACCACCTGGCCGGGCCGGCTGGTGGCGTCCGCGATGCGGTCGATGTCCAGCGCCGAGGTGTTGCTGCCGAGGATGGCGTGGGCCGGCGCATGGCGGTCGATCTGCGCAAAGATCTCCTGCTTGAGCGCGAGCTGCTCCCACACTGCCTCGATCACCAGGTCGGCCTGGGCGACATCCTCGACACGTGTGCTCAGGTGCAGCGCCGCACGGCGTGCAGCGGCATCCTCCGCGCTGAGTCGGCCACGCTTGACCATGGCGTCGAAGTGGTTCCCCACCGTCTGGCGGGCCGATTCGAGCACGGCCTCGCTGCGGTCGATCAGCGTCACCGGCAGGCCCGCCGCGAGCAGCGCGGTGGTGATGCCCGAGCCCATGCTGCCGGCGCCCACCACCGCCGCCTGCCGCAGCGGCGGGGCATCGTCGTCGGCGCTGATGCCATTGGCTGCCGCGCGCAGCGCCTGCGCCGCATAGGCGCGGGCGCGGTTGGCCTCGGGGGTCGTGAAGGTGGCCGCCGGCACGCCTTCGGCCCCTTCGCTGACGTGCAGCTCGACCGGGTCGCCGATGCGCAGGCCGAAGACATCGGCATCGATGACCGAGGTGGTGATGCGCGGCCCCTCGGGCAGCTCGACCACCGCAACCGCCGTGGGCCGCTTCGCGCCGCGCACGATCGAGAACGAATAGACCGTGCCGACGCCGCGGGTGGTCAGCCACTCGGTGGGCGCATGGCCGCAGAACGGGCAGTGTTCGCGCGGGTAGAAGTGCGCCGATCCGCAGGCGCTGCAGTGCTTGATCAGCAGCCGCCCTTCGGCCAGGGCTTCCAGGTAGGGCGCGGCCGCGGGAAAGCGCTGCGCCGGGGTGAGCGTGGGGGACGGGGCGTGGACAGGAGAGGGTCGTGCCATGGTGTCACTCCGCGGCCAGGATCAGCGTGCCCGAGGCGTGGTAGCCCGCCAGCGAGCCGCCGGTGCCGTGGGCCAGCACGATGTCGTGGTTCTTCACCTGCACGGCCGGATGGGCTTCGCCGCGGCACTGCCGCACCGCTTCGAGGATCTTGGTCATGCCGCCCTTGTTGCCGGGGTGGTTGTTGCACAGGCCGCCGCCGTCGGTGTTGAAGGGCAGCCGCCCGACGCCCGAGATGAGGTTGCCGTCGGCGACGAAGCGCCCGCCCTCGCCCTTCTTGCAGAAGCCCAGGTCCTCCAGCTGCAGGATCACCGTGATCGTGAAGCTGTCGTACAGCGAGGCGTACCGGATGTCGGCCGGTGTGACGCCGGCTTCCGCGAAGGCGGTGGCGCCCGAGCGCACCCCGGCGGAATACGTCAGGTCGATGCGGCCGCCGTCGGCATGCTTGAAGGCCTCGCCGGCGCCGATCACCTTCACCCGCGGGCGCTTCAGCGACCTGGCGATCTCCGGCCGCGCCACCACCACCGCGCCGCCGCCGTCGGTCATCACGCAGCAGTCCAGCCGGTGCAGCGGGTCGGCCACCATCGGCGAGTCCAGCACGTCCTGCACCGTCAGCACCTTGCGCATCAAGGCGTGCGGGTTGTGCTGCGCATGGTGCGAGGCGGCCACCTTCACCCAGGCCAGCTGCTCGCTGGTGGTGCCGAACTCGTGCATGTGCCGGCGCGCGACCATCGCGTAGCCGTACATCGGCACGGGTACCGTGCCGGCGTAGTACGGGCGGTCCGGCATGCGGCTGAAGTCGATGCCCGCCAGCGAGGTGCCGGCATGGGCCGCCAGCGGGCGGTCGGCCAGCGTCACCAGCGCCACGTTGCACTGGCCGGCGGCGATCGCCCGCATCGCATGGTTCACATGCAGCAGGTAGGACGAACCGCCGGTCTCGGTGCTGTCGAGGTAGCGCAGATGCCGCAGGCCGAGGTACTCGGCCATCGACATGCCGCCGATGCCCGGGGCGTCGGCGGCGCAGAAGTAGCCGTCGACATCGTCCAGGCCCAGGCCCGCGTCGGCCAGCGCGCCGCGGGCCACGTCGGCATGCAGCTGCGCCGCGGTCAGACCGTCGGCCCGGCGGACCGGGTGCTCGTGGATGCCTACGATGTAGGCCTTGCCGTTCACACTCATGGGAGGACTCTTCACGCGTCCGGCTTGAAGCCGGTCTTGCGCACCCGATCGGGCCAGGCGGCGTGGTTGTCGCGCATGGCCTTGGCGAAGTCGGCCTGCGTGCTCGTGTCCGCCTCGATCGCCAGCTTGTTCAGCACCTCGACGGTCTCCGGCTGCGCGATGGCCGTGCGGATGGCCCCGTGGGCGCGTGCGACCGTGGCTTCCGACGCGCCGCGCGGCATCCACACGCCGTACCACTCGGCCGACTCCATGAAGGAGAAGCCCTGCTCGCCGAAAGTCGGCACCTCCTGCGCGAAGCGCGACCGCCGGGCGCCGGAGGTGGCCAGCAGGCGCATGCGGCCGCTGGCGCGGTGCGGCAGCGAGTCGCCCACCGGCGAGTACATCGCCGGAATCTGCCCGCCCAGCAGGTCCTGCACCCCGGGTGCCGAGCCGCGATACGGGATGTGATTCAGCGCCACCCCGGACTCCCGGGACAGCAGCCGGACGAAGAACTCCTGCGGGCTGCCGGCGCCGGGAGAGCCGAAATTGGCGCGCGCGGGGTTGGCCTTCACCCAGTCCAGGAAGTCACGCACGGTCCTGACCGTCTCGGGCACCGCCGGGCCGACGGCAAAGCCGTACTGGACCGTTCCGCAGCCGGCGACGGCCACACCGTCCTCGAACTTGAAGGGCGTGTTCTTCGGATCGACGTGCGGCTGCAGCGTGATGACGGTCTCGGGCTGCAGGATGACGACGCTGCCATCGGTCGCGCCGCGACGCATCTCGTCGAAGGCCAGACGCCCCCCCGCGCCCACCTTGTTCTCCACGATCACCTGCCGGGCGTAGCCGACGGTCCGCAGGCCCTCGGCCAGCCGCCGGGCGGCGGCATCGGTGGTCCCGCCGGCCGGAAAGCCGCAGAGGATCCTGGCGATCTCCAGGGGCCCCTGAGCCCGCAGTGGCGCGGAGGTCGCTGCGGCCAGCGCAGCCATCCCACCGACGACTTGTCGACGTGTCACGTTCATGCCTGTCTCCTTCACTGATGGCCTCGCGCCGCGCCCTTCGGGTCTCGACGGTCTGCTTGCCATCCGGCAAGCGACAAGCATGTTTATAAGTCGACCTGATCTTTTTTTTATCGGTGAAAATACTAAGGTAACCTGATATGAAGCCATCCTGTCCGGGCCCGGGCCCGGCTCTCAGCGGAAGTCCCGGCTCGCCCCCACCGCCAGCCCGCCCAGCAGCGGCGTCAGGTCCTCGACGTGCGCGGCGATCAGGTTGCGCAGTTCGCCCTCGCGCTGCCAGGTGCCCTTCACGCCCAGCAGCTGCGCACGCAGCAGCGGCCCGCGCAGCCGCTCCTTGACCTTGGGCCAGACGATCACCTGCACGTTGCCGGTCTCGTCCTCCAGCGAGACGAACATCACCCCGTGCGCCGTCTGCGGCTGCTGGCGCACCGTGACGATGCCGCAGGCCCGGGCCAGGCTGCCGTGGCGGCGGTGGTGCAGCTCCATCGCCGTGTTCCAGCCCAGCCTGGCCAGCGTGGGCCGCAGGATCGCCAGCGGGTGCCGGCGCAGCGTCAGGCCGGTGGCGGCGTAGTCCCAGACCACCTCCTCGCCCTCTGGTGCCTCGGGCAGCTCCAGCACCGCCTCGTCCACCGGCGCCTCGCGCAGCAGCAGCGGCGCCGGGCGCAGGGCCGAGGCCTCCCAGACCTGCTGGCGGCGGTGCCCGGCCAGGCTGAGCAGCGCATCGGCGGCGGCCAGGTGGTTCATCTCATGCTGCTCCAGGACAGCGCGCCGGGCCAGGTCCTCGGCGCTGTCGAAGGGCGCGCAGCGGCGTGCGGCGACGATGCGCTGCCCCGCCGCGGCCGTCAGCCCCCCGATCATCCGCAGGCCCAGGCGCACCGCCGGCGGCCCCGGCAGGCCCTCGAGCGTGCAGTCCCAGTGGCTGTGCATCACGTCGACGCGGCGCACCTCCACGCCATGCCGCTTGGCGTCCTGCACCAGCTGGCTGGGGCTGTAGAACCCGAGCGGCTGGCTGTTCAGCATGGCCGCCAGGAACTCCGCCGGGTGGTGGCACTTGAGCCAGCAGCTCGCGTAGACCAGCAGCGCGAAGGAGGCCGCATGGCTCTCCGGGAAGCCGTACTCCGAAAAGCCCTTGATCTGCTCGAAGATCGCCTCGGCGAAGGCCCGCTCGTAGCCCCGCTGGGTCATGCCGTCGACGATCCTGGCGTGGTACTGCTGCAGCCCGCCCTTGCGCTTCCAGGCCGCCATCGCCCGGCGCAGCTGGTCGGCCTCGCCGGGCGTGAAGCCGGCCGCCAGGATGGCCACCTGCATCACCTGCTCCTGGAACACCGGCACGCCCAGCGTGCGGCCCAGCGCCGCCTTCAGGGCCTGGCTCGGGAAGGTCACCGGCTCCTTGCCCTGGCGGCGGTTCAGGTAGGGGTGCACCATGCCGCCCTGGATCGGCCCCGGGCGCACGATGGCCACCTCGATCACCAGGTCGTAGAAGCAGCGCGGCTTCAGGCGCGGCAGCATGCTCATCTGCGCCCGGCTCTCGATCTGGAACACGCCCACCGTGTCGGCCCGGCAGATCATGTCGTAGGTGGTGCGGTCCTCGGCCGGGATGTCCTGCAGGCCGAAGGCATGGCCCAGGCGCTGGCCGACGAAGTCCAGGCTCTTGCGGATCGCGGTCAGCATGCCCAGGGCCAGCACGTCGACCTTGAGCAGGCCCAGCGCGTCGATGTCGTCCTTGTCCCACTGGATCACGGTGCGCTCGGGCATCGCGGCGTTCTCGATGGGCACCAGGCGCGACAGCGGCCCTTGCGTCAGCACGAAGCCGCCCGGGTGCTGGCTCAGGTGGCGCGGAAAGCCGACCAGCTGCCGGGTGAGTTCCATCAGCTGGCGGATCGCCAGGTCGTCCAGCGACAGCCCCAGCTCCTGCACCCGGTCGGCGCGCACCCCGCCGCCGTCCCAGGCGCTGTGGTTCTTCGCCAGGGCGTCGACCAGCCCGGCGTCGAGCCCGAGGGCCTTGCCCACGTCGCGGATGGCCGAGCGGGGCCGGTAGCTGATCGCCACCGCGGTCAGGGCGGCACGGCTGCGGCCGTACTTGTCGTAGAGGTACTGGATCACCTCCTCGCGCCGCTCGTGCTCGAAGTCCACGTCGATGTCGGGCGGCTCGTTGCGCTCGCGGCTGATGAAGCGCTCGAAGAGCACCGCCATGCGCGCCGGGTCCACCTCGGTGACGCCCAGGCAGTAGCAGACCACCGAGTTGGCCGCCGAGCCCCGCCCCTGGCAGAGGATGTGGCGCGAGCGCGCGAAGGCGACGATGTCGTGGACGGTCAGGAAGTAGTGCTCGTAGCGCAGCTCGGCGATCAGCGCCAGCTCGTGCTCGATCTGCGCGGCCACCGCCGCCGGAATGCCCCCAGGCCAGCGCCGCCCGGCGCCCTCATGGGTGAGCCGGCGCAGGTGGGAGGCCGGGGTCTCGCCCGCAGGCACCACCTCGGCCGGGTACTGGTAGCGCAGCTCGTCGAGCGAGAAGGCGCAGCGCCCGGCCACCTGCAGCGTCTGGGCCAGCAGGTCGGCCGGGTAGGTCTGCGCCAGGCGCAGCCGGGTGCGCAGGTGCTGCTCGGCATTGCCCTGCAGCGCCAGGCCGCATTCGGTCAGCGGCCGGCCCAGCCGGGTGGCCGTCAGCACGTCGTGCAGGGCCTTGCGCGAGCGCACGTGCATCTGCACATCGCCCAGTGCCACCAGCGGGATGGCCGAGAGCTCGCCGGCCTCGCGCAGGCGGTGCAGCCAGACCTCGTCGTCGAGCCGGCGCAGCAGCGACACGCCCAGCCAGCAGCGCCCGGTGAAGTGGGTCAGCAGCCAGCGCGCCAGATCGAGCAGCTGCGCGGGCGAGGCCCCCCGCTGCGGCGCGGCCAGCACCAGGCAGTCCTGCAGCGCCTGCGCGCGGATGGCGGCGCGGTCGAGGGTGTAGCGGCCCTTGGCGGCGCTGCGGCGCAGGCGGGTGATGAACTCGCAGAGGTTGCCGTAGCCGTTCAGGTTGCAGGCCAGCAGGATCAGGTCGAAGGCGCCCTGGTCGCCCCCCTCGGCCGGCACCGCGAAGCGGCTGCCCACGATCAGCGGCAGGCCGACCTTCTTCGCGGCCACATGGGCGCGCACCACGCCGGCCACCGAGCACTCGTCGGTCAGCGCCAGCGCGGCATAGCCCAGCCGGGCGGCGCGCTCGACCAGCTCCTCGGGCTGGCTGGCGCCCTGCAGGAAGGAGAAACTGGACAGGCACTGCAGCTCGGCATAGGCCGGGACGACGGCAGCGGACTCGACGGGCTCGGCCATGGACCCCCTCTCACCCCGATTTCAGGCGAACACGCCGTGCAGGTACCAGGCGGTCCGGTCGTTGGCCAGACGCTCCTGGAAGATCCACAGCACCCCGGCGTGCTCGCTCAGCGCCACCCAGTAGTCGCGCTGCACATGGGCGGTGCGGGCCTGCGCGCCCTCGCCCAGGCGGTGCCACCAGCCACCCTCGACGCGGTGCGGGCCGGTGAGCAGCTGCAGCGGGCCCTGGTAGATCGGGCGCGGCCCCTGGGTGGCCAGCTCGAGCGGCTCGGGCAGCAGCCAGGTCGGCTGCGGCAGCCCCGCCTCGCCGGCCGGCGGCTGGGCGCCGGCCGCGGCAGGCCGCCCCGGCCCCGTGTCCACCCACCGGCCCGGCGCATGGGGCTGCCACTGCTGCATCCACTCCGGCCGGTGGTCGTCCAGGCACAGCGGGCGACGCACCCGCTCGGGCCCGAGCCGCGCGGCAATGCGCTCGAGCACCTGCGGCAGCGACTCCTGCGGCGCCGCCTCCTCGGGCAGCAGCGAGGCGCTGCGCCCGTCGAGCGGGCACACCTCCAGCGCCACCAGCGCGAGTTCGCCGACCGGGGCCTGCAGGTGCAGCCGGGCCAGGTGCTCGCCCAGCAGGCGGCCGAGGTGCGCCACGTCGCGGGTGGGCTCGGCGGTGCGCAGGGTGAGCTCGCCGCCCGCGCCGGCCTCGCGGGCGCGCATCGCATCGTGCGCCCAGTGCAGCGTGAAGGCGCGCACCCCGCTGTGGCGCGCGGCCAGCCAGCCGCACAGCGACAGCAGCAGGCGCCGGGCGCCGAACAGCAGCGCCGGTGCCGCCTCGACCCGCGAAGGCAGCTCCAGTCGGGCCGAGAAGGTCTCGGGCAGCTCCACCCAGGCGTAGGTCTCGGGCTGCAGGCCGTAGGCACGGTCCAGGGCGTCGAGCAGCGCCTTGCCGAAGCGCCGGCTGATCCCGCCCCGGGGCAGGCGGCGCACATCGCCCAGGCGACGGCAGCCCAGCCGGGCCAGCGTGCCGGCGTGCGGGCGCAGCGCCGTGAGCACGGCCATCGGCAGCGCATCCAGCGTGGCCTCCAGCGGCGGCCGCAGGCCGTTCCCGGGGCTGGTCCCGAAACCGTTCTCGACACCGTTCCCGGAGCCCGCCCGCGCCAGCGCCAGCGCGGCCAGGCCGGTGCGCGACCAGGCCAGCGCGGCGACGCCCAGCTCGTGCCCCTCCTGCACGATGCGCTCGCGCAGCGCCCGCCCGCCGCCGAACAGGCGCAGGCTGGCCCGGACCTCGAGCAGCACCGCCTCCTCGCACAGGGCCACCCGGGGCGTGAACTGCAGCGCCCAGGTCGCCACGCTGCGCAGCGCCTCAGCGCTGGGCAGCGGCGCTTCGGGCGCGGGCGGCAGGCGCAGGGCGGCCCAGAGCATGGCCGGCAGCCTCCGGAGTCGACGCGGGCCACGGCGCCGGGGCCGGCCCGGCCTCGCGCCCAGGGCGCCAGCGGTCCGGCCGACGGGTGCGCGGGGTCAGCACCGCAGCCAGGCCACCGGGCACGGAGTCGAGCGTCAGTACCCCCTCGTGCACCGGCCCGCGGCGCTTGAGCAGCCGCAGCTGCAGCGTCCAGTCGGGGCCGAAGCCGGCCAGCAGGCGCAGCGGCGCGGCCGACGACTCATGCTGCGCCGCCGCAGGGCGGAACAGGAAGACCGGCGCTTCCAGCCCCAGCGCTGCCACCTGCAGCCGGCGGATCTGCTCCGGCCGCGCCTGCGGCAGCCAGGCCAGCACGGCCCCGCAGGCGCCGGACTTGATCAGCTGCTCGGCGCACCAGAGGCGCTGGACCGGCGCCTCGGCCTGGATCCAGACCAGCTGAGTGGCCTCGAGGCCCAGATGCCGCAGCCCCGGCAGATGCGGAACGCGCGGCGGCCCGATCAGCACCACCGGCCGCCCCGAGGCCGCGGTCGCGGCCAGCGAGGGGCCGACCAGGCGCCACTCCAGCACGGCCGGCTGGGCGCCGAGCAGCTCGGTCAGCGCCCCGCAGGGCCAGCCGCCACCGGGCAGCTCGGCGTCCAGCGCGGCGAACCCGCTGGGCAGCACCCGGCCGGCCTGCAGGCCCAGGTCGCAGCCGCGCCAGACGGCCTGCCCGAGGTCGGACGGCACCTCGGACGACACCTCGGACGAGGACTCGACCGACGCGGCGCCGACCGGCAGCGAACGCCGGGCGCGGGAACGGGAGGAAGATCGGTGCGGGGGCACAACCCCCGGGGCCGGCAGCGCGTCGTCGCCCTCGGCCCATCGCAGGACGGCAGACATGGCTGATCTCGTGCTGTATGGATATACAGTATTGCACCGACCACCGTCGCTTGCCAAGAGGCGGCCCTTCCGTGCGCCGCATCGCGACGGATCGCAGCCGGCGATGCCGCGGCGTCCTGCCGTCGGTCGACCGAGGTGGCGCAGGTCCCTCCTGAACATCCGCCGACTCGTCTCGAGATGTGCCCCTAGGTGACAGATCGGCTTCGGGCCGCGCCGGTAGAATTTCCTGGTTTGCAAGCGGTGCAGACGCTCGACATGCTGCCGCCCACCGGTCCCGACGCAGCGGCAATGCCGCAACGAGAAAGAATCCGCATGACCCCCCAGGAGATCCTCGAACAGTACGGCCCGCGCGAGTCGATGGACTACGACGTGGTGATCGTGGGTGCCGGCCCGGCCGGCCTAGCCACGGCCATCCGGCTCAAGCAGCTGGCCGCCGACCAGGGCGGCGAGATCAACGTGGTGGTGCTCGAGAAGGGCTCCGAGCCGGGTGCGCACATCCTCTCGGGCGCGGTGATGGACCCGCGCGCGATGAACGAGCTCTT
>JAKLLA010000035.1 GCA_023150375.1 Burkholderiaceae bacterium
GCCGAGCCGCTGCTGCCCGAGGGCCTGCCCCTGGTGGACACCTTCGCCGCCGGCTGGCCGGCCTGCATCGCCACCAGTCCGACAGGCGCCTGCACGCGCCCGAGCTGCCGCACCTGGTCGGCGCCGCTGCCGCCGGCCGAGCCGCTGCCGGATCACCCCGCGCCGCTGCACCTGGTCGGCGCCGCTGCCGCCGGCCGAGCCGCTGCCGGATCACCCCGCGCCGCTGCACCTGGTCGGCGCCGCTGCCGCCGGCCGAGCCGCTGCCGGATCACCCCGCGCCGCTGCACCGGGTCGGCACCGCCGCTGCCGGCCGAGCCGCTGCTGCCCGAGGGCCTGCCCCTGGTGGACACCTTCGCCGCCGGCTGGCCGGCCTGCATCGCCACCAGGCCGACAGGCGCCTGCACGCGCCCGAGCTGCCGCACCTGGTCGGCGCCGCTGCCGCCGGCCGAGCCGCTGCCGGGTCACACCGAGCCGCTGCACCGGGTCGGCACTGCCGCTGCTTGCCGGGCCGCTGCTGCCCGAGGGCCTGCCCTTGGTGGACACCTTCGCCGCCGGCTGGCCGGCCTGCATCGCCACCAGTCCGACAGGCGCCTGCACGCGGCCGAACCGCTGCCGTGCGTTCCGTTGGAAAATGTCACCGCTGCGTCTAGCCTTTGGCCGGGCGAACACCGGGAATCCCTCGCCCGGCCGACGCAGCCTTCGACGCGAGGGGCACAGCCGAGGGCCGTGCATTGGCAACCGCTACGCGGCGCCGTGTCGACGACATGCGCCGTTCCGGCAACGACTGTTCATCGAACCGCGCTACGTGGTTCGATCCTGTGCGCCCGCGCGACAACCAAGAGCCGCAACCCGAACCAGTCACGCCGCCTGCGCCCGATCCTGTGTCGTGGCTTAGCCTGTTCAACCTGGGAGAGGCGGAACACATCTGCGACGCCATCAGGATCACGATCCTGAACCGTGTGCATGCAGGCGACCCGACCGGCTGGCAGGCCAACGACCTGCGGCGCTTCGTTCTCGACCCGTTGGATTCCTACATCGCCGAACACTTCGACTCGAACCTGCGAGGCATTCAGATTCAAATCGAAATGGCCCGCGCGCTGTTCGACGTGGCCGAAAGGCTGTCGGAGCTGTTCGCCGACGAATATCCGTTCTTCGTCGAAGACGCCACAGCCTGGCAGGAACGCCTGTGGCGCCCCTGGGTTGAGTTCGTCGCCTTCGGGTCGGCGCACCGAATCTATTGGGACATCCCCGCGAAGAGGAAACAAGCCCGGGAGGCCGCCAGCAGGAAACGGACATGGCCCGATGTGGAGGACGTGGTTTCCTTCATGGGCCCCCGGGGGTTGACATACCTGTCTGAAGATCAAGCCAAAGAACTGGCCGCGATGTGCCCCGACGACATCAAAGAGCCCCCGAGCGTGCGGACGATCCGGCGCAGAGTCAAAGAGGCAAGAGGTAGAGGCCTTCTGCCGCCGAAATAGGGCGCCAATGCCATAGCGCCGCTGTGTCAGGTGACACGGCGGCAAGTCGGTTCCACCATTCGCGCACCTTCTCTTTCAAGGTGCCCCACATGGAACCGACACCCGCCCGCCCGTTCGTTACCCCGCCTGCCGCCCTGCCTCGCGTTTCGTCCCTGCCTGCGCCTGCGCCATCGTCGGTTCAGGTCAGCCTGACCCCGGCAGACGCGGCAAGAGTCAAGCGCTCCGAGTCCCTGCTGCGTGTGGATCAAGTCGAGAAGCGAACGGGATTCAAGAAGTCCAAGCTCTACGCGATGGCGAAGGAAGAGCCCCTACTGCGTCCGGTGCGCATCTCTTCCCGCTGCGTCGCCTGGCCGGAGTCCCGGATCGACGCCTTCATTGCGAAGGTGATTGCCGCGTCCGAACCCTCGAGCACGGATGAGGTGCCGTCGTGAGCGCCCGGTATGCTGGAAGTGCGGGCCTTCCGGCCGAAGTGTTGGATCAGCTTGCCGCCCTGGCTGAAGCGAACTTCGAACGGCAGGGCATTCGGAGCCGAATCGATCGGGCGGGCGACACATCGTCCGAATCCGGCGACCTGATCCGCCATGCAGCCAAGCTCTACAGCGCCCGCCAGGACTACCGGCAGGAACTCTTGACCTCTGCGGCCCGGCTGCTGGAAGTGCACTGGCCGACTGTGCTCGGCAAGTTTGGGGCCTCGAAGAAGGGGGCGGGCGGTTTCTACTGGCGGTTCAGCCTTCCGGGCGTGCTGAGCGTGCACGAGAAGGACACCGGGCGGTGCGTGGTGCGGTCCAAGCCCGGCGCTCCAACCGTCATGGATCACTTCAGCCCGGACGAAGGCATCGGCAGGTGGATGGACACGCACGGAGCGAGCTGGGCGGCAACCTTGACCGTTCATGGCTCGGCCCCCGCTGCGGATTGAGGGAGTGTGGACCATGCAGATTCGCACATCGCCCCCCTTGACGCCCCCCCGCAGCCCGCGGCTACACTGGTTCCGTCCCTGCTCAACAGGGATGCGGGCTTGGCGGCCCGGTAGTACAGGCGCAGCGAAAGCCGCGCCGGTGATCGGCATGCGGCTTTTTTCATGTTCGGCATTGTCCGTGCATGGCGCTGCGCGCATGGTTCCGCTCAATGGCGGGGCCGTGTGGGAGGGCTTCGGCCCTGCCGGTCCCTGTACCCGGTCCGCCAACCTGCACGGTCCTGCCGCCCATCTTGGCGGGTGTGCGGCAGGCTTTCGGAGCCGTTCGTACAGGAACCATCATGGTTGACACCACCACCCCCGCGCCCGCCCTGGGCGCCGCCGAAGCCAACACCAGCAACACGACCCCCACCAGCGCCGCTGCGCCGTGGCCGAAGGGCTGGATTGCCCTGCACTACGAACTGACCCAGGAAGGGCAGCGCATCGCCTTCGCAGCTGGCCTGCCGGCGACTGCCCGCCAGGTGCTGAACCTCTACGCCGCGAACTGCCTGGAGCTGCTGCCCCATGTGTCGATCACGGCCGACGGCGAAGCCATGATCGACATGCGCGGCGCCGACCCCCGCGGCAAGCCGCGCCGGTCCAACGAGCCCTTGACGATGGGCACCGCGCCCGCCTGGTGCCTGGGCCAGATCGCAGCCGACGAACAGGCCCGCGCCGAGCTGGCCGCCACCCGGGCGCAGCACCTGGCCGAGAACCTGGTTCACATCCACGAGAACCTCGAGGAACTGGCCCGCGACGCGGTGAAGCACGCCAGCAACGTACCGGCTCGCTCCCGCCTGCCGCACTCGGGCGCCGAAGAGCAACCGAGCCGCGTGCAACTCGGGGAACTCGGCTGGCATGAAGCCCTGGCGGCTGCTGCCGCCGACAAGCGCCGCGAGCTGGAAGAGGCCGACACCCGCCGCCGCGAAGCCGAAGAGGCCCGCAAGCGCCGCCAGGCCGAGGGCCGCGAGCGGATGCGCGAGTGGGCGCAGGCGCACGGATCCGAGCGGCTGCGGTTGATGCTGCGGCACGGCTTCGACGCCTGGGAAGACCTGGCCGGCTCGGAGTACGCCGCCGCGCAGGCCCCCGAGGGCTACAGCCGCGACGAATTTGCCATCGGCGACGACGACGCCGACGCCATGCCCACCGAGGAGGGCCTGCGGGAACTCGACCGCCTGACCGCCCTGTGTGCCGAGCGGCCCGAGCTGGCCGCCCCGCGCCTGCGCCTGGTGCGACTGGACGCCGAAGAGGCCGACGCCCGCGGGCTGTCCTATGGCGAAGCGCGGGCGCTGCGCGCCGTCTATGTGGACGTGAACGACCCCGCCGGCAACGTGCACGGCGTGGCCCGCTTCCTGTAAGCACCGCCGCCCTTCCCTGACCTGTCCGCCCGCCTGGGTTTGCGCCCAGGCGAGGCCGCCGCATTGCCCGTTCATCTCCAAGGAGCCCGCATGGACACCCCGAACACCCCCCGCCGCGCCGCCCGGACGCCGACCTTCCGGCGCCTCGATCCCCAGCAGCGCACCCCCGTCGAGAACGATCTGCTCACTGCCACACCGCTGGAGCTTGCCCGCCTGCTCTGCGGGCCCGGCATCCTCGGCCACCTGCGCCCGCCCGGAAACGCCACCCGCGCGCACCTGGCCCACGCCGGCTGGGCGATGACTAACCCCTTCGAGGAACAGGCCCCTGACCTGCACGCCGTACGTCAGGACCTGCGCAACGCGCTGGCCTGCGCCGTTCGGCCCGATGGGATCGAAGAGCGCCCGGAAACCATCCTGGCGCAGGTCGCGCTGTGGCTGGTCGAGATGCAGGCCGAGGTCGAAGAGGTCGGCGCCCTGTTCGCCGCTGCCGCTGCCGCCTCGCACGGCCAGCCGCGCCACTGACGGGAGGGCTGCCCCATGGGAAACCGATCTGTCTCCACCTCGAGCGCGCCGCAGGCTGCGCCTGATCCTGTTCCGGCCAGGTCGGTGCATGTGGCTGCAGGCGACCGCGTGGACGAAGGCGGGCGCCGCATGGTCCGCGTCACCTTCGAGATCGACCCGGCCGGCCTGCGCACCGTCACGGATTCGCACCTGGCTGCACTGTGGCACGTGAGCCAGGCGAACCCGGCGCCCCATGGGGACCGCGACGCATGCGCGCTGGCCGGGGCAGTGACTGCCGAGATTCTGCGCCGCTGGCTGGCCGAGACGCCCCCCGATCTGTACGCCCACCAAGCGGCAGACCACGCGCTGCTGCGCCTGATGGCAGGCAGAACCGCCGCAGCCTGCGGCGACACCGAACCCGCAGCAGCTGGAAGGGAACCCGCATGAACACAACCACGACGACGCTGCGCCCGCGCCGCCGACTGGCCCGCCAGGGCTGCGAAGGCCCGCCACCCTACAAGGCGAGCGGCACGGCAGGCAATGAACTTCGCCCGCCCTGCGTGGCCGAGGCCCTCGCCTGGCTGGAATCGCGGGTGAACCGCGGCCCGGTGCTGAGTGCGGCCGACGACGTGCGCGCCTGGTTGCGCCTGCGCTACGGCACGCATGACGCCGAAGTGTTCGGCGCCCTGTTCCTCGACGCGCACCACCGCCTCATCGAATGCCGCGAGCTGTGCGCCGGCACCCTGACGAAAACGCAGGTCCACCCCCGCGATGTAGTGCGCCAGGCCCTCGCGCTGAACGCATCGGCACTGCTGCTGTTCCACCACCACCCGGGCGGATCGGTCAACCGGGCTCAGTCGGACGAGTGCGTCACCCGGTCGCTGCGCCCGGCTCTCGCCCTGGTGGACGTCAGGTTGCTGGATCACCTGGTCGTGAGCGCCTCCGATTCCATGTCCTTCGCTGAAAGGGGTCTCCTGTGAATGCACCGATGAAAATGGCCGATGCCGTGGGCGCGGCTACCACCGAGGCGCCGCGCCAGACGGGAGCGACGACTGTCGACGCCTGCCGGCGAATGGACCCGCCTGCGCCGCATGAAGTACGGCAGGGGCATCCGGTGATCGCCAGCATGCCGAAGGCGCGCGGGCTTGCAGGCTGGCTTGCGGGCTGGCTCCGCATGTCGAAGCGTGAACAGCCCTGCTGTGGAAGCGGTGGCGAAGGCAGTCGGCGCTGTCTGGCTGCTTCGCCTGGGAATGCGCCGCGCCGCCTGCGCTTGGATGGTGTGGGGAAGGTGCCGCTGGGCCGAAGCCTATCGATTGCCGCGGCGCTCCTGCTGGCACCGTGCGCGGCAGTTGCTGACGCAGGGAAAGTGCTGACCGGCCTGGGGATGGTCGTATCGATCTTCTTCCCTGGCGCGGTCTACGCGGCCTATGGGCTCATGGTGGCCGGCGCGGTCTACGGGGCGGCCGATGCCCGCCGGCAGGCGAGGCGCGCACAGGCGAAGGCGCGTGACGAGCACAACGCCGGTCTGACGGACCGCACATCGACGCTTGTGCGCGCCACGCCGCCCTGGCGCTACATCTATGGCCGCTGCTGGGTGGGCGGTGACATCGTGGCCGAGGTCACCACCAACAAGCATTCGATCGACGACCATGGGGCTCCGGCCACAAGACATGATGCGCTCAAGCACCTGGTGATCGAGCTGGCCCACCACGAGGTGCAGGCCATCCACGGCATGCGCATCAACGGGATCGACCTCGGGCCGGTCAACGCCAGCGGCTGGGCCATCGGCGGGCCCGAGGATGCCCCATGGGGTCGCGTGCGCCGCATCGTCGTGAGCCCGACTCAGTCCGTGCTCTTCGACGGCGCGGGGCGTTACACCGTGCCGCCGGTCAGCTCCGGGGGGACGCTCACGAAGGCACTGGCAGCGAACGTGATGCCGCTGAACGCAATCGGCTACGAGGCCGAAAGCGGCAGCGTCACCGGCACGCCTTACACCCTTACCGTCGACGGCAATCAGCTTGTCGGCGGCCCGCCGGGCGGGCGCCTGTACGTGAGCTACGAGGCCGAGTTCGTCGAGTCGTCGGTGCGCTGGTCCTGGCATACGGGCGCGGACGACCAGTCGGCCGATGCCTACCTGCTCGGCGTGGCGCCCACGCTTTGGACAGCCGAGCACCGCGGGTGCGGGCGTGCCTATGTGGTGGTTACGCTGGACCTGGAAGACCCACGCTTCCAGGGTGGCCCGCCGCAACTGCACTGGGACGTGTCCGGCCGCAAGGTGCTGGACCCGCGCACCGGCGCCACGGCCTGGACGGACAACCCAGCACTGTGCATCTATGACTGGTTGCGCTCGCCCTGGGGCTACGGCATGGAGGTGGGCGATGTCGACACCGCCAGCGTGGTCGCCGCCGCCAATGCCTGCCAGGGGGCGATCACCCTGCAGCAAGGCGAACAGGTGTGGCCGGCCCAGCCGCGCTACACACTCAATGGGGCAAGCCACACCGGCGCGGCGAAGGAGGGCGTGCTCGAGGAAATGGCCAATGCCATGGCAGGCGTGGCGCACTACGGCGCGGTGTGGACGCTGCAGGCCGGCGTGTGGGCCGCGCCGGTCATGGACCTGAGCGACGCCGACCTCGCCGGCAGCATCCAGATCCAACAGGCCGGCGTGGGCATCGAGGATGCGATCAACGGCCTGCGCTGCACCTACATCCCTGCGGGGTCGACCACCGAGGGGGACGGCGACGACTACACCAACGCGGTGTTCGTGGCGGCCGACGGCGAGGAGCTGTGGGGCGACGCATCCTTTGCCTGGACCGACCACAAGGCCCGCTGCCGGAACCTGCAGCGCATCCGCGTCGAGCAGGCGCGCATGGGCCTGGTCGTGCAGTACCCGGCCCGGATGCGGGCCTGGCCGCTGCAGGTGGGTGACCGGGTGCGCGTGACGTCGTCCGAGTACGGCTGGACCGCCAAGCATTTCCGCGTCACGGACTGGTCCTTCGGCCTGCGCGAAGCCGTGCTGCTCACGCTGCAGGAAGACGAGGAAAGCGTGTGGGATCTGGCCGACGCCGCCACGGCCGACCCCGCGCCGAACACCGACCTGGCGAACCCCTGGGCCGTGTCGCAGCCGACCGGGCTGGCCGCGTCGAGCGGCACGGCGCACCTGGTGCGCAATTCCGACGGCACGATCACGCCGCGCGTGCGGGTGACCTGGGACCCGCCGACCAGCTCGCACATGAGCGGCGGGCCGGCGCGCACCGACGTGGAGTGGGCAGTGCTGGGCGATGACACGCAGCCCTGGTCGCGCGCCATGGCGCAGGGGGGCGAAACCGGGGTGTACATCACCGGCGTGCGCGATGCGCTGTGGCTCGCCGTGCGAGCCCGCCACGTCAACAGCCTGGGCATCGAGTCGGCGTGGGTGAGCGTGCCGCATCAGGTCGTCGGCAAGCGGCAACCGCCATCCGATGTGTACGGCATTGAAATCCGGGTGGTGCCCGGGGCCTTGGTACTGAGCTGGGACGCCTGCACCGACCTCGACTATGCCGAGACCGAGATCCGCACCGGTGCAAGCTGGGCCGCCGGCACGCTGCTGTTCGTCGGCAGACAGGACGAATGGGCCTGGCCATGGCCGGCCGTGGGCAGCCACGCGCTGTGGCTCAAGCACCGCGACACGACGGGTAACGTGTCTGCCGCCAGCGCGAGCATGACCGTCACCGTGACGGCCACACAGGCCGAGATCGGCATGGATGTCGTGTGGGCGGACGGCCTCGGCAATGATGCGATCTGGGACGACGGCCTCGGCAACGATGCCGACTGGGGCGGCATGACCGCTGTCGGCTACCTGGTCGACACCGAGCAGGTCGCCCCCGAGGCGATCACAGCTGAACAGCTGGCCGCGCTCGCAGTCACGACCACCAAACTCGACGCGCTGGCCGTGACGACGGACAAGCTTGGCACGGCCGCAGCGACGACGGACAAGATCGCGCAGGGTGCCGCAACGGCTGTCTATCGCACGTTCGTGGCGGGCCCGTCCATCTACAACCCGGCGGCCTGATCAGGCTCGCCGAATACCTGTCTTTCACTGAATCAGTCTTCCTATGAATGCACTGACGAACAGGGCCGATGCCATCAGCACCGCCGAAACCGAAGCGCCGCGCACAGCGGAAGTGACGACCTTCGAGGCTTTCCGCTGGATGGATCCGCCCGAACCGCATGAAGAGCTGCCCGCGGCTCTGCTGATCGAGTGCGCAGGCAAGGTGCGCGACTTGGCGGGCGGGCTGGGTGTCGTGCTGGCGATGTTGGAGCGCGACGAGATCGACCGCGATAGCGGCGACGCGGACGGCCGGACGCTGTCGCCGCTGTTCAATCCGAGCGACCGCGGCAACCTGTTGCGCCTGTGCGTGGCTGTCTGCTCGGAGCTGGCGAGCACCTCCGACAAGGCGATGCATCGGGCTGAAGAGGTACGCCAGTTCAGGGGCACGACAGGCGGGGGCGCGCGATGACCCCCGCTGTCAAGCTGGCTGACACAGCCCCCTCGCCGCGCTCTGCCGCGGTCATCCGCTTGCCCTCCGCTGTGACCGAGCCTGTCCGCCAGCAAGGGCGCCGAGGGCGGCACCCGAAGGGTGTGGTGTCGCTTCGGAAGGAGCGACTCGGTCGCGGTACCGGCCGGGAGATTGCCAGACTGGAAGCTCTGCAACAACGGTTGACGGAGCAGCGCCGCGAGACACAAGCGCGGATCCTGGATTGCGCTGAACGCATGGCCAGCATTGCCGAAGAGGCCGAGCGGTATCGGATCGAGGCGGACCACGTCGCAGCAGAACTGGCCGCCCTGCGTAGTGCGGCCCTATGAACCGCACGCAGCAGCTGCGCACCACGTGCGGCTGAAGGCATCGCTGCGACGCCCCGGACGCCTTCGGCGAACTGCGGGGCGGCCCCACAGCCCTTCCACTGCCATTACCCCCTCGACCGCTGCACCCGCCAGGCGCGCCCGACCAACCGCCGACGCCGGCGGGCCGAGCCCCCCACCCCATGCCACGACGCCCCCACCGCCAGCCCGCCCGCCAGGATCGACCCGTGACCGTCGACCTGGTGCGCGACGCCCTGAGCTTCATTCCGCCGGACCTGCCGCACGACGACCGGGTGCGGCTGGCATTCGCGGTGTGGGATGGCGTGGGCGATGCCGGCGCCGATGCCTGGCTGAGCTGGGCCGCGCAGCGCAGCAACGCCGACAGCGCCGAAGACCGCAGCACCTGGAAGAGTGCGAGCCGGCCCGGCAAGGTGAAGGTGGGCACGCTGTTCGGCATCGCCAAGGACCACGGCTTCCGGTTCCCCGAGGCCGACCGCGACGCCCCCGCGCCCGACCCCGCGGCCCTGGCTGCCGCCGCGGCCGAGCGCGAGCGCAAGCGCCAGGCCGAGGAAGCCGAGTACCGGCGCCGCGCCGACGACGCGGCCCGCTGGGCGGCCGATCTGTGGTCCGACGGACTGCCGGTGCAGGACGGATCGGTGCCCTACCTGCGCCGCAAGGGCGTGCAGGCGCACGGCGTGCGCCGCCTGGCCGATGGCACCCTGCTGGTGCCCATGCGCAACGCGGCCGGCGAGCTGCAGAACCTGCAGCGCATCGCGCCGCAGGCCCCGGCCGACGGGCCGGAAAAGCGCTACCTGCCCGGCGGGCGCAAGGTCGGGCTCTTCCACCTGATCGGCTGGCCGGCGCCGCAGGGCGATGCAGGCGCCTGCACGGCGGCCGACGCAGGCCCCGCGGCCGGTGCAGACGCCTGCACCGCGTCGGGTGCGCCGGACGCGCCGGACGCACCGTGCGAACCGGACCGGCCCGGCGAGCCGGCCCCGGCGGTGCTGCTGTTCGCCGAGGGCTACGCCACCGGGGCCAGCCTGCACGAAGCCACCGGGCAACCCGTAGCGGTGTGCTTCGACGCGGGCAACCTGCGCCACTGCGCCCAGGCGCTGCGCCAGCGCTGGCCCGATGCGCTGTTCCTGGTGGCCGGTGACGACGACCGCGACACCGAAGCGCGCACCGGCAAGAACCCCGGCCGGAAGTGGGGCGCCGCCGCGGCCCGTGCTGCTGCGGCCGGCGGGGCGCCCGCCGGCCTGGTCTTCCCGGTCGGCCTGCCCGAGGGCGGATCGGACTTCAACGACCTGCAGGCGCACGCCGGGGCCGCTGCCGTGCGGGCGCAGGTGCAAGCCGCGCTGCTGGCTGTGCAGGCTGGTGCCGCCACCGTGCCGCCCGAGGATGCCGACGCCGACGGATCCGGCAGCCGCGCCGACGCCACAGCCGACACCGCCACCGACGACAACCGCAGCGCCGCTGCAGCGGCCGACGACGGCGCCGCACCGCAAGGGTCCGCGCCCGCGTCAGGCGGCCCGCTGGGCGACGATCCGCCGCCGGTCGACCCTGACGCACCGACCCCCACGACGAAACGCGCCCGGCGCCGGAAGTCGCGCCAGGCGGGCGCCGCCGACGCGGCCGAGCGCGACGGCGGGGCCGACCTGCCCGGCGGCTTCGACCGCTTCCGCGTCGACGACTCCGGGGTGTGGTTCACGCCGCCGGCCGGCGACGACGGCAGCACCGGCAGCGCCCGCCGGGTCTGCGGCCGGCTCGAGGTGCTGGCCCTGGCGCGCGACAGCAACGACCGGGGCGGGGCGCTGCTGCTGGATTTCGATTCGCAGTTCGGGCCGCGGCGCCGCTGGTTGATGCCGCTGGCGATGCTGGCCGGCGACGGCACCGCCTACCGCTCCGAGCTGCTCGATATGGGCTTCATGACGCCCACCGACAACAACCGGCGCCGCTGGCTGACCGACTACCTGCAGAGCCGCAACCCGACCGACCGGGTGCGCCTGGTCGACCGGGTGGGCTGGCAGGGCCGCGCCTTCGTGCTGCCGAAGGAGACTTTGACGCACGCAGGCGCCGACCCGGCCGAACGGCTGATGTTCCACAGCGAGGCACCCGCTGAAGACACCTTCACCCGCCGCGGCACCGTGGCGCAGTGGCAGGAGCGCATCGGGCGCTACTGCGTGGGCAACAGCCGGCTGTTGTTCTCCGCATCGGTGGCCCTGGCCGGCCCGCTGCTGGGCTGGGTGCCCGGCATGGAGTCGGGCGGCTTCCACCTGCGCGGGGATTCGAGCTGCGGCAAGACGACCGCGCTGCGCGTGGCCGCGTCGGTGTGGGGCGGTAAGGACTACCTGCAGCGCTGGCGCGCCACCGACAACGGGCTGGAAGCCCAGGCCGCGCAGCACTCCGACGGGGTGCTGGTGCTGGATGAACTCGGGCAACTGGATGCCAAGGTGGCCGGGGAATCGGCCTACATGCTGGCCAATGGGCAGGGCAAGGCCCGGGCAGGCCGCAACGGCGGGGCGCGCCCGCGCCTGTCGTGGCGGCTGCTGTGGCTGTCGGCCGGGGAGATCCCGCTTGCGCAGCACATGGCCGAGGCGGGCAAGCGCATCCGCGCGGGGCAAGAGCTGCGCATGGTCGACCTGCCGGCCGATGCGGGCGTGGGGCTGGGGCTGTTCGACACCGTGCACGACCATGAAGGCGGGGCCGCACTGGCGCAGCACCTGGCGCGCGCCTGCGAGTCCACCCACGGGGCCATCGGCCGGGCCTGGCTGGAATGGCTGGTCGAGAACACCGAGACCTGGCCGCGCGAGCTGCGCGGCATGGTCGAGGCCCTGACGATGCAGTTCGTGCCAGACACCGCCGACGGCCAGGTGCAGCGCGCCGGCCGGCGCTTCGCCCTAGTGGCCGCGGCCGGCGAGCTGGCGACGCGGCAGGGCCTGACCGGCTGGCCCGAGGGTGCCGCCACCGACGGGGCGCGCGCCTGCTTCCTGGCGTGGGTGAACGCCCGCCCGGCCGGCTTCGGCAGCAGCGAACAGGCCGAGGCCCTGCGCCAAGTGCGCGCCTACCTCGAGAAGAACGGCGATGCGCTCTTCACCTGGTGGCATCGCGCCATGGACGATCACCGCCCGAACACTGCCCTGCGCGCCGGCTTCAAGCGCCTGATCGACGACACCGGCCAGCCGGTGAAGTACGACAGCGCCGACGACTACTGCGACGCCCGCGCGCCTGCCGGTGCGCGCAGTTCCGACGGGTGCCAAGTCGAATTCCTGATCCTGCCGGAAGCCTTCCGGGCTGAGGTCTGCAAGGGGCTCGATGCGCAGTTCGTGGCGCGGGTGCTGGCCGATGCCGGCTGCCTGAAGCACGAACGCGACCGTCTGACGATCAAGCATCGGCTGCCCGGAATGGGTAAGGCACCTGTCTTCCATGTACTTCCGGCGGTGTTCGAGGTGGAGGCTTGATGGGACGAATGGGCAGACCGAAGAGCCCGTTGCGGGTGCAGCTATTCGAAGCGTTCGAGCGCCTGAACAACCTGCAAGGCCCTGTGACCTATCTGGAAGCTATGGCAGAGATCCCCGGGCTGAGTCCGAAGTCATCTGCCGATCGGCACATGGTCCGGCGAATCGTCAGTGAGATGTGTAGGGCTGGTGATCTGGTGTTCGAAGGCGAAAGAAGCTCGTCTTGCGGAAAGCCAGGCAGGCCCTACAACCTTCTTCTTGTTTCGACCGATTGGCGATGCCGCACGGAATCGGCAGGCGCCGAGCTGGCGAAGGTGTTCGCGGGCTGGGGGCCAGCCGCGCCGGACGAGTGAAGGCAAGCCCGGCGGCCCGCAAGCCTTCGCCGCCGGCCTGCCGGCCTGCATCGCCACCAGTCCGACAGGCGCACGCACGCGCCCGAGCTGCCGCACCTGGTCGGCGCCGCTGCCGCTGGCCGAGCCGCTGCACCGGGTCGGCGCCGCTGCCGGTTCACCCCGAGCCGCTGCACCGGGTCGGCGCCGCTGCTGCTGGCCGAGCCGCTGCTGCCCGAGGGCCTGCCCCTGGTGGACACCTTCGCCGCCGGCTGGCCGGCCTGCATCGCCACCAGGCCGACAGGCGCCTGCACGCGCCCGAGCTGCCGCGCCTGGTCGGCGCCGCTGCCGGCCGAGCCGCTGCACCGGGTCGGCGCCGCTGCTGCTGGCCAGGCTGCTGCCGGGTCACCCCGAGCCGCTGCACCGGGTCGGCGCCGCCGCTGCCGGCTGGCCGGCCTGCATCGCCACCAGTCCGACAGGCGCCTGCACGCGCCCGAGCTGCCGCACCTGGTCGGCGCCGCTGCCGCCGGCCGAGCCGCTGCCGGCTCACCCCGAGCCGCTGCACCGGGTCGGCGCCGCTGCCGCCGGCCGAGCCGCTGCCGGCTCACCCAGAGCCGCTGCACGGGGTCGGCACTGCCGCTGCCGCCGGCCGAGCCGCTACCGGATCACCCCGAGCTGCCGCACCTGGTCGGCGCCGCTGCTGCTGGCCAGGCCGCTGCCGGCTCACCCCGAGCCGCTGCACCGGGTCGGCGCCGCTGCTGCTGGCCGAGCCGCTGCCGGGTCACACCGAGCCGCTGCACCGGGTCGGCACTGCCGCTGCTGGCCATGCCGCTGCCGGGTCGCCCCGCGCCGCTGCACCGGGTCGGCGCCGCTGCTGCCGGCCGAGCCGCTGCTGCCCGAGGGCCTGCCCCTGGTGGACACCTTCGCCGCCGGCTGGCCGGCCTGCATCGCCACCAGTCCGACAGGCGCCTGCACGCGCCCGAGCTGCCGCACCTGGTCGGCGCCGCTGCCGCCGGCCGA
>JAKLLA010000019.1 GCA_023150375.1 Burkholderiaceae bacterium
GGCCGTCGCCGTCGGCGTCCAGCCAGACACGGTCGCCCAGCGAGGCGCGCTGGTACAGGCCCGCGTCGACGCTCGTGTCGCGCTCGCCGGCCTCCAGTTGCACCGTGCCGCTGCGGCCATCGGCACCGATGTCGCTGTCCACGGCGTCGTCGCTGCCTGCATCGGCCGGGCTGAGGTCCCAGCCCGCTGGCGGCGTCACCTTGACGCTGTAGCTGCCCGCGGGCACCTCGAAGCGGTAGTGGCCGTTCTCGTCGGTGGTCGTGCTGCCCACCGGGTTGCCCTGAGCGTCCAGCAGCTGCACGCCCACGCCCGCAAGGCCACGCTCGCCCTCGTCCTGCACGCCGTTGGCGTTGCGGTCTTCGAAGACGCGGTCGCCCAGTTCCGCAGGGGCTGGCGGGGGCGGAGGCGGGGGCGGGGGCGGAGGAGGAGGAGGCGGCGGCGGTGGGGGAGGCGGCGGTGGCGGCGGGGGCACCTCAGCGACCAGGCCGGCGTCGACGCTGCCGTCGTGCTCGCCGCTGTCCAGTGTCACGGCCACCGTGCGGCCGGTCGCCGCATCGGCATCGCTGTCCGCAGCATCGTCACCACCGGCGTCCGCGCTCGTGAAGACGTAGCCGTCGGGCCGCACGAACTGCACCGAGTACTCTCCCGGCACAAGCCCTTCGAAGCGGTACTCGCCCTGCCCGTTCGTCCGCTGTTCGGCCACGACTTCGCCGGCTGCGTTCAGCAGCTTGACCGTCACGCCGCCCAGGCCGGCTTCGCCGGCATCCTGCCGGCCGTCGCCGTCGGCGTCCAGCCAGACACGGTCGCCCAGCGAGGCGCGCTGGTACAGGCCCGCGTCGACGCTCGTGTCGCGCTCGCCGGCCTCCAGTTGCACCGTGCCGCTGCGGCCATCGGCACCGATGTCGCTGTCCCGGCGGCGTGACCTTGACGCTGTAGCTGCCCGCGGGCACCTCGAAGCGGTACTGGCCGTTCTCGTCGGTGGTCGTGCTGCCCACCGGGTTGCCCTGGTCGTCCAGCAGCTGAACGCCCACGCCCGCAAGGCCACGCTCGCCCTCGTCCTGCACGCCGTTGGCGTTGCGGTCTTCGAAGACGCGGTCGCCGACCTCGGCGGGTGGACAGGGAGGAGGAGGTGGTGGCGGCGGCGGCGGCGGAGGGGGAGGAGGAGGCGGCGGCGGCGGGGGGGGAGGCGGCTCCGGGATCGGTTCCGGGGCCGGCACCGGGCTGCCGGGATCGGGGCGGTCCTCGATCGGTGGCCGGGGTTCGCGCGCGCCGAGGAGGTCGTCGTACTCCTTCGCGCTGATGACCTCGTATTCGCGCTCCACGCGCAGGCCCGGCTGCAGCGGGCTGTCGCCGGCCCCGCCGGCGCCGGGCGGATCGAAGGTCAGTTCTTCGTCGTCGCGGCAGACGACGGTGTAGGTCTTGCCGGAGTGGCGAATCTCGACGATGCCGTCCTGCGAGGTCAGGATGACGTCGCCCTTGCGCAGGTAGTCGCCGATGCGCAGCTTGTGCACCTTGCCCTGCAGGGGCTTGACCACCGCGCTGCCCTGGATGTCGACCACGTAGCCTTCCGGCATGCGCGAGGACAGGTAGTCCTTGCGCAGGAAATGCACCGGCTTGGGCTGGGGCTTGGGCGGTGGCGGCAGTTCCGGTCCGACGAATTCGGCCGCCTTCTGGGTCAGCGGCGGCAGCTTGGACTTGACCGCCGGCTTGCGCGCCACGCTGCGCTGCGGCGCAGGGGTGAGTGCAAGGGGGGCGTCGGTGCCGGCGCCGATCGGCGGGTCGCAGTTCACAGCCATGGCGGTCTTTCAGAGGGGGTCGCGTCTCGGGGCCGGCCCGCAGGACCGGCTCGTGAGTGATCGGCCCGGCCCCGGCGAACTTGATGGCCGCCCCCCGCCTGCGGGGCCGCAGCGCCGCCGCGGTGCGGGCTTGTGCACATCCGGGCGCGACGATCCGGACGAGGCCCGGACCGCTACGATTCGCCCCTCCGACTTGCCGCGACCCGCCGATGAGCGCCCTGCCCTGCTTCCAGACCTTCGCCGAAGGCCTGCATGTGATCGACACCGGTTTCGAGCGCGACCGCTTCGACGCCGCCTACCTCATCGTCAGCCCCGAGGGCCGCGCCGCCTTCGTCGACACCGGGCACAACGCCGCGGTACCGCGGCTGCTGGACACGCTGGGGGCGCTCGGCCTGGACGTGCAGGCGGTGGACTGGGTGATTCCCACCCATGTGCACCTGGACCATGCCGGCGGCGCCGGCCTGCTGATGCAGGCGCTGCCGAACGCGAAGGCGCTGATCCACCCGCGCGGCGCGCGCCACCTGATCGATCCGCTGGCGCTGATCGAAGGCGCGCGGGCGGTGTACGGAGCGGAGGTGGTGCGGGCCACCTATGGCGAGATCCGCCCGATCCCGGCCGAACGCGTGGTCGAGAGCCACGACGACATGACCGTGGCGCTGGGCAGCCGGGTGCTGCGCCTGATCGACACGCCGGGGCACGCACGCCACCACCACTGCATCTGGGACGAGAGCAGCCGCGGCTGGTTCACGGGCGACACCTTCGGCATCAGCTACCGCGAGTTCGACAGCGCGGCCGGCCCCTGGCTGTTCCCGACCACCACCCCGGTGCAGTTCGAGCCGGCGGCGATGCGCGCCTCGGTGCAGCGCATGCTGGCCGCCGCACCGCGGGTGATCTTTCCCACCCACTTCGGCCCGATCACGACGCTCGAACGGGTCACCGCCCAGTTCATGGCGCTGCTCGAGCGCTTCGAGACCGGTGGCCTGACCCTGCGCGACGCGCTGCGACGTGACGGGCGCTGGGAGGACCGTGCCGCGCGCGAGGCGGCGCTGCAGGCCTTCGTCGAAGCCGAGTTGATCGCCGCCGCGCTGGCCAGCGGCGCACCGCTGACGCCGGACGAGGCGCGGGGCCTGCTGCAGCTCGACGCCACGCTGAACGCCCAGGGCCTGGCCGTCTGGCTGGCCAAGGCAGCCTGACAGCGGCCCGGAAGCGGCCTGGCAGCGGCCTGAGCGCGCTCGGAAGGCAGCGCGCCGGCGGCCGGGCGGTCAGGTCAGCGCCGGGAACCAGAGGGTGACTTCGCTGCCCTCGCCCGGCGTGCTGGCGATCTCCACCTCGCCCTGGTGCAGGTCGACGATCTCCTTGACGATGCTCATGCCCAGGCCGGTGCCGGGGATGTTGCCGGAGGCGTCGGCGCGGTAGAAGCGCTCGCAGACGTGGCTGCGCTGCTCCTCGGTCATGCCGATGCCGTGGTCGCGCACCGCCACGCCCCAGCAGTCCTGGCCGTGGCTTTCGCCGAGGCGGTAGTGGATCTCCACCGGCCCGCCGGCGGGCGAGTACTTGTACGCGTTGGCGACGATGTTCAGCAGCGCCTGCTGCAGCTTCTGGCGATCGCCGCGCACCTGCAGCGGTTGCGGGCACTCGGCCAGGCACGGCGGCTCGCGACCGGCCGGCGGTGCATAGCCGGCCAGCACGGCGGCCACCACGTCCTGCAGCGCCAGCGGCTCGAAGCGGAAGTCCTGCCCGCGGCGCGCCTCGATGCGCGCCAGGTCGAGCAACTGGTTGATGATGGTGATCATCAGCTCGGACTGCTGGGCGATGGTCGACAGCAGGTCGTTGCGGCGCTCCGGGGTGAACTCGCGCATGCGCAGCAGCTTCACGAAGCCGTAGATGCTGGTCATCGGCGTGCGCAGTTCGTGCGCGGCGGTCGAGAGGAACTCGCTCTTCATGCGGTCCACCTCGGTCTCGTGGGTGATGTCGCGGAAGTACAGCACCTGCGAAACGTTGTCGGCCTGCGCCAGGCGCAGCCCCACCTCCACCACACGCGGGCGCGGCTGCAGCAGCTCGAAGCTGCGCCGCGGCTCGGGCAGCGGGGCAGGCGCGCCCTCCTCGGGCAGGAAGCTGCTGCTGCCACGGTCTGCCAGGCGCTGGCGCTCGGCGCGCAGCTGCGCCACCGGCGGGAAGGGCGCGGCGTCGCGGCAGGCGGCCTGCAGCCGGGCGGTGAAGGCCGCCTCGTCCATGCCCAGCAGCGTGGCCGCATCCAGGCCGGTCAGACGCAGGAAGGCCCGGTTGGCGAAGCGCACCTGCCGCTCGGCGTCGAAGGAGACGAAGCCGTCCGGGCTCAACGCGAAGATCGCATCGAGCTGCTCGCTGCGCTCGTGCAGCTCGCGGGTGCGCAGCTCCACCAGCCGCTCGAGCTCGCTGCGGTACTGGGCCAGCTCGGCCTCGACCGCCTTGCGCTCGGAAATGTCGCGCTGCAGCAGCACGACGAAGCGGCGCTCGCCCCAGGTGGCCACGCTCAGCGCCACCTCGGCGGCGTAGCGACTGCCGTCGGCGCGGCGGTGCTCGGTCTCGTAGAGCTGCCCGCCGCCTTCGGGCGCCGCCAGCAGTTCGGCCAGCCGGTCGGCATCCAGTGTGGCGTCCCAGTCCCACACCCGGCGGGCCAGCAGCTGTGTTGCGTCGCAGCCCAGCATCTGTGCGGCCATCGGGTTGGCCTCGAAGACCCGGCCATCGGCCTCCAGGATGACCACGCCGTCGCGCTCGGCCTCGAACAGCGCACGGCGGCGCAGAGCCTCGTCGGCGATGGCCTGCTGGGCCTCGCGCTGGCGCGCGTCCTGCGCCTCGATGGTCTCGAGCAGCACGTCGAAGTGCTGCGACAGTCGCCCCAGTTCGTCGTCGCGCAGCGGCCGGCCGACGCGCGCGCTGCGATCGCCCCGGCGCACCTGCGACATCGTGCCGGCGACGCGGTCCAGGCGCTGCGTGAGTTCACGCCCGGCGCGCAGGAACAGCAGCGACAGCACCAGCATCGTCGCGGCCAGCAGCAGCGCCGTCAGCCCCAGCAGCAGCCAGGTCATGCGGGCATAGGGTGCCTCCGGAAAGCCGGTGCCGATCATGCCGATGCGCCGGCCCTCGCCGTCCTCCAGCGCCTCGTAGCCGGCCATGTAGGTCGTGCCGCCGACGTCGAGCAGGCCGACCCAGTCGTCACCATCGCGCAGCACCCGCGCCACGGCGCGGGCCGCTGCCGCCTCGCCCACCGCGCGCTGTCCCTGCAGGCGCTGGCGGCTGGTGGCGATGCTGGTGCCCTCGAGATGCAGCGAGGCCATGCCCTCGGCGTCGTCGGGCAGGCTGCCCACCGGGAAGAGCACCTCGCGCAGGTGCTCGATGAGCGGGAAGTTGCGGTTGAGCAGGATGCCGCCCACCAGGATGACGTCGTTCATCCGCACCGACAGCGGAAAGTGCGCCCCGGCGGTGATCAGCAGCGCCCGCGTCTCCAGGCCGCCACCCTGCAGGGCCACGCGCGCCTGCTCGGGGAAGGCCGGCGAGAAGGCCGCCAGCTGCGCGGCGTCGAAGCGTTCATAGGCCGTGTTGGCCACCCCGATGCGGGCCTGGCGGATCACCCAGGATTCCGGGATGCGCTGGCCCGGCGCCACCCCGGTGCTCGCACCGATGACCTCGCCGCCGGCAGCCGCGGCGACCAGGAAGTCCAGCCCGGCGCCCTCTGCCGCGGTGCGCAGGTAGCTGTCGAGTTCGCGGCGCGGCGCGCCCGAGTCGACCAGCTGGACCAACCGTTCCGAACGCGCCAGCTGCGACACCCGCGCGCCCGACTGGGTGCGCATCTGGTCGAGGTAGTTGCGCGCAGCCGACAGGCTGCTGCGCACGTTGCTGCTCAGCAGGCTGTCCGCACGCTCGCCGCCGACCCACACCAGCACGCCGATCACCAGGGGAAAGGCCACCAGCAGCGGCAGCAGCCCCAGCACCAGCAGACGAAAGCGCAGCGAGCCGTTCCAGGCCTGGCGCCAGCGCTGCAGCCGCGAAGCGGCCGGCAGGGCCTGGGCCGGCACGGCCGCGGAGGGGAGCGGAGGGAACTGGGAAATCATCGGTGACATCGGCGACCTGTTGTTATCGGCAGCACGGCAGCCGGCCTAAAGTTCCAGGGCGACGCGCCGACAATGAGCAAGTCGTGGCCCGACCGGCCGCGCGACTGTCCGCTCGACCCAGGAACCCCCGATGCAACGACGCTCCCTGCTGTGCGCCACCCTGGCCGGCCTGCCGGCCCTGGCCCTGACGGCCTGCAGCCCGACCAAACCCTACCAGATCGGTTTCATCGGCGGGCTGTCGGACCGCAATTCGGACAACGGTCAGTCCGGCCTGAACGGTGTGATCCTCGCGGTGGAGGAATTCAACCGGGCTGGCGGCGCCGGCGGGCGCATGGTCGAGCTGATCCACCGCGACGATGCGCAGAACGCCGAGACCGCCGCGAAGTCGGCCCGCGAGCTGGTGGAAGCGCGCGTGGAAGCCGTCATCGGCCCCTTCACCAGCGGCATGGCCAAGGTGATCGTGCCCATCACCGGCGCGGCGGGCATCTTCCAGGTCAGCCCGACCATCACCTCGATGGACTTCTACGGGCAGGACGACAACCTGTTTCGCATCAACCGCACCACCCGCGACAACGCGCGCGACTACGCCCGGGTGATGCGTGCGCGCGGCCAGAAGGCCATCGCGGTGGCCTATGACACGCGCAACCGCAACTTCACCGAATCCTGGCTGAAGGAGTTCCGCGCCGCGGTGGTCGAGGCGGGCGACAGTCTCGCCGCCGAGGTCCCTTACGAGTCCGCCGCCGATGCCGACTTCAGCGCGGTGATCGGCCGCATGCTGCAGGGCCGCCCCGACGGACTGCTGTTCATCTCCGGCGCCCTGGATGTCGCCCGGCTGGCCCAGCAGGCCCGGCGACAGGCCCCGACGCTGCCGATCGCGGCGGCCGAATGGGCCGCCACCGAGCAGCTCATCGAACTGGGCGGCCAGGTGGTCGAAGGCCTGCTGATCGTGCAGAACTACGACCGCGACGACGCCTCGCCCCGCTTCCGGGAGTTCAGCGAAGCCTATTTCAAGCGCTTCCAGCGCAAGCCCGGCTACAGCTCGGTGTCGGCCTACGACGCCGCCACGGTGGTGCTCACCGCGCTGAAGAACCGCCAGTCCGGCGAGACGCTGAAGGCAGCGGCGCTGCGCTCGGGCCCCTATCCGGGCCTGCAGCAGAGCATCACCTTCGACGCCAATGGCGACACGCCGCGCAAGGTCTTCTTCACCGAGATCCGCGACGGGCGCTACGTGCGCATCTGACGGTCGCGGCGGGCGGACCGTTAACATCGTGCTCCCTTCCGGGAGGAGCCTGCGATGTCCCCGATCCCCGCGCGGCTGCGTCTGCCCGCGAACGCCCTGCCCCTGAGGCGGGCGAAACGCGCCTGTCTGGCGCTGAGTGCCGTCGCCGCCCTGTCGGGCTGCGGCGGCGGTGGCGACGAGGCGGGCGGACGTCCGGTGGAGCGGCGCTTCGACTTCGCCGTCGACGCGCCGGCCTGGACGCTGGGCAGTGCGGACTACAGCGCCGACACCGCACCGACCGACCTGGGTGCGCAGGTGCAGCCCGCGCCGGCGCCGGTGAGCGGCCGCGTGCTGGCCATCGGCGCGACCAACCGCAGCGACGACCTGTTCGTCTACGTGCTGCGCCGCCTGGACGGACTGCCGCCGGGTGAACGCTACCGCGCCACGCTGACGCTGCAGTTCGTCGCCACGCTGCCTCAGGGCTGCTTCGGCGTCGGCGGTGCACCGGCCGAAGCGGTCTACATCAAGGCCGGCGTCGGCACCCCGCAGCCGCAGACCCTGCTGAGCGACGGCGAGTACCGTTTCAGCTGGGACAAGGGCAACCAGGGCGAAGGCGGCCCCCAGGGCCCGCTGCTGGGCGACCTCTCCAGCAGCGGTCGGGACTGCATTCCGGTGCCGGCCGAGGTGCGCACGCTGTCGGCGCGCCAGTCGGCCCCGGTGGTCGTCGATGCCGACGGGCGGGCCTGGCTGTGGGTCGGCTACGACTCCGGCTACGAGGCCGGCTCGACACTGCCACTGCTGCGCCTGACGCTGCGGCTGGACCCGCTGCGCTGATCAGCGCAGCCGATCAGCGCTTCGTGGCCGTCTTGCGCGGCGCCTTCTTGGCCGGCGCCTTGGCGGCCGGCTGGGCGCCCGGCGGCGGCGCGGTGAACAGCTTGGCAGCACGCCCCTTGAGCTCCAGCAGCTCGTCGGGGGTGATCGAGTAGCGGCGCCCCATGCGATCGACCTCGATGCGGAACTCCACCTCCTTGCTGCCGTTGCTCAGGGTGCCGCAGGTGAATTCGTAGTCCTCGCTGTCGGCCGGGAAGCCGTCCTCGGCGAGGTCGTAGTCGACATACTTGACGTCACGGATGTCGCCGCTGGCCAGGTCGAGCAGGCCGGTGGCCTCGATGACCTCGTCGGTCAGTTCGTCGTGGATGCGGATGGGCAGTTGCAGGTCCATGGCAGGGCGGCCGGGCAGGAGGGGCGCGGATCATGCCACAGGCCCCCGAGCGAGCGCCCCCCGGCGCTGCTGGCATCATGGCGCCCCAGGCGCCCGAACCCCGGGCTGCCCGCTCCTGCCGTACCGCTGCCTATGTCACGCCTGATCGTCGGCCCCTTCAATCGCGTCGAGGGCGACCTGGAAGTCCAGCTCGAGCTGGCCGACGACCGGGTCGTCTCGGCCCGGGTGAACGCGCCGATGTACCGCGGCTTCGAAGCCCTGCTGGCCGGGCGCGACCCGCAGGACGCGCTGGTGATCGTGCCGCGCATCTGCGGCATCTGCTCGGTGTCGCAGTCGGTGGCCGCCGCCCGGGCACTGGCCGATGCGGCCGGGCTGGAGCCGGCGCGCAACGGCCGCCTGGCCATCGAGCTGATGCTGGCCTGCGAGAACCTGGCCGACCACCTGACGCACTTCTACCTGTTCTTCCTGCCGGACTTCACCCGGCCGGTGTATGACCAGCGCCCCTGGTACTGCGAGGCCCGGCGCCGCTTCGCCGCCGCATCGGTCAGCGGCCAGGGTGAACAGGCCCGCCGCGCCACCGCGGCACGGCAGCGCTGGTTCATGCTGATGGGGCTGCTGGGCGGCAAGTGGCCGCACAGCGGCAGCATCCAGCCCGGCGGCAGCAGCCGCTCGCTGGAAGCGGCCGAGCGACTGCGCCTGCGCGCCCTGCTGCAGGAGTTCCGCGCCTTTCTGGAGGAGCAGCTCTTCGGCCAGCCGCTCGAGGCCGTGGCCGCCTGGCAGCGCGAGGACGAGCTGCCCGCGCCGCTGGCGCTGCCGGCCGGGGTCGGCGCATGGCGCGATGCCAGCGACCTGCAGGTCTTCCTGACGCTGTCGGCCGACCTGGCGCTGGACCGGCTCGGCCGCGGGCCGGACCTCTACCTCAGTCACGGCAGCCACCAGGGTGCCGACGGGCGCTGGCTGCAGCCGCCCGGCGTCTGGGATGCCGCAGCCGGCAGCCTGCGGCCCTTCGACCCGGGCGAGGTGCACGAGGATCTGCAGCACGCCTGGCTGGGCGACCCGGGCAGCCTCGGTGCGGCCGCGCCGCGCCACCCCTTCGAGGGGGTGACGCTGCCGCAGCCGGACAAGCCCGGCGCCTACAGCTGGAACAAGGCACCGCGCCTGGCCGGTCGGGTGCTGCAGACCGGCGCGCTGGCGCGCCAGCTGGTGGCCGGCCAGCCGCTGCTGCAGGCGCTGACCTTGCGCTGCGGCGGCACGGTGCAGGCCCGCGTGCTGGCCCGGCTGCTCGAACTGGCGCAGGTGCTGCCCTGGATGGAGCAGACCCTGGCCGGCCTGAGCGACGGCGAACCCTGGTGCCACCCGGTGGCCCTGCCACGCGAGGGGCGCGGCGTCGGCCTGGTCGAGGCCGCCCGCGGCGCGCTGGGCCACTGGACCACGCTGCAGCAAGGCCGCATTGCCAACTATCAGATCGTCGCACCGACCAGCTGGAACTTCTCCCCGCGCGACGCCCAGGGGCGCCCCGGCGCGCTGGAGGCAGCCCTGGTGGGCGCGCCGCTGCGCCCGGGCGAGACCACGCCGGTGGCGGTGCAGCACATCGTGCGATCCTTCGACCCCTGCATGGTCTGCACCGTGCATTGACCCGTTGCGAGATGACCGAGCCCGCCGTCCCCCCCGAACCTGCCGACCGGCCCGGCCTGCCGGCGGCGGCGCACGCCCGGCTGGCCCTGCTGGAGGCGCTGGTCGACAGCTCCGAGGACGCGATCGTCGTGAAGGATCGCGACGGCCGCTACCTGGTGGTGAACCGGCGCGCCCATGAACTGCTCGGCCTGGACGAGTCGGTGCTGGGCCGCCTGGACAGCGAGGTGCACCCGCCCGGGCGTGCGGCCGAGCTGGGCTCGCTGCGCGCCCGGCTGCTGGCCGACGGCCAGCCGATCGCCAGCGAGGACCTGCACTGCCGCGACGCGGGCGGGCGCAGCCTGCACCTGCTGCGCGGGGTGCTGCGCGATGCCGCGGGCCAGCCGATCGGCGTCTACACGCTGGCCCGCGACATCACCGAGCGCCAGCGCGCCGAAGAGGAGCTGCGCATGAGCAGCGCCCAGCTGCTGGAGGCCCAGCGGGTGGGCGGCCTGGGCCACTACGTGCTGGACGTCGGCACGGGCCGCTGGCAGAGCTCGCCGATGCTCGACGAGATCTTCGGCCTGGACACGCAGGCCCCGCGTGATGTCGACAGCTGGGCTGCCCTGCTGCACCCCGAAGACCGCGACGCCATGCTGGCCTACCTGCGCGACGAGGTGATCGGCCGGCGGCGTCCCTTCGACCGCCGCTACCGCATCCTGCGCCGCAACGACGGCGCGCTGCGCTGGGTGCACGGGCTGGGCCGGCTGGAATGCGATGCACAGGATCGCCCGCTGCGCATGCTGGGCACGATCCAGGACGTGACCACCCATCACCTGGCCGAACAGGCACTGGCCGACAGCGAGCAGCGTCTGTCGCTGGCCATCGAAGGCGCCGCCCTCGGCCTGTGGGACTGGGACATCCCCAGCGGTCGGGTCACCTTCAACGAGCGCTGGGCCACCATGCTGGGCTGGCGGCGCGACGAGATCGATCCGCACGTCTCCAGCTGGGCGAAGCTGGTGCATCCGGACGATCAGGCGCAGGCCACCGAGCGCCTGCAGCGCCACCTGCGCGGCGAGAGCCCCGACTACCACTGCGAGCACCGGCTGCGCCACCGCGACGGCCACTGGGTCTGGGTGCTCGATGCCGGGCGGGTGGTGGCGCGCGACGCGCAGGGCCAGGCGCTGCGGGCGGTGGGCATCCTCCAGGACATCAGCGAGCGGCGCACCGTCGAGGAGCAGCTGCGCAAGCTCTCGCTGGCCGTGGAACAGAGCGCCGAGACCATCGTCATCACCGACCTGGACGGGCGCATCGAGTACGTCAACGAGGCCTTCACGCGCATCAGCGGCTACCGTGCCGACGAGGTGATCGGCCAGAACCCGCGCGTGCTCAACTCCGGCCAGACGCCGCCGGAGACCTACGTCGAACTCTGGCGCAGCCTGACGGCGGGGCAGACCTGGCGCGGCGAGTTCGTCAACCGGCGCAAGGACGGCAGCCTGTACGTGGAGTCGGCGGTGCTCTCGCCGATCCGGCGCGCCGACGGGCGCATCACCCACTACGTGGCGGTGAAGGAAGACGTCAGCGAGCACCGCCGCCTGACCGAGGAACTGGCGCGGCACCGCCACCACCTCGAGGAGCTGGTGGCCGAGCGCACCGCCCAGCTGGCCGAGGCCCGCGAGCGTGCCGAGGCGGCCAACCGCGCCAAGAGCGCCTTCCTGGCCAACGTCAGCCACGAGATCCGCACGCCGATGAACGCCATCGTCGGCCTGACGCGCATCCTGCGCCGCAGCGCCGGCGCGCAGTCCGAGCAGGCGCTGCGCCTCGAGAAGGTCGAGACCGCCGCCCACCACCTGCTGGCGCTGATCAACGACGTGCTGGACCTCTCCAAGATCGAGGCCGGCCGGCTCGAACTGGAGTCGGTGGACTTCTCCCTGGCCGGCGTGCTCGAGCATGTGGCCACCATGGTGACCGAGGCCGCGCAGGCCAAGGGCCTGCTGCTGCGCAGCGAGCTGCGCAACGAGGCCGGCCCGGACGAGGCCCTGCCGACCTGGCTGCGCGGCGACCCCACGCGGCTGCGCCAGGCGCTGCTGAACTTCGCGGGCAACGCGGTCAAGTTCACCGCCAGCGGGCATGTCACGCTGCGCGTGGTGCTGCTCGGTCGTGCCCAGGGCCGGGTGCGGCTGCGCTTCGAGGTGGAGGACAGCGGCATCGGCATCGGGGCCGAGCAGCAGGCACGCATCTTCGAGCCCTTCGAGCAGGCCGATGCCTCGACCACCCGGCGCCACGGCGGCACCGGGCTGGGGCTGGCGATCGCACGCCGGCTGGTCGAAGCGATGGGCGGCCAGATCGGCCTGCGCAGCCGACCGGGCGTGGGCAGCTGCTTCTGGTTCACTGTGGCGCTGCAGGAGCCGGACCTGCCGGCCGGCACGCAGCCCGTGCCGCTGTCGGACTTCGGCGCCCTGCTCGACCTGGGCACGCCGGGCGCGTCGACCCGCTCGGCCCGGGCCGATGCCGGCGGCGAGTCGGCCGAGGAGGCCCTCAGGCGCCGCCACGCCGGCGCGCACGTGCTGCTGGCCGAGGACAACGCCATCAACCGCGATGTCGTCACCGAGCTGCTCAGCCTGGTCGGGCTGCAGGTGGCGGTGGCCCGCGACGGCGCCGAGGCCGTGGCGCACTGCCGGCAGCAGCGCTGCGACCTGGTGCTGATGGACGTGCAGATGCCCGTGCTGGACGGCCTGGAGGCCACACGCCAGCTGCGCCGCACCGCCGGGCCGCAGACGCTGCCGATCATCGCGCTGACCGCCAACGCCTTCAGCGAGGACCGGCGCGCCTGCCTGGAGGCCGGCATGAACGACTTCCTGGTCAAGCCGGTGGACCCCGACGCCCTGTACGCCGCGCTGCTGCGCTGGCTGGACGGCACGGCATCCGCCGAGCCGGGCGCCACGGCGCTGGCGCCGCTGCACCTGGAGCGCATCCGCCTGGGACTGCCGCCCGCACCCGGGACGGCTGCCCCCACCGCCCCCCGGCCGCCCGCCGCAGCCGAAGACGCCGCGGCGGCGCTGCCCGAAGCCCTGCAGCACCTGCCGGGCCTGGACTGCCGGCGCGGCCTGGCGCTGGTGCGCGGGCGCAGTGCCACCTACCTGGGGCTGCTGGCACGCTTCGCCGCCCGCCACGCCGAGGATGGGCGCACGCTGGCACGGCTGCTGGGCAGCGGCGAGCGCAGCGGGGCCGCCGCGCTGGCCCACACCCTGGCCGGCGTGGCCGGCAACCTGGGCGCGCAGACCCTGCAGCAGGCCGCGGCAGACCTGTGCGCCCGGCTGCGCGGCACGCCCCAGCCGCCCGGTGCCGCGGCCTCGGCGATCCCGGCACTGGCACGCTGCCAGGCCGAACTGGACCGCCTGGTCGGCGCGATCCGCGCAGTGCTGCCGCCGGCGCCGCCCGACGCGGCGCGGGACAGCCCGGCCGGCGCGGCGGCACCGCTCGCCGACGCCGACCTGGCGGCGCTGGCGCAGTGGCTGCACCAGGGCGACCCCGAGGCGCGCCGCTGGCTCGGCCCGCGCCAGGCGGCCCTGCGCGCCACCCTGGGCAGTGCGGCGGCGCAGCGCCTGATCGAACAGGTGGAAGCCTTCGACTTCGACGCCGCCGCCGCGACCCTGCGCGGCGCACGGCACTGAACCCGGCCGCAGCGCCCCCGGCCGACACCCTGCACACCCCCGCATGGCGAGCGACACTCCCCCGCTGCCCCCGCGCCACCGCACCGCCCTGCCCGGCGGCGAGGACCTGGCCGGCATGGACGAGTCCACCTGGCTGGACGTGATCCAGAAGATGGACGAGGTGTACTCGCAGCTGGTCGCCGACGAAGTGGCCCTGGAGGAAAAGAACGCCCAGCTCGAGCAGTCGCAGCAGTTCATCTTCAGCCTGCTGGCGGCGATGAGCGACGTGCTGGCCGCCTGCAACCGCGCCGGCGAGATCGAGGAGACCAACGCCGCGCTGTGCGAGCTGGTCGGCCGCGACGAGCGCAGCCTGCGCGGCATGGCCCTGGCCGACCTGGTGGCCGACGCGGCCAGCGCCGCACGCATCCGCCACGTGCTGGACACCCCCGCGCTGCAGCGCAGCGGCACGGTGGTCGAGGTGGAACTGCGTGACGCGCAGGGACGCAGCGTGCCGGTGGACTTCAACGGCACGCCGCGCTTCGACGCGGCGGGGCGGCACGTCGGCGTGGTCTTCGTCGGCCGGCCGATGGGCGAGCTCAAGCGCGCCTACCACCAGCTGCGCGAGGCGCACGAGGCCCTCAAGCGCACCCAGGCCCAGCTGCTGCATTCGGAGAAGCTGGCGTCGCTGGGCCGGCTGGTGGCCGGCGTGGCGCACGAGCTGAACAACCCGATCAGCTTCGTGCTGGGCAACGTGCATGCGCTGGGCCGCTACAGCGACCGGCTGCGCCGCTACCTCGGTGCGATCCACGCCGGCCTGCCCGCCGAGACCCTGGCCGAGCTGCGCCGCCAGCTGCGCATCGACCACCTGCTGGCCGACCTGCCCTCGCTGATGGAGGGCACCCTGGAGGGCGCGCAGCGCACCGCCGACATCGTCGATGGGCTCAAGCGCTTTTCGGCCCAGGACCGCGGCGAACTCGCGCCGGTGGAGCTCAACGGCGTCATCGAGCGGGCCATCCATTGGGTGCAGAAGGGTACCGCGCCGGCCTTCACGGTGCACTGGCAGCCCGGCCCGCCCTGCCAGGTGCTGGGCAGCGCCGGCCAGTTGCTGCAGGTGATGATGAACCTGGTCCAGAACGCCTACGACGCCGCCAGCGGGCGTGGCGATGGTCAGCCCGCCACGCTCTGGATCGCCGGCCGCTGCGAGGCCGGCCTGGCGCGCATCACCTTCCGCGACAACGGCCCGGGCATCGCCGACGAGCACCTCGGCCGCCTGTTCGACCCCTTCTTCACGACCAAGCCGCCGGGCAAGGGCACCGGGCTGGGCCTGTCGATCAGCTACGGCATCGTGGAGCGCCACGGCGGGCGGCTGCTCGCGGGCAACCACGCCGACGGCGGCGCGGAGTTCGTCGTCGAACTGCCGCTGCTGCCCAGGCCGGCCGAAGGCTAGCCCGGCGGCGGGGAGGGCGGCGACGAGGCCGCGCCGGAGCGGCCCGCCGCCGCATCGCCGGCGGCATCGGCCGCGTCGGCCGCGCCGCGTGCGCAGGCCGCCCAGACCGCGCGGCCCACCCACGCGGCCAGCCCGACGATCAGCAGCAACTCGATCCACATGCCGGCTTCTCCTCAGCGCAACGCAGCGCAGGGCAGATTGTCACGCGGCGGCGCGCCGGTGGGCGGCCGCCGCGTCGCCGCGCCGCAGGACTGCGCATACTCCGGCCCCATGCCAACCCCGCCCGAACGCCTGCCGCGCGACACCCTGCTGACCGTGGTGCAGCATGCCCCCCTGGTTTCCGTGGACCTGATCTGCCGAGATCCCGACGGCCGGGTGCTGCTGGGCTGGCGGCGCAACCGCCCGGCGCAGGGCAGCTGGTTCGTGCCGGGCGGACGCATCCTCAAGGGCGAGCGCGTGGCCGCCGCGCTGCGGCGCATCGCCGCCGCCGAGCTCGGCCTGGCAGCGCAGGCGCTGCCGCCGGCGGAGTTCCTGCGCGCCTGGGAGCATCTCTACGACGACAACTTCGCCGGCGTACCGGGCATCGGCACCCACTACGTGGTGCTGGCCTACCAGCTGAACCTCGACGCCGCGCAGGCCCGCGACCTGCTGCCCGACACCCAGCATGGCGAGCTGCGCTGGTTCGAAGTGGAGGCGCTGCGGCGCGACCCGCAGGTGCACCTGAACAGCCGGGCCTACTTCGACCCGGAGCTCGACGCCACGCGCATCCCCTGAGCGGGTTCGCGCGCAGGGCGCGGCGCAGCGGGCCGGTTGTGCGCGATCAGGCGGTCGAGCAGGTCACCCAGCAGCTGCTGCTCGGCCGGGCTCAGGCAGCCGAACAGGCGGCGGCTGCGCGCGTTGACCAGCGCCAGGGTGCGCGCATGCAGTGCCCGGCCGGCCGGCGTGAGCGTCAGCACGACACCGCGGCCGTCCGCATCGCTGTCGCGCTTGTCCGCCAGCCCCTGCGCCACCAGCGCCTGCGCGGCGCGGCTGGCCTGGCCCTTGTTCAGGCTGCAGGCCTCGGCCAGCGCCATCACCGACAGCGGCTCGAAAGCGCCCAGCGTGGCCAGGGCCCGGGCGTCGCTGGGCGTCAGGCCCAGGGCCTGCAGGAACTCGCCGCCGCTGTCGCGCTCGCTGAGCTTGTGCAGCATCAGCAGGCGAAAGCTCAGCGTGCGCTCGAGAGGCAGGTCGGCGGGCGGGTCCTGCGCAGCGACATCCGACAGGGCATCGGCGGGGAGATCCGGCCGCGACGCCGGCAGGGGAGCGGTCACGATGCGGGCAGGCAGCAAGGACAAGGCAGAGGGAATTCGAGCGGGCCGGCAGCAGATCGCCGCACCGGCCGCCGCAGTGTAAGCGCGGCCCGGCACCGCCCGTCCGCCGGATGGCCGACACGCGGCGTGAACCCAGGTTTACCCGCAGTGCAGGACGCCGTCCGGCCCATATAGTTGCGCACGCAACCAAAATGGCCGCACCGAGGTCCGCATGCACCAGCCCAGCAGCACGCCACGCCCGTCGATCTACTACCGCTACGAGGTCTTCGCACCCTGGCTGCCGTCGGCGCATCCGGCGCAGGCACGGCAGCAGGTGGTCATCGTCGGCGCCGGTCCGGCCGGCATGGTGACGGCCCTCGAACTGGCCCGCCACGGCGTGGCCAGCGTGGTGCTGAACTCGGAACGGCAGTTCTCGCAGGGCAGCCGGGCGATCTGCTTCACGCGCCGCTCGCTGGAGATCCTGCAGCAGGTCGGCGTGGCCGGGCGCATGAGCGCCGCCGGCCTGCCCTGGCGCTTCGGCAACTCCTTCTTCCGCGGCCAGCGCGTCTTCCGCATGGAGGCGCCGCACAGCGAGGACGAGCGTTTCCACCCCATCCTCAACCTGCAGCAGCAGTACCTGGAGGAGTTCCTGCACGACGCCTGCCGGGCCCATCCGCTGATCGAGCTGCGCTGGGGCAACCAGGTGGTCGAGGTCCGGCAGCAGCCGGACCACGCCCTGCTGCGCATCGATACGCCCGAAGGCGAGTACACGCTCACGTCCGACTGGGTGGTGGATGCCTCCGGCGGGCGCTCGGCCATCCGCAGTGCGATGGACCTGCAGATGGAAGGCGCCTCCTACGAGGGCTTCTTCGTCATCTGCGACATCCGCGTCGACCTGCCGCTGCCCACCGAGCGGCTGGCCTTCTTCGACCCGGCCTGGAACCCGGGCAACACCGTGCTGATGCACCGCGAGCCGCAGGGCATCTGGCGCGTCGACTACCAGCTGCCGCGCGGCGAGACGCCCGAGGAAGCGCTGCGCCCGCAATCGCTGCGCGAGCGCATCGACGCGCAGCTGGCCGCCATCGGCCATGCCGGCACGCCCTGGGAGATGGACTGGTGCTCGGTCTACTCGGCGCGCACGCTGACGCTGCCGGACTATGTGCACGGCCGCGTGATCTTCACCGGCGACGCCGCCCACCTGCTGCCGATCTTCGGCGTGCGCGGCGCCAACACCGCCTTCCAGGACGCCCAGTCGCTGGGCTGGCACCTGGCCTTCGTCGTCAAGGGGCTGGCCGGGCCGGCCCTGCTGGAAAACTACAGCGCCGAGCGGGTGGGCGCCGCGCGCGAGATCATCGCCGAGGGCGGCAAGAGCACGCGCTTCATGACACCGCCCAGCCACGGCTTCCAGCTGCTGCGCGACGCAGTGCTGTCGCTGTCGCTGTCGCAGGACTTCGTGCGCCCGCTCTATCACTGGCGCACCTCGCGGCCGCACGCGTACAGCGGCTCGGCGCTGAACTGCCCGAGCGACGACGACGCCCTCTTCACCGACGGCCCGGCGCGCGGCGCGCCGCCGCGCAACGTCCGCCTGGGCAGCGACGATTTCCTGCTCGACCACCTGGGCGGCGCACACGGGGCAGGCTTCGAGCTGCTCGTCTTCGGTGGCGCCGAGCGCCTGAGCGAGCCGCTGCAGCAGGTCGTCGAGGCCGCCCGCGCCCGCGGCCTGCCGCTGCGGGTGCTGGCTATCGGCGCGGCGACCGCGGTGGCCGGCGCCGACGCCACCCTGCCCGATGCCGACGGCCGCTGCCGGCAACGCTGGGGCGTTCCCGCCGGCGGCGCGGCCTACCTGCTGCGACCCGACCAGCATGTCTGCGCACGCTGGCTGACCCTGGACGCCAGCCGCCTGCAGGCGGCCCTGCACCACCTCCTGCCCCAGTGAGTCCCCGATGAATCCTCCCGCCCTGCCCCTCGACGAGCTCGAGACCGTCTACGACGAGCTGGCCCAGGCCATCGACCGGGCCGCCGCCAGCGGCCGCAGCGAGCTCTTCCTGACCAAGCTGGCCCTGCTCAACGCCCACGCGCTGGGCAGCGCCGCGCGCTTTCGTGAGCAGCTCGAGGCGGCGCTGCGCGATCTCTGACGGGCGCCGAGACGGCCGCGGCGCCGGCGCCTCGCCGGCCGGCCTGCTTCCCGGTGCGCCCTGAGGACCACGCGGTGACGAAGCCGCGCCGAACCGCGCGGCTGCGGTTAAACTGCCGCCCGTCAGGAGAGAGCGGGGCTGCGGTGTCCATCGGGACGCAGGCGGCAACGCCGCCGAAGGCGCCGGCCCGGGAGTTTCCGGGTCGATCGAACGCTCAGGCAAAAGGACTGGCAAGCGTTCCTGCAGGGAACGTCACCTCACTGGAGAGAGGCTGCGGCGGCTGTGAGGCTGCAGCCCACCGAAGGGGCAAGCCTCGCGGGCGAGTGAATCGCCGCGGCGCCAATCTCTCAGGTAAAGCGGACAGCGAGGGCTCGCCCCACCCCGGCCTGGCCGGAGTGGATCGGGCGGAGGGTGGACTGCCGGAAGGGCCACCGCCGCCATCGATGCCCGGAGTCCGTCTGCCATGTCCTCTTCCCCCGCCGCCGCCAGCGCCTCGCCCGATCTGCAGCACACCGCCCTGCACGCCCTGCACCTGGAACTGGGCGCCCGCATGGTGCCCTTCGCCGGCTACGCGATGCCGGTGCAGTACCCCGCCGGCATCCTGGCCGAGCACCGTCAGTGCCGCGAATCGGCCGCGCTGTTCGACGTCTCGCACATGGGCCAGGTCCGCCTGGTCGGCCCGGAGGCCGCCGCCGCGCTGGAGACGCTGGTGCCGGTGGACGTGCAGGGCCTGTCGCTGGGCAAGCAGCGTTATGCCTTTTTCACCAACGCCGCCGGCGGCCTGCTCGACGACCTGATGATCACGCGCCGCGCCGACGACCTCTTCCTGGTCGTCAACGCCGGCTGCAAGGACGCCGACCTGCAGCACCTGATCACGCAGATCGGCCACCGCTGCCAGGTGATCGCCCAGCCCGAACGGGCGCTGCTGGCACTGCAGGGGCCGCGGGCCGTGGACGCGCTGGCCCGCATCCATGCCGGCGTGGCCAGCCTGACCTTCATGACCGGCGGCTGGTTCGCGCTGGCCGGGGCGGAGTGCTTCGTGACCCGCTCGGGCTACACCGGCGAGGACGGCTTCGAGATCTCGGTGCCGGCCACGCATGCGATGGCCCTGGCGCGCACCCTGCTGGCACAGCCCGAGGTGCAGCCCGCCGGCCTGGGCGCGCGCGACACGCTGCGCCTGGAGGCCGGGCTGTGCCTGTACGGCCACGACATCGACGCGACCACCACGCCGGTGGAAGCCGGCCTGACCTGGGCCATCCAGAAGGTGCGCCGCTGCGGTGGCGAGCGTGCCGGCGGCTACCCCGGCGCGGCGGTGATCGACGGCCAGCTGGCCCAGGGCGCGGCGCGCAAGCGCGTCGGCCTGGTCGGGCTGGAACGCGCGCCGGTGCGCGAGGGCAGCGTGCTGGTCGACGCGCACGGCCACAAGGTCGGCAGCGTCACCAGCGGCACCCTGGGCCCCAGCGTGAACCAGCCCATCGCGATGGGCTACCTCGCCGCCAACCACGCCGTGCCCGGTGGCGAGGTCTACGCCGAGGTGCGCGGCCGCCGCCTGCCGATGCGCGTCACGCCGATGCCCTTCGCGCCGCACCGCTACCACCGCTGAGCGGCCGGCAGACCCGCCTGCGACGCCGCGCGACGGCCCTCGGCACCGGCGGGCGCAGGCCTTCGAATCGTTTCCCCCTCACCCCTTGCACGAGGAAAGCCCCATGACGACCCTGTACACCCCCGACCACGAGTGGATCGACACCCAGAACCCCGAGGCCGCCGTCGTCGGCATCACGCTGCACGCGCAGGATGCGCTGGGCGACGTGGTCTTCGTCGACCTGCCGGCGGTCGGCGCGACCTTCGCCAAGGGCGAGGTCGCCGGCGTGGTCGAGTCGGTCAAGGCCGCCGCCGACCTCTACATGCCGGTGGATGGCGAGATCGTCGAAGTCAACGAGGCCCTGCGCAGCGACCCCTCGCTGGCCAACAGCGACCCGATGGGCAGCGGCTGGTTCTTCAAGGTCCGCGTGAGCAACCCGTCCCAGTTCGGCGAGCTGATGGATCCGCCGGGCTACGACGCCCTGCTGAAGACCCTCTGACGCCCGACTGCCCCGCCCTCGCCGCTGCCGCCTGAAACTCCACCGCGCCCGTCCATGACCCAGCCCGCCCTGCCCACTCTCGCCGAGCTCGAGAACGACGCCGAATTCCGTGCCCGCCACCTCGGACCCGACGCCCGTGACGAACAGGTCATGCTGGCGGCCATCGGCGTGCCCAGCCGCGCGGCGCTGATCGACGCGGTCGTGCCTGCCGACATCGCCCGCGGCGCGGCCATGGACCTGCCCGCGCCGGTGGGCGAGGCGGCGGCGCTGGCCGAGCTGAAGACCATCGCGCAGCGCAACCGCGTGCTGCGCAGCTTCATCGGCTGCGGCTACCACGGCACGCACACGCCGGGCGTCATCCTGCGCAACATCCTGGAGAACCCGGCCTGGTACACCGCCTACACGCCCTACCAGGCCGAGATCAGCCAGGGCCGCATGGAGGCGCTGGTCAACTTCCAGACCATGGTCACCGACCTGACCGGACTGGCGATCGCCAACGCGTCCATGCTGGACGAGGCCACCGCGGCGGCCGAGGCCATGACGCTGGCCAAGCGCTCGGTCAAGAGCAAGAGCAACGTGCTGGTCGTCTCGGGCGACCTGCACCCGCAGATCCTGGAAGTGCTGGCCACGCGCGCGGCGCCGCTGGGCATCCGCCTCCTGCAGGCCGACTCGGCCGAGGCCTGGGCGGGCGCGCTGGACGGCGAGCTGTTCGCCGCCATGGTGCAGTACCCCGCCAGCAGCGGCTGGCTGCACGACTGGGCGGCCGACGCCGAGCGCGTGCACCACAAGGGTGGCGCCTTCATCGTCGGCGCCGACCCGCTGGCGCTGGCGCTGCTGAAGCCGCCCGGCGAGTTCGGCGCCGACATCGCCTTCGGCTCCACCCAGCGCTTCGGCATGCCCATGGGCGCGGGCGGCCCGCACGCGGCCTACCTGGCCTGCCGCGACGAGTTCAAGCGCTCCATGCCCGGCCGCCTGGTGGGCGTGAGCGTGGACCGCCACGGCCACACCGCCTACCGCCTGGCGCTGCAGACGCGCGAGCAGCACATCCGCCGCGAGAAGGCCACCTCCAACATCTGCACCGCGCAGGTGCTGCCGGCCGTGATCGCCAGCATGTACGCGGTCTACCATGGTCCCGAGGGCCTGAAGCGCATCGCGCAGCGCGTGGCCACCTACACCGCCATCCTGGCCCGCGGCCTGGCGCAGCTGGGCTGGACGCCGGCGCAGACCCACCACCTCGAGCGCGGCTGCTTCGACACGCTCTGCCTGAAGACCGGTGCCGACACCGAGCGCCTGCTGGCGCGTGCCGTCGAGCGCGGCGCCAACCTGCGCCGCGCCTGGGGCGAGTACCTGTGCATCACGCTGGACGAGACCACCACCCGCGCCGACCTGGCGCTGCTGTGGGAGGTCTTCGCGCCCGCGGGCGCCACGCTGCCCAGCGTCGAGGCCCTGGCCGAGGGCGCCGCGCCGCTGATCCCGGCCGCGCTGCAGCGCAGCAGCGCCTACCTGACGCACCCGGTGTTCAACACCCACCACAGCGAGACCGAGATGCTGCGCTACATCCGCAGCCTGTCGGACCAGGACCTGGCGCTGGACCGCAGCATGATCCCGCTGGGCTCGTGCACCATGAAGCTCAACGCCACGGCCGAGATGATCCCGATCACCTGGCCGGAGTTCGCCCACATCCACCCCTTCGCCCCGGCCGACCAGCTGGCCGGCTACGCGCAGCTGAACGAGCAGCTCTGCGCCTGGCTCGCCCAGGCCACCGGCTATGCGGGCATCAGCCTGCAGCCCAACGCCGGCTCGCAGGGCGAGTACGCCGGCCTGCTGGTCATCCGCGCCTGGCATGCCAGCCGGGGCGAGTCGCACCGCGACATCTGCCTGATCCCCGAGTCGGCGCACGGCACCAACCCCGCCTCGGCCCAGATGGTGGGCCTGCAGGTGGTGGTCACCAAGTGCGACAAGGACGGCAACATCGACCTGGCCGACCTGCGCGCCAAGTGCGCGCAGCACCGTGACCGCCTGGCCGCGATCATGATCACCTACCCCTCGACCTACGGCGTCTTCGACACCCAGGTCCGGGCGATCTGCGACCTGGTGCACGAACACGGCGGCCGGGTCTACGTAGACGGTGCCAACATGAACGCGCTGGTGGGCGTGGCCGCGCCGGGCCAGTTCGGCGGCGACGTCAGCCACCTGAACCTGCACAAGACCTTCTGCATCCCGCACGGCGGCGGCGGCCCGGGCGTGGGCCCGGTGTGCGTGGTCGAGGATCTGGTGCCCTTCCTGCCGGCGCACCGGACGGCGGGCGTCGGGGGGGAGCAGAGCGTCGGCGCCGTCAGCTCGGCGCCTCTTGGCAACGCCGCGGTGCTGCCGATCAGCTGGATGTACATCCGCCTGATGGGCGCCGACGGCCTGAAGCAGGCCACCGAGACCGCCATCCTGAGCGCGAACTACGTCGCCGCCCGCCTGGCCGACGCCTACGACATCCACTTCAGCGGCGGCATCGACGGCGTGAAGGGCGGCGGCGTGGCGCACGAGTGCATCCTGGACCTGCGCCCGCTGAAGGACAGCTCCGGCATCAGCGCCGAGGACGTCGCCAAGCGCCTGATCGACTACGGCTTCCACGCCCCGACGCTGAGCTTCCCGGTGCCCGGCACGCTGATGGTCGAGCCCACCGAGAGCGAACCGCTGGCCGAGCTGGACCGCTTCTGCGATGCCATGCTGGCCATCCGCGAGGAGATCCGCCAGGTCGAATCCGGTGCCTGGCCGCGCGAGGACAACCCGCTGAAGAACGCCCCGCACACCGCCGCCAGCCTGCTGGCCGGCGAGTGGGGCCACGCCTACTCCCGCGAAGTGGCCGCCTACCCCCTGGCCAGCCTGAAGCGCCAGAAGTACTGGGCCCCGGTGGGCCGGGTGGACAACGTGTACGGGGACCGGAACCTGTTCTGCTCGTGTGTGCCGGTGAGCCGTTACGAAGCCTGATGTCGGGCTTCAGGACGGCGCTGGTCACGCCGACCGCATCGTGCTACTCTGGTCAGCATGACCAGTTCTGAATCGCCTTCTCCGGTGCGCGTCGAAGAACAGCCTGTCGCGTCCTGGCGGCTCCAGGACGCAAAGGCGCGGTTCAGCGAAGTCGTCCGGCTGGCGCATCAGGCCGGGCCGCAGCGCGTCACCGTCCACGGCCGGCAGGCGGTGGTGGTGGTCGATGCGGCAGAGTTCGATCGGTTGCAGGGTGCCCAGACCGGTCGGGCGCTGATCGACGCGCTGCAGGCTTCGCCACATCGGGACTGCGAGATCGAACCCGCCCGGTCGGTGCCGATGCCGGCGCGCGCGGTCGAACTGTGAGCGGCTGGCTGCTCGACACCCACGTGCTGTCGGAGCTGCGGCGGCCGCGTCCGGACGCGCGCGTGGTCGCCTTCGTCGCGGGCCAGCCACTGGAAAGCCTGTTCGTCAGCGAAGTGACGCTGGCCGAGATCCGCTTCGGCATCGAGTGCGTCGACGATGCCCTGCGCCGCCGCGAGTTGCACGAATGGCTCGACGGCCGGGTGCGACCCATGTTCCGCCAGCGCACGCTCGCCGTCTCGGAGGACGTGCTGCTGCGCTGGCGCCTGCTGGTGGAGCAGGGGCGCAAGACGGGCCACGCCTATTCGCAGCCGGACCTGTTCATCGCGGCCACCGCGTTGCACCACGGCAAGACGCTGGTGACCCGCAACACGCCCGACTTCGCTCGCACCGGCGTTCCCCTTCTCGATCCATGGACCTCTGCACCGCCATGAGTGATTCATCCCCGCACACCCGCCAGCACTTTGCCAGCGACAACTACGCCGGCATGTGCCCGAACGCGGCCCGCTGGTTCCAGGAGGCCAACGCCAGCGGCCACGAGCCAGCCTATGGCGACGACCGCTGGACGCAGCGGGTGTCCGACCAGCTGCGCGAGCTGTTCCAGACCGACTGCGACGTCTACTTCGTCTTCAACGGCACGGCGGCCAACTCGCTGGCGCTGGCCTCGCTGTGCCAGAGCTACCACTCGGTGATCTGCACCTCGGTGGCGCACATCGAGACCGACGAGTGCGGAGGGCCGGAGTTCTTCTCCAACGGCTCGAAGCTGCTGGTGGCCGAGACGGCCAGCGAGGCCGCCCGGCTGGGCAAGCTCACGCCGGACGCGGTGGAGGCGCTGGTGACCCGGCGCAGCGACATCCACTACCCCAAGCCCAAGGTCGTCAGCCTGACCCAGGCCACCGAGCTGGGCACGGTGTACTCGGTGGAGGAGGTGCGCGCGATCGCCGCGATCGCCAAGCGCCGCCACCTGAAGCTGCACATGGACGGCGCGCGCTTCGCCAACGCCGTGGCCACGCTGGGCTGCCACCCCAGCGACATCACCTGGCGCGCCGGGGTGGACGTGCTCTGCTTCGGCGGCACCAAGAACGGCCTGCCGGTGGGCGAGGCGGTGGTGTTCTTCGACCGCGCGCTCAGCGAGGACTTCGCCTACCGCGTCAAGCAGGCCGGCCAGCTGGCCTCGAAGATGCGCTTCATCTCCGCGCCCTGGCTGGGCCTGCTGGAGCACGACACCTGGCTGGCCAACGCCCGCCATGCCAATGCGATGGCGCAGCGGCTGCACGCCGCGCTGCAGCCGCTGGCGGCGGTGGAGCTGCTGCAGCCGCCGCAGGCCAATGCAGTGTTCGCCCGCCTGCCCGCGCCGGCCATCGCCCGGCTGCGCGCCGAGGGCTGGCGCTTCTACGAGTTCATCGCCGGCGGCGGCTGCCGCTTCATGTGCAGCTGGGACACCCGGCCGGAGTCGGTGGACGCCTTCGCCGCCGCGATCACGGCGGCCGTGGCGGGCTGATCGACGCTGCCCGGCCCACGCCGGCCTGCGGCGGCGGCCCGCCCGGGGCAGCGCCGTCCACGCGGGATCGCGGCGCGGCCGCCCGGCCCGTCCGGCCGGAGCGCTACAGTGCCGGCATGAGCCCCCACGACGACCTTTCCTTCCTCGAGCTGCGCCCCACCCAGGGCGAGGCCCGCCAGCTCTTCGTCCTGCTGCACGGCGTGGGCGCCACGGCCGAGGACCTGCTGCCCGTGGCCCGCTGGCTGCAGGGCCACTTCGCGCAGGCGGCCTTCGTGCTGCCGCAGGGCCGCCAGCCCTTCGACGGCGGGGGGGCCGGCCGGCAGTGGTTCTCGCTGGCCGGCATCGACGACGCCAGCCGGCCCGCGCGCGTCGCCGAGGCCCTGCCGTCTCTGCTGGCCTTCGTGCGCGCCACGCAGCGCCGCCTGGGCGTGGACGCCGCCGCCACCGCGCTGCTGGGCTTCTCGCAGGGCTCGATCCTGGCGCTCGAGGCGGTGGCCCAGGTCGACGGCCTGGCCGGCCGGGTGCTGGCCTTTGCAGGCCGCTATGCCCGCCTGCCGGAGCAGGCGCCCCGGCTGACCACGCTGCACTTCTTCCACGGCGGCGCCGACGCGGTGATCCCGGTCGCCCATGCCCGCGAGGCCCTCGAGCACCTGGGGGCGCTGGACGGCGACGCGACGATCGACATCGCCCAGGGCGTGGGCCACCAGATCCACCCAGCCCTGCTCGACCAGGCGCTGATCCGGCTGACCCGCCATGTGCCCAAGCGCATGTGGCGCGAGGCGATGGGGGCGGCCGGTGCCGCCGGCCGCCCCGACGGCGGCCCGCCGCACTGACCGCCCGCATCGATCCGCACCCGCCCGGAGCCTGCCGGCCGGCACCGGGAAACCCGCAGACGGTGTCCCTGGCCGGCATCCCGGGAGGCCCGCATGTCCGATCCCGAACCTCGCCCGATCACCCGCCGCCGCCTGCTCGGCCAGGGGATGGGCGCCCTGAGTGCCGTGGCCCTGGCAACGCCGCCCCCCGTCAGGGCCGAAGCGCCGCGCTACGCCGGCGCGCTGTTCGACGCGCACCTGCACTACAACGACGAAGCCTGGCTGGGCCCGCACACGCTGGACGACGTGCTCGGCCGGCTGCAGCGGGCCGGCGTGCGCGGCGCGGTCGCCAACAGCCGGCCGAACGCCGGCACGCATGCGCTGGCCGGGCCGCAGGCGCAGGCCGCCGGCATCGCGGTGGTGCCCTTCGTGCGTCTGTACCGCCAGCGTGCCGACTACGAAGGCTGGCCGGACGACGACAGCATCCGCCGCATGGTGCTCGACGAGCTGGCGGTCGGCACACCCGCCGGGCCCTTTCGCGGTCTGGGGGAGTTCCACCTCTACGACAGCCGGCGGGCCGACGCGCCGGTGCCGCGGGCCCTGATGCAGCTGGCCCAGGCGCGCGGCCTGGCGGTGCTGGCGCACTGCGACGACGAGGCGGTGCAGCGGCTGATGGCGCATGCGCCACAGACCCGACTGATCTGGGCCCACACCGGCATCGGCGGCGTGCCGCTGGCGCGGGTGCGCGCGCTGCTCGAGCGCCATCCGACCCTGCTGGGTGAGCTGTCCTACCGACCCGGCCTGACCGAGGGCGACGGCCGGCTGGCCGCCGAATGGCGCGCCCTGCTGGCCGAGCAGCCGCAGCGCTTCCTGCTGGGCTCCGATACCTGGGTCAATGCCCGCTGGAGCGCCTACGAGACGCTGATGGACGAGGTCAGGCGCTGGCTGGCCGACCTGCCACCGGCGGCGGCGCAGCGCATCGCATGGGACAACGCTGCGGCGCTGTTCGGGCTGGCGGCGCCGGGCTGAAGCGCTGCGCCGCCGCACGGCCCGGTGCGGGCCGGGCCGGCCGGGGCGTCAGATCACGCCCTGCGACAGCATCGCGTCGGCCACCTTCACGAAGCCGGCGATGTTGGCGCCGTCGACGTAGCTGATCGAGCCGTCGGCGCGCCGGCCGTGGGCCACGCAGGCCTCGTGGATGCCGGTCATGATGCCGTGCAGGCGGGCGTCGACCTCCTCGCGCGGCCAGGACAGGCGCATGGCGTTCTGGCTCATCTCCAGGCCCGAGGTGGCCACGCCGCCGGCGTTGCTGGCCTTGCCCGGGGCGTAGAGCACGCGCGCCTCCTCGAAGATGCGCACCGCCTCCAGCGTGGTGGGCATGTTGGCGCCTTCGGCCACGCAGAGCACGCCGTTGCGGATCAGCATGGCCGCGTCGGCGGCGTCCAGCTCGTTCTGGGTGGCACAGGGCAGCGCCACGTCCACCTTCACGCCCCAGGGCTTGGCGCCCGCCTCGAAGTGGGCGCCGCTGCGCTTCGCATAGTCGCTGACGCGGCCGTAGAGATGGTTCTTCACCTCCATCAGTTCGGCCATCTTCTCGGCGGTGAAGCCCTCCTCGTCGATCACCGTGCCACTCGAGTCGGACACGGTGACCACCTTGGCGCCCAGCGCCATGGCCTTCTCGACGGCGTACTGCGCCACGTTGCCCGAGCCCGAGACGCTCACGCGCAGGCCGTCGAAGCTGCGGCCCTGGCGCTTGAGCATCTCCTCGGCGAAGTAGACCGTGCCGTAGCCGGTGGCCTCGGGGCGGATCAGCGAGCCGCCGAAGCTCAGGCCCTTGCCGGTGAAGACACAGTCGGCACGATTGCTGAGCTTCTTCATCATGCCGGCCATGTAGCCCACCTCGCGCCCGCCCACGCCGATGTCCCCGGCCGGCACGTCGGTGTCGCTGCCGATGTGGCGGTACAGCTCGGTCATCAGCGCCTGGCAGAAGCGCATCACCTCGCCGGGGCTCTTGCCCTTGGGGTCGAAGTCCGAGCCGCCCTTGCCCCCGCCCATCGGCAGCGTGGTGAGCGCGTTCTTGAAGGTCTGCTCGAAAGCCAGGAACTTCAGGATCGACAGGTTCACCGACGGGTGGAAGCGCATGCCGCCCTTGAAGGGGCCGATGGCCGAGCTGTGCTGGATGCGGTAGCCGCGGTTGACCTGCACGTCGCCGTGGTCGTTGACCCAGGAGACACGGAACATCATCACCCGCTCCGGCTCGACCAGGCGGTCCAGCAGGCCCTGCTCGGCATAGCGCGGATGGGCGGAGATGAAGGGCCAGAGGCTCTCCATCACCTCGGTGACGGCCTGCAGGAACTCAGGCTGGCCGGGGTTGCGCTGGGCGACGTGCTCCAGGAAGCTGTGGACGGTGGCGTATCGCATGGTTCGACGCATTAAGAAGGTGCATCGCATCATACAAAATGCGCACCAACATCGAGCTTACGCACCTTAACGGGTCAATTTTCCTTGATGCAGCGCAGAGCAACCCGGCCAGCTTCATGATCCGCACCATTTAAGTGCCTCTCGAACTTCGAGCCGGGCTCAGCGTCCCGTCCGACCGGCGTCGCGCACCAGATAGCTGTAGATCACCGGCACCACCACCAGGGTCAGCAGGGTCGAGGTGATGACGCCGCCGATGATGGCGCGGCCCATCGGGGCCTGGATCTCCCCGCCGGGGTTGAGCGCCAGCGCCATCGGCAGCATGCCGAAGACCATCGCCATCGTGGTCATGACGATCGGGCGCATGCGCGCCTGGCCGGCCTGGCGCAGCGCCTCGGCCACGCCTGCACCGGCCCGGCGGGCCTGGTTGGCGAAGTCCACCAGCAGGATGGCGTTCTTGGTCACCAGCCCCATCAGCATGATCAGGCCGATCATCGAGAAGAGGTTGATCGTCGAGCCGGTGACGAGCAGCGCGAGCATCACCCCGATCAGCGACAGCGGCAGCGAGGCCATCAGCGCCACCGGCTGCACGAAGCTGCCGAACTGGCTGGCCAGCACGATGTAGATGAAGATCACCGCCAGCCCCAGCGCCGCCACGATGGCGCCGAAGATCTCCTGCTGCTCCTGGGTCTGGCCGCCGACGTCGAAGCGGTAGCCCGGCGGCAGCGCGGTGGCGCGCACCAGCTTCTGCACGTCGGCGCCGACGTCGCCCACCGCCCGGCCCGAGGTGACGTCCACGCCGGCATACACCGCCTGGCGGCGCTGCAGGTTCTGGCGCTTGATGACCTCGGGGTTGTCCACCGAGACGATCTCGGCGACGCGGTCGAGCGCGATCGGCGTGCCGTCGGCCGCATAGGCCACCGGCAGGCCGGCAAGCTGCGCGACGCTGCGCCGCTGCGCCTGCGGCAGGCGCAGCTGCACCTCGACCTGCTCGCCGTCGGGCGTGGTCCAGTAGGTGGCGACCTCGCCGTTGACGTAGGCACGCAGGCTGGCGGCCAGCTGGGCGGCCGTCAGCCCCAGCTCGCGCGCGGCATCGGGCTTCAGGCGCACCGCCCAGGCCGGCACGCCGGGCTTGACCGAGGTTTCCAGGTCGGTGATGCCCGGGATCTGCCCGACCCGGGCGGCGAAGTCCTGGGTCAGGCGGTCCAGCACCGCCGGGTCCGGCCCGAGGATGGCCACATAGATCGGCCGGTTCCAGCCCAGCGCGATCTCGATGCCCGGCACCGGCCGCAGTGCCGCCCGGATGGCCTCCTCCACCTCGGCCTGGCGGCGGCTGCGCTCGGCCAGCGGGGTCAGCCCGATGCCCAGCGTGGCCTGGTGGCGGCCCTGGTCACCGCCGATGCGGGTGGTCAGGCTGCGCACCTCGGGCAGCGCGAGCACGCGGGCCTCGACCTCGCGAATCTTCGCGTCCGAGCGCTCCAGGCTGCTGCCCACCGGCAGACGCACCACCAGCTGGGTGTAGCCCTGGTCGGTCTGCGGCATGGTCTCCGCGCCGATCAGCGGCGCCAGCGCCAGCGCGCCCAGCAGCGACAGCGCGGCCACGCCCAGCACCACGCCGCGCGGCGTGAGCGTGGCGGCCCGCCAGCGGCGCGGCTGCCGGGGGTCGCGCCGCCCGTCGGCGCCGAAGGGCCGGCCCCAGGCCGGCAGCGGCAGGCGCCAGCGCTGCGGCCCGAAGGCCCAGCCGATCAGGCGGTCGTAGCTGCGGTGCAGCCCGGCCATCCCGGCCTCGACGCCGTCGATGGCATGGCGCAGCCCGGGCAGGCGGCGCAGGCGCTGCGAGGGCGGATCGGGCCAGACCGACGACAGCATCGGGTCGAGCGTGAAGCTGACGAACAGGCTGAGCAGCACCGCCACCGTCACGGTGACGCCGAAGGGAAAGAAGAACTTGCCGACGATGCCCTCCATGAAGGCCACCGGCACGAACACCGCGCAGATCGCGAAGGTGGTGGCCATCACCGCCAGGCCGATCTCCCGGGTGCCCTCCTCGGCAGCGCGGCGGTGGTCCTTGCCCTGGGCCAGGTGGCGCACGATGTTCTCGCGCACCACGATGGCGTCGTCGATCAGCAGGCCGATGCACAGACTCAACGCCATCATCGTCATGAAGTTCAGCGTGAAGCCGAAGGCGTAGACGGCCAGGAAGGTGGCGATCACCGCGATGGGCAGCGTCAGGCCGGTGATGACGGTGCTGCGCCAGCTGTGCAGGAAGAGGAAGACGATCACCACGGTCAGCAGCGCGCCCTCGATCAGCGTGCGCTGCACGCCGGCCAGCGAGTCCTTCACCCAGTCGCTGTTGGCGTAGATCTTCTCCAGCCGCACCCCCGGCGGCAGCGCGGCGCGCAGCTCCTCGGCCGCCGCCAGGATGGCGTCGCCGGTGCGCACCACGTTGGCGTCCTGCTGCTTGAAGACGTCGAAGGTCACCGCGGGGCGTCCGTTCACGCGCGAAATCGAGTCCGGCTCGGCCTCGCGGTCCACCAGGCGGCCCACGTCGGCCAGCGTCACCACCGACCCGGTTGCCGAGCGGGCGATCACCAGCTCGGCGAAGCGCTGCGGATCGCGCACCCGGCCTTCCACGCGCAGCACGGCATCGCGCTGCGCGTCGCCGAGCAGGCCCACCGGCTCGTCGCGGTTGGCCCGCGCCAGCGCCGCGGACACGTCCGCCGGCGTCAGCCCCAGGGCGCGCAGGCGCTGCACGTCCAGGTCGATGCGCAGCTGCCGTTTCGCCAGCCCGCTGGGCGTCACACGGGCCACCCCCTCGACGCGCTCGAGGCGGCGGCGCACGGTCTGCTCGGCGATCAGCGCCAGCTCCCGGGCGCTGCGCGGGGCCACGGCGGCCCCCCCCGGTGGCGCATCCTGCCCTCCCGACGCGGCGCCGCCGTCGGCCAGCAGCGCCAGCACCACGGTGGGCTGGGCGTTGTCACCGTCGAAACGGGCGACGTAGGGCTGCCGAGCCTCCTTCGGGAACTGCACCTGCACCTGCGCGACCTTGTCGCGCACCTCCTGGGTGGCACGGTCGACGTCCGCGTCGAGCTGGAACTCGGCCACCGTCTCGCTGCGGCCCTCCCAGCTGTTGGAGCGGATCATCTTGACCCCGGCCACGCTGTTGAGCGCCTGCTCGAGCGGCCGGGTCAGCTCGGTCTCGACGGCTTCGGGCGAGGCGCCCGGCCAGGCCACCGACACGTAGACCACCGGCGGGCTGACGTCGGGCAGCTGTTCGACGCCCAGCCGGGCGTACGAGAACAGGCCCAGCACGCACAGCGCCACCATGACCATGGTGGCGAAGACGGGGTGGCCGATCGCGACGCGCGTCATCCACATGGCGGCTCTCCAGGGCGGTGCAGGCGGGGGCGGCGCTCAGCGCGACGCAGCGATCGACACGGACCGGGCGGAAGCGACGGACGACGGGGCGGAGGACGGGGCGGGCGGGGCCGCAGCCGGCCGGGCCCGCGCCGCCGCGCCCTCGCGCAGGTTGTCGAAGCGACCAGCCAGCACCACCACTTCTTCGGACAGTCCGCCGAGCAGCTCGACGCGCCCGCTGGCCGGATCGCGCCGCCCGGGGGTGACCGCCCGGCGCATCAGCCGGCCGGCCTCCAGGGTCCAGACGTAGCTCTGCCCGCCGCTGCTGGACAGCGCCGCCTCGGGCAGGGTCAGACGCAGCCGGTCGTCCTCCAGCGTCACCTGGGCCAGGGCGTACTGGCCGGCGCGCAGGCGCTCGTCGGGGTTGTCCAGCGCCACGGTCACGCCGATGGAGCGGCTGCCCGGTTCGGCCGCCGGGGCGATGCGGGCAATGCGCGCTGCCACCGCCTCCTCCTGCCCCTCCACCTGCACCCGCACCGGCTGGCCGGGGCGCAGCAGGCCCACCTCATGGGTGCCCACCATGCCGGCCAGTTCGAGGCGGCGCAGGTCGACCAGCGTCAGCACCGGCTGCTCGGGCGCCACCTGCTCGCCGGGCAGGGCCTGGCGCCGCGCGACGATGCCGTCGATCGGCGCGCGCAGCCGGACATCGCGCTGCGCCAGCTGCAGCGTGGCCAGCTGGGCCTGCGCACTCTCCCACTGCGCCCGGGCCGCGTCCATCTGGCTGCGCGAGGTCTCCAGCGCCGTGGCAGCGATGAACTGCTGCGCCGCCAGGCCCTCGTTGGCGCGGTGCTGGCGCTCGGCCAGCTGGAATTGCGCCCGCGCCGCGGCGGCCGCGGCCTCGCGCTCGCGCAGGCGGCCGAGCAGCTCGCTGTCGTCGATGCGGCCCAGCAGCTGCCCGGCGCGCACCCGGTCGCCCTCGCGCACGCTCAGTTCGAGCAGGGTGCCGGCCGACTTGGCCCGCAGCACCGCCGTGCCGGGCGCCACCAGGGCACCGGAGAAGGACAGCGTGCGTGGCAGCGTCTGCCGCAGCGGTCGCACCAGCTCGTCGGCAGCGAACTCGAGCGGCGGCGGCGTGTCCGCCGGCCGGGCCTTGCTCCCCTGGGCGGACCGCAGCGCCCAGCCGCCGAGTCCCAGCAGCAACGCCACGGCCACGCCGCCCGCCACCCATCCACGCCTGCCCATGCGCACCCCGATCCTGGTTGCGAGCGGCCCGCGCCTGCGGGCCGCTCGATTGCCGCGCAGTGTAAGCAGCGCGTGACAATTTCACAGCCGCGGGCGACGAAGTGAGCATCGGGCCGGCTGAAACGTCGGGAAACGGGCATGGAACGGCGCCCGGCGCCGCTCAGCCGACCTGGGCAGGCCCCGCATGCACCCGGTTGCGCCCCTCGCCCTTGGCGGCGTAGCAGGCCTCGTCGGCCAGTTGCAGCACCCCGGCCACGCTGGCCCCCTGCGGCGGGATCGCCACCACGCCGATGCTGGCGCCCACCGGCAGACGCCGGCCCACATGCCTGATCTCGATGCGCTGCAGCGCCGCGCGCAGTTTCTCGGCCACCCGCACCGCAGCCTCGAGCTCGCAGTGCATCAGCACGACGGCGAACTCGTCGCCGCCCAGCCGCGCCACCAGTTCGTCGCGGCGCAGCCCGGCCTGCAGCGCGGCGGCCACCTCGCGCAGCACCTGGTCGCCCGCGGCATGGCCGGCCGTGTCGTTGATCACCTTGAAGTGGTCCAGGTCGACGAACAGCGCCGCCGCCGGCGACTCGGGGCCGACCTCGGGCAGCAGCCGCTGCAGCTCGGCCTCGAAATGGCGCCGGTTCGCCAGCCCGGTCAGCGGGTCGTGGCTGGCCGACCAGGCCAGCTCGCGGTAGGCGGCCCGCTCGGCCGTGACATCGCGCAGCAGCCAGATCGTGCCGGCCTGCGGCTCGCCCGGCACCACCGGCCGGCCCTTCAGTTCGCCGACGAAGTGGCTGCCGTCCCGGCGCACGAACTCGCAGTCGCCGCAGAACTCCTGGCGCTGCGCGAAGGCTTCGGCCACCCGCGGGCCCAGCGCCTCGTAGTCGGCCTTGCTGGCATGGATGATCAGCGCAGGCTCGCCTTCGAGTTCACCGTCGGCGTAGCCCAGCAGGCGGCAGAACTCGTCGCTGACGCGCTCGAAGCGGCGCTCGCGCGTGAAGGCGATGCCGATCGGCGCGGTGTGCAGCATCGAGTGCAGCTGGCCCATCAGGCTGCGGGTGGCCTGCTCGGCCTGGCTGCGGCGGCGCACCGCCTCGCGCAGCGCGTGCACCAGCTCGCCGATCTCGCCGCCGGCCTGCGGCCAGCCGGCCTCGGAGGCCTCGGCGGGTTCGCCCTCCACGGCCAGCCGGCGGGCGCGCCGCTCCAGTTGCTCGAGCGGGCGCAGCAGCCAGACCAGCCCGCCCAGCAGGGCCAGGCCGGTCACCACCGCCACGGCCAGCGCCAGCCGCACCGCCGCCGCCCGGCCGGCCTCGAAGCCGGCCAGCATCTGCTCGGCCGGCGCCAGGCGCAGTACCGTCCAGTCCTGCTGCGGCACCGGCGCGGCGGCCACGATCAGGGCGCCGGAGGCGGCCTGCGGCAGCGCCGAGGACGCCGCCTGCGCGACACCCGACGCCCGCACCGCCGCCCAGGCCGCGGCCAGCCGGGCATCTTCCTGCACCGGCTGCATCACCAGGCGGCTGTCGGGGTGCGCCAGCACGCGGCCCTGCCGGTCCACGATGACGGTCTCGACATGCGGCTGGGCCTCGAAGCTGCGCTGCGTCACCCGCCCGGAGGGGCCGCCGGCGCCCAGCACGAGGTCGGTCAGCAGGTCGCGCGAGCTCAGCCGCAGCCCGGCGCTCAGCAGCGCGGCCATCTGCCCGTCGCCGCGCCGCACGGGCATCGTGAAGTAGAGCATCGGCTCTTCCGAGGTGCGCCCCAGCACCGGCTCGGAAATCACCGCCACGCCCTGGTCGAGGGTGCGCCGGATGTGCGCCCGGTCCGCCAGCGAGATCTCCGGGAAGCGGATGCCGGCCTCGTCGCGCAGCACCCGGGTGCGTCCGCCGGCGTCGACCAGCGTCAGGGTGGCGAACAGCGTCGCGGTCACCTGGCGCTGCTGCATGTAGGCCTGCAGGGCGGCACGGTCGTCGAGTTGCTCGAGCGGCACCGCCGCGGCCGCCGAGCGCAGCGCCGTCTGCAGGTTGGTCAGCCGCTGCCCGACGATCGCTGCCAGGCGCTGCGCGTTGGCCGCCTCGGCCTCGCGCAGGATCTCGGCGGTGCGCTCGCGTGCCTGCGCCAGCACCAGCGCCGCCGCGGTGAACACGCCCGCGGCGACGAGCAGCACGCTGGCCAGGGCCACGCGCACCTTCAGCGAAGCCGCCCAGCGGCGCACGCGGGCCAGCCCGCCGGCATCGCCGGCGCTCACGGCATGCCCCGCCGCCGCGCGACGCATCGATGGTCCGGAGTCACCCACAGGCCCTGCATGGCGACGCAGTGTAGCGATCTGCCGATTCGGGATGCCCAGGTCGACGGCGGCACGGGCGGGGAAGGCCCGGTCGGCCCATCAGACCAGCTTGAACTGCGCCATCGCCTCTTCCAGGGTGTCGCCCTGGCCGCGCAACGCCACCGAGGCGGCGGTGAGCTGGTTCATCAGCTGCACGTTGCCTTCGGTGGCCGCACCCACCTCGCGCGCCAGGCCCAGCACTTCCTCGGCCTCGGTGGTGCTGGCGCGCAGCACCTCGACGATGCGGTTCATGCGCTCGTTGATCGCGGTGATGCGCTCCTCGGTGAGGGTCACCATCTCGCTGGCCCGACCGCTCAGGGCGTGGCCGTCGACGATCTCGGTGGTCGAGGCCTCGATGATCTGCGCCACCTGGGTGGCGGCCTCGGCGCTGCGCTGCGCCAGCGCGCGCACCTCGGCGGCCACCACCGCGAAGCCCTTGCCGGCCTCGCCGGCGCGAGCGGCCTCCACCGAGGCGTTGAGCGCCAGCATGCGCGTCTGGTGCGCCAGGCCGTCGATCAGGCCGATGATCTCGCCGATCTCGCTGCTCTTGCGCTGCAGCGCGTCCATGCGCTCGCGCAGTCCGGCCATGCTCTTCTTCGAGCGCGCCGCGTCGATGCGCATCGCGCGGGCGTGGTCCACCGCCTCGTCGACCTCGCGGCCGCAGGCGTCCATCTTCTCGGAAAAGCTCAACACCCGGCCGCTCATGCGGTGGATGCCCTGGTCGGCCGTCTGCGTGCGCTGCGCCAGGCCGGCGTTGCCGTCGGCCACCTCGTGCACCGCATGGGCCAGCGAGGACACCCCGCGTGTCACCGTGGCGAACAGCTCGTTCATGCGCAGCAGCGACACGCGCAGGCTGCCCAGCGCCTGGCCGACCTCGTCGTGGCCACGCGGCTGCGGGATCTGCGAGAAGTCGCCTTCGGCCATGCGTGCCGCATGCGAGCGCAGCGTGGCCAGGCCGCCGCTGACGACGCGGTAGGCGCAGACCATCATGTAGGCGCAGGCCAGCAGGCTGAGCACGAGCAGGCCGCCCTCGAAGCGCAGCGCCCGCGCGGCCGCAGCGCGGGCGGCCGCGGTGCGTTCGCGCAGCAGCTCCAGACCCTCGAGGCGCAGTTCGTGCGCGGCCAGGACCAGGGGCTGCCGGGCAGCCTCCACCTCCACGGCCGGCGCGGCCCACAGGGCCTGCGACTGCGCCTGCAGGCGCTGCAGCAGCGGCAGCAGACGCGCCTGCAGATCGCGCTCCTGACGCAGGCGCGGCGAGCGCAGGCCGTCCTCGACCAGGTGGACGGTCTGCAGCAGCTTCCCCTGCGCCAGCGCGGCCGCCAGCCGGCCGGCGTCGTCGCCGGCGTGCTGGCGCTGCGCCACCTCGAGGCCGAGCGACTGCATCTTGTGCGGCGGCAGCACGACGCCGGACAGCAGGCCGGCGGCCACCGGGTCCAGGCCGGGCTGCGTGAGCGTGAGATCGACCACGGCACGCTCGAAGGTCCGGTGCGCGCTGCGGTAGGTCTGCAGGGCCTGCGTCTGCTGCGACGCTGCGGCCGCACCGGCCCGACGCAGACCTTCGCGCGCCTGGTCCAGCGGCAGCCACAGCGGCTGCAGCGCCGGCTCGAGGGCCTCGAACGCGCGGGCGGACTCGGCCAGCCGGCTCCAGCCGGCCGGATCGCCGACCGGGTCGCCGGCTGCCCCCGCCGGCCGGTCGGGCGCCTGCGCCCCCAGTGCGTCGAGCAGCGACACCGCCGCCTCCAGCACCTCGAAGCGGTGCCACTGGGCGCTGCGCTGCACGGCATGGGATGCCAGCAGCCAGGCCGCCGGCAACGACAGGACGACCAGGATCAGCACCGACTTCCAGGCCATCGACAGGTTGCGCAGCAGCAGCATGCCCGGCCCCCACAGGCCATGGAACCGCCAGACGGCGCGCAGCTCGGCCAGGTCGAGGCCGTCGCGCCAGCGGCGCGGGACGGGTTCTGCGACAGAAGGCGGTGGGTGAGTCATATCCCTCGGAGTTAGGAGGCGGGATGCACCCGCAGACGGACGTCGGCGATATCGGAAGGGCTGCAACGCGGCTTGAACGCGGGCAGCGGACACACGCCCGGCCGGCGCGAGGCGTTCACGCGCGCCGAACCTGGGGCACTGCGGAGCAAGCCTAGCTCTCCAGATGGGCCGCCACGCGCCGATATGGCGTCGACGGCGCTGGGTTATCCGGCCTTCCCCCCGTGGCGGCCGCGCCTAAGGTGCGCAGCCTGAGAACCCGGGATTGCGCCGGCCTGGCCGGCCCCACCACCGCCTCGAACCACGATGAAATCAGGAGTCCCGCTCGCGCCCCCTGCCTCGCCGCGCCCTGCCCTTCGGGTGAGATGGTCCGCAGGGGTGCATCGCCTCCCGGCGGCCCGTGCGCTCGGCGCCGCCGCACTGGCCGCGCTGGCCGCTGCGCTGGCCTGGCAGGGCGACGGCAGCGCCTGGGCGGCGGCAGCCTGCGCCGCCCTGGCCACGGGTTTGCTCACGCACCGCGGCGGCGCGGCTTCGGCCCCCCCCTCCGCGCCCAGAACCGGCACGGCCGCCGGCGGCCTGACCCGCGAGGTGGTGCCGATCTGGCAGCGCAACGTCGAGGCTGCCCGCGTCGAGGGCGAGCGCCAGGTCCACGAGATCATCGAGGCCTTCGCGACCATCCAGGCCAGGCTGGAGCAAGCGCTGAACGCCGGAGGCCAGCTCACCTCGGCCGCCGGGACCGGCGACGCGCTGATGCAGGCCTGCGAGGCCCAGGTGCAGGCCCTGCTCGAACCCACCCGGCAGGCCTTCGCCCGCCAGGCCGCCATGCTGCAGGCCCTGCAGGACACCCGCGGCACCCTCGAGGAACTGCTGCGCGGCAGCACCCGCATCGGGCAGCTGGCCGGCAGCACCCACCTGGTGGGCCTGAACGCGGCCATCGAGGCCAGCCGCGCCGGCGAGCAGGGCCGCGGCTTCGGCTTCGTCGCCCAGGAGGTGCGTCAGCTGGCGCGCCAGAGCAGCGAGGCGGCCGGCACGATCGGCAGCGCCCTGCAGCAGTTGCTGGAACGGCTCGACCGGCTGGCCGCCCAGGCCGCGCAGCACAGCGCCGACGACGAGGAGATCGCCTGGCAGGCCGAGGAGCGCGCCCGGGCGGTGGTGCGCAGCATCCTCGACGACCTGCAGCAGCAGCGCGGCCAGTCGCAGGCGCTGCGTGCCGCACGCCTGGACGTGGGCGAGGCGCTCGACCGCCTGTACATGAACCTGCAGCACCAGGACCGCCAGAGCCAGATGCTGGTCAACGTCACCACCGACATGCAGCGCCTGGTCGAGTGGCTGGACCAGGACGGCCAGGCCGACCGCGCCGCCATCCAGGCCTGGCTCAAGCGCCTCGAGCACAGCTACTCGATGCGCGAGCAGCTCGACCACCACCACGGCACCGTGAGCGTGCAGGCCAGCCCCGCCGTGGAGTTCTTCTGATGGTCCCCCGTCCGGCCCGACCTCCGCCAGAGCGACGCGGACGCGGACGCGACCGCCCGAACGCGCGAATCTGCCCCCTCTTCCCCCCCTGTTTTCCCGGCCTCGCAGGTCGCCGGATGCGAACACAGTCCCCCCCAGATCTCCCAGGAGCCCCGACATGAGCAAGACCATCCTCGTGGTGGACGATTCCAGCAGCTTCCGCACCGTCGTGAAGCTGGCCCTGCAGAAGGCCGGCTACACCGTCATCGAGGCCGGTGACGGCAAGGACGCCAGTGCCAAGCTCAACGGTCAGAAGATCAACCTGATCGTCTGTGACGTCAACATGCCCCACATGGACGGGCTGAGCTTCCTGCGCCACGTGAAGACGCAGGCGGCCTACAAGTTCACGCCGGTGATCATGCTGACCACCGAGAGCCAGGAAGCCAAGAAGGCCGAGGGCCGTGCCGCCGGCGCGCGCGCCTGGATCACCAAGCCCTTCCAGCCCTCGCAGCTGGTGGACGCGGTCAACCGCCTGTGCGTCTGAGGCCATGGGCGCGACCCGCACGCTTCGCCTCGAGGGCGACCTGACCATCCAGTCCGCAGCCGACTGGCACCTGGCCCTGCTGAGCGCGGCCAACGAACTCGGCGACGAACCGGAGGCGGGCCTGGCGCTGGACCTGGCGCAGGTCGTCGCGCTCGACAGTGCGGGCGTGCAGCTGCTGCTGTCGGCCCGCCGCAGCCTGGCCGCGCGCGGCCAGCAGCTGCGGCTGGTGGCCGACAACGCCGTCGTGGCCGACGTGCTGACCACCCTCGGCCTGCAGGACCTGCGCCCGAGCGCGGCCGACGCCGCCGAGGCTGCGCAACCCGAAGGAGTGCCGGCATGACCCATCGCCAAGACGACGACGAGATCCTGGCCGCCGCGCGGGCCGGCTTTCTCGAAGAGGCCGACGAGCTGCTGGCCCAGTTCGAGCAGTGCCTGCTGGGCCTCGAGAGCGACCCGCAGGATGCCGAGATCATCAACGCCGCCTTTCGCGCCGCCCACACCATCAAGGGCACCGCCGGGCTGTTCGGCTGCGACGCGGTGGTGGGCTTCACCCACGAGGTGGAGACCCTGCTCGAAGCGGTGCGCGCCGGCCGGCTGGCGGTCGACGAACCGCTGATCGCCGTGCTGCTGCAAAGCCGCGACCAGATGGAGCGCCTGCTCGACGAGGTGCGCGCCGGGCGCGCGGACACGCCGGACGCCGGGCTGGAGGCGGTCAGCCGCGATCTGGGCGGCCAGCTGCGGGCCCTGCTCGGTCTGGCGCCCGCCCCGGCGGCCGCGGCCGATGCAACCGCGGTCGGCGACGGCATGGCGGCGGACCCCGGCAGGCGCGGGGCCTGGCAGATCTCGCTGCGCCTGCGCCTGGACGCCCTGCGCAACGGGCTGGACCCGCTGTCCTTCATCCGCTACCTGGCCACGCTCGGCACGATCGAGCAGCTGGCCACGCTGGACGAGCGCGTGCCGGCGCTGGACGCCCTGGACGCCGAGGACTGCCACCTGGGCTTCGAGATCCGCTTCACGAGCGAGAGCGCCGACCAGGCCGCGATCGAGCAGGTGTTCGAATTCCTCGCCGACGACTGCGAGCTGACCGTGCTGGCGCCCGACGCGGCGCCGGCCCGGTGGGACACCCTGCTCACGCAGCGCTGCGGCGACGATGCGCAGGCCCGCACCCGTCTGCTCGCGCTCTGGACCGCGCAGGGCGTGCAGCTGCCGCTGCGCGATGCCGCCCCGGCCGTGGCCGCCGCCACGCCGGTCGACGATCGCACGCCGGCGGACACGCCCGCAGCCGAGCTCCCGGCGGCCGCTCCGCAGATCGAACGCCGCGCCGCCGAGGCCGGCGAGCGGCGCCGCAACGAGCCCGAGCGCCGTGCGGGCGCCAAGGACCGGCGCGGCGACGACGCCCGCTTCCTGCGCGTCTCGGCCGACAAGCTCGACCGGCTGATCGACCTGATCGGCGAGCTGGTCATCGCCGGCTCCGGCGCACAGCTGGTGGCCCAGCGCGAGGCCTCGCCGGCCTTCCTGGAGGCCGCCCAGCGCATCCACGACCTGGTGCAGGAGGCCCGCGACGGCGCGCTCAGCCTGCGCATGGTGCCCATCGGCGAGACCTTCGCGCGCTTCCAGCGCGTGGTGCGCGACGTCAGCAAGGGACTGGGCAAGGAGGTCGAGCTGGAGATCACCGGCGGCGACACCGAACTGGACAAGTCGATGGTCGAGGCCATCGCCGACCCGCTGATGCACCTGGTGCGCAACAGCCTGGACCACGGCATCGAGTCGGCCGAGGACCGCGCCGCCGCCGGCAAGTCGCCGCGCGGCCGCCTCGCACTGAACGCCTACCACGAGAGCGGGCTGATCGTCATCGAAGTCAGCGACGACGGCCGCGGCCTGCCGCGCGAGCGCATCCTGGCCAAGGCCATCGAGCGCGGCCTGGTCGAGGCCGACCAGCCGCTCAGCGACGCCGAGGTGAACCAGCTGATCTTCGCGCCGGGCTTCTCCACCGCCGAGAAGGTCACCGACCTGTCCGGCCGCGGCGTCGGCATGGATGTGGTCAAGCGCAACATCGACTCGCTGCGCGGCCAGATCCACATCGCCAGCACCCCGGGGGCCGGCACCACGATGCAGATCCGCCTGCCGCTGACGCTGGCGATCATCGACGGCTTCCTGACCACGGTGGGCGAGACCCACTACGTGGTGCCGCTCGAGGGCGTGGTCGAGTGCATCGAGACGCCGCCGGCCTGCAAGGCCGACGACGGCCGGCTGTCGGGCTGCTTCGACCTGCGCGGCGAGGTGCTGCCCTACGTCGACCTGCGCCGCGCCTTCCGCCAGGACGGCGAGCGCCCGGCACGCCAGAGCATGCTGCTGGTGCGCACGCCCACCGGCAAGGTCGGCCTGCTGGTCGACCGCCTGCTGGGCGAGCACCAGACCGTCCTCAAGCCGCTGGGCCGCGTCTTCCAGCACCTGCCCGGCATCGCCGGCTCGACCGTGCTGGGCAGCGGCGAGGTGGCGCTGGTGCTGGACCTGCCGAGCCTGGTGGCGCATGCCAGCGTCAGCCACGCCGCGCTGCGCCGCAGCCAGGCCACAGCCCGGCGCGCCGCGGCCTGAGGCCGCATCCACCGCCGCCCCCGCTCATCACACGAACCACCAGGGCTTCACACCGTGCGCAGCAATCTCCCCGTCACCCAGAAGGAATACCCGCTGTCCGCGGGCATGTGCATCGTCTCGCGGACCGACCCGAAGGGCCGCATCACCTGGGTCAACCAGGACTTCATCACCGCCGCCGGCTTCACCGAGCGCGAGCTGATCGGCCAGCCGCACAACCTGGTGCGCCACCCGGACATGCCGGCCGAAGCCTTCGCCGACCTCTGGCGTACCCTGCAGGCCGGCAAGCCCTGGTCCGGCATGGTGAAGAACCGCCGCAAGGACGGCGACCACTACTGGGTGCTGGCCAACGTGACCCCGCTGGAGGAGAACGACCAGCGGGTGGGCTACCTGTCGGTGCGCACCGTGCCCACGCGGGCGCAGATCGACGCGGCCGAGGAGGCCTACCGCCGCCTACGCGAAGGACAGGCACCCGGCTGGACCGTGCATGAAGGCGAGTTCGTCCAGGCCGCCGGGATACGGCGCGCCGAGCGCCTCGCCGGCCTGCTGGGCCGCACCTCGGTCGGGCGCCAGCTGGGCGTGGCGGTCGGGCTGGGTGGCGCGGCCGCGCTCGGCGGCATCGGCCTGGCGGCCGCGCAGGCCTGGTGGCTGGCACCGCTGCCGCTGGCCGCGGCGGTGGCCTCGGCCTGGGCACTGCAGCGCGTGTCGCGCCGCCTGAACTCCAGCCTGCGCGACATCCGCGAGCACCTGGACCGCTATGCCCAGGGCCGCTTCGACGGCGTGGTGGGCCGCCTGGTCGGCCAGGACGAACCGGTGCAGGCGCTGCACGCGATCCGTCGCCTGCAGACCCGGCTGGGCTTCGAGCTGGCCGACTCGAAGCGCCGCGCAGTGGAGTCCGAGCGCATCCGCATGGCGCTGGACGTGGCCACCGCCCGCATGCTGGTGACCGACGCGGACGGCTTCGTGGTCTACGTGAACACTTCCCTGCGCGACTGGCTCGACGAGCATCAGGAGGCGCTGCGTGCCGACTGGCCGAAGCTCGATGGCGCGCGGCTGGCCGGCGCCCGGCTGGACGCGATGATGGTCGACCGGCAGGGCCAGCCGCTGCTGCCCGCACTGGACCGCCGCCAGCGCCTGACCCGCACGGCCGGCGGGCGCACCGTGGACCTGACCATCACGCCGGTGCGCCAGGGTGAAGGCCCGGTGACCGGGGCGGTGATCGAATGGGTCGACCAGACCGAGGCGCTGGCCGCGACGGCCCGCACCGAGGCCGCCGCCGCCGAGGATCGCCGCCAGCGCGATGCCGCCCTGCGCGTGAACCGGGCGCTGGACGCCACGCCGATGCCCATCCGCATCGCCGACGCCAACGGCACGATCGTCTACGTCAACGAGGCCCTGACGGAGGTGGTGCGACGCGATGCGGCCGCCTTCCGTGCCGAGATCCCTGGCTTCGATCCGGAGCGGGTGCTGGGCGGCTCGATCGGCATCTTCTACCGCGACCCGGAAGCCGCCATCGCCCGGCTGCGCGGCCTGCAGAGCCGGGTCACCACGCGCATGGTGCTGGGCGGGCGCACCTACGACGTCACCACCACCCCGATCGTCGGGGCCGACGGCAGCCGCCTGGGCTCGATCGGCCAGTGGCAGGACCGCACCGAGCAGCTCGCTGCCGAGGCCGAACTGGCCAAGCTGGCCGAGGCGGCCACGCGCGGCAACTTCACCGCCCGCATGGACGTGCAGCGCCACGAGGGCTTCATCCGCCAGGTCGGCGAGATGCTCAACGGCCTGATCGCGACGATGAACGGCACCCTGACCGAAGTGCGCGGCGCGGCCGAGCGGCTGCGCATGGCCGCCGGCGAGACCACCAGCACGGCCCACTCGCTGGCCCAGCAGGCCTCCGAGCAGGCCGCCACGGTCGAGCAGACCACCGCCGCGCTGCAGGAGATGGCCGACTCGGTGCAGCGCAACGCCGCCAACGCCTCCGAGACCGGGCGCATGGCCCGCGGCGCCGCCACCGAGGCCCAGGAAGGCGGCGCGGCGGTGGCGCAGACGGTGGAGGCCATGAAGTCCATCGCCACGCGCATCTCCATCATCGACGACATCGCCTACCAGACCAACCTGCTGGCCCTGAACGCGGCCATCGAGGCCGCCCGTGCCGGCGAGCACGGCAAGGGCTTCGCCGTCGTGGCCGCCGAGGTGCGCAAGCTCGCCGAGCGCAGCCAGATCGCCGCCCAGGAGATCGGCCAGCTCGCCGACAGCTCGGTGGGCCTGGCCGAGAAGGCCGGCCGCCTGCTGGGCGACATGGTGCCCGCGATCCGCAAGACCAGCGACCTGATCGGCGACATCGCGCAGGCCTCGGACAGCCAGAGCGACAGCGTCGGCCAGATCACCGACGCGATGGACCAGGTCAACCAGGCCACGCAGCGCAACGCCGCGGCCTCCGAAGAGCTGTCGGCCACCGCCGAGCAGCTCAACGGCGAGGCCGCCCAGCTGCAGCAGCTGGTGGCGCGCTTCCAGCTCGGCGAGCGCCGTGCCGAAGCGGCACCTCGCCCGGCAGCGCGCAGTGCCGGCACGTCCGCCCGCCGCAGCCCGGCCCCCGCGCTGGTCGACTGAACGCCCTGCCGACCCCACACCTCCGTCCACGCCCCCTCACGACTTCCTCGCGCCACCGACCATGACACAACGCCCCACTTCCTCTTCCGCGGGCCCACGCCCGCTGCCCTGGTTCTTCCGCGCCGCAGCCGCTCCGCTGGGTCGGCTGACCCTGGCCGGCAAGTCGATCCTGGTGGGCACCGCGCTGATGATCCCGCTGGCCTGGCTGATCGGCAACACCGGTCTGCGCCAGCAGGCCGAGCTGGCCTACACCCAGGGCGAGCTGACCGGACATCACGCGCTGCACGAAGTGCTCGACTTGTCGCTGCAACTGTCGGACGCGCGTGGCCAGGCCATCGTGGCGCTGAGCGCGCAGCAGCCGCAGCCGCGCCCGGACGCGCTGCGCCAGCAGGTCGACGCGGTGCAGGCCCTGGTCCAGGCCCATCCGCAATGGGGCCTGCAGCCGGCCTGGGCCAGCACCCGCGAGGCCCTGCAACCCCTGCTCGAACCGGTCGCCGCGGGCACGCCGGTGGCACGCCTGACGGCCCAGCATGCCCTGGCACAGCAGCGCATCCGCGCACTGGTGACGCTGGCTGCCGAGCAGAGCGGCGTCATCTTCGACCCGGAACCGGTGACCTACCTGCAGATGGACCTGTTCACCGCAGTGCTGCCGCAACAGATGGAGCTGCTGGCCTTGCTGCGTGACGGGACGGTCGAGGCCCCCGGCGCGGCCCAGGAAGGCACCGAGGCGGCCCGACGCGCCCGCATCGAGGTGCTGAGCCGCCAGCTGGCCGAGCAGGCCCATGTGGTGAAGATGCGCATGGATGGTCTGACCCGGCACGGCGGCAGCCTGCCCCCGGCGTGGAACACAGCGCAGGCAACGATCGAAGGCTTCGTGCGGTCGCTGCAGGCCGCCGCCGAGCAGCAAGGCAGCGGCAATCCGGCCGCCCTGCTGGCCGACAGCCGCAAGGCCATCGAGGCGCTCGACCAGGTGCACGGCGAACTCGGCAGTGCCTTCGAGGCCGGCCTGAACGCGCGCATTCACCGCATCGAACAGGAACGGCTCTGGATGGCCGCGGCCCTGCTCGGCGGGCTGGCACTGGCCACCTACCTGTTCCTGGCGGTGCTCGCCTCGGTGGCCCGTGCGGCCGGCGCACTCCGGCAGGGCGCACAGCGCATGGCCGCCGGCGAGATCCACCAGCCCATCGAGGTGGCGGGCCGCGACGAGTTCGCCCGCATCGCTGCCTCCTTCGAGCAGAGCCGCCTGAGCCTGGTGCGCCTGATCCAGGACATGCAGAGCATGGCCGCCGAGCACGAGCGCGGCGACATCGACGTGGTGATCGACGCCGATCGCTTCAGCGGCGAGTACCGCACCATGGCCGCCGGCGTCAACGAGATGGTGGGCGCACACATCGCGGTCAAGAAGAAGGCCATCGCGGTGGTGCAGGCCTTCGGTGCCGGGGACTTCGAACAGCCCCTGGAGACCTTCCCGGGCAAGAAACGCTTCGTCAACGACGCCATCGAGCAGGTGCGCGCAATCCTGCGCAGCAACGCCGCGGCGGCCGACGAGAACCTGCGCATCCGCATGGCGCTGGACGACGTGCCCAGCGCGGTGCTGATCGCCGACAACGCCGGCGTGATCCGCTACGCCAACAAGTCGGTGATCGCCCTGCTCACCCGCATCGCCGACGACCTGCGCACCGTGGTGCCGAACTTCGACGTCAAGACCATCATCGGCTCGAACTTCGACATCTTCCACAAGAATCCGGCGCACCAGCGCCGCCTGGTCGAGGGCCTGAGCGGCCCGCACCGCGCGCAATGGAAGTTCGGCGGCCGCGCCATCCAGCTCACCGCCAGCCCGATCTTCGATCACGCCGGCGAGCGTGCCGGTGCCGTGCTGGAGTGGGTCGACCGCACCGGAGAGGTGCGCGCCGAAGAGGAAGTGACCTCGATCGTCGAGGGCGCCTCGCGCGGCGACTTCAGCCGCCGGATCTCGCTGGCCAGCGATGCCCCGGCCTTCATGCGCACGCTGGGCAACGGCGTGAACCAGCTGATGGGCACCACCGAGCACAACCTCACCCAGGTCAGCGAGATGCTCTCGCGGGTGGCCGCGGGCGACCTCACCGCCACCCTGGACGGTGAACATGCCGGCATCTTCGGCCAGCTGCAGGGCGACCTCAACCGCATGGTCGGCCAGCTGGTGGACACCATCTCACAGGTCACGGCCGCCGCCGAGGCCCTCACCGCCGCAGCCGGCCAGGTCTCGTCGACCTCCCAGAGCCTGTCGCAGGGTGCCTCCGAGCAGGCCGCCAGCGTCGAGCAGACTTCCGCCTCGCTGCAGGAGATGGCCGCATCCGTGCGCCAGAACGCCGAGAACGCCAACGTCACCGACGGCATTGCCACCAAGGCGGCCCGCGAGGCCCAGGACGGCGGCGACGCCGTCGCCCAGACCGTCGAGGCCATGAAGTCGATCGCCACGCGCATCTCCATCATCGACGACATCGCCTACCAGACCAATCTGCTGGCGCTGAACGCGGCCATCGAGGCTGCCCGCGCCGGCGACCACGGCAAGGGCTTCGCGGTGGTGGCCGCCGAGGTGCGCAAGCTCGCCGAGCGCAGCCAGGTCGCCGCCCAGGAGATCGGCCAGCTCGCCGGCTCGTCGGTCAAGCTGGCCGAGAAGGCCGGCAGCCTGCTCGGCGAGATGGTCCCCTCGATCCAGAAGACCAGCGAGCTGGTGCAGGAGATCGCGGCCGCCTCGGGCGAGCAGTCCGACTCTGTGGGCCAGATCAACGCCGCGATGGAGCATGTCAACGGCTCGACGCAGCAGAACGCCTCCGCGGCCGAGCAGCTCTCGGCCACCGCCGAGCAGCTCTCCGCGCAGGCCGCCCAGCTGCAGGGGCTGATGGCCTTCTTCCAGCTGCGCGACCACGAGGCGCCCCGGGCAGCGGCTCTGCCCGCCGCGCCGGCACGGCCGGCCCCGGGCGCGGGTCGCCCCGCCTTCGCTGCCAGCGGGCAGGGCAACCAGGCGGCCCGCCAGCTGCAGTCCCTGCTGCAGCGGCGCGGCGTCGCCCCGGCCGCACGCGCGGGCAGCCCTGGCATGGCGGACGCTCAGGACATCGACGAAGCCTCCTTCGGGCGCTTCTGATCCCTCCCCCGCGAAGCTCCCGTCATGACCCTCCCCACCGCCCCCCTCTCCGCCTTCGGCAGCGCGGCGGCCGGCAACGCCGCCGACCGGATGGCCGGCAGCCAGCTGCTGCGCCTGGCCGTCGGGCCGCGCATGTATGCGGTGCCCATCGAGCAGGTGCGCGAGATCCTCAAGGTCAGCCAGCTCACCGTGCTGCCGCTGATGCCCGCCTTCGTGCGCGGGGTGATGAACCTGCGCGGCGCCGTGGTGCCGGTGATCGACCTGGGCGCACGCCTGGGCGGCCCGACCACTGCGCTGGCGCGGCGCACCTGCGTGGTCATCGTCGAGCAGCGCAGCGGCGACGGCAGCGCCCAGACCCTGGGTGTGCTGGTCGATGCGGTGCACGAGGTGGTCGACACCGGCGAGGCCGATCTGGAGCCCGTGCCCACGCTGGGTACCGAGGTCGACACCGCCTTCCTCGCCGCGATGGCCCGGTTGCGCGGCGAGATCGTGCCTGTGCTGGCGCTCGATCGGGTGCTCGACGAAGAGGCGCTGGCCCAGGCCATTGCCACGCACGCGCAGCCGGCCGACGGCGCGCGCCTGCACTGAAGGAGACGCTGCCATGGGCATGTCCGATGCGTCGTTCGACGCGGTGGTGACGATGTTCGAGAAGGTCTCGGGCATCCGCCTCGCGCCGGTCAAGAAGCCGCTGGTGGAAGGCCGGCTGCAGCGCCTGGCCGTCGAGGCGGGCCAGCCCAGCCTGGACCGCTACGTCGAGCAGCTCATGCGCGGCGAATCGCCCGACGAGCTGACCAAGGTCATCGACAAGCTGACCACCAACGAGACCTACTTCTTCCGCGAGCCGCAGCATTTCGAGTACCTGGCGCGCTGGCTGAAGGAGCATCCGCCGCGCGGCCCCTTCCGCGTCTGGAGCGCCGCCAGCTCCTCCGGCGAGGAGGCCTACAGCATCGCCATGCTGCTGGCCGACCAGCTCGGCCAGCGCCCCTGGGAGGTGGTCGGCACCGACCTGTCGACCTCGGTGGTGGAGACCGCCCGGCGCGCGCTCTACCCGATGGAGCGGGCCCGCCACACCCCGCAGGCCTACCTGAAGCGCTTCTGCCTGCGCGGGCAGGGTGAGTACAGCGGCCAGCTGCTCATCCAGCGCGCGCTGCGCGAGCGCGTGAGCTTTCGCTGCGCCAACCTGATGCAGCCCCTTCCTTCGGATCTCGGGCAGTTCGACGTGATCTTCCTGCGCAACGTGCTGATCTACTTCGACGCCCCGGCCAAGGCCCGAATCGTCAGCCGTGTCATCGGACACCTCCACGATCATGGGCATCTCTTCACCGGCCACGCCGAGTCGCTCGGCAACCTCGACCTGCGCCTGCGGGCCATCCAGCCGGCCATCTACACGCACGGCTGACGCGATGAGCGGTCTGCACCACAAGCCGGCGCATCCGCCGCCCCGCCCGGGCGGGGGCGCGCTGCCCGGGCGTGCGGCCGCCGCGCCGTCCGGCCCCGTCGGCCTGGTGCGCCACGCCCGCCCCGGCCACGAGCTGCTGCTGATGCCCGGGCAGCTCTACTTCGGCCGCGAGCCCGCCTCCATCCGCACCCTGCTGGGCTCCTGCGTGGCGCTGACGCTGTGGCATCCGCAGCGCCATCTCGGCGGCATGTGCCACTACCTGCTGCCCGAGCGCCACCGCAGCCACGGCCTGCCGGCCGACGGCCGCTACGGCAGCGAGGCCATCGCCCTGCTGCTGGACCTGCTGGCTCGCGCCGGCACCCGCGCCACCGAGTACGAGGTGCACCTGTACGGCGGCGCCGACACCCTGCCCGACCATGTGCAGCACAAGACCCAGGTCGGGGTGCGCAACATCGAACTGGGCTGGACGCTGATCGACCAGCACGGCTTCCAGCTGGTCGGCGTGGACGTGGGCGACAACGTGCCGCGCACCGTGCGGCTGGACATGCACAGCGGCGAAGTGACGATGCGCCGCTCCGAGCGCTGAGCCGCCGCGGCGCGCGCACGCAACCCGAAGGGAACCGACATGAAATCGATCAAGGTGATGATCGTCGACGACTCGGCGGTGGTGCGAAAGCACCTCACCGGCCTGCTCAATGCGGCGGGCATCGAGGTGATCGCCGCCGCATCCGACCCGCTGTTCGCCTGGCAGAAGATGCAGGCCCAGTGGCCCGACGTGGTGGTGCTGGACGTGGAGATGCCGCGCATGGACGGCATCACCTTCCTGCGCCAGATCATGGCCGAGCGCCCCACCCCGGTGGTGATGTGCTCGACCCTGACCGAGGCCGGCTGCGAGACCACGATGCAGGCGCTGGCCGCCGGCGCGGTGAGCTTCGTCACCAAGCCGCGCATCGGCCTGCGCGACTTCCTGGAGGACCGCAGCAACGGGCTGGTGGCCGCGGTGCGTGCGGCCGCGGGCGCCAACCTGCGCGCCATCGCCGCCGGCGCGGCGGCGCGGGCGCAGCCGGCGGCATCGGCCACGGTGACGCGGTCGGCCGGCGCGACGGCCGGAGCCGGCGCCGCGACGCGCCGGCCGCCGGGCCACGTCGCCCCGGCCCGGCCGGCGGGGGCGATGGCCGAGACCACCGACCGCGTCATCGCGGTGGGCATCTCCACCGGCGGCGTGCAGTCCATCGAAGTGGTGCTGCGCGCACTGCCGCGCACGATTCCCGGCATGGTGATCGTGCAGCACATGCCGGAGAAGTTCACCGCCTCCTTCGCGGCCCGGTTGAACAACCTCTGCGAGCTGGAGGTCCTGGAGGCCCGGGACGGCGACCGCGTCATCGACGGGCGCGTGCTGATCGCCCCGGGCGGTCGGCACATGCGGCTCAAGCGCAACGGCGCCCAGTACGTCGCCGAGGTCTTCGACGGCCCGCTGGTGAACCACCACCGGCCGTCGGTGGACGTGCTGTTCAAGTCGGTGGCGCACTGCGCCGGGCGCAACGCCATCGGCCTGATCATGACCGGCATGGGCGACGACGGCGCGCGCGGCCTGCGCGACATGCACGACGCGGGCGCGCTCACCGCAGCGCAGGACGAGGCCAGCTCGGTGGTCTTCGGCATGCCCAAGGAGGCCATCAAGCTCGGTGCGACCGACCACGTGCTCGGCCTGGGCGAGATCGCCGGCTGGCTGCAACGGGTGTGCAGCCAGCGCGCCACGGCCTGACGAGGGGGTGTCACTGCGGGAACGGGCGACTGCCGCGATACTTCGGCACCGGATGCCCGACCCCGCCATGCCTGAACCCGCCGACCCGACGCCCGCCTTCACGATCCGCAGCGCCAGCCCCCCCGCCGCGCTGCGCGCCCTGCTGCCACCCGACGACGGGCTGCGCATCCTGCTGCACAACGAGGTGCATGCCCGCCCGTCGGCGCGCATCCGCCTGCCGGCGCTGGTGGTCTTCGTCGCGCTGCTCAACGAGGGCGTGACGCGCGAGCAGGAATGCGCCCACCTGCGCGCCCTGCCCGGGCAGGACGGCCTCACCCTGGCCGACCTGGACGACAACTTCCTGCGCCTGCGCCTGGGCAGCCCGGCCGATGCCGCCGGCGGCGCCGCTTCCCCCCCTGCCGGCACGCTCAAGTGGGAGCGCCACAGCGAGTTCACCCGCTACGTGCTGGTGCAGCCGCTGCCCGAGCACGCCGGCCTGGGCGCCGAGCTGCCTGACCTGCTCGACGGGCTGATCGTGCCGCCCGCCTGGCTGCAGGGCCTGCCGGGGCGCACCGTCGCCGCGGTGCTGATGGCCATGGTGCATCACGAGCTGGACGACCCGCAGGCCGCGCTCGCGCTGGGCCAGCGCTGGTTCGGCGGGCGCACCGTGGTGGCCTCGCTGATGGGCAACAGCCCGTCGGGGCGGGGCCACTCGATCGCGGTGACCAACTTCCGCATCCGCGACGACGGCTTCGAGCGCATGCTGGTGATCGCCCCGCCGGGCACCAGCGAGACCCGCGCCGGGCGCATCTCGCAGCGCCTGCTCGAGCTGGAGATCTACCGGCTGATGGCCCTGCGCGGCCTGCCGGTGGCCAAGGCGCTGGCCCCGGTGCTGGCCCGGGCCGAGGCCGATCTGGCCGAAACCACCGCCCAGCTGGAGGCACGCGAGGTCTCGGAGACCGACCTGCTGGACCGGCTGATCCACGTGGCCGCGCGCATCGAGCGGGCCAACGCCGAGCACGGCTACCGCTTCTCGGCCACCGAGGCCTACCACGGCATCGTGCGCCAGCGCATCGCCGAGCTGCGCGAGCGACCCATTCCGGGCACGCAGACCCTGGGCGAGTTCATGCAGCGCCGCCTGTCGCCGGCCATCGCCACGGTGGGGGCCACCGCACAGCGCCTGGCCGCGCTGTCGCAGCGCATCGAGCGCAGCAGCGCGCTGCTGCGCACCCGCGTGGACATCGCCACCGAGCAGCAGAACCAGCAGCTGCTGGAACGCCTGACGCGCGGCCAGCGCCTGCAGCTCAACCTGCAGAGCACGGTGGAGGGACTGTCGATCGCGGCGATCTCCTACTACGTGGTCAGCCTGCTGTTCTACGTGGGCAAGGCGCTGAAGTCGGCCGGTCTGCCGCTGAACCCGGAGCTGGCCGCCGGCGCGCTGATTCCGCTGGTGCTGTGGAGCGTCTGGAAGGCCACGCAGCGCATCCACGCCCGGCTGCACGCCGCCGACGACCATTGACCGCAGGGGGACGCGGATGATCTCGGTGTCGATCGGCCCGCTGGCGCTGCCGGCGGCTCCGCTGCTGCTGCTGGGCTCGCTGTGGGCGGCCACCTGGGTGGCGGGCTGGGTGGCGCGACGAGCCGGCACGGCGGAGGCCGATGCGGGCCCGGAGGCTGCCGGCGACACGGCGCCGGTTTCCGGCGGGGAGACCGAGGGGCGCGCGCGCGCCGATGCCGCCGGCCACGCGCTGATCCTCGCCGTCGCGCTGGGCCTGCTGGCTGCCCGGCTGGTCCATCTGGGCGGGCACGCCGATCTCTACGCGGCCGAACCGCTGGCCGCCCTCGACCTGCGCGACGGCGGCTGGCACGCTGCCAGCGGCTGGGCGGCCGCCGCCGCCTGGCTGAGCTGGCGCGCCTGGCGTTCGGCCGCCCTGCGGCCCGCCCTCGGCGCCGGTGCGCTGGTGCTGCTGCTGGGCAGCACGGCCGGCGCGCGGCTGCTCGGCCTGCACGACCGCCCCGCGCTGCCGGCCCTGCCGGTGCAGGCGCTGGGCGAGGCCGCCCCCCGCTCGCTGGCCGAACTGGCGGCCGGCCGACCGGTGGTCGTCAACCTCTGGGCCAGCTGGTGCGGACCCTGCCGGCAGGAGATGCCACTGCTGGCGGCGGCCCAGCAGCGCGAGACCCGGGTGGGCTTCCTGTTCGTCAACCAGGGGGAATCGGCTGCGGCGGTGCAGGCCTACCTGGCCGACCAGGGATTGGCGCTGCGCGAGGTCTGGCTGGATCCGCGCTCGGCGGTCGGCCCGGCGCTGGGATCGCGCGGCCTGCCCACCACGCTGTTCTACGACGCCCAGGGCCAGCTGGTCGCAAGCCACTTCGGCGTGCTCCACAGCGCCGCCCTGGAAGCCAGGCTGCGCGAACTGCGCCGCAGCCCGCGCTGAACCACCGCGCGGCCTCGGATCCTCAGCGCGGCGGCGCCACCATCGGCCAGCCGCGCGCGGCCCAGCTGCTCATGCCGCCGTGCACGTAGCGCACCTGGGTCCAGCCGCGCTCCCGCAGGGCCTCGACCACACGGCGCGAACGGTTCTGGGTGTTGCAGATCAGCAGCACCGGCTGGTCGGCCGCTTTCGGGATTTCGGCCAACCGGGCGCCGATCTGGCTCATCGGCAGCAGCCGCATGCCCGCGGCCACGCCGGTGGCGTGCTCGCGCGGCTCGCGGATGTCGATCACCACGGTGCGCCCGTCGGCCAGCGCGGCCCGGGCGGCCTCGAGGCTGACCGACAGCCCGTCGGGCCCCTGGGCCGCCGCCCGGTCGGCCCCGACCAGGCCGAGGGCCAGGCAGACAGCCGCCGCGGCGGCCAGGAGGCGGCGTCGGGCGGGCCCGGTCGCAGGAGCAGAATGACGCTGGGACATGCCGCGTTTATACACTCATGGGTATGCAACAGGAAAGCACCCAAGCGCAGTGGGGCAGACCGGGTGCCGGGCTGGACAGGCGGCAGGGGATCGGGCGGTTCGCCGCAGCCGGCGGCTGGATCGCCGGGATCCTCGCGCTGCTGCTGCCCGTCCTGGCGGCGCTCGCCCTGCTGGCGGCCCCGGCTGGCGTGCAGGCGGCCGCGGCGCCGGCCACCCAGGCCACGCCCGCGGCGCCTGCCGCTTCCGCGACGGCCGTGGCGCTGGAGGTCTTCGTGCGCGAGGGCTGCCCGCACTGCGCCGAGGCCAAGATCTTCCTGGCCGACCTGCAGCAACGCCGGCCGGGCCTGACGGTCCGGCTGCGCCCGATCGACCGCGATCCCGACGCCCGCGAGGCGCTCATGCAGCACAGCCGCGCCGCGGGGATCTGGCCGCCGGGCGTGCCCACCTTCGTGGTGCACGGGCAGTGGGTGCGGGTGGGCTTCGACGACGCGGCGCACCGTGGCCGGGAGCTGGAGGACCTGCTCGACGCGCCGGTGCCGGCCCCGGCTGCGCCTTCGGAGCCGGACACCCCGCCCGCCTCGGCACCCGACACCGGCGTGCTGGACACCGCGCTGGGCACGCTCAGCGCCAGCCGGCTGGGCCTGCCGCTGTTCACCCTGGCGCTGGGCCTGCTCGACGGCTTCAACCCCTGCGCGATGTGGGTGCTGCTCTTCCTGCTGGCCCTGCTGGCGCGGCTGCGCGACCGGCGCCGCATGGCCCTGATCGCCGGCACCTTCGTGGCGGCCAGCGGGGCGGTGTACTACGCCTTCCTGGCCGCGTGGCTGAATCTCTTCCTGGCCGTCGGACTGTCGCAGACGGTGCTGCGCGGCCTGGGGCTGCTCGCGCTGGTCATTGCAGCGCTGAACCTGAAGGACTTCTTCGCCTGGGGGCGGGGCCCCTCGCTGTCCATTCCGGCCGCGGCCAAGCCGGGGCTGTATGCGCGCATGCGCGGCGTGCTGCAGGCCCCGGGGCTGGGCGCCTCGCTGCTGGGGGCGGCGGCGCTGGCGGTGGCGGTGAACTTCGTCGAACTGCTGTGCACCGCCGGCCTGCCGGCGATCTACACGGCGGTGCTGGCTCAGCAGCAGCTCTCCGCGCTGGCCCACCACGCCTACCTGGGTCTGTACATCGTCGGCTACCTCGCCGACGACGCCCTGATGGTGACGCTGGCCGTGCTGGCCCTGGGCAGCGGCAAGCTCGACGAGCGCCACGGGCGCTGGCTGAAGGCGCTGAGCGGCACGGTGATGCTGCTGCTGGGCCTGGCGCTGCTGGCCAGGCCGCAGTGGCTGTTCTGAACCGCCCCACCGCTCAGGTTCAGGGGGTTCTCAGGCCAGCTTGAAGCGCGAGGACTGCTCGCTGACCTGCAGGCTCTGGCGGCGCAGCTCCTGCGCCGCATCGGTGAGCTGGCCGGCCAGGCGGGCGTTGGCATCGCTGAACTGGTGCAGCTCGTCGAGCGAGCCGGCCATCTGGCGGGCGTTGGCCTGGCCCTGGCAGGTCAGCTCGGTCAGGCGCTGCAGCACCTGGTTGACGCCCTGCACCTCGGCTTCCGTGCCGGCCACCGCCTCGACGCTGCGCTGGGTGATCGCGCGGCCCTGCTCGATCTCGGCGATCGAAGCCGCAACGATGGCGCCGATCTGCTGCGCGGCGTTGGCCGCCCGCATCGACAGCTGGCGCACCTCGTGGGCCACCACCGCGAAGCCCTTGCCGGCCTCGCCGGCACGCGCCGCCTCCACCGAGGCGTTGAGCGACAGCAGGTGGGTCTGGAAGGCGATGCCGTCGATCATGCCGACGATCTTGCCGATCTCGCGGCTGCGCTGCTGCAGCCCGCCGATGCGCTCGGCCAGCGTGCCCATGACGCGGCGGCTGCGCCCGGACTCGGTGCGCATCGCGCGGGCCCGCTCGACCGCCTGCTGCACGCACTGCTCGTAGCCTTCGAGGTGCCCGACCATCGCACCGATGCCCTCGCGTACCGCCGCCACCGAGGCCAGCGCGTTGCCCGAGCCGCGCGAGAGGTCGGCGCTGGCCGAGGCGATCTCGGTGGAGGCATGTGCCACCGAGGCCACGCCGCGCCGCACCACCGAGAACAGCCCGCCCAGGTTGCCCAGCGATTCGGTGATCAGCGCCAGGGTGCGCGCCGCCTCGTCGCGGCCGAGCGGACGGGGCCGGCGGCTGAGGTCGCCCTCGGCGACGTACTGCACCTCGCGCTGGATCTGCCGCATGCCACCGCGCAGCACATGGAAGAAGGCGTAGAGCAGGTAGTTGGCCAGCGCCAGCGCCAGGCCGAGGCCGACCACGAAGAGCGCGAAGGCATCGCGCTGCTGCTGCCAGCGCTGCGCCAGCTCGGCACGCAGCTGCGCGGCCAGATCGGCCTGCTGCCGCCGCAGGGCCTGGCGCTGCCGATCGATCGTGCTGCGGTGCGGCAGCAGCGCCTCCGGGCCGACGCCGTCGAGCACCTGCGCATGCAGCGCATCGACGGCCGCACGGGTCTGCTGCAGGGTCTGCAGCAGGGCGGCGGACTGGGCCGCGGCCTGGCTGCCGGGCTCGGCTCCGGCACCGAGGGCCAGGGCGCTGCCGCGTGCCCGCTCGATCTGGGCCTGCAGCGGGTGGTAGGCCGCCGCGTAGGGCTCGAAGGCGCGGCGACTGGCATCGCCCTGCACGGCCAGGGCATGCGCACGCGCCCAGGCCGTGCCGATGCCCTGCTCGACGCGCAGCAGCAGGTGCACCGCCAGCCTGGCACGATGCGAGGCGCCCGGGTCCCGCAGGGCGTCCAGCGGGGTGTCGAGCAGCAGGGCCTCGTCGAAGTCCAGCAGCTGCTCGATGAAGGCGGTGCGCAGCCGCACCTCGGCAAGCCGGGGGCCCACCGGCGGCGCGACGACCTGCGGAAAGCGCTCGACCAGCGCCCGGTAACGCGCCTGCACCGCCTCGCCCGGCTGGGCGGCCCGGTGGGCCTGCTCCAGGGCCCGCCAGCCCGCCAGCAGCGGCTCGCCGGCGGCGGCCGAGGGCGCCGAGGCATCGAAGAGCTGCACGCGCTGGCGGTGTACCGCATCGAGCAGGCCGTCGGTGGCCTGCGCGACGGCCAGCATGTCGCGCGCACGCCCCAGTTCGCCCAGGTCCTGCCAGGCCCGCCCGAACAGCAGCATCGCCAGCAGCGCCGTGGGCAGCACGAAGGCCAGCGCGACCAGCGTGGCCTTGGCGCGGAAATCCAGCCTCCGGTGCAGCCGGACCCCGGGCGCCCAGACACCGTGATGGCGGAAGAACTCGCGCCAGCCTTCGCGCAGCTGCCGCAGCCGCTGCAGCAGCCCGTCGGCCGCCCCGGATGCGGGGGACCCGCGGTGGGGTCGACCGAGCGCGCCGGCTCGCCAGCGCAGGGAAAGACTCATGGAGGCACCTTTGCATGCAACCGCGTCGCAGCGAGCGGCAGCCGGCCCGCCGACCTGTGCGGCAACCTTCGCATTAGAGGCGGCGCGCACCGGCGCGACGGCCCGAATTGGCCCGACGCAGCGCAGCATTTCGGACGACTGCGCCCCTGCGGCCACGGCGACGATGCCCGACGTCCCCCGAAAGGTGGCCGGCAGCGCGTGCGCGCCGCCGGTCCGACCCATGCCGGACCGACCCACGATGACCGCCTCCTCCGCCGACCTGCCGCCCCGCTCCGACGCCCCGCCGAGGCCGCCCGCACCGCCGCGCAGCCCGACCCGCTCGGCCGTCGGCCTGGCGGCCGGCCTCGCGGCCCTGACCGGCGCGGCCGTCCAGCTCGGCGGCGGCTGGGGGGCCTGCCTGGCCGGCGCGCTGCTCAGCGGCTGGCTGCTGGCGCGCCTGCTGCAGCCCCCGGCCGATGCCACGCCGGCCGCGGCCGATGCGGCCGCGCCGGTGCTGGTCGAGCAGGTGCTGCCGGTCTGGCTGCGCCAGATCGAGGCCGCCCGCCAGCACGCCGAGCAGAGCACCGGCGAGATCCTGCAGGCCTTCACCTCGATCGACCAGCGGCTCGAGGAGGCCGTGCGACTGGCCGAGTCCTCCTCGTCCGACCTGAGCGGGGCCACCGTGGACGCGCTGATCGACGACAACGACGCGGTGCTGGCCAGCCTGCTCGAACCGGTGCGCCTGGCCATCGGCCAGCGTGACGAGGCCCTGGCCGAGGTCGAGCAGGTCGGCGCGGCGATCGACGAGATGCGCCAGGGCGCCGCCCGGGTGCGCCAGCTGGCGCGCCGCATCAACATGGTGGCCATCAACGCGGCGGTGGAATCGGCCCGCTCGGGCTCGCGCGCCGGCAGCTTCGCGGTGCTGGCCGAAGAGGTGCGCGGCCTGGCGCAGCAGTCCGCCGCCGATGCCGGGCGCCTGCTGAGCCAGTCGGCCCGCCTGGAGGAGCGCCTGAGCGGACTGCGCCTGCTGGCTGCCACCCGCGACAGCAGCGACGAGGAGCTGCGCGCCCAGGCCGACGCGAGTGCGCGCCGCGCCATCGGCGGCCTGCTCGACAGCGTCGGCCAGATCGGCCGCTCCAGCCGGGGGCTGCGCGAGGCCGGCGGCCAGGTGCGCGCCGACGTGGAGCGGGTGCTGATGGGCTTCCAGGCCCAGGACCGCTTCAACCAGATGCTCGGCAGCATCACCGAGGACATGCAGCGCCTGCAGGACTGGCTGGCGCAGCGCGGCGACCTCAGCAGCAACCAGGCCGCCGTCTGGCTGGCCCGGCTGGAGTCGGCCTACACCATGGAAGCGCAGCGCTCGCAGCACCACGGCCAGCAGGTCATCGAGCGAGACAACCAGGTCGAGTTCTTCTGACCCGACCGCGAGCCACAGGTCCCCATGACAAGTCCCCCGATTGCCGTTGCCGGCCTGCCCGGCTGGATCCTGACGCTGCTGCAGCCCGGCCTGCGGCTGATGCAGCGCTTCACGATGGGCCACAAGATCATCGCCTGCTGCGCGCTGGCCCTGTTGCCGCTGGGCGCGCTGAGCGGCTGGACGGCCTGGCAGCAGTGGCAGCGCCTGCAGGAAACCCGCCTCGAACTGCGTGGCAGCGCCCAGCTGCGCCTGCTCGCCGAGGTGGGCCGGCTGGCGCGTGAGCTGCGCCTGACGAGCCAGCTGGCCGAGGCCGGCCTGCCCGCCGGGCCGGGCCAGGCCCAGGCCCAGCGCGAGCGCCTGGCCGCGGCGATCGAGGCGGCCACCCGGCAGCTGGACCGCGACGCCGATGCCCTGCTGCAGACGCGCTGGCAGGCCTGGGCGGCGGGCTGGCGCGGTGCGGCGACGGGCAGCCCGTCCACCCCGGCGCCCTGGAGCGGCGAGGCCTCCTCGCTGCAGGCCCTGGAAGCCCTGCTGCTGCTGGTGGGCGAGCGCTCGCGGCTGCTGCTCGACCCCGAGGGCGGCCCCTATTTTCTGATGGATCTGGCGGTGCAGCACCTGCCGCCCTGGATCGAATCGATCGCCCAGGCCGGCGGGCTGGGGGCCGTCCTGCTGGCCGCCCCGGACGGCGCGGTGGCCGCACCGGCCACGCTGCAGGCCCGGCGCGAACTGCTGGCCTGGCACAGCGAGGCGATCGCCCGTCGCACCCAGGCACTGCAGCGCTTCGGCGAGGCCGAGCCCCCCGGCTGGCAGGCGGCGGCCCAGCTGGCCCGCCGCCTGGGCGAGCGCCTGCCGACGGACTCCGGCGAGTCGTCGGGTGCCGAGCAGGCCCGTGCCCACGCCGCCTTCGCGCAGCAGGTGCTGCATGCGGCCGGGCAGATGGAGAGCTCCGTGCTGGGGCGTCTCGAGACGCTGCTGCAGCAGCGCGCCGAACAGCTCACGCGCTGGCTGGCCGCGCAGCTGCTGCTCGGCCTGGGCGTGGGCGCGGCCATGCTCTACCTGGGGCTGTGCCTGTACCTGGCCTTCGGCAGCGGCCTGCGCCAGCTGCGCCGGGCGGTGCAGGCGGTGGCTGCGGGCGACCTGACCTACGTCGGGCGCATCGACACCGACCGCGAGCTCGACGCGATCCAGCAGGCGCTGAGCGGCATGTCACGCCAGCTGTCGGGCACCGTGGCGGGCATCCGCAGCACCGCGGCGCGCCTGGCGATGTCGGGCGAACGCCTGTCGGGCGACACCACCGCCCTGGCCCAGCGCACCGAGTCGCAGGCCGGCGCGCTGGCGCAGACCAGCCGGGCCGTGCGCCAGGTGAGCGACAGCGTGGCCCACACGGCGCGTCACGCCCACGCCGTGTCCGAGCGGGCCGGCCAGGCCTGCGCGGTGAGCGACGAGGGCCGCCGCTCGATGCGCGAGGCCGTGATGACCATGCAGGAGATCGAGGCCTCGGCGCGCCGCACCGGCGAGATCGTCGACCTGATCGAGGACATCGCCTTCCAGACCAACATGCTGGCGCTGAACGCCTCGGTGGAGGCGGCCAAGGCCGGCGAGAGCGGACGCGGCTTCTCGGTGGTGGCCGAGGAAGTGCGCAAGCTCGCCCAGCGCAGCAGCCAGGCGGCCCAGGAAGTGGGCCAGCTGCTGGAGACCTCGGCGCGACAGATCGGCGAGGGGGTGAACCGCATCGGCAGCGTCGATCTGACACTGGGCGACATCGCCCAGGGCATCCGCGAGGTCACGGGCACGCTGCAGCAGATCGCCGATGCGGCCAGCAGCCAGAGCACCGCCCTGGACGAACTGACCCGCACCGTGGCCAGCCTGGACGAGATCACGCGCGAGAACGCGGCGATGGTGCGCGAATCGCACCACGCCACCGAAGCGCTGATGGAGCACGCCCGCAGCCTGACGCAGGGCGTGCGCTCGATCCGGCTCTGGCAGGGCAGCTCCGACGAGGCGCGCGATCTGGTCGACCGCGCCGCCGCGCTGATTGCATCGCAGGGCCTGGAGGCCAGCCTGCAGGCCCTGCACGACCCGCAGGGCGAGTTCCGCGACCGCGACCTGTACCTCTTCGGCCTGAGCCGCGACGGCCATTACCGCATCTTCGGTCTGGACCGCAGCCGCGTGGGCCAGCCGGTTCCGCCCATCGCCACGCGCAACGGCGACCTGCTCGATGCCGCCGCCTGGCAGGTGGCGCAGGCCGGTGGCGGCTGGGTGGACTACCAGATCTCGCACCCCCAGACCCTGGAGCTGGAGGACAAGGCCAGCTACGTGCGCCAGGTGGACGAAAACCTGGTGATCGGCTGCGGCGTCTATCGGCGCCAGGGCGTGCTGGACGGCAGCACAGCGCGCCGCACGGAACCCGCCTTGCGCTGACCCGACCGGCCCCCGCCGGCGGCCTGGGCCGGACTCTGCCCCACCGGCCGGCCCGGTGTTCAGGCCGGCGGCAGCGGCGCGATCGGCGGCAGCGGCGGCCAGGGCAGCTGGACGTCGGCGCACTGGGCGCGGTCGATCAGCACATGGTCGATCAGCACCAGCGCCAGCAGGGCCTCGGCGATCGGCGCGGCGCGGATGCCCACGCAGGGGTCGTGGCGGCCGAGGGTGCTGACCACCGTCGGCTCGCCGCTGCGGGTGACCGAGGCGCGCGGCGTGCGGATCGAGCTGGTGGGCTTGATCGCGATCGACACGCGCAGGTCCTGCCCGGTCGAGATGCCGCCCAGCACGCCGCCGGCATGGTTGCTGCGAAAGCCCTGCGGCGTCAGTTCGTCGCCATGCACGCTGCCGCGCTGCGCCACGCAGGCGAAGCCGTCGCCGATCTCGACGCCCTTGACCGCGTTGATGCCCATCATCGCGTAGGCGATGTCGGCATCGAGCCGGTCGTACACCGGCGCGCCCAGGCCGGCGGGCACGCCGCGCGCCAGCACCTCGATGCGCGCACCGCAGGAATCACCCTCGCGCCGCAGCGCGTCCATGTAGGCCTCCAGCGCGGGAACCACCGAACTCGACGGCGCGAAGAAGGGGTTGAGCGGAATCTGCGCCTCGTCCTCGAAGGGGATGGGCAGTTCGCCGAGCTGGCTCATCCAGCCCAGGAAGGTGGTGCCGAAGCGCTCGCGCAGCCACTTCCTGGCCACCGCGCCGGCGGCCACCGTCGGCGCGGTCAGGCGCGCCGAGGAGCGCCCGCCGCCGCGCGGGTCGCGCAGGCCGTACTTGCGCCAGTAGGTGTAGTCGGCATGGCCCGGGCGGAAGGTGTCCAGGATGTTGCCGTAGTCCTTGCTGCGCTGGTCGGTGTTGCGGATCTGCAGGGCGATCGGCGTGCCGGTGGTCAGGCCCTCGTAGACACCGGAGAGGATCTCCACCCGGTCGGGCTCGTTGCGCTGCGTGACATGGCGGCTGGTGCCGGGACGGCGGCGGTCCAGGTCGCCCTGGATGTCGGCCTCGCTCAGCGCCAGCCCGGGCGGGCAGCCGTCGATGACGCAGCCGATCGCCGGGCCGTGGCTCTCGCCGAAGTTGGTGACTCGAAACAGGGTGCCGAAGGTGCTGCCGGGCATCGCGGGGGTTCCATCAGTGCCGGGCGCCGCGGGGCCGGCCCGGGCAGGTACAGGCCAGGAGGCGCCGATTGTAGGTGCAGCGTCGCGCCGCACGAAAAAGCCCGCGAAGGCCTCGCTGCTCGCGGCATCGGCGCGGCGGGCCCTGCCCACAATGACCGGCAGATCCCGAGTGCCCCGGCCCGCACGCCTGCGTGGCCGCCGCACGGCACCCGATCCCGCCCTGCCCGACACACCCCAGAGGTCTGCCCATGAACATGGTTCTCGAATCCGCATCCGTCGCCTCGACTCCCAGCGCCCTGACCGGAAAGGGCCGCGTCGCAGCCGGCCAGGCCGTCGGCCAGCACCATCTGGGCGGCGAGTTCCTGACCTTCCGGCTCGGCGCCGAGGAGTACGGCATCGAGATCCTGAAGGTGCAGGAGATCCGCTCCTACGAGCCGCCCACGCGCATTGCCAACTCGGCGCCCTTCTTCAAGGGCGTGGTGAACCTGCGCGGCGTGATCGTGCCCATCGTCGACCTGCGCCTGAAGTTCGGCTGCGACAGCGCCGAATACAACGGCTTCACGGTGGTCATCGTGCTCAACATCCGCGGCCGCGTGGTCGGTGCGGTGGTCGATTCGGTCTCCGATGTGCTCGAATTGCCGGGCGAGGCCGTGCGCCCCGCGCCCGAGATCGACGCGGCGGTGGACACCAGCTACATCACCGGCATCGCCAACGTGGCCGACCGCATGCTGATCCTGATGGACATCGAGGCGCTGATGAGCAGCGCCGACATGGGCCTGATCGACGCGGCGATGCAGTGATGCGCCGCACCCGCGGCCACGGCCCGGGTCATCCCCCGACGAACAAGACGACAGGAGAACTCCCCGACATGCAGGAACGCGCCCAGGACATCATCGTGCTCACCCGCAGCGCCTGGCAGACCCCGACCCCGGCCGATCGCCCCAGCGGACCCGAGACCGCCAAGCGCCGTCCGCACGGCTTGGGCGCGCCCTTCGAAGCGCGCCGTCCGGCCGAACGGATGCGCCGCCATGAGGCTCGCCAGCCGGCCTGATCACGGCAGGCATTTCGAATGCAGCAAGGGCTCCCTCGGGAGCCCTTCGTACGTGGTGCAGCGCGGCCGGATTCAGGCTTGCGTCGGCGCCTGCGTCGGGGCGGCGGCGTCGCCGCCCTCTTCCACGGGCCAGTCGCGGATGTAGGCCTTGAGCATGCGATTCTCGAAGTCCTGGCTCTCGACCACTGCGCGGGCGACGTCGTAGAACGAGATCACACCCATCAGCGTGCGCTGGTTGAGCACCGGCATGTAGCGGGCGTGGCGCTCGAGCATCATGCGGCGCACCTCGTCGATCTCGGTGCCGGGCGTGCAGGTCAGCGGCAGGTCGTCCATCACCGAGCGCACCCGCGGGCCGACCAAGGTGCCGCCGTTGCGCACCACCGCCTGGATGACCTCGCGGAAGGTCAGCATCCCCACCAGGTCGCCATGCTCCATCACCACCAGCGATCCGATGTCGTTCTCGCTCATCACCGCCACCGCCTCGGACAGCGGCTGGTCGGGGTGGACGGTGAACAGGGCATTGCCCTTGACTCGCAGGATGTCGCTGACTTTCATGGGTCCTCCTCGGGGACGATCGGTGGCCGCGACAGCGGCCTGCTGCGTGGCAATATAGCCCACATTCACCGCGAAAAGCACCCCGAGGAGATCCGATGCCCGGCCCTGCCGACCCTGGTTTCGACACGCTGGCGCTGCACGCCGGCGCCGCCCCCGACCCCACCACCGGCGCACGCGCCGTGCCGCTGCACCTGAGCACCTCCTTCGTGTTCCGCTCCAGCGACCACGCCGCGTCGCTGTTCGACCTGGAGCGCGCCGGCCACGTCTACAGCCGGCTGTCCAACCCCACCACCGCGGTGCTGGAGCAGCGCATCGCCGCGCTGGACGCGGGCCTGGCCGGGCTGGCCACCGCCAGCGGACAGGCGGCACTTCACCTGGCGATCGCGACGCTCGCCGGCGCGGGCCACCACATCGTGGCCAGCACGGCGCTGTACGGCGGCTCGCACAATCTGTTGCATTACACGCTGCCGCGTTTCGGCATCCACACCACGTTCGTGCGCCCCGGCGACATCGACGCCTGGCGCGCGGCGATCCGGCCCGAGACCCGCCTGCTGTTCGGCGAGTCGATCGGCAACCCGGGCCTGGACGTGCTGGACATCCCGACGCTGGCCCAGCTGGGACGCGAGCATGGCCTGCCGCTGCTGGTGGACGCCACCCTGGCCACGCCCTGGCTGCAGCAGCCGGCCGAACTGGGGGCGGCGCTGGTGCTGCACTCGGCCACCAAGTTCCTCTGCGGCCACGGCACGGTGATCGGCGGGCTGCTGGTGGACGCCGGCAACTTCGACTGGCAGGCCGCGCACGCGCAGCACGGCCGCTGCCCGGAACTCTGCGAGCCCTATGCGGGCTTTCACGACCTGGTCTTCGCCGAGGAGAACACCGTCGCGGCCTTCGCGCTGCGCGCGCGCCGCGAGGGGCTGCGCGACTTCGGTGCCTGCCTGAGCCCGCACAGCGCCTGGCTGATCCTGCAGGGCCTGGAGACGCTGCCGCTGCGCATGGCCCGGCATGTCGAGAACACCCGCAAGGTGGTGGAGTTCCTGTCGAAGCAGCCGCAGGTGGGCCGCATCGCCTATCCGGAGCTGGACAGCCACCCCGACCACGCACTGGCACAGCGCCTGCTGCCCAAGGGCTGCGGGGCGGTGTTCAGCTTCGACCTGAAGGGCGGTCGCGCGCAGGGACGGGCCTTCATCGAGGCGCTGGAGATCTTCTCGCACCTGGCCAACGTCGGCGACGCCCGTTCGCTGGTGATCCACCCGGCCAGCACCACCCACTTCCGCATGGACGACGCCGCCCTGGCCGCCGCCGGCATCGGCCCCGGCACGATCCGCCTGTCGATCGGCCTGGAGGATCCGGCCGACCTGATCGAGGACCTGAAGCGCGCCCTCAAGGCCGCGGACAAGGCGGCCCCCACCGCCGCAGGAGGCCGCTGATGCAACTGCTGCAACCCGATGCCGCGCCGGTCTATGCCTACACCGGCGCACGCGCCCCCCGCCCCGGACAGCCCTGGCTGGTGTTCGTGCACGGGGCCCTGAACGACCACTGCGTCTGGACCTTTCCGGCCCGCTGGTTCGCCCACCACGGCTGGAACGTGCTGGCGCTGGACCTGCCCGGCCATGGCTCGAGCCCCGGTCCGGTGCTGCCCGACATCGAGTCCGCCGGCGCCTGGCTGCTGCGCCTGCTCGCCGCCCAGGGCATCGCGAGCGCCAGCCTGGTGGGCCACAGCATGGGCTCGCTGATCGCGCTGGAGGCGGCCGCCCAGGCTGCCACCCAGGCGGCCGCGGCCCCGGCCGTCGACCACCTGGTGATGGTGGGCACCGCGGTGCCGATGCCGGTATCCGACGCCCTGCTGGCCACCGCGGCGCGCGATCCGCTGAAGGCCATCGACATGGTGGTGGCCTTCGCGCATGCCCGCCTGGCCGGGGAACCCGGCAACCCGGGCCCGGGCACCTGGCACCAGGGCGCCAGCCGACAGCTGTGCCGGCGCATCCTGGAGCGCTCCGCCGGGGTGGCCGGCCTGGAGCACAACCTGTTCCACCACGACTTCTCGCTGTGCAACCGCTACGCCCGCGGGCTGGAGGCGGCCGACGCGGTGGCCGCCGCCGGCCGCACGCGCAGCCACCTGCTGCTGGCCCGGCGGGACCGCATGACGCTGCCGAAGGCCGCCGCCGAGGTGGGCCGGCGCCTGGGTGCACAGACCCACCTGCTGGACCTGCCCGGTCACGACCTGATGCAGGAAGACCCCGAGGGCCTGCTGCAGGCGCTGCGCGACGCGCTCACGGCCTGAGCGGCGCCGGGCGACGCAGCGGCTGCGGCCGGCGCGTCGCGCCGCTGGCCGGGCGTGCGGCAGGCGGTTCAGGCGTGGCGGAAGACGCGCACCGCCTGCGCCACCTCGTCGCCGCTCTCGCGCACCGCGCGCGCGGCCGTGGCCAGTTCCTGCACCAGGGCGGTGTTCTGCTGCGTCAGGCCGTCGAGGTGCGCAACGGCATCGTTGACCTGCGAGATGCCGAGCATCTGCTCCTGGCTGCCCGCGTCGATCTGCGCCACCAGCGCGCGCATGCGCTGCACCGACGCCAGGGCCTCGTCCATCACGGCACGCGCCTGCAGGGTATGGGCGTCGCCCTCCTCGACCCGCTGGGCGGACTGCGCGATGAGCTGCTTGATCTCGCGTGCCGCGGTGGAGGTGCGCTGGGCCAGGGCCCGCACCTCCCCGGCCACCACCGCGAAGCCGCGTCCCTGCTCGCCGGCACGGGCGGCTTCCACCGCCGCGTTGAGCGCCAGCAGGTTGGTCTGGAAGGCGATCGCATCGATCACCTGGATGATCTCGCCGATGCGCTGCGAGGCTTCGCGGATCGTCGCCATGGTTTCGCTGGCCCGGCGCACCGCCTCGGCGCTGCGCTCGGTCACGCCGCTGGCCTGCTCGGCCACCTGGGTGGCGCTGCGCGCATTCGCGGCGCTCTGGCGCACCGCGCCGGCGATCTGCTCCATCGACGCGGAGGTCTGCTCCAGGCTGGCGGCCTGCGATTCGGTGCGCGAGGACAGGTCCTGGTTGCCCTGAGCCAGTTCGGCCGCGGTGCCGTTGAGCTGTTCGACGCCCTGGCGGGCATCGCCGACCAGGGCCTGCAGGTTGACGGCCATCTGGTTCAGGGCGCGCTGCAGGCGGCCGAGCAGGCCGCTGGTCGGCACCGGCACCGGCAAGGTCAGGTCCGCCGCGGCCAGCCGGTTGGCGCTGCGCAGCAGCGCCTGCAGCGGCCGGATCAGGATGCGCTGGCCCAGCCCGGCCAGCAGGGCGAGCCCGGCCAGCGCAAGCAGGACGCCCACCAAGTCGCCCAGCGGATGGCCGAGCAGCACATCGACATGCGCGGCCGCCCAGCCGACGGCAGTGGCCGCCGTCAGCAGCAGCAGGCCCTGGCGGGCCAGGTCGGGCTCGAAGCAGCGCTGCAGCCAGCCGGCCAGGCCGGACCGGACCGTGCGCCCCTGCTGCAGCCGCAGCCCGCCCGAGGCGCCGCGGCCGGCAGGGTCCCACATGCCGGCATAGAGCCGCTGGGCCGCCTCGACCTGTGCGCGCGTCGGCAGGGTGCGCACGCTCATGTAGCCAAGCACGCGCTCACCGTCGACCAGCGGGGTCACATTGGCCATCACCCAGTAGTGGTCGCCGTCCTTGCGGCGGTTCTTCACCATGCCCGACCAGGGCTGGCCGGAGCGGATCGTCGCCCACATGTCGCGGAAGGCCTCCGGCGGCATGTCGGGATGGCGGATCAGGTTGTGAGGCTGGCCGATCAGCTCGGCGCGCGTGTAGCCGCTGACTTCGACGAAGTCGGGGTTGCAATAGGTGATCGTGCCCTGCGTGTCGGTGATCGACACCAGGGCGGCCCCGGACGGCAGGGGGCATTCGCGCTGGGTGACGGGCAGGTTCTGACGCACTCTCGGGCTCCCTCGACAAATCCCCGACCCGGGGCTGTTGCGGGAGAGTATCCGGAGAACCCCGCAGCCGGGATCGGACGAACACCGGCCTTGGCGGCGGTCAATTCCCGTGCGCCGGCCGCACCGGCGCACGCAGCACCTGCGCCAGCGTCAGGGCCTCCAGGCCGGTGGCATCGAGAAAGGCGGCATTGCCCGGCCGGCGCGCCAGCAGCAGCCGCTCGAGCAGCGCGGCCAGCCGGGTGTCGGCTGGATCCACCAGCAGCACCTGGCGAGGCTCGCCGTCCTCCTCCAGCCGGCCGACCCAGTCCAGGCGCTGCAGCACTTCCAGCACCGGATCGATCTGCAGCGGGTCGACCCGCAGTCGCTCGGCCAGATCGGCCACCGACAGGCCGCGGCGCGGGTCGTGCCGCGCCGCCTCGAGTTCACGCAGCAGGGTCAGCGCCAGCGTGAAGCGCCAGCCGGGCGTGTCGGCCTGCCGCACCACGCGCATCTGCAGGCTGGGCGCGTAGGCTGCCACCACCGCGCCGAGCAGCACCGTGACCCAGACCAGATAGATCCAGACCAGCAGGATCGGCACGGTGGCAAAGGCGCCGTAGATCGTGGTGTAGGACGGCACCAGGCCGAGGTACCAGGCAAGCAGCCGCTTGGCCAGGTCGAAGCCCAGCGCGACGAACACCCCGCCGGCCAGCGCATGCCCCCAGCGCACCTGGGTGTTGGGCACGAAGCGGAACAGCGCGGCCATGCCCAGGGCCAGCAGCACGAATTCACCCAGATCGAGCAGCAGCGACACGCCGCCCGGCAGGGCCTCGACGAAGCCGCGCGAGGCCGACAGCGCGTAGGAGGTGAGCGACAGGCTCACCCCCAGCAGCAGCGGCCCCAGCGTGGCGATGGCCCAGTAGACCAGCACCCGCTGGGCCAGCGGCCGCGGGTCGCGCACCCGCCAGATGCCGTTGAGCGCACGGTCGATGGTCAGCAGCAGCGCGATCGCGGTGAAGCCCAGCAGCACCAGGCCGACCGCGCCGACCCGGTTGGCCTTCAGCGCGAACAGCGTGAGCTGCTGCAGCACCGGCCGCGCGATCGCCTCGGGCACCAGGTTCTGCAGCAGGTAGAGCTCGAGGGCCTTGCGGAAGGTCGCGAAGATCGGAAAGGCCGTGAAGACTGCGAAGGTCACAGTGGCCAGCGGCACCAGCGCGATCGTGGTGGTGAAGGTGAGGCTGCCGGCGATGACGCCCAGCCGGTCCTCGCGAAAGCGCATGCGCAGGGTACGCAGGGTCTCCAGCCAGGGCCACTGGCGCAGGGCGCGCAGCGCCAGGCGCAGCCGCGGCGACGTGCGGCCGGAGCCGGATCGGGGGGATGCCATGCTGGCTATGATGCCAAAGTCCTTCCCGCTCCCTCACGCTGCCCGGGCTGCCGGGCGCCGCTACGCCTTGTCTGCCTCCACCGCCGCTCCGCCCTCTTCGTCGTCCGCCCCAACGGCCCCGCCCGATGCGCTGCCCGAGCCGGGCGTGCTCGCCAGCCGCTGGGCGGCGCTGGCCTGCGCCGTCCTGCTGGCCGTGCTCTGCGCGGCCTGGGAGCTCTGGCTGGCCCCGACCGGCCGCGGCAGCCTGGCGGTGAAGGCCCTGCCGCTGCTGTTCGCCCTGCCGGGCCTGTGGCGCATGCGGCTGTACACCTACCGCTGGCTCTCGCTGGCCGTGTGGCTCTACCTGGCCGAGGGCCTGGTGCGCGCCACCAGCGAGGCGGGCCCGTCGGCCACGCTGGCCTGGCTGGAGGCCCTGCTGGCGGTGGCGCTGTTTGTGGCCTGTGCCGCGCATGTGCGCCTGCGTCTGGCTGCCGGCCGGCGCCGCGCGGCCCGCGAAGGTGCCGCATGACCGCCGCTCTGCTGGAGGCACTGCGTGCCCGCCTGGGCGCCGCGCAGGTGCTGACCGAAGGCGATCTGGACGCCTATCACCTGGACTGGCGGCGGCGCTGGCGCGGCCGCTCGCTGGCCGTGGTGCGCCCCGGCAGCACCGCCGAGGTGGCCGAGGTGGTGCGCCTGTGTCGCGACGCCTGGGTGCCCCTGGTGCCGCAGGGCGGCAACACCGGCCTGGTCGGCGGCGGCGTGCCGGATGCCTCCGGCGGCCAGGTGCTGCTCAGCCTGCAGCGGCTGAAGGCGGTGCGCGCGATCGACGTGGCCAACCTGACGATGACCGTCGAGGCCGGCTGCGTGCTGCAGACCGCGCAGGAGGCCGCGGCCGCCCAGGGGCTGCTGCTGCCGCTCAGCCTGGCCTCGGAGGGCTCCTGCACCATCGGCGGCAACCTGGCGACCAATGCCGGCGGTACGCAGGTGCTGCGCTACGGCAATGCCCGCGAACTCTGCCTGGGGCTGGAGGTGGTCACGCCGCAGGGCGAGGTCTGGGACGGCCTGGGCGGCCTGCGCAAGGACAACACCGGCTACGACCTGCGCCACCTCTACATCGGCAGCGAAGGCACGCTGGGCGTCATCACGGCCGCCGTGCTGCGCCTGTATCCGGCGCCGGCGGCCCGCCTGACCGCCCTGGCGCGCTGCGCCCGCCTGGAGGATGCGGTGGCGCTGCTGCAGCTGGCGCAGGCCCGGGCCGACGCGGCGCTCACCGGCTTCGAGGTGATGAACGCGGTGTCGCTGGCGCTGGTGCAGCGGCATTTTCCCCAGCTCGGCCTGCCGCTGGCGCCCGGTGCCTGGACGGTGCTGCTGGAGCTGTCCGTTGCTCAGGACGAGGCTCAGGCCCGCACGCTGTTCGAAGGCCTGCTGGAAGCCGCACTGGAGCGCGGTCTGATCGACGACGCCGCGGTGGCCGGTTCGGTGGCGCAGTCCCGCGCGATGTGGCAGCTGCGCGAAACGATTCCGCTGGCGCAGTCCGAGGAAGGACTGAACATCAAGCACGACATCGCCCTGCCGGTCTCGCGTGTGCCGGCCTTCGTCGAGCGCTGCGATGCCGCGCTGGAGGCGGCCTTCGCGGGGGTGCGGCGAGTCACCTTCGGCCACCTGGGCGACGGCAACCTGCACTACAACGTGCAGGCCCCGCCGGGTGTGCCGGCCGATGTCTTCCTGCGCGAGCAGGAACAGGCCGTGAACCGCCTCGTCTACGACCAGGTGGCGGCGTTCGGCGGCAGCTTCTCGGCCGAGCACGGCATCGGCGCGCTCAAGCGCGACGAGCTGGCCGAGCGCAAGTCCCCGGTGGCCCTGGGCCTGATGCGCGCGATCAAGGCCGCGCTCGACCCGCAAGGGCTGATGAACCCGAACCGGCTGCTGTGAGCCTACTGAAGCGGGCCGTCCAGCCCGGTCGGTACCGGCAGCGCAAAGACCTCGATGCCCTCTTCGCGCAGCGCCTCGCGCTCCTGCGCGTCGGCCTGGCCGCGGATGGCGCGCTGCTCGACCTCGCCGTAGTGGATGCGCCGCACTTCCTCGGCGAAGCGCGCACCGACATCTTCGGTGTTCGCCAGCACGTGGCGCACGGCCGCCAGGTAGCGCGCCTGCAGTTCGGCCAGCGCAGCCGCCGGCACCCCGGGGTCGGGCGGCCGGCCGGAGCCTTCGCCGCCCGCTGGCGCCGGGATCGGCGGCGGCGCCGTGGCCCCGAGGTTCAGGCGCGGCGCGGACGGACGGCGCCGCAGCTGCACCGACTGGCAGACCGGGCAACTCAGCAGACCCCGCTCGAGCTGGTCGAGGTAGTCCTCCTCGGAGCCGAACCAGCCTTCGAAGCCGTGGCCCTGATCACACTGCAGATCGAAGACCTTCATGGACGGCCTGGCCCTGGATCAGCGTGCGCCATGCTCCGCCGCGCTGCGCCACGCGAGCGGCCAGTGCCCGGCGCGCCACTGCTGCAGCCAGAGCAGCCCGACCATCGTCTTGGCGTCCGTGACCTGCCCGTCACGCACCCAGGCGGACAGTTCCGCCTCGGTGGCGGCGAAGACATCGAGGAACTCCCCGGCGTCGAGATGGCGCTCACCGGCCTCGAGGCCGCGGGCGAACCAGACCTCGATGCGCTCGGTCGAGTAGGCGATGGCGTTGTTCAGCTCCCCCGCGTAGGCCCACTGGGCTGCGGTGTAGCCGGTTTCCTCGAAGAGCTCGCGCACCCCGCAGACGATCCCGGGCTCCCCCGGCTCGAGCTTGCCGGCCGGGAACTCGAGCATCGCCCGGTCCAGCGGATAGCGGAACTGCCGCTCCATCACCAGGCGGCCGTCGTCCAGCAGCGGAATCACCATCACCGCGCCGGGGTGGCGCATGTACTCCCGGCCGGTGAGCGCACCGTCGGGCAGGGCGATGCGATCCTGGTAGACCTCCAGGAAGTGGCCCCGGTAGACCTGGTGCGACTCCACCCGGGTCTCACGCAGGTGGGCATCACCTTCGGGCAGGGACAGCAGGTCACCGAGGCTCATGGTTCGGGCGAACAGACGCGTGAAGGGAGAGGACCGAGGCCAACCGCAGCGGCGAACGCGGCCCGATGGGGTCGTGCCTCGGCCTCGCCGTGATCATGCGCCGACGCGGCCGCCCCGGCGCAGGTAGCGCCACACGAACCCGGGGAAGGCCAGCGTGAGAAACACACAGGCCATCACCGCGTAGAACTGCCACCCCTGCGGCACGGCCTGTCCGGCCCGCGCCTCGAGCGCGCGGCCCACCCCGACGACCAGCACGGTGTAGAGCAGCAGTTCGAGCAGCCGCCAGCCGAAGGACTTGGGCTGCCGCTGCGGACCGACGGCAAACAGCCGCTCGTTCAGGAAAGGCAGATTGGCCAGCACCGCCGCGAGCAGCAGCACCAGCCAGATCGACGCGCTCTGGTCCATCGTGCCAGCGTCAGGAACCCAGCGCCTTGACGATGGCCTGTGCGCACATGGCCATCAGGCCGCCCGGCAGCAGGCCCAGCAGCAGCACCGCCGCACCGTTGAGCGACAGCACGGTACGCGCACCGTTCGGGGTGACGATCGCCTGGGTGTCCGTCGGCGCATCGAAGTACATCACCTTGACCACGCGCAGGTAGTAGAAGGCACCGATGAGCGACAGCACCACCGCGAAGATCGCCAGGCCGATGTGGAACACCGTGTTGGTCGACACCAGCGCCTGCAGCACCGCGAGCTTGGCGTAGAAGCCCACCGTCGGCGGAATGCCAGCCAGCGAGAACATGAACACCGCCATCACGCCGGCCAGCAGCGGGCTGCGCTGGTTGAGGCCGGCCAGGTCGGCGATCTCCTCTGCCTCGAAGCCTTCCCGGGCGATCAGCATGATCAGACCGAAGGTGCCCAGCGTGGTCACGACGTAGGTGACCATGTAGAACATCGACGAGCTGTAGGCATTGGCCGCCGACAGGGTGTTGCCGTTGACCACGCCGGCGAGCAGGCCCAGCAGCATGAAGCCCATCTGCGCGATGGTCGAGTAGGCCAGCATGCGCTTGAGGTTGGTCTGCGCGATGGCCGCCAGGTTGCCCACGATCAGCGAGCACACCGACAGCACGACCAGCATCTGCTGCCAGTCCACCGCCAGGCCGAGCAGGCCGTCGACCAGCACGCGGATCGTCATGCCGAAGGCCGCGATCTTCGGGGCGCCGGCGATCAGCAGGGTGGCCGCGGTCGGCGCGCCCTGGTAGACGTCGGGCACCCACATGTGGAAGGGCACGGCGCCGAACTTGAAGGCCAGGCCGGCGACGATGAACACCACGCCGAAGACCAGCACCTGGCGGTTCGCCTCGCCCTTGCCGATGGCGGCGAAGACCTCGCCCAGGTCGAGCGAGCCGGTGGCGCCGTACATCATCGACATGCCGTACAGCAGGAAGCCCGAGGCGATGGCGCCGAGCACGAAGTACTTCATCGCGGCCTCGGTGGCCGGCGCGTGGTCACGCCGCAGGGCCACGAGCGCGTACAGCGACAGGCTCATCACCTCCAGGCCCAGGTAGAGCACCAGGAAGTTGTTGCCCTGCAGCATGATGCACATGCCCAGCAGCGACAGCAGGCTCAGCGAGAACAGCTCACCCTTCAGGATGTCGCGGCTGGCCGCGTAGGGCTGCGCGTAGACCAGCGTGACGAACACTGCCAGGCAGGCGAAGAAGGCCAGCAGGTGCCCCATCGGGTCGGCCACCACCATGCGGTTCATCGCGTACTGGGTGGTGCCGGCGTCGAAATAGGCCAGGTGCAGGGCCGCGACGGCTGCCAGGGTACCGAGCGTGAGCAGATAGGTCGGCTTGCGCTGCGGGCAGGTGACGAACAGGTCGACCAGCGCCACCACGCAGGCCATCACCAGCAGGAGGATCTCGGGATAGACCGCGGGCCAGTTCATTGCGTTCATGATGTGTACGGCTCCCGGATCAGAGCTTCGAGACGCCGACGTGGCGGATCAACTCGGTCACGGACGTGTGCATCACGTCGGTGAAGGGCTTCGGATAGAGGCCCATCGCCAGCGTCGCCACCGCCAGCAGCGCCAGCATCAGGAACTCGCGGGCATTGATGTCGGTCAACTCGCGCACGTGATCGTTGGCGATTTCGCCGAAGTACACCCGCTTGACCATCCACAGCGTGTAGGCCGCACCGAAGATCAGCGCCGTGGCCGCCAGCAGGCCGATCCAGAAGTTGTACTTCACCGCACCCAGGATCACCATCCACTCGCCGATGAAGCCGGCGGTGCCCGGCAGGCCGCAGTTGGCCATGCCGAAGAAGACCGCGAAGGCCGCGAACTTGGGCATCGTGTTGACCACGCCGCCGTAGGAGGCGATCTCACGCGAATGCACCCGATCGTAGAGCACCCCGATGGACAGGAACATGGCGCCCGAGACGAAGCCGTGGCTGATCATCTGCACCAGACCGCCGGAAATGCCCAGTTCGCTGAAGATGAAGAAACCCAGGGTGACGAAACCCATGTGCGCGATGGAGGAGTACGCCACCAGCTTCTTCATGTCGTTCTGCACCAGCGCGACCAGGCCGATGTAGATCACCGCGATCAGCGACAGCGTGATGATGATCGGTCCGTAGGTGTGCGCGGCATCGGGGGCAATGGGCATCGAGAAGCGCAGGAAGCCGTAGGCGCCGAGCTTCAGCATGATCGCGGCCAGCACGACGGAGCCGCCGGTGGGCGCTTCCACGTGGGCGTCGGGCAGCCAGGTGTGCACCGGCCACATCGGCACCTTCACGGAGAAGGCGGCGAAGAAGGCCCCGAACAGCAGTGCCTGGGCCGTCTCCCCCAGCGGCAGCTTGTGCCAGGCCAGGATGTCGAAGCTGCCACCCGACTTGTAGTACAGGTAGATCAGCGCGATCAGCATCAGCAGGGAGCCGGCCAGCGTGTACAGGAAGAACTTGAAGGCCGCGTAGACGCGCCGCGGGCCGCCCCAGATGCCGATGATGATGTACATCGGAATCAGCGTGGCCTCGAAGAACACGTAGAACAGCAGGCCGTCGACGGCGGAGAACACGCCGACCATCAGGCCGGAGAGGATCAGGAACGCGCCCATGTACTGGTGTACGCGCTCGGTGATCACCTCCCAGGCGGAGATCACCACGATGATCGTGATGAAGGCGGTCAGCAGGACGAACCACACCGAGATGCCGTCCACGCCCAGGTGGTAGCGCACGTTGAAGCGCTCGATCCAGGGCAGGTTCTCCTGGAACTGCATCGCCGCCGAGGCGACGTCGAAGCCGGTGATGAGCGGAATCGTCACCAGGAAGCCGACGATGGCGCCGATCAGCGCCAGCCAGCGCACCATGTTCGGGTTGTCGTCCCGTCCCAGGGCCAGCAGCACGACGCCGAAGGCCACCGGGATCCAGATCGCGAGCGAGAGGTATGCCATGTTCAGGTCCTCCCGATCAGCGTGCCAGCCACACGAACCAGGTCATGAGGGCGAAGATGCCCAGCAGCATGACCAGCGCGTAGTGGTAGATGTAGCCCGTCTGGAACAGGCGCACCAGCGAGGCGACCCAGCCGACCACGCGGGCCGAGCCGTTGATGATCGCACCGTCGATGACGGCCACGTCGCCCCCCTTCCACAGGCCGCGGCCGAGCAGGCGCGCACCGGCAGCGAAGATGTGCTCGTTGATCCAGTCCATGTAGTACTTGTTTTCCATCAGCTTGACCAGCGGCGCCAGCGCGCGGGCGATGGCCGCAGGAACTGCCGGCACGACCATGTAGAACACGTAGGCCAGCACCACGCCGCCCAGCGCCAGCCAGAACGGCAGGGTCTGCAGGCCGTGCAGCGCCATCGCGGCGGCACCGTGGAAGTGCTCCATCAGCGAGGCCATGGCCGGGTGCTTGGCAGCGTCGACGACGATGGCGTCCTTGAAGAATTCGCCGAAGAGCATCGGCTGGATCGTCATGAAGCCGATCACCACCGAGGGGATCGCCAGCAGCAGCAGCGGCGCGGTCACCACCCAGGGCGACTCGTGCGGCGTGTGCGCATGACCGTCGCCGTGATCGTCGTGATGATCGTGCTCGCCCGGGAAGGGCTTGTGGTGGAAGTGCTCCTTGCCGTGGAAGACCAGGAAGTACATCCGGAAGGAGTAGAACGCCGTCACGAAGACGCCGATCACCGCCGCAGCGTAGGCCCAGGAGGCCGCCGGCAGGGTGCTGGCGTGCAGCGCCAGGATGATCGAGTCCTTCGAGTAGAAGCCCGAGAACAGCGGCGTGCCGATCAGCGCCAGCGAGCCCAGCAGCGAGGTGATCCAGGTGATGGGCATGTACTTGCGCAGGCCACCCATGTTGCGGATGTCCTGGTCGTGGTGCATGCCGATGATCACCGAGCCGGCCGCGAGGAACAGCAGGGCCTTGAAGAAGGCGTGCGTCATCAGGTGGAACACCGCCACCGAGTAGGCCGACGCGCCCAGCGCCATGGTCATGTAGCCCAGCTGCGACAGCGTGGAATAGGCCACCACACGCTTGATGTCGTTCTGGATGATGCCCAGGAAGCCCATGAACAGGGCGGTGATCGCACCGACGATCAGGATCAGGTTCAGCGCAGTGTCCGACAGCTCGTACAGCGGCGACATGCGCGCCACCATGAAGATGCCCGCGGTCACCATCGTCGCGGCGTGGATCAGCGCGGAGATCGGGGTCGGGCCTTCCATCGAGTCGGGCAGCCAGACGTGCAGCGGGAACTGCGCGCTCTTGCCCATCGCGCCGATGAACAGGCAGATGCAGGTGACCGTGATCAACGGCCAGTCGCTGCCGGGCATGGTCAGCTGGCTGTATTCGCCGGCTTTCGCGAAGGTTTCGGCGTAGTTCAGTGTGCCGGCATAGGCCGCGATCAGACCGATGCCCAGGATGAAGCCGAAGTCACCCACCCGGTTGACCAGGAAGGCCTTCATGTTGGCGAAGATCGCCGTGGGCTTCTTGAACCAGAAACCGATCAGCAGGTACGACACCAGGCCCACCGCCTCCCAGCCGAAGAACAGCTGCAGGAAGTTGTTGCTCATGACCAGCATGAGCATCGAGAAGGTGAACAGCGAGATGTAGCTGAAGAAACGCTGATAGCCGGGATCCTCTTCCATGTAGCCGATGGTGTAGATGTGCACCATCAGCGACACGAAGGTCACCACCACCATCATCATCGCGGTCAGGCCGTCGACCAGGAAGCCGACCTCCATCTTCAGCCCGCCCAGCACCATCCACTCGTAGATGGTGGCGTTGAAGCGCGCGCCGTCGATCACGTCGCGCAGCGTCAGCGCCGACAGGATGAAGGAAATCAGCACGCCGAGGATGGTGACGACGTGCGCGCCGCGGCGGCCGATGGTCTTGCCGAAGAAACCGGCAATCACGGCCCCGGCCAGGGGCGCCAGCGGCACCGCCAGAAGGGTCGATTGTGAGAGCGCAGACATGGTTCTTGTTTTCCTCCGGCCTCAGCCCTTCAGGGTGTCGAGCTCGTCGACGTTGATCGTCGAGCGGTTGCGGAACAGCACCACCAGGATGGCCAGGCCGATCGCCGATTCGGCCGCCGCCACGGTCAGGATGAAGAACACGAACACCTGACCGGCCATATCGCCCAGATAGTGCGAGAAGGCCACGAAGTTCAGGTTGACCGCCAGCAGCATCAGCTCGATGGCCATCAGCAGCACGATCAGGTTCTTGCGGTTCAGGAAGATGCCGATCACCGACAGCGCGAACAGGATCGCGCCCAGCGTCAGGTAATGTCCGAGGGTGACCATCAGGCTTGTCCTTTCGACGCGTCGGTCGGTGCGACCGAGGGCTGCTCCACCACCGGCGCCATCTTGACGATGCGCACCCGGTCGGCCTTGCGGGCCCGCACCTGCTGGGCAGGATCCTGGCCCTTGACATCCTTGCGACGGCGCAGCGTCAGCGCGATCGCGGCGATGATGCCCACCAGCAGCAGCACCGCGGCGATCTGCAGCGGGTACACGTAGGTGCTGTAGATCTCCACGCCCAGCATCTTGGTGTTGGGCATCTGCGCAGCCCCCTCCATCGCCTTGGGCGCAGCGACATCGAAGCCCCGCTGCAGCACCCAGGCCATCTCGAGGGCGATGATCGCGCCGACCACGCCGGCGACCGGGAAGTGCTTCCAGAAACCCTGTCGCAGCAGGTCGATGTTGATGTCGAGCATCATCACGACGAACAGGAACAGCACCATCACCGCCCCGACGTAGACGAGCACGAGTGCGATGGCAAGGAATTCGGCGTGCAGCAGCATCCACACGCACGAGGCGTTGAAGAAGGCCAGCACGAGATACAGGGCCGAGTGCACCGGGCTGCGCGCCGTGATGACGCGGAAGCTCGCGAAGAGCAGGACGGCCGAGAAGACGTAGAAGAGCGCGGTGGTGGTGTCCATGATGGTCTCGGGCACACGCAGGCGCTGGCCGACCGCGCCACCCGGTGAGAGCCGGTTGGCGCGGCGCGCAGCCAGCCTCAGCGGTACTTGGCGTCCGCCTCCTTGTTGGCTGCGATTTCCTTCTCGTAGCGGTCACCCACCGCGAGGAGCATGTCCTTGGTGAAATACAGGTCGCCCCGCTTCTCGCCGTGGTACTCGAAGATGTGCGTCTCGACGATCGCATCCACCGGGCAGCTTTCCTCGCAGAAGCCGCAGAAGATGCACTTCGTCAGGTCGATGTCGTAGCGGCTGGTGCGCCGGCTGCCGTCGTCGGCACGCGGGGCCACCTCGATGGTGATGGCCATCGCCGGGCAGACCGCTTCGCAGAGCTTGCAGGCGATGCAGCGCTCTTCGCCGTTCTCGTAGCGGCGCTGGGCGTGCAGGCCGCGGAAGCGCGGGCTCAGCGGCGTCTTCTCTTCCGGGAACTGCACGGTGATCGTGCGCTGGAAGAAATGGCGCCCGGTGAGCTTGAGGCCCTTGAGCAGCTCCAGCAGCATGAAGCTGGAGATGAAGTCCTTGAGAGGAGTCACGGCTGACATGGTGGTTTCCTGCGGTCCGTGTTCACTTCCAGATGTTGAAGGGGGTCTGCATCCACAGGCCCACCACGATCAGCCACACCAGCGTCACCGGGATGAAGATCTTCCAGCCCAGGCGCATGATCTGGTCGTAGCGATAACGGGGGAACGAGGCGCGCACCCACAGGAACATCGTGACCACACAGAAGGTCTTGATGCCCAGCCAGATCCAGCCCGGAATGAAGCTCAGGAAGGCCACCGGCGCATCCCAGCCGCCCAGGAACATGATCACGGTCAGGATCGAGACCAGGATCATGTTGGCGTACTCGGCCAGGAAGAACATCGCGAACGACATCCCCGAGTACTCGATCATGTGGCCGGCCACGATCTCGGCCTCGCCTTCGACGACGTCGAACGGGTGGCGGTTGGTCTCGGCCAGGCCGGAAATGAAGTAGACCAGGAAGACGGGGAACAGCGGCAGCCAGTTCCAGGACAGGAAGTTCAGACCCATGTCGGCGAACATGCCCTTGGTCTGGCTGACCACGATGTCGCTCATGTTCAGACTGCCGGCCACCATCAGCACGACCACGAAGGCGAAGCCCATCGCGATCTCGTAGCTCACCATCTGCGCGGAGGCCCGCATCGCGCCGAGGAAGGCATATTTCGAGTTGGACGCCCAGCCGGCGATGATCACGCCGTAGACTTCCAGCGAGGTGATCGCCATCAGGAACAGCAGGCCGGCGTTGACGTTGGCCAGCGCGACTTCCGGTCCGAAGGGGATGACCGCCCAGGCCGCCAGCGCCGGCATGATGGTCATGATCGGGCCCAGGTAGAACAGGCCCTTGTTGGCCGCAGACGGGGTGATGATCTCCTTGAAGATCAGCTTGACCGCATCGGCGATCGGGGTCAGCAGGCCGTAGGGGCCGACCCGGTTCGGGCCCGGACGCACCTGGGTCCAGGAAATCGCCTTGCGCTCCCACAGCGTCAGGTAGGCCACGCAGCCCATCAACGGCAGCAGCACCGCGACGATCTTGATCAGGGCCCAGACCGCAGGCCAGGCGCCGCCCAGGGCAGACGCGCCGGCAGCTTGGAAGGTATCCAGCATCTCGTAGTCCTCCTCGTCAGGCGCGCAGCACGCTCAGGGGGCCGAACAGGGCTCCGAGCCGGGCGGTGGCCGCCACACCGGACGGCACGCGCACCGTGCCGCTGGCCATGCCGGCATCCAGCTCGGCCGGCAGGGTGACGCTCTCGCCGCCCTGGGTGATGCGCACTGCATCGCCGGCCTTCAGGCCCAGACGCCCCCAGAGATCGGCCGGCAGGCCGGCACTGATGCGCTGGGCGTCGGTGGTCTGCTGAAGCGAGGCAGCCCGGCGCACGATGCTGTCGCTGGCGTAGATCGGCAGATCGGCCAGGCGCTCCAGCTCGGCATGAGCCGCACCGGGCTGCGGGGTCACGCCGGTCCGGTTGGACAGCCGGGCGGCGATGCCCTCGGCCGCACCGATGGCCTGCGCACGCACCTCGTCGACGCTCTCCTGCGCAAAACCCGGCAGGCCCAGCAGGTTGCCCAGCACGCGCAGCACCTTCCAGCCCGGGCGGGTCTCGCCCAGCGGCCGCACCACGCCGTGGAAGCTTTGCAGGCGACCTTCGGCGTTGACGTAGCTGCCGGCCGTCTCGGTGAAGGGCGCGATCGGCAGCATCACATGGGCCTGCTCGACGTTGGCCGAGAAGGGGCTGAAGGACACCACCAGATCGGCCGCAGCCAGTGCCTTGGCGGCCTGGGCGGCGTCGGCCGCATCGAGCAGCGGCTCGGTGTTGAACAGCAGATAGGCCTTGCGCGGCTGGCTCAGCATGGCCGCGGCATCGAGCCCGCCCTGCTGGGGCTGGGCGCGCACCAGCTGGGCACCGACACTGTTGCCCGCTTCGCCCAAGTAGCCCACGGTCGCACCGCACTGGCCGGCAATCCAGTTCGCCACGGCCAGCAGCTCGGCCGCCTGAGGGTGCGCCGCCGCAGCATTGCCGAGCAGGATCGCCTGGTTCTGGCCGGACAGCAGCAACTCGGCCATGCGCTGAGCCTCGGCGCTGGGCGTGACCGCCAGCGGCGCCGTGACGCCCTTGGCCGTGGCCACAGCCGCGGCCACCTCGATCAGAGCGCTGGCCCACAGACCCGGCGCAGTCGACAGCTGGGCAGCGATCGGCATCAGCCAGTCGTCGCCGGCCGCGCCGATGCGCAGGATCTGCGCGCCGTGGCGCGCCGCCTGGCGCAGGCGCTGCGCGAACAGCGGATGGTCCTTGCGCAGGAAGGAGCCGATCACCAGCGCACGATCGACCTTCGAGAGATTGGCGATCGAAGTGCCCAGCCAGCGCACGGTGCCGGCCTCCTGGCGGAAGTCGGCGTGACGCAGGCGGTGGTCGACGTTGTCGCTGCCCAGGCCGCGCATCAGTTCGCCGAGCAGGAACAGCTCCTCGTTGCTGCTGCCTGCCCAGGCCAGCGCGCCGACGGCGCTGCCGCCCTGCTGCGCCACGATGCCCTTCAGCGCCTTGGCGACATAGTCCAGCGCGGTGTTCCAGTCGACCGACTTCCACTGTCCGCCCTGCCGGAGCATGGGCGTGGTCAGGCGGGCATCGCTGTTCAGCGCTTCGTAGCTGAAGCGGTCACGGTCGGCGATCCAGCACTCGTTGACCGCCTCGTTCTCGAGGGGCACGACGCGCATGACGCGGTGGTTCTTGACCTGCACCACCAGGTTCGCACCGGTGCTGTCGTGCGGGCTGACGCTCTTGCGGCGCGACAGCTCCCAGGTGCGGGCGCTGTAGCGGAAGGGCTTGCTGGTGAGCGCGCCGACCGGACAGATGTCGATCATGTTGCCCGACAGCTCGGAGTCCACCGTACCGTTCACGAAGGTCGTGATCTCCGAGTGCTCACCCCGGTTGATCATGCCCAGCTCCATGCGTCCGGCGATCTCCTGGCCGAAACGCACACAACGGGTGCACTGGATGCAGCGGCTCATCTCCTCCATGGAGATCAGCGGGCCGACCTCCTTCGGGAAGACGACGCGCTTCTCTTCCTCGTAGCGGGAGGCGGACTTGCCGTAGCCCACCGCGAGGTCCTGCAGCTGGCACTCGCCGCCCTGGTCGCAGATCGGGCAGTCCAGCGGGTGGTTGATGAGGAGGAACTCCATCACCGACTGCTGCGCCTTGACCGCCTTGTCGCTGCGGGTACGCACGATCATGCCCTGCGTCACCGGCGTGGCGCAGGCGGGCATGGGCTTGGGTGCCTTCTCGATCTCGACCAGGCACATGCGGCAGTTGGCCGCGATCGAGAGCTTCTTGTGGTAGCAGAAGTGCGGGATGTAGCTGCCTGCCTGTTCGGCCGCATGCATGACCATGCTGCCTTCGGCGACCTGCACCTTCTTGCCGTCGAGTTCGATTTCAACCATGTTCGTGTGCCCCGCTCAGATGTAGGACGGGACCTTGCAGGTCTTGTGTTCGATGTGGTGGGCAAACTCGTCGCGGAAGTGCTTGAGCATGCCGCGCACCGGCATCGCGGCAGCGTCACCGAGCGCACAGATCGTGCGGCCCATGATGTTCTCCGCCACGTTGTCCAGCAGCGCCAGATCGTCCGGACGGCCCTGGCCGTGCTCGATGCGCTCGACCATCTTGTAGAGCCAGCCGGTGCCTTCGCGGCAGGGGGTGCACTGGCCGCAGGACTCGTGCGCGTAGAAGTACGACAGGCGCAGCAGGCTCTTGACCATGCAGCGGGTTTCGTCCATCACGATCACCGCGCCGGAACCCAGCATCGAGCCGGCCTTGGCGATCGAGTCGTAGTCCATCGTGCAGTCGAGCATCACCGCCCCGGGCAGTACCGGCGCGGAGGAGCCGCCGGGAATCACCGCCTTGAGCTTCCGGCCGCCCTTGACCCCGCCGGCCAGCTCGAGCAGCTTCGCGAAAGGCGTGCCCATCGGGATCTCGTAGTTGCCCGGGCGCTCGACGTCACCGACCATCGAGAAGATCTTGGTGCCGCCGTTGTTGGGCTTGCCGCACTCGAGGTAGGCCTGGCCGCCGTGACGGATGATCCAGGGCACCGCACCGAAGGTCTCGGTGTTGTTGATGGTGGTCGGCTTGCCGTAGACGCCGAAGCTGGCCGGGAACGGCGGCTTGAAGCGCGGCTGGCCCTTCTTGCCCTCGATCGATTCGATCAGGGCCGTCTCCTCACCGCAGATGTAGGCGCCGAAACCGTGGTGGGCATGCAGCTGGAAGCTGTGGTTGCTGCCCAGGATGTGGTTGCCCAGATAGCCGGCCGCGCGGGCTTCTTCCAGGGCTTCCTCGAAGCGCTCGTAGACCTCGAAGATCTCGCCGTGGATGTAGTTGTAGCCCACCGAGATGCCCATCGCGTAGGCCGCGATGATCATGCCCTCGATGACGATGTGCGGGTTGTAGCGCAGGATGTCGCGGTCCTTGCACGTGCCCGGTTCGCCCTCGTCGCTGTTGCACACCAGGTACTTCTGCACCGGCAGGGCGCGCGGCATGAAGCTCCACTTCAGGCCGGTCGGGAAGCCCGCGCCGCCGCGGCCGCGCAGGCCCGAGCCCTTGACTTCGGCGATGACCTGGTCGGGCGTCATGCCTTCGCCGCCGTCCTTGCCCAGGACCTTGCGCAGCGCCTGGTAGCCGCCGCGCGCCTCGTAGTCCTTCAGGCGCCAGTTGCGCCCGTCCAGGCCGGCGTAGATCTGGGGGTCGATGTGACGACCGTGGAAGCAGGTCTCCAGGCCGGTGGCCTGGAAGGCGGAGAGGTCGACTGCGAGGTTGTGTGCCATCAGCTTGCTCCGCTCACTTGGCCGCCGACTGCAGCGTCGACACCAGCGCGTCGAGCCGATCGTTGCTCATGTAGCTCACCATCTGCCGGTCGTTGACCAGCATCACCGGCGCATCGGCGCACGCACCGAGGCATTCGCACTTCTGCACGGTGAACAGGCCGTCGGCCGTGGTGCCGCCGTCCTCGATGCCGAGCTTCTGGCACAGGTACTCGAGGGCCTTCTGACCGTTGCGCAGCTGGCAGGGCAGGTTGGTGCAGACGTTGAGCTTGAACTTGCCCACCGGCTGCTGGTTGTACATGTTGTAGAAAGTGGTCACCTCGTGCACCGCGATGGGCGGCATGCCGAGGTAGTCCGCGATGGCCTGTTCCGCCTCGGGCGAAACCCAGCCCAGCTCCTGCTGGGCGATCGACAGGCAGGCCATCACCGCCGACTGCTTCTGCTCGGCGGGGTACTTGGCAACTTCGCGCGCGAAACGCGCCAGGGTGGCTTCGGAGAACATGGCTGCTGCGCTGCTCATCGGTCGATTTCGCCGAACACGATGTCCATCGTGCCGATGATCGCCACCGCGTCGGCGATCATGTGGCCCCGGGACATCTCGTCGAGGGCGGCCAGGTGGACGAAGCCGGGCGGCCGGATCTTCAGGCGATAGGGCTTGTTGGCGCCGTCGCTGACCAGGTAGATGCCGAACTCGCCCTTCGGATGCTCGACAGCGGCGTAGGCCTCGCCTTCGGGGACGTGGAACCCTTCGGTGAAGAGCTTGAAGTGATGGATCAGCTCCTCCATCGAGGTCTTCATCTGCACGCGCGAGGGCGGTGCGACCTTGTGGTTGTCGGTGATCACCGGACCGGGGTTGCGACGCAGCCAGTCGACGCACTGCTTGATGATGCGGTTGGACTGGCGCAGCTCCTCGACGCGCACCAGGTAGCGGTCGTAGGTGTCACCGTTGACGCCCACCGGGACGTCGAAGTCCATGCGATCGTAGACATCGTAGGGCTGCGTCTTGCGCAGATCCCATGCAATGCCCGAACCACGCAGCATCGCACCGGTCAGACCGAGGTTCAGGGCACGCTCGGGAGTGAGCACGCCGATCCCGACGGTGCGCTGCTTCCAGATGCGGTTGTCGGTGAGCAGCGTCTCGTACTCGTCGACCAGCTTCGGGAACCGCTGGGTGAAGTCGTCGATGAAATCCAGCAGGGAGCCCTGCCGGTTTTCGTTCATCTTCGCGATCGCCTTCGCATTGTGGATCTTGCTGACCTTGTACTGCGGCATCGTGTCCGGCAGGTCACGGTAGACACCGCCCGGACGGAAGTAGGCCGCGTGCATGCGCGCCCCCGATACCGCCTCGTACATGTCGAACAGATCCTCGCGCTCGCGGAAGCAGTAGATGAGGATGTTCATCGCCCCGCAATCCATGCCATGGCAGCCCAGCCACAGCAGGTGGTTCAGCAGACGGGTGATCTCGCTGAACATCACGCGGATGTACTGCGCACGCTCGGGCACCTCGACACCGAGCAGCTTCTCGATGGCCAGGCAGTAGGCATGCTCGTTGCACATCATGGACACGTAGTCGAGACGGTCCATGTAGGGCAGCGACTGGATGAAGGTCTTCGTCTCGGCCAGCTTCTCGGTGCCGCGGTGCAGCAGGCCGATGTGCGGGTCGGCGCGCTGGATCACCTCGCCGTCGAGCTCCAGCACCAGGCGCAGCACGCCGTGCGCGGCCGGGTGCTGCGGCCCGAAGTTCAGGGTGTAGTTCTTGATTTCAGCCATGTGGACCTCGGACGCTCAGTGCAGGCCACCGTAGTGGTCTTCCCGGACGATGCGCGGCGTGATCTCGCGCGGCTCGATCGACACCGGCTGGTAGACGACGCGCTTCTGCTCGGCGTCGTAGGTCATCTCGACGTGACCGGTGACCGGGAAGTCCTTGCGCATCGGATGCCCGATGAAGCCGTAGTCGGTCAGGATGCGACGCAGGTCGTCGTGACCGTCGAACATGATGCCGTACATGTCGAAGGCCTCGCGCTCGAACCAGTTGGCACCGTTCCAGATCGGCGTGACCGACGCCAGCACGGGGAAGTCGTCGTCCGGCGCGAAGACACGCAGGCGCAGACGCCAGTTGTGCTCCACCGACAGCAGGTGCGAGACCGCCGCGAAGCGTGCGCCGTCCCAGGCCCCGTCGCGCCAGCCGCTGTAATCCATGCCGCACAGGTCGATGAGCTGCTGGAACGCCAGGTGCGGATGATCGCGCAGGGTCTTGGCGACCTCGGCGTAGTCCACAGACTTCACGGTCACGGTGATCTCGCCGAGTCGGCGCACCAGCGAGACGATGCGGTCGCCCAGCACGCGCTCCAGCGCCGCCTGCAGGGTATCGAGTTTCTGAGTCATGGAACGGACCTCGTGGCCTGCAGCCGCCCTCAGCGGGCGATGGTGTTCTCGCGCCGGATCTTGGCCTGCAGCTGCAGGATGCCGTAGAGCAGCGCCTCGGCCGTCGGAGGACAGCCCGGCACATAGACATCCACCGGCACGATGCGGTCGCAGCCCCGCACCACCGAGTAGCTGTAGTGGTAGTAGCCACCACCGTTGGCACAGGACCCCATCGACAGCACCCAGCGCGGCTCGGCCATCTGGTCGTACACCTTGCGCAGGGCCGGCGCCATCTTGTTGCACAGGGTGCCCGCCACGATCATCAGGTCGGACTGGCGCGGACTGGGCCGGAACAGCATGCCGAAGCGGTCGATGTCGTAGCGCGACGCGCCCGCGTGCATCATCTCGACCGCACAGCAGGCGAGGCCGAAGGTCATCGGCCACAACGAGCCGGTCTTCGACCAGTTGATCAGGGTATCGACACTGGTGGTGACGAAACCCTCCTTCAGAACGCCTTCAATACCCATGGTGTGTCATCCAGTCAGTGCTACGCAGGACGCAGGCCGCGCCGCTCACTCCCAATCCAGGGCACCCTTCTTCCACTCGTAGACGAAGCCGACCACGAGGATGCCGAGGAAGACCATCATGGCCCAGAAGCCGGTGGGACCGATCTCGCGCAGGGAGACCGCCCAGGGGAACAGGAAGGCGATCTCGAGATCGAAGAGGATGAAGAGGATGGCAACGAGGTAGTAGCGCACGTCGAACTTCATGCGCGCATCCTCGAAGGCCTCGAAACCGCACTCGTAGGGCGAGTTCTTGGCCGCATCCGGGCGGCGAGGCCCCAGCAGGAAGCCGAGCACCTGGGGCACTACCCCCACCGCGACACCCACCAGGATGAACAGGATGACAGGCAGGTATTGGTCCAGGTTCATGTCAGCAAGTGTGTCGAAGACCCATCCGGCAAAAGAAAGGCGCGCCGCCGTGAACAGCAACTTCGTTGCCGCCTCATGCAAAGCGCGCCATCACTTCCACGAAGAAGACGCGGCGCATCGCGCACACGCCACTTCGCTGCAGCGCCAGATCAGGAACCGGATGAGATCCTGACCCGGTAAGACCGGTGGTGCCGACGGCGAGACTCGAACTCGCACAGCTTTCGCCACTACCCCCTCAAGATAGCGTGTCTACCAATTTCACCACGTCGGCACGTGTAGTTTGCTGACAGATCTCGGTGAGAAGGGTCTTGAACTTCAGGTCACGACCCTCACATCCCTTCATCTGTCATCACCGGCTGGCGTGAGGTATGGCTCACCGGTGAAGCTCTGCATTCTATCCCCAATCAGGGTTTGCCTCAAGGTGGTGTGCAGGCCGCACCCCCTTGGAGCCTGCCGACCCGCCTCAGCGGGAAGCAGACGACGCCGCAGGCGCCGCCGACGGCGCGCTCACCACGGCCGGTGCAGCCGTGGGGATCTGCGCAGCCGCAGGGGCCGAGGCAGCCGGTGCACTGGCCGCCGCGGCGGCGCGTTCGAGCACGCTGCCTTCGTCGCGCGCAGACGACTGCATGTTGCCAAAATACGCCAGTGCCAGCGTACAGACGAAGAAGACCGTCGCCGCGACCGCCGTCGACCGCGACAGGAAGTTGGCGCTGCCTGTTGCGCCGAAGAGACTCCCCGAGGACCCCCCACCGAAGGAAGCGCCCATGTCGGCGCCCTTGCCGTGCTGCACCAGAACCAGGCCGATCATGGCCATGGCCGACACCAGCTGCACCAGCAGCACCAGGTTCATCAAGACTTGCATCAGGAACTCACTCCGGGGAAAGATCTCGGGTCGGCTCAGGCCGCCCGGGCAATGGCGAGGAAATCGGCCGCCTTCAGCGCCGCACCGCCGATCAGGCCGCCGTCGATGTCAGGCTGCGCAAACAGGGTGGCGGCATTGTCGGGTTTGACGCTGCCGCCGTAGAGCAGACGCATCGCGTCGGCATGTGGCGTGGCTGCGGCCAGCTGGGCACGCAGCAGGGCGTGCACCGCCTGCGCCTGTTCGGGCGAGGCGGTACGACCGGTGCCGATGGCCCAGACGGGCTCGTAGGCCACGACGACTTCGCCGATGCAGTGCGCCAGGGTGTGGATCACGGCAGAGAGCTGACGCTTGACGACCGCCTCGGTCTCGCCGGCCTCGCGCTGCGCGAGCGTCTCACCGACACAGACGATCGGGGTCACGCCCCTGGACAGCGCAGCCTTGGCCTTGTCGGCCACCAGCTGATCCGTTTCGCCATGGTAGGCACGGCGCTCGGAATGTCCGACGATGGCATATCGGCAGCCGAACTCGCGCAGCATCGCGGCCGACACCTCGCCGGTGTAGGCGCCCTGCTCGAAGGCCGAGACATCCTGTGCACCCCAGGCCACGGCACTGTTGGCCAGCGTCACGGCCACTTCGGACAGGTAGGGAAAGGGCGGACACACCGCCAGGTCAGCATTCACCGGGCCGCCGGCCAGGATGCCCTGCAGCAGTTCCGCATTGGCGGCATGGCTGCCGTGCATCTTCCAGTTGCCCACCACCAGCTTGCGACGAGTCGTCATGATTCCTCCTAGGGTTCGATCCGGGGTCACCACTTCAGCACGATCTTGCCGATGTGCTGGTTCGATTCCATCAAGGCATGGGCCTGCGCGGCCTGCGTCGCGGGCAGCACGGCGTGGATCACCGGCTTCACCCGCCCCGCCTCCAGCAGCGGCCAGACCTCGCGGCGCAGTGCGGCGGCGATCGCCGCCTTGAAGGCCAGGGGACGCGGACGCAGGGTCGAGCCGGTGATCACCAGGCGGCGCCGCAGCACCAGCCCGGCGTCGAAGGTCGCCTTCAGGCCCCCCTGTACCGCAATGATCACCAGCCGACCGTCCTCGGCCAGGCAGCTCACCTCGCGCGCCACATAGTCGCCTGCGACCATGTCGAGCACGACGTCCACGCCGCGACCGCCGGTCAGGCGCAGCGCCTCGGCGGCGAAGTCCTGCTCGCGGTAGACGATCGCGTGATCGGCACCGAGCGCAAGGCAGGCGTCGCACTTGTCCTGGCTGCCGGCGGTGACGATCACGGTTGCGCCGCGCGCCTTGGCCAGCTGGATGGCCGTCACGCCGATGCCGCTGCTGCCACCCTGCACCAGCAGGGTCTCGCCCGGCTGCAGGCGGGCGCGGTCGAACACGTTCGACCAGACGGTGAAGAAGGTCTCGGGCAGGCTGGCCGCCTCGACCCCATCGAAACCGCGCGGCAACGGCAGGCACTGGCCGACCGGCGCGACGCAGAGCTCGGCGTAACCGCCTCCGGCCACCAGCGCGCAGACCTCGTCGCCGACCGCCAGCCCGGCCTGAGCCAGCGCCGCCGCATCGCCGGCGACGATGCGGCCAGCCACCTCGAGGCCCGGCAGATCCGACGCACCGGGCGGCGGCGGGTAGGCACCCTTGCGCTGCAGCACGTCGGGCCGGTTGACTCCCGAGGCCGCCACGCGGATCAGCACCTCGCCCGGACCGGGAGCCGGATCCGGCCGCTCGGCAAGACGCAGCACCTCCGGGGCACCCGGCTGGGAGATCTCGATGGCTTTCATCGTCTGAGCCCTCGTCCGCCATCGGACGCAGCGGCGCCCTGCAGCGCCGGCCCGCCCGTCACGGCATCACTGCTGCTGTTGCTGTTCCTGCTCGTCGCCAGCGACATCGCCGGGGGCGTTGCGCTGCTCGCCGCGCGGCGGGCGCTCGGCGCGCTCGCCACGATCACCCCGCTCGCCCCGGTCACGGCGCGGACCACGATCGCCTCGGTCGCCCCGGTCACCGTACTCGCGGCGCGGCCGCTCGAAGCGCGGCTCGTCCTCCATGCCCTCCGGACGCTCCAGCAGCGCTTTCATCGACAGCTTGATGCGGCCCTTCTCGTCGGTTTCCAGGACCTTGACCTTGACGATCTGGCCTTCGGTCAGGAAGTCGGTGACCTTCTCGACGCGCTGGTGCGCGATCTGGCTGATGTGCAGCAGGCCGTCCTTGCCCGGCAGGATGTTGATCAGCGCGCCGAAGTCCAGGATCTTAGTGACCGGGCCTTCGTAGACCTTGCCGATCTCCGCCTCGGCGGTGATGTCGGCAATGCGCTTCTTGGCCTCCTCGGCCTTGGCGGCGTCGGTGGAAGCGATGGTGATGGTGCCGTCTTCGCCGATGTCGATCTGGCAGCCGGTCTCCTCGGTCAGCGCACGGATCACCGCGCCCCCCTTGCCGATCACATCACGGATCTTCTCCGGATTGATCTTCATGGTGTAGAGGCGCGGCGCGAACTCGGAGACGTCCTGGCGGGCGCCGCCCATGGCCTCGACCATCTTGCCCAGGATGTGCAGACGCGCTTCCTTGGCCTGCGCCAGCGCGACCTGCATGATCTCCTGGGTGATGCCCTGGATCTTGATGTCCATCTGCAGGGCGGTCACGCCGGCGGTGGTGCCGGCCACCTTGAAGTCCATGTCGCCGAGGTGATCCTCGTCACCCAGGATGTCGGTCAGCACCGCGAAGCGGTTGCCTTCCTTGATCAGGCCCATGGCGATGCCGGCCACGTGGGCCTTCATCGGCACGCCGGCGTCCATCATCGCCAGGCAGCCGCCGCAGACGGAGGCCATCGACGAGGAGCCGTTGGACTCGGTGATCTCGGAGACCACGCGGATGGTGTAGGCGAAGTCCTCGCGGTTGGGCAGCAGCGGCACCAGGGCGCGCTTGGCCAGACGGCCGTGGCCGGTCTCGCGGCGCTTCGGGGTGCCCATGCGGCCGGCTTCGCCGGTGGCGAAGGGGGGCATGTTGTAGTGGAACAGGAAGGTGTCGCGGAACTCGCCGGCCAGCGCGTCGATCTTCTGCGAGTCCTGGTCGGTGCCCAGCGTGGCGACCACCAGGGCCTGCGTCTCGCCGCGGGTGAACAGCGCCGAGCCGTGGGTGCGCGGCAGCACGCCGGTGCGGATCTCGATCGGGCGCACGGTGCGGGTGTCGCGGCCGTCGATGCGGGGCTCGCCGGCCAGGATCTGGCCGCGCACGGTCTTGGCTTCCAGCTCGAACAGCAGGTTGTCGACCTCGACGCCGTCGGCCTGCACGCCGGCCTCGGCCAGCGCGGCCTTCACTTCGGCATAGGCGGCGCGGCAGGCCTGGGTGCGGGCCTGCTTGCTGCGGATCTGGTAGGCGGCCTGGATCTTGGCCAGACCCAGCTCCTCGACCTTGGCGATCAGCGGCTCGTTCTTGGACGGCGGGGTCCACAGACCCGCCTCGATCCAGTCGGGCTTGCCGGCGTCGCGCACCAGGTCGTTGATGGCGGCGATGGCCACCTTGGCCTGGTCATGGCCGAAGCTCACGGCGCCGAGCATGACCTCTTCGGACAGCTGGTCGGCCTCGGACTCGACCATCAGCACGGCGGCCTCGGTGCCAGCCACCACCAGGTCCAGCTTGGAGGACTTCAGCGTGGTCGGGCCGGGGTTCAGCACATACTCGCCGTTGACATAGCCCACGCGGGCGGCGCCCACCGGGCCGTTGAACGGGATACCGGAGATCGCCAGCGCGGCCGACGAGCCGATCAGCGCGGCGATGTCGGCCGAGACTTCCGGGTTCAGCGACAGGACATGGATGACGACCTGCACCTCGTTGTAGAAGCCTTCCGGGAACAGCGGGCGCAGCGGACGGTCGATCAGGCGGCTGGTCAGCACTTCCAGCTCGGAGGGCTTGGCCTCGCGCTTGAAGAAGCTGCCCGGGATGCGGCCGGCGGCGTAGGTCTTCTCGATGTAGTCGACCGTCAGCGGGAAGAAGTCCTGGCCCGGCTTGGCGGTCTTCGCGCCCACCACGGTGGCCAGCACCACGGTGTCCTCCATGCTCACCAGCACGGCGCCGGACGCCTGGCGGGCAATCTCGCCGGTCTCCAGCGTGACGGTGTGGGAACCCCACTGGAAGGTCTTGGTGACTTTGTGGAACAGGCTCATGCGAGTCTCCTGGTTGGATGCACCCGGAACGGTGGGGCGCGACACCCGCAGACTGCTCAGCGTGGCGCAATGCCATTCCAGCGAGCCCGCCCGGCGGATCCGTTGGAATGACACAGCAGCGCCTTCGGGCCGGCCTGCGTGGAAGGGATGACGGAGAAGGGGAACCCGGCCCCGATGGAGCCGGAACGGCCGCGCGAAAAGTGCAAAGAGCCTGCCCCGGAAAACCTGGACAGGCTCCTCGACCTCATCGCCGGATTTACTTGCGCAGGCCCAGCTTCTGGATCAGCGCGACATAGCGGTCGGCATCACGGGACTTCAGGTAGTCCAGCAGCTTGCGACGACGGCTGACCATGCGCAGCAGGCCGCGACGGCCGTGGTGGTCCTTCATGTTGGCCTTGAAGTGCGGCGTCAGCGCATTGATGCGTGCGGTCAGCAGCGCGACCTGCACTTCGGGGGAGCCGGTGTCGGCATTGCCGCGGGCATTGGCGGCAACGATCTCGGCCTTGTTGATATCGGCGACGGACATGGTCTGAGTTCCGGATGGGACGAAACCGCACCGCCGCGCGCTGCACGAAGCAGGGTCCTGACCCTGCCCGGCCGCTGCGCCTGGGCCACGGTTTCGAGGTTCACTTGCGGTCACGGGTGAAACCGACCCGTGCCGTGCGAGGCCCGCGAGCAGGGCATGCCTGCATCGCGAAGCGGCGGATTATAGCTCGAGGGCCTCGGCCAGCCGCTGCACCCCCTGCAGCAGCCGCTCGGGCCGGCGGGAGGCGAAGCACCAGCGCAGCCAGCCCTCGCCCTCGGGGCCGAAGGCCACGCCCGGGGCCAGACCCAGGCCGTGGTCGTGCACCAGACGCTTGGCCAGTGCCAGCGAATCGACCTCGCCGTCCACGCGCAGGAAGGCGTACATCGCCCCCGGCGGCGTGGCGAGCTCGACGCGCGCAAGCTCGCGCAGGGCGCCGACCAGCGTGTCGCGACAGTGCCTCAGCCGTGCCCGCAGCGCGGGCACCGCCGTGGGCGCGGCAGCCAGCGCGGCCAGACCGGCGCGCTGCACGAACACCGGCGCACAGGAGGTGTTGAACTCGATCAGCTTGCCCAGGTGCGGCAGCTGCGCGGCCGGCAGCACCAGGCTGCCCAGCCGCCAGCCGGTCATCAGGAAGCTCTTCGAGAAGCTGTGCACCACCAGCAGGCGGTCCTCGGGATCGGCGACGTCGAGGAAGCTCGGCGCTGCCTGCGCAGCATCGCCGGGGTCCGGGTAGTACAGCCGCTCGTAGACCTCGTCGGAGACGATCCAGGTGCCGGTGCGGCGGCAGTGCGCCAGGATCTGCGCGATCTCGGCCGGGGTCAGCGTCCAGCCGGTCGGGTTGTTCGGCGAATTGACGATCAGCACCCGCGTGGTCGGCGTGATGGCCGCCAGCAGCTCGTCCAGGTCCAGACGCCAGGCGCCCTCGCGCGGGTGCAGGCTGACGCGCCGCACCCTTGCGCCCAGGATGGCCGGCTGGGCGGTCAGGTTGGGCCAGACCGGCACCACGGCGACCACCTCGTCGCCGGCATTCACCAGCAGCTGCTGCGCCAGCATCAGCGCGCTGACCCCCGAGGAGGTGATCACCACCCGCTCGATGCCCACCGCCGGGTGCAGGCGGGCGAGGTAGTCCGCCTGGGCCTCTCGCAGCTCGGGCAGGCCGAGGTTATGGGCATAGAAGACTTCGCCGGCCTCGATCGAGCGGATCGCCGCCTGGCAGACCGGCGCCGGCGTGGGCTCGTCGCTCTCGCCGAACCAGAAGGCCAGCACATCGCTGCGCCCCAGGCCGGCATTGGCCACCTCGCGGATGCGCGAGGCATCCAGGTCGGCAATCACGTCACGCACTTCTCGCACTTCACGCACGGCAGGCCCCAGGGAGATCGGTGGTCGGTCGTTCAGTATGCCGGCATCCTGCAGCTGTGCGGCAGCTCGGTCTGCGCCGCGCTCAGGTAGCGCAGCGTGCGGAAACCGTAGCCGCTGCCCTCGACGTCGAAGCGCACGCCTTCGCTGCCGGCCTTCTGCATCACGCTGACGTACAGCGGCTGGATGAACTGCTGGTCACCGGCGCGCATCACGCCCTGGCCCAGGCCGCCCAGCGAGCGGCCGTCGTAGCGCGCGCCGGACAGGGCGCGGGCGACCGCCCCGGCCTCGGTACGCCTTGCCCGCTCGATCGCCTGCGCCAGCATCTCCACCATCACCTGCATGCGCAGGTGCAGGTAGTCGTCCTCCGGCTTGGGGAAGCGCTGGCGGAAGCGCTGCACCAATTCGTCGGAGGCCCTGCCACCGACATTCGGGTGCCATTCGGCCAGCGCCACCACCCGGCCCACCCCAGCCTCGCCCAGCGCACCGGGCACGCCCAGCGCATTGCCGTAGAAGGTGTAGAACTTGCCCTCGAAGCCGACGTCGCGCGCGGCCTTGACCAGCAGCGTCAGGTCGTTGCCCCAGTTGCCGGTCACCACCGCCTGCGCACCGCTGGCCTTGATCTTGGCGGCATAGGGCAGGAAGTCCTTCACCCGGCCGATCGGGTGCAGTTCCTGCCCGACCACCGCAATGTCCGGGCGACGCTGGCCGATCAGCTCCTGGCTGCGGCGCACCACGTGCTGGCCGAAGCTGTAGTCCTGGCCGATCAGGTAGACGCGCGACAGCGCCCGATCCTGCGCCAGCACGTCCAGCAGCGCGCTCAGCCGCATGTCGGCATGGGCGTCGAAGCGGAAGTGCCAGGGGCTGCACTTCTCGTTGGTGAGCGACGGCTCGACGGCGGAGTAGTTCAGCAACAGCGCACGCCGGGCCGGCTCGCGCTGGTTGTGCTTGTTCAGCGCCTCGATCAGCGCCGCCGCCACCGCCGAGCTGTTGCCCTGGGCGACGAAGGCCACGTCCTGGTCCAGCGCCGACTTCAGCACCGACAGCGCCTCCTCGACGCTGCCCTTGCTGTCCAGGCGCAGCAGCGCCAGCGGGCGGCTGCCTTCGGGCAGGCGCACGCCGCCGCGGGCATTGACCCGCTCGACGGCCCACTGCAGGTTGCGCGCCACCGCCTCGCCGGCATTGCCGAAGGGGCCGGACAGCCCCTCGATCAGGCCGATGCGGATCGGCTGGGCCGTCGGCGCGGCCGAAGACGCGGCCGATGCCAGCAGGGCCAGGCCGCCGCCCAGCGCCAGGACGCTGCGGCGGGCCCAGGTCCGGGCCACCCTGCCGCCAGGGACGAAGAAAGGGATCATGCAGTGCGCCGGGCTGGATGTTCGCCCCGGCCCGTTCTCAGTGGAAACCCGCAATTCTAGGCAGCCAGTCCCCCCTGGAGCCCCGGCCCGCCATCCGGACGGAACCTCAGAGCGTCGACAGATCCCAGCGCGGCCGCACGTCGAAATGCCCCGCTTCGCTCGGCGTGGCCAGCCCGGCCTGCAGCCGCATCGCCGCGGCCAGCGCGATCATCGCGCCGTTGTCGGTACACAGGTGCAGCTCCGGGTAGTGCACCCGGATGCGGCGGCGCCGGCAGGCCGCGTCGAGTTGCTCGCGCAGGCTGCGGTTGGCCCCCACACCGCCGGCCACCACCAGGCGATCCAGGCCGCTGTCCTTCAGCGCGGCCAGCGACTTGCTCACCAGCACCTCGACGATGGCCGCCTGGGTCGAGGCAGCCAGGTCGGCCCGGGCCGACTCGATCGGCGCCTGCGCCGCCTCCAGCCGGAGCAGCTGAGTGCGTACCGCCGTCTTCAGCCCGGCGAAGGAAAAATCCAGGTTGCCGGCGCGCAGCAGCGGGCGCGGCAGCGCGAAGGCATCGGCACGGCCCTGTTCGGCCAGTCGCGCCAGCGCCGGCCCGCCCGGATAACCCAGGCCGAGCATCTTGGCCGTCTTGTCGAAGGCCTCTCCGGCCGCGTCGTCGATGGTCTCGCCCAGCAGCTGGTAGTGCCCCACCCGCTCGACCCGCATGAGCTGGGTGTGCCCGCCGGAGACCAGCAGGGCGATGAAGGGGAAGCTCGGTGCATCGGCCGACAGGAAGGGCGACAGCAGATGGCCCTCCAGGTGGTGCACCCCCAGCACCGGGCGTTGCAGCGCCATGCCGAGCGCACAGCCCATCCCGGCGCCTACCAGCAGGGCCCCGGCCAGCCCGGGGCCACGGGTGAAGGCCACCAGATCGACCTCGGGCAGCGTCAGCCCCGCCTGCCGCAGCGCCTCGCGGGTGAGCGGTACGACGCGGCGGATGTGATCGCGCGAGGCAAGCTCGGGCACCACACCACCGTAGGCCTGATGCATCTCGATCTGGCTGTGCAGGGCATGGCCGAGCAGCCGCGGGCCGGCGGGGCCACGCGCCCCCTGCGGCAGCTCGACCACGGCCACGCCGGTCTCGTCGCAGGACGATTCGATGCCGAGCACGCGCAGCGGCCGGTCCGCGGCTGTGCCCGGCGTCGGCACGGCGCCGCTCATCGCGGCTGCGGGTGGCGACCCGCCCAGAGCCAGATGGCCACGCCGGCCCCGATCATCGGCAGGCACAGCCACTGCCCCATGCTGAGGTTCAGCGCCAGCAGGCCGAGGAAGCTGTCCGGCTCGCGAAAATACTCGGCGGCGAAACGCAGCAACCCGTAGCCCACGAGGAAGGCCCCCGACACCCGCCCCCAGACGACTGCGCCCCCTTCGGACCGGTGCGCGCCCCGGCTGCCGGCATACCCCCACAACAGCAGGAAGAGGGTCAGCCCCTCCAGAGCGAACTGGTAGAGCTGAGAGGGATGCCGCGGCAGCGCGCTGCCCGACTGCGGAAAGACCATCGCCCAGGGCAGCGCGGCATCCGCGGCCCGCCCCCAGAGCTCCCCGTTGACGAAATTGCCGAGCCGGCCGAAGGCCAGTCCGATGGGCACGCAGGGCGCGACCAGGTCGGTGACCTCGAAGGCCCGACGACCGCGCACCCGCGCGAACAGCAGCAGCGCCGCGATCACGCCCAGCAGCCCGCCGTGGAAGGACATGCCGCCCTCCCACACCGCGAAGATCTGCAGCGGATTCGCCAGGTAGTGGGACGGCTTGTAGAACAGCACATAGCCGAGCCGGCCGCCGAGGATCACGCCGAGCACACCCCAGAACAGCAGGTCCTCGACCTCACGTGCCGTCCAGCCCCGATCCTGGTAGGCCGGCTGGCGAATACGCCGCGTCGCCAGCCAGTAGAAGGCGCCGAAAGCGGCCAGATAGGTCAGGCCGTACCAATGGATCTGGAAGAAGCCCAGGTCGACGGCGACCGGGTCGAACTGCGGATGGACGAGCATGGGGCGCGATCATAGCCAGCCGGCTGCACAGCCGGCCGTGGCCGCCGGACCATCGCGCTCAGCGCCCCTTGCGGGTGCCCCCCATCGCGATGATGGCCCGCTCGCGCCGGGCCTGGCGCCGCTGCGCGAAGGCGTCTTCCTGGCGTCGTCGCGTGCGCCCGGTGGCATCCGACCAGGCCCACCAGAACAGTGCCAGCACGAAGGGCACGAACATCACCCAGGTCGACCAGCCGGACATCGGCGCCACCTCGAGCCAGCGCAGCACCAGCAGGACCACGCCCAGTACCACCAGACCCATGGGACCTCCTGCACGAAAGCTGATGACAACCGGCGAGCATACCGGCACGTTGAGGAATGGAGTCAGAACGGCGTCAAGTTCGCGCACGACCGGCTCATTACAATCTGTGCACGTGTCCCCCACGTTCCCTGCCGACCTTCCCCGAAAGGAAACCATGAAGCCCCTGTTCGCCCTGATCGCCGCCGCCGTCGTCGCCGGCCCCGCCTTTGCCGATGCCGGTCTGGACCTCGCCACCAAGAAGAACTGCATGGCCTGCCACGCCGTCGACAAGAAGCTGGTCGGCCCGGCCTACAAGGATGTCGCCGCCAAGTACAAGGGCGACAAGAAGGCTGCCGACATGCTGGCTGCCAAGATCCAGAAGGGTGGCGTGGGCACCTGGGGCCAGATCCCGATGCCGGCCAACAACGTCACCGAAGCCGAAGCCAAGCAGCTGGCCGCCTGGGTGCTGGCCCTGAAGTGAGGAAGCCGGTCGCCTGAGGCGGCCCGAGAACCCTTCCCTGCCGACGCCCCGCCCTGCGGGGCGTCGTCGTTTGCGGGCCTGCAGATGCCCTCGGCACCGGATCGGGAGGCGGGACCGAACCGCGGCACGACACGGCGTGGCGCCGCCATGCAAAACGCCCCTCGAGGGGGCGTCCGAAGTCGATCCGGCGGCCACCGGGGCCGCCAGGTGCGCGATCGATCAGTAGGTCTGGCCGAGCTGACCCAGGATGGCCGGGTTCTCCAGCGTCGAGGTGTCCTGGGTGATCGACTCGCCCTTGGCCAGCGAGCGCAGCAGGCGGCGCATGATCTTGCCCGAGCGGGTCTTGGGCAGGTTCTCGCCGAAGCGGATGTCCTTGGGCTTGGCGATCGGACCGATCTCCTTGCCGACATGGTCGCGCAGCTGCTTGGCGATCGCCTTGGCCTCGTCGCCGTGCGGCAGCGGGCGCTTGAGCACGACGAAGGCGCAGATCGCCTCGCCGGTGGTCTCGTCGGGACGGCCGACCACGGCGGCCTCGGCCACCAGCTCGGTGCAGCTGACCAGCGCCGACTCGATCTCCATCGTGCCCATGCGGTGACCGGAGACGTTCAGCACGTCGTCGATGCGGCCGGTGATGGTGAAGTAGCCGTTCTTGGCGTCGCGGATCGCGCCGTCGCCGGCCAGGTAGAGCTTGCCCTTGAAGTCCTCGGGGTAGTAGCTCTTCTTGAAGCGCTCCGGGTCACCCCAGATGGTGCGGATCATCGACGGCCAGGGGCGCTTGACCACCAGGATGCCGCCCTGGCCCCAGGGCACTTCCTTGCCGGTCTCGTCGACCACCGCAGCCTGGATGCCCGGGAAGGGCAGCGTGCAGGAGCCCGGCACCAGCGGCGTGGCGCCCGGCAGCGGGGTGATCATGTGGCCGCCGGTCTCGGTCTGCCAGAAGGTGTCGACGATCGGGCAGCGGCCGCCGCCGACGTTGGCGTGGTACCACTCCCAGGCGGCCGGGTTGATGGGCTCGCCCACCGAACCCAGGATGCGCAGGCTCGACAGGTCGTAGCTCTTCGGGTGCACCGCGGCGTTGGCCTCGGCGGCCTTGATCAGCGAGCGGATCGCCGTCGGCGCGGTGTAGAAGATGCTGACTTTGTGGTCCTGGATCATCTTCCAGAAGCGACCGGCATCCGGGTAGGTGGGCACGCCTTCGAAGACGATCTCGGTGCCGCCCAGCGCGAGCGGGCCATAGGTGATGTAGGTGTGGCCGGTGACCCAGCCGATGTCGGCGGTGCACCAGAACACGTCGTCGGCCTTCAGGTCGAAGGTCAGCTTGGTGGTCAGCGCCGCATGCAGCAGGTAGCCACCGGTGCTGTGCTGCACGCCCTTGGGCTTGCCGGTGGAGCCGGAGGTGTAGAGCAGGAACAGCGGGTGCTCGGCCTCGACCCACTCGGGCTCGCAGGTGTCGGGCTGACCGGCCACGACATCGGCCATCCAGACGTCACGGCCTTCCTTCATGGTCACCGCCGCGTTGCCGCGGTTGACCACCAGCACCTTCTGCACCGACTCGCAGCCGGGCATGCCCAGCGCTTCGTCGACGATGGACTTCAGCGGCAGCTGCTTGCCGCCGCGCACCTGGCAGTCGGCGGTGATCACGGCCTTGGCGCCGGTGTCCTCGATGCGGTCACGCAGCGACTGGGCGGAGAAGCCGCCGAACACCACCGAGTGGGTCGCGCCGATGCGGGCGCAGGCCTGCATCGCGGCCACGCCGTCGATCGACATGGCGATGTAGATGATGACGCGATCGCCCTTGCCGATGCCCAGGCTCTTCAGGCCGTTGGCGACCTGGCAGGTCTTGGCCAGCAGCTCGCTGTAGCTGACCTTGGTGACTTCGCCGCCGTCGGCCTCGAAGATGATGGCGGTCTTGTCGCCCAGGCCGCGCTCGACGTTGCGGTCCAGGCAGTTGTAGGAGGCGTTGAGCGTGCCGTCCTCGAACCACTTGAAGAAGGGCGCGTTCTCCTCGTTCAGCACCTTGGTGAACGGGGTCTTCCAGCTCAGCAGCTCGCGGGCATGACCGGCCCAGTAGCCTTCGTAGTCGGCCTCGGCCTGCGCGCACAGGGCCTCGTAGGCGGCCATGCCGGACACGGCGGCCGCGGCAACGGTGGCTTCGGAGGGCAGGTAGACCTTGGCGTCCTGGACGCCTTCAGCTTGGCTCATGAGTGTCTCCTCGGGGGGTCACGGTGGATGGCCTGCACGTTAGGGACAGGCTCTTACGAGCCCCTGACTTTGCAAGAGCCAGGCCTGCGCCGCCACGCAGCATTCGGGCCTGTCCGGGCCGGCGAAGGCCGCATGCTGTCACGCCCTGGCACCTAGAATCGCCGGGTTTTCCCTCGCCATGGCGCCCCGGGCGCTTCGCCTCCCACCATGCACGACCACACACAGACCAAGCTCGCCCCGCTGCCGAATCTGATCTTCGCCAGCCGCTGGCTGCAGCTGCCGCTCTACCTCGGCCTGATCCTTGCCCAGGGGGTCTACGTCTTCCACTTCTGGGTGGAGCTGGTCCACCTCATCGAGGCCGCCTTCGGCAGCCAGACCGCGCTGGCCAAGCTGGTGACCAGCATCGGCTACAAGGCCGACGCGCCCGTGACCGCGCTGAACGAGACCATCATCATGCTGGTGGTGCTGGCGCTGATCGACGTGGTGATGATCAGCAACCTGCTGATCATGGTCATCGTCGGCGGCTACGAGACCTTCGTCTCGCGCCTGAAGCTCGAAGGGCACCCGGACCAGCCCGAGTGGCTCAGCCATGTGAACGCTTCGGTGCTGAAGGTCAAGCTGGCCACCGCCATCATCGGCATCAGCTCGATCCACCTGCTCAAGACCTTCATCAACGCCGACAACTACAGCGACAAGGTGCTGCTGTGGCAGACGGTGATCCACATCGCCTTCCTGTTCTCGGCCCTGGCCATCGCGCTGGCCGACCGGCTGATGCACGCCCACCAGGACAAGCCCGACCACTGAACCGACGAGCGCCCGGCCGCCGGGCGGCCTCGGCGGCGTCAGGCCGCATGCAGCCGTCCTGCCTACACTGGCGCTTCGCCCCATCCCCCGCCGCGACCCTCCCACCGCCATGACCACCATCCGCCAAGACGACCTGATCGAGAGCATCGCCGCCGCCCTGCAGTACATCAGCTACTACCACCCGGCCGACTACATCGCCCACCTGGCCCGCGCCTACGAGCGCGAGGAGAGCCCGGCGGCGAAGGACGCGATCGCCCAGATCCTGACCAACTCGCGCATGTGCGCGGAAGGCCGCCGCCCGATCTGCCAGGACACCGGCATCGTCAACGTCTTCCTGAAGATCGGCATGGACGTGAAGTGGGAAGGCTTCACCGGCTCGATCCAGGACGCCATCGACGAAGGCGTGCGCCGGGGCTACAACCACCCCGACAACAAGCTGCGCGCCTCGGTGCTGGCCGACCCGATCTTCGAGCGCAAGAACACCAAGGACAACACCCCCGCCGTGGTCTTCATGGAGGTCGTCCCCGGCGACAAGCTGGACGTGACCGTGGCCGCCAAGGGCGGCGGCTCGGAGAACAAGTCCAAGGTCTACATGCTCAACCCGAGCGACAACATCGTCGACTGGGTGCTCAAGACGGTTCCGACCATGGGCGCCGGCTGGTGCCCGCCGGGCATGCTGGGCATCGGCGTGGGCGGCACCGCGGAGAAGGCCGCGCTGCTGGCCAAGGAAGCGCTGATGGACGACATCGACATGTACGAGCTGCTGCAGCGCGGCCCGCAGAACAAGCTCGAGGAGCTGCGCATCGAGCTGTACGAGAAGGTCAACGCGCTGGGCATCGGCGCACAGGGCCTGGGCGGCCTGACCACCGTGCTGGACGTCAAGATCAAGACCTACCCGACGCACGCGGCCTCCAAGCCCATCGCCATGATCCCGAACTGCGCGGCCACCCGCCACGCTCACTTCGTGATGGACGGCTCCGGCCCGGTCTACCTCGACCCGCCCAGCCTGGACCTGTGGCCCAACGTCAACTGGGCGCCGGACTACAACAAGTCCAAGCGCGTGGACCTGAACACGCTGACCCCGGCCGAGGTGGCCAGCTGGACCCCGGGCCAGACCCTGCTGCTCAACGGCAAGATGCTGACCGGCCGCGACGCCGCGCACAAGCGCATCCAGGACATGCTGGCCAAGGGCGAGCCGCTGCCGGTGGACTTCACCAACCGCGTGATCTACTACGTCGGCCCGGTCGACCCGGTGCGCGACGAGGTGGTCGGCCCGGCCGGCCCCACCACCGCCACCCGCATGGACAAGTTCACCGAGATGATGCTGGCCCGGACCGGCCTGATCGCGATGGTGGGCAAGGCCGAGCGCGGCCCGGTCGCGATCGAGGCGATCAAGAACCACAAGAGCGCCTACCTGATGGCCGTCGGCGGTTCGGCCTACCTGGTGTCCAAGGCGATCAAGGCGGCCAAGGTGGTGGGCTTCGCCGACCTGGGCATGGAAGCCATCTACGAGTTCGACGTGGTCGACATGCCGGTGACCGTGGCGGTGGACGCCGGCGGCACCAGCGCCCACATCGAAGGGCCGAAGACCTGGCAGGCCAAGATCGGCAAGATCCCGGTCGCCACTGCCTGACCGGTCCCACAGCGGCGGCGCGGCCATGCCCGAGGCGAAGCTTCCCACCGGGCCGTCCAGCGACCTGCGGCCGCTGGACGCGCCGCAGTGCCCGCTGTGCGGGCAGCCCAATGCCTGCGTGCCGTCGGCCTCGGGCCGCTTCGACGGCGCCTGCTGGTGCACCGAGCTGACCCTGCCGCCTGCGCTGTTCGCGCGGCTGCCCGAGTCGGCCCGCGGCACGGCGTGCATCTGCAGGGCCTGCGCGCTGGCCGCCGGTGCGCGCCCCCGCGACCCGGGCTGAACGCCCGGCCGGGCCACAGGCGAGGCCGCACACGCCCGTCAGTTCTTCGCGGGCAACTGGTGCAGCACCCGCTGCGGATAGGGAATCTCGATGCCCTCCCGAGCGAAGAGGTCGAGCACCGCCAGGTTGACCGCCGAGCGCACGTTGGCGAGGCCGTTCTCCGGGTCACCGATCCAGAAGTAGACGATCAGGTCGAGTCCGTCGGCGCCGAATCCCTGCAGATGCGTGGCCGGCGCCGGGTCCGACAGCACCCGCTCGACCCCAGCGACCGCTTCGTTGATGCGTGCGCGCAGCGCCTGCACGTCGGTGCCGTAGGCCACGCTGACCTGGGTCTGCAGCAGCAGCTTGCGGTCGGCCAGGGTGAGGTTCTCGACCACGCCGGTGATCAGCGTCTCGTTGGGCACGATGGCTTCCCGGCCGCTGGCCGCGCGGATCACGGTGTAGCGGGTGGTGATGTCGCTGATGCGGCCCTCGAACTCGCCGACGCGCACCATGTCGCCGATGCGCACCGAGCGCTCGGCCAGGATCACGAAGCCGCTGACATAGTTGGCCGCCAGCTTCTGCAGGCCGAAGCCGATGCCCACGCCCAGCGCGCCGCCGAGCACCGACAGCGCCGTCAGATCGATGCCCACGGCCGACAGCGCCAGCAGCAGGCCGATGAAGAGCAGCCCGGCGCGCAGCACGTTGGCCGCCGCCTTGCGCAGCGACAGCTGCTCGCCGCTGGCACCGTGCAAAAGGCGCGCCTCCAGCGCCGCCGACACCCACAGCGCGATCATCAGCACGAAGCCGGCCGACAGCGCCCCTTCCAGCAGGGTGCGCAGGCTCAGCGTGCTGCCGCCGATCTTCCACTGCACCTCTTCGAGCCACTCCAGCAGCACCGGCAGCAGCCCGGTCAGCCAGAGTACGGTGGCGCCCCAGGCCAGCCAGGAGATGCTGCGCTCGACCAGGCGCATCATGCGCGAGGCTGGAAAGGCTGCACTCAGCACCCGCACGCTCAGGCGGATCAGCGCCAGCGAGATCAGCACCGGCACCGCGATGCCGAACACGGTCGGCCCCCAGCCCGCCTGTCCGAGCAGCCGCTTGGCCAGGTAGGCCAGCGCCAGGGCGAGCACGGGAAAAAGCACCCCGTCGATCAGATGATGGCCGAACCAGATCGACGGCTGGGCGCCTGGCTGCCCCTGGCTGTCCTCGGCCGTGGCCTGTGGCGCCTGGGCCGGGCCGCGCAGCAGGCGCACCACGCCGGCGGCCAGACCCAGCAGCAGCAGCAGCAGGCCCAGCTCGAGCAGCACGCGGGGATGGGTCAGGGCGGACCAGAGGTCCTGGGACAGCAGGGTCTCGGCAGTCATGCAGCAGCGAACGGTTGGAACAGCCGCGGATTGTCACCCCCGTGCCGATCCTGGAGCACCGCGGTGACAATCGCTCACCCGATGAACCGCCCGACCGCCCCGCCCCCGACCTGGGCCGGCACGCCCCTGTCGCCCCTGCCGCCCGCGGCACCGCCACGCACCGGCCTGTCCGAAGCGCTGTACCGCGATGCCGACCTGATCGCGCTGAGCAAGCCGGCCGGGCTGCTGTCGGTGCCGGGCCGCGGCCCGGACAAGGCCGACTGCCTGCTGACGCGCCTGCAGCAGGTGCACCCGGAGGCGCTGCTGGTGCACCGGCTCGACATGGGGACCTCCGGCCTGCTGGTCTTCGCCCGCCACCTCGCCGCCCAGCGCGCGCTCAGCCGGGCCTTCGAGCAGCGGCGGGTGCACAAGCGCTACATCGCGGTGGTGCAGGGCCGGGTCGCCGACGAATCCGGCCGCATCGACCTGCCGCTGATCTGCGACTGGCCGCGCCGGCCGCGCCAGATCGTCGACCTCCGGAACGGCAGGCCGGCCCTGACCCACTGGCAGGTGCTGGCGCGCGACCCGCAGGGCCGCTTCACCCGGCTCGCGCTGCAGCCGGTCACCGGCCGCTCGCACCAGCTGCGCGTGCACCTGCAGGCCATCGGGCACCCCATCCTGGGCGACGAGCTCTACGCCGCCGACCCGCAAGCCCCCGGCGCGGCACGGCTGCTGCTGCACGCCGAGCGGCTGGAACTGCCGCACCCGGACAGTGGGGAGACGCTGGTCCTGGAGGATCCGGCGCCGTTCTGAGGCGAATCGATGGGGCCGGGCGACCCGTCGAGCCGCTCGTGGACGGACATCCCCTCCGCTCGGCAATGCCGAGCCGGGAGGCTCAGGTCGCCCCGTCCTCGGGGCGCCCGCTCAGAACGTCTCCCACTCGTCGCTGGGCACGGCCGCCGCAGCAGGCTTGGCCACAGGCGCTGCCACCGGGGCGGCCGGTGCGGTCTGGACCGGCGCCGGCGCGGCCTGAACCGCCGCCGGGGCCACGCGGGCCGGCACGGCCGCGGGCTGCGGCGCGGCCAGGGAGGGCCTCACCGGCAGGGGGGAGGCCGCGCGCGGCGCTTCGTGCTGCAGGCGGAACACGGCCACCGCCTGCACCAGCTGGTCGGCCTGGCGGCGCAGGCTTTCGGCGGCGGCGGCGCTCTGCTCGACCAGCGCAGCGTTCTGCTGGGTGGCCTGGTCCATCTGGCTGACGGCCTCGCCGACCTGCTCGACACCGCTGCGCTGCTCCTCGCTGGCGCTGCTGATCTCGCCCATGATGTCGGTGACGCGCTGGATATGGGTGACGATGTCGTGCAT
>JAKLLA010000036.1 GCA_023150375.1 Burkholderiaceae bacterium
AAATGGTGATGCCCGGTGACAACGTGTCGATCGAAGTCAAGCTGATTGCCCCGATCGCCATGGAAGAAGGTCTGCGCTTCGCCATTCGCGAGGGTGGCCGCACCGTCGGCGCCGGCGTCGTCGCCAAGATCATCGAGTAATCGATTTGCGAGGCCGCAGGGGTATAGCTCAATTGGCAGAGCGTCGGTCTCCAAAACCGAAGGTTGGGGGTTCGATTCCCTCTGCCCCTGCCAAGTCCGAAGCGCGTGTGACGGACTTGTGATCCGTAAAGGATCGACCCATAGCCCGCGAGATGCCGACAGGCTCACGCGGGCTTTGCTGCTGTTGCGTCCGAACGGTCGGCTTGCGGCAGCTTTCCCAGCGTACGGCCTGAGCCGTGCATCGAGTGATTCGGATGAGCGCTCCCCAACAAGTCGAAACCGTCGTCACGGGTGCCGACCGGGCCAAGCTGGCGGCCGCGGTCGTGTTGCTGCTGGCTGGGCTGGTGGCCTATTACCTGCTGGCCAAGCAGGGGCCCTATGTCCAGTGGGGTGTCCTGCTGGTGCTGATCGCCGCGGCTCTGGGGGCATTCTTCGTGTCCGAGCACGGGCGGGCCCTGGTGGCCTACGGTCGTGACTCCGTGCGCGAGTTGAAGAAGGTCGTGTGGCCGACCCGCAAGGAGTCGGTGCAGATGACCGGCTACGTGTTCGCGTTCGTCTTCGTCATGGCGCTGTTCCTCTGGCTGACCGACAAGACCCTGGAGTGGGTGCTCTACGACCTCGTGCTCGGCTGGAAGCGCTGACTCCCCCGCAGGAACATAGATGACCGATGTTGTGAGCAATCCGCCGGCCCCGTCGCTGCGCTGGTACGTGGTGCATGCCTATTCCGGCATGGAGAAGGCGGTCGAGCGCAATCTGCGCGAGCGCGTCGAGCGTGCCGGCATGCAGGCCAAGTTCGGCCGCATCCTGGTGCCGACGGAAGAAGTCGTCGAGATGAAGAACGGCAAGAAGGCCGTGACCGAACGGCGCTTCTTCCCGGGTTATGTGCTCGTCGAGATGCTGATGGACGACGAGTCCTGGCATCTGGTGAAGAACACCAGCAAGGTCACCGGCTTCGTCGGTGGTGCCAAGAACCGTCCGGTGCCCATCTCGGAAGACGAGGTCATGAAGATCGTCAACCAGATGCAGGAAGGCACCGAGAAGCCGCGTCCCAAGGTCGAGTGGGAAGTGGGCGAGGTGGTGCGCGTCAAGGAAGGCCCCTTCACCGACTTCAACGGCGCGATCGAGGAAGTCAACTACGACAAGAACAAGTTGCGCGTGTCCGTCACCATCTTCGGCCGGGCGACCCCGGTGGAGCTCGACTTCCACCAGGTCGAGAAGGTCTGACGGTCGAAGGTTCGGCGGGGACCCCGGTTGGGGCTCGCGGAACCTCGGCAATGGTCCGGTTTCTGTCGCAGGCGAGCTGACCCGGCGCCTGCGGATTTCAACGGGTCGAACGACGAGGAGCTTCGGGGAATCCCCCTGGGGCGTTCGAACTCGACAAGGAGCCTTTCATGGCAAAGAAGATCGTCGGCTTCATCAAGCTGCAAGTGCCGGCGGGCAAGGCCAATCCTTCGCCCCCGATCGGTCCCGCGCTGGGTCAGCGCGGCCTGAACATCATGGAGTTCTGCAAGGCGTTCAACGCGCAGACGCAGCAGGGTTTCGAGCCCGGCATGAAGCTGCCCGTGGTGATCACCGCCTATGCGGACAAGTCCTTCACCTTCATCATCAAGTCGCCCCCGGCGACCGTGCTGCTGAAGAAGGCCGCGAAGATCGAGCGCGGTTCGGCGCGTCCGCACGTCGAGAAGGTCGCCAAGCTGACCCGTGCGCAGCTGGAAGAGATCGCGAAGATCAAGGTCAAGGACCTGACGGCTGCCAACCTGGACGCGGCGGTCCGGACCATTGCCGGCTCGGCCCGTTCGATGGGCATCAACGTGGAAGGGGTCTGACACCATGGCCAAGATCACCAAGCGTCAGAAGGCCCTGCAGGGCAAGGTCGACAGCCTGAAGCTGTATTCGATCGATCAGGCCCTGGCCCTGGTCAAGGAGTGCGCGGGCGCCAAGTTCGACGAGTCCATCGATGTGGCCGTCCAGCTGGGCGTGGACGCCAAGAAGTCCGACCAGGTCGTGCGCGGCGCCGTCGTGATGCCCAACGGCACCGGCAAGACCAAGCGCGTGGCGGTGTTCACGCAAGGCGCCAAGGCCGAGGAAGCCAAGGCCGCCGGTGCCGACGTGGTCGGCATGGACGACCTGGCCGCAGAAGTGAAGGCCGGCAACATCAACTTCGACGTGGTCATCGCCTCGCCGGACGCGATGCGCGTGGTCGGTCAGCTCGGTCAGATCCTGGGCCCGCGCGGCCTGATGCCGAACCCGAAGGTCGGCACCGTGACGCCGGACGTCGCCACCGCGGTGCGCAACGCCAAGGCGGGCCAGGTGCAGTTCCGTGTCGACAAGAACGGCATCATCCACGGCACGATCGGTCGTCGCTCCTTCGACGACGAGAAGCTCAAGGGCAACCTGCAGGCGCTGCTGGAGGCCCTGAACAAGGCCAAGCCGGCGTCGAGCAAGGGCGTCTACCTGCGCAAGGTGGCCGTGTCCTCGACCATGGGTGTGGGTGTGCGCGTCGAAGTGCCGAGCATCACCGCCGGCATGGCTGCGCAGGCCTGATGCGAGATTCGGGCGCGGTGCGAGTCTGGCACCGTGTCCGTGAAATTGGTGGGCTGGCCCGGCAACGGGTCAGGTCATCCAAGACCGCTGGTGGTCGTGCCGCCCTGGGTGGCCGACCTTAATGCCGACCTTCGGGTCCGCCAGCGCAGATGGCGTCCCGCCGAGAAGAAGGAAGTTTCAGTGCATGAAGCCTCGTTCGGAATCGGCTCGGTCGCTGCAACCCGGGTGCATGCCCGCTGCCTTCGGGCCGTGGGCATGCGATCAAAGTGAGGAGTAGACCTTGAGTCTCAACCGCAACGAGAAGGCAGCCGTCGTCTCGGAAGTGGCCGCCCAGGTGGCCAAGTCCCAGACCCTGGCGATGGCCGAGTACCGTGGCCTCACCGTCGAAGCCCTGAACAAGCTGCGCGTCGATGCGCGTGCCAAGGGTGTGTACCTTCACGTCGTGAAGAACACCCTGGCTCGCCGCGCCGTCGCCGGCAGCCCGTTCGAGGTCGCGTCGGAGAGCATGGTCGGCCCGCTGATCTACGGCTTTTCCGAAGATGCCGTGGCCGCGGCAAAGGTTTTCGCGGACTTCGCGAAGACCCACGACAAGCTGGTCATCAAGGGTGGCGCCTACGCGGGCAAGGCCCTGAACGCCGACGGCGTGAAGGCCCTGGCCTCCGTGCCCAGCAAGGAAGTGCTGCTGTCCCAGATCGCCGGCCTGCTCAAGTCGCCGGTCCAGCGCATGGCCGCTGTGGTGGCTGCCCTGGCCGAGAAGCGTGGTGGCGGTGCGGAAGCACCCGCCGAAGCCGCTGCTGCCTGAGTTTTCATTCACTGAATCACTGATTTCGAGGTAATCCAAATGGCATTCGACAAAGACGCCTTCCTGACCGCCCTGGACAGCATGTCCGTGATGGAGCTGAACGACCTGGTCAAGGCGATCGAGGAGAAGTTCGGCGTGTCCGCCGCCTCCATGGCCGCTCCGGCCGCGGGTGGTGCGGGTGGCGCGGCCGCTCCGGCCGCCGAAGAGAAGACCGAGTTCAACGTCGTGCTGCTCGAAGCCGGCGCCAACAAGGTCTCCGTCATCAAGGCCGTGCGCGAACTGACTGGCCTGGGTCTGAAGGAAGCCAAGGATCTGGTCGACGGCGCGCCGAAGAACGTCAAGGAAGCCATCGCCAAGGCCGACGCCGAAGCGGCGGTCAAGAAGCTGGTGGAAGCCGGCGCGAAGGCCGAGCTCAAGTAAGCAGCGCGTTCTCGCGAGGCTGGCGACCCGATCCGGGCGCCAGCCTTTTGCGCTTCAGGGTGTGCCTTCGGGCAAGGGCCCGGGTGAGCAGCTGAAAAGGCCTTCGGGTTAACCTCGATGACCTTTTCAAGTGTTCTCTGAACCGACTGCGGAGAACGGGTTTGGTCGGACTCCGGTGCAATGCCGGGGTTGTCCGCCAGCGGCTGGTAGTGGCCAGCCACCAAGCTTCAGGCGCAACGCCTGGTGCCAGTCGTCCCGACTTTTCGGCCCGAGATGCCGCCTGTCCTGGCCCGACGGGCGGTGCGCGGCACGGAGTGATCAATGGCGCAAGCAACCCCCTACAGCTACACCGAGCGCAAGCGGATCCGCAAGAGCTTCGGCAAACGTGCGAGTGTGCTGAACGTTCCTTATCTTCTGACGATGCAGAAGGACAGCTACGTCGCTTTCCTTCAGAAGGACGTTCCACCCGCCAAGCGCAAGCCCGAGGGCCTGCAGGCAGCCTTCCTCTCCGCCTTCCCGATCGTGTCGCACAACGGCATGGTCGAGATGAAGTTCCTCGAATTCAACATCGCCAAGCCGCCCTTCGACGTGCGCGAGTGCCAGCAGCGCGGGCTGACCTTCGCGGCGGCCGTGCGGGCGCGCCTGCAGATGATCATCTACGACCGTGAGGCCTCGACCTCGCAGTCCAAGGTGGTCAAGGAGGTCAAGGAGCAGGAGGTCTACATGGGCGAGGTGCCCCTGATGACCGACTACGGCTCCTTCATCGTCAACGGCACCGAGCGCGTCATCGTCTCCCAGCTGCACCGTTCGCCCGGCGTGTTCTTCGAGCACGACAAGGGCAAGACGCACAGCTCGGGCAAGCTGCTGTTCTCGGCGCGCATCATTCCCTACCGCGGCTCCTGGCTGGACTTCGAGTTCGACCCGAAGGACATCCTGTTCTTCCGCGTCGACCGTCGCCGCAAGATGCCGGTGACGATCCTGCTCAAGGCCATCGGCCTGAACCCCGAGCAGATCCTGGCGCATTTCTTCGTCAACGACCACTTCCGCCTGATGGACACGGGCGCGCAGATGGAGCTGGTGACGGAGCGCCTGAAGGGCGAGATCGCACGCTTCGACATCACCGACAAGAACGGCAACGTCCTGGTCGAGAAGGACAAGCGCATCACCGCCAAGCACATCCGTCAGCTCGAGAGCACGGGCACGCAGTTCATCAGCGTGCCGGAGGACTTCCTGGTCGGGCGCATCGTGGCGCGCAACATGGTGGATGCCGACACCGGTGAGATCGTCGCCAAGGCCAACGACGAGCTGACCGAGTCGCTGCTCAAGAAGCTGCGTGCAGCCGGCATCAAGGATCTGCCCTGCCTGTACACCAACGAGCTGAACCAGGGCGCCTACATCAGCCAGACCCTGTCCAGCGACGAGACCGCCGACCAGCTGGCCGCGCGGGTGGCGATCTACCGCATGATGCGCCCCGGCGAGCCGCCCACCGAGGACGCGGTCGAGGCCCTGTTCCACCGCCTGTTCTACAGCGCCGACACCTACGACCTCTCGCGCGTGGGTCGCATGAAGTTCAACGCCCGGGTGGGCCGCGACTCGGCCGACGGCCCGATGACGCTGACCAACGAGGACATCCTCGATGTGGTCAAGATCCTCGTCAGCCTGCGCAACGGCAACGGCGAAGTCGACGACATCGACCACCTGGGCAACCGCCGCGTGCGCTGCGTGGGCGAACTGGCCGAGAACCAGTATCGCTCGGGCCTGGCGCGCATCGAGAAGGCCGTGAAGGAGCGTCTGGGCCAGGCCGAGACCGAGGCCCTGATGCCGCACGACCTGATCAACTCCAAGCCGATTTCCGCGGCCCTGAAGGAGTTCTTCGGCGCGTCGCAGCTGTCGCAGTTCATGGACCAGACCAACCCGCTGTCGGAGATCACGCACAAGCGGCGCGTCTCCGCCCTGGGCCCGGGCGGTCTGACCCGCGAGCGTGCCGGCTTCGAGGTGCGCGACGTGCACCCGACCCACTACGGCCGCGTCTGCCCGATCGAGACGCCGGAAGGCCCGAACATCGGTCTGATCAACTCGCTGGCCCTGTATGCGCGCCTGAACGAGTACGGCTTCCTGGAGACGCCGTACCGCCGCGTCAAGGACGGCGTGGCCACGGCGCAGATCGACTACCTGTCGGCCATCGAGGAGGGCAAGTACGTCATCGCCCAGGCCAACGCCAAGCTCGACGCGGACAACCGCCTGATCGACGAGCTGGTGTCGGCGCGTGAGAAGGGCGACTCGGTGCTGACCTCGCCCGAGCGCATCCAGTACATGGACGTGGCGCCGACGCAGATCGTGTCGGTGGCGGCCTCGCTGGTGCCCTTCCTGGAGCACGACGACGCCAACCGCGCGCTGATGGGCGCCAACATGCAGCGTCAGGCCGTGCCGACGCTGCGCCCCGAGAAGGCCTTCGTCGGCACCGGTGTCGAGCGCGTCGCCGCGGTCGACTCGGGCACCGTGGTGACGGCCCGCCGGGGGGGCGTGGTGGACTATGTCGACACGAACCGCATCGTGATCCGCGTCAACGACGCGGAGACGGTGGCCGGCGAGGTCGGCGTGGACATCTACAACCTCATCAAGTACCACCGTTCCAACCAGAACACCAACATCCATCAGCGTCCCATCGTCAGCCGCGGCCACCAGGTCGGCGCCGGCGACGTGATCGCCGACGGCGCCTCGACCGATCTGGGCGAACTGGCGCTGGGCCAGAACATGCTGGTGGCCTTCATGCCCTGGAACGGCTACAACTTCGAGGACTCGATCCTGATCTCGGAGCGCGTCGTGGCCGAAGACCGCTACACCTCGATCCACATCGAGGAACTGGTGGTGATGGCGCGTGACACCAAGCTGGGCCCCGAGGACATCACCCGCGACATCCCGAACCTGAGCGAGCAGCAGCTGGCCCGCCTGGACGAGTCGGGCATCGTCTACATCGGTGCCGAAGTGGGCCCCGGCGACGTGCTGGTGGGCAAGGTCACGCCCAAGGGCGAAACCACGCTGACGCCGGAGGAGAAGCTGCTGCGCGCGATCTTCGGCGAGAAGGCCTCCGACGTGAAGGACACCTCGCTGCGGGTCGACCAGGGCACCAGCGGCACCGTGATCGACGTGCAGGTCTTCACCCGTGAAGGCATCCAGCGCGACAAGCGTGCCCAGCAGATCATCGACGACGAGCTCAAGCGCTTCCGCCTGGACCTGAACGACCAGCTGCGCATCGTCGAGGCCGATGCCTTCGACCGGATCGAGAAGCTGCTGACCGGCAAGGTGGCCAACGGCGGCCCGCGCAAGCTCGCCAAGGGCACCGTGATCGACAAGGCCTACCTGGCCGATGTCGAGAAGTACCACTGGTTCGACATCCGCCCGGCCGAGGACGACGTGGCCAACCAGCTCGAGTCGATCAAGAACTCGCTCGAGCAGACCCGCCACAGCTTCGACCTGGCCTTCGAGGAGAAGCGCAAGAAGCTCACGCAGGGCGACGAGCTGCCCGCCGGCGTGCTGAAGATGGTCAAGGTGTACCTGGCCGTCAAGCGCCGCCTGCAGCCCGGCGACAAGATGGCCGGTCGCCACGGCAACAAGGGCGTGGTGTCCAAGATCGTGCCGATCGAGGACATGCCCTACATGGCCGACGGCACCCCGGCCGACATCGTGCTGAATCCGCTGGGCGTGCCTTCGCGGATGAACGTCGGCCAGGTGCTGGAAGTGCACCTGGGCTGGGCCGGCAAGGGCCTGGGCCAGCGCATCGGCGACATGCTGCAGCAGGAGGCTCGGGCGGCCGAGCTGCGCGCCTTCTTCGATCAGCTCTACAACCAGTCGGGCGGCAAGCCCGAGAACCTGGAGGCGCTGTCCGACGACGAGATCGTGGCGATGGCCCGCGAGCTGTCCAAGGGCGTGCCCTTCGCGACCCCGGTGTTCGACGGCGCGAAGGAGGAGGAAATCCGCGGCATGCTGAAGCTGGCCTACCCGGACGACATCGCCGCGCGCAAGGGCCTGACCCCGACCCGCACGCAGGCCTACCTGTACGACGGCCGCACCGGCGAGCGCTTCGAGCGCCCGACCACCGTGGGTTACATGCACGTGCTGAAGCTGCACCACCTGGTGGACGACAAGATGCACGCCCGCTCCACCGGCCCGTACAGCCTGGTCACGCAGCAGCCGCTGGGCGGCAAGGCCCAGTTCGGCGGCCAGCGCTTCGGTGAAATGGAAGTCTGGGCCCTGGAAGCCTACGGCGCGGCCTACGTGCTGCAGGAGATGCTGACCGTGAAGTCCGACGACGTGAACGGCCGCACCAAGGTCTACGAGAACATCGTCAAGGGCGAGCATTCGATCGACGCGGGCATGCCCGAGTCGTTCAACGTGCTGGTCAAGGAAATCCGCTCCCTCGGGATCGACATCGAGCTCGAGCGCAACTAAGCAAGGAGAAAAGGCATGAAGGGACTACTCGACCTTTTCAAGCAGTTCACCCCGGATGAGCATTTCGATGCCATCAAGATCGGCCTGGCTTCCCCGGAGAAGATCCGCAGCTGGTCGTTCGGCGAGGTGAAGAAGCCCGAGACGATCAACTACCGGACGTTCAAGCCCGAGCGTGACGGCCTGTTCTGCGCCAAGATCTTCGGCCCGATCAAGGACTACGAGTGCCTGTGCGGCAAGTACAAGCGCCTGAAGCACCGCGGCGTGATCTGCGAGAAGTGCGGCGTCGAAGTGACCCAGACGAAGGTCCGCCGTGACCGCATGGGCCACATCGAGCTGGCTGCACCCTGCGCGCACATCTGGTTCCTGAAGTCGCTGCCGTCGCGCCTGGGCCTGGTGCTCGACATGACGCTGCGCGACATCGAGCGCGTGCTGTACTTCGAAGCCTACGTGGTCGTCGACCCCGGCATGACCCCGCTGAAGAAGTACAGCATCATGTCCGAGGACGACCACGACGCGAAGCGCCAGGAGTACGGCGACGAGTTCGTCGCGCTGATGGGTGCCGAAGGCATCAAGCAGCTCCTCGAGGACATGGACATCGAGGCGGAGATCGAGCGTCTGCGCAACGACATGACCGGCTCGGAGCTGAAGATCAAGAAGAACTCCAAGCGCCTGAAGGTGCTGGAGGCCTTCAAGAAGTCCGGCATCAAGCCCAGCTGGATGGTCATGGACGTGCTGCCGGTGCTGCCGCCGGACCTGCGCCCGCTGGTGCCGCTGGACGGCGGCCGCTTCGCGACGTCCGACCTGAACGACCTGTACCGCCGCGTCATCAACCGCAACAACCGCCTGGCGCGGCTGCTGGAGCTGAAGGCTCCCGAGATCATCGTGCGCAACGAGAAGCGCATGCTGCAGGAGGCCGTCGACTCGCTGCTTGACAACGGCCGTCGCGGCAAGGCCATGACCGGCGCGAACAAGCGTGCGCTGAAGTCTCTGGCCGACATGATCAAGGGCAAGAGCGGCCGCTTCCGTCAGAACCTGCTGGGCAAGCGGGTCGACTACTCGGGTCGTTCGGTCATCACCGTGGGCCCGACCCTCAAGCTGCACCAGTGCGGCCTGCCCAAGCTGATGGCGCTGGAGCTGTTCAAGCCCTTCATCTTCAGCCGGCTGGAGGCGATGGGCATCGCCAGCACGATCAAGCAGGCGAAGAAGGAAGTGGAAGCCGGCACGCCGGTGGTGTGGGACATCCTGGAAGAGGTGATCAAGGAGCACCCCGTCCTGCTGAACCGCGCTCCGACGCTGCACCGCCTGGGCATCCAGGCCTTCGAGCCGGTGCTGATCGAAGGCAAGGCCATCCAGCTGCACCCGCTGGTTTGCTCGGCGTTCAACGCCGACTTCGACGGCGACCAGATGGCCGTGCACGTGCCGCTGTCCATCGAGGCGCAGATGGAAGCCCGCGCGCTGATGCTGGCCTCCAACAACGTGCTTTTCCCGGCCTCGGGCGAGCCGTCGATCGTGCCGTCGCAGGACGTGGTGCTGGGCCTGTACTACGCCACCCGTGAACGGATCAACGGTCTCGGCGAAGGCATGGTCTTCTCCGACGTGGCCGAGGTGCAGCGCGCACTGGACAACGGGGTCGTCGAGCTGACGGCCCGGATCAGCGTCCGTCTGGTCGAGTACGCCCGTGGCGAGAGTGGTGAATGGGTGCCGTCGACCAAGCTGGTCGAGACCACCGTCGGCCGGGCGCTGCTGTCGGAGATCCTGCCCAGGGGCCTGCCCTTCAGCCACATGAACAAGGCGCTGAAGAAGAAGGAAATCTCGCGCCTGATCAACACGGCCTTCCGCAAGTGCGGCCTGAAGGACACCGTGGTGTTTGCCGACAAGCTGCTGCAGAGCGGCTTCCGTCTGGCCACCCGGGCCGGCATCTCGATCGCCATCGACGACATGCTCGTTCCCAAGGAGAAGCACGCCCTGATCGAGCGCGCCGAGAACGAGGTCAAGGAGATCGAGCAGCAGTATGTCTCGGGCCTGGTGACCGCCGGCGAGCGTTACAACAAGGTGGTGGACATCTGGGGCAAGACCGGCGACGAGGTCGGCAAGGTCATGATGCAGCAGCTGTCCAAGCAGAAGGTGCTGGACCGCAACGGCAAGGAAGTGGATCAGGAGTCGTTCAACTCCATCTACATGATGGCCGACTCGGGCGCGCGGGGCTCCGCCGCCCAGATCCGTCAGCTGGCCGGCATGCGCGGCCTGATGGCCAAGCCCGACGGCTCGATCATCGAGACGCCCATCACCGCGAACTTCCGCGAGGGCCTGAACGTTCTGCAGTACTTCATCTCCACCCACGGCGCCCGCAAGGGCCTGGCGGACACGGCGCTGAAGACCGCGAACTCGGGTTACCTGACGCGCCGCCTGGTCGACGTGACCCAGGACCTGGTGGTCACCGAAGAGGACTGCGGCACCGAGAACGGCATCGCCATGCGCGCGCTGGTCGAGGGCGGCGAGGTGATCGAGTCGCTGCGTGACCGCATCCTCGGCCGCGTGGCCGCGATCGACGTCATCCACCCGGAGACCCAGGAAACCCTGGTGTGGGGGGGGCAGATGCTCGACGAAGAGGCGATGGATGTGCTGGAGGCCGCCGGCGTGGACGAGGTCAAGGTCCGCACCCCGCTGACCTGCGACACCCGCTACGGCATCTGCGCCAAGTGCTACGGCCGCGATCTGGGCCGGGGCGGCTTGGTGAACACCGGCGAGGCGGTGGGCGTGATCGCCGCGCAATCGATCGGTGAGCCGGGCACCCAGCTGACGATGCGGACCTTCCACATCGGCGGCGCCGCGTCGCGTGCGGCCGTGGCCTCCAGCGTGGATGCCAAGTCCGAGGGCTACATCGGCTTCAACAGCACGATGCGCTACGTGACCAACGCGAAGGGCGAGCTGGTGGTGATCTCCCGTTCCGGCGAGATCATCATCTCCGACCAGCACGGCCGTGAGCGCGAGCGCCACAAGGTGCCTTACGGTGCCACGCTGAACATCAAGGCCGACCAGCACATCAAGGCCGGCACGGTGCTGGGCAACTGGGACCCGCTGACCCGCCCGATCATCACCGAGTTCGCCGGCCGCATGCGCTTCGAGAACGTCGAGGAAGGCGTGACCGTGGCCAAGCAGGTCGACGAGGTGACCGGCCTGTCGACCCTGGTGGTGATCGACCCGAAGCGTCGGGGTGCTGCCAAGGTGGTGCGCCCGCAGGTCAAGCTGCTCGATGCCAATGGCCACGAGGTGAAGATCCCCGGCACCGACCACTCGGTGACCATCGGCTTCCCGGTGGGGGCGCTGATCCAGGTGCGCGACGGCCAGGATGTGATGCCCGGTGAGGTGCTGGCGCGCATCCCGGTCGAAGGCCAGAAGACGCGCGACATCACCGGCGGTCTGCCCCGAGTGGCCGAGCTGTTCGAGGCCCGCTCACCGAAGGACAAGGGCATCCTGGCCGAGATGACCGGCACGGTCTCGTTCGGCAAGGAGACCAAGGGCAAGGTGCGCCTGCAGATCACCGACCCGGACGGCAAGGTCTACGAAGAACTGGTGCCCAAGGAAAAGAACATCCTGGTGCACGAAGGCCAGGTGGTCAACAAGGGCGAGAACATCGTCGACGGTCCGGCCGATCCGCAGGACATCCTGCGCCTGCTGGGGGTCGAGGAGCTGGCGCGCTACATCGTCGACGAGGTGCAGGACGTCTACCGTCTGCAGGGCGTGAAGATCAACGACAAGCACATCGAGGTGATCGTTCGCCAGATGCTGCGCCGTGTCCAGATCGTCAACCCCGGCGACAGCTCGTACATCGCGGGCGAGCAGGTGGAGCGCTCCGAGCTGTTCGATACGAACGACCGTCTGCGTGGCGAGGACAAGATCCCCGCTACGTATGCCGACGTGCTGCTGGGCATCACCAAGGCCTCGCTGTCGACCGACTCGTTCATCTCCGCTGCCTCCTTCCAGGAGACCACGCGGGTGCTGACCGAGGCGGCCATCATGGGCAAGCGCGACGAACTGCGCGGTCTGAAGGAGAACGTGATCGTCGGTCGTCTGATTCCCGCCGGGACGGGCCTGGCGTACCACCAGGCGCGCAAGGCCAAGGAAGAGATGGACGACAACGAGCGCCGCCTGATCGCCATGCAGGAAGCCCAGGATGCCCTGGCGGCGGTGGACGCCGAGGTCGATGCTGCGGCGGCCGCCGCCGGGTCGGCCAGCGAGGACTGAGTCCGGGTGCGCCGGCGCAGATATTTTCGAAAGAAAGTGCTTGCGTCGGCGAACAGAAGACGCTTATAATATCTCTCTCAGTCGCGGAGTGGAGCAGTCTGGTAGCTCGTTGGGCTCATAACCCAAAGGTCGCAGGTTCAAATCCTGCCTCCGCAACCAAATTCGAAACCGCTGCATCGTCAGGTGCAGCGGTTTTTTGTTTTTGGCTCGGGAGTTGTGCGGTCCGGATCTTTGTAGCAGTGGGCCTCCGGTGGAGGGGGCGTCCGGCCGGCAAGAAAAAACCCCCGAGGTTGCCCTCGGGGGTTGTTTGTACTGCACTCCAGGGGCAACCGATCGGCTCGGTCACCGGGAGAATCACTGCAGCTTGATCTCCACGTCCACGCCGGCCGGCAGATCCAGCTTCATCAGCGCGTCGACGGTCTTGTCGGTCGGATCGACGATGTCCATCAGGCGCTGGTGGGTGCGGATCTCGAACTGGTCGCGGCTCGACTTGTTCACGTGCGGCGAGCGCAGGATGTCGAAACGCTGCATGCGGGTCGGCAGGGGCACCGGGCCCTTGACGATGGCGCCGGTGCGCTTGGCGGTGTCCACGATCTCGAGGGCCGACTGGTCGATCAGCTTGTAATCGAAGGCCTTCAGGCGGATGCGGATCTTCTGCTTTTGCATGGATGTTCCTTAAAGAGCGGTGACGGCCCGCGGGCCGTCGGATGGGTGAGGCGGCAGGCCTTCGGCCCGCCGCGGCCACGCAAAAGACTTACTCGATGATCTTGGCGACGACGCCGGCGCCGACGGTGCGGCCACCCTCGCGAATGGCGAAGCGCAGACCTTCTTCCATGGCGATCGGGGCAATCAGCTTGACTTCGATCGACACGTTGTCACCGGGCATCACCATTT